>NZ_JBIVRJ010000003.1:549986-582658 GCF_044755625.1 Curtobacterium sp. NPDC092190 | reverse complement strand
GGGGGGCCGCCGGCGGCGCCCGGGTCGCGGGCCCCGGGCCAGTTGCGGGGTCCTCCCCCCCCGACCGGGCCCGCCGGGCCGAGCCCCGCCCCCCCCCCCCCCCCGGCGGGGCGGCGGGGGGCCCGCGGCCCCCGCGCCTCCCGTCCGTTCCGTGGTGCGGTCTACTTGCCGATCTTGTCGTCGGCTGCGTGCTCCGCCTTGTCGATCTGGTCGCCGTGGCCACCCCCGGTGGCCTTGTCGGCCGCGTCCGCGGCCTTGCCGAGACCGGCGTCGGTCGCCTGCTCGCCCTTGTCGCTGTCCGCGAAGTCCTTCGCCTTGTCACCGAGGTCACTCATGTCGTGCTCCCTTGCTCGTCGGATCTGACCCGTCCGACGCTGCGCCGGTCGGCCCGGACGGGCTCCCAGGTGGGGTGACCGGGTCTCAGGCGACGATCTGCACGACCGTGCCGAGCGGGAGTGCGTCGACGGCATCGACCGCGTCGCCGTCGAGTCGGACGCAGCCGTGCGACACCGCACCACGCGCCACGGGTTGGTAGTGCACTCCGATCAGTCCGCCGTCCGTGCCGCCGTAGGGCTCGTCCGCGGCCGCGGAGTGCAGCGTGGTCAGCTGGATCGGGTGCACGGTCTGGTCCTGGGCGGGGTCGAGGTACCGGGCCTGGATGTACCCGATGACGCCGGTCGGGGTCGGGGTGCCCCCGGCGCCGACCCCCGCGGGGAAGTCGTGCAGGGTCGTGCCGTCCGCGTCGACGATCGACACCGTCTGCTTGCCCACCGAGATCACGACGTGGTCGGGGAGCGATCGGCTCCGGTGCAGGAGGTCCCGTCGGATCCAGGCCGCGCTCTGTGCGGCAGCGGCACCGTTCGTCGCGGACGGTAGCGCCTGCCGCGCAGGGGTCAGGACCATGGCCCAGTCGCCGGACACCTGCACGGGGACGACGACGGTCGCCTGGCCCAGGAAGTTCTTCGCGGCGAGCCGCGCGACGGGCTGTGCGTGGTCCTCGCCGTAGAGCGGGGCGTCGGACGAGATCGTGTACGCCTCGTCGGCCACCTCGGGGATCGTGGACTCGTAGTAGGGGATCAGGCCGCCGATGACGGCGTCGTACTTCGCCTCCGGCAGGATCGCGACCTGCGCTGCGGTCGGTGCGGCGTAGGGCGTGCTCGTGGCGGTGGCGCTGGACGTCGCCGACGGCTTCGTCTCCGCCGTGGTGCCGTGCCCGGTGCAGCCGGTGAGGCCGAAGGTCAGGAGCAGTGCGGCGCCGAGCGCCGGGATCGTGAGGCGGACGGTTCGGGTGTGGGTCATGCGGTGTTCCTCCGGTGGGCCGCGGACGGGGTGCGACCGCTGGTCGCGCCCCGTCCGCGGACCGCTGTGTGGTGACTAGCCGGCGACGACCGGGAGGGTCCCGGTGGGTCGCGCCGGCGTCGTGCCGGTGCCCGTGCTGGCACCCGGTGTGGTGCCGGTGCCCGGAGCAGTGCTCGTCCCGACCGCCGGCAGGGTGATCGAGAAGTCGATGGTGTCGACGACGGTCGCATCGCTGTCGACCTCGCCCACCGTGAGCTCCTGCTCCGTCGCCGCCGAGTCGGAGAACGTGCCCGTGGTCGTCCACGTCCCGTCCGCCTGCACGAGGGTCGGCGGAGCGACGACGTCGCCGTCGGCGTCGACGACCGCGATCGCGTCGCCGGGGGTGCCCTTGCCCGAGAAGGTCACCGTCCGGGAAGCGACGGTGGAACCGTCCTTCGGCGTGACCAGGGTCAGGGGCGTCGTGACGGGGGTGGAGGCTGCCGGCAGGGTGATGGTGAACTCGACCGTGCCCTGACCCTGCGCGCCACCGACCTGGTTCACGGACAGCTTCTGGACGACGGCAGCCGAGTTGCTGAACGTGCCCGTGGTCGTCCAGGTGCCGTCTGCTCCGACGAGGACCTGCGGGGCGACCCGGTCGCCGTCGGCGTCCAGGGTGTTCACCAGGTCGCCGGGGGTACCGGTGCCGGTGAACGTGACGGTGCGCGACCCGACGGTCGAGCCGTCCTTCGGGCTGGTCAGCGAGAACTGGTCGGCCGGCGCCACCGCGGGGAGCGTGATGTCCACCGTCGTGTCGCCGGCGCCGCTGCCCCCACGGACGTCGGTCACGCGGACGGCCTGCTGCCGCGCAGCCGTCGACGGGAAGGTGACCGTGGCGGACCACGTCTGATCGGCCCCGACGACGACGACGCCGGTGAGGCGCTGGTCGTTCGTGCCGAGGAGGTTGACGGTGTCGCCCTGCTGACCGGTGCCGGTGAAGGTGACGGTGCGCGAGTCGACGGTCGAGCCGTCCTTCGGGCTGGTCACGGAGAACGTGGCCTGGGTGGCCTCGGCGGCCGCCGTGAAGCTGGCCTGGTCCTGGACCTGGAACCCGCTGTTCTCCTCGAGGACCGTGTAGGTCTTCGCGTCGGTGCCGGCGCTCGCGGGGATCTCGTAGGTGAGCTTCCACGTGCCGTCGCTGCCCACGGCGCTGCGCTGGACGGTGCCGTTCGCCGGGTCCACCTGCACGGTGAGGCCGGGGGTGCCGGTGCCGGTGACCGTCAGGGTGCGGCCCGACACCGTGTGCGAGCTCACCGCGAAGGCGGTCTGCTGCGCGGGGACCTCGACGGTCAGGCTGCCGTCGGCGTTCAGGCCGTTCTGCTGGTCGAGCTCGTACGTGTGCGCTGCCTTGTCCGGCAGCGTGTACGTGATCGTCCAGCTGCCGTCCGCGGCGATCTCGTGCCGTTCGGCCGGGAAGCCCTTCTGCAGGATGACGTTCTCGCCCGGGGTGCCCTTGCCCGTCAGGGTCAGCACACCGTTCGACACCGACTGACCCGTGAGCCGCAGGTCGGCCGGGTCGGCGTTCGCGGGGGTGGCGACCAGCGTGAGGCCGCCGATCAGGATCGCGGCGCACGCGGGGACCGCGAGCGCCTTCTTGCTCCAGAGAGCCTTGTTCATCGTTGAACCCATCTCCGTGCGGCATGACGGCACGGATCAGATGACGTCCGTCGTGCGGGCACCACGAACGTCGCCGACCACGGATCTCGTGATCGCAGGACTGGGCAGGGAACCCAGGGAACGCGGCCGGGAAGTCGCGCTCCCGCACCGTACGTCCGCCCGAGGATCGTTCGACAGTGGAACGGATCAGATGTCCCCCGGCATCGGCGGATCCGCAGCCTGCGACCGCTCCAGGATTGAGTACCCACAGGTTTCGAGCGTCGACCGGTTCTCCACAGGCGGGTGGCGTGCAGATGGACAGTCGATAGACTCGGGTGGACCATCGGCCTATGCCCGCCGGTGCGGTCCTCCGCCAACGTGAGGAGAACCTCCATGCCCGCAGCAGTCATCATCGGTGCCCAGTGGGGTGACGAGGGCAAGGGGAAGGCAACCGACCTCCTCGGGTCCCGCATCGACTACGTCGTCAAGTTCAACGGCGGCAACAACGCCGGCCACACCGTCGTCGTCGGCGGCGAGAAGTACGCGCTGCACCTGCTGCCGTCCGGCATCCTGACGCCCGGCGTGACCCCGATCATCGGCAACGGTGTCGTCGTCGACCTCGAGGTCCTGTTCCAGGAGCTCGACGCGCTCCGTGCCCGCGGGGTGGACGTCTCGAAGCTCCTGGTGTCCGCGAACGCGCACGTCATCACGCACTACCACCGCACCGTCGACAAGGTGACCGAGCGCTTCCTCGGCAAGCGCCAGATCGGCACGACCGGTCGCGGCATCGGCCCGACCTACGCCGACAAGATCAACCGCGTCGGCATCCGCATCCAGGACATCTTCGACGAGAACATCCTGCGGCAGAAGGTCGAGGCGGCCCTCGACCAGAAGAACCACCTGCTGGTCAAGGTCTTCAACCGTCGCGCGATCGACGCGGACGAGGTCGTGGAGTCGCTGCTGTCCTTCGCCGAGCGCCTGCGCCCGATGGTCGCCGACACCGCGCTCGAGATCCACCGCGCGCTCGAGCGGGGCGACACCGTGCTGTTCGAGGCCGGCCAGGCCACCATGCTCGACGTCGACCACGGCACCTACCCGTTCGTGACCTCGTCGTCGGCGACCGCCGGCGGCGCCGCGACCGGTTCGGGCATCGGCCCGGGCAAGCTCGAGCGCATCATCGGCATCGTCAAGGCGTACACGACCCGCGTCGGCGCCGGCCCGTTCCCGACCGAGCTGTTCGACGAGTCGGGGGAGTTCCTCCGCGCCAACGGCTTCGAGTTCGGCACCACGACCGGCCGTCCGCGTCGCTGCGGCTGGTACGACGCCCCGATCGCCCGGTACACGGCGCGCATCAACGGCGTGACCGACTTCGTGCTGACGAAGCTCGACGTGCTGACGGGCCTCGAGACCATCCCGGTCTGCGTGGCGTACGAGGTCGACGGTGAGCGCGTGGACGAGGTCCCCGTGAACCAGTCGGACTTCCACCACGCGAAGCCGATCTACGAGGAGTTCCCCGGCTGGACCGAGGACATCACCGGTGCCCGGTCGTTCGAGGACCTGCCGAAGACCGCGCAGGACTACGTGCTCGCGGTCGAGGCGATGTCCGGGGCGCGGATCTCGGCGATCGGCGTCGGCCCCGGCCGTGACGCGATCGTGGTCCGCCACGACCTGCTCGGGACCGGCGAGGCTGCCGCGTGACGATGCGGATCCTGTTCGTCTGCAGCGGCAACATCTGCCGCTCGCCCCTCGGCGCCCAGGTGCTCGAGGCCCGGCTCGGCCCGGACGCCCCGGCGTTCACGGTCGAGTCGGCCGGCACCATCGCCGACGACGGCGCCCTGATGGACGAGACGGCTGCCGCGCAGTCGTCGCGTCTGGGTGGGGAGCCCTCCACGCACCGTTCGCGCTACCTGACGGAGCAGATCGCGGCGTCGGCCGACCTCGTGCTCACCGCCGAGCGCTCGCACCGCGCAGCCGTCGTGTCGCTCGCACCGCGGGCAGCGAAGCGGGCGTTCACCATCAAGCAGTTCGCCCGGGTGCTCGACGGGCTGGAGCCCGGCGACCTGGCCGGCATCGAGACCGCGCAGGACCTGGTCGACCGGGTCGCTCGACTGCGGGGAACCGTGCCGCCGCCCGCCGACCCGGCGGACGACGACGTGGACGACCCCTACCGTCGGTCCGAGGACACCCACGTGCGGGTCGCCGACGAGATCGACGCGGCGCTCACGCCCATCGCGGACGCCCTGCGCGCGCTGCGCTGACGCCCCTCCGCTCCGGGAACGACGAAGCCCCCGCCTCGATGGCGGGGGCTTCGTCGTGTCTGCTCACGCCTCCGGCAGGCGGTACGTCCCGACCGTGATCGTGTGCGCGCCCTGGCCGGCCAGCTGTCGCACGACCGAGTCGGTGCGCGCCCGGTTCGGCACGGCGTGCTTGCGTGCCAGGTCGGTGACGAGTCCGCGGAGCTCGTTGTCGTTCGTCACGACGGCGGTCGTCGCGGAACGACCCGTCGGCGTCGTGCTCGTGCTGCGGTCCTCGGGGTTGACGTACGCGGCTGCGTCGCCGGAGTAGAACACGCACGAGTCGACCCACTGCGGCCCGTTGCCGTCCTCGTCGGCCAGGAACCGCTGCAGCCGGCGGGCCTGCTGCCGGACCTGCCGGGTCGGGGCGTTCCCGCCGGACTGCACCCGGACCTGCCACCAGTGCTCGACGTCGTCCGCGTGGTCGAGGACGCGACGGCTGCGGACCTGGATCGCGAACGACCCGGTCAGCGACGACTCGTCGAGCAGGTTGCGGAACGCGTGGTGCACGGCGCTCGGCTTGCGGCCGTCGAACACGATGCCGTTCCACCGCTTGTTCTCGATGACCAGCACGTGGCCGGACTCGAACACGAGCACGTGGTCGAGCTGCGCGGCGTAGCTGCGGTCGCGGTCCCGCTCGCCCTGGGCCACCGGCACGAACACCACGTTGGTCAGCAGGGCGCCGTTGATCCCGGCGGCCTTGCAGACCTCGAGGATCGTGCGCTGCGATGCCTCCTCCCAGCGCATGCCGGTGCGGGCGAGGGCGCGACCGGCCTCGGCCTCGGCGAGGGCCTGCTGGCGGGAGGCCTCGGCACCGGCGAGCTGCCGCGCGTGCTCCGCGTCGGCGGCTGCGGTCTGCTCGCGGTGTTCCCGCTCGAGGGTGCCGGTGCGGTGGTCCAGCCGGACCTCGGCGTCGGACAGGGCGGCACGGTTGGAGGACTGGGTCCGCCGCAGGACGATCACCAGGACGACCACGACGATCGCGAGCCCCCCGGCGACCACCCACGGCACGAGGTCGCTGGTCATGGGTTCACCTCACCACGGCTCGACGCGAGTCGGTCGCCGCACCCCGGCGCGTCCCGAGGTCCGGTGGGCGATGTGTCCGACGGCCCACGGGTGGCAGCGGACGCCGGCACGATCCGCCGTGGTCGGTACGGTGCCGTGGTGCACCAGGAAGAGCGCGGCAGCGCGCAGCAGATCACCGTCGGAGTCGCGGTCGGAGCCGGGGCGGCCGTCGCCGGTCTGCTCCCGTGGATCATCACCGGGATGCGGCTCCCACTGCAGAACCTGTGGGCGACGCCGACCACCGACCCGTCGGACATGCCGATCGCCCTGCTGCCGTTCAGCCAGTACGCGGTGACGACCATCGCGGCACTGCTGCTCGTCGGGGGAGTCGTCGCCGGCATCGCCGTCCGGGTACTGCGTGCTCGCGGGTCCGTCCGGCGCAGCGGATCGCTCGCGGCGCTCGCCGGGCTGGTCGGGGTGCAGGTCGTGGCCGTCGTCGAGACCGCCGTCGTCACGGGCGCCGGCATGCGGATGGACGGGACGCCGGGCACCGGTGCGGACGTCAGTGCCGCGCAGTTGTACGTCGTCGCGCTCACCGTCGGGTCGCTCGTGTGCGTCGGAGCGGCGGTGGTGCTCGCTGCGCTCGTCGCCCGAGCGGCTCCCGGCGGTGCGCTCGTCGCACTGGCCCTCGGCGCGGTGGCGCTCGGGTCGTGGGCGAACACGTTCGTCGCCCCGCCGGTGTCCTCGCCCGGTGACGCGGCGGGCGTCGTCCTCGCGGTGCTGCGGTGGCTGCCGGCCGTGGCGGTCGGTGCGGCGATCGCGTGGACCGGGCTCCGTACGGTCGGTCAGGGCATCGCCGCGCTGATCGCGCTCGGGGTGCTGTGGACGGGGACGGCGATGATCACGGCGGTGTCGTACGCACTGGGGTCCCGCGTGTACCTGCCGTACCCGCTCGAGATGGTGTCGGCCGGCGCCACGGTCTTCGTGATGGCGATGGGACCGGCGGGAGCGACCCTGGTGCCGCTGCTGGTCGCCGCCGTCATCGGAGTCGCCGGTGCGGTCGTCGTGCGCTTGCGGGACGGACGGCGCCGGTCGGAGCCCTGAGCAGGATCGGTGCGGCCAGGTCGAACGGCGCTGGGCGGCTTCCGGACCGCGTCAGCGCGGCCAGGTCGCGACGACCGCCACCGCGTTGAACAGCACGTGCGCCACGATCGCACCACCGATGCGGTTCGTCATCGCGACCAGGGTTCCCGTGAGCAGCCCGAGCACGAAGGTCGTCAGGAACACCTGCACCCCACCGAGCGAGGTCGTCGCCGACCCCAGGAAGAGGTGCGACAACGCGAACAGGAACGCCGTCACGAGCACGGCCAGCCAGCGCGTCCGGGGCGTGAGCTCGGCCGCGAGCAGGCGCTGGAACAGCCCGCGGAAGAAGAGCTCCTCGAGCACGGGGCTGACCAGCACGATGCCGACCGCCGACACGAGCAGCAGCCCGATGTCCGGGGTCCCGAGCGACGGCGCGGGCTGCAGGCCGCTCGTCCCGGTGAACGACAGCGCGAGCACGGCGTCGAACACCCGCGTCAGGATCACGACCCCGAGCGCGAACACGAGGTCGCCGAGCTCGATCCGGAAGCGACCGAACAGGTCACGGCCCGAGCGGCGCAGGACCCAGACGATGCCGAGCACGAGCGGCACCCACACCGCGAGGTTGCCGAGCAGCACCTGGAGCACCGGGCCGGGGACGGCACCGCGCAGCGTCAGGCTGCTCACGATCCGGGCGAGCACGACCGCCACGACGAGGGCGACCAGCAGGGCGACGAGGTCGCGTTGCCGTGCGGTCGAGGGCTCGGTGGCGGCCACTTCCGGCTCGGATGTCATGGGGCGAGCGTAGAGGACGACCGACGCAGATCGGCAAGAACAGCCGAGTGAGGCTCAATGGTGTGGCACTATTTGTATGCCGTCTGCTGGGACAAGCCCACGGAACCTGTGTCGGGACCACAGGAACGGCCAGGATCGGGGAAGGCGGGCCGCGTGGAACTGCGCGACTACATCACAGTGCTGCGGAAGAGTTGGGCACTGATCCTCGTGCTCGCCCTGGTGGGCGTCGCGGCGGCGGCAGGGTTCTCCCTGCTGAAGAAGCCGGTGTACTCCGCCGAGGCGCAGGTGTTCGTGTCGACGGAGACGTCGGGCAGCGCCAGCGACCTGGCGCAGGGCAACACCTTCACGCAGCAGCGCGTGCTGACGTACTCGAACCTGGTGTCGACGCCGATCGTGCTCCTGCCGGTCATCTCGTCGCTCGGGCTCGACATGAACGCGGACGAGCTGTCGAAGATGGTGTCGGCGACGGCGCCGACCAGCACGACGCTCATCTCGATCACGGTCAACGGCACCGATCCGGTGCAGGCCACGAACATCGCGAACGCGACCTCGCAGAGCCTGACCAACGTGGTCGAGGACATCGAGGCCACCGACGAGAACGGCTCGAGCAGCGTCAAGCTGACCCGGGTGAAGCAGGCGCAGGTGCCGAGCTCGCCCGTCAGCCCGAACGTCCCCGTCAACATCGCCCTCGGCCTGCTCGTCGGTCTGGCGCTCGGTGTCGGCATCGCCGTGCTGCGCGAGACGCTCGACAATCGCGTCCGCGTCGAGACCGATGTCGAGAAGATCAGCGACAAGCCCGTCGTCGGCGGCATCGCCTACGACAACAAGGCGTCCGAGCGACCGCTCATCGTGCAGGTCGACCCGCGCAGCCCGCGCGCCGAGTCGTTCCGCACGCTCCGCACGAACCTGCAGTTCCTCGACCTCGGCACGGGCTCGCGCACGTTCGTCATGACGTCGTCGATGCAGTCCGAGGGCAAGAGCACCACCGTCGCGAACCTCGCGATCGCGCTGGACAGCGCCGGCTTCAAGGTCATCCTGATCGACGCCGACCTCCGTCGCCCGCGCGTCGGCGAGTACATGGAGGTGGACGGCTCCGCCGGGCTGACCGACGTGCTCATCGGTCGCGCGAGCCTGGAGGACGTCGCGCAGCCCTGGGGCCGCGGCAACATGGTCGTGCTGCCCGCCGGTCAGATCCCGCCGAACCCGTCGGAGCTCCTCGGCTCGAAGGCCATGCAGGACCTGATCGAGACGCTCGAGCAGCAGTTCGACTACGTGCTCTTCGACGCACCGCCGCTGCTGCCCGTCACCGACGCCGCGATCCTGTCGAAGAAGGCGTCCGGTGCCATCCTCGCGGTCGCGTCCGGCAAGACCCACAAGGGCCAGCTCGCCGCCGCGGTCGCGTCGCTCGAGAACGTCGGCGCACCGATCGCCGGCTTCGTCATCACGATGATGCCGGTCAAGGGTCCGGGCGCGTACGGCTACGGCCGCTACGGGTACGGCTACGGGTACGGCCTCGACGAAGAGGAACCGCCCCAGAAGTCCACCAAGTCGTCGGGGAAGACCCGCGGCAAGCTCGGCGTGGTCCGCCGCGCGGACCGCTGACGGCGGTCGGGGGATGAGCCAGCGCCGGGGGATCCGAAGCCTCGGGAGCGAGCTGCCGCGGACGACGCTGATCGGGATCGCCCTCGTGGTCGTCGCGCTCGTCGTCGTCGACGTCGTCCTGGTGGCGCTGGCGCTCGCGCGCACCGCGCCGGAGGCACGAGGCGACGCCGGTCCGGTGCCGACGTTCGGGTCGAGCGCGTCGGCGCCGGCGACGTCGGGACCGTCCGCCACCGCGTCGGCGGGACCGACGGCCGACGGAGTGGCGACCCGCCACATGCTGTCCGCAGTCGACGGCCTGGAGGCATGGCGAGCCTCCAGTACGACCTGTGACGTCTCCGAGACGGTGCTGGAGCACACCACCGACGGTGGGCAGGAGTGGTCACCCGTCGCCCTGGGCGACGACGTGCGGACCATCGGGTCGCTGCGCGTGACCGCCGACGGCCTGTCCGTGCTCGTCGGGGTCGGCGACGAGTGCGCGACCGAGGTCCGCACCAGCACCGACGACGGAGCCACCTGGGTGCTCGGGACCGCCGGTGCCGCCGGCGCAGGGGTGACCGACCAGGGGCTGGTGCTCGGTGACGCGGTCGTGCCCTCGCCCTGCGAGGACCCGCTCGACGCCTTCCGCGGTGACAGCACGACGCTGGTCGCGTGCGCCGACGAGCTGCAGTGGCGCACTGGTACCGGTGCCTGGGTGACCGTGCCGATCGACGGCGTCCGTGCGCTCGCGGTGAACGGGACCGAGTACACGCTCGCCCGCATCGGGACCGACTCGTGCGACGGCGTGCAGATCGAGACGATGCCTGCGTCGGGTGTGACGCCTGCGACGACCACCACACCGATCGGGTGCAACCCGGTCGCGACGGAGGGTGCGATCGCGCTCGACCGCTTCGGGCAGGACGTCTGGATGTGGACGGGCGACGGCGTCGCGGTGTCGAACGACGGCGGGGCGACGTGGTGACGCGGGGTCAGCGATGACGGCCGAGGCCGTCCGCCAGCCCGTCTCGACGGGGAGCACTCGCGAGTGGAGCCGCACGTACTCGCGTCGCGTGCTCGTCACCGACCTCCTCGCACTGATCTGGGTCGTCTTCGGCGTGCAGATCGCCTGGCTCGGATTCGACTCGAATCTGATGACGAACACGGCAGACCTGCGCCTGAGCTACTTCGGCATCTCCGTGGTCGTCATCGCCGTCTGGATGATCGGGCTGGCGCTCTACGACACCCGTGGTGACCGCGTCATCGGCGTCGGGAGCACCGAGTACCGGCTGGTCGCGGACTCGAGCGTCCGGGTGTTCGGGCTGATCGCGATCGCCGCCTACCTGCTGCGCGTCGACCTGGCCCGCGGCTACGTGCTCATCGCGTTCCCCGTCGGCATCCTCGTGCTGCTGCTCTCGCGCTGGATGTGGCGCCAGTGGCTCGTCGCCGAGCGCAAGCACGGCGGGTACTCCGCGCGGGTCCTGCTCGTCGGTTCGACGGCGAGCGTGCTGCACATCGCACGGGAGCTCGCCCGAACGCCCGAAGCCGGCTACCGCGTGGTGGGGGCAGCGGTGTCCGACGGAACGCGGGGTGTGTTGCCAGGCTCCGCCGTCGAGAGTCACGGCGGCATCGACGACGTCACGGCAGCCCTGGCCACGACCGGAGCGGACACCGTCGTGATCACGAGCTCCGACGACCTGCCCCCGGAGCGGGTCCGCCAGCTGAGCTGGTCGCTCGAGCCCGGCCGGCAGCACCTGGTCGTCGCGCCGAGCCTGACCGACATCGGTGGCCCGCGGATCCACACCCGCCCGGTCCAGGGCCTCCCGCTCATCCACGTCGAGACTCCGACCTACTCGGGCCGGAAGCTCTACACCAAGCGGGCCTTCGACCTGATCGGATCGGCAGCACTCATCATCGTGCTCTCCCCGGTCCTGCTCGTGCTCGCGTTGCTCGTCAAGGTGACCTCTGCCGGGCCCGTGTTCTTCCTGCAGGAGCGCGTCGGCCTGAACGGTTCGACGTTCCACATGATCAAGTTCCGGTCGATGGTCGTCGACGCGGAGCAGCGCCTGCAGGAGCTGAGTGCGCTCGACCGCGCCGAGGGCAACACGGTCCTGTTCAAGATGAAGAACGATCCGCGTGTGACGCGGGTCGGTGCCTTCATGCGGCGCTACAGCCTCGACGAGGTCCCGCAGTTGTTCAACGTCCTGGTCGGCAACATGTCGTTGATCGGCCCGCGGCCCCCTCTCGCCCGAGAGGTCGAGCGGTACGACGTGCACGTCCACCGACGCTTCCTGGTGAAGCCCGGTATGACCGGTTTGTGGCAGGTCAGCGGACGGTCGGACCTGTCATGGGAGGACTCGGTGCGGCTCGACCTGTACTACGTAGAGAACTGGTCGCTGATTGGAGACCTGCTCATCATTGCGCGTACCTTCAGAGCGGTCGCGGCATCGGACGGTGCTTACTAGTGTCGAGGAGATCCGAGCCAACAGCACTTCGCGTTCTTCATGTTGCGGAAGCTCTCGGGGGAGGGGTAGCTGCCGCTCTTAAACGATATGTGCGGGCCGTTCCCGACGCCGAGCATCACCTGCTCTATGCTCGGCGAGCTGATGCCCCGATCGATGCTGCTCTCTTGGCAATTTTTTCAAGTGCCGATGAGATGGTTCGCGGGCACCTCGGTCGAGTGAAGCAATTGCGCCAGCTTGCGCAGAGCGCGGCCTTTGACGTACTCCATCTGCACTCAAGCTTCGCCGGAGCTTATGGGCGTCTAGCAGCCTTCAAGTCGGAGCGCCTTCGCATTGTTTACACGCCCCACTGCTTTGCGTTCGAGCGACAGGACGTCGGTCGCCTACACAAGTTGAATTACATCGTCGTCGAAGCTTTACTGGGGCTGAATACGTCGATGATCGCGGCCTGCTCTGAGCGTGAGCAGGCGTTGGGCACACGAATTGTTGGAAAATCCAAGTCGGTGCTGGTCCCGAATGCTGTCGACGACGTATTCGTTCGCCTTCAATCAGAGATCCCCTTCGCAGATTCGCACGTCCTGCGGGTAGCTGCTGGTGGACGACTGAGTGCTCAGCGCGATCCGAACTTCTTTGTTCGAGTGCGGAAGGTTCTGCACGACGCAGATGTGCTTTTCACATGGATTGGAGGAGGAGACCCCTCCGGGGAAGCTGAGTTGAGACGCAACGGCATCCGTGTGACTGGCTGGTTGGATGAAGAAGGGGTTGTTCGTGCGCTGAAGGAGTCCGACATCTACTTCCATACGGCCGCCTGGGACGGCTTCCCGATGTCGGTACTCGAGGCCACTGCTCTAGGAGTGCCTTCAGTGGTTCGCAGGACGACGGCATTTGCGGGAATGGAGATCAAGGGGCTTGTGGAAACACCTAGTGAAGCGGCCGCTTCATTGCGGAGCTTGAGACGAAGTGCCAGTCGGCTCCGTCTATTGCGAAATTGGCGTTCGGCTTTGAAGAAATACAACCCCAACGAACAAGAGGCCGCCTTGAGGCGGGTCTATGGAGTCTCAGATGTCATCCGTTGAAGTTGTCGCATCGGGCCGGGTGGTCAAAAAAAACGTGGGCGGGAACTCGCGTTACGTGCGCGAGCTTTATCCGCGCCTGCTCGACTATGGGGTCAACGTTGAGGTCGCGGGTGATGGAATCGAGGGGAAGTCGCATCGATCTGCGCGCTACGCATTGATGGAGTCGCTGGTTTGGCCCCTATTTCCGCCGAACAATGCCCAGGTACTGCATTTCCCTGCAGACACCGGAGCTCTGTTGAAGGCGTCGACGCCAATCGTCGCAACCGTGCATGGATTGGCCACTCTTCATCAGCGAGGAGTCCGTAAGCCGCTGCCGGACAGGGTCTGGCGTCAGCGCGTCTCGAGTAATATCCGTGCTGCGACAAGAGTAGTCACCGTCTCGCAGTCGTCGGCCGATGACATAATCCGGGCTACTAACGCTGCTGCTGACAAGATTGAGGTCATACACCATGGCATCGACCACGAACGCTTCAATCCTCAAAGTGTGAGGCCGAGCCCCGTAGCGCGGCTCGGACTGAAGGAAACGTACTTCTTGTACGTAGGAAACATAGACCCTCGAAAGAATATTCCGGCGATTTGCGCGGCGGCAGGTCGAATTTTCGAGGATACGGGCATCGAGACCGTCGTTGCCGGAGCGCCGGCGTGGGACTCGAGCGAATTGATGAGCCTCCTCAGTCGCAGTCCGGGTGTCCGCTATCTTGGACGCGTTCCTGAGGAAGACCTTGTCACTCTCATGGGCCATGCTTTGGCATTTTGCTTTCCCTCGTTTTACGAGGGGTTCGGCTTTCCAGTCCTGGAAGCCATGGCGGTCGGCGTACCCGTGATATGCAGTGACCGTGGATCGCTTCGGGAGGTAGCGAGCGGTGCCGCCCTGGTTATGGAAGAGCCTTCTGGCTCCGAACTTGAGCGGAACATGCGCACGGTGATCCAGTCGGAGGGACTCCGCGATGAGCTCCGTGCCGCGGGGCTGATCCGGGCTAAGGAGTTCCAATGGGCCAAATCCGCTGCACTTCATGCTGACGTTTTCGTTGGAGTAGCTCGTTGAAGGTTGTAATTTTGCACGCCTACAGTGCCACGAACAGCGGGGATGGGCTGCTTGTAAACGAAGCGCTTCAGCTGATCCGGCGTGTAGACGAGAGTGCGCAAGTAGTAGTGCTCGCGTTGGATCCGGCCAGCTTTGAAGCCACCCCCGACGTCCAGTTCCGCCATCCCACGACGGGTCGGGGTCAAACTCCATCTTCGGCGAGGATGTTGATTGCAGCTGCGCGAAACTTGGCGTCGTTCAGCCTGCTGCACCCGCTGAGCCGGCGTCTCATACGGTCAGCGGACCTCGTGGTGGGCGTTGGCGGCGGCTACATGCGTTCGAACAGCCTTTTGACGGCAGTGAAGTTCGCCCTTGCCCATCTACCGCAGCTAATTGGCGCGAGGCGTTCTCGATACGCCGTATACTTACCGCAAAGTATCGGACCGATGCGTTGGGGGCTGCGAGGCACCGTTCTCCGAGCTCTGCGAATGCTCGACGTTGTAGCCGTTCGAGACGAGCGGAGCGCACAGCTGCTGCAGTCCGTCCCTTCTGCGGTGAGGTTGCCGGACACTGCACTGTTGCCGATCAAGGATCTAAAGGTCGCTCCTAAGATTGGTACGGGGAGGGTAGGCCTTGTCGCACGCGACCTAGGAGCAACGCCTCGTACTCGGGCGTACGAAAGTGGCATCCGTGCACTCGCCGATGAGTTCGGAGCATCAGTAGTTGCGCAGGCCACGGGACGCGGTAATGACGACCGTCGTTTCTACGCCAAGCTTGGGCTTGAATCCTCCGGCTCGCTGAGAACGGCTTTGCAGAGCGATGAACGTCCGAGCGTGCTTGTATCCGTAAGACTCCACGGTGCCATCGAGTCGATCCGGGCCGGTGTTCCCGCAGTGCATTTAAGCTACGAACGGAAGGGCTGGGGGGCGTACGAAGATCTCGGTATAGCGGAATACGTGCATAATGCGTTCGACTTCGATGAGCAACTAGTTGCCGAGCAGGTCGAGTTTCTGAGAGCAGATCCGACCCAGTATTGGCACTCGGTCGAACAAGCGCAGGACAGGCTACGGGGCGCAGACGCGCTCCTGGTCAAGCTCCTTCAAGAATCAGGCGAACCACAACTCGATGATGTCGCTCGGGCTCGAAAGCGATAGGGGTCGTCGGTTGCGACTCGTCTTCCTTAGTCATACTCCGGCCAACAGCCCTTTCGTGGTTGGGTCGCACCACCTATCTCGTGAGCTCGCTGCCCTCGGTCACGACGTCTTGCACATGAGTACTGCGACGTCGCTGTGGCATGTCCTGACGAGCAGATCGCCACAGTCACGGCTCGCCCTACGCAATGGGCTGCGAGGACACTGGGGCACGGCGCAGGGCGTCCGTCATGTCGTGCCGACAGTGCTGATACCTCCGCGGCTGGTGGTCGGCACGCGGCTCGGGCGTCTGCAGGCGCGGCTGTCCTTCCTTTTCGTGCCTCGTCGAATCCGGTCTGCGCTTCGAGAAGCAGATTTTGTGCTCGTAGACCAGCCCACCATGGTCGATTTCTTAAACCCTCTGCGACCGCAGAAGGTCATTTATCGGCCGACAGATGCGCACCCTCGTGGTGCGGGACGAAAGGGTGAACTCGTCGCTCTGCAGGCCGCGGATGCTGTGATCGCAACGGGGCGCGTGGTCTTGGATTCGCTGCCCAAAGAAGTCGGCCGTTCTCTTGTGATTCAAAACGGAGTCGACTATCGACATTTTGCGAACCCCGACGTCAACCAGTCCGGTCGCGGCTTTATTTACGTCGGCGCCCTGGACCGGCGATTTGACTGGGGCTTTGTGAGATTACTAGCGCAGCGCTTCCCTGATGAGCCCGTGGTTTTAGCCGGTCCAAGTTCTGGCCCTCCTCAGGATATGCCCAGCAACGTGCGTTTGGTCGGGTCAGTGTCTTATGCTGAGCTCCCGGCGCTCTTGAAAAAGGCGGCTGTGGGCCTGCTCCCGTTCTCGACGCACCCATCAAATGACGGCCGGAGTCCAATGAAGTACTACGAGTACCTTGCTTCCGGCCTCTTCATTCTGGCGACGAAGACGCCGGAACTTGCTAGGCGAGAAGATCCTGGCGTCAAATTCTACTCAACCCCTGATGACGCGTCGTTCCGCATGGCTGAGGTTTTGCTGGAAAAAGCGAGGATTTCCCGTAACAGCGAGGGAGTGGTTCGTGCTTCTGACAGCTCGTGGCAGGCAAAGGCCGTGCAAGTCGGGAGCTTCCTGCGTGAGATCGATCGCGGCTCCGAATGAGGCGGGTTTTCAAATTGTCCGCAACTTCGGGGCATTTTTGCGCCGTACCATCGAAATTCTGTCTATGAGCGCTCTTCACGCTGCCCACGTCGCGCGTCGTGCACGTCCTCTAGACGCGCCGCTGTTGTCCGCGCCCCACGCTGACGGTTTTGTGCAACGCTGGTCCGAACATGGGTGAATTTCGCCGAGGCTTCAGCCTCAGTTCTGTAGCAAGTGTCGGACCGCCTCTAGCGGGGCTGGTCACATCACCGATTATCGCGCAGAGCCTAGGTGTTGACGGGAGGGGGGCGGTCGCCGCAGCCATGGCACCCTTGGCGCTTACCGTCAACATGCTGACGCTAGGTCTGCCGGAAGCTGTCACTTATTTCTCCGCCAGGTTTCCGGCGTCGGCTCGCCGACTGGCGGTCGTCGCTATCGGGGCTCTGGCCGCAGTAGGCCTCATCGCAACTATCGCTCTAATTCTGGTTGGGCCACTTCTGTCCGGAGGCGATGCCAGCCTGGTGCCGTTGATCGCGATCGCAGCAGTCGCCGCCGCTCCCACTCTTGCCCTTCTCGGTGCGCGCGCGTGGGCGGCGGGTAGAGGCATGTGGAGGTTGATCGCCTATGAAGGGATAATCTCGGCCGTAATACGAGTGTTAGTCGTATTTCTACTCGGAGTGGCTGGACAGCTTTCCTTACGCGCTGCCGTCCTGGCGCTGGCGATCACGGGCTTCGTTGGCCTCGCGCCGTACTTGGTGAGCCTTGCAATTGCGCCCAAACAGCGTGACTCAGGGGAGGGAGAGCGGCCCTCGCTAGCTGCTCCGATCAGCTTCGGCATGAAGACTTGGCTGGGGTCAGTTAGCGGATCCTTGTTACTCAGCCTGGACCAAGTGCTGATGACACCCCTTTCCTCGACCTACGAGCTCGGGCTGTACGTGGTGGCGGTGAACGTGGCGCAGGTCGCGCGTATTGTTCGGGCACCACTTCGGACCGTGGTGCTCTCCTTGGAATCTCGCGCGGCTGACTCGTCACGTCTCGAGCAACTATCACGGATATCGACTGCAGGAATAGCCTTGGGCGCGGCGGGGTTGGGCTTGATCAGCGTCTGGCTTATTCCGATCTTCTTCGGACGCGAGTTCCATGCAAGCATTCCCGTGCTCCTCGTACTACTGGGCTCGGTTGTTGCTGGTAACGCCGGGTCAGTGATCTCCTCAGGACTTACAGCGAGGGGGCGTCCCTTCGCCCGCAGCGTTGCTCTTACGGCCGCACTCCTCGCGAGTGTCGTCCTATTGCTGGTTTTGGTGCCGCAACTCGGAGCTATGGGAGCTGCTCTGGCTACACTCGGCGGCGAAGCTGCGACCACGATAGTCATACTAATGCTAGCCCACCGTTCTTTCGGTATCTCGCCGAGGCGGTCGCTGGTCGTCCGACTTTCCGACTTGAGGATGTTTCGTGGCGATTGATCATGAAGATCTTGGAGCGGAGCCGCCTCAGCGCTGGCGCCTCCGCCGCGGAGTCGCCCTGCATGTCAAATATTTCGGCGTCGCTGATCCATGTTGCGCCGACGAACTAGCTTCAGCGAGGGGCACCGATGATTAGTCGCACCACTGTTGATCCTCTCTTCCGCACAGCGAGTGCGCAAAGCCCGGCCAGAACGCTGGCGAGTTCGTTGTTCTTCGCGGCGGTTGTTCTACTGCCCTTTCAACAAGCGCTTACCATCAACGTGGGATTCCCACTCAAACTGAGCGAGATCTTCGCGATCGCGGCGATGCTTCTCATGGTCCTCGAATTTCAGCGAGGTCGATACCGGCTTGTCGGATTCCCTCTGGTGTTGTTGTTTCTGGCCCTGATTGTCCTTTCCAGCATCATTGTGGCAGCGACCACTCCGGCTGCATCCGTTGCGCCAGGATACTGGCGCTCGCTCAATGCGGACCTCTGGCAGTACACGGTCTACGCGGCGTTCGTGGTTTCTGTCTTCTACGTCGCAGCCACCCGTATTGGTGCGCGTCGGATACAAATCGCTCTCGCTATAGCAGTCAAAGTCGCCGCAGCGTACTGCGTTCTTCAGATCGTCGCGCACTCGGTCGGGTCTGACCTGCTCAGCACGGTCAATGGCGCTACTCAGACGGGTGGGGCCTACGGCGTGCAGCTCCCGCGCAACGGGCCGTTTTTGGAAGGTAACTACCTTGGGTTCTTCGCCGGCGCTGTGTTGCTCATAACCTGGGCACTCAAGGATCGTCTCAGTCAAGTTGCCAGCGTGTTCTGCCTTCTCTACTCCCAGTCGACTATCGGTATCCTGGCTTTAGTTTTGGCGATCCTAACAATTGCGATCATTCGACCGAACAATAGAGTGTTCGCCCTCGTCGCGGCGCTTATTGCGGTGACTATCGGCGGATATCTTCTGGTACCTCAGGCAAATGCGTTCGTTCTGCAGCAACTCGCTAAACTCAGCCTGGTTGATTCGGGGGCGAGTGTGGCGGCAAGCTATTCAATCCGCGCCCGTAGCGTGAACTCGGAGGTGGGAATCTCGATGGCTACGGCGCACCCGATCTGGGGCGTTGGTGCGGGTCGCTACGGGGCTTTGTACTTCCAGTTCCTCGATTTCGCGAAAGTGCCGTTCGGCTTCGCGAAGGGAGTCGAGAGGCCGATTGCCAACAACTCCTACGTTCAGATTATGGCGGAACAGGGCTTTCTGGCATTCACTGTCTTTGCCGCTTTCCTGACCCGGGTCGCTTGGGCTATGCGCAAAGCTGGTCGATCTGATATTGCTGCTTTGGTCTTTTTCCTGGTCGGTTTCGCTGCAACTCCCGCTTGGACCACGCTGCCGATTTGGATCTTCCTGGCTTATCTCGCAACGAAGGCCTTCGAAGCCGAGCAAGGATTGGCTGTCTCAGCGCGGCCGCTACGCGAAGGGGCACGCGAATAGCGTACATATCTGCAGCTAGATTCATCTAATCGTAAGCATTTTCGCCGCTGAAGCGTTGATGACTTTTGTCGCCAGGTCGGAAGGTTCCTTCAGCCTTGCTGCGTATGGCGGTCGCCAGTCGCAGTTGGTGGCGTAGGAGGATTTGGCTGCCGCGAGCAGTAAGGTATACCGGCCAGCTTGACCGGCTACATACGGGGTCAACAGGTGCGTTCTGCGGCCGGTGGCTATACTCGTCAATCTTCGGACGCCTCGGTCAAGCTGGAGCGCGGACCGTTCCTGGGTCTTCCTCCATGACGGTTCACTCCGTTGGTGGCGCCGGGGGACGTGAGGAACCGTAGGATTGAGCTCATGTCCGACCAGCCCGAGTCGCGACGCGCTGCAGTGAGCCGGGGGTCCAGGGCCCGCGTCGTGCTGTGGACCGTCCTGGCCGTCGTCCTCCTGCTGATCCTCGCCGTCGTCTGGGTGGGGGTGCGGGGTGTGCTCGCCAAGGGTCATCTCGAACGCGCGGTGTCCGACGTCAGCACGCTGCGGTCGCAGTTGACGGACGCGGACACGAGTGCGGCGCAGCAGACGGCGAAGCACCTGGAGGACGAGGCGTCCGCGGCCCGCTCACTGACCGGTGACCCGGTGTGGGGTGCCGCGCAGTACGTCCCGTTCTTCGGGACGAACCTCCGAGCTGTGCGTGAGGTCGCCGTGGTCGTCGACGACGTGGCCGACGGTGCGGTGAGTCCCGTTGCCGGCGTCGTCGGTGGACTCGGCGTCGACTCGTTCGTGCCGAAGGACGGCAAGGTCGACCTCGATCCACTCGTCACAGCACAGCCGGCGGTCGCGCAGGCGGCCGAGACGCTGACCAAGGCCGACCGCGATGCGCAGGCGATCGACACGAGCGGCACGCTCTCGCCGGTGACGTCTGCGGTCAACCAGCTGCGGAACGCCGTGCAGTCCGCGTCGAAGCAGGTCGACACGGCCAACCGCGTCGTGCAGCTCGCACCGGCGATGCTCGCGCGGGACGGCGAGCGCAACTACGTGCTCCTGTTCCAGAACAACGCCGAGCTCCGCGCCGGGGGTGGCATCCCGGGCGCCGTCGCCCTGCTCAAGGTGCAGGACGGGTCGATCAAGCTCGAGAACCAGGTCGCGGGCTCGTCGTTCGGTCCCTACGAGCAGCCGGTGCTTCCGCTCGAGCCGGACACTGCCAGCCTGTACGGGGACATCACCGGCAGGTACATGCAGGACGTCAACCTGACGCCCCGCTTCAACGTGTCGGCTCAGCTCGCCCGCGAGATGTGGAAGCAGAAGTTCGGGCAGGAGGTCGACGGGGTCCTCGCGATGGACCCGGTGACGCTGAGCTACATGCTCCGGGCGACCGGCCCCGTGCAGCTGGAGACCGGGGAGACCCTCACCTCCGACAACGCTGTCCAGCTGTTGCTGAGCGACGTCTACACGAAGTACTCGGACCCTGCGGTGCAGGACGCCTTCTTCGCGTCGGCCGCGAGCGCGGTCTTCGACAAGGTGTCGAGCGGTGGCTTCGACGCGAAGCGGTTCATCGGAGCGCTGACCCAGGGGACCGACGAGGGGCGCCTTCGTCTGTGGAGTGCGACGGAGGACGAGCAGCGGCGTCTCGACGGCACAGCGCTGGCCGGCGAGCTCCCCACCGCATCGCGTGAGACCCGGCAGTTCGGCGTCTACCTGAATGACGGCACCGGTTCGAAGATGGACTACTACCTCGACAAGACCGTGTCGGTCGGATCGTCCGTCTGCCGGCAGGACGGTCGTCCGACCTCCGTGGTCCAGGTCACGCTCAAGAACACGGCTCCCGCGGATGCCGCGACCAGCCTGCCGCGCTACGTGACCGGTGGTGGGGACTTCGGCACTGAGCCGGGCAAGATCAAGACGCTCGTTGCGGTCTACGCCCCGGAGAACGCCATCTACCTCGGCTCGACGCAGGACGGCAAGCAGGTCGGCGTGCAGACGGCGACCGACGGCGGGCACCCGGTCACACAATTGCAGACACTGCTGGCGCCGGGGGAGAGCACGACCTTCCGCGTCGCGTACCTCGGTGACGCGAAGTTCGCGAACGCCGGTGTCGAGGCGATCTCGACGCCGGGCGTCAAGCAGGGCAGGGTCGAGCCCCTGCGGTTCGAGTGCAAGGACCCGATCCCCGCGGGTTGAGCGCGAACCATACGTCTGCGTCGCTTCCGCGGCGCGGAGGCGACGGCGTGTCGAGCCGCACAGCGCGGTCAGAGCTGTCCCCAGAGTGGGGGGTCCGGAACTTTCCTGAGCACCTGGCTCAGCCGCTCCCAGACGCGCAGTGAGCGGCCTCGCGCTGGACGCGATGACGTTCTGTACAGCTCCTCACCTGGGCTTTTCATTGACCAGGGCCGTCTCCTACAGGAGCGTCTGGCCAATTGGAGCTGTCCTCGATACGCACCGGGACCAGCTCGATCTCGAAAAAGTTTCGGATCAGGTGGCAACAACCTGAGGATTCCCGCTAGATTGAGGGAACTTCGCCATAGCGACCGCTTGCTCCTTCACGGCTTGCGTTTGGGGGGAGTGCCACGGGCTCTGGGTGTCAGGGTCTGCAGGATCAGATTCTTAGGGGAAACACTTCATGAAGAAGCTCATCGCAGCTGCCGTCCTCGCGGGCGCAGCGTTCATCGCCATCCCGACCGCGGCGAACGCTGCCGGCTACGCGCCGGACTCGAGCGTCTCCGTCTCGGGCAACTACGTCGCGGGCGGCACCGCCTACGTCAGCTTCACCGACGGTGCGTTCCAGAACGGCGAGACCGTCAACGTCCAGGTGACCGGCGCCGGCGCCGTGACCCTCGGTGCGCTGCCGACCACGACGGTCTCGAAGGCCTACACGGCTTCGCCGACCGGCGCGCTCGTCGTCAAGGTCACCTTCCCGGCCGGTGCTTCGGGTACCTACAACCTGACCGCCACGGGCGCCACCTCGGGCGTCGTCGGCCTCGCCTCGTTCACCGTCGCCCCCGGCGACACCGCCGTCACGGTCGGCTCGAACGGCAACTCCGGCACCCCCGGCCAGCTCGCCTTCACCGGTGGCACCATCTCGACGCTGGGCCTCTGGGCTGCCGGCGGCGCCATCGTCCTCGGTGGTGGCCTCCTGGTCGCCCGCAAGTCGGTCCGTCGTCAGAACGACGCCGCCTGAGCGCAGCTGAACTGAACGAAGCCCCCGGCACCTCGGTGCCGGGGGCTTCGTGCTGTCGTCGGTGGAGGGACGAGGACGGGTCAGGTCGGACGGATCAGGTGACGACCAGGGCGATCGCCACGACGGCGATCACGGCGAGCGGCGCGACGATCCACAGCCACCAGGGGAAGGTCGACGGCCGTCGGTAGGGGCGATGGTGCTTCCGATCGAGGTTCGGGTCCATGCGCTGACCGTAGGCCGCGCACGGGCCGAGCGGTTCGTCCGTCGTCAGATCGTCACACTGCGGCCCGCGACTGTCCGCGAGCCGCGCTCACGCGGGCCCGCCCCAGCACCACGATCCCCAGCAGGACCCCGAGCACCGCTCCGGAGGTGTTCGACAGCACGTCGTCCACCGACGCGAACCGCGCCGGCAGGAACAGCGCCTGCACCGTCTCGATCGCGCAGCTCGCCAGGAACCCGCCGAGCATGCCGACCCACCACGCGCGCGCGCCGAAGAGCAGCAGCACGAAGAATCCGAACGGCACGAAGAAGAGCACGTTCGCGGTGAACTCGACCGATCCGTAGTCGAGCCACTGCGGAGCGCCGAGCCGGTGCCCCGCGGCGATCGCTCGCGTCAGCCACGGGTGGATCCCTCGGTCGACGGGGGAGCCCGCCGTCGCCACGAGCACCACCAGGAGCGCGTAGGCGGCGGCGAGCGTCCACGCCACCCGCCTCGTGCGTCCCGACGAGTGCGCGGCGCGGTGCCGTGCGTGCCAGGCTGCGTCGAGCAGCGCCCCGATGGCGACCCCGACGAGGCCCGCGAGCACGACGGACCGGAATCGCTCGCCCGGGGTGGAGGAGTGTGCCGCCACGGCGACGGCGGCCGCCAGCACGACGACGGCGCTCACCAGGGCGCGTCCCGCCACCCCGGCCGGCCGGGAGGCCCGGCTCGCCCCCGCCAGCAGCACCGGCAGCAGGGCGGTCACCAGGGTCACCGCGATCGCGGCCACGAACCCGTCGCCGAGCGTCAGCGTGCCGTGCCCGAGCGCGCGCAGCGCGCCCACGAGGTGGAGCAGCGCGGACCGGACCCGGTCTGCGAGGCCGGGCACCAGCAGGACCGCGCCCACGAGCACGACCGCAGCCACCATCCCACTCCGCACGATCGTGGTCCTCGTCCTGGTGCTCATCGAGAACGACGCTAGCGGGCCGCGCCTCCCGTCCGGGATGGACGCGAGGGGACCTCGCGAACCCGCGGGAACCGGTTCATCCACGGAACGAGTACCCCGATCGCGCACCTGTACCCCGTTCCCGCGTCCCCCGACCCCGGAAATCCGGGGCTGTACCCCGATCCGTATGCACGAAACCCGTGAATGGACGGGCATCGCTGGCGTCGCCGGGGGACGTTCTCGTACGGTTGCACCATCACCTGATGTACCCCGGATCGCGAAGGAGAGCGACATGAGCACCACCGTCACCACCGACACCCGCGAGGTCACCCTCGACACCGACACGGTCGACGTCATCGCGATCCTCGAGGCCGAGGCAGAGCACTCCGGCCGCGCAGCACGTGCCAAGACCACGTGGACGCAGGAGGACGACGGCGAGTGGATCGCCAACTACGGCGGCTACTTCGGCGGCAGCGTCGACAAGCGCGACGGCCGCTACGTGGCCTCGGACACCTTCGGACTCGTCGTCGGCGACTTCGCCACGCTCGAAGAAGCCCAGACGAAGCTCTCGGACCAGCTCCACGTGATGCTGCCGGCCGTGATCCGTCCGGTCGCGTAGTGCCCGACGACCATCCGACCCTCGCGGTCAGCACCACCAGCCAGACCCGCACCATCAGCACGGCCCGAACCACCAGCACCGTCCAGCACCACAGCAGCACGAGGAGCACCACCATGAGCACCAGCGTCGCCAACAGCCAGCAGGCCGAGGTGACCGTGGACACGGCGACCATCGAGGTCATCACCGGCATCGCTGCCGGCGTCGTGTCCCCCGATGCACCGGCACGGGCGCACGTCGTCTGGTCCGAGGCCGACGCGGGGCTCTGGGCGGCGAACTACGGCGGCTACTACGGCGGCGTGATCGACCAGCAGGGCGCACACTTCTTCGTGTCCGACACCTTCGGCCAGTACGTCGGCGACTTCCGCTCGCTGCACGAGGCGCAGGACCGTCTCTCCGAGCGGCTCCACCAGCTGCTGCCGGACGTGCGCCGCACGCTCGACTGAGCAACGATCCGACCGGGAGGCCCGGGTCACCTCCGCCACACGGCGGACGTGACCCGGGCCTCCCGTCGTCGTGCGCCCACCGCGACCGTCGTCGCGGGGCCGCCAGCATGCACCCCCCAGTTCGAGGAGGGTCCCCCACACTGGGGACCGGTGTTGACCCCTGGTGCACTCAGTGTCCTGCCAGGATCGGGACGACGCCAGCGACCGTCCCTCTGCACGGACCGTCACGACAGCTCGGCGTCGGCATCGTCTCGACCCGAAAGTGACTCATGCTGCCTGTGCACCAGGGCACCCGTGTGCCCGGTGACGACCCTGCAGGTCGTCGCCCCCTGCCCTCCCGACGCCCCGGCCGACGTCTCGTTGCCATGCTCGGAGCCGCGCTGTTCGTCGGCGCCGGTGTGTCCGCCACCACCGCGGTCGTCGCGGCCGAGCCGGCGTCCGCTGCGGTCTCGGCGCTCGACAACGGTCGGCTCGTCTGCAACCAGAACACGCTGTACGCCGTGGACGGCACGGGCAAGGTCATCGCGGTCGACATCACCCCCACGACCGATGCCGGGAAGAACGTCCCCGTCACCGAGCTCGGGGCCGAGGGCAACAACGGCCTCGGCATCTCGCGCGAGGGCGTCTCGATGTTCGGCGCCGCCAACGGCGGGACCGCGACCATCAAGCAGTACGACCCGAAGACCGGGCAGGTCCTCGCGACCATCCCGACCGACGGGGTGCACACCGTGATCCGCGGCGCGGTCAACCCGGTCACCGGCATCTACTACTACGGCGACGCGACCCGGATCTGGGCGTACGACCCGACAGCCGGCAAGCTGCTCGGCCAGGTCGGCACCCTGACCGGCATGACGACGACGAACTCGACCGGCGGCACCGGCGTCAACGGTGACTTCGCGTTCAGCTCGCGCGGGCTCATGTTCGTCGTGGCCGCGCACAAGGTCTACCGCGTCGACACCACCGAGCTGCCGACGACGGCGATGCCGTCGGGCGGCCGCAACCTGTCGACGACCGAGATCGGGACGCTGCCGAACGGCACGAACAGCCCCGGAATCGCCTTCTCGTCGGACGGGTACCTCTACGTCTCCTCGTCCGCGACCGCGACCAACGGTGTCAAGACGACGACGGTGTTCCAGCTCGACCCGACGTCGGGTGCCGAGCAGCGTCGCTTCGCGATCACCGGCGACTTCGGCGCGACCGACCTCGCCACCTGCAACTACGCCGACACCCTGACCGGACAGGCCTCCGTCGACGACCGCTGGAAGGACACCGACCAGTTCGCGCTGTCCATCGCCGGTCAGGGCATCCAGGCCACCACGCCCGGTGCCTCGGGCACGACGAGCGGCACCGCCTCCGGTGTCCAGTCGAAGACCGCCGGCGCCCTGCTGACCACGCCGGACAAGGACTACACGGTCACACAGCAGCCCGCAGGCACGACCGACCCCGCGGACTACGACACGACGTGGCAGGCCGTCGACCTGTCGACGAAGCGCACCGTCGCGAGCGGTACCGGCGGCACGGCGGCGTTCCGGTTCCCGCAGGCGACCACCGCCGACGGCACCGACGTCGTCGTCACGTTCACCAACACGCTCAAGCTCGCGCACGTCGTGACGAAGCCCGACGCCTACAGCACCCCGGTCGGGACGAAGCTGGACGTCCCCGCTGCCGGTGTGCTCGGCAACGACTCCGGGACGGGCCTGACCCTGCAGTCCGCGGGCGCCCCGGCACACGGCACCGTGACGACCTCGGCGGACGGGAGCTTCGCCTACACCCCGGCGAAGGGCTTCTCCGGCACCGACCAGTTCACGTACACCGCGGCGGACGGTTCCGGCCGCACGTCGACGAGCACGGTCACGGTCACCGTCTCGCCCAGCGGCGCCGACGACGCCTTCTCGGTGCGCGCCGGCGGGACCGTCACGGCGGACGCAACCACGGGCCTCCTGGCCAACGACGGCGGCAGCGACCTGACCATCACGAGCCACACCGCCCCGACGCACGGCACCCTCGAGCTCGGGGAGGACGGGTCCTACCGGTACACCCCGGCCCCCGGCTTCTCGGGCACCGACTCCTTCACCTACACCGCGACCGACGGCAACGACACCACCACGACGGCGACCGTCACCGTGACGGTGCTGCCCGCGGCCGGCGCCGACGCGATCACCGTGACCGCCGGCGGACCGACCACGGTCGGCGCGCCGGGCCTGCTCGGCAATGACCAGGGCACCGACCTGACCGTCACCGGCTCGACCCAGCCCGCACACGGCACGGTCACCGTCGGGAAGGACGGCTCGTACACCTACACCCCGGCCGACGGGTACTCCGGCGACGACACCTTCGACTACACGGTCACCGACGGCAACGGGAAGTCCGACACCGTCACCGTGACCGTCCTCGTGCGCCCCGCAGCGGTCGACGACACGATCACGCTGCCCGCAGGCGGCACCGCCACGGCGACGACCCGCGCCGACGGCGTCCTCGGCAACGACCGCGGCACCGGCCTGACGATCCGCTCGAACACCGAGCCGACGCACGGCTCGCTGACGCTGGCACCCGACGGCACCTACACCTACGTGCCCGCGACCGGGTTCTCCGGCACCGACACGTTCACCTACCAGGCCACCGACAGCGCCGGCACGGTCGTCAGCGGCACCGTCACCGTGGTGGTCGTGCCCGTCGCGGCCGACGACCGCGCCGCGACGACGGCGAACCGTCCCGTCGCGATCGACGTGGCGGCGAACGACACCGGTACCGACCTCACGCCGAGGATCGCCACGGCTCCGGCCCACGGCACCGCGGTCGTGAACGGGGACGGCGCCGTCGAGTACACCCCGGCCCGTGACTGGTCCGGCACCGACACCCTCTCCTACACGGTGACCGACGGCTCCGGCCGGACGTCGCAGCCGGCGACCGTGACGATCGCGGTCTCGCCGATCGCCCGCGTGGACACCACCTCGACGACGGCCGGCACCCCGGTCACCGTCGCGGCGACGGCCATGACGAGCAACGACTCCGGTACCGGGCTCACCGTCACCGGCGTGGGCAAGGCCTCGAACGGCACGGTCGTGCTCGACGCGGACGGCAACGCCGTGTTCACCCCGGCCGACGGCTTCTCGGGTACCGGCTCGTTCTGGTACGACGTCCGTGACGCCTCGGGCCGCACCGACTCCACCTGGGTCGTCGTCGTGGTCGGACCGCAGGCCACCGCTGACTCCGCGACCGTCCCGGCGTCCACCACGCTGACCGTCCCCGTGGCGGAGGGCGTCCTGGCGAACGACCACGGCACCGGGCTGACCGCGACGATCGACGAGCAGCCGCTGCACGGTTCGGTCGACCTCGCCGCCGACGGCTCCTACACGTACACGCCGACCGCGGACTGGTCGGGCTCGGACCGCTTCACCTACACGGCGAAGGACGCGTCCGACACCGACGAGAAGAGCACCGGTCTCGTGACGATCACCGTCACGCCCCGCACCGAGGACGACCGGATCCGCACCGCGGCCGACCAGCCCGTCACGGTGACCTCGGGTGACCTGACCGGCAACGACCACGGCTCCGGCCTCACCGTCACGTCGGTCGGGCAGCCCAGCGCCGGCACCGTCGTGCTGAACGCCGACGGCACCGTCACGTACACCCCAGCTCCGGGTACCTCGGGCACGGCGACCTTCCCGTACGGGGTCACCGGCGCGAACGACGAGCAGGCCGCGGGCACCGTCACGGTGACCATCACGCCCGTGGTCGCCGCGACCGACGCCGACGCCACCGCCGACGGCACCCTCGTGGTGCCCGCGGACGAGGGCGTGCTCGAGGGTGCGACCGGCACCGGCCTGACCGTCACCGACAACACGGACCCGGGCCACGGCACCGTCGAGGTCGGGAAGGACGGCTCGTACACGTACACGCCCGAGCCGGGGTACTCCGGAAAGGACACCTTCGACGTGACGATCACCGACGGCTCCGGGAACACCACGACCGGCACCGTCACGATCACCGTCGCACCGAAGGCCGTCGACGACACCGCGACGACCACGACGGGGACCCCGGTCGACGTCGCCGTGACCGAGAACGACAAGGGCACCGCGCTCCGGGTGACCGGCGTCGGCACGGCTGCGAACGGCACCGTCCGGATCTCCGACACGACCGCCACCGACGGCACGGCCGCCCGCGACACCGGCGTGACCTACACGCCCGCCGACGGGTTCTCGGGCACCGACGCCGTCACCTACACGGTGACCGACGGCGCCGGCTCGACCGCGACCGCCACGGTGCGCGTCACCGTCGCACCCACCGCGACCGACGACGTGCTGCAGACCACCTCCGGCACCCCGCTCGCGCTCGGCGGGACCGTGCTGACCGGGAACGACCACGGCACCGGTCTCACGGTCACGGACCACACGGCTCCGCGTCACGGCACGGTGACCACCGCGGGCGACGGCTCGCTCGTCTACACGCCCACGACGGGCTGGTCCGGCACGGACACGTTCACGTACACGGTGACCGACGCCGCCGCGCAGACCGCGACCGCCACGGTCACGGTCCTGGTCGGCAACGTCGCGACGGCCGACCACGGCACCACCACCACGAACGGCACGCTGCGGGTGTCCGCGGCCTCGGGTGTCCTGACCGACGACTCCGGCGCGGGGCTCTGGGCGAAGATCGACCGGCAGCCGGAGCACGGCACGGTCGAGCTCCGCAAGGACGGCTCGTACGTGTACACGCCGGCTGCCGGCTTCTCGGGCACCGACACCTTCACGTACACCGCGGTGGACGCCGAGGGCTCGACGTCGACCGGCCTCGTGACGATCACCGTCACCCCGGTCGCGACCGACGACCGCACCAGCACCGCCGCCGGCACCCCGGTGACCGCGGTCGACCCGGGCGTGCTCGGCAACGACCACGGCTCGGCCCTGCGGGTCGTGTCCGCGGGGACGGCGCGGCACGGCACGGTCCGCATCGCCGGCGCGGGGACCTTCGTCTACACGCCGGACCAGGGCTTCTCGGGTGTGGACTCGGTCACGTACCGCGACCACGACCTGGAGGGCCAGGCCGCGGACGCCACCGTGTGGATCACCGTCGGGATCGACGCCGTCGACGACCGCGCACGGACCGTCGCGGGCACTCCGATCGCCCGTGACGCCCGGCACGGCCTGCTCGGCAACGACCGGGGGACCGACCTGACCGCCGCACTCGACCGGAAGCCCGCGCACGGCACCGTCTCGGTCCAGCGCGACGGCTCGTACCTGTACGAGGCCGCGGACGGCTTCACCGGCACGGACCGGTTCACCTACACGGTGACCGACGCCTCCGGGCAGACGACGACGGCCACCGCGGTCATGACGATCGTCGCGGCCGCCACCGCCACGGACGACTCGGCTGTCGGTGCCGTGGGCCACCCGGTCACCATCCGCCCGGTCGACAACGACCACGCCAGCGGCGGAGCGCACTTCGTGGCGACCACGCTGCACCTGGTCGACCCGGCCACCGGCGCACCGACCGACCGGGTCGTCGTGCAGGGCATGGGCACCTGGCAGGTCGACCGCGGGCAGGTCGTGTTCACCCCCGAGCACGGCTGGGCAGCCCGCACCTCGATCGACTACACGGTGCTCGACAGTGCCGCGCAGCTGGTCCGCGCGACCATCGAGGTGTCCTACCCGACCGGGATCGCGGCGGTCGCGCACATCGCGAAGCTCGCCTTCACCGGCACCACGGGACTCGTCGGACTCGGCCTGGCCGCGGTCGCGATGGTCCTGGCCGGGGCGTTCCTGGTGGTCCGCCGCCGAGGTCACGGCGCCGCCGCCGTGACGGGGACGCGCCGCCGCAGCGGGTCCTGACGACCGCACCCCACCACCGGACGGGAGGCCCGGATCACGTCAGCCGACAGGCGAACGTGATCCGGGCCTCCCGTCCGTCGTCCGTGGTCGCGACCCGACGTCGGGTCGCCGTGCCCTCGGGGGTCAGCGGACGAGCCCGTGGCGCGCAGCGCTCACCCGATGGGTGCGATGAGCTGCGGGCCGTCGTTCCGCACGCTGTTCACTGCGCGGGAGACCTCGTACTGCTCGAGCCCGGCCGCGACCGCGAGCGACTCGTGGTCGAGCAGTGCGAGCAGGTCGTCGGAGCCGAGGTCGCCGTCGAGCCAGTCGTCGTAGCCGTCCGGGGTGAGGAACGCCGGCATCCGGTCGTGGACCTCGCCGGGCGCGACGTGCGCGTCGCGGGTGATGATCGCGAGCGACAGCCGCCACTTGTCGGGGTCGTCCTCGGGCTTCGTCGGGTCCGGCCAGGCGCTCACGATGCCCGCCATCGCCAGTGCGCCGTCGGGCTCGTGCACGAAGTGGGGTTCCTTGCCGTCCTCGCGCACGACCCACTCGTAGTACCCGAGCGCGGGCACGATGCACCGGTTCGTCGCGAACGCGCGCTTGAACATCCCGCTCGTCGCGACCGTCTCGATGCGGGCGTTGATCGGCTTCGGCCGCTGCTTCCGGAAGTCCTTCGCCCAGCTCGGCACGAAGCCCCAGCTGATCTGCGGGAGCTCGCGCTGCCCGTGGCGCTGCCGGACGGCGTACACGGGGTCGGTCGGCGCGACGTTCCAGCTCGGGGCGAGGCCGGCGTGCACCTCGCCGGTGTCCTCGTCGACGTGCTCGGTGCGCGCCGCGAGCTCCCCCACGAGCTCGGGCAGCAGATCGGCCGTGGTGTCGGAGACGACGAACCTTCCACACATGCGCCCAGTGTGCCCGCCGCGGCCGACAGTGGTGCGCGCCCGCGGCCGTCACTCGCCGGGCAGGCGGACCTTCGACCCGTGGGGGTGCCGGCGCCAGAGCGGACGGTGCCCCGGAATGGGTGGTGCCGTCTCGAGCGCCGCGAGGCGGGCACGTTCGGCGAGTCCGACCCGCGCCACCATGTCCGGGAGCGTGAGGAGGTACACGAAGGGCCACAGGATCACGAAGACCTCGGCCTGTCCGGAGACGAGCGCCGTGATCCCGCCGGAGGCCGCGCCCACCAGGAGCGGCCCGAGCCGCGAGAGCCGTCGCACCAGTCCACGCTGCAACAGCGGCACGTCGATCAGGACGGCCTCGCGGTCCTCGGGCGCGATCGGCTGCGCTCGCCGGCCGATGTAGGGCTGCACCGACCACCGCACGGACAGCTGCCAGTCGGGTCGCGCCTGTCGCCCGTTGATCCGGAGCTCGGGACCGATCTCGCGAGCCGTCGGGAAGCAGGAGTACGCCACCGCGAGGACTCCGAGCGTCGCGAAGGTGATGGCGGCGACCGGGCGGAGGACGCCGGGGCCCACCCAGGCCCACGCCCACTCCGTCGCGACGAACACGACGAGGGCGACCGCGGCGACGGCTCCCGCGGCCCACAGGGCACGACGGGCCCGCGCCAGGTCGACGACCTCCCAGAGGCGCCCGCGCAACACCTGCCAACCGAGCCGGTACACGGATCCCTCCTACGCCGCGAGGCTGCGAGGACCGGCCGCTGCTAGCGTGCCCGGGTGGACGACGAACAGCGCTGCCCCTGCCTGAGCGGCAACCCCTACGGCGAGTGCTGCGGGCCCCTGCACGCCGGTGCCGCCGCCCCGACCGCCGAGCGGCTCATGCGCTCCCGGTTCACCGCGTTCGCGCTCGGGCTGCCGGAGTACCTGTTGCTCACCTGGCACCCGCGCACGCGGCCGGGCGAGCTGACGCTCGACCCGTCGCAGCGCTGGACGCGCCTGGACATCGTGTCGACCCGGTCGGGAGGCCCGTTCGACTCCGCCGGGCAGGTCACCTTCCGCGCGTGGTGGCGCACGGACGACGACCGCGGGACGCTCGAGGAGACGAGCGAGTTCCTGCGGGAGCAGGGGCGGTGGTTCTACGTCGACGGGGTGGTCGCCTGAACCGTGGT
>NZ_JBIVRJ010000003.1:0-549889 GCF_044755625.1 Curtobacterium sp. NPDC092190 | reverse complement strand
GGTTCACCGTCGACGGGGTGGTCGCCTGAACCGTGGTTCACCGTCGACGGGGTGGTCGCCTGAACCGTGGTTCACCGTCGACGGGGTGGTCGCCTGAACCGTGGTTCACCGTCGACGGGGTGGTCGCCTGAGCGGTGGTGCCTGAGCGCTGACGGTCAGGCGGTGATGGTCGCCGGCAGCCCGACCGCGAGCCGCATCGCCCGTCGGACCGCGGCCTCGTCCGGCAGCAGCTCGGTGTCGTCGCCGGACACGAAGAACCGGATCTGCCCGATCGCCTGCTCCGTCAGCATGTCGAGCCCGTTGAGCACCCGGCCCCCGGCAGCGGCCCAGCGTCCGGCCGCGGCGGTCGGCCAGGGCTCGTAGGCGACGTCGAACAGCACCGCGTCCGGCCCGGAGGGCAGCAGCTCGAGCGGGTCGGCCGCGCCGCCGGGCAGCGTCGACACGAGGAACCCGTGCCGCGTCCCCGGCAGCGAGTCGATCGGCAGCACCTCGAGCGTCACCCCGAGGCGCACCGCCAGGTCCACGAGGGAGCCGGCCTTCGCGGTGTCGCGGAGGAAGAGCCGCACGTCGACCGCGCCGAGCCGCACCGCCGCCGCGAGGGCGCTCGCCGCAGTGGCCCCACCGCCGACGATCGTGGCCTCGCCCGGCAGGTGCCCGAGTGCCTCCACCGGTCGGACGATGCCCTCGACGTCGGTGTTCGCGCCCGCCAGGACCACGCGGTCGCCCTCCTGCCGGAACGCCACCGTGTTCGCCACCCCGAGCTCGTCGACGAGCGGGGTGGTGCGGTCGAGCATCGGCAGCACGTCCCGCTTGAGCGGCATGGTCAGGCTGAGCCCGCGCCAGTCGGGACCCAGCCCCGCGACGAACGCGTCGAGCCCACCGGAGGCGACCTCGTGCCTCCCGTACGTGAACGGCAGCCCGAGCACGTCGTAGGCCGCCGCGTGCAGCGTGGGGGAGAGCGAGTGCGCGATGGGGGAGCCCAGCACGGCCAGCCGGGTCCGGTCGGGGTCGGTGAACTCCACGTCCGGAGCCTAGCCGCTCAGCGCCCTCGACTGGGGTGCTTAGGGTAGCCTTACCTGTGTGATCCGAACCTCCCCCTCAGCGCGCCGCGTCCGCCGCGTGCTCGCGGCCGCCGGTGCCGTCGTCGCCGCGTCCCTCGTCCTCGCCGGGTGCACCTCCGGCTCCTCGTCGCCCGCCGCGTCCGACGGCGCCTCGGGCTCGGGCGGCGCGTTCCCCGTCTCGATCCAGACCGCACTCGGCACGACCGAGATCCCCTCGCAGCCGAAGCGCGTCGTCGCCCTCGGCTGGGGAGACGCGGAGACGGCGCTCGAGCTCGGCGTGCAGCCCGTCGGCGCCAGCGACTGGCTCGCCTTCGGTGGCGACGGCGTCGGGCCGTGGCTCAAGGACGCGTACACGAAGAAGCCGACGATCATCCAGACGCTCGAGCCCAGCTACGAGCAGATCCTCAAGCTCAAGCCGGACCTCATCCTCGACACGAAGAGCTCGGGCGACAAGGACCGCTACGCGAAGCTCTCGGCGATCGCGCCGACCGTCGCGGTGCCGAAGGGCGGCGCGAACTACCTCACCACCACCGAGCAGCAGGTCGACCTCGTGTCGCGTGCACTCGGCAAGGAGTCCGAGGGCAAGAAGCTGCTGACGGACCTCGACGACGCGTACGCGGCGGCGCGGAAGGCGCACCCCGAGTTCGACGGCAAGACCGCCGTCGTCGGTTCGTACACGGCGGACGGCTTCGGCGCGTACGCCTCGAAGGACAGCCGCTCCACCTTCATGCAGCAGCTCGGCTTCACCATCCCGAAGGCCGTCGACCAGCAGGCCGGCGACGCGTTCTCGGTGAGCCTGTCCGAGGAGAACCTCGACCTGCTCGACGCCGACCTGACCGTCGTCCTGCCGATCTACGTCGACGCGTCGAAAGCCGAGTCCGACCCGCTGTTCCAGAAGGTGCCGTCGGTCGAGGCCGGGCACTCCATCGTCGTCGACGACGCGGACGTGTCGAACGCCTTCTCGCTCGGCACCACCGCCGCCATCGAGTGGGCGCTCGACCGGCTGCCGGACGAGTTCGCGAAGAAGGTCGGCTGACCGACAGCCACAGGGGGAGTACGGGAGACGCCGGGTCGCGAGTCGCGACCCGGCGTCTCCCGTTGCGTGCGTCTCTCGCTGCATGCGGGGGCGTGGTGACCGGCCGTGACGGATGGTGCGCGGACGCCGGACGGGAGGCGCGGCGCGGCCGGCACCGCGCCTCCCGTCCGGTGCCTGGTGCCGTTCCGCGCGTGGGCGGCCGTTCCGCTCGTCGGGGGCTGTTCCGCGCGTGGGAGGCAGGTCCTTCCTGCTTCCCTTGCGCGGATCGGTCTCCGATCGCGCGCGTGATGGGCTCGAACGCCGCGCTTCGGGAGGCGGCGGCGGGGCTACGCGGCGGTGAAGGTGGAGCCGATGAAGGCGAAGAGCAGGGCGATGAGCGGCAGCGAGCCCTGCACGAACGCCGAGTTCAGGTACCGGCGACCCGTGCCGGCCAGGACGACCGCGGCACCGAGCATGCTCGCGCTCGAGAACACCACGAGGGTCCACCCCGTCGCACCGCTGCCGGTGACGACCAGCACGACGCCGAGGATCGCGCCGATCGCGAGGAACAGGTTGTAGAAGCCCTGGTTGAACGCGAGGGAGCGGGTGGCCTGCGCCTCGGACTCCGAGGCGATGCCGAACACGCGGCGCACGCGAGGACTCGTCCATGCGACGGACTCGAGGAAGAAGATGTACACGTGCACGAGGCCCGCGAGGACCGCACACACGCCCGAGATCACGAGCAGGACCGACATGGCCTCCATTCTCGCAGCCCCGGAGCAGTGCTCGTGTCCGCTCGTCACACCAGCCCGCTCGGCGGAGGCCCGCCGGTAGGCTGCGGCCATGAGTGCCGACGAGTCCACACCCGTCCACGACGATGCGGTCGCCGAGCTGGCGAGCATCCGGCAGAGCATCGACAACATCGACGCCGCCGTGATCCACATGCTCGCCGAGCGCTTCAAGTACACCCAGCGGGTTGGTTACCTGAAGGCCGAGGCGGGCATGCCGGCCGCCGACCCGGGCCGGGAGCAGGTGCAGGTCGCGCGGCTCCGACAGCTGGCCGCCGAGTCGCACCTCGACCCCGCCTTCGCGGAGAAGTTCCTGAACTTCATCGTCGCCGAGGTCATCCACCACCACGAGCGCATCGCCGGCGGCGAGCGGTGAGCGGGCCTGCTGCCGGGATCCCGGCCGACGGCTTCCCGCAGGATCTCGCCGACCTGCACCTGCTCGTCGGGTCGTACACGGCGACGGGCGGTGGGAACGCGACCGGCATCTCGGTCGTGCACGGGACCACCGCCTCCACCGTCGCCGTGATGGACGACCCCTCGTTCCTCGCGCTCTCCGGCGACCAGGTCTACGCCGTGTCCGAGACCGCGGACGGTCGCGTCTCTGCCTTCCGGTACGCCGGCGGTGCGCTCGAGCACCGCTGGGATGCCGACGCCGGTGGTGACGCACCCTGCCACGTGCGGGTCGACCCCTCCGGCGCGCTCGTCGTCACGAACTACGTCTCCGGCACCGTGACCGCGGTGTCGCTCGAGGCCGCAGAATCACACGCCGCCTCGGTGACCGCGAGCGACGGCGTCGTCGGGACCCACGGCAGCGCGGACCGGGTCGTCGTCCCCGAGTCGGCGCTCGTCACCGGCGTGCTCCCCGACGTCGAGGGGCCCGTCGAGGACCGGCAGGAGGGGCCGCACGCCCACCAGTCGATCGCGACGCCCGACGGCACGGTGCTCGTCGCGGACCTCGGCGGCGACGCACTCCACGAGTTCCGGGTGACGGCTGACCCCGCGACCGATCTCGTGCGCGTGCACCACCTCGGGCCCGGGGTCGGGCCGCGACACATGGCGTGGCTCGGGGCCGGGGCCGACGCGGACGCGGACCTCGTCGTCGCGGGTGAGCTCGACGGACGTGTGTACCGCCTACGCCGCGACGACTCCGGGACGCTGCGGCCGATCGCCTCGGCGGCGGCGTTCGACGGCGAGGTGGGGGAGTCGCTCCTCAGCCACGTCGAGGTCGACCAGGCCGGACGGGTCGTCGTCGCGGTCCGAGGTCGGGACCTGATCGTGGTGCTCGACACCGCGGACGACGGGCTGACCGTCGTCGGGTCGGCGTCGTGCGGTGGCGTCTGGCCGCGGCACTTCGCGCAGGTGCCCGGGTACCTGCTGGTGGCCAACCAGATGTCCGACGCGATCGCCGTGCTGCCCGTGGGGTCGGACGGGGTGCCGGGTGAGGCCGTGGCGCAGATCGCCGTCGGGTCGCCCGCGTGCATCGTGCCGGTGCCGGCCCGGTCGTGACCGGGGTCGGGGATGGTGCTGGCGCTGGGGTGCCCGTGGCCGGGGCCGGTGCGTCGGGCGTGCTCGCCGACGGGTACCGCCTGGTGGTCGGGCCGCCGCCGCTGAACGACTACCTGCGCCTGCGGCGGGACTCCGGTCTGTCGCCGAAGGACGCTGCGCAGGGTGCCGGGGCGATCGCGGGGAGCTGGTCGGCCGTGCACGTCGTCGACAGCGACGGGGTCCCCGTCGCCATGGGCCGCACGATCGGCGACGGCGGGTGGTACTTCCACATCGCCGACATCGCCACTGATCCGGGCCACCAGCGCCGGGGGCTCGGGAGGGTCGTCGTCGAGTGGCTCGTGGCGGACATCCGCTCCCGCGCACCGGAAGGTGCGTACATCACGCTCGTCGGGGACCCGCCCGGTCAGCGGCTCTACCGCTCGCTCGGGTTCGAGGACGTCGCGCCGAGCCTCGGGATGGCGCTGCCGCTGCGCTGAGGGAGCCGGGCGTCAGCCGTGGACGACGTTGGCGAAGGGCCGGCCCGCTGCCAGCGCGGACACCTGGCGTCGCACGAGCTCGAGGGTCCGCGGCACACTGAGGTCCGTGTTCCCACCGACGTGGGGCGTCAGCACCGTGTTCGGCGTCGTCCAGAGCGGGTGCCCGGCCGGGAGCGGCTCCGGGTCGGTCACGTCGAGCGCTGCCGACAGCCGTCCGCGCTGGAGCTCCGCGACCAGGGCATCGGTGTCGACGACCCGCCCGCGGGCGACGTTCACCACGAGGGCTCCGTCGGGCAGCGCAGCGAGCAGGTCTCGGTCGACGAGGTGTTCGGTCTCGTCGGTGAGCGGGGTGATGAGCACGAGGACGTCCGTCCGGGCCGCGAGCTCCGGGAGCTCCCCGAACGCGTGCACGTGCCGACCGTCCTGCTCCCGTGCAGTGCGCGCCACGACGGTGACGTCGCACCGCATCGCCTCGAACCGCGCGGCGATCGCAGCGCCGATCGCCCCGTGGCCGACCACCGTGACCCGACGATCGGCGAGCGATCGGGTGGTGCGGACGTCCCACACCCCTGCGGCGCGGTCGGCCTGGAACGTGTGGATCTCGCGGAGCGAGGTCAGCGCCAGACCGACCGCGAGCTCGGCCGTCTCGTCGTCGTGGATGCCGCGGCCGTTCGCGACCTGCGCGTGTGCCGGGGCGTGCGGCAGCGCGTGCTCGTACCCGGCGCTCGGCAGCTGCAGGAGTCGCAGGTTCGGCAGGTCGTGCACGAACTGCCACCGGTGACGACCCGCGAAGTAGAACGGCAGCAGCGTGAGCGCGACGTCCTCGGGGCGGTCGTACGGGCCTTCGACGTCCCACACGTCGAGCTCGACGCCGTCCGGCACGGGGCCGAACCGGTCGACGAGCTCGACGAAGGGCAGGGTGACGATCGGCATGCGGTCGCGGTGCTCCTGGGTCGCCGTCAGCTGTCGGTGCGCGGCGAGAACGAACCGTGGTCGTCGAGCGGCCCGCGCCCGACGTAGCCCTCGGTGACGTCCTCGACGATCACGTCGCCGAAGCGCGCCGGCAGCGTCGCGCCGTGCGTGCCCCGCAGCTCGTCGATCGGCGCCTCGAACGCGCCCTGCACCTCGAGCGTGCCGGACGAGGCGTCCGTCACACCGATGCGCAGCACCGGGAACCCGCGACCCTCGCACAGCCCGCGGAACCGCACGTCGTCCTCGCGGCGCACGGTCACGATGACGCGACCCGTCGACTCCGAGAACAGCGCGGTCGCCGTGTCGACGCCGTCGCGCTCCTCGAGCTCGTCGAGCACCACGCGTGCGCCGATCCCGAAGCGCAGGACCGACTCGGCGAGGGACTGGCCGAGGCCGCCGTCCGCCAGGTCGTGGGCGCTCGTGAGCAGCTGCTCGCCCGATGCCGCGTGCAGCAGGTCCGCCAGGGCCTTCTCGCGGTCGAGGTCCACCGCCGGCGGGCGGCCACCGAGGTGCCCGTGGACGGTGCCGGCCCACGCCGAGCCGTCGAGCTCGAGGCTCGTCGTGCCGAGCAGGTACACGTTGTGGCCGTCGTCCTGCCAGCCCGAGGGCACGCGCAGGGCGACGTCGTCGATGATGCCGAGCACACCGACGACGGGCGTCGGGTGGATCGGGGTCGTGCCGGTCTGGTTGTAGAACGACACGTTGCCGCCGGTGACCGGGATCCCGAGTTCCATGCAGCCGTCAGCCAGGCCCTCGACGGCCTCGGAGAACTGCCACATGACCTCGGGGTTCTCCGGCGAGCCGAAGTTCAGGCAGTCGGTGACCGCGGCGGGGACGGCGCCGGTGACGGCGACGTTCCGGTACGCCTCGGCCAGCGCCAGGCGCGCGCCCTGCTTCGGGTCGAGCTGGCAGTAGCGGCCGTTGGCGTCGGTCGCGACGGTGACGCCGAGCCCCGTCTCCTCGTCGACGCGGATCATGCCGCCGTCGTCGGGGAAGGACAGCGCGGTGTTGCCGAGCACGTAGGTGTCGTACTGGTTCGTCACCCAGTTCTTCGACGCGAGGTTCGGCGAGCCGAGCAGCTGCAGGAACTGCGCCTTGAGGGCCGGACCGTCGGTCGGACGCTCGAGCGAGGCGGCGGTGTCGGCCTGCAGCGCATCGATCCACGACGGGTAGGCGACCGGGCGGTCGTACACCGGACCGTCGACGGCGACCGTGCGCGGGTCGACGTTCACGATCTCCTGGCCCTGCCAGTCGATGACGAGACGGCCGGTGCCGGTGACCTCGCCCAGGACGCTCGTCTCGACCTCCCACTTGCCGACGACCGCGAGGAACGCGTCGAGCTTGTCCGGGCGGACGACCGCCATCATGCGCTCCTGGCTCTCGGACATGAGGATCTCCTCGGCCGTGAGCGTGGGGTCGCGCAGCAGGACGTCGTCGAGCGAGATGTGCATGCCACCGTCGCCGTTCGAGGCGAGCTCGCTCGTCGCGCAGGAGATGCCAGCGGCACCGAGGTCCTGGATGCCCTCGACCAGTTCCTCGCGGAACAGCTCGAGGCAGCACTCGATGAGGACCTTCTCGGCGAAGGGGTCGCCGACCTGCACCGCCGGGCGCTTGGTCGGGCCGCCCTCGGTGAAGGTGTCGGACGCCAGGATCGACGCGCCGCCGATGCCGTCGCCACCCGTGCGGGCACCGAAGAGCACGACCTTGTTGCCGGCACCGGAGGCGTTCGCCAGGTGCAGGTCCTCGTGCCGCAGGACACCGACCGCGAGCGCGTTGACGAGCGGGTTGCCCTGGTACACCGGGTCGAAGTAGGTCTCGCCGCCGATGTTCGGCAGGCCGAGGCAGTTGCCGTAGAACGAGATGCCGCCGACGACGCCGTGCACGACGCGCGCCGTGTCCTCGTGGTCGATCGCACCGAAGCGCAGCTGGTCCATCACGGCGACCGGGCGCGCGCCCATCGAGATGATGTCGCGGACGATGCCACCGACGCCGGTCGCGGCGCCCTGGTAGGGCTCGACGTACGACGGGTGGTTGTGCGACTCGACCTTGAAGGTCACCGCCCAACCGTTGCCCACGTCGACGACACCGGCGTTCTCGCCCATGCCGACCATCAGGTTCTTCGTCATCTCCGGCGTGACCTTCTTGCCGAACTGACGGAGGTAGTTCTTCGACGACTTGTACGAGCAGTGCTCGGACCACATCACCGAGTACATGGCGAGCTCGCCCGAGGTGGGGCGGCGGCCGAGGATCTCGCGGATCTTCGCGTACTCGTCGGCCTTGAGCCCGAGTGCCTCGTACGGCTGCTCCTTGTCGGGGGTGGCGGCGGCGTCCTGGACGGTGTCGGGCTTCGGGCGAACGTGGGTCGTCACGGTGTTGTCGTTCCCTGTCACTGGAGTCGTGTTCGTCGGAGTCGTCGTCACTTGACGAGCGTCGACTCGATCACGGAGGTGAAGAAGGTGAGGCCGTCCGTGCCGGAGGCCATCGCCGCGGGGGTGTCCGGGCCGAACCCGGGCTCCGTCGCGTGCTCGGGGTGCGGCATGAGCCCGACGACGTTGCCGCGCTCGTTCGAGACGCCCGCGATGTCGTCGATCGACCCGTTCGGGTTCACCCCGACGTAGCGGAACACGACCTGGCCGTTGTCCTCGATGCGCTTGATCTCGTCGGCGTCGGCGACGAACCGGCCGTCGGCGTTCTTCAGCGGGATCGTGATCTCCTGCCCGGCGCTGAACCCGGAGGTCCAGGCGGTGCCGGCGGTCTCGACGCGGAGCTTCTGGTCGCGGCGGATGAACTGCTGGTGCGCGTTGCGGGTGTGGGCGCCGGGCACGAGGCGGGCCTCGGCGAGCATCTGGAACCCGTTGCAGATGCCGAGCACGGGCATGCCCTTGCCCGCGGCGTCGATGACCTCGGCCATGATCGGGGCCTTCGCCGCGATGGCGCCCGCACGCAGGTAGTCGCCGTACGAGAACCCACCGGGGAGCACGATCGCGTCGACCCCCTGCAGGTCGTGGTCGCCGTGCCAGAGCGCGACGGGGTCGGCTCCTGCGAGGCGGACCGCGCGCTGGGCGTCGCGGTCGTCGAGCGAGCCCGGGAACGTGATGACGCCGATGCGCATCCGCGTCACGCGTCCTGCACGGTGACGGAGACGACGTCCTCGATCACGGCGTTCGAGAAGACGTCGGCCGCGATGTCGCGGACCTCGGCCAGCTTCGCGTCGTCGACCGGGCCGTCGACGGCGATCTCGAAGCGCTTGCCGATGCGGACGTCGGTCAGGTCGGCCTTGCCGAGACGGGCGAGGGCGTTGCCCACCGCCTTGCCCTGGGGGTCGAGGATCTCTGCCTTGGGCATGACCTCGACGACGATGGTTGGCACGTGTTCACTCCAGCGCTTGGGTGGGTTGGGTGGGACGGCATCAGTCTACGGGCCCCGCGCGCCGCGCCGGGCCGCTTGTGGAGAAGTCGTCCAAGGCGTATGTTCCAAGTCGAATAATCGCTCGCGAACACGGTCTGGAGGCACGGATGGCGTCGCTCACGCCCCTCGCGTTCGCCGCGCTCGGCCTGCTCGCCGAGGCGCCCATGCACCCGTACGAGATGTTCCAGACGATGCTCCACCGGCACGAGGACCAGAACGTCAAGGTCCGGCCGAGCACGCTGTACCACCAGATCGGACGCCTCGTGGACCTCGGGTACGCCGAGGCACTCGGGACCGCGCGCGAGGGCAACCGGCCCGAGCGCACCACCTACGCCATCACCGACCACGGCCGCGCGGAGCTCGACGCCGGACTCCGGCGCATGATCGCGGAGCCCGCCGACGAGTACCCCGAGTTCCAGCTCGCGGTGTCCCACGTCGACAACCTGACCGCGACCGACGCGGTGACCGCGATGCGCGTACGCGCTGCCGCGCTCCGCGCGGAACGTGCCGGGTACGACGAAGCCGCCACGGGCCTCCAGGCCAAGCAGCTCGCCGAGCGCTACTGGCTCGACGTGTCGTACGTGCGTGGCATGCTCACCGCGCAGATCGAGTGGCTCACCGCCACCGCCGACCGGATCGCGAGCGGCGACATCCCCTGGGACGGCCCCGCCGTCCCCGACCCAGCACCACAGAAGGACCAGGACACCACTCGATGACCTCCACCACGTCCGCCGACCTGCAGCACGGGAAGAAGCCGTGGCCCGCGCTCTGGGCACTCGTCGTCGGCTTCTTCATGATCCTCGTCGACTCGACCATCGTGTCGGTCGCGACGCCCACGATCGCGCAGGCGCTCGACGCCGACATCAACGCGGTCATCTGGGTGACGAGCGCCTACCTGCTCGCGTACGCGGTGCCGCTGCTCATCACCGGGCGCCTCGGCGACCGGTTCGGCCCGAAGGTGCTGTACCAGGCGGGTCTCGTGGTGTTCACCCTCGCGAGCCTGTGGTGCGGCCTCGCCGGGTCGATCGAGGTGCTCATCCTCGCCCGCGTCGTGCAGGGCCTCGGCGCCGCGATGATGACCCCGCAGACGATGGCGGTCATCACGCGCATCTTCCCGCCGCAGAACCGCGGTGCGGCCATGGGCCTGTGGGGCGCCGTCGCCGGCGTCGCATCGCTCGTCGGCCCGATCGTCGGCGGGCTGCTCGTCGACGGCCTCGGCTGGGAGTGGATCTTCTTCGTGAACGTCCCCGTCGGCGTCGTCGCGTTCGTGCTCGCGCAGCGCTTCGTCCCCCGCTTCGAGCGGCACGGACACCGCTTCGACTACCTGGGCATCGTGCTCAGCGCCGCCGGCATGTTCCTGCTCGTCTTCGGCATCCAGGAGGGCGAGACCTACGACTGGGGCACCATCACGGGCCCGATCTCGGTCTGGTCGCTGATCATCACCGGCATCGTCGTGCTCGCCGCCTTCGTGGTGTGGCAGGGCGTGCAGAAGGGCGAGCCGCTGCTGCCGCTCGGCCTGTTCAAGGACCGCAACTTCACGCTCGCCAACATCGCCATCACGGCCGTCGGCGTCGCGATCTCGTCGTTCGCGCTGCCGATCATGCTCTGGGCACAGGACGTCCTGCGCTTCTCGCCGACCCAGGCCGCGCTGCTGCTCGTGCCGCAGGCCGTCCTGTCCGCCGCGCTCGCACCGCTCGTCGGCAAGAACCTCAACAAGTGGAACCCGCGGTGGGTCGGCTCGTTCGGCCTCGCGTGCTTCTCCGGCGGGCTGTTCTGGTTCGGCGCCCTGCTGTGGTCGGGTGCCGGCTGGGGCTGGACGCTGCTCCCGAGCGCGCTCCTCGGGCTCGCGAACGCCTGCATGTGGGGCCCGCTCTCGGTCTCGGCGACGCGCAACCTGCCGCCGGCGCTCGCGGGTGCCGGGTCGGGCGTCTACAACACCACGCGGCAGATCGGCGCGGTGCTCGGTTCGGCCGGCATCGCGGCGCTGATCGAGGCGCGCATCACGGCGAACTTCCCGTCCGGGTCGGGCACGGGCTCGGGCGGTGCGGAGCAGCAGGTCGGCGCGCTGCCGGAGTTCCTGCAGCAGCCGTTCGCCACGGCGATGGGGCAGTCGCTCGTGCTGCCGGCCGTGGTGCTCGTGGCGGCCATCGTCGCGGCGCTGTTCCTGGCGAAGCCGAAGCAGACGACGGCGTGGAAGCAGACCGGCGCGGTCGAGACGCAGCCCGGTGCGGCGGAGCCCGAGGCCGCAGCGCGCTGACGCTGCGGCACGGCGGCTGGGGTCGTCGCGCGCGCGGCTGGGGTCGGGTGGTGCGCGCCGTTGGAGAACGACAAAACCGCTGTCGTACGACAGCGGTTTTGCCGTTCTTGCCGTCATGAGCGGAAGAACGTCGTCCGGTGGGGACCGGCGCGACAGGATCGTCGTCGTACGACAGCGGAACTGTCGCACGACCACGCCGCTCACTCGCCACGCTCAGCACGCAGCGGGCCGCACGCAGCCGACCCGCACCGCCGGCACGCCGCAGACCCCCCTCGGGCCCCGCTCACCCCCGCCGCTGCAGGTGCGCCCGGGTCAGCTCGGCCATCTCCTCGTCGGACAGGGCGTCCACGGAACGTGCCTCGCGGCGGTCCGTCCGCTGCCACCGCACGAACAGCATCACGAGCACCGGGACGTCGGCGACCTCGGCGATGAACCAGAGCAGGTCACCCGCCAGGTGCTGGTCGCGCAGCGGGGAAGGGAACCACGGCTGCCCCACGGCGTGCACGAACGACCCGTCGAGCACGTGGTTCGACACCCGCAGCACGATGCCGGGGACCGCGTCGAGCAGCAGCTCCACGAAGGCGAGCAGGAACTCGACCGTCACGAACGTCGAACTCCGGAGGACCCCCGGCTCGGACAGCGGCCCGAGCACCGTGAAGCCGAGCACCGGCACCGACACGGTGACGAGCGCGGCCCACACGCTCGACTCACGCACGACCGCCGACAGCGGGGTGAGCAGCACCGCGAAGAGCACCAGCCCGACCACGGGGGCGACGATCGCGTTGCCGAGCACCCGGATCGGCCGTGAGTGCACCACGCGGTCGGCGACGGCGGACCAGTGCGCGGGTCCGCCCAGGCGCAGCAGGGACACGGGAGCAGCCAGGGCGGCGAAGGTCGGCACCGCGAAGAACAACAGGGCGAGCCGGAGCGTGAACGCCCACCGGAGCTCCTGGTCGTACCGCCCGACGATGCCGAACTGCAGCACGGCGAAGAGCAGCAGCGCGGCCAGGAACGACGCGGTGCGCCAGGCGGACCACCGGGCCCCACGGCGTCGAGCGCCGACGAGCCACCAGCCGTAGGTCACCGCGGCGACCGCCAGCAGCACCGCGGCCAGGGGATCGACGTGCCAGGTGCTCCAGAACTCGGCGGGTTCGGGCGTGGGGTGCCTCCTGGTGTCGGGCCGGACGAGCCGGCTCCGTCATCCTCCGCCCGTCGGACCCCGCCGCAGCCGGGCCGATCCGCAGCGGCGGTGAGGATCGGCTCAGGTGCCCACTGGTCCCACGGCTGCCGAGGCTGTTCGGGCGGGCCGGGTCCGGCCGAGCAACCACACCCCGACCGGCACGGCGACCGCGCCGAGGACCGCGACGCCGAAGGACAGGTGCCACTGCATCACGACGAACGCCGGACCGATCGTGCACAGCGCTGCGACGGTCACCACGGGCCACCCCGCCCGATCGGTCCCCGGCTGCAGTCGGGGGAGCGGGCGGTCCCACCGGCGCAGCGCCCTGGCCACACCGATCGCCGCGGCCAGCACGACGACGAGTGCGATCGGCCGCGTCGCCCACCACGGCACCGAGCCCGGGTCGGGGAACGGGACGGCGAGCAGCAGCGCGACGCCGTTCAGGGCGATGTACAGCGGCAGGTGCCAGAGGTAGATCGCCATGCCGTCACGACCGAGCACGAACACGGTCGCCTGCGCCGCCCGGGTCTGCATCAGTCGGGTGAGCGGTCGGTGCACGAGCTGCACGAGGCAGACCTGCGACACCGCGAGCACCGCCAGCGGCAGAATCGGCGGGTTGAGGTCCTGCAGCATGTCCGGCGCCCAGAGCCCGACGCTCGTCAGCGGGACGAGGAGGGCGTACCCGGCCAGCGCGACCGCCGCGAGCAGCAGCCTCGAGCGGCGGGCGAACCAGCCGTCTGCCCAGAGGAACCCGAGCTGCTGCGCGAAGAGCCACACCGGGCCGAGGTTGAGGAGTCCGACCTCGGCGGTGCCGGTCGCGAAGCGGAGGGTGTCGACGGCCGTCGCGAGGACCAGCAGGACACCGAGCGTGCGGAACGGCGCCCGCGCGTGCAGGCGTGCCATCACCGGCACGCAGCACTGCGTGATGCCGTACGCGGCGAGGAACCAGAGCGGCGAGCCGATGCCGAACGCGACCTCGGCGAGCAGCTCCGCGGGGGTGCCGAGGGCCGTCGCGATCCCCAGGCCGAGTGCCAGCACCACGAACAGCGGCACCGCCGGGCGGTAGAGCCGCACGAGTCGCGTCGCCACGAAGTCCCGCGCGCCGCCGCCCCGAGCGAGCGTGCTGCGCCACCCGACCGCGCTCGCGAACCCGCCGACGGCGAAGAACAGCGGCATCACCTGGCCCGCCCACGTCGCGGGGACGTACCAGGCCGCCTCCTGCAGCGGGCTCGTGACACCGATGCCGTCGGCCGACACCGCCACGCCGACCATCGTGACGTGCACGACGACGACGAGGACGACGCACGCCGTCCTGATGAGGTCGACGACCAGGTCCCGCTGCGCGATGATCCCCCGGACGTCCTGAGCGCTGCTGGCCGGCACGGAGTCGATCCGCGACGAAGGCCCCTGCTTCGTGGACATGCCGTGACGCTAGCGCCCGACCGGCTGGATCAGCATCGTCCCAGCGGATCGCGACCGGATCGTGACACATCGCATGCCAGCAGCGGCATGCATCCTCCCGAGAGCGGCGCGCGGAATCGCCGTGGGGGGGCTTACGCCGCCGCTGCGGACGGGCACGGCCGGATGACGCGCCGACACGCGCAGCACGCCGCCACCCTGGGCTCCGAGCCCACGACCGTGTACGGTGGAGCTTGTCTTGACCGATGCAAGAGAAAGAAGCTGATGGACGCCGACGCCGACCTGCTCCGGGCTGCCGGCCTGCGGGTGACGACGCCCCGGCTGGCCGTCCTGCGTGCCTCGGGAGCGATGCCGCACGCCACCGCGGACGACATCCTCACCGCGGTCTCGGCCGAGCTGCCGACGACGAGCCACCAGGCCGTCTACGGGGTGCTGGGCGCCCTGACCGGCGCAGGACTCGTCCGGCGCATCGAACCCGCCGGCAGTCCGGCGCGGTACGAGCGGCGCACCGGGGACAACCACCACCACATCGTCTGCACGATGTGCGGCGCGGTCGAGGACGTCGACTGCGCGGTCGGCCACGCCCCCTGCCTCACGCCGTCGGAGACGCACGGCTTCGCCGTCACGACGGCCGAGGTCACGTACTGGGGCATCTGCGAACGCTGCGCAGCGGCGGAACGCGACGACGCCCAGGTCGTCACGGCCTGACACGGCCGGGACGTCCGGAGTCGGACGAGACCGCCCGGCGCGACACCGACGTGACGCGCCCCACGAGCAACCCGAACCATCCTGACCGAACCAACCGTTCCACCTGAGGAGGAACCGTGTCCGACCAGAACACGACCGGCCCCGCCGGCACCCCCACCACCACGACCAACAGCGGCGCCCCGGTCTCGAGCGACCAGCACTCCATGGGTGTCGGCGCCGACGGCCCCCTCGCCCTGCACGACCACTACCTGGTCGAGAAGCTCGCCCAGTTCAACCGCGAGCGCGTCCCGGAGCGCGTCGTCCACGCGAAGGGCGGCGGTGCGTTCGGTACCTTCACCGTCACGCACGACGTGTCGCAGTACACCCGTGCCGCGTTCCTGCAGCCGGGCAAGCAGACCGAGATGCTCGCCCGCTTCTCGTCCGTCGCCGGTGAGCAGGGCTCCCCGGACACCTGGCGCGACCCCCGCGGCTTCGCGCTGAAGTTCTACACCGAAGAGGGCAACTACGACCTCGTCGGCAACAACACCCCGGTGTTCTTCATCCGCGACGGCATCAAGTTCCCCGACTTCATCCGCTCGCAGAAGCGCCTGCCGGGCAGCCACCTCCGCAACCACGACATGCAGTGGGACTTCTGGACCCTCTCGCCGGAGTCGGCTCACCAGGTCACGTGGCTCATGGGCGACCGCGGCCTGCCGTCGTCGTGGCGCCACATGGACGGCTTCAGCTCGCACACCTACCAGTGGATCAACGCCGAGGGCGAGCGCTTCTGGGTGAAGTACCACTTCGAGACGCAGCAGGGCCACAAGACCCTGACGCAGGAGGACGCCGACCGCATCGCCGGTGAGGACGCCGACTTCCACATCCGCGACCTCTACGAGGCGATCGAGCGCCAGGACTTCCCGAAGTGGGTCCTCAAGGTGCAGGTCATGCCGTACGCGGACGCCGAGGGCTACCGCTTCAACCCGTTCGACCTGACGAAGGTGTGGCCGCACGCGGACTACCCGCTCATCGAGGTCGGCACGATGGAGCTGAACCGCAACCCGGAGAACTACTTCGCGCAGATCGAGCAGGCCGCGTTCGCGCCGTCGAACTTCGTCCCCGGCATCGCGGCGAGCCCCGACAAGATGCTCCTCGCGCGCATCTTCAGCTACGCGGACGCCCAGCGCTACCGCGTCGGCACGAACCACGCGCAGCTGCCGGTGAACGCCCCGAAGAACGAGGTCCACTCGTACTCGAAGGACGGCGCCATGCGCTTCGACTTCCAGAAGGCGGAGGTGCCGGTGTACGCGCCGAACACCCAGGGCGGCGCGCACGCCGACCCGACCGCGACGGACGACGTCCCGGGCTGGGAGTCCGACGGCGCGCTGCAGCGCTCCGCTGCGACGCTGCACGCGGAGGACGACGACTTCGGCCAGGCCGGCACGCTCTACCGCGAGGTCCTCGACGACGCCGCGCGTGAGCGCCTGGTCGGCAACATCGCCGGCCACGTCTCGAAGGTGACGCGCGACGACCTGCGCGAGCGTGTGTTCGCCTACTGGACCAGCGTCGACGCCGACCTGGGTGCGCGCGTGCGCGCCGCGGTCGCGCCGAGCGCGCCCGGTTCGAACGAGGACCCGGAGAAGGTCGCGGTCGAGGCGTAGTCGCCACCACCTGACGGACGGGAGGCCCGGTACCAGCTGGTACCGGGCCTCCCGTCCGTCGTCGTGGCTGTGTCAGACCTGCTGGCCGTTGAGCATGATCTCGCCCGTCGGCCAGTCCTCCAGCTGCGCCTCGACCGGTAGGACCATCCAGCCGCCCTGCTCGGTCTCGTTCACGCCGACCCCGTCGGCCGTGAACGCCGAGAACGTGCCGACGGCGCCGTCCACCTCGTGCCAGCCCATGTGCGCGTAGAAGGGGATGCGGTCCTCGCCGGCGCCGAGGAAGCCGTAGGGCACGCGGAGTCCCTCGAGGACGGCGCGGGTGCGGACGAGGAGCTCGCGGCCGACCCCGCTGCCCTGCAGCCTCGGCGAGACGGCGACGATGCCGGTGTCGCCGACCAGGACGTCCTGCCCGCCGACCGTGACGAACATCCGACGGATCCCGACGTGCGCGAGCACCGTGCCGTCCTCGCCCCAGCCGACGACGCGGCGCTCGGGCTGCATGCCGGCGTAGTCGCGGCCGCCCACGTACCAGTGCGACCAGCTCGGGAACGCCTGCCCGAGCATCGCTGCGATCGCCTCGTGGTCGGGGAGCGACAGTGCGCTCTCCTCGACCACCTCCCACCGGATGTCTTCGCTCACGCGTCCATCCTGCCGGGTCCGCCTGCGCATCGGTGCGGCCCGAGGCTCGGCCGGGCGGACATGTTCGCGTGTGCTCGACCACGAACGTGTCCGCGGAGCCGAGCCTCGGCGCAGACCGCCCGCGCGCGAGCCGCTCAGCCGCGACCGGGTGCCGTCACCTCGATGCGGTTCGCCCACGGGTTCTCGAACGCCACGGTCCGACCGTCGTCCGCGGTCTGCACCCCGGTGTCGTGCATCCGGGACGCGAGTGCACCGAGGTCGTCCACACCCGGCGCGCCGAGCTTGCGCCGATCATCTGTCCGCTCATACGTTGTACATCACCGGGAGGGGTTTCCGGTGTGAGGGAGAGAGATGTCCGTGAAGTTCGTCCTCGGCGCTGCGATCGTCGGGATGGTCATCAGTGCAGGGATCGCGCTCGACGCGGGTTCGGCGCCCGGGGCCGAGGCGGCCTCGTGCTACGGCTCGGTGAGCACCTGGAAGGGGAAGAACAACACCTGCGGTTCGGCTCGGCACTGGGATGCGATCAGGAACGCCGACGCCCGGTACGGACCGTGGGTGGGGAAGAAGAAGTGGTCGCAGCAGAGTGCCTGCTGGGCGAACGTGGTGTCCTACGGCATGACGGCGAGGTAGTCCGTGCTCCGGGGGTACGGCCACGTCGCAGCCGTCTCCGTGGGTGCGGTCCTGGTCTCGGTGCTCCTCAGTGGCTGCGACGCGGACGGACCGTCACGACCCTCCACGGCGGCTGGTGACGTGTCACTGGCGAATGCGGGGCCGTGGGCCGACGACTTCCGCGCTGCGCTCGACCACGGCGTCTCCGGCTACGAGACGAAGATCCTGGCCGACGGCAGGGTCACGACGGCCGAGGTCGAGGACGCGCACGAGCAGATGGGCCGCTGCTTGTCGGATTCGGGCTACACCATCGCCTACGGCCCGGACGGCGGGTTCGAGCTGGGGCGGGTCGGCGGTGGTTCACCCAGCGACGACATGCCGCGGGCGAACGGCGTGCTGGAGTCCTGCGAGGAGCACTACGACCAGTTCGTGACGATGCTGTTCGAGGAGACCCGGCGCAACCCGCACAAGCAGGACGAAGCGGCGATCACCGTCGTCTGTCTGCGCAAGGCCGGGCTCGTCGGTGCTGACTACTCCGAGCGGAAGTGGCGCGACGAGTACGACGCCGGATCGTTCTCGTTCCCCGAGTTCGACGAACGGGCGCAGCAGTGCACACTGGACCCGATCGGGCTGTGGCGGAACGGGTGACCGGCCGTGTGCGCGACCGGATCGCCGCCCCCGCGATCGGTCTGGCCAGCCTGCTCGTGGCTGCCGGAGCGGCGGTCGGCGTCGTCGTCGCACTCCCTGTCGGCCCACCGGCTTCGTTGTCGACGCCGGAGCCGGTGCGCTCGGTCGCGGTGACCGAGCGCACCGATCCCGACGAGCGGCAGGTGCAGCTCGTGCTCGACACCGGAGCGCCGGGTGCCCTCGTCACCGCACGTACCGGAGTGGTGACCAGCTCGACGTGCACGGCCGGGGGGACACTCCGGAGCGGCACCGAGGTCGTCCGCATCGACGAGGTGCCCGTGCTCGCACTCGCATCGAGTACGCCCCTCTACCGGGACCTGTCGGAGGGGGATCGGGGTGACGACGTCCGAGGGTTGCAACAGGAGCTCGCCAGGCTCGGGAGCCGCATCACCGTGGACGGCGTCGTCGGGCCCGGGACCATCCGAGCGGTGCGCGAGCTCCTCGTCGCGCAGGGCTCCGCGCGGGCCACCGCCGTGCCCGACGACGTGATCGAGCGCGCGGTGTTCGCGTGGATCCCGGCGCCCGAGGTGTCCGTCACCGCTTGCGATGCGGTCGTCGGCGCGACCATCGGCCCCGAGGGAGTCCTGGCGACCCTGCCGGCAGCGCTCCGCAGTGCTCGCCTCGAGCAGCTCCCGGTGGACGCGGTGCCCGGTGCCCGGCGGGTGCGCGTGGGGCAGGCTGTCGTCCCGGTGGACGAGCGTGGTCTCGTGTCGGACCCGGCCGCACTCGAAGCGCTCCGGACCCAGCCGGAGTACGCCGCCGTCCTCGCGTCGACGGACGGGGCACCGAGCGTCCCGGCGACGTGGACCCTCGCCGAGCCGCTCCGCGTCCTGGTCGTCCCGCCGTCGTCCCTGTGGGACATCAGGGACGGCAGTGCGTGTGTCCGACCGGTTCCCGGTGCTCCGACGCTCGTCGAGGTCGTGGGCTCCGAGCTCGGGCAGTCGTTCGTCCGCCTCCCGTCCGGCGAACGCCTCACACGTGTCCGGAGCGAACCGGACGGAGAACGTCCGTGCCGGTGACGCTCTCCGGTGTCGGCCACGGGTGGTCGTCCGGCACCGAGCTCTTCCGTGACGTCGACTGGACGTTCGCCGACGGCTCGGTGACCGCGCTGGTGGGACCGAGTGGGTCTGGGAAGTCGACCCTGCTCGGCATCCTCGCCGGGATGACGACCCCGTCGGCGGGTGCCGTCGGACTGCCGGACCGTGCGCGGGTGGTCTGGGTGTTCCAGAACCCGCACGGCGTGTCCCACCGGACCGCGCTCGACCACGTCACGCTCCCCGTCCTCGCGCGCGGGGCCACCCGTCGGGCGGCAGAAGAACGCGCCATCGAGATCCTCGACACGTTCGCACTCAGCGCTCGTGCCGCTGCACCCTTCGGCCAGCTCTCCGGTGGTGAGGCGCAACGGCTCATGCTCGCTCGCGCGGTCGCCGCAGAACCGACGCTCATGCTCGTGGACGAACCGACGGCGCAACTCGACCGCCGGACCGCCGACGAGGTCAACGATGCCGTGGCGGCGCTCGCCGCTGCGGGGACGACCGTCGTCGTCGCCACCCACGACGACGCGACGAGAGCAGCCTGCCCGGCTGTGCTCGACCTGGCGCGGTTCCGGTGACCCGACAGCTCCGAGTGCCCCTGTGGCGCCGACGTCGTCGTCCGGTCGTCGGCCCTCCGCATCACCCCCGTCACGGCCCGGGTGGTCGTCGCGATGGCATGCGCCCGGTCGAGGTGTTCCGTGAAGCCCGGCGCGACGTCTGCACGGGGGCCGCCGGAGCGCTGACGTGCGCGGTGGTCCTCGCCCTGCTCCTGTGCGGGGTCGTCGGCGCCACCGCCCGAGCGACGGTGCAGGACGTCCGGGGTGCCGCGCGCTTCCTGTCGTCGGGCGCCGCGACGCAGGTGTTCACGGCGGCCGGGCGGATCGACGGTCGAGCGTGCCAGGCACTCACGCAGGACCCTCGCGTCGTCGCGGCCGGTGCGGTGCGTCGGGTCGCAGACGGGCTGCTCGTCAGCTCGTTGCCGGGAACGGCGATCCCACTCCACGAGACGACGACGGGCTTCCCGACCGTCCTCGGCGTCGAAGGTCGGCTCGGCGGCCCGGGCGTCCTCCTCGCCCCGGATGTGGCGAGCGCGCTCGGGAAGGCGGCAGGCGACGACCTCCCGGTCCCGCAGGGCAGTGTCCCGGTCGCCGGCATCTACTCCTACCCTGATGACGGGCGCGACCCGGATCTCGAGTGGGCAGTGCTCGCTCCCGCGCCGGATGACGGTCGGCCGTTCGACGCGTGCTGGGCGACGGTGTGGCCGGCCGACGACTCCGCGAGCGCGGCGCTCCGTCGGACACTGCTGCCCGGGACCGCCGGGTTCGCCGGGACCGCTGGGACCGCCGGGGCGGAGGGCACCAGACCGACGCTCGGACAGCTGAACCCGCGGTCTGGTGCGACCTTCGAAGCGACGGCGCAGCTGCCGGCCGGGTCGGCGGAGACCGCTGCCCTCGGTGTCGGACTGACCGTCGGAGTGGCCGCAGCTCGTCGCCGCCGCCTGGTCGTCGCTTCGGATCGACACGTGGGCGTGGGCGTCGGTGCCCAGGCGGTGAGCGCCGCGGTCCAGCACCTGATGTGGGGCGTCGTGGCCGGGTCGGTCGCGACCGCCCTCGCCGTCGTGCTCGTCCGGGGGCTGTCGATCGGTGATGCCGCCCCCGTGGTCCTGCACGCGGCAGCGCTCAGCGGTCTCGCGGTGGTCGGCGCGGTCTGCGGAGGGATCGTCGGTGTCGCCAGCGTCCGGGATCGAGCGCTGCACCGGTACTTCCGATCCCGGTGAGCCGCGGCGCCGTGCCGGATGTCTCGAGACTCGTCGCTGCGGACACATTCGCGGCGACCGACCCGCGAACATGTCCGGAGGGCCGAGTCTCGCGCCCAGGAATGGGGCAGGGCGGCGGGACGAGCCCGCTCAGCCGCGACCGGGCGCGGTCACCTCGATGCGGTTCGCCCACGGGTCCTCGAACGCCACGGTCCGACCGTCGTCCGCGGTCTGCACCCCGGTGTCGTGCATGCGGGACACGAGTGCGCCGAGGTCGTCCGCACCCGGGACCTCGATCCGCACGAGCCCGAGCCCGAGTGCCTGCTGCCGGCGCCCGGCCCCGCGGGAGTTCCACGTGTTCATCGCCATGTGGTGGTGGTACCCGCCCGCGCTGACGAACAGCGCCTGGTCGCCCATCGCCGCGGTCGTCGCGAAGCCGAGCCGGTCGACGTAGAACGCCTTCGCGGTGGCGACGTCGCCCACGGACAGGTGCACGTGGCCGACCCGGCCGGGGCGCGTGCTGGCCGCTTCGAGCGCCGAGGAGGTCAGGTGTTCCTGCACGAAGGCGTTCGGGTCGACGTAGATGGTCGCCATGTCGACCATCCCGTGCGTCCACGACCACTCGGTGCGGTCGCGGTCCCAGTACAGCTCGACGCCGTTGCCCTCGGGGTCCTGGAAGTAGAACGCGTTGCTGACCAGATGGTCGGCGCTGCCCGTGAAGGTCCGCGGGTACTTCGTCGCGACGGAGTACAGCGCTGCCGCCAGGTCGGCCTGCGTGTCGAACAGGATCGCGGTGTGGAAGAGCCCGGCCTCGTGCGGGGACGCGTGCCGCATCGCGGGGGCGTGCTCGAGCACCACGATCGGCGTCGCGCCACGGCCGAGCACGGCGGTCCCGCCCGCGTTCGTCAGCACCGTCAGGCCGACGCCGTCGCGGTAGTAGGCGACCATCGTGTCGAGGTCGGCCACGCGGAGCGTGACGGCGCCCATCCCGGTGTCGGCTGCGAGCAGGTCCTGCGTGTGCATGCCCCCAGTGTGCGCCGGAATGGTTGACGCGTCAACCAAACCGCGACCACGGGCTACTTCGCGCTGAACCCGCCGTCGGTCTTCAGCAGCTGGCCGTTCACCCACCCGCCGTCCGGCCCGAGCAGGAACCCGACGAGCGCCGCGGTGTCGGTCGGCATCGACGGGCGCCCGAGCGGAGTCTGCGCGACGGCGGCCCGGCGGATCTCGTCGGTCATCCACCCGGTGTCGTTCGGGCCCGGGTTGACCAGGTTCGCACTGACCCGGACATCGCCGAGCTCGAGGGCAGCCCCGACGATCAACCGGTCCAGTGCGCCCTTGCTCGTGCCGTACGGCAGGTTGAACCCGACGTGGTCGCTCGTCAGCGCGACGATGCGACGGCGGTCCTCCGGTACGGCCGCACCCTCGCGGAGCCGCCGCGCGTACGCCTGCACGACGAGGAACGGCGCGCGCACGTTCACCGCCAGGTGCCGGTCGAACGACTCCACCGTCGTGGTCGCGAAGTCCGAGTCGACCGACTCGCAGTGCGACATCACCACGGCGGTCACCGGCGCGCCGGCCTCTGCCTCGGCGCGGCCGACGAGCGCGGCCGCCTGCTCGGGGTCGGCCAGGTCGACCGGGAGGCGCGTCACCCGTGCCCCCGCACGCTCGGCCTCCGCGACCACCGCGTCCACCCCGTCGGGGTCGGCCGCGCCGTGCACGCGCGCGTCGTACGGCCCCCACCACGAGAGGGCGAGGTCCCAACCGTCGGCGGCGAGCCGCGTCGCGATCGCGGCACCGATCCCGGCGCGGCGGCCGACGCCCGTCACCAGGGCGAGCGGTCTGCTGGTGAGCGGTCCGTGGGTCATGGGTCGTGCCTCCCGTCCGGGCGACGCGTCGGTGCGTCGCCCGACCAGGATGGCATCGCACACGGGATCCCGTCGGCGCGGCGCGGCGCGGCAGGGCCAGGATGGGAGCATGCCGCCCTCCCGCCGACCCGACCTGGCGACCTTCCCGGTCGACCGTCTGCGCGACCGCATGTCGTCGTACATCTACGGCAACATCACCGTGCTCGCGGTCGCGATCGCGGTGGGGCCGGAGCAGATCGAGCACGGGGCAGCGGTGCTCACGGTGCTCGCGACGGCGGTGCTGACGTACCTGGCGCACGTGCTGTCCCACCTGGTGGCGCACACCATCGGCGACACCGGTGACGACGCCGAACACCGCGAGACCATCGGGGCGATCCTGCGCGACGCGAACCCGATCGCGACCTCCGGCCTCATCCCCGCGGTGCTCTACGCCGTCGCGTGGGCGGACTGGCTGCCGGCGCAGTGGGCGCAGACCGCGGCGATCGTCATCCTCGTCGTCCGCATCGGGATGGTCGGGGTGTTCCTGCAGCGGTTCAGCGGACGGCGTCCGACGTTCCTCGGGCTCTGGGGTGGCATCGTGCTCGCCGCGGTGGCCTTCGTGATCGGCCTGGTGAAGGTGGTGGTGACGCATTGAGCGAGCAGACCGACGAGTCCCGTGCCGGACGACCGGTACGGTCCGGGTGGCGCTTCGTCCGCGACCTGGCGGTCATCGTGGTCGTCGCGCTGCTGGCGTCCTTCCTGGTGAAGGCCTACCTGGTGCGGGCGTTCTCGATCCCGTCCGGCTCGATGGAGCGCACGCTGCTGATCGGCGACAACGTGCTGGTGAACGAGCTCGTACCGGGCGTCGCGCCGCTCCGCCGGGGCGACGTCGTGGTCTTCCGCGACCCGGGCGACTGGCTGACCAGCGAGCAGGGCGACGACCTCATCAAGCGGGTGATCGGGCTGCCGGGCGACCGGGTGTCGTGCTGCGATGCCGAGGGACGGCTGTCCGTGAACGGGCACGCGGTCGACGAGCCGTACGTGGTCCGGCCGTCCGACGTGGACCGTGTCTCGGCGGAGGACTTCGACGTCACCGTGCCCGCGGGGCGGATCTGGGTGATGGGCGACAACCGGTACGAGTCGGCCGACTCGCGCATCCACGGGACGGTGCCGACGGCGGACGTCGTGGGCCGGGCGTTCGTCGTGACCTGGCCGATCACGCGGTGGAGCGTGCTCGGCCGGTACGGCGAGGAGTGGGACGCGGTGCCAGACCCGCGGTGAGGGACCCCGCGCAGCGCGGTGGACGGGCCTGGAGCCGGGTCGTCCGGACGCGGTGGCCGGTCAGCAGCCGGGTCGTCCGGTCGCGGTGGTCGGTCAGCAGCCGGTCGTGCTGAGCGTGACCCGCGTGACGTCGTCGCCCGACACCGTCGTCCGGACGGAGCACAGGTCGCCGGCCCGCACCGTGACGTCGCCGAGCGGGACCCCGGCGAAGTCCGCGGTGCCTCCGGGGAACACCCGCTGGTGCTCGGACAGCTTGCCGGTCGCGGCGAAGACCTGCACCTCGTAGGGACGATCCGCAGCGTTCGACGACACCGTCACCGAGATCTGCCCGGTCGAGTCGTGCGCGCCGCACCCGGTCAGCGAGAGCGCGGCGGCAGCGCCGAGGGCGAGCACGAGCGGAGCACGACGGATCACCGTGCCGAGGGTACGCGCGTCCGACACGGGCGCGTGTGCGGCTGATCCGGTCCCGCGCTCCCGGGTCCACCGTTCTGGGGAGGGGCGCTCCCACGACGGACCAGTACCGTGGAGGGCATGCACCAGGGGACCTCACCGACCTCCGCCGGATCATCACCCGACGCCGTCCGCCGCGCGGCCCTCGTCGCCGCGCTCGACGTCGTCGACAGCGGGCCCGAGGAGCGCTTCGAGCGGATCACGCGGATCGCCCGCGAGGCGTTCGGTGTCTCGGGCTCCTTCCTCAACCTCGCCGGCACCGAGGTCCTCACCATCAAGTCGCAGCAGAGCGACGCCGTGTTCGGCCCGACCATCCCGCTCCGGGACACGTTCTGCGGCCGCACGCTCGACCAGGCCGGTCCGATCGTCGTACCGGATGCCCGCGCCGACGACAGGTACGCCGACATGCCGATGGTCGTCGAGGACCCCAACGTGCGCTTCTACGCCGGTGTGCCGCTCCGCGTCGGCGACGACCACGTCAAGGTCGGCACGCTCTGCCTGGTCGACCCGCAGCCCCGGACGCTGGAGCCCGACGACCTGGCGCTGCTCGAGGAGCTCGGCGTGTGGGCGGAGCGCGAGCTCGCGGCCGGCGCGGACGAGGACCGCCTCCGGGACGTCCTCGCCGGGCTGCAGCCCACGCCGGTCACGGTGCCGGGGTACCGGATCGGCGGCATGTCGGTCCCGCACGGGGTGGTCTCCGGCGACCTGCACGAGTGGCACCTCGCCGGTGATGCCCTGCACCTGACGGTCGCGGACGTGATGGGCAAGGGCATGTCCGCCGGGCTGCTGGCGGCGACGATCCGCGGAGCGCTCCTCGCACGGCCGGACGAGGAGCCCGGGCGGGCGATCGCCGCCCTGGACGAGCAGGTCGCGCCGGACCTCGGCCGTGCCGAGTCGTTCGCCACCATGTTCCACGGCCGGCTCGATCCGGCCAGCGGACGGATGGACTTCGTCGACGCCGGGCACGGCCTCGTGCTGCAGATGCGTGCGGACGGCCGTGAACGGACGCTCCTGTCGAACGACCTGCCGATCGGCCTGCACCCGGCCGGGCTCACCCGGTCCTCGGGGTCGCTCGTGCTCGAGCAGGGTGACGTCCTCGTGCTCGTCAGCGACGGTGCGCTCGAACTCTGGGACTCGACGCTGCAGTCGCTTTCCCGGCTCGGGGCCCTGTGGCGCGAGGAGCCCGAGATCGACGCGTTCCTGGGTCGGGTCCGCGCCCGTGCGCTCGAGCACGACCCCGGTGACGACCTGACGGTCGTCGTGCTCGTCCGCGACTGAGCCACGGCGACCGGCGACCGGCGACCAGCGACCGGCGGTCGTGGTCGTCGGTCGTCGGGTGGTCGGACGGGAGGCGCGCGGCGGCCCCGCCACGCGCCTCCCCGCCGTCACCCGGTCATGTCCTGCCCCGCTGCGGACGACGCACCCCGCTGCGGCGGGGTGCGACGTCCGTGCGAGGGCGCGACGTCCGTGCCGGGGCGCGGTCCGTGATCGGCGGACGCGTGGCGGGACGGGACGCACCGGGCCGGGCCGCGACGCCGGCCCGGCGGTCAGGCGCCGAGGCGCTCGATGAGCTCCGCGTAGCGGGCGGCGGTGCGGTCCACGATCTCCGCCGGCAGCACCGGCGGGGTGCCCTGGCGGTCCCAGTTCGCGCTGAGCCAGTCGCGCACGATCTGCTTGTCGAACGAGTCCGTGCGGCTGCCGGAGCGGGCGTCCCAGTAGCGGCTGGAGTCGCTGGTCAGGACCTCGTCCGCGATCCGGATCGTGCCGTCGGTGTCGCGGCCGAACTCGAACTTCGTGTCGGCGATCACGACGTCGTGCTCGAGGGCGATCGCCGCCGCCTCGCCGTAGACGCGCAGCGACAGGTCGCGGAGGGCCTCGGCGTCCTCGCGCCCGACGAGCTCGACGGTCTGCTCGAAGGAGATGTTCTCGTCGTGCTCGCCCTGCGGCGCCTTGTAGGCCGGGGTGTAGATCGGCTCGGGCAGGCGATCGCCCTCGGACAGCCCCGCGGGCAGGGGGACACCGCACACGCTCTGCGTCTCGCGGTACTCCGCCCAACCGCTGCCGACCAGGTACCCCCGGACGACGCACTCGACCGGGAACATGGCGAGCGGCAGCACGTGCATGGACCTGGCGGCCACGGACTCCGGCACCGGGGTCCCGCCGGCACCGGGGTCGACCAGGTGGTTCGGGACGTCCGCGATGCGGTCGAACCAGAAGCGCGACAGCCGCGTCAGGAGCTCGCCCTTGCCGGGGATCGGGGGTTCGAGTGCGAAGTCGTAGGCGCTGACCCGGTCCGAGGCGACGAGCAGCAGCTCCGACGCGCTGGCGACGTCGGCGACGCCCGCGGGCACGTAGAGCTCGCGGACCTTGCCCGACGAGACGTGCTGCCAGCCGGGCAGCTCGGTCACGGCCGTCACCGTGCGACCTTCGCGGCGATGTCGGTGCGGTACTGCGCCCCCTGGAGCGCGATGTCGCCGAGTCCGGCGTAGGCGCGTTCCCGGGCCTGTGCGAAGTCGGTGCCCGTGGCGACGACGCTCAGGACCCGGCCGCCGGTGGCGACGAGGTCGTCGTCGAGCACGGCGGTCGCGGCGTGCGCCACGGACACGCCCTCGCGCGCCTCGGCAGCATCGATGCCGGTGATGACCCGACCGGTGTGCGGGTTCTCCGGGTAGCCCTCGCTCGCGAGCACCACCGTGACCGCGACGTCGGTGCTGAACGCCGGTTGCGGAGCCGACGCGAGCTGTCCCGTCGCGGCCGCCGTCAGCAGGGCGCTGAGCGGCGTGGTCAGGCGGGGGAGCACGACCTGGGTCTCCGGGTCGCCGAAGCGGGCGTTGAACTCGATGACGCGGACGCCCTGTTCGGTCACGATGAGCCCGCAGTACAGCAGGCCGATGAACGGCGTCCCCTCGTGCTCGAGTCGACGGACGGTGGGGAGCGCCACGAGCTCGGTGACCTCGGCGACGAACGCCTGCTCGGACTCCCACCGCTCGGCGAGCCACGGCAGCGGGGAGTAGGCGCCCATGCCGCCGGTGTTCGGACCGGTGTCCCCGTCGCCGAGACGCTTGTGGTCCTGTGCGGGGCTGAGCGCCCGGACGTCGTGCCCGTCGCTGAGGAAGAACAGCGAGACCTCTTCGCCGTCGAGGAACTCCTCGACCACGACACGGCCGTGCTGCAGCCAGTACGTGGCGTGGTCGACGGCCGCCTGCCGGTCCTCGGTCACCAGGACGCCCTTGCCCGCGGCGAGCCCGTCGGCCTTGACCACGTACGGTGCCCCGAGCTCGTCGATCGCGGCCACTGCCTCGTCCACCGTGCCGGCGTACACGGGGCGTCCGGTCGGGACCCCGGCCTCGGACATGATGCGCTTCGCGAAGGCCTTCGAGCCCTCGAGCTGGGCGGCCGCACGGCTCGGGCCGAACACCGGGATGCCCCGGGTCCGGAGCGGGTCGGCGACCCCGGCGATCAACGGTGCCTCGGGCCCGACGACCACGAGCTCCACACCGTTCTCGATCGCGTACTCGGCGATCAGCTCGCCGTTCGTGGGGTCGAGCGACACGGTCTCGACGTCGGCGGCGATGCCGGCGTTGCCGGGGGCCACCGTGATGACGTGTCCGGCCCGCTCTGCAAGGAGGGCCGTGATGATCGCGTGCTCGCGGGCACCGGAACCGAGGACGAGGATTCGCACGCGGCAAGCCTACCGAGCGCGACACGCCGTCCGCGAGGCGACGGCTAGCCTGTGGACATGCCGCCGAAGAGGATCGAGGACGCCGCGGGACGCTCCGCGCTCGCCGCCGTGCGCGCGGGCTCGACCGTCCGCTCGGACGTCGCGACCGCGGTGCGGTGGACCCTGCAGTGCCTGGCCGACGACGTCCCCGGCAACAGCGTCGAGGTCCGCGTCCCGCCGTTCGCCGCGGTGCAGGCCGTCCCGGGTCCGCGGCACACGAGGGGGACCCCGCCGAACGTGGTGGAGACCGACGCCACCACCTGGCTGGCCCTGGCGCTGGGCGAGCTGCGGTGGGACGAGGCCCTGGCAGCGTTGCGGGTCAGCGCGTCCGGGTCCCGGGCCGACCTGACGGCGTTCCTGCCGGTCCGTACCGCGGTCTGACGCCGGTCGCGCTGCTGCGGTCGCGCGACCGGGTGACCCGGCGGCGAGGCGCGCGACCAGGTCGTACACCCTCGCTCACCGACTTAGGTAGGTCCTACCGATGTGACCGACAGGACCACCCGCGTAACGTCGAAGTCGCCGGGATTCGGACCCGACCCGAACGGGTCCGAACCCGGCGACAGGGTTCACGGTACGCGACATGCTGCCTTCGTTGTCAACCGGTACGGCGAGTCGTGCTGCAAACCGCAACGATCGCGGTCTCATCGGGGACCTTTCCTGACCCGGCGTCAGCTTCCGAGGCGGTTCAGGATGCCGCCGGACGACCATCAGGACGCCGACGCGTGGTCAGCGGGCGCCGAGCAGCTCCACCAGCTCCGACCGTGCGTGCACGTCCCACTTCGCGAAGATCCGCGACATGTGCGCGTCGATCGTCCGCACGCTCAGGCTCAGCGTCTCCGCGATCCGCCGGTTGCTCAGGCCCTGCGCCGCGAGTTCCGCGACCTCGTACTCCCGGTTCGTCAGCGGTGGGCGGACCCGACCGGCGGACACGGCCATCCCGTGCGCGGCGAGGACCCCCTGCGCCGCCACGACCCGCGTCCGGTCGCCGGCGAGCTCGGCGTCCGCGTACTCGACGACCGCTCTGGCGAGGGGACCGTCGACGCGCGCTGCGGCTTCGCGCATGCGGGCGAGCGACGCGGTGGTGTCCCGCCCGGACGTCATGTCGTGCGTGTAGTGCTGCGTCACCGCGTACATCACGTGCAGCCACGACCCGTCACGGGTGCTGCGCTCGATGATCTCGTCTGCGTGTCGGAGTCCGGCCGGGTTGCCGAGCACCGTCTCGGTCCAGGCGATCGACACCGCGACCTGTTCCCCGGTGATCCGCATCGCGCGGCCCGGTGTGGTGCGGGCGCGCTCGAGCGCCGCCGCTGCGCGCTCGGTGTCGCCGGCGTACGCGTAGGCCATGGCCAGTCGTGCCCAGGGGTAGGCCGCGAACCCGCCGTGGTCGGCCACGTCGTAGCGCTCGCACGCCGCCGAGAACGCGGCGATCGCGTCGTCCCACCGTCGCTGACCGATCGCGTGGTTGCCCAGGCCGATGAGCTCGAGCGTGAAGTCGTACTTCAGGAACGGGCTCCCGCGTCGGACCGGGATCTCGGTGACCAGGTCGGCCATGTCCCCGCGCCAGACCTGCACCTGGTGCAGCACCGAGACGTTCTCGCCGACGCCCCACGGGGCAGCCTCGACGTGCTCGACGGCGGTGGCGATCGCCCGGCGCGCGAACGCGGCGGCCTCTTCGAGCCGGCCCTCGGTCGCGAGTGCCATGGTGACGCACGGCGCGAGGCACAGGAGCGACACGGGCACGGTCGGCTGCTGGAGGATGCGCGACCGCTCGATCTCCGCCCGGATCTCGGCGAACCGACCGCCCCAACCCAGGTGGGCCAGTCGGAGCAGCCGGACGTGCTCGGCCGTCTCCGGACCGACGAGGGGTGCGAGGGCCTCGGAGAGCGCCACGGCGGCGTCGACGTCGTCGTCGTGGAACTGCCGGATGTTCGCCAGGGTCTCGCACGCCTCGACCACGACGGCGTCGTCGATCTCGCCGGCTCGCTTCCGGGCGAGGTCCCACGCGGCCTCCGCGTCGGCGCGACCGGCCTCACGACCCGTGCTGTACGAGTGCGCGATGGACCGCAGGCAGAGGGCGGTGACCCGCTCGGTGGCCGTGAGCGCGGTGCGCAGTGCAGCCGAGGCCAGGGCGACGGCGCTCTCGTGCTCCTGCAGCCGGACGGCGACCTGGGTGGCGTCGATGAGCTGGCCGACCGACGGCAGCACACCGCACTCGAGCGACCAGAGCGCGGCGCGGAGCCGGGCGGCGGGCGGCGCTCCCTCCGGCCGGGCGGTCCGGAAGGCGTTGGCGCGCGCGAACAGGGCCGTGCGCCGCGCGACCGGCACGAGGCCACGGACGACCTCGCCCACGAGCGGGTGGGACGACCGGACGATGCTCGTGCCGTCCTCGGCGGAGTCGACGGCGACCAGGCCCAGCGCGACGACCCGGTCGACATCGCCGCCGGACACCATCCCGAGCAGTCGGACGAGCGGGATCGGGTCGGCGAGCGCGACGATGTCGACGACGTCACGGAGGTCCTCGGGCAGCGCGCCGAGCTCGGTGCGGTACATGTCCGCCAGGCTGTTCGACGCGGTGACCCGGCCGCGCCAGTACCAGCCCGTCGCGGTCTGGTCGAGCGCCCCGGACGTCAGTGCCGCGCGGACGACCTCGCGCAGGTACAGCGGGTTGCCGGCGGTCGCCCGGTGCACGCGCTCGGTCGAGGCGGTCTCGAGCTGCGCGCCGAGTGCCTGTGCGACGACCTCGCCGGTCTCGTGCAGGTCGAGCGGGGCGAGGTCGATGCGCTCGAGCAGGTCGTCCTGCCACAGTGCGCGGAGCGGCTCCGACAGTGCGGTGAAGTCGCGGCACGTCAGCACGAGCCGCGCACCCTGGTCGCGGACGAGCCAGGCGACGTACCGAGCCGAGATGGCGTCGAGGTGGTCGGCGTCGTCGACGCGCAGCACGACGTCGCGGTCGGCCAGGTCGTCGGTCTCGCGCAGTCGGCGTGCGGCCGAGGCGTCGTCGACCAGGTCCGCCAGGGCCGCCGGCAGCTCACCGAAGCGGTCCGCCACGGCACCGAACGGCATCGAGCGACCGGCTTCGACCGCGGTGATCGGCACGACGACCGTGCGACCGGTGGGGTCACGGCGAGCGACTCGGTCGGTCACGCGGGCGGCGGTGGAGGTCTTGCCGAGCCCCGGTGCGCCGACGATCGCGACGCTCCAGCGGTGCTCGGCGACGACGGAGACCGCGCGGTCCTCCTCGCGACGCTGCACGATCGGCCACGGGACGCGTCCGGGCGTGCGGGGGCGGCGACGCCCACGGACGGACCGTTCGTGCACCCCGTCACCTCCCGTTCCTGGTCGTCCGCCTGCTCCCCCCGGCTCACGGATCCCGTTCCCGGGCTCCGACATCGTCCTCGACCGGGTGGTCGGTGTCCGACGGACTGCGTTCCGTGGATACCGACCGGTAGGGACATCATGCCCTGGATCGGTCGACGCGCAACAGGCCGACGGACGTCCCACAGTGGGGGACAATGGTCGGGTGAGCGACACCGACCGACCCGAAGACCGCCCGGCAGCGCCGGCCGCGACGCCGGCTCCGAGCGCCGTCAGCTCGGCGGACGAGGTCACCATCCGCCGCGCGCCGAAGTTCGGCGTGTTCATCGTCGGCGGCGCGGTGCTCGGCTTCCTCGCGACCCTGCTGGTCGTGACGCTCACCATGGACATCGACCGCGGCGACCAGCAGGACGCCGACTTCGGCACGCTGGTCGGCTACTTCTCGCTCTGGGGTGTCACGATCGGCGCCTTCGTCGGGGCCGTCGTGGCGATCGTCCTCGACCGCGTGTTCGCCCGCCGCGCCGCCCGCCTGACGGCGGAGCGCGTCGAGGTCGAGCCGGCCGAGGAGACCGTCGACGGCGAGGTCGAGGAGCACGGTGACGCGGGCGGACCCGCGGGACGTACCGACCGCTGACGGTCTGCACCGCACGACGGACGGGAGGCTCCCCACCAGCTGGTGGGGAGCCTCCCGTCCGTTCCGTGGTCGCCGTGGCGACGCGACTCAGCTGAGCTGGTTCGCCTCCACCCACGACAGGTACTCCGGGCTCACCGTGCCGGTGACGTACTCACCGGTGAAGCAGCTCATCTCGAGGTCGGTGACGTCCGAGCCCTCGATGATCGCGTCACGCATGTCCGCGACCTCCTGGTAGATGAGGTGGTCGCTGCCGAGCACGCGGTTGATCTCCGGGATCTTCCGGTCGTGCGCGATCAGCTCGGCGCGGGTCGGCATGTTGATGCCGTACACGTGCGGGTACCGGACCGGGGGAGCGGCGCTCGTGAACGTGACCTCGTTCGCACCGGCTGCTCGTGCCATCTCGACGATCTCGCGGCTCGTGGTGCCGCGGACGATCGAGTCGTCGACGATCAGGATGTTCTTGCCCTTGAACTCGGACGACATCGCGTTGAGCTTCTGGCGCACCGAACGCTTGCGCTCCGCCTGCCCGGGCATGATGAACGTGCGGCCGACGTAGCGGTTCTTGAAGAAGCCCTCGCGGTAGTCGATGCCGAGCTTCTGCGCGACCTGCATGGCCGCGGGTCGGGACGAGTCCGGGATCGGCATGACCACGTCGATGTCCCCGGTCGGGGCGTACTGCGCGATCGTGTCGGCCAGGCGGTTGCCGAGGCGGAGGCGGGCGTCGTACACCGAGATGCCGTTCATGACGGAGTCGGGACGCGTGAGGTAGACGTACTCGAACGAGCACGGCACCAGACGCGGGTCCTTCGCGCACTGGCGGGCGTGCATCTGGCCGTTCATCTCGATGAACACGGCCTCGCCCGGAGCGATGTCGCGGACGACCTCGTAGCCGCCGGACTCGAGCACGAGGGACTCGCTCGCGACGACCCACTCCGGCTGCCCGGCCTCGTCGAACTTGTGGCCGAGGATCAGCGGTCGGATGCCGTACGGGTCGCGGAACGCCAGCAGGCCGTGCCCGGCGATCGTGGCGATCGTGGCGTAGGAGCCCTCGACGCGCTCGTGCACCCGCTCGACCGCGTCGAACACCTGGCCGGCGTCGAGCTCGCTGCCGCGGACCTGGCCCTGGAGCTCGTGCGCCAGGACGTTGACCAGCAGCTCGGTGTCGCTCGTCGTGTTGAGGTGACGGCGGTCGATGTCGAACAGCTCGCGGGTGAGCTCGCGGGTGTTCGTCAGGTTGCCGTTGTGCACGAGCACGATGCCGTAGGGCGCGTTCACGTAGAACGGCTGGGCCTCTTCCTCGTTGCTCGCGACGCCCTTCGTGGCGTACCGGACGTGTCCGAGCCCCATCGTGCCGAGCAGGGCACGCATGTCGCGGGTGCGGAATGCTTCACGGACGTGCCCACGCGTCTTGTGCATGTGGTGGACGCGACCCTCGACCGTGGCGATGCCCGTCGAGTCCTGGCCCCGGTGCTGCAGGAGCAGCAGGGCGTCGTAGATGGATTGGTTGACGGGCCCCTGCGCAACGAGGCCGACGATGCCGCACATTCGCGGAGTGCTCCAGACCGTAGGATCGGGTGGTACCGAACAAGTCTGCCATGCTCCGCGGAGGACCACGCATGCCGAACCCGTACGCTGCCGCCGGTGTCGACACCGCCGCCGGTGACCTGGCCGTCGAACTCATGAAGTCCGCCGTCTCGGCGACCCACGACCCATCGGTGCTCGGTGGTGTCGGCGGGTTCGCCGGGCTCTACGACGTCTCGTTCCTCAAGGACTACGAGCGTCCGCTGCTCGCGACCTCGACCGACGGCGTCGGCACCAAGGTCGCCATCGCGCAGGCGATCGACAAGCACGACACGATCGGCCAGGACCTCGTCGGCATGGTCGTCGACGACATCGTCGTGGTCGGCGCGAAGCCGCTCTTCATGACGGACTACATCGCCTGCGGCCGGGTCGTGCCGAACCGCATCGCCGACATCGTCGCCGGCATCGCCCGCGGCTGCTCGGCGACCGGGACCGCCCTGGTCGGCGGCGAGACGGCGGAGCACCCGGGGCTGCTCGGGCCGGACGACTACGACGTGGCGGGTGCCGCGACCGGCGTCGTCGAGGCCGGACGTCAGCTCGGCGCGCACCTCGTCGAGGACGGCGACGTCGTCGTGGCGATCGAGTCCTCCGGGCTGCACTCGAACGGGTACTCGCTCGTCCGGCACATCCTCTCCGGCAAGGGCATCGGCTACACCGACCAGCTGCCGGAGTTCGGCGCGGGCGTCTCGGTGGGCGAGGCCCTGCTCGAGCCCACCCGGCTGTACACCGCGCCGCTGCTCGACCTGCTCGACGCCCGACCCGGTGTCGTCCACTCGCTGTCCCACGTCACCGGTGGTGGCATCGCCGCGAACCTGGCGCGCGTGCTGCCCGTCGGCACCTGGGTCGAGGTCGACCGTTCGACGTGGACGCCCCCGGCGGTGTTCCGGGTGCTCGCGGACATGGCGGGGACGCCGGTCGAGGACACCGAGGGCACGTGGAACCTCGGCATCGGGATGTTCGCCGTGGTCGCTGCGGCCTCGGCGTCGGCGGTGCTCGAGGACCTGCGTGCCGCCGGGCTGCCCGCGTGGACGGTCGGCACGGTGTCGACCTCGGCCCGCGAGCTGGACGGGTTCGAGCAGGGCGCCAAGGGCGTCGACGGCGGCGCGGTCCGGCTCGTCGGTTCCTACGCGGGCTGAGCCGCGTCGGCCGCACCCGTCGGCCGCGCGGCGCAGACGCCGTCGGCGGTCGCGCGGCGGTGTGCGGCCGGCCTGGTCGCACGACATGCCGCGCGCGGATCTTCGGGTCGCACGACCTGCCGCTCAAGTTGAAGGTGAGCGGCAAGTCCTGCGACCGGAGCTCACCGCCGCGTCCGGCGGTGCGGCGAGGTCGACCCGTCCGTGCCGGCGCCGACGATGCTGCTCCGGTGCCGGCGTGGCCGTTCCGGTCGCACGACATGCCGGGCGCGGCCGTTCCGGTCGCGCGAACTGCCGGTCGCGGTCGTTCCGGTCGCGCGAACTGCCGCTCAGGTCGAAGGTGAGCGGCAAGTCTTGCGACTAGGCCCGGAGCCCGGAGCCCGGAGCCCGGAGCCCGGAGCCCGACGCCCGCGCACACGACGACGCCGCGCGAACCCGGAGGGTGCGCGGCGTCGACGGTCCGGGTCAGGCGGACTTGTCCTGGTCCTGCTGGGGCTCGAACTCGTCCTCGTCGTCGCCCGGTTCCTCACCGTACTGGTCAGCCCAGCGGTCGACGTAGGAGTTCTCGTCCGAGTGTTGCCCGGCGGAGAGCTCTCGCTCGAGCGCACCGTAGTTCGTGTCCGGACTGAAGTACTTCAGCTCCCGAGCGACCTTGGTGTGCTTTGCCTTCTGACGGCCGCGCCCCATGCGTGACCCCCTCGTGATCGGCTCTGGTCCGGTCCTGGCGGGTGCATGGTTGCCACCCGGGGAACCGAACGGTTCGTGGTTTGAAATCTGCCGATCACTCTACCATGTACCCCGTTCCCCACCTGCCCATCGGCGTCCCCCGTCGGCCGGTCGCAGAGGTGACCGGGGCTCACGCCGCGAGCGGCTCCGGCACGCCCCGCTTCCGCCGTGCCGAGCGCAGGACGAGGGCGTCGAGCGAGAACCGCCCGGGCCCGGTCAGGGCGATCGCGAGCGAGGCGACGGCGAGCACGAGCACGTACTCGAAGCCGCCGTCCTGGGCGAAGAACCCCGCGGTCGCGTGGGCGAGCAGGCCCGCGACGACCATGTCGACCGCGAGCAGCAGTCCGACGACCCGTGTCGCGACGCCGACCACGAGCAGGATCCCGCCGACGAGCTCGAGGCCGGCGACGAGGGGCGCCGCGACCTCGGCGAGCGGGACGCCCATGCCCGAGAAGCCCTGCGCGACGCCGGGGATCCCCTGCGCGAACTTCTGGGCGCCGTGCGCGGTGAACACCACGCCGAGGACGATGCGGAGCGCGGTCAGGCCGATGGAGGTCGATGTCGTTCGCATGGCGACGACGCTATGCGGTGACGTGTCATCGACCCGAGGCCCTCGGGGGATTGTCCGCACTCGGCCAGGGGTCACCCAGACGTCGGTCCGCCGAATCGGGGACCGACGCTCAGGAACGACCGACGCCGGTCCACCACAGTGGGGACCGGCGTCGGGCGACAGGGTGTCGCGTCAGGAGTCCGCGCCGCGCCCGGTCTGCTGCTGCAGGCGGTCGATGTGCTCGGACGCCTCGGCCTTGCTGAGGTCCGCGGGGAGCTCCTCGCCGGCCTCGCGGGCGAGGGTGTCGAGGTAGCTGCGCTGCGGTCCGGTCATGGGCTCGTCGCCGGTCACCCACTGCTCCGGGTCCTTGCTCGCGGTCGTCGAGGGGTCGGGACGCTCGCCGCCCAGGGTCTCGCCCTGGTGCGACTCGTCGGGGGTCTGGTCTGCTGCGTCGGTCATGGCGCTGAACCTACGCGCGACGCCGGACACGACACGCAGCGAAGACGTCCCCCAGGGGACGTGCGCCGGCACGCGGACAGGGCTCCCGACCAGGCGGACGGCGGCGCTCAGACCGGCGTCGCCGTGTAGCGCACCAGGTCCGGTCCGACGCCGCTCGTCGCGATCGGCACCTCGGCGCCGCCCTGCTCGATCCAGATCGTCGCCGCCCGCTCGTCGATCCGGACGACCTCGTGCAACGAGCCGTCGATGAGCACCGCCGCCCGCACGGACACCTGCCCGGTGGACGCCCGGGGCGGGAGCCCGACCACGTCGGCGTCGTACGCGGCGTACCGACCGGGGGAGAGGAACGGCGAGACCGGGGTGGTCACGACCTCGAGACCACCCTCGATGGCACGCACGGCGACCAGGCGCACCGCCTGGTCGGTGGGCAGGGGGACGTCGACGACCGGGGCGTCGACCGGGCCGGCCAGTGCACGGAAGGCGGGCCGACCGTCGGGGGCGAGCAGTCCCTCCATGCCGTCGATCCGCACGCGACCGCGGCCACGCGAGTCGGCGTAGAGCCCCGGCTCGAGCCCGGAGCGGCGTGCCTCGAGGCGCGTGACCACGACGCGGTCCGGTCGGTACCAGTCGCGGAGTGTGGCCGGGTCGACCCAGCCGATGCTGGCGACCCCGCGGGCGAGGTCGGCGCGGTCGTCGGCGGGGCGTTCGTCGAGGGCTCCGAGCGGGTGCTCACCGCGCACGGCGACGAGTCCGGCGTACGGTCCGGCCACCGGTGGTTCGTGGTCGAGCACCTCGACGCGCTTCGACACCTTGCCGCCGTGGCCGTCGAAGGTCGCGAAGGTGCGCAGGTCGGAGATCGTCATGTCGCCGACGATGCTACGACCGGCCGCCGTCACGGCGTGCAGGTGTGGCGACGAGGAGGTGCACCTCGCCCGTGCACTGGGTCGGGTCGACGCCCTTCGCGGGACCGGCGGGACGCGACGCCCGCCGCGGCTGCAGGCCGTCGCGCTGCACCGGCGACCCCACCGGCTGCAGGCTGTTCCGCTGGACGGACCGGAGCAGACGGTCCTCCTGCGCGTCGTGGTGGGACACGCCCTGCGGCGAGCGGCGGAGGGCCGGCCGGACCGGCTCACCGCGGCGTTCCTGCCCCGGCAGCGGACGGGAGCGCCGGCCGTAGAGCAGTTCCGACGAGTCGAGCAGCCACGGCACCAGGGCCACGGTCACCCCGTGCACCAGCAGGAGCTTCTTGCGGATCCGGCGCCCGCGGTGGTTGTGCAGCAGGGTCTCCCACCAGTGCCCGACGACGAAGACCGGCGTGTAGACGGTGACGACCTCGGACCCGTGCTCGGCCCGGTGCGCCTTGATGTACCGGATGAGCGGCATCGAGATGTCGCGGTAGGGACTCGGCACGACGGTGAGCGGGACCTCGATCCCGTGCTCGACCCACTGCTCCTGCAGCCGGCGGGCCTCGGCGTCGTCGATCGCGACGTGCACCGCCTCGAGTCCGGCGTGCTGTGCCGCGATGGCGTAGTCGATCGCCTTGAGCACCGGCTTCTGGAGTGTGTTGACGAGGACGATCGCGTGGTCGCCGGTCGCGCCGAACTGCGTGTCGACGTCCGCCTCGACCTCGTGCGAGACGTCGCGGTAGTACCGGTTCACGCCGAGCATGAGGACGAACAGCACGGGCATGATCACGAACACGAGCCAGGCGCCGTGCGTGAACTTCGTGATGGTGACGACGACGAGCACGACGAAGGTGGAGGTCGCGCCGATCGCGTTGATCGTCAGCGAGCGCCACACCTGTCCGCGGTCGACGGGCTCGTCCGCGCTGCCGTCGCGGTCCGAGCGCAGCAGGCGCAGCCAGTGCCGGACCATGCCGGTCTGGCCGAGCGTGAACGACACGAAGACGCCGATGATGTACAGCTGGATGAGACTCGTGACGTTCGCGCGGTAGACCACGAGCAGCGCGACCGCGACGAGCGCGAGTACGATGACGCCGTTCGAGTAGATGAGGCGGTCGCCGCGGGTCGACAGGGCCTTCGGCGCGTAGGAGTCCCGCGCCAGGATCGAGCCGAGCAGCGGGAAGCCGTTGAAGGCCGTGTTCGCGGCGAGGAGCAGGACCGCGGCCGTCGTCGCCTGGACGACGAAGAACAGCACGCTGCCGCCACCGAAGGTCGCGGCGGCGATCTGCGCGATGAGCGAGCGCTGCGGTGTGGTCGCGCACGCGGTGAAGCCCTGCAGGTCGCACGCGCGCTCGGCGTAGTGCACGTGGGAGACGAGCGCGAGCGTGATGAGCCCGACGAACAGCACGATCGCGATCGAGCCCATGAGCACCAGCGTCGTCTGGGCGTTGCGGATCTTCGGGCGGCGGAAGGCCTGCACGCCGTTCGCGATCGCCTCGACACCGGTCAGGGCCGAGCAGCCGGACGCGAACGCGCGCAGGAGGAGCAGCACGAAGGCCGCCTGCGTCGTGTGCTCGACGTTGTCGATCGTGTACGCGGCGGACTCGGCGACGGGGGCGTTGCCGAGGGCGGTGCGGACCAGGCCGGTGACGACCATGACGAACACCGAGCCGACGAACAGGTAGGTCGGCACCGCGAACGCCTTGCTCGACTCGCGGACGCCGCGCAGGTTCACCCCGGCGAGCAGCACGACGAAGGCGACCGCGAGCTCGACGCGGAACGGGTCGAGTCCCGGCAGGGCCGAGATGATGTTGTCCACGCCCGAGGCCACCGACACGGCGACCGTCATGACGTAGTCGACGAGCAGCGCGCTCGCCACGACGAGGCCGGCCTTCTCGCCGAGGTTCCGGTGGGCGACCTCGTAGTCGCCACCGCCGGACGGGTAGGCCTTGACGAGCTGCCGGTAGGACGCGACGACCACGACGAGCAGCAGCACCACCACGGCCGCGACCCACGGGGCGAAGGTCAGGAACGCCATCCCGCCGAGCAGCAGGATCATGAGGAGCTCCTGCGGGGCGTACGCCACGCTCGACAGCGGGTCGCTCGCGAAGATCGGCAGCGCCAGGTGCTTCGGGAGGAGCTGTCCCTCGAGCTTCTCGGAGGGCAGGGGATCGCCGATCAGTCGCGCCTTGAGCGACCGGATCTCGTTCGTCACGAGCGGCAAACCTACTCAGTTGCGCGCCCGAGTCAACACTGTGGGAACGGACAGGCGGCGACGGCCGTGCGCCGGACGCACGTCGACGGGCAGCGGACGGGAGGCGCGGCTCGCCACCACCCGTCCGCCGGCGGCCGTCAGACGGAGCGGCGCAGGGCCTCCAGGCCGTCCCGCAGGCGCGTCACCGTGTCCTCGGTGAGCGTCCCGCGCGTCGCGCGGCGACGCAGGTCCGCCCGGACCTGCTGCCGGAACGCGGCGATCGCCATCTCGACCTCGCGCAGGGCGCGGGCGCCCTCCGTCGGGACGTCGACGGGCTCGTCGGCGGTCTGACCGCGCGGGGCCTGGGCGCTCGCGGCGAGGTCCGCTCGGAGCGAGCGCATGGCCTCGCCGACCGAGGCGCGGACGCCGTCGGCCAGGGACCGCACCGAGTCGGCGACCCCGGACTCGACCGCGGCGAGCTCCTCGGCGCGGGCGTCGAGCTCGGCGCGGCCGGCGTCGGTGATCGCGTACACGGTCTTGCGGCCGTCGACGGTCTTGGTGACGAGCCCCTCGGACTCGAGCTTGGCGAGTCGCGGGTACACGGTGCCGGCGCTCGGGACGTACGCGCCGCCGAAGCGCTCGCCGAGGGCCTGGATGAGCTCGTAGCCGTGCATGGGGCGGTCGGCGAGCATGGCGAGCAGTGACAGGCGCAGGTGACCGTGCGCGAAGACGGGGCTCATTCGGACGCCTCCGCGCCGGTCGGGGCGTCCGTCGGAGCGGCCGGGGCGGGCGGGGCGTGCAGGACCGCGACGTCGCCCGAGACCGAGTTGACCTTGAGGTCGAGCCACTGCCCGCTCAGCTCGCCGCCCTGCTTGACGTACGAGCCGCGGACGCCGCGGATCTCGGAGTCGTCGAACTGCAGCTTGCCGGACGCGGTGCTGACGGTGCAGCGGTACGGGACGCCGTCCTCGAGCCGGACGCTCACCGAACCGGACACGGTGTTGATGCGTGCGGCGTCCGGGGTGCCCTGCAGGTCGAGCACCACGTCGGCGTTCACCCCGTCGGCCGTGAGGCGCGGGATCGCGCCCGTCGCCACGACGTCGCCCGACACGGTGCGGACCGTCAGTGCGCCGTCGAGGTCGCGGACCGTGGTCGCCCCGGAGACGGCGTGCACGGCGAGGTCGCCCGCGAGCCCGTCGACGACGACGTCGCCCGAGACGGTGTTCACCGAGGCGCCGCGGTTCGTGCCGGAGAGCAGCGCCCCCGCGGAGACGACGCCGACCGTGACCCGTGCGTCGCGGGGGACCAGCACGCTGACGTCGGCGGTGGCGCGACCGCGGAACGACCTGAGGAAGCCGAGCGGGTCGTCCCACCGGACCTGCGGGTGGTCGATGGTGAGCGTGTCGCCGTCCAGCTCGATCTTGAGCGGCTTGCCGGACACGCCGTGCACCTCCACCCGGGCGGTCGGTTCGTCGTGGGCCACGACGTCGACCTGCCCACCGGCGAGCCCGACGCGCAGGGCGCGGACGATGCCGGTGTCGATCACCTTGGGCTCCTCGACGAGCCACTTCTCCTGGGCCATGTTGCCTCCTCGAACTCGCGATGTATCGCGTGTGTGGAGTCACGGTACATCGCGAGTGACCGGTTGTCACCAGGCCAGGATGCAGGACGGCCCCGCTCCCGGTGGGGAGCGGGGCCGTCCTGCGGAGCGGGCCTACTTCGCGGCGTCGTCCAGCGCCGCCTGTGCCTTCTCCGCCGCCGCGTCGAGGGCCTCCTTCGGGCTGGTCTTCAGCAGCATCGCGGACTGCAGCTGCGTCGACAGCGCCGCGCTCACCTCGCCGTACGCGGTGATCGACGGACGCGCCTTGGCGTACTCGAGCTCGTCGGCGAAGGCCTTGAGGCGCGGGTTCTCGTCCAGGTACTGCTTCCACGTCGCGTTGTCCGCCGTGGCCTGGTTCGCGGGGAGCAGGCCGGTCGCGATGTCCCACTTCGCCTGGGTGTCCGGGCTGAGCCACCACTGCAGGAACTTCCACGAGGCGTCCTGCTTCGCGGTCGTCGTCTCGATGATGTACGAGTTGTTCGTGCCGAGGTTCATCGCCGGCTCCTCGATGCCCGGGAGCGGGAAGACGCCGACGTTCTCCTTGCCGAGCGTGCTGTCGATGGTCGACAGGTCGTACGCGCCGGTGATCGCCATCGCGGCCTTCTTCGACGTGAGCGCGGGGACGGCGCCGTTCGTCGAGGTGGTCAGGAGCGACTGCGGGTAGGCCGAGCCGTCCTGCAGCATGTCCGTCCACGCGGTGAGGGCCTTCACGCCCGCGTCGCTGTTGAACTCGACCTTGGTGTTGTCCTCGTTGAGGAAGTCGCCGCCGGCACCCCAGAGCATCGACTGCCAGGTGAAGACCGGCCACTCACCGGTACCGATCGGCAGGTAGGCGCCGTACTGGGTCGTGCCCTTGGTGAGCTTCTTCGCGTCGTCCTGGAACTCCGACCACGTCGTCGGGGTGTCGGTGATGCCCGCGGCCTTGAACATCTCCTTGTTGTAGACGACGGCGTAGTCGCCGATGTCCGTCGGCAGCGTGTACTGCTTGCCGTCGAACTCGCCGGTCGAGAGCATGCCCTCGGTGAAGCTGTCCTTCGTGACGTCACCGCTCGACAGGTGGTCCTCGAGCGGCAGGACCTTGCCGGTCTGGATCACCTCGCCGGTCTGCTGCGGAGTGCTGTCGCCGAGCACCATGTCGGGTCCGGTGTCGTTCTTCAGCGCGTTGATGAGCTTCGCGTCGAACTGGTCGGACGAGGCCGCGTACTGGGGCTGGACGTCGATCTCGTCCTGCGAGGAGTTGTACTCGTCGATGAGCTTCTTCACCTCGGTGGCCTGCGGCCCCGTGTAGTTGTGCCAGACCGTGATCGTGGTCTTGCCGCCGCTGCCGCCGGAGTTGCCGGTGACGGAGCCGCCGGAACACCCGGACAGGGCCAGTGCGGCACCCACGGCGAGGGCCGTGGCGCCGAGCAGTCGCTTGCGCATGAGTCGTCCTTTCTCGGACTTCGGGTGGAGCGAAGGGTGCCCCCGCCTGGGGCGGAGGCTGATGAGGAGGAGTGGAGCGAGGGGCGGTGCGGGATCAGCGGAGTCCGCCGGCCATGGCCGACACGATCTGCTTCTGGAAGATGATGAAGACGATGAAGACCGGCAGGATCGCCAGCGTCGAGCCGGCCATCAGCAGGTTGAAGCTCTGGCTCGCGTTCGCGGACTGCAGCTGCGTGAGGCCGACGGAGACGGTGAAGAACTCGGTCCGCGACGCCACGAGGAACTGGAAGAAGAAGTTGTTCCAGTTGTAGACGAACGACAGGACCGCGAAGGACCCGATCATCGGCGTCGCCATCGGCGTCACGACGGACCACATCCGCCGCCACACCCCGGCGCCGTCCACCCGGCTGGCGTCCTCGATCTCGCTCGGGAACGACGTGAAGAACTGCCGGAAGAGGAAGGTGCCGAGGATCGACGGGATGTTCGGGACGATGAGGCCCTGGTAGCTGTTCAGCCAGTGCAGCGACGACAGCAGGGTGATGAGCGGCGTGAACACGACCTCGAACGGCACGAGGAGCGCGGCGAGCAGGACGACGAAGACGATGTTCTTGCCGGGGAACTTCAGGCGCGAGAACGCGAAGCCCGCAGCCAGGCTCGTCACGATCTGCCCGAGGGTGGTCGCGATCGCCACGACCGTCGAGTTGAAGAAGTACAGCCCGAAGGGGGCGACGGTGAAGATGTCGGTGTAGTTCGACAGCTCCCACTGCCGCGGCAGGAAGGTCGGCGGGAAGGCGAGTGCCTCCTCCGAGGACTTGAAGCTCGTCAGCAGCATCCAGAGGAACGGGCCGAAGAACAGCACGACCGCGACGAGCAGGATGACGTGCCGCAGGACGGCGGGTGAGTGCTTGCGGAACAGCACGCCGAACGGGCGGCTGCGGTGCGGACGGGAGGCGCGGTGTGCGTCCGCCGGGAGGGTGCGGGAGGCGATCTGGGTCACGGTGGCGGTCCTAGTTCAGCTCGACGGGATCGCGGCGGTTGATGACCCGCAGCTGGACGACCGCGACGAGGATGCCGACGATGAGCAGGAGCACGGCGGCAGCGCTGGCCGAGCCGCCGTGGAAGAACACGAAGCCCTGGTTGTAGATGTAGTAGAGGATCGTCTCGCTCGAGTTGATCGGGCCGCCCTGGGTCAGGACGTAGACCTGCGTGAAGACCTGCAGGGCGCCGATCACGCCGGTGATCGCGAGGAAGCCCGTGGTCGGGGCCACCAGCGGCAGCGAGATCCGGAAGAAGCGGCGGATCGGCCCGGCGCCGTCGAGCGTCGCGGCCTCCATGTAGGACGCCGGGATGTTCGTGAGCGCGGCCGAGTAGATGATCATCGTGTAGCCGACGCCCTGCCAGATCGAGAACACGATCACCGAGACCAGGGCCCACGGCTCGGACGTCAGGAAGCCGATCGGGGGAGCACCGAGCGCGGTGACCACGCCGTTCACCAGACCACCGAGCGGCGACAGGATGAAGCTGAAGATCAGTGCGCTGCCGACGATCGGGGCGATGTACGGCACGAACAGCAGTGCCCGGTAGACGCCGCGACCGCGGAACGGCTGCGCCAGCAGTGCCGCGAAGAACAGCCCGAGGGCCATCGTGATCGGCACCACGACCACCACGTACAGCGCCGTGTTGCCGGCCGCCCGGACGAACTCGCCGTCCTGGAACAGCCCGGTGAAGTTCGACAGGCCGACGAAGCCGTTCGTCTCGCCGGACGCGGGGTTCCAGTCGGTGAACGAGTAGAAGACGGTCTGCGCCAGTGGGTACAGGTAGAACAGCGCCAGCAGCACCGTCGTCGGGGCGATGAGCACGTAGCCCGCTCGGCCCTCGCGTCGTTCCATCCGGCTCGCGTCCGCAGTGGACGACCGTCGACCGGGGACACGCACCCGGGCCGGGTTCTCAACCGCACTCGTCATGCGGACCTCCTCTTGGCTCGTCGTTGAACGCTAGGAATCGGCTGTTTCGAGCAGATTACCGTTCGATCACCAAAAGTAAACAGTCGAATCTGCAACGACTTCGTTCGATAATCGACCGTTTCGTCGCTACAGTGTCGGCATGCACGAGCAGCACTTCCAGGACATGGACCGGAACCCCGGGTCCGTCGGGGACGTCCTCCGACTGATCCGCGTCTCGGACACGACCTCGCGCTCGAGCATCGCCAGGAGCACCGGACTCGCACCGTCCACGGCCTCGGCCCGGGTCGACGCACTGACCGCGCTCGGGCTCGTGCGCGAGAGCGGCGCCGAGGGGTCCCGCGGCGGCCGGCGTGCCCGGCGGCTCGAACTCGTGGCGGACGCCGGCTTCGTCGCCGCGGCCGACCTCGGCGCCCACCACGTGCGCATCGTGCTCACCGACCTGGCCGGCCGGATCGTCGCCGACACCGACGCCCTCGAGCACGGCGCTGCGACGGTGCCCGTCGCCGCCGGACCGCGGGCGTCGGTCGCCGCGCTGTGGGACCGGTTCGTCGAGCTCGCCCGCGACGCCGGCCTCGACACGACCCGCTTCCGCGGCGCCGCGATCAGCGTCCCCGCGCCCGTGTCGTACCCGGGCGGCAGCATCGCGACCCCGTCGTTCGAGCCGTCGTGGCACGGTGCCGTGCTGCCCGAGCTCTTCGCCGAGCACACCGACGCCCCCGTCCTCGTGGAGAACGACGCGAACCTCATCGCCCTGGCCGAGCGTCCGGGCCCCGACCGCACGGGCACGCTCGTCGCGGTGAAGCTCGGCACCCGCATCGGCTCGGGGGTGCTGCTCGACGGGCGCCTGCACCGCGGGGTGAGCGGTGCCGCCGGCGAGATCAGCCACACCCCGGTCGACGGCCAGGCCGCGATCGGCTGCACCTGCGGCGTGCCGGACTGCCTCGAGTCGGTGGCGTCCGGGGGAGCGATCGTGGCGCGGCTGCGCGCGGGCGGACGGCAGGTCGGCGGGACGAGCGACGTGCTCGCGCTCGCGGCGCAGGGCGACGCGGTCGTCCTCGACGAGCTCCGCCGGGCGGGGGAGCACATCGGCCGCGTGCTCTCCGGCATCGTGAACTTCTGCAACCCGAGCGAGGTCGTGCTGGCGGGGGCGATGTCGGCGTCGTCCGTCCTGGTCGCGACGATCCGCGGGGAGCTCTACCGGTCGTGCCTGCCGATGGTCGCGGACGCCCTCGACGTCCGGGCGAGCTCGTCCCCGCGCGACGCCGGCATCCGCGGGGCGACGGTGCTCGCGATCGACGAGGTGCTCGCACCGGCACGCGTCGACGAACTCGCCCGCGCGGCGACGGAGCGGACCGCATGAGCGCCGCGGGCACGGGCTCGCACGGCGGCCGGGAGGCATCGGGCGCGGTCGTCGCCGTCGACGTCGGCGGCACCACCGTCAAGGGGATGGTCCGGGTCGGTGACGTCGTCCTCGACCGCGCGGTCGTCCCCACCCTGGCGCCGGTCGCGGCGACCGACGCGCACGCGGCGGCCACGGACGCCGCCGTGGGCGGTCCGGCGCTCGCCGCCGTCACCGCCGTCGTCGACCGACTCGCCGCAGCAGCCGCCGCCGCCGGGCACCCGCTCGCCGCCATCGGTCTCTGCACGCCCGGGGTCGTCGACGCCGAGACCGGGACGGTGGTCGTCGCGGTCAACCTCGACTGGCACGACCTGCCCCTCGCCGGACTCCTGCGCGACCGGTACGGCGTCCCCGTCGCCGTCGCGCACGACGCCCGCGCTGCCGCGACGGCCGAGATCGCAGCACGCACCGCGGCGGGCCGGGACGTCGCCGAGCTGGTCTTCATCCCGATCGGGACCGGCGTCTCCGCGAGCCTGGTCGTCGACGGGCGCCTGGTGGTCGGGGCAGCCGGAGGTGCCGGCGAGGTCGGACACGTGTGCGTCCGACCGGGCGGCGAGCCCTGCACGTGCGGGCAGCGCGGGTGCGTCGAGGTGTACGCCTCCGCACGCAACATCCGACGGCGCTACCGCGCGGCCGGCGGCACGATCGACGGCGCGACCGAGGAGATCGTCGCCGCCGTGGACGCCGACCCCGTGGCCGCCGCGGTCTGGGCCGACGCGGTCGACGCGCTCGCCGCCGGGATCGCGATCCTGTCCGCCGTGCTCGACCCGGCGGTGGTCGTCGTCGGCGGCGGACTCGGCGAGTCCGGGGAACGCCTGCTCGCCCCGCTGCGCGCCGCGGTGGACGCGCGGCTCGGCTGGCGTCCCGCGCCCCGCATCGAGCAGTCCCTCGCGGGCGCCGGTGCCGGCCTGGCGGGAGCAGCCCTGCTCGCCCGCACCGCTGCGCAGTCGACCGCAGCGCAGTCGACCGCAGCGCAGTCGACCGCAGCGCAGTCGGCCCCTGCGCCGCCTGCCGCCACCACCGCTGCCCACGGCGCCGAACCCACCACGGACACCGCACCACCACGAACCAGGAGGACCCCATGACCGCTCAGCGACTCCGGATCGGCCTCGTCGGCGCGGGGGTGATCGCCCACGCGCACCTGCCGAACCTGCTCCGGATCGGGGACGTCGTCGTCTTCTCCGAGGTCGGCGCCGAGGACCTCGTCGCAGCACACGGCGGCGAGGTGGTCGACTCGCTCGACGAACTCCTCGCCCGCGTCGACGTGGTGGACGTCGTCGTCCCCACGTACGCCCACGCCGAGGTCGTGCGCGCGGCGCTCGCCGCCGGCAAGGACGTCATCAGCGAGAAGCCGCTCGCCCGCACCGACGCGGACGCCGACGACCTGGTCCGGCTCGCGCACGAGGCCGGTCGCCAGCTCTACCCGGCACACGTGGTCCGCTACTTCCCCGAGTACGTCCGTCTCAAGGCCGCGGTCGAGGCCGGGCAGCTCGGCGAACTGGCCGTCCTGCGGTTCGTCCGCTCGGGTGCGTTCCCGACCCGCTCCGCCTGGTTCGCCGACCCCGAGCTCTCGGGCGGCATCATCATGGACCAGATGATCCACGACCTGGACATCGCACGGTGGATCGCCGGCGACGTCGTCCGGGTCAGCGCGGTGCACGTCCGCAAGGGCACCGTCGACCACCCGGTCGAGGCGGCGCACGTGCTGCTCACCCACGCGTCCGGGGCGATCAGCCACGTCGCGGGCATCTGGGGGCCGGCGCACCTGCCGTTCGTCACCGAGTTCTCGGCGACCGGCACCCTCGGGTCCCTGTCGCACGACTCCCGCGCCGAGCGGAACTACACGGCGGAGCTCCTCGACGAAGCCGGGGTCGGCGGCGACCTGCCCGAGCTCGACCCCGCCGAGGACCCGTACTTCCTCGAGATCCGCGAGTACCTCGGGGCCTTCCGTGGCGGCGCGGTGCCCCGCGTGTCCGCCGAGGACGGCGCCACCGCGGTCCGCATCGTCAACGCCGCGCTGCGGTCGGTCGCGACGGGGCAGCCCGTCGACCTCGAGCCCGCGCCGGCGGCCGGGACGCACGAGGGGGCGACGGCGTGACCGCCCTGCGCATCGGCGTGCTGTCCTTCGCGCACACGCACGCCCTGTCCTACCTGTCCGCGCTGCAGGCGATGCCGGACGTCGAGGTCGTCGGCACCGACCCGGACGGCACCTCGACGGGCACCGACCTGGTCGACCTGCGCGGTCGTGCACTCGCGGATGCCCTCGGGGTCGCGTACGTCGACACCGTCGAGGAGCTGCTGGCGAGCGGGGTCGACGCCGTGGTGGTCACGAGCGAGAACGCCCGGCACCGTGCCCTGGTCGAACAGGCCGCCGCCGCCGGGGCCCACGTGCTGTGCGAGAAGCCGCTCGCCACGACCTGGGAGGACGGGCTCGCGATGGGCGCCGCCGCGGAGGCCGCCGGCGTGCTGCTCATGGTCGCCTTCCCGGTCCGCTTCGCGAGCACCTTCGCCCGGCTCGCCGCGACGAAGCGGTCCGGCCGCCTCGGCGAGGTGTTCTCGGTCCGCGGTGCCAACAACGGCATGCTGCCGCTGACCCGCTCGTGGTTCACGGAACCCGGACTGTCCGGCGGCGGCGCGATCGTCGACCACGTCGTGCACATCGCGGACCTGCTCGACGAGCTCCTGGACGGCACGCCGGCCGAGACCGTCACGGCGGTCACGAACCGGGTGCTGCACGCGTCGCGCGCGCAGGCCGAGACCGCCGGTCTGGTCACCATCACCTACGCCGACGGCACGATCGCGGCGATCGACTGCTCGTGGAGCCGTCCGGACACCTCGCCGACGTGGGGTGGGCTGGCCCTCACCGTCGTCGGGACCGAGGGATCGGTGGACGTCGACTTCTTCCGGCCCAGCGTCCGCGGGCTCGACGCCGCGAGCGGCCGGTCGGTCGTCCTGCCCTACGGGCCGGACTTCGACGCCGCGATGCTCGACACGTTCGTCGCCGCGGTGCGCTCCGGCGAGCAGCCCCAGCCCGACGCGGCCGTGGGACTGCGGACCCTGGCGATCGTGCTGGCAGCGCAGGAGTCGGCCGCGAGCGGCGAGACGGTGCGGGTGCGGTCCGTCTGACCCGACCCGCCGACGGCCTGGAGGCGCGGTGCCGGCCGGTGCCGCGCCTCCAGGCCGTCAGCGGGTGCGGCCCGACCGCCGGGCGGTCGCGTCAGGAGCCACCGGCCGCCGCCCACAGGCGGCGTGCGTTCGCGAGTCCGCGCTCGACCGCGTCGACGTCGTCCTCGAGTCCCTCGAACTCGATCGACACCGGCCCGTCGAACCCGCTGGCGACGATCCGCTCGACGATCCGTCCGAGCGGCAGGTCGCCGTGCCCGACCACCGTGCCGAGGACGGCGCGACCGGCCAGCGTGGTGAGCCACCCGTCCGCCGCCGGCGGGGTCTCGCGCACCAGGAAGTCCTTGAGGTGCACGACCGCTGCGACCGGCAGCACCCGCTGCACCGCGCGCAGCGGGTCGTCGTCGAGGCAGACGAAGTTGCCGACGTCGAGCAGCGCGCGGAAGCCCGGGTGGTCGACCTCGTGCACCAGTCGCAGGATCCGCTCGCTGTCGTTGAAGGCGAAGCCGTGGTTCTCGACCATCGTCGTGATGCCGAGCGTCGCGGCGTGCTCGGCGACCGCGCGGCAGACCGGCACCACCTGCGCGAGCACCCGCTCGAACTCCGCGTGGTCGGCGTCCCGCCAGGCCCAGGGGACGACGTCGTGGCGGAGGTGCGTGATGCCGAGCCGGTGTGCGACGTCGAGGTGCTCGTGGACGCGGGCGACCTCGGCGTCGACGGTCGCCGGGTCCGAGAAGTCCGCACCGATCACGTGGTTCGCGAGCTCGATCCCGCGGGCGGCGGCGTGCTCGCGCAACCGGTCGACGAGCTCGGGCTGCCGGGGGAGGTCGTCGCCGAACCCACCCGCGGCGATCTCGAGGTGCTCGCCACCGGCGTCCGCGACCCGGTCGACGACGTCGAGGATCGTCAGTGCACCGCGCTGGAGCGAGCGGGCGTAGCTGTAGGAGGACACTCCGAGTCGCATGGCGCGACCCTAGCCGCAGTCGGTGCGCCGCCACCAGGGGTGCTGCCCTGGCGTTGCGGGGACCACGGCAGGCGGCGGAAGAGCGGCATGAGCGGCTGCACCATCGGGCCGATCGCGAACGCCGCGACCACCGTGCCGACCCCGACGTCGCCGCCGAGGAGCCACCCCACCACGACGACGGTGACCTCGATGAGCGTGCGGGCGAGCCACAGCGGCCAACCGAACCGCTCGTGCACGCCGACCATCAGGCCGTCCCGGGCGCCGGTGCCGAGCCCGGCGCCGATGTAGCAGGCCGTCGCGACGGCGAGCAGCGCGAGCCCCGCGGCGAACAGCAGGATCCGGGGGACCATCCCGTCGGGCTCCGGCACGAGCCAGAGCACCAGGTCTGCCGACGGACCGATCGCCAGCACGTTGCAGAGCGTGCCGATGCCGGGCTTCTGGCGGAGCGGGATCCAGAGCAGCAGGATGACGACGCTCGACGCCACGGTGATGACGCCGAACGACCAGGGCAGCACGTTCTCCAGGCCCTGCGTCAGGACCGTCCACGATCCGACGCCGACCACGGCGCGGACCTGCAGTGCGGTCGAGGCGCCGTAGAGGAAGAGCCCGACGGCGAGCTGGACGGAGCGGAGCACGAGGGCGGTGGAGCGGCGCATGCACCGATGCTCCCGCCGGATTGGCCTGGCCGTCGAGAGCCAATCGGGCTAGCGTGGCCCCGTGCCCCCGGTCTCCCTCAGTGCCCGCGCCGCCGCCCTCCTGCTGGCCGACTGGCGCGACGGCACCGACGCCCCCGCCTACGAGGCCCTGTCCGACGCCGTCCGCGTGCTCGTCATCGACGGCCGGGTGCCGCTGGGCGTCCGGTTGCCCGCCGAACGCGGGCTCGCCGAGGCCCTCGGCGTCTCCCGGACGACCGTCGCGAACGCCTACGCCCGGCTGCGGGACGACGGGTTCGTGGTGTCGCTGCGCGGGTCCGGCAGCGTCGTGCACCTGCCGCGCGACCTGGCCGGTCGGCCCGACCCCGAGCGGCTCGGCGGCGTGGTGCCCGGGGACCTGCTCGACCTGCGGAAGGCCGCCCTGCACGCCGCACCCGAGGTCGCCGACGCCGTCGAGCGGGCCGTCCGGTCCGTGCCCGCCGCGCTCGCCGGCATCGGCTACGACACCGTCGGCGATCCCGGGCTCCGCGCAGCGATCGCGGACCGGTACACCGAGCGCGGGTTGCCCACCGACCCCTCGCAGGTGGTCGTCACGATCGGTGCCCAGCACGCGATCGCACTGCTCGCCCGCGTCCTCGTGCGCCGCGGCGACACCGTGCTCGTCGAGTCGCCGACGTACCCGCACGCGCACGAGGCCTTCCGCGAGGCCGGCGCGCGACTCGTCGGCGTGCCCGTCGACGCCCGCGCCGGCTGGGACGCGGCAGCGCTCGAGACGACCCTGCGCCGGACGGCCCCGGCGGTCGCCTACGTCATGCCCGAGCTCCACAACCCGACCGGGGCGACCATGACGGCCGACACCCGGCGGCTGCTGCTCGACGTCGCCGCGACGACCGGCACGACCGTGGTCGCCGACGAGACGATGGGGGAGCTCCGCATCGACGGGGACCCCGCGCCGCCGCTCGCCGCGGCCGACCCGTCGGGCGCCTCGGTCGTGATGATCGGCTCCGCCGCGAAGGTCTTCTGGGGCGGCCTGCGCATCGGTTGGGTCCGGGCCGCACCGGAGCTCCTCCAGCGCCTGCTGCTCGCCCGCCCGACGGGCGACCTCGGCACGCCGGTCCTCGACCAGCTCGTCGCGCGCGAGCTCGTGCCGCGCACGGCGGCCGTCCTGGAGGGGCGGCGCACCTTCCTGCGCGCCGGTCGCGACGAGCTCGTGGCCGGCCTGCGCGCCCGGCTGCCCGAGTGGGACGTCCCGTCGCCGGCAGGCGGGTTGACGACGTGGGTCGGGCTCGGCCGTCCGGTGTCGAGCGCACTCGTCCTGGCCGCGCGGGCCGAGGGGGTGCTCCTGGCGTCGGGTGGGGTGTTCGGCCCCGACGGCGGGTTCGAGCGGTTCCTCCGGGTGCCCTGGACGATGGCCGCCGCGGACCGGGAGCGCCTGGTCGACGTGCTCGGGGGCGCGTGGTCGCGGATCGGTGGCGAGGCAGCAGGCGCCCGGGGATCGCTCGCCGCGGTGGTCTGAACGCCCGGTCGTCCACTGGTGCACGTTCGTCCACGGACCTGCGCCGGGCGGTCTGGTTCGCAGGTGGAACTGCGAGGATCGGCACGTGCACCTCCTCTCGGTCTTCAGCCTCCGGAACCGCGCCCTCATCGCGCTCGTCACGATCGTCGTCGCGGTGTTCGGCGGCGTCGCGCTGACGAACCTCAAGCAGGAGCTCATCCCGAGCGTCCAGTTCCCCCAGGTGGCGATCGTCAGCGCCTACCCCGGTGCGACGCCGGAGGTCGTGTCGAACGACGTCTCGACGAAGATCGAGCAGGCCATCCAGGTCGTGCCGAACCTCGAGTCGACGAGTGCGACCTCCTCGACCGGGCAGAGCGTGGTGTCCGCCTCGTTCGACTACGGGTCGAACCTGGCCAGCGCCGAGGACAAGATCCAGACCGCGGTGAACGCCCTGTCGCTACCGGACACCGTGCAGACCCAGATCGTCACCGGGTCCTTCGACGACCTGCCCGTCCTGCAGCTCGCCGTCACGGCCTCGGGCAACCAGGAGCAACTCGTCGACCGGCTGAACGCCACGGCGGTGCCCGACCTCGAGAAGCTCGACGGCGTGCGGCAGGCCGACGTCTTCGGCAACCCCGGCCGCCGCATCGAGATCACCCCGGACGAGGACGAGCTCGCGGCACGGGGGCTCACGACGCAGTCGATCTCGGACGCCCTCGACGACAACGGCACGCTGATCCCCGGTGGCACGATCACGCAGGACGGCACGACCCTCTCGGTGCAGACCGGGCAGCGCATCGCGTCGCTCGACGACATCCGCGGGCTGCCCCTGACGGCCTCGAGCGGGTCCGGGTCGTCCGGCTCGTCGACCGGTGGATCGTCCACGGGCGGTGCTGCGACGGACTCCGGCAGTGCCGTGGGCGCTCCCGGCAGCACCGGCACGGCCACCGGCTCCGCGGGTTCTGGGGACGGCACCGCGGGCGGGACGGCCGCGGGCCAGGGCCAGACCGGTGCGACCGGCACCGGGACGACCGCGACCGGCGGTGCGGGCGGGAGCACCGCCTCCACGCCGACCTCGCTCGGTGACGTCGCGACGGTGCAGATCGAGGAATCGCCGCGCACCTCGATCAGCCGCGTCGACGGCAAGACCGCGCTGACCATCGCGATCACGAAGACGCAGGAGGCGAACACCGTCGACGTCTCCGAGACGGTGAAGGCCGCACTGCCCGGCATCGAGGCGAAGGTCACCGGCGACCCGCAGTTCACCGTGGTGTTCGACCAGGCGCCCTACATCCAGCAGTCCATCGACTCCCTGGCGGAGGAGGGCCTGCTCGGCCTCGGGTTCGCGGTCGTCGTCATCCTGGTGTTCCTGCTGTCGTGGCGGTCGACGCTGGTGACCGCGATCTCGATCCCGACCTCGGTGCTGCTCGCCGCGATCGGCATGCAGGCCGCCGGCTACACCCTCAACATCATCACGCTCGCCGCGCTCACCATCGCGATCGGCCGCGTGGTCGACGACTCGATCGTCGTCATCGAGAACATCAAGCGGCACCTGCAACCCGGCGTCGACCGCGGGCGGGCGGTGCTCGACGCCGTGCGCGAGGTCGCCGGGGCGGTCACCGCCTCGACGCTCACGACCGTCGCGGTCTTCCTGCCGGTCGCGTTCGTCGCCGAGCTCGTCGGCGAGCTGTTCCGGCCCTTCGCGCTCACGGTCACGATGGCGTTGCTCGCGTCGCTGTTCGTGTCGCTGACGATCGTGCCCGTGCTCGCGTACTGGTGGCTCCGGGCGCCGAAGACGCACCGGCACGCAGCGGTGCCGACCACCGGATCGACCGAGACCGGGTCGACCGAGACCGTGGCGACGGGCTCGTCGGCACCGGTGTCGGCTGCGTCCGGGGCGGCTGGACCGACGTCGACCGGGACGCTGACCTCGGCCGACGACCTGCACGATGCCGGGACGTCCGACCGGCTGCGTCGCGGGTACCTGCCCGTCCTCCGCTGGGCGGTCGGCCGCCCGGCGCTCGTCCTCGTGCTCGCCCTGGTCGTCCTCGGCGGCACCGCAGCGGCCGTGCCCTTCGTCAAGACGAACTACCTCGGCGACTCCGGGCAGAACACCTTCACCGTGACGCAGGACCTCGAGCCGGGCACCAGTCTCGACGAGCAGTCGGACGCCGCGCGCAAGGTCGAGCGGGTGCTGCAGGACGTCTCCGGCGTCGAGACCGTGCAGACCACGATCGGGTCGAGCGGCCAGTCCATCCAGGCCGCCTTCGGCGGCGGTGCATCTGCCTCCGTGCAGTACAACGTCACGACCGACGCCGGGGTGGACCAGACGACGATCCAGTCCGAGGCCCGCGACCGCATCGAGCGGATCGACGGCGTCGGCGAGGTCAGCCTGTCGAGCGCCGGTGGCGGCTTCGGCGGGTCGAGCGACATCGAGGTGGACGTCACCGCGCCGACCCAGGCCGAGCTGCAGACCGCGGCGGAGAAGGTCCTCACCGAGATGCGCGGCGTCGACGGCACCACCGCGGCGTCGAGCAACCTGTCCGCCGCCGAGCCGTACCTGGCCGTGCAGGTCGACCGGACGAAGGCCGCCGAGCGCGGTCTCACCGAGACCCAGGTCGGCGGGATCGTCGCCGCTGCGGTCTCGCCGCGGGACACCGGCAGCGTCGAGATCGACGACGCCACCCTCGACGTCTACATCGCCGACCCGGAGCCGCCGACCACCATCGACGCGCTGAAGTTGCTGTCGATCCCGACCGCGAGCGGCGAGGTCCCGCTGACCGACGTCGCGACGGTCGAGCAGTCCGACGGTCCGACCACCATCACCACGTCGAACGCCGTCCGCACGGCGACCATCACGGTCACGCCGGACTCGACGAACCTCGGACAGGCGGTGCAGAACGTCACGACGGCCGTCGATTCCCTCGACCTGCCGAAGGGCGCGTCGGCGACGATCGGCGGTGTCGCGTCGAGCCAGTCGTCGGCGTTCAGCCAGCTGCTGCTCGCCGTGCTCGTCGCGATCCTGATCGTCTACGTGATCATGGTCGCGACCTTCCGGAGCCTGCTGCAGCCGATCCTGCTGCTGCTCTCGGTGCCGTTCGCCGCGACCGGTGCGCTGCTCCTGCAGATCGTCACGGGCATCCCGCTCGGGGTCGCGTCGCTCATCGGCCTGCTCATGCTCGTCGGCATCGTCGTCACGAACGCGATCGTGCTCATCGACCTCGTCAACCAGTACCGCCGCCGTGGGCTCCGCGTCCGCGAGGCGCTGATCGAGGGAGCGACCCGCCGACTCCGGCCGATCCTCATGACGGCGCTCGCGACGATCTTCGCGCTGCTGCCGATGGCGATCGGGCTCACGGGGAAGTCGGGCTTCATCTCGCAGCCGCTCGCCCTGGTGGTGATCGGCGGTCTGGTGTCCTCGACGCTGTTGACCCTCGTCGTGCTGCCGGCGCTGTACTCGGTGGTGGAGGGCTTCCGGGAACGCCGGGCCGACCGGCGGGCGGACCGGGAGGCGGCAGCAGAGCACTGACACCGGGCGCCGGGCGCCGGGCGCGGGACCGCGGGTGCCGGACCGCGGGCGCCGGGCCCCGACGACGGACGCCGGGGGCCGGACGCCCGAGGTCCGGGTGCTCGAGACCTGCGTCAGTCGCGGGTGCCGGACTCCTCGGCGTCGACCTGCCGGAACCACGACACGAGCACGCAGGTCAGGGTCACGAGGAACACGACGGCAGCGCCCTGGGCGGCGATCGCCATGTGCCCGGTGGCCGCCGAGTAGCCGCCGAAGGCCACGGCGGCGGTGAACGACAGTCCGAGCAGCAGCTCCGCGTACGTCCGGACGGAGGTCCGGGTGGGCCACTCGGTGACGGGGCGCGCGGGACGGCTCGTGGTGTCGGTCACCCCTCGAGTGTGCGCGGACGCCCCAGCCCCCGCACACCCGAGTCCGGGTGCCACCCGCACGGGGCACGGCCCGGCCGGACCCCTCAGCGGAGACGGTCGCGGAGGAACGCCACCACCCGCTCGCTCATCGCCCGGTCGAGCTGGGCGATCGAGTGCGCCGTCCCCTCGACCGCGACGAACGTCACGGGGACGTCGTGCTCGCGCAGGGTGGCGACGAACTCCTGCGACTCCCACAGCGGGATGAACTCGTCGGTGGAGTGCCCCACGAAGAACGGAGCGGTCTCGTCGGTGACGTGGTAGCCCGGCGAGGCCGCCCGTGCCGCCGGGCACGTCGTGTAGTCCCGGCAACCGAGGTAGAGCAACTGCTTCCGCTGGAACGACGCCGATACCCCGTCCGGCTCGGTCGACCGCGTCGTGAGGTCGGTCGGACCGCTGAGGTCGACGACCGCGCGGATGCGGTCCCCGGCGGCCCACGCGGCCGACTCGTGGTCGGTCACCGCGAGCATCGCCACGAGGTTGCCTCCCGCGCTGCCGCCGAAGAGCCCGACGCGGTCCGGGTCGATGTCGTAGGTCCCCAGCGTCGCGGGTCGGAACACCCAGTCGAGCGCTCGGCGGACGTCGTCGAGCCCCGCCGGGAACGGGTCCGTCGGTGCGAGGCGGTAGTCCACGTTCACGGTGACGAAGCCCTCGGACGCCAGGTACTGGCACACCGCCCGGTAGGCGGCGGTCGCCTTGTCACCGTGCGACCAGCTGCCCCCGTGGACGAGCATCACGGCCGGTCGGCCGCCGGCAGCACGGGTGTCCCGTGCGTCCGCGCGCGCAGTGGCGTCACCGGCCGGCGTCGCTGGCGTCGACGTCGGGGCCGTCGGGGTCGCCGTGGTGTCCGGCGCGCTGTCGGACGGCAGGCACACGTCGAGGCGCTGCAGCGGTTCCCGACCGTAGGGCACGTCGGCGACGACCTCGATCCCGGGGTAGCGCAGCGACAGCGGGTAGATCACGGGGTCGGCTGTGACGACGTCGTCCCGGTCGCCGGCCGGTGTGCCGCTGCACGACCCGAGCACGGCCGTCGCCACGAGCGCGGTGAGGAGCGCGAGCAGGGTGCGGCCGGTCTTCATCGACGTCCACGCTAATCCCGCCCGCTCGGCACTGCGTCCGCCGTCCGGACGAGCAGACTCCTCCCCGCGGCCGAGCCGGGCACACCTGGTCGGACCGGGCATACCTGGTCGGACAGATCGACCAGGTACGCCCGATCTCGCCAAGTACGCCGGGATCCGCCGGGTGCCAGGATGGGCACGAGACCCGCAGGAGGACCCGTGAGCCGTCGCAAGGCCTGGAACACCGACCCCGAACCGCTGCTCCGCGTCGAGGAGGGCTTCCGCCTCGACCGCGTCGACCCCGACGGCACACCGGGCTTCCCCGGCCGCAAGATCGACGGGCTCGAGGCCCTCGCCGCCGGTGCCGACCGCCTCGCCGCCCTGCAGGAACGCCTGCACGCCGCGAGCACCGCCGGCGACCAGCGTCGTGTGCTCCTCGTGCTGCAGGCGATGGACACCGCGGGCAAGGGCGGCATCGTCTCGCACGTCGTCGGCGCGGTCGATCCGAACGGCGTCCACTACGCGGGCTTCGGGGTGCCCACCGCCGAGGAGCGCGAACACGACTTCCTCTGGCGCATCGAACGGCAGCTCCCCGCGGCCGGGCAGCTCGGTGTGTTCGACCGATCCCACTACGAGGACGTCCTCGTCCAGAAGGTGCGCGCGTTCGCCCCGCCCGAGGAGATCGAGCGTCGGTACGGCGCGATCGTCGACTTCGAGGACCGTCTGGTCGAGCAGGGCACGACGATCGTCAAGGTCATGCTGCACATCTCGAAGGACGAGCAGCGCGAGCGCCTCGGCGACCGGCTGGACCGCCCCGACAAGCACTGGAAGTTCACCCCGGGCGACATCGACGAGCGTCTGCTGTGGGACGAGTACCAGCAGGCGTACCAGACGGTGTTCGAGCGCACCTCGACGGCCCGGGCGCCCTGGTACGTCGTCCCCGCGAACCGCAAGTGGTACGCCCGACTCGCCGTGCAGCAGCTCCTGCTCCGCGCGCTCGAGGACCTCCAGCTCACCTGGCCCGCCGCCGACTTCGACGTGGCCGAGCAGCGACGGCGGCTCGCGGAGTCCTGATCCCGCTCACGGTCTGGAGGCCCGGAACCCCTCCGCCCCGCGGCCGACGGCCCGCGCGCGGCCGGTAGCCGGTCGATCGGGGCTGGCCAGGCGGGCTCGTGTCACGTAGACTCGCTCGGTCGGCCTTCGGCACCGCGGCATGTGACCGCGGGTCTCGTTTGGGTGTGTGTGCGCTCGAGGGCTGGATTCACGTCGATCCGCGACGGGAAGAACCCCCTCCCCGCTGAAGAGCCCCCGCCGATGTCGCTGCCGGGCGCTGTGGGACGTCTGCACCCCGGAAAGTAGCAATGGCCCCGTACGACAAGGGCGCGCGTCAGCGTGCCGACGACCGAGTCCGCCACGCGAACGGCACGCCCGCCGCTCGCAGCAGCAAGCACCGCGGGTACCGCGCCGCCGACCCGGCCCAGCCGCGGCAGAAGCAGCGCTGGGACGCCGAGGAGCGTCGCGGCCGCGCATCGCAGGGCGAGCGCCCGGCTCGCCCGAACTGGGAGCCGCGCGACGGCGGCCAGCGCCGTGACGACCGCGGCGGACGCGGGTTCGACCGTGACCGTGGTGGTCGCGGTCACGATCGCGACGACCGTGCTCCGCGTCGGTTCGACCGTGACGACCGTGCCCCTCGTCGTGACGACGACCGTGGTGCTCGTCGGTTCGACCGCGACGACCGTGCTCCGCGCCGGTTCGACCGCGACGACCGCGCTCCCCGTCGTGATGACGACCGTGCCCCGCGTCGGTTCGACCGTGACGACCGTGCCCCGCGTCGGTTCGACCGCGACGACCGCGCTCCTCGCCGTGATGACGACCGTGCCCCGCGTCGGTTCGACCGTGATGACCGTGCGCCCCGTCGTGACGACGACCGCGCCCCGCGCCGGTTCGACCGTGACGACCGTGCCCCCCGTCGCGATGACGACCGTGGTGCTCGTCGGTTCGACCGTGACGACCGCGCCCCGCGTCGGTTCGACCGTGCGCCCCGTCGTGAGGACGACCGTGGCGCCCGTCGGTTCGATCGTGACGACCGTGCGCCCCGTCGTGACGACGATCGTGGTGCCCGTCGGTTCGACCGCGATGACCGCGCCCCGCGTCGCTCCTTCGACCGCGACGACCGCCCGCAGCGCCGCTCCTCCGACGACGACCGCGCGCCCCGCCGCGACCGCGACGACTCGCGCCCGGCCTACGTCCCCGCGGACGACGTCAAGCTCGAGAAGCTCCAGGCCGAGGCGACCGTCGCGGCCGACGTCGAGGGCGTGACCTTCGCCGACCTCGGCATCGGCGGCAACATCTCCCGCGCCCTGGCCGAGATGGGCGCCACGGCCCCGTTCCCGATCCAGGCGGCGACGATCCCCGACGTGCTGTCCGGCAAGGACGTCCTCGGCCGTGGCCGCACCGGTTCCGGCAAGACGATCGCGTTCGGTGCACCCCTGGTCGAGAAGCTCATGGAGCACGGCGGCGGGACGAAGCGCAAGATGGGCCGCGCCCCGCGTGCGCTCATCCTCGCCCCGACGCGCGAGCTCGCCCTGCAGATCGACCGCACGGTGCAGCCGATCGCCCGTTCGGTGGGCCTCTTCACGACGCAGATCTACGGCGGTGTGCCCTACGGCCGCCAGGAGGGTGCCCTCGAGCGCGGCGTCGACATCATCGTCGGCACGCCCGGCCGGGTGCAGGACCTCATGAACAAGGGGAAGCTCGACCTCAGCGAGGTCGTCGTCTCCGTGCTCGACGAGGCCGACCACATGTGCGACCTCGGGTTCCTCGAGCCGGTGCGCGAGATCCTCTCCGCGACCGCCGAGGTCACCCCGCAGGGCAACCGCGCCCAGAAGCTCCTGTTCAGCGCCACGCTCGACGCCCAGGTGGCGTCGCTCGTGTCCGAGTTCCTGCACGAGCCGAGCGTCCACGAGGTCGCCGGCGAGGACCAGGCGTCCTCGACCATCGACCACCGCGTGCTGGTCGTCGAGCAGCGCCAGAAGGACCAGGTGCTCGAGGAGCTCGTCGCCGGCGACGGCAAGACGATCGTCTTCGCCCGCACCCGGGCCTACGCCGAGCGCCTGGCCGACCAGTTCGAGGACGCCGGCATCCGGGCGACCTCGCTCCACGGTGACCTCAACCAGTCGCGCCGCACGCGCAACCTGCAGCTGCTCACGAGCGGCCGGGTGAACGTCCTCGTCGCGACGGACGTCGCGGCGCGCGGCATCCACGTCGACGACGTGTCGCTCGTCGTGCAGGCGGACGCCCCGGACGACTACAAGGCGTACATGCACCGCTCCGGCCGCACCGGCCGTGCCGGCAAGGAGGGCACCGTCGTCACGCTCGTCCCGCGTGGCCGCGTCCGGAAGATCGAGGGCATCCTCGAGAACGCCGAGATCGAGGCGGACCTCGTGCAGGCCGCCCCCGGCGACGGCATCGTCGCGGAGCTCGCGGCGCGCTAGACGCGACCACCTCCACGGACGGGAGGCACGGAGCCAGCTGGCACCGTGCCTCCCGTCCGTCCGTCCCGCAGGACGCAACGTCGGCGGTCCCGCGCAGCGCGACGACGCTGCGAGCGACCGCCGACGTTGCGTTCCGCGGAAGGGGTCAGCGGCTGAAGAAGAGCAGGCCGCGCACGTAGCCGGCCTGGCCGGCGTGCTGCGTGCAGTCGTCGAGGATGCTGACGAGCCGTGCGCCGCGGGTCACCGGCGGGTCCCAGGCGTCGTCGACGACGGCGTCGAGGTCCTCCGGCGCCAGCGTCGCGACGTACGCGACCGTCCGCTCGTGGACCGCGCGGAGGTAGCCGTTCAACAGGTCCGCCGAGGCGCGCACGCGACCGACGTCGTCGCGCGACATCCCGTACCCGAGCGCGTCGGCCGGGAACGGCAGGTCGAACCGCTCGACCCACCCGTCCGCGGTCCAGACCTGCTCGGAGCCGGCGAGGTCGGCGACCTGCGCGTCCTGCCCGCGAGCGATGTGCCAGGCGAGCCACGCGAGGGTGTTCGCGCCGGCGGCCGGGCGAGCGGCGAGCTGGTCCGCGGACAGACCGTCGAGCGCACGCTCGACCGTCTCGGGGACGCGGGAGAACGCTTCGGTGAGGAGTTCGGCAGGGGTCATGCGGCCGACGCTACGCGGCGGGTGCGGGCCCTGCTCCAGGGCTCCGGTCCGCGCTCAGCGGACGGTGGCCGCGCGGTGCCGCCGGTCGAGCGCTGCGCCGATGTCCTCGAGGGCAGCGGCGACGCCGTTCCGCTCGGTGGCGGGGACGGCCTCGCTGAAGGCCGAGGCGTACGCGGCGCTGACGGCCCGTGCGACGGCTGCGCCCGACGGCGTCAGGTGCACGAGGATGCTCCGCCGGTCGCCCGGGTTCGGGCGTCGTTCGAGGTGCCCGTGGCGCTCGAGCCGGTCGAGCAGTGAGGTCATCGCACCGGTGCTCAGCTCGAGGACGTCGCCGGCCTGCTTCGGTGTCGTCGCCTGCCCTTCCGACGCCGCGAGGTGCACCAGGAACCGCGTGTCGGTGATGCCGAGGCCCTGCGCGGCGCTCTCGTGCGCGAGGACCCGAGCGTGCCGGACCTGCAAGACCCGGAAGGCCGCGATCATCCGTGCGAGCCCGGCGTCGTCCGCGGCCGTGCCGACACGGTGTGCCGGTGCCGGGTCGCCGATCGCGAGGTCGCTCTCGAGGTCGATCTCGACGTCGGGGGAGACCGGGGCCGGGGGGAGGCCGGTCGTGACGGTCAGGGGAGGCAGGGCGGGGGAGGTGTCCGTCACGGGGTGGCTCTTCTCGGGTGGTGATCGCGGCGGCGATCGACGGGACGCGGGCGGACCCGGGTCAGAGGTCCATGCAACAAGTATCTCAACGATTGAGGCACCCCCCAACAATGGGGTCATTGCTTCTCTTGTCATCAACACGTTCGACAAGTAGCTTGATCGTCGCAGTACACAGGCACCGTAGCGCGACCAACCACCGCGGGTCCGGAGCCACCACCGATCAGAATCTCTCCTCCGGAGGACAACCATGTCCCGTGTGTCCCCTCGCGCCGCCCGTCTCGCCGCCTGGATCGCCGTGCCCGCCGCCCTCGTCGCCTCGGGCGTCGTCGTGTCGACCGCCTCGTACTCGGCCTTCTCGGCCACCACCACGAACCCCACCAGCAACTGGACCGCCGGCACCGTCGCGCTGTCGGACGACGACGCGAACACCGCGCTCTTCACCGCTGCGAACCTCAAGCCCGGCTCGACCGACAGCAAGTGCATCACCGTGACCTCCACCGGGTCGCTGCCGTCGACCGTGAAGCTCTACGCGACCTCGCCGTCGACCTCGAGCGTGCTCGCGCAGAACACCACGATCAAGATCGAGCAGGGCACCGGCGGCGGCTTCTCGTCGTGCTCGGGCTTCACCCCCGCGGCGACCGGCGGGACCCTCTTCGAGAACACGCTCCCGACCCTCGGGACGCAGGCGACGAACTTCGCCTCGGGCCTCGGCGCGTGGACCACGACCGGTGCTGCCAGCGAGACCCGGGTCTACAGGGTCACGTACACCGTCTCCGCGAACACCCCGAACGCGGCGCAGGGCACCAACGCCCAGATCGGTCTCACCTGGGAGGCCCAGAACAACTAGCAGGGCACCTCGCCCGTCACCACGCCCCCGGTCGAAGGCAGTCATGGTCAGCATCGCAGTGCACGGTGGTCACACCCCGCACGACGTGCTCCACGACGTCGTCGACTGGGGGCGTGTCGTCGTCGCGACCGCGGCCCGGGCCGTCGTCGCGACGCTCCTCGGGCTCGCGCTGTGGTCGGCCGCCCCGGCGCTCCTCGGCTGGCACCCCACCACCGTGATGACCGGGTCGATGGCACCGCGCCTCGCGCCGGGCGACGTCGTGGTGTCGCGACCGGTCGCCCCGGCGGAGATCCGGCCTGGGCAGATCCTGCTCGCGGACGACCCCGACCAGCCGGGACACCTGCGGATGCACCGGTTCGTCGAACCCGGCCCGGACGGCACCGTCGTCACGAAGGGCGACGCGAACCCGCAGGCGGACTCGACGCCGATCGAGCGTTCCGCCGTGCACGGGGTCGGCTTCCTGCGGGTGCCGTCCGTCGCCACCCCGGTGCTCTGGGTCCGCGAGGGCCGCTGGGTCGAGGTCGGCACCGTCGCCCTCGCGCTCGTCGCGGTGCTCCTGCTCTGCACGGTCGACGCTCCGCTCCGTCGACGCGGTCCGCGGCACCGCGGCGACGGTGGGCACGCGGGTGACGGCGGGACCGCGGGCCACGGCCGGCAGGCACGGCTCGCCTCCGCCGGGCAGGTCCCCCGCGGTGCCCACGCACCGGCGCACCGGACCCGACGGACGAGCCGCAGCAGCGGGGTGGTGCGCCGCGGCGTCGTCGCTGGGCTCGCCGTCATCGTCACCGGTGCGGCTGCCGTGACAGCCGGGCCCGCGCAGGCCGCGCCCTTCGGCCGGACCACCGGCACCCTGGTCGGACTGACCGCCGGCGCCACCGCGAAGGCGACCGCCCTGACGTGCCGGAACGCCAACGGTTCGGTGGTGATCGGGTGGTCGTACAGCGGGGACGTGCCCCGGTCCTTCTCCGTCCTCGACACGACCGACGGCACGGTGCTCGCGACGACGACCAGCGGGACGGCCTCCGCCCAGACGGTGCAGCTCAGCGGACTGCTCGGACTCGGGGTGAACCACGTCGTGAAGGTGCAGACGAACGACCTGGGCTCGTGGACGGCGACCTCCACCGAATCGGTGCCGGTCAAGTTGGTGACGATCGCGGGCATCGGGACCGGGACGAGCTGCGGGCCCTGAGCCCGCGACTCCTGCACACCACCGCGCGGTGTTCCCCACGCCACAGCCGGAGCGCGGTGCCCCGGTGATGTCCCCGGCCGCCGCTACCGTGGCGGCATGCGGATCCTCCACACCGGCGACTGGCACCTCGGCCGCACGCTGCTCGGTGCGGACCTGCTCGGACACCAGTCGACGTTCGCGGACTTCCTCGTCGAGACCGTCCGCGACCGCGCGGTCGACCTGGTCGTCATCGCCGGCGACGTCTACGACCGTGCGATCCCACCGGTCGACGCCGTCCGGCTGCTCTCGCGGACGCTCGAACGTCTGGCCGAGACGGCGACGGTCGTGCTGACCCCGGGCAACCACGACTCCGCCGCTCGGCTCGGCTTCGGCGCGGGGGTCATGCACCACCGCGTGCGGATCCTGGCGGAGCCGACGGGCATCGGCACGCCGGTGCTGCTCGACGACGAGCACGGCCCGGTCGCCGTGTACGGGATCCCGTACCTGCACCCCGACCTGACGCGCTACGCCCTCGCGGACGTGCCGGACGAGCCCCTCGCCCGGTCCCACCAGGCGGTCGTCGGCGCAGCCACCGCACGGATCCGAGCAGACCTCGCCGAGCGCCCGGGCACCCGCAGCGTCGTCGTCGCGCACGCCTTCGTCGGCGGGGCTGCTCCGAGCGACAGCGAGCAGGACATCCGGGTCGGCGGGGTCGACCAGGTCGCTGCCTCGGTGTTCGACGGCATCGACTACGTCGCGCTCGGACACCTGCACGGACCGCAGCGCGTGGGCGCGGAGGACCGCATCCGGTACGCCGGGTCGCCGCTCGCGTTCTCGTTCGGGGAACGGCAGCAGCGCAAGAGCGTCACCCTCGTCGAACTGGCGGCCGACGGTGGGGTCTCGGCGGAGCTGGTACCCGCTCCCGTGCCCCGGCGCCTGGTCGACGTCCGGACGAGCATGGAGGCGATCGAGTCCGGCGCGTACCGCGGGGACGCCGACGCCTGGGTCCGCGTGGCGGTCACCGATACCCTCCACCCCGAGCGGCTGTACGCCCGGGTGAAGGACCACTTCCCGCACGCGCTGGCGATCACGCACGAGCCCGCCGACCGCCCCGACCGGCAGGCGGCGCGGGCGGTCACGGCGACCTCCGACCCGGTCGAGGTCGCGGCCGACTTCGTCGCGTTCGCCACCGGCGCGACGCCGGGCGACGACGACCGCGCGGTCCTGACCGAGGCGTACGAGGCAGCGGTCCTCGCGATGCACGACGACCGGGGGCGCTGATGTACCTGCACCGACTCGAACTCCGGGCGATCGGGCCCTACCCCGAACTCGTGTCCATCGACTTCGCGGCGCTCGCCGCCTCCGGGGTCTTCCTGCTCGAGGGCCCGACCGGCTCCGGCAAGTCGACCATCATCGACGCCGTGGTGTTCGCCCTGTACGGCGGGCTCGCGGGCGAGGGATCGACGCACGACCGCCTGCACAGCCAGCACGCCGACCCCGGGGTGGAACCCTTCGTGGAGCTCGTGTTCGAGACCGGTGCCGGCGTGTACCGGGTGCGGCGGACGCCGCAGTACGACCGGCCGAAGCAGCGCGGCGCAGGGACGGTGCGACAGCAGGCGTCGGCGCAGCTCTTCCGGCTCGCACACCCCGGTGACGTCGTCGGTGAGCCGATGTCCTCGCGGATCCCGGAGATCGGGCTCGAGGTCGCTCGGGTCGTCGGACTCGACCGTGCGCAGTTCCTGCAGACGGTCGTGCTCCCGCAGGGCGAGTTCGCTCGTTTCCTCCGGGCACCGGGCGAGGACCGCCGGAAGCTCCTGCAGTCGCTCTTCGGCACCCAGGTCTACGACCGCACGGCGGACGAGCTCGCCGCCCGCCGCCGCGAGGTGCAGGCCGAGGTGGAGTCCGCCGACGCCCGGGTGCGGGACGCGCTGAGCCGCTTCGCCCAGGCCGCCGGTGTCGTCGACGCCGACGAGGCATCGGTGCCCGGGACCCTCGACGCGCTGCGCACCGTGGCCGAGGCGACCGCAGCAGATCGCACCGAGGCGGTCGCGGCGGCGGAACGCGCCCGGGTGCACGAGCACGACGTGGCCGCGCGACTGCAGGCCAGGGCACGACGCGCCGCGCTCCTCGATCGTCGCCGCGCCCTCGACGACGCCGCACCCCGGGTCGAGGCCGCCCGCGCCCGGCTCGCGCTCGCCGAACGAGCCGGCCGGGTCACGACGCCGGCACAGGGGCTCGACGCCGCCCGCTCCCGTGCTGACGAGCACCGTCGCCGAGCGCACGACCTCCGTGCGCGCCTCGGTGTCCCGTCGGACGTCGACACCGCCGCACGCCGCACCGACCTGGCCACCTGCGTCGCGGCGGTCCGGCACCTCGTCGCGGTCGAGGCCACGCTCGACGACCGCCGACGAGCCCGCACGGACGCCGCCGAACGGGCCACACTGCTCGTCCGACGGGTGGCCGAGCTCGACCGTGCGCTCGAGGCGCGTCCCGCCGGTCGGGCCGCGCTCGTCGAGGAAGCCCGGACCGCGGCCGCCGCCGCGGGCGACGCCGAGGCCGCCCGAGCCGAGGTCGAGCGCCTCCGGCAGCTGCGCGCAGACCTCGACGCCCGTGACGCCGCAGCCGCCGCCGTGCACCGGGCGGAGCAGGTGGTGGCCGACCGTCGCGTCCGCGCCGAAGCGCTCCTGCGGACCGAGCAGGCCCTGCGTACCCGCCGCATCGCCGGACTGGCCGGCGAACTCGGCGCGGCACTCGTCCCGGGCGACCCCTGTCCCGTGTGCGGCGCGCTCGAGCACCCGGACGTCGCCCTCCCGCAGGACGACCACCCGGACGCAGCCGCCGTCGACGAAGCCGCCGACGCATCACGTGCCGCGGACGGCGCCCTCGCCGAGGCGGCGTCCGCGCTCGCCGTCGAGCGTGCCGCCCTCGAACGACTGCGCGTCGCCGTCGGGGAGACGGACGCCGACGCCCTGGCGACCCGAGCCGCGGTCGCCGAGGCCCGCGTGCAGGCAGCCCACGCGGCGGCGGTCCGCGTGGCCGAGGTCGAGGGGCAGCGGACGGCGTACGACGACGAGACCCGGGCCCTCGAGCGCGAGCACAACACCGTGCAGGCCGACCACGCCGTCCTGGTGGCGACGAGCGGGGCAGAGGGATCGCGGCTCGACCAGGACGCCGCTGCCGTGACGGACGCCCGACAGCGCGCAGCGACCCTCGCCGCGGGCTCCTGGGACGTGTCCACCGACACCGACGGCCGCATCGGTGCGACGTCGGACGACCGCTCCCTCGCGCAGCTGGTCCGGCAGCTCGACGACCTCGTCGCACGAGCCGACGAGGTCGCGGTCGCCGAGTCGCAGGCCACGACGGCGGCACAGGCCGTGCGCGAGCGGTCCGCCGAGGTCGACCTGGCGCTGACCGAGCAGGGCTTCGACACGCTCGACGCCGCCCGGGCGGCACTGCTCCAGCCGGATGCGTCGGCCGCACTGCACGCCGAGGTCGTCGCCGCCGAGCGGGAGCGTGCCGTCGTCGACGCCGGGCTCGTCGAACCGGCGGTGGTGGCGGCCGCCGACGACGAGGGCTCCGTCAACGCCGGGGCCACCGTCGCCCTCGACCTGGACGCCGCCCGCACCGCGACCGTCGCCGCTGCCGAGCGTGCCGACGAGGCCACCCGCACGGCGGTGTCGGCCTCCGACCGGTCGGAGGCCGCAGCCCGCTGTGCCGCCGAGGTCGCCCGTGCCGTCCGTGCTCGCGACGACACGTCAGCGCGCAGCCGCGCCGTGGTCCGCCTGGCCGACGTCGCGAACGGTGTCACCGCCGTGAACCCGAGCGGGATCACCCTCGGCACCTACGTGCTCACGCGGCGCTTCGAGGACGTCGTCGCCGCGGCCAACGACCGGCTGCGGGGCATGCTCGGAGGGCGGTTCACCCTCGAGACGTCCGACGAGCGCGAGGCCGGGTCACGAGCCCGCCGGACCGGCCTCGCGCTGGCCGTCCACGACCACACCACCGACACCCGGCGCGCTCCGGGGAGCCTGTCCGGCGGCGAGACCTTCACGGTGTCGCTCTGCCTGGCACTCGGGCTCGCCGACGTCGTGCAGGCCGAGGCCGGCGGGGTCTCGCTCGGCACCCTGTTCGTCGACGAGGGGTTCGGCACGCTGGACCCGGAGACGCTGGACGACGTCATCGGGCAGCTCGCACGCCTCACCGCCGGCGGACGGCAGGTCGGCATCGTGAGCCACGTCGAGGAGCTCAAGCAGCGCATCCCCGAGCGCATCGCCGTGCGGCGCACCGCCGAGGGCGGCTCGCGGGTCACGACCACGGTCTGACGATCCGCGCGGGCAGCGGACCACAGACGTCGGACCGCAGACCGCCGCTGCGGACCCCGCGGGCAGTCGACGACGGGCCGCGGTCAGGGCGACGGCGGCGCGTCCACCGTGCCGTCGGGCGGCGGCAGGATGTCGGCGGCGATCCACGGGAAGACCCACGTGAACAGCGCGTACACGATCACCGCGAGCAGCACGAGCAGCTCGAGGACCTTCAGGGCAGCAGGGCCGGGCAGGATCCGCCAGACGAACGGGAAGATCACTTCGGCGTCTCCGAGAGTTCCTTGGGGGTGCCCTCCGAGACGGGCATCCAGTAGTCGAGCTTGGCGTGGGTCACGTAGCGCTCCTTGGCGGACCACATGGGGTGGCACGCGGTCAGGGTGAGCCAGCGGTCCTCGGCCGAGGGCGTGACACCCGGCTGGTTCGGCACCGGCGCGATCGTCTCGATCTTGTCCGGCGTGACGATCTGCGAGTCGGTGACCTTGTAGACGTACCAGACGTCGAAGTCCTTCTCCTCGTCGGTCACCCGGACGACGATCGCGTCGTCGGTCTTGAGCTCCGCGATCTGGTTGAGCGGCTTGCCGTACGTCACGCGGTGCCCGGCGACGGCGAAGTTGCCCTCGGCGCCCGGCATCGCGGTGTCCTGGTAGTGCCCGAGCCCGATCGTGTTGAGCACGCGTTCGCGGTCGGTGCCCTCACCGATCGGACGGAGGTAGTCGGCGCCGAAGCGGGGGATCTGCATCGTGCCGAACACGCTCGTGACGTCCGGCGGTTCGGCGAGCACGGGCGCTTCGCCCCGGTGCTCCGAGCCCTCGACCTTCGGCGCCGCGCGCTGCCCGAGGTCGTCGACGAGCTTCGTCTGCTCGTTCACGGCGACGACGTCCGTCCACCACGCGGTCCACACGACGTAGAGGCCCGTGCCGGCACCGGCGATGATCAGGAGCTCGGCCAGCAGCGAGACGAGCGCCCCGCCGACGGTCTGACGGCGTCGAGGGCGTCGTGGCGGCCGCGTGGCCTCGTCCTCGCGCGCCGATCGGCGCGTCGGGGCGGTGTCGTGTGCGGTCACGGTGCTCCTGATCCGGATGGGGTGGTCGGACAGGTCTATCAGACCACGCCGACGAACAGGTGACGAGTCCTCGCACCTGTGGATGCCCACGGGTCCCGCTAGCGTGGACGGATGACCCCGGTGTTCCGACCGTTCCGCCCCGACGACACCGAGGCGGTCGTCGCCCTGTGGGAAGCCTGTGGGTTGCTGCGCCCGTGGAACGACTCGCGTCGTGACATCGCGCGGAAGGTCGCCGAGCAGCCCGAGCTCTTCCTGGTCGCCGAGCAGCCCGACCAGCCCGAGCACCCCGAGCACGACGACGAGCGCAGGGTCGTCGGCGTCGGCATGGCTGGGTACGACGGGCACCGCGGCTGGGTGAACTACCTGGCCGTCCGTCCCGACCTGCAGGGCTCCGGACTCGGTCGCGCCTTCATGGCCGAGTTCGAACGGCTGCTCACCGAGCGCGGGTGCCCGAAGGTCAACGTGCAGGTGCGCGAGGGGAACGAGCAGGTCCTCGGGTTCTACGCCTCGCTCGGGTACGCCCCGGACCGCGCGGTCTCGCTCGGCAAGCGCCTCGTCGCCGACGACTGACTCCGGCGCCCGGCGCCCGACGCCCGACGACTGACTCCGACGCCCGACGCCCGACGCCCTCCGCCCGCTAGGCCAGCGCCAGTCCGACCGCGGCTGCGAACGCGAGCACGATTCCCGTCCACTGCACCGCGGTCAGCCGTTCGCGCAGCACGACGCCGGCGAGCACCACCGTGCCGATCGGGTACAGCGCGTTGAGGACGCTCACCACCGGGAGCGTGGCGTCGCCCGAACCGACGTGCAGCGCCGCCTGGATGCAGGCGTTCGCGAGGGCGTCGAGCACCCCGCACGCCACCACGGCGACCACCGTCGGCCGTGACCAGCGCGGCCAGCGGAACGGACCCCGCCACCGCACCGGCCCCGACCGCGCCGCCACCGCGACCGCCACGGCGCCGAGCAGCACCGCCTGCACCACCCGCCCGACCAGGAGCGTCGCGACCCCGGCGTCCCCGGGTGCCGCGTCGTACGCGAGCACGATCCCGCCGAACCCGCACCCTGCCACCGCAGCCGTCACGACCCCGACCGCGGTCACCCGCGCACCCGAGGAATCCCGCACCGCCGCGACCAGCACGACCGCGAGCACCGCGACCACGAGCGCGACCGACGCCGCGAACGACAGCACCGTCCCGCCCAGCAGCGCGACGACGACCGGGGCGAGCGCGGCGAACACCGCCGTCAGGGGCGACAGCACGCTCATCGGGCCGACGGCCAGCGCCCGGTACAGCAGCAGCACCGCCACGGACCCGGAGACACCCGCGGCCGTCCCCGCGACGACCGCGCCGGTCGAGAACGTCGCGCCCACGAGCGGCACCCCGGCACCGAGCGGGACCAGCCCGACCGCCGCAGCGGCGGCCGCGACGACCACGGCTCGGACCCGGCGTGCGGCGAGGCCGCCGAGGAAGTCGGCCGCCCCGTAGACGACCGCACCGGTCAGGCCGAGCAGGACGGAGAGCACGGCTCCCATCCTGCCCGTGCCGGTAGCCTGCGCGGGTGAGCGTTCCCTACCACCGCCTGCCCCGTGTCGATGCCCGTTGGCGCTGGTGGCGTCCGCTGGTCGCGCTCGCGTTCCTCGTCGGGTACTACGTCGTGACGCAGATCGTCCTCGCGGTGGCGTACTTCGTGCCGATCGGTGCGACGCAGGGCGCCGAGGGGCTGATCGGGTTCCAGGACGACCTGACGAGCGGCGCCCTCGACCCCACGGACCCGCTCATCCTGTCGCTGACCCTGCTGTCGCTCGTTGTCCTGCTGCCCGGCATCCTGCTCGCGGTGAAGATCGCCCGGATCGGCCCGGCGGGCATCCTGTCGTCGACACGCTTCCGGGTGCGCTGGCGGTGGACGCTGTGGTGCCTGCTCCCCACGCTCGTCATCGCGATCCCGATGTTCCTGCTGCAGACGTGGGGGATGTTCTCGTTCGACGGCGGCTTCGGCTGGGACCACGACGCCATCGGGCAGTCGACGGTCTCGCCCGCCACCCTGACCTTCACGATCGTGATGGTCCTGGTGCTCGTGCCCTTCCAGGGTGCAGCGGAGGAGTACGTCTTCCGCGGCTTCCTGATCCAGACGATCGCATCGTGGATCCCGGTGCGGATCGTCGGCGTCGTCGTCGCCGTCGCGGTGTCGACGGTCGTGTTCGCCGCCGGGCACATCCCGAACGGCTACAACGTGTGGGGCATCCTCGACGTCGGCTCGTTCGGGCTGATCGCCGCGATCATCGTGCTGCGGACCGGCGGCATGGAGGCCACCGTCCTGCAGCACGCCTTCAACAACATCATGATCTTCGTGCTGCAGGCCCCCGGCTGGTCGAAGGTCGACCTCGACGCCTCGGACGGCACTGCGGGCGGCTTCCTGGTCACGCTCGCGACCTCGCTCGCCTTCTGGGGCATGATCGAGCTCCTCGCGTGGTGGCGGGGGCTCGACCGTCGTTTCCCGGGACACGAGGCGCCCCGCTTCCGCGGTCCGGCTCCGGTCTGGGCGGGCGGCCGGCAGTGGACCCTGCCGGGAGGCACGGGCTGGGCAGCCGCACCGGCCCGCGGTCCCGAGACGGACCGGGACACGTCGGCGGCCGGCCCGGACGACGCGGTGCCTGTGGACGAGACGGTGGGTGTCGCCCCGCGCTCGTAGGCTGGGTGCATGAGCACGACGACCACGACCTCGCCGTCGCGGGCTGCCGCGCTCGACGTCCTGCACCGCGTGTGGGGGTACGACGCCTTCCGCGGCGAGCAGGCCGCGATCATCGACCAGGTCGTCTCCGGCGGCGACGCGCTCGTGCTCATGCCGACCGGTGGCGGCAAGTCGCTCTGCTACCAGGTGCCCGCGCTCGTCCGTGACGGCGTCGGCGTGGTCGTCTCGCCGCTCATCGCCCTCATGCAGGACCAGGTCGACGCCCTCGCCGCCAACGGTGTCCGCGCCGCGTTCCTCAACTCCACCCAGGGCCCCGACGAGCGCGCCCGGGTCGAACGGGCGGTCGTCTCCGGCGAGGTCGACATGCTCTACCTCGCGCCCGAGCGCCTGCGACTCGAGTCGACCCGATCCCTGCTCGACCGCGCACGCATCGCCCTGTTCGCCATCGACGAGGCACACTGTGTGGCCCAGTGGGGCCACGACTTCCGCCCCGACTACCTCGAGCTGAGCGTGCTGCACGAGCGCTGGCCGACGGTGCCGCGCGTCGCCCTCACCGCGACCGCGACGCCGCAGACCCACCGCGAGATCTCCGGCCGCCTCGGGCTCGACGACGCCGCGCACTTCGTGGCCGACTTCGACCGGCCGAACATCCAGTACCGCATCGAGCCGAAGACCGGCGCGCTGCAGCAGCTGCTGACGTTCATCCGCACCGAGCACAGCGGCGACGCCGGGATCGTCTACTGCCTGTCCCGCAACTCGGTCGAGCGCACCGCGGCCGCCCTCGCCGACCAGGGGATCCCGGCGCTGCCGTACCACGCCGGCCTCGACGCGAAGGTCCGTGAGCGCAACCAGTCGACGTTCCTCCGCGAGGACGGCATCGTCATGGTCGCGACGATCGCCTTCGGCATGGGCATCGACAAGCCCGACGTGCGGTTCGTGGCGCACCTCGACCTGCCGAAGTCGGTCGAGGGGTACTACCAGGAGACCGGACGTGCGGGTCGTGACGGGCTGCCCTCGACGGCGTGGCTCGCCTACGGGTTGAACGACGTCGTGCAGCAGCGCCGGATGATCGACCAGTCCGAGGGCGACGCGGCGCACCGGCGGCAGCTCAGCGCCCACCTCGACGCCATGCTCGCGCTGTGCGAGACGATCGAGTGCCGCCGGGTGCGGTTGCTGGCGTACTTCGGGCAGGAGTCCACGGCCTGCGGGAACTGCGACACCTGCATCGCGCCGCCCGAGCCGTGGGACGGCACCGTGCCCGCGCAGAAGTTCCTGTCGACCGTGGTCCGGCTGGAGCGTGAGCGCGGCCAGCGGTACGGCGTCGCGCACCTCGTGGACATCCTGGTCGGCAAGCAGTCGCCCCGCGTGCAGGAGCTGCGGCACGACTCCCTCGCCACGTTCGGCATCGGCAACGACCTGGGCGAGGGGGAGTGGCGTGCGGTCGCCCGGCAGCTCCTGGCGCAGGGCTACGCGGCGGTGTCGGGCGACGGCTTCGGCACGATCGTCCTCAGCCCCACGAGCGCCGAGGTCCTGAGCGGTCGCACGCGCGTGCTGATGCGTCGCGACCCGGTGAAGGCTCCGCGGGGTCAACGGGTGCGACGTCAGGCGGTCACCGACGTGCCGCAGGAGGCCCTCGGCCTGTTCGAGGCGCTGCGTGCCTGGCGTGCGGCGCAGGCCCGGGAGCAGGGGGTCCCCGCCTACGTGGTGTTCAACGACGCGACACTGCGGAGGATCGCTGCGGTGAAGCCGGCGGACGAGGACGCCCTCAGCGAGATCTCCGGCATCGGCGGCGCGAAGCTCGAGCGGTACGGGCGCGCGGTCCTCGACGTGGTCGCAGCGCACGCGGACTGAGCCGCCGGCGGTTGCCGCGCAGACGCATTCCGCAGACGGAATGTGGCCCGCGCGACGCTCACTACACTCGGAACCTCCCACGACGAGGAGGCCCGGTTGCCCGGTACGACGAAGTTCGCCACCACGATGAGCCGTGCGGTGGTGACCCCGCTCGCGCGCCTGGTCTGGCGACCGCGCATCGTTGGACGGAAGAACGTACCGAAGCACGGGCCGGTCATCCTGGCGAGCAACCACCGGTCCTTCATCGACTCCCCGGCGATCACCCTCATGGCGCCGCGCAAGGTGTCGTTCCTGGCCAAGCAGGAGTACTTCACCGGGACCGGTCTGCGCGGTGCGGTCTCGCGCGCGTTCTTCGGCGGGATCGGTGCCATCGGGGTCGAACGCGGAGCGGGAGCCGCGGCGCAGCACGCCCTCGACCTCGGGCTCGAGCGGCTCGAGGCCGGCGAGGCCTTCGCCATCTACCCCGAGGGCACCCGGTCCCTCGACGGTCGGCTCTACAAGGGTCGGACCGGCGTGGCCTGGCTGGCGCTGACGAGCGGGGCGCCGGTGGTGCCGGTCGCGCTCACCGGCACCGAGGACGTGCAGCCCGTCGGCTCCCGGCTGCCGCGGCTCGCCCGCGTCACCATCGAGTTCGGTGCACCGATGGACCTGTCCCACTTCGGCGAGGCGTCGTCCGGCCGTGCACGGCGCCACGCGACCGACGCCGTGATGGACGCGATCCAGGCGTTGAGCGGCCAGGAACCCGCGAACGCCTACAACAACCCGCCGTCGACGATCGTCGAGCGGGTCAAGCAGGTGCTGCGGCGCGACGACCCGACGCAGGCGGTCGAGCCGGACTGACCCGGAACGCGCTATTGCACATTCGGAATATCAGTGGTTGAATCGTCCTCGTGCTCGAGGCACGAGCGCAGTCGGACCGCCCAGGACGGCCCGATCCACCACTGACCGGAAGGCAAGCAGCATGTCCTCCACGCCCCTCTTCGACTCGATCTCGCGTCGGGCTTCCCGCGCCGCGACCACGGCGCCGGAGCAGGCCCAGCCCGCGGTGACCCTTCCGGTGGTACCGGCACCGGCACCGGTCCCGACGGCGACGCCCGCTCCGGCAGCAGCGGTCTCCACCGCCGCACGCACCCGGGTCGTCCCCGCACCCACCTCGCCGCTGACGGCTCCCGTGTCCCCGATGCGGTCCGCCCTGGTGCCGGCTGCCCTCGTCGCCGCGATCGACGAGATCCCGCAGCGGGTCGGGACCGCGCTCCCGAGCGAGGTCGCCGTCACGCCCGACCAGCTCGCCCTGGTCGAAGCGGTGACCGACGCGATCACCCGCGCGGTCGTCGACGCCGTCGTCGGGGAGCTCGAGCGCATCACGCGCGACGGCGTCGTCCGCGGCTGAACCGACCGGCACCGCCACCGATGACGGACGACGTCCGAGCGTCCCGACACACCCGATCCCGACACACCCCATCCCGACCGACCCGATCCGATCTCCCGACACGATGACGATGACCACGACCGACAGCGCCCCCGGTTCGGCACCGACGGCCTCGATCCGCCCCCGCGGAGCGGCCCGCCGAGCGGCGAACGACGCCGCTGCCCGGTCCGTCCGTGTCGGCCACCAGACCACCGAGGCGGCGGTCCCCCCTGCCGCCGCCTCGGTGTCCACCACCACCACCACCATCGACGGCGCTCGGTCCGGAGCAGCCCAGCCGAGTCGTCGTGACCTCCGCACCCCTCGCCGGTCCGCCGATCGTCCCGGCAGGCTCGGCAAGCTCGGCAAGTACAACAAACACGGCCTGCGCGTACCCGACCTGCGCGTGCCCGACCTGCGCATGTCCGGGCGACCCGGGCGTGACCTGCACGTCCCCGAGCTCCGCAGGGGTGTCGCTGTCGGTCGGCCTCAGCGTCCCGCGGCGCTGCCACCGGCCCGGTCGGGGTCGTCCTCGCGACTCCTCCCGGTGACGGCGTCCGCCCTCGCCGCCTGCCTGGTCGTCTCCGTGTCGACCCCGGCCGCCGCACTCGACGACCCCACCGGGTTCGGTCTCGGCGCCGCACCCGCATCCGCACCCGCGCACCAGGTCGCCCCGGCGCCGGAGCAGCACTACCGCGTCGCGTCCGGCGTCACCGTCACCGTCATCCGCGACGGCTTCGACGTGCAGGCGACCCGGGCGGGTGGCGATCGACACGGCCGCGTGCAGATCACGACGGGCTCGGACGTGGTCCGTCCCGTCGCGGGGACGATCCCGACCGCCGGAGGCTTCGGCGGTCGGCAGGTCGCCGGGTGCGGTGCGTGCTCGACGAACCACCACGGGCTCGACTTCGCCGCGGCATCCGGGACGCCCGTCGTCGCCGCGATGCCCGGACGGGTCGTGTCCGCCGGGCCGCTCGGCGGGTACGGCAACCAGGTGCTCCTCGCACATCCGGACGGCACGCAGACGCGGTACGGGCACCTGTCCCGCATCGACGTCCTGCCCGGGCAGACGCTGTCGGCCGGCGAACAGCTCGGCGCCGTGGGCAGCACCGGGGTCTCCACCGGCCCGCACCTGCACTTCGAGGTCATCGTCGGCGGGACGCCGATCGATCCGGCCCCGTGGCTCGCCGCTCGCGGCCTGCTCTGAACGGGTCGCACCGGCGACGGGTGTCGGCGTCCGCACGCCGACCGGGCCAGGCTGGTCGGGTCAGGCTGGTCGGGCCGCGCAGGCGTAGCGTCGAGAGCGACGTCGGCAGGGTGCCGGACGCAGGACGGAGACAGTGGTGCGCGTGACGGTGCTGGGTACGGGGACGATGGGTGCAGGGGTCGCGGGGTCGCTGCTGCGCGAGGGCCACCGGGTGACCGTGTGGAACCGCAGCGCCGACAAGGCCCGCCCGCTCGGCGACGCCGGCGCCACCGTGGCGACGGACGCTGCCGCGGCGGTGAGCGACGCCGAGGTCGTCCTGCTGACGCTCTTCGACACCGATGCGGTCGTCGACGTCCTCGAGACCGCTGCCGGGGACGCTCCCGCGGACGCCGTGTGGGTGCAGGCCTCGACCATCGGCGTCGCGGGGACCGAGACCGTGGTGCAGTTGGCCGAGAAGTACGGCATCACCCTCGTCGAGGCGATGATGCTCGGAACGAAGGCCCCGGCGGAGCAGGGCAAGCTCACCATGCTGGCCGCCGGCCCGTCGGACGTGCTCGACCGTGTGGACCCGGTGCTCGACGCCATCGGGGCGAAGACCGTCCGCGCGGGGGAGCGGGTCGGCGACGGCACGGCCCTGAAGCTCGCGGCCAACGCCTGGGTCGCGTCGATCACCGCCGCCACCGGCCAGTCGCTCGCGATCGCCCGTGCGCTCGGACTCGACCCGCAGCTGTTCCTCGACGCGATCGACGGCACCGCGAGCGACTCGCCCTACGCGCACACGAAGGGTGCAGCGATGATCGGCGGTGACCTGGCGCCACAGTTCGCCCTCGACGGCCTGCGGAAGGACATCGGGCTGATCGGCGACGCGGCACGGACCGCGGGGGTGTCGACGACCCTCCTCGACGCGCTCGACCGGGTCTACGCCGACGCCAGTGCAGCCGGGCACGGCGCCGACGACATCGCTGCGGTGGGCACCGCCTTCGCCGACGACCAGCGGTAGGCCGCCAGCCGGGTCAGTCTCGGCGCAGCCAGCGCAGCACGGCGCCGCGGAGCCGTCCGACGGCCTCGTCGTTCATCGTGTTCGCCAGGTCGAAGGCCTCCCGCGCGGGGTCGGCGCCGTTCCGGATGCGCCGGAGTGCGGCGTCGGCCCGGGCACGCGCGTCGAGCTCGGCGAGCGGCATGTCGTCCTCGGGGTCGCGCGCGTGCTCGCGGCCCGGCTCCTGCGACCGCGGACCGAGCGGTGGGACCCCGACGGGTTCGTCCGGTGCGCTGGGCATGGGACGAGGCTACGCGGAGCGCTCCGTGTCGGCCGCGTCCTCGTCGTGGTCGACGACCCGGGCCATCTCCTCGAGGAACGCGACGATGACCGACATGTCGGTCTGGGGCAGGTGCTCGGCGACCTCGATCGCGCGCGTGTCGAGCTGGTCGATCACCCGCAGCACCTGCCGCATCGACCCGCCGGACGCGGTGAGGATGACCCCGCGGCGGTCGTGGGGGTCGGGGTGTCGTTCGACGTGACCGCTGCGGACGAGTCGGTCCACGAGTGCCGACGTCGACGCCGGCGTGATCTCGAGTCGGTCGGCGAGTTCCTTCGCGTTGACGGAGCGTCCCTCGGACTCGGCGTCCAGCAGGACCCGGAGCGCGAGCAGTGCGTTCTCGCCGATGCCGAGTGCCTCGCGCGCCCGGCGCTGGGCAGCGCTCTCGGCACTCCGGTACCTACGGAGCGCGTTCAGTACGTCCACCGCGTCGACCCTGGATCCTGACCCGTACCAGAAGCCCGTGGTGGTGTTCGTCACCTCGGTCGTCATACGGACAATGCTAGACGCTCTAGTTAGATTGTCTAGCGAGTGTCCCCTGGGAGCGCGTCTGCCGGATGGCTCGCAACACCCGTGACGCGGTCCCGAAACACCGCCGCAACGCCCGCTCGGTAGCTTCGCCGCATGCAGGAGCCGACGTGCTGAGCCGACTCGCGGGGAGCGTGTTCCACGTCGGGAGCGCGGTGGAGCGGGCCGACGTGGTCGCGAGGATGCTCGACGTCTACGTCGTCCGGCCCGACGCGGGTGTGGTCGAGGAGGAGTCCACGGTCGGCTCCGTGCTGCACCGCGTCGTGGGGGCACGCGCGCCCGCACGACGCCGTGAGCGTGCGGCCGTCGTCGAGTCGCTCGCGCTCGACCGGCACGAACCCGCCTCGGTCGCACACGCGGTCGGTGTGGCACGGGACCACGCCCGTCGCGCGCGCGAGGTCGTGTCCACCGAGCTCTGGGACTGCCTCGACGTCACCCGGTCGCGCATGCCGCGCAAGGTCGCCGTCGACCGGGCGCACGAGTTCCTCGCGTGGGTGCGGGAACGGAGCGCGCTGGCCGTCGGCGTCGTCGAGGGTGACGTCAGCCGCGACGAGGTGTGGGAGTTCTTCACCCTGGGCAGGTCCCTGCTGCGGTGCGGCCTCACGGCGCGGTTGCTGGCGTCGTCGCTCGTCGATGCGGGGTCGGCGGCGTCGTGGACCACCGCGCTGCGGGCGTGCGGTGCCGGCGAGGCCTTCCGGCGGGGGCGCGACCACCACGGCGTCGATCCGCGGGACGCCGCCGGGTTCCTGCTCCACGAGTCGCACAGTCCGCGGTCGCTCGCGTTCCTCGCGGCGCGCGCCGACGACTGCCTCGCGGACGTCGCGCCCGCCTGCGTGGGGGACCAGGTCGCCGCGTTCCGGGTCGCGCGTTCGGCGCTCGGACGCGTGGAGGTCGGTGCTCCGGACCGGATCCGAGCCGCCGCCGAGGGACTCGCCGCCGCGGTCGACGCCGTCGTCGCGGCGCTCGAGGACCGCGTCTTCACGGTCGCGACCCCCGCGCGCTGAGCTGCGGTCGTCGGGCGGGGCACAGCGCCGGACGGGAGGATCGTGGCGGGCTGGCACCGTGCCTCCCGGCCGGCATCCCGTCGCGGTGCGCGCGCGGCGGGGGTGGCCCGTGCCTCCTGGCCGACGGTCCCGACGCTCAGACCGAGCTGGACCGGTCCGCCACCGCCTCGTCGCGCTCCAGGTCGCGCCGCAGCGCGGCACGCGACGCCCGCGTGCCGACCACCGGCACCGCGTGCGTGACCGCGAGGTGCAGTCGGGCGTCGGCGTCGTACCGCAGCCGCAGGTGTTCCCAGCGGACGAGCCAGACCAGGGCGATCGCGAGCGCGACGAAGCCCGACGCGGCTCCCACCACGATCGCCCAGCGTGGCCCCCACGCATCCGCGACGGCGCCCACCACCGGGGCGCCGATCGGCGTGCCCCCGGCGAAGATCGCCATGTACAGCGCCATCACGCGACCGCGCATCGCGGGCTTCGTGGTGGTCTGCACGAGCGCGTTGGCCGTGGTCATGAAGGTGAGCGAGGCCAGGCCGACGAAGACGAGCACGACCGCGAAGGTCCAGTACGTCGGGGCGAGGGCCGCCGCCGTGCACGCCAGGCCGAAGCCGGCCGAGGCGACGACGAGGGTCCGCATCCGCGGGCGGTCCCGCCGGGCGGAGAGGAGCGCGCCGGCGACCGAACCGATCGCCATGACGGAGTTCAGCAGGCCGAACTCGCCGGCACCCTTGCCGAACTCGACCCGCGCCATGGTCGAGGTGAAGATGGGGAAGTTCACGCCGAAGGTCCCCACGACGAAGATCATGCAGAGCACCACGATGATGTCCGGACGGGTCCGCACGTAGGTGAAGCCGGCGAGGATCTGCCCCTTCCCGCGCTTCGCGCGCACGCGTTCGGCGAGCTGGGCTGGGTCGACGAAGCGGAGCGCGACGAGGACGGCCAGGAACGAGCCGGCGTTGATGACGAACACCCAGCCGGACCCGATCGCGGCGATGAGCACCCCCGCGACCGCGGGCCCGATGAGCCGGGCGGCGTTGAAGGACGCCGAGTTCAGCGCGACGGCGTTCGAGACGTGCTCGCCCTGCACGACGTCGGAGACGAACGCCTGCCGGATCGGGGTGTCGAACGCGGCGACGATGCCGAGCGCCAGGGCGAAGCCGTACAGGGACCACAGGGTCGCCGTGTCGGTGAGGACCATGATCCCGAGGCCGAGCCCGAGGGCGCCCATGAGTCCCTGCGTCAGCATGAGCATCCGCCGCCGGTCGAAGCGGTCCGCGGCCAGGCCGGTCAGCGGGAGCAGGAGCAGCTGCGGACCGAACTGCAGCGCCATCGTGATGCCGACCGCGATCGCGTCGTTGTCGGACAGCTTCGTCAGGACGATCCAGTCCTGGGCGGTGCGCTGCATCCAGGTGCCGACGTTGGAGACCAGGGCCCCGGCGAACCAGATGCGGTAGTTGCGGGTGGACAGGGAGCGGAACAGGGCGGTCACTGCTGGGCAAGCCTCCTCATGATCTCGGTGGCCTCGGCGAGGGTGCGGCGCTCGGTGGCGGTCAGGGTCGTGAGGCGCGGGGAGAGCCAGTCGTCGCGGCGGCGCCGGGTCTCCTCGACGAAGGTCGCTCCGGCCGGGGTCGCGGCGAGCAGGACCTTGCGGCGGTCGTCGCCGTGGTCGACCTTCGACACGAGGCCGCGGTCCACGAGCACCGCGATCGACTTCGTCATGCTCGGCGGTGTGACGCCGTCCTGCCGGCTGAGCTCGGCGAGGGTCATGGCGCCCTCGCGGTGCAGTCGCGCGAGGGCCGAGAACTGGCCGTCCGTCATGCTCGCGTCGACCTTCTGTGCGCGCAGCGTCCGGGACAACCGGGCCACCGCGACGCGGAGGTCGGTGGCGAGTGAGGTGTCGGGCACGACCGTTAGCCTACCTCATTAGTTCAGCGAACGAACTGGTCTGCGCGAGGTGTACGCTGCGTACGCAACACGTGTTGCTTTGTGCACGATCGACGGAACGTCGAGGAAGAAGGAGAACATGTCCGAGTTCGAGGGCAGGGTCGCCGTCGTCACCGGTGGCGGCAGCGGCATCGGGGCTGCGATCGCGAAGGAGCTCGCGGCCGCGGGCGCGCGGGTCGTCGTCACCGACATCAAGGCCGAGGCCGCGCAGCGCGTCGTGGCCGAGATCGAGGGTGCCGGGGGCACCGCGAGTGCGTTCGAGGCGAACTCCGCGGTCGCGGGCGACAACGAGCGGATGGTCCAGCACGCGGTCGACACCTACGGCGCGCTCCACCTCGCGGTGAACAACGCCGGCATCGGTGCGGCTCCCCAGCCCATCGGCGAGTACGACGTCGAGGCGTGGGACCGGGTCCGCGCGGTCGACCTCGACGGCGTCTTCTACGGGCTCCGCTACGAGATCCCGGCGATCCTGGCTGCCGGTGGTGGCGCGATCGTGAACATGGCGTCGGTGCTGGGGTCGGTCGGCATCGCGCACAACGCCGCGTACGTGGCGTCGAAGCACGCGCTCGTCGGGCTGACCAAGGTCGCGGCGCTCGAGTACACGGCGCAGGGTGTCCGCACGAACGCGGTCGGTCCCGGGTTCATCGACACCCCGCTCGTCCGGTCGTCGCTCTCCGCCGAGGAGCTCGCGGCGCTCGAGGGTGAGCACGCGGCGAAGCGGCTCGGCACCGATGCCGAGGTCGCAGCGCTCGTGCTGTTCCTGCTGAGCGACAAGGCCTCGTTCATCAGCGGCAGCTACCACCTGGTCGACGGCGGGTACTCCGCGCACTGACCGGACACGGAGTGCCGTTCCGCGCGTGGGAGGACGAACCGCGCATCGGGAGCAGGAACTTCCTGCCTCCGACGCGCGGTTCGGCATCCCAGGTCGGGGGCGATGGGCTCGAAGCGGCGGACGGGAGGCGGGGGGGGGGGGGGGGGGGGGGGGGCCCCCCCCCCCCCCCCCCCGCCCCCCCCCCCCCCCCCCCCCCCCGCCCGCGCCCGTCCGCGCCCGGGCCGCGTCGGGCGCTCAGCCTGCGTCGGGGGCGAGGATCGCGTCGTGGGGGAGCAGCGCGTGCACGCCCCAGGTCCGGTTCGCGACCTGGGTCACACGCATGCTCACCGCGACGCTCGCCATCGCCAGTGCCTGCCCGCGGGTGATCCCGTGCAGCCCGACGATCCAGTCGACCATCCGGTCGAGCGCCGTCGTCGTCGCCGTGTTGAGGTCGGAGTCGAACCCGAACGTGATGCGGCCGGCAGGGGTGTCGGCGTGGACGCCCTCGACCGGGGCGTGGTCGAGCAGGGACAGCGTCATCGTGGTGGTCATGCCGCACTCGACCGCGGTGCCGGAGACCTCGCCGTCGCCCTGTGCGGCGTGCCCGTCCCCGACGGAGAGCAGCGCGTCCGGCACGGTGACGGGTAGGTACAGCGTCGCGCCGGCGACCAGTTCGCGGCAGTCGATGTTGCCCCCGCCGAGCGGACGCGGCGGGATCGTCGAGTGCTCCCCGGTGGGCTCCGGCGGCAGACCGACCACGCCGAGGAACGGCGCGGTCCGGACGCCCAGCCCGAGCTGGTTCCACGCCGTGCCGGCGTCCGCGTCGACGTCCCAGAGCAGCGGCCCGCGCGACGCAGCGTCGACGAGCCCGAGCGCCCGGTTGACCGGGGTGTCGACGCCGCCGGACCCGGTGTAGCCCCAGTCGTCCGGCACCAGCGCGTCGAAGCGCACGGCGAGCACCTGTCCGGGTCGCGCTCCCGCGACCGCGATCGGTCCGACCAGACAGTGCCCGCGTCGCGGATCGAGGAGCGTCGGTGCGTCCGCCCCCGGCGCGGCCAGCCGTTCGGTGTAGCCCGCGGCGCTCAGCGTCCGGACGGTCACGGTGTCACCGTCCTCGACGCGGAGCACGGGCTCGCGTTCCGCGGTGAGGACGTCGACAGCGGTGTCGGGCGAGGCATCGATGCGGTGGGAGGTCACCGGTCGATCCTCCCAGGCGTGCAGCGTTCCTGGTGGACCTGGGCGGGCTCCGAGCCGGCTGCGTGGACGCCGGACGGACGCGCCACGGACCGCCTGCGCCGCCTCCACGTCTGCGAGGATCGACCCGTGCCCACCTTCTCCGCCGCTCGAGGGGACTCCTCGTTCACCGACGCGCACGGCGTCGAGATCGTCTACTCGACCTGGCGCGCCGCCAGGCCGAAGGGCATCGTGCAGATCGCGCACGGCGTCGGGGAGCACGGACTCCGGTACGAGCCGCTCGCGCAGGACCTCGTCCGTGCCGGGTACACCGTGCACGCGAACGACCACCGCGGGCACGGCCGGACCGGTCTGGCGCAGTGGGACGGGGACCACGCGCGGCTCGGACGGCTCGGACCCGGTGGCCTGCGGGCGGCGATCGCGGCCGTGGAGCAGATGAGCGACGTCGCCCGCGCGCAGGACCCCGGCGTCCCGCTCGTGCTCGTCGGGCACTCGTGGGGGTCGCTCATGGCACAGCGGATCGTGAACACCTCGTCGGAGCGGTACGACGGGGTCGTGTTCTCCGCCACGGCGTACCGGCTGCCCGGGTGGATGAACAGCGGCGACCTGAACGCCCGGCACGCGGGCTCCGGACCGACGAAGTTCGAGTGGATCACGCGCGACCGGGCCGTCATCGACGCGATCGCCGCCGATCCGCTCGCGGTCGAGGCCGACGTGATCAAGCTCTTCGGCGTCCGTGACGCCGCGCGGCTGCTCGGCGTGCCGCGCCGAGGCATCCCGCACGACCTGCCGATCCTGCTGCAGGTCGGGTCGGACGACACCCTCGGTGGACCCCGTTCCGTGGAGCGGCTCGCCCAGGCGTACCGCCGTCGCGGTCGGCTGTCGGACGTCCAGGTCCACGTCTACGAGGGGGCGCGGCACGAGGTCTACAACGAGACGAACCGCGACGAGGTGGTCGCCGACCTGATCGCGTGGCTCGACCGCCACGTGGCGCGCTGACGCGACGGGCTGCCGGACGGGAGGCGCGTGGCAGCGGTGCCCCGTGCCTCCCGTCCGGCGGGTGGCGGGCGTAGGCTCGCCCTGTGCACGGTGAGTACAAGGTCCCCGGAGGCAAGCTGGTCGTCGTCGACCTCGAGGTCGTCGACGGGAGCATCCAGGAGTTCCGGCTGGCGGGTGACTTCTTCCTCGAGCCGGACGACGCGCTGCCGCTGATCGACCAGGCCGTGGACGGCCTGCCCGCGACCACCGACGCGGCCGGCATCGCCGCCGCGGTCCGCACGGCGCTGCCCGAGGGGGCGGTGCTGCTCGGCTTCACACCGGAGTCGGTGGGGGTCGCCGTCCGTCGCGCGCTCTCGCGGGCGTCGACGTGGCAGGAGTACGACTGGGAGATCGTTCACGAGGGGCCGATCAGCCCGAACGAGCACCTCGCACTCGACCAGGTCCTGACCGAGGAGGTCGGTGCCGGCCGTCGCGGTCCGACCCTGCGCATCTGGGAGTGGGACCAGCCCGCGGTCGTGATCGGGTCGTTCCAGTCCTTGAAGAACGAGGTCGACCCGACCGGTGCCGCGAAGTACGGCGTCGAGGTCGTCCGCCGCATCTCCGGCGGTGGCGCCATGTTCATGGACGCCGGCGCGATCATCTCGTACTCGTTGTACGTGCCGACCGACCTCGTGCAGGGCATGACCTTCGCCGACTCGTACGCCTACCTGGACGAGTGGGTGATCGAGGCGCTGAAGTCCCTCGGGATCGACGCGTACTACCAGCCACTCAACGACATCTCCTCGACCAAGGGCAAGATCGGCGGCGCGGCGCAGAAGCGGCTCGGCACCGGCGCCCTGCTGCACCACGCCACGATGAGCTACGACATGGACGGCCAGAAGATGGTCGAGGTGCTCCGCATCGGTCGCGAGAAGATGAGCGACAAGGGGACGACCTCGGCCGCCAAGCGTGTCGACCCGCTGCGTTCGCAGACCGGTCTGACCCGAGCCGAGATCATCGACCGGCTGATCGGCACCTTCACGAAGCTCTACGGCGCGCACGAGGGCCACGTGACCGAGGCGGAGCGGGCCCGCGCGCGGGAGCTGGTCGAGACGAAGTTCGCGACGCGGGAGTGGCTCGAGCGGGTGCCCTGACCGGGCAGTGACGCCCGTACGGAGCGCCCTCTATGCTCTGCGCATGCGTCGTCCGAGCCGTCTCCTGTCCGCCACGGTCGCAGGACTCGTGGTCCTCGGTGTCGCGACGGCCTGCTCGTCCGCACCTGTCTCCGGACTGCTGTCCGACGATGCCGACGCGACACGGGCGGCAGGACTCGACCGGTGGGGCGACGCGATGAACGCAGCGCTGCTCGACGGGGACCGCGGCTTCGGTTCATCGAACGGACTCGACCGTGGCGCGGCCGGGACGGAGACGCCCGCCGGCGACTGGGACCTCCTCGTCGCCTGCAACGGCGTCGACGGCAAGCGCCTGCGGGTGTCCGTGGGACCCGGCGGCCGTGACGAGGTCCTGCGCACCGACGTACCGTGCGGCCTGGTCACGAGGGTGCCGGTCACGGTGCCGCGCGGCGGCGGGCTGACGGTCGAGGTGGAGCCGCAGTCGGACGCGAGCGATGCCGTCCGGCACGGCGACGTCGTCTCGTACTGGTACGTCTCCATCGTGCACCGCGGCTTCGAGCCGGAGGCGACGGTCGTCGTCGACTGATCCGCACGACGGACACCGGTGCGGGAGCTCGCGAGCAGTCCGCCGTCGCGGCGGACCGATCGCCAGGATCATCCGCGCGGCGGAGGCCCTGGCCGGTCGACTGACGTAGCGTCGGGACCGTGAACTGGTTGATCCTCCTGGGGGCGGTGGCCGTGGCGGCCGTCGTGATGTGGGTCGCCGATCGCGTGGGGTGGATCGACCTGTCGAACAAGGCCACACGCAGCGGCGGATCCGGCGGTGTCGGCGCGATGATGGACGAGGTGTTCGCCCCGACCCGTCACGAGACGCAGGCCGAGTACGAGCGGCAGTCGCGCCTCCCGGAGGAGGCCCCGACGCCCGCCGACGACGACCACGACCTGCTCAGCGGCACCGTCCTCATCCGTGTGCCTGCGGTCGGACACGGCGGGCGGCACGAGGCGCGACCCGGCACGCTCGACCGCACCTACTGAGCGCTGGCACCTGCCGCGCTAGCGCGTGGTGAGCTCCTGGTAGTCCGGGTGCCGCTCGATCCACGCCTTGACGTAGGTGCAGAGCGGGACGACCCGGAGGGACCCCTCGCGGACGTCGTCGAGCGCGTGCTGGACGAGGATCGACGCGTGGCCACCACCGCGGTGCGCGGGGTCGACCTCGGTGTGGGTGAAGCGGATCTCGTCGCCGTCGACCTCGTACGCCGCGAAGCCGATGACCTCGCCGTCCTCGACCAGGGAGTACTGCTGCGCGTCGGTGTCGTTGCGGACCTCGGGTGATGCCATGCAGGGGACCGTACGCCGTCGGACGGGGTGGGGGCTGGGTGCGGTCGGGCGTCGGTCCGCTCTGCGGGAGGATGGTCCGGTGCGCAGCATCGACGACTCGAGCCCCGACCTCGTCGTGCTCGGCGACAACCTCGACGTCCTGCCGACACTGCCCGACGCGTCGTTCACGGTCGTCTACCTCGATCCGCCCTTCAACACCGGACGGAAGCAGCGGCGCCACGCGGTGACCGCCGAGCGCCGGACCGTCGGCGACGCCGGGACGATCACGGGCTTCCGTGGTCGGACCTACGAGCGGATCCGCGGTGACCTGATGCGCTTCGACGACCGCTTCGAGGACTACTGGGCGTTCCTCGAGCCACGCCTGCTCGAGGCCTGGCGGCTGCTCACCGACGACGGCACGCTGTACCTGCACCTCGACTACCGCGAGGCCCACTACGCCAAGGTGCTGCTCGACGCGCTCTTCGGCCGCGACGCGTTCCTCAACGAGATCATCTGGGCGTACGACTTCGGCGCGAAGTCCCGCACGCGCTGGCCGACCAAGCACGACACGATCCTGGTCTACGTGAAGGACCCGGAGCGCTACTGGTTCGACTCCGAGACGGTCGACCGCGAGCCGTACATGGCGCCGGGACTCGTCACGCCGGAGAAGCGCGAGCGCGGGAAGCTGCCGACGGACGTGTGGTGGCACACCATCGTGTCGCCGACCGGCAGCGAGAAGACCGGCTACCCGACGCAGAAGCCCGAGGGGGTCCTGCGTCGGATGGTGCAGGCGTCGTCGCGCGAGGGGGACTGGGTGCTCGACTTCTTCGCGGGGAGCGGCACGCTCGGTGCGGTCGCTCGTGACCTGGGCCGGCGGTTCGTGCTCGTGGACGACAACCCGGTGGCGGTCGACGTGATGCGGCGCCGGTTGCCGCACGCAGCGGTCGAGTCGGCGGTCGGTTCGGCGGTCGTGTCTCCCGTCGCGCAGGAGGACTGAGCGCCTGCCGCCCGGAGCGGCCAGGATGGATCGGGGCGGACGCGTTGCGCCCGGGGAGACGGGGGCGATGGCGGCGAAGAGGGTCCGCACGGCTGCGGTCGGACTGATGGTCAGTGCACTCGCCCTCACGGCCGGGTGCACGGGCGGGACGGGTTCCCCGTCGTCGCGGCCCGAGGACGCGGAGCGAGCGGTGCAGCAGATCGTGGACGACTCGGCCAGTGCGCTCGGAGGGGACTGGACCGTGGAGGAGGGCCCACGACTCGGGACGTGCACGGACGAACGCGGCAACGGCGAGGGCGTGCACTACACGATCCTGTCCTCGCGAGCCGAGCGCGGCGACATCGAGACCGATGTCAGCACCCTCACCACGCTGTGGAAGCGTGCCGGGCTCGTGACGGAGCGCTTCACCAACGGGGACGGCAGCTACTCCGGACTCAACGGCAGGGGCGCCGGGATCGCGAACATCGCGTTCAACTCGTCCGACCTGGGCGGCGGCGACACGATCAGTGCGACCTCGGAGTGCGCGGCTGGCGACTACGTCGAGCTCCGGGAGCAGGAGCGCGGGCAGCGCTGACGAGCGCGGCGCCCGTCCGGGCGGGACGACGGAGGCGACACCCTCGACGTCGTACGACGTCGACGATGTCGCCTCCCAGCGGCGGCGGGCTACTCCGCCGTGTGTCGCCCGTGGTGCTCGGCCGTGGTACCCGGCGGCGTGGCCCCGTGCGACGAGGCGTGCGCCGGGTGCGTCCGGATGGTCGCGGTCGTGGCCGGAGGCTCGTCCACCGGTGCCGCCGCGGCGTGCGCGCCGTGCGTGGTCGCGTCGGTGAGCGGTGCCCGGGTGCCGCCCTCGGGGTGGTGACCGGCGCGGTCAGCTGCACCCGTGTCGGAGGCGGGCCGGTCGGCGGGGGAGGTGGTGCCTCCGGACCGGTCCTGCGGCTGCTGCACCGTGACGTCGGGCGAGGTCGGGACCGCCCGGACCGACCCCGTGTCCGGGGTGACCAGCGAGCCGGTGTCCGCCGCCGCCTGCTGCGCGTCCGCCGCCAGGCGGTCGGAGTCGCCCTTCGCCGCGTTCGCCTGTTCCTGCAGTGCAGACACCTTGCGGAGCGGCGGGACCCGGAAGAACCAGGTCAGGACGAAGGCGAGCAGGATGACGCCCAGCCCGACGAAGTAGACGACGACGGCCGACTGGCTGAACCCGACCAGGAACGGACGGGTGAGCCGCTGGTCCGCACCGTTGAGGAACGACGTGTCGCTCGTGGCCGAGCCGGCGGACGAGCTGGCCGCCGTGTCGCCGTTCTTCAGCTGGTCGACCAGCTTCGGCGCGACCTCGTCGACCACGGTCTTCCGCTGGTCGGCGTTGCTGTAGTCGATCTGCAGCGTGCCGTCGACGACCTCGGCGTTCGCCTTCGACGCGGCGGTCTCGAGCGCCTGCTGCTCGGCGGCCGACTTGTTCGCGGCGACCTGCTCGGCGATGACCGAGTCGGCGGAGGCGGCGGGGATCCGGCCGGCGGCGACCTGCTGCTGCACCTGCGCGGTGACCTGCTTCGTCACGGCCTGGTCCGCGGCCTGCTTCGCCGCTGCGGCACCCTGGTCGAGACCCTGCTGCACGTTCTGCTGCACCGGGTCGACGATCTTCGACCAGATCTGGTCCATCACGCCCTTGTTCTCGGACGCGCTGGCGACCGAGGGGGTGAGCGCGGCGGTGAGGGCCGGCTTGAGCGTCGACTCGTTCTGCATCGCGCCGGTGATGTTCGTCGGCATGAGCGTGAACAGGACGGACAGGAGCACCGCGGTGCCCATCGTGCCGCCGATCTGGCGGAAGAACGTCGCTGCACTCGTGGCGACGCCGATGTCCCGCGGGGAGACCGAGTTCTGCGCGGCGAGGGTCAGTGTCTGCATGAGCTGCCCGAGCCCGAGACCGATGCCGAACATGCCGAGCATGAGGAACCAGAGGGGGCTGTCGGCGGTCAGGAAGGTGAGGAGCGTGAAGCCGATCGCCGTGAACGCGGTGCCCGTGATCGGGAAGGCGCCGTAGCGGCCGGTGCGCGAGATGATCTGACCCGAGGCGATCGAGGAGATCATCAGACCGAGCACCATCGGCAGCATGGCGAAGCCGGACTCGGTCGGGGTGACGCCCTTGACGATCTGCAGGTAGAGCGGGATCGTCAGCATCGCGCCGAACATCCCGAAGCCGACGAGCACGGACAGGACCGCGGCCATCGAGAACACCCGCGAGCCGAAGAGCTTGAGCGGGAGGATCGCGTCGTCGCCCATGGAGCGCTCGACGATCACGAAGGCGACGAGACCCAGCGCGCCGATCGCGTAGCAGGCGATCGCGCCGGGGGAGTCCCAACCCCACTCGCGACCCTGCTCGGCGATGAGGAGCAGCGGGACGAGGGTGACGATGACCAGCGAGGCGCCCCACCAGTCGATGCGGGGCTTCCCGCGGTCGCCGAACTTCGGCAGGTGCAGGAACGTCGTCACCATGAAGAGCGCGATGATGCCGACGGGCACGTTGACCAGGAAGACCCAGCGCCACCCGCTGACGAACAGGATCTCGGACGCGCCGGCGAACAGGCCGCCGACGAGCGGCCCGATGACCGAGGAGATGCCGAACACGGCGAGGAAGTAGCCCTGGTACTTGGCGCGCTCGCGCGGGGCGAGCATGTCGCCCATGATCGCGAGCGGCAGCGACATCAGGCCGCCGGCGCCGAGGCCCTGCAGCGCGCGGAACCCGGCGAGCATGAGCATCGAGGTCGAGAACGACGCGGCGAGCGACCCGAGGATGAAGATGCCGATCGCGGTGAGGAACAGCGGGCGGCGGCCGAAGATGTCGGAGAGCTTGCCGTAGATCGGCGTCGTGATCGTGGACGCGATCAGGTAGGCCGTGGTCACCCACGCCTGCTGGTCGAGCCCGTGCAGGTCGTCGCCGATCGTGCGGATGGCGGTGCCGACGATGGTCTGGTCGAGCGCGCCGAGGAACATGCCGGCCATCAGTCCGTAGATGACGAGCAGGATCTGTCGGTGGTTCATCACCGCGTTCGAGGACGTGGTGGGGGCCGCGGGTGCGGTCGCCGTCTGGGTCATTCGGTCTCCCGTGCGTACTGGTGCTCGCGCGTCGCTCTCGCCCGGGCGCGGGGGAGCGTTGTTGCGCGCACTGCAAAAATACAACCAGCGCAAACGGATTGTTCCCATCCGCCTCGTTCCTGTGGACATCGGCAGGGTCCTCCGGCGGATGCGGAGGAGCGACAGGGGCGCCACCGGACGGATCCGGTGGCGCCCCTGTCGGTCGTCGGGGACTACGCGCCCAGGGCGGCGTCCACGATCTCCTTCGCCTCGCGCTGCACCTGCTCGAGGTGCTCCTGCCCGACGAAGCTCTCCGCGTAGATCTTGTAGACGTCCTCGGTGCCGGAGGGCCGTGCGGCGAACCACGCGTTCTCCGTGACCACCTTGACGCCGCCGACGGCGGCGTCGTTCCCCGGCGCCTTCGAGAGCTTCGCGGTGATCGGGTCGCCGGCCAGGGTGTCGGCGGTGATCGCGTCGCCGTCGAGCTTCGAGAGCCGGGCCTTCTGCTCCTTGCTCGCAGCGGCGTCGACCCGCTGGTAGACCGGCGCACCGAAGCGCTCCGTGAGCTCGGTGTAGAGCTGCGAGGGGGTCTTGCCGGTCACCGCGGTGATCTCGGACGCCAGGAGCGCCAGGATGATGCCGTCCTTGTCGGTCGTCCACGCCGTGCCGTCCTTGCGGAGGAACGAGGCGCCCGCGGACTCCTCGCCGCCGAACGCCACGGAGCCGTCGATGAGACCGGGGACGAACCACTTGAAGCCGACGGGGACCTCCCACAGCCGGCGGCCGAGCGACTCCGCGACGCGGTCGATGATGCTCGACGACACGAGCGTCTTGCCGATCGCCGCGTCGTCGCGCCACTCGGGGCGGTGCGCGTAGAGGTACTCGATCGCCACGGCGAGGTAGTGGTTCGGGTTCATCAGGCCGCCGTCGGGCGTGACGATGCCGTGGCGGTCCGAGTCGGCGTCGTTGCCGGTCAGGACGTCGAAGTCGTCCTTGTGGGCGAGCACCGACGCCATCGCGGACGGGCTCGACGGGTCCATGCGGATCTTGCCGTCCCAGTCGAGGGTCATGAACGCCCACGTCGGGTCGACCTCGGGGTTCACGACGGTCAGGTCGAGGCCGTAGTGGTCGCGGATGCGCTCCCAGTACGGCAGGGACGCCCCACCCAGGGGGTCGGCGCCGATCTTCACCCCGGCGCGCTTGATCGCGTCGATGTCGATGATGTGCTCGAGGTCCGCGACGTACGTGCCCAGGTAGTCGTAGCCCTCGGCTGCGGTCTCGTCCTGGCGGCGGACGTCGGCGTTCCCGCCGGCGATGATCGCGTTCGCCCGGTCGGCGATCCACGACGTGGCGTCGCTGTCGGCCGGGCCACCGTGCGGCGGGTTGTACTTGAAGCCGCCGTCACGAGGGGGGTTGTGACTCGGCGTGATGACGATGCCGTCGGCGGTGTCGCCGTGCTCCGCGCGGTTGTACCGGATGATCGCGTGGCTCAGTGCGGGCGTCGGGACGAAGCCGTCCTCGGCGTCGGCGAGCACGCGGACGCCGTTGGCGGCCAGGACCTGGAGCGCGGTCCGCTCCGCCGGCGCGGAGAGCGCGTGCGTGTCTCGGCCGATGAACAGCGGACCGGTGGTGCCCTGCTCGGTGCGGTACTCGACGATCGCCTGCGTGATCGCGGCGATGTGCGTGTCGTTGAAGGCGGTGTCGAGCGACGAGCCGCGGTGGCCGGAGGTGCCGAACACCACCTTCTGCTCGGGGATCGACACGTCGGGGACACGCTCGTGGTACGCGGCCAGGAGGGCGTCGAGGTCGACGAGGTCGTCTGCGGTCGCGGGGGTGCCGGCGCGGTCGTTCATGCGCCCATCCTGGCACCAGGACCCTCCGCGCGTCGCCGGGTGTCACGCAGCCGCACGGGTCCGGCAGGAGACCGCCCCGGTACGGCACGAGCGGCCGCCCTGCCGGGGACGTGGGGGGACGTCCCGGGTCGGGCGACCGCTCGCGGTCTGGGGGAGCCGGGGCTCAGGCGGTCCGGAACGACCCGGTCGTCGTCCGCAGCGAGCCGGTCACGGTCCGCGTCGAGGACGTCGCGGTGCCGGGACGGCGGAACTGGGTGTCCACGAAGCGGCCGAGCGCACGGCCCGCCCCGGTGCCGGTGTAGCTGCCGACCGGGCGCCATGCGGCCTCGACCGTGTACGCGCCGAGCTCGTCGCGCTGCTCGAGACCGGAGACGTAGGCGCCGCCGAGGGGGTTCTGTCGGTTCTGCACGGGTGCTCCTCGTCGTCGTGCCGAGGGTCCCGGGTCGTCGGACCGACGACCAGGACGCCGTCGGCTGTTGCCCACGACGCTACCGCGTTGTCTTGAATCATGCAAGACAACGCGACGCGGTCACGCGACGAGTTCGCAGAACGTCCGTCCGTCGGCGGTCCAGCTCTGCCGGGCTCGCAGCCCCGCCGTGGCCGCGTGACGGAGGAGTGCGTCGACGCCGACCTCGGCCCACGGGAAGCCCTCGCTCCGGTTGCCGTCCACGTCGACCACGTGCGCGGTGAACGCACGGTCCGCCGCGCGGTCCACGTGGGTCTCGACGACCACGCGGCCGCCGTCGCGGACGATCTCGCCGCACCGGGCCAGGAGCGCGACCGGGTCGCCGCCGATGCCGATGTTGCCGTCGATCACGAGGGCGGTGTCCCAGCGGCCCTCGTCGGGGATCGGGTCGAACACCGAGCCCTGCACGGCCGTGCCGCCGGAGCGTCGGGCGATCGCGACGGCCTCGGCGGAGACGTCCACGCCGAGCGAGGGGATGCCGAGCGCCCGGGCGGCGACGAGCATGCGACCGGGGCCGCACCCGATGTCGATCACGGGGCCGTCCGCGCCCTCGAGGAGGGAACGGTCGATCCGGTCGGCTGCGGCGCTCCACCGGCCGACGTCCATCGTGACCTCGACGTCGGGACGCTCCGGGTCGGTCAGGCGCAGGTGGCCGTCGGTCTGCAGGGCGCGGGCGTACGGCTCGCCGCCGCCGGCGCCGAACGTGACGGTGTCGTGCATCGTCATCGGGCACCTCCGGTCGTCGTGGTCATGGTCGTGTCGTGCTCGGCGGCGAAGGCCGTGGCGAAGCGCGAGGTCGGCGCGAGGGCGGCGACCTGCTCGGCGTCCGCGACGGTGTCGACGTCGAGCAGCGCGGGCAGGGTGCCGACCGACAGGCCGGCGTCGGTCAGGCGCGCGAGCTGCACGGCGCCCGTGTCGTCCTGCGACATCGGGACGCCGCGGAGCAGGGCGCCGTCGGGCTCGCGCAGGTACAGCGACCAGAAGCCGCCGTCGTCCGCCGGGCCGAACCACGCGTCGCGGTCCGGGTCGTCGAACACGGGTGCGAGGTGCTCGGAGGTGGCCTGCGGGGTGTCCATGCCGACGAGCAGCGTCGGACCGGTCATCGCGTCGAACATCGCCCCGAGGCGCTCGTCGAGGCCGCCGCCGACCTGGTGCAGGACCTCGAAGTCGTCGGTGCCCTCGGGCAGGACGACGCCGTCGTAGAGCAGCACGCGACGCGAGGCGGGCAGGGCACGCACCGTCGCGATCGTGTCGGCCAGCGCGGCCGAGGCGACGCGGGCAGCACCCTCCGGGGTCAGGGCCGGCGTCAGCCGGGTCTTGACCTTGCCGGGCAGGCACTCCTTGGCCACGACGACCACCGTGACGTCCGTCATGAGCGTGCTCCTTCCGTGGTGGACCCGGCCACGTCGCGGGCCGGACCGGGCGCGACCACGCGGGGGCGTGCCTCCCGGCCGTACTCGCGCAGCAGACGGGACATGTCGCGGACGGCGTTGACCGTCCCGCGGAGCGTGCCGGTGACCTTGCTGTCACCGACGCGCTGGGCGTACCCGATGTCGGACTCGTCGACCCGCCACCCGGCCGCGTGTGCCGCCAGGACCATCTCGAGCGGGTAGCCGCTGCGTCGGTCCTGCAGGTCGAGGGCGACCAGGTCGGCGCGGCGCATGACGCGCATCGGACCGAGGTCGCGGAGGCGGTAGCCGGTCGCGCGGCGCATCAGGACCGCGAGCACGCGGTTCGCGAAGCGGGCGTGCGGCGCCCACGCGCCACGGGTGGTCGGCACGCGCCGACCGAGGGCGAGGTCGGTCCGCCCGTCGGCCACGCGGGCGACGAGGTCGGGCAGCTCCGCGGGGTCCATCGAGGCATCGGCGTCGCAGAACGCGACGTACTCCGCGGTCGCGGCGGCGACGCCGGCGGCACACGCCGAGCCGAAGCCCTTGACCGGTTCGGTGACGACCGTCGCGCCGTGGGCGCGGGCGACGTCGGCGGATCCGTCGGTCGAGCCGTTGTCGACGACGATGGCGCGGTACCCCTCGGGCAGGCGGCCGATGACGCGCGGGAGCGCGTCCGCCTCGTCCAGGCAGGGGAGGATCACGTCGACGGTCATGTGGTCCATTCGGTGCGGGTCGCCCTGGCGACGGGGCCGATCTCCGGTCGCGCGCGTCGCGTCCTCGTCGGGCTGGTCGCCGGCGGGTGGGGTTCGGTCCATGCTCACGACGTAACACGATGACACGTCGCGGGGTACAGGATCCTGTCCCCCGGGGCGTGTCGAGCGCGGTGATCGGACCGTCTGGCCCGCGATCGGGGGACGGCCGGGAGGCCCGGGTGCGGTCCCGGGTCCGCGTGCGCGGGCGGGTGGTGCGTGCTCGCCCCGCGCTGGTGCGGTGGCGTCTCGCGCTGGTGCGGTGGCGTCCCGCGCTGGTGCGCTGGTGCGGTGGCGCCCCGCGCTGGTGCGGTGGCGTCCCGCGCTGGTGCGGTGGCGGACGCGAGACTCGCCTGGACGGACACGGCTCGCGCCCCGAGGCGCGAGCCGTGTCCGCTGAGACGAGTCTCAGGCGGCGTCGTCCGCTGGACGCTGCGTCACCGCTGCACGGCGGCGCGGAGCGGTGCGGTCGCGAAGTCACGCATGCCCTGCTCGAAGTCGACCTGCGCGTGCCAGCCGAGCTCCGAACGGATCCGCTCGGACGACGCCGTGACGTGCCGGACGTCACCGAGTCGGTACTCGCCGGTGACGACCGGCTGCGGGCCGTCCGGCCCGGCGATGGCCGCGGCCATGTCACCGATGGTGTGGACGACGCCCGAGCCCACGTTGTACGCGCGGAAGGTCTCGGCGGGCAGCTCCGCGGTCGCGGCGATCGACGCGGCGTTGGCACCCGCGACGTCGTCCACGTGCACGAAGTCGCGACGCTGGCGGCCGTCCTCGAAGACGCGGGGTGCCTCGCCGCGGGCCAGGGCCGAGCGGAAGAGCGACGCGACGCCGGCGTACGGGGTGTTCGACGGCATGCCCGGCCCGTAGACGTTGTGGTAGCGCAGGGCGATCGCGGTACCGCCGGTCGCGCGGGCCCACGACGAGGCCAGGTGCTCCTGCGCGACCTTCGTCTGCGCGTAGACGTTGCGGGGGTCCAGGGCGGCCGACTCGTCGATCAGCCCGGGCACGAGCGCGCGACCGTCGGGCCCGATCGGGTCGAAGCGTCCGGCGTCGAGGTCCTCGCGTCGTCGTGCCGGTGGCCGCATCGGCTCGCCGTGGGCGGTCTCGTACGCGCCCTCGCCGTAGACCACCATCGAGCTCGCGACGACCAGGCGGCCGATGCCGTGCCGGTCCATACCGGCGAGCACGTGCGCGGTCCCGGCGTCGTTGGACGACACGTAGTCCGGGGCGTCCTGGAAGTCGACGCCGAGGCCGACCTTGGCCGCCTGGTGGCAGACGACGTCGACGCCGTCGAGCGCCGCCTCGAGGGCGACACGGTCACGGACGTCACCGTGCACGAACGACAGGCCCTGCTGCTCGTGGGCGCGGACGACCTCGGACGGGTCGCCGTGCACGTCGTCACGCAGGGAGTCGAGCACGCGGACCTCGTGCCCCTCGGCGAGGGCGCGACGGACGATCGCGGACCCGATGAAGCCCGCGCCGCCGGTGACGAGCAGGCGGCTCACGCCGTCGCCCCGAGGACACTGGCGCTGGCGGCAGCGGGGACGAGCTCGCGCGGGGTGTAGTCGTCGGGCAACGCGGCGACGACGCCGCCGATGGCGCGGACGATGACCTCGTTCGCGCGGGCCAGGCGCTCCATGACGGCGCCGTGGGTGACCGGGGCGTCGGTGGACCGTGCCGCCTCGTCCTCGGTGGGGGCCAGGCCGGCGTCCGCGTCGGTCACGAAGGACAGGTTGACCGTGCCGATGCCGAGCTCGGCAGCGAGCGGCACCTCGGGCGTCATCGTCATGTTGATCGTGTGGCCGCCGGCCTCGCGCATCCAGGTCGACTCCGCGCGGGTCGAGAAGCGCGGGCCCTGGATGACGACGCACGTGCCCGTCGGCCGGAAGGGCACGTCGAGCGCGGCGACGGCGTCGATCGCGGCGCGGCGGAGCACCGGGTCGAAGGGGTCGGCGAAGGACAGGTGCTGCACCTGGTCCTCGAAGAACGTGTCCTTCCGGCCCCAGGTGCGGTCGATCAGCTGGTCGGTCACGACGAAGGTGCCGGGGGCGTAGTCCGGGTGCAGGCCACCGACCGCGCTCGACGAGACGATCGCACGCACGCCGAGGGACCGGAGGGCCCAGACGTTCGCGCGGTGGTTGATCAGGTGCGGGGCGACCGAGTGCTCGCGACCGTGGCGGGTGAGGAACGCGACGCGCTTGCCGGCCATCGTGCCGACCGTGATCGGACTCGACGTCGGGCCGTAGGGCGTGTCCACGGTGATCTCGTCGGCGGTGCCCTCCTCGAAGAGGCGGTAGAGGCCGGAGCCCCCGATCACCCCGATGCGAGCCGTCGTTCCGTCCACAGGTTCGGTCGTGGTCACGTGGTCCTCCACAGGTCCTCCGGATGTCCTCGGCGCGTGGTGCGCCCTGGATACGCTACTGACGCCCCTCCGGCATCGACCGGGAACGGGGCGTCCCCACGAGGTTCGGAGGCATCCGTGCGCACGATCGGTCAGCACCGCGACGAGGTCGCCGCGCTCCTCGCGCCCGTGCTCGCTGCGCGGGCGGAGGAGACCCTGCCGCTCGACGCGCTGGCGGACGGCGCCGGTGCCGGCCGTGGGTACCGGGTGCTCACCCGGGCCGTCTCCGCGCCGGTCCCGCTGCCGGTGTTCGACAACAGCCAGATGGACGGGTTCGCCGTCCGGTCGACCGATGCCGGCCACGACGTCCGCGTGGTCGACCCGATCCCCGCCGGGGCCGTGCCGGCACCGCTCGGCCCGGGCACCGCTGCGCCGATCATGACCGGGGCGCGGATCCCCGAGGGCGCGGACGCCGTCGTGCCGGTCGAGGCGACACCGCCGGGGGCGTTCCCCGCGGCGCTGGGGCTCGACACGCTGACCGTGCCCGCCGGGACGACCACCGGGACGTTCGTCCGCCGGGTCGGCAGCGACGTCGCCGTCGGCGCCGAGCTCGCCCCGGCCGGGTCCCCGGTGACGCCGGCGCTCCTGGGGGCCCTGGCCTCGGCGGGTGTCGGCGAGGTGTCCGTGGTCCGCCCGGTCCACGTGCTCGTCGTGTCCACCGGCAGCGAACTCACCGATGACGCCGCGCCTGACGGGCTCGACGGAACGGGCGCGGTGATCCGCGACGCGAACGGTGTCGCGCTCCGTGCGGCCCTGGCCGAGGTCGGTGCGATCGCCCGTGGCGTCCGGCTCAGCGACGCCCCGGACGCCTTCCTGCCGGGGCTCGAGTCGGCCGTCGGTGACTGGGCCGACGTCGTCCTGACCACCGGTGGGATCAGTGCGGGGGCGTACGAGGTCGTGCGTCAGGTGCTCGAGCCGCGCGGACTCGCCGTGACCCCGGTCGCGATGCAGCCCGGCGGACCCCAGGCCCTCGGACTCGTCGACCTCGCCGGTCGACGAGTGCCGGTCGTGGCGTTCCCGGGCAACCCCGTGTCCGCCCTCGTGTCGTTCGAGGTGTTCCTGCGGCCGGCGCTCGCGGCCCTCGTCGGTGCACCGGACCGCCCGACCGCCGAGCTGCCGGCCGCCGAGTCGGCGAGCTCACCCGTCGGCAAGCACCAGGTCCGCCGCGGCCGGGTCGCCGACGGGCGTGTGCACTTCGTGGGCGGGCCGAGCTCGCACCTGCTCGGGCACCTCGCCGCTGCCACCCACCTCGTCCACGTCCCCCTCGGCACCGACTCCGTCGAACCGGGGGACCCGCTGACCGTCTGGAGCCTCCGATGACCGACGACCACCCGAACGGCGTGCGCGACGCCGAGCTCTCCCACGTCCGCGCCGACGGCACCGCGCACATGGTCGACGTGTCCGGCAAGGACGTGACTGCCCGCTCGGCCACGGCCACGGCCACGCTGGTGACCCGCACCGACGTCGTCGAGCGGATCCTCGACGGATCGCTGCCCAAGGGAGAGGTCATCGGCACCGCCCGGATCGCGGCGATCATGGCCGTCAAGAAGACGTCGGACCTGGTGCCGCTCTGCCACCCGCTGCCCATCGCCGGGGTCGAGGTGGACATCACCGGCGACGGCGACCGCGTGCGGATCGAGGTCTCCGTGCGCACGACCTCCCGCACCGGTGTCGAGATGGAGGCCCTGACCGGCGCGAGCGTCGCGGCACTGACCGTGTACGACATGGTGAAGGCCGTCGACCGCACGGCCGTGATCACGGACGTCCGGGTGCTCGAGAAGCACGGCGGACGCTCGGGCGACTGGAGCAACCGATGAACCCCGAACCGACCAGGGGCCGTGCGGGCGTCGTCGTGGTCTCCACGCAGGCCTCGACCGACCCCGCGCTCGACCGCACCGGACCCGTCATCGCCGCGTGGCTGCGCGAGCGCGGCTTCGCCGTCGCCGAGCCGACGATCGTGCCCGACGGCGGTCCGATCGCCGAGACGGTGTCCGCCGAGCTCCTCGCGGACGCGAAGGTCGTCGTCACCACGGGCGGTACGGGCGTGACCCCGACCGACCGCACGCCCGAGGCCGTCGCACCCCTGATCGACCTCGAGCTGCCGGGCATCACCGAGGAGATCCGCCGGCGCGGACTCGACGGTGCCGGTCCGACCGCGCTGCTGACCCGCGGGGTCGCGGGCATCGCCGGTGGCCGCACCGTCGTCGTGACCCTGCCCGGGTCGCGCGGGGGCGTCGCCGACGGGCTCGCGGTGCTGGACGGGGTGCTCGACCACGTGCTGGCCCAGCTGCACGGCGAGGGCCACGCACCCCGGAGCGCGTCGTGAGCGGCGACCGTGTCGTCGTGGCCGACGTCGTGGACCGGGTGATCACGGTGGACGAGGTCTCCGCTGCCGTCACGACCGACCGCGACGGCGCCGTCGTGACCTTCGCCGGGGTCGTCCGCGACCACGACGAGGGCAAGGGCGTCACGGCACTCGACTACGAACGGCACCCGAGCGCGGGAGACGTCATCGCCGAGGTCGCCCGGACGATCGCCGTCGACCACCCCGAGGTCCGCATCGCCGTGCTGCACCGCGTCGGCGCGCTCGGCATCGGGGATGTGGCGCTCGCCGCAGCAGTGGCGTCGCCGCACCGTGCCGAGGCCTTCGCAGCCTGCGCCGCGCTCGTCGACCTGGTGAAGGAGCGGACGCCGATCTGGAAGCGTCAGGAGTTCACCGACGGCACGGACGAGTGGGTCGCTGCGCTGTGACGGACGAGGAGACCGCGGCCGGTCACCGGTGGGCACTCGCGCAGGAGCGCGCGGAGGCCGTGCTCGCGGTTGCTGCCCCGGCCGACCGTCAGCGATCGGCGGGTGCCGTCGCATGGGGCCTCGGCGGGTCTGCGGGGGTCGTCGCCGTCCTGGTCGCGCTGGCACTCACGGCGCCACCCGAGGCACCCGCGAGGACGGTCGTGGCCATCGGCGTCGCCCTCGGCGCGCTCGTCCTCCTGGTCACGCAGATCATCCGGGCGGCCGCGGCACGTCGACGCGCCGGACCGGCGCCAGCGCCGGTGGTGGCGGTCCTGCAGACGCGCGAGCGGCACGCGGTCCGGCAGGCGTTCCACGGCCGCCGCTTCGTGCCGGACGACCGTCACGACGTCGTGACCGCCGCGGCCGTGCAGGCAGCGTCGGGAACAGAGCTGGTGTGGTTCTGTGCCACAGCGGTGCTCTGGGTGGGCAGTGCTGCCGTCGGTGGCACGCTCTGGCCGATGTACGCCGCGCTCGCCGTGGTGAACATCGCAGCCGTCGTCGTTCCCGCTCGGGACACCCTCGCCGCGCGACGGTGGCTGACGCAGCACCCGCTGGCCGGGGGCGCTCTCGACGTCACCACGGCCGAGACCTGTGGAATCGCGCAGGAGACCGACGCCCGATCGTGATCGCGCCACCCGATCAGGGCATGGTCCGGCGCTCGGTCGCGCCGTAGAGTCCGGAGCCATGAGCGTTCTGCTGTACGGCGCGGGGATCGTGCTGCTCGTCTTCGCCCTGATCGACATCGTCACCCGGGGCGAGGACCAGGTCCGCGGACTCCCGAAGTTCGCGTGGGTCCTGATCTGCATCTTCGTGCCCGTGGTCGGCAGCATCGTGTGGTTCGCCGTCGGGCACGACTGGAGCACGAACGACCGGAACCACGGCCGCTACCTCGAGCCGAACCGTCACGAGGACCGGTACGCCAGCATCGGTCACGCCCGTGCCGCCCACGGTGACAAGCGCGTCAACGGTACCGAGCAGGAGCTCGCCGCGCTCGAACGCGAGATCGAGTACTGGGAGGCGCAGGCGCGCCTCCGGCGTGCCAAGGAGGCCGCGGGCGAGGGCGAACCGACCCCGGGGAGCTGAGCCGCGCCTCCAGGCCGGCCGCCGCTGCCGCGCTCGCTCGCGGCAGCCGCCACCCCGCTCGCGGCAGCCGCCACCCCGCTCGCCGCAGCCGCCACCCCGCTCGCCGCAGCCGTTACCCGCTCACCGCAGCCGTTACCGCTGGCCGCAGCACAACCGGAAGCACGTCGCGCCGCGGAATCTCGTGGCGCGACGTGCTTCCGCTTGTGCGGGAGCACACAACACCATCGAACCACCGGGGCCACCCCGCGGCACCCGCACCCCGCGGCACCCGCACCCCGCCGCGCCGCCTACCCTTGACGGGTGGCTCATCTCCTCGGCGCCGAGAACGTGCATCTCGAGTTCCCCACCCGTGTCGTCTTCGACAGCGTCACCCTCGGCCTCGACGAGGGCGACCGCATCGGCGTCGTCGGCCGCAACGGTGACGGCAAGTCGACCCTGCTCGCCCTGCTCGCGCAGCGCCTCGAGCCGGACGCCGGCCGCGTCACCCATCGGCGCGGCCTGACCGTCGGGTACCTCGACCAGCGCGACGTCCTGCCTGCGGGGGCGACCGTCGGCAGCATCGTCGTCGGCGAGCTCGAGGAACACGAGTGGGCCGGGGACCCGAAGATCCGCGACATCATCGGCGGCCTCGTGTCCGACATCCCGTGGGAGGCCACGGTCGACGACCTGTCCGGTGGGCAGCGGCGACGGATCGCGCTCGCGAAGCTGCTCGTGGGTGACTGGGACGTGCTGTTCCTCGACGAGCCGACGAACCACCTCGACGTCGAGGGCATCCAGTGGCTCGCCGACCACATCAACCGCCGGTGGTCGTCGAACCAGGGCGGCATGGTCGTCGTGACGCACGACCGGTGGTTCCTCGACGCGGTGTCGACCGACACGTGGGAGGTCCACGACGGTGTCGTCGAGCCGTTCGAGGGCGGCTACGCGGCGTACATCCTGCAGCGCGTCGAGCGTGACCGGCAGGCAGCCGCGAGCGAGCAGCGGCGGCAGAACCTGGCCCGCAAGGAGCTCGCCTGGCTCCGCCGCGGTGCCCCCGCGCGGACCAGCAAGCCGAAGTTCCGCATCGACGCGGCGAACGCCCTGATCGACGACGTGCCGCCGATCCGCGACACCGTCGGCCTGTCGCAGATGGCGACCGCCCGGCTGGGCAAGGACGTGGTCGACCTGCTCGACATCGGTGTCTCGTTCGGCGACGACGTGATCCTGCGTGACGTCGAGTGGCGGATCGCACCGGGGGAGCGGACCGGCATCCTCGGACCGAACGGTGCGGGCAAGTCCACGCTCCTCAACCTGGTGTCCGGCAAGCTGCAGCCGACCACCGGCCGCGTGAAGACCGGCAAGACCGTGCAGGTCGCGGTGCTCGACCAGCAGCTCGCCGACCTGCAGCAGTTCGCGGACGACCGTGTCCGCGAGGTCGTCGCCCGCAAGAAGACGAGCTACGTCGCAGACGGCAAGGAGATGACGCCGTCGCAGCTGCTCGAGCGGCTCGGCTTCACCTCCGAGCAGCTGTCCACGCCGGTCAAGGACCTGTCCGGCGGGCAGAAGCGCCGCCTGCAGCTCATGCTCATCCTGCTCGACGAGCCGAACGTGCTGATCCTCGACGAGCCGACGAACGACCTCGACACCGACATGCTCGCCGCGATGGAGGACCTGCTCGACACCTGGCCGGGCACCCTGCTCGTCGTGTCGCACGACCGGTACCTGCTCGAGCGGGTCACCGACCAGCAGTACGCGGTCCTCGGCGGGCACCTCCGCCACCTGCCCGGCGGCGTGGACGAGTACATGCGGCTGCGCGCGTCCGGCTCCGTCCCGCAGACGGCTGCTGCTGCCGCCGCCGCCTCGGCCGGGAGGCCCGACACGGCGCCGGCAGGCGGCTCCGGCGGTGCCGCGGCCGGGTCCACCACCCCTGCCGCGCCCGGCCTGTCGGGTGCGGACCGTCGCGTCGCGGAGAAGGAGATGTCGGCCCTCGACCGGAAGATCGCGAAGGCGGGGCAGGACCGGCAGAAGCTGCTCGACGCGTTCGCCGCGCACGACCAGTCGGACTACGCGGGGCTCGGGGCGCTGCAGACGAAGCTCGGGGCGCTCGACGCCGAGGTCGAGCAGCTCGAGGAGCGGTGGCTCGAGGTGGCCGAGCAGCTCGGGGTGTAGCGGGGGCCGCGGGCTCGGAGACGTTACTCGATCGACTCCGGGTCGACGCTGTCCTGCTCGGGGACCGCTCCGGCCGGGTCACCGCCACCGGGGTTCGCCACGACCTCCCAGAGGTGGCCGTCCGGGTCCTGGAAGAAGCCGGACCACATGCCCCACGGGCGCGTGTACGGCGCTGCGAGCATCGTCGCTCCGGCGGCTGCCGCACGGTCGAGGAACGCCTGTGCGGCCTCCTGCGACGGCTCGAAGTGCCCGATGGTGGTGCTCGGTGCCTCGGCGAGTGCGACGCCGGAGTCCTTCCGCATGTCCTCGCGCCCGTACACGCTGACGATCAAGCCGTCGTCGAGGGTGAACATCGCCGTGGTGCCGCCCGCCGCGGTCTCGGTCGCAGGGTACTCGGTGCCGATGATCCCGCTGCCGTCGATGCCGAGCAGTGCGCGGTAGAAGGCTGCCGAGCGTCCGACGTCGGCCACGGCGAGGGTGATGGCGTGCATGCCGCGCACGCTACGCCGGACCGGCTGCCGTCAGTCGCCGAGCCCGAGGATGAGTCGTCGGAGCAGCCCGGACAGCTGCGCCTGCTCGTCCTCGGACACCCCGGACAGGATCGCGCGCTCGGCCTGGAGCAGGTCCGCGATCGCGGCGTCCACGGCCGCGCGACCGCTCGCCGTGAGGGACACGAGGATGCCCCGACCGTCCCGCGGGTCCGTCCGCCGGTTCACGAGCCCTCGCGCCGCGAGCCGGTCGACCCGGTTCGTCATCGTGCCGCTCGACACCAGGGTCTGCTGCAGCAGCGCCTTCGGGCTGAGCTCGTACGGTTCGCCCGCGCGCCGCAGCGCCGACAGCACGTCGAACTCCCACGGCTCGACGTCGCTCGCGTCGAACGCGGCCCGTCGTGCGCGGTCGAGGTGCCGGGCGAGCCGGTCGACGCGGGACAGGACTTCGAGCGGCCCGAAGTCCAGGTCGCCCCGCTCCCGACCCCACGCCGCGACGATCCGGTCGACCTCGTCCTGCTGCGGCATCCCTCCATCTTGGCCGAACCGGTCGCGCGCGGCCAGCGCCCGGGCCGTGGGAGGATGGACGGGCACCGGACGGGCTCCACCCCGTCCGGTGTGTTCCGCCTTGGTGTAACGGCAGCACGACGGCCTTTGGTGCCGTTAGGTCCGGGTTCGAATCCTGGAGGCGGAGCGCGGCGTCGGTCCGGTCGACGACGGGCAGCCTCCCTCCTCGACGGGTGTCGCGACGCGCCCCGTCGCCTCCTCGAGAGCCCCGACGACGACCTGTCGTGCGCCGGGTCCACCTCCTCGCGGCTCGCAGCCGCGACGGGGCGGGGCTGATCCGTGAGCGTGGCGACGATCGCGTACTTCGAGCGACAACGGCACGTGCACCCCCACACAACAGCACGAGTGTGCGCATGTCGCGCATGGTCATTGCGCACTTCGAGCAGGTCTGTCAGGATGAGCGCGCAGCACCGATCCACCGGTGCCCACCGTCAACGTCGACTGGAGGACCCCCGCATGAGTGACTTCGACGGGCTGTTGCGAGCCCGGTCCGACGGGGGCGCAGAAGCGCTCCTCCCGACTCCCACGGTCCAGTGCCACGCGGCCAACCTCGCGTTCCTGCCCGGCGGAGACCTCGCCTGCGTGTGGTTCGGCGGCACGCAGGAGGGCGTCTCCGACATCTCGATCCACCTGTCGCGCCTCCCCGCCGGGACGGAGCGCTGGCTCGAGCCCGTCCAGCTGAGCTTCGACAGTGCGCGTTCCGAGCAGAACCCGATCCTCTTCACCGCGCCGGACGGCGACGTCTGGTTGCTGTACACCGCGCAGCTCGCCGGGAACCAGGACACCTCCGAGGTGCGACGACGGGTCTCCCGCGACGGCGGCGAGACCTGGGGAGAGCCGGCACCGCTGCTCGGACGCGATGCGCCGGTCGGCGTGTTCGTTCGCCAGGCACCGGTCGTGCTCGAGAGCGGTCGGATCCTGCTCCCGGTGTTCAACTGCCGGACGGTGCCCGGCGAGAAGTGGGTCGGCAACGACGACACCGCCTCGGTCTGGTACTCCGACGACGGTGGCGAGACCTGGTCCGAGGTCGCCGTGCCCGAGTCAACCGGGTGCGTGCACATGAACATCGTGCCGCGCGATGACGGCGTGCTCTGGGCGTGCTTCCGATCCCGCTGGGCTGACCACGTCTACGAGTCGACGTCGTCGGACGGCGGGATGACCTGGGAGCCGTGCCGGCCGCTCGACCTGCCGAACAACAACTCGTCGATCCAGGCGCGCTCCCTCGACGACGGCCGCATCGCGATGGTGATGAACCACTCGAGCAAGGACGACGCGACGAGCCGCCGTGTCTCCCTGTACGACGAGATCGACGACGCGGGCCTCGCAGCGGACAGCGGTCCGCGGGTCGCTGAGCCCGCGTTCGACGCCGACGGCCCCAGTGCGTTCTGGGGTGCCCCGCGCGCGCCGATGACGCTCGTGGTCTCGAGCCCCGACGGGCGATCCTGGCCGACCGCCTACGACATCGAGAACGGTGACGGGTACTGCCTCTCGAACAACAGCCGCGAGTCACGCAACCGGGAGCTGTCCTACCCCTCGGTGCTCCCCGACTCGGCCGGGGGACTGCACGTCGCCTACACCTGGCACCGCAAGTCGATCAAGCACGTGTACCTGCCTGCTGACGTCCTCGCTGCGATCGTGTCGACGCCGTCCGTCTCCGCCGGTCCGGACCTCCCTGCGAAGGAGCAGCGAGCATGACCCTCCCCATGGTCTTCGCACTCGCGATCACCGTCTTCATGATCGTGCTGATCATGATCGACCGCCTGCCGTTCGGCGTCCCGCCGTTGATCGCCTGCCTGCTGATGGTGGTGTTCGGCGTCGTGCCGATCAACGTGGCCTTCAGCGGCTTCGCCAACGCGACCATCATCATGCTCGCCTCGTTCATGGCGGTGATCGCCGCCTTGCAGAAGACCGACCTCGTCTCGGGCTTCAAACGGATGATCACGAGACTCGGGACGAAGGGCGGGTTCCGTGCCTACGTCCTCATCGTCGTGTTCGTCATGGTGGGGTGCAGCATCTTCGGCACGGGGTCGACGGCCTACTACGTGCTGGTGATCGGCCTGCTGTCGACGCTCGCGTACAACAAGAAGCTGCCGCCGTCGAAGGTCCTCATGCCCGCCGGGTTCGCCGCGAACCACCCGATGCTGCCGTTCAACGTGGCGCTGCAGTACGGCATCGTCGTCGCGGTGCTCGAGGCAGCAGGGGTCCGGGAGAACATCGACCTCGTCCGGTTCTCGATCGTCAACCTCGTGCTCAGTCTCGGGTTCCTCGTCTGGTGTCTCATCGCCTACCGTCTGCTGCCGGACCACCCCATCGTCGACGGCGAGTCCGCCCCGGAGAGCACGAGCGCGGCGAAGGAACCGGCCACGGTCGGTGCCGGCAGCACCCCGACCGGCGACGCGTCCACGCCGGGCACACGTGCCGCTTCGTCCGCAGCGGACCCGGCCACGCCCGGCCCCCACGCCGCCGAGGCGAACGCGACCGCGATCGCCTCGTCGAGCGCGACCGCGACGGTCACCGCGCCGACGCTGGACCGTCGGAAGCAGCTGGCGACGTACGCCTGCTTCGTCCTGGCGATCGCCGGCATGATCTCCTACAGCTACATCGGCGACGCGGGGTACGCGATCACGGGCCTCTCCGTGGCACTCCTCCTGGTGATGAAGGTCCTGGACTTCACGGAGATCCGCGACGCCATCAGCCAGCCGATCATCATCATGTCCGCCGGTGTCATCGGCATCGCTGAGGCGCTCGGCGCGACCGGGCTCACGAAGCTCGTCGGCGAGTCCGTCGCCGGACTGCTCGGCGGCAACGTCAGCCCCTTCCTGCTGGTGTTCGCGTTCTGTGTCCTGACGAGTGTCCTCGCGACCCTCACGGGGTCGACGATCGGCACGGTGTACGTCTTCGCACCGCTGGCGATCGCGACCTGCGTCAGCCTGGGGCTCAACCCCGCGGCTGCGGCCGTCGCCATCGTCATCTCCGGGTGGAACGGACACTTCCTCCCCATCGACGGGCTCCCCGCGATGGTGATGGGGGTCGGGAAGTACTCGCTCCTCCAGTTCTGGAAGTTCACCATCCCGATGTACTTCATCCGCCTGCTGGCGCTGACGGCCGGCGCCCTCCTGCTCTTCCCGATGTGACGGACCTGACGTGACGGAGAACCTGTCGTGACGACCACCTTCGAGCTCGCCCACGTGGGCATCAACAACCCCGACGCCGCAGCCGCGCAGGAACTGTGCGACCTCTTCTGCCTCATGTTCAACCTCGACCCCCGCCAGGGGAAGAAGTCCGAGTTCGCCGGCACGTTCTTCGAGTGCGTGCGATCTCAGTACCTGGGTACGCACGGCCACATCGGGATGTCGACCGACGACCTCGAGGCAGCGGTCGAGGAACTCACCGCGAAGGGCTTCGGCTTCGACCAGGACACGGCTGCACACTTCGAGGACGGCCGTCTGCAGAACATCTACCTGGCGGGGGAGTACGGCGGCTTCGCGGTCCACGTGATGCAGCAACCCCGTCCCTGACCCACCACCCGACCGCCTGGCCCCCCCAGCCGACAAGGAGCACCTGCAGTGACCACCACGATCAGCGGCAGCATCCACGCGCTCGTCACCCCGTTCCACGACGACGAGTCGCTCGACCTCGACCAGATGCGGCTGCACACCGACCGCGCCGTCCGGGCAGGCGCCGACGGCGTCTTCTGCCTCGGTACCAACGGCGAGTTCTTCCAACAGACCGAAAACGAACGGCTCGCCGTGCTCGAGGCGGTCGTCGACGCCACCGGGGGCCGCGTCCCCGTCTACGGCGGCGCCGGTGCCGTCGGGACGAAGGAGACGGTGCGCATCGCCCAGCGCATGCAGGCGTCGGGTGCCGACGTGCTGTCGGTGATCACGCCCTACTTCGCTGCGGCGTCGCAGGACGAGCTGTACCGCCACTTCGCGGCGGTCGCCGGAGCCGTCGACATCCCGGTGCTCATCTACAACATCCCCGCGCGGACCGGGAACACCATCACGCCGGCGACGGTCGCCCGACTCGCGGAGATCGACAACATCGCGGGTGTCAAGGACTCGTCGGGGAACTTCGACGCGATCCTGCAGCTGATCGAGCTGACCGATCCCGAGCACTTCGCGGTGCTCGCGGGGACCGACTCGCTGGTCCTGCCGACGCTGCAGGCCGGCGGCGCGGGCGGCATCACCGCCGTCGCGAACGTCTACCCGCGGACCATGGTCGAGATCACCCGGAAGTGGGCGGCGGGCGACCTCGAGGGGGCCCGCGCGGCGCAGGCGTCGATCCGCACGCTGCGCAACCTGTTCGCGCTCGGCAACCCGAACACGATCGTCAAGGCGGCCACCAACGCCGCCGGCGAGCCCGTGGGGCCGTGCCGCGCGCCGTTCAACCTGCTGAGCGAGGCGGCGCTCGAGAAGATCGCGGACACGGTGCGCGCCGATCAGGCGGCAGGACTGGGCTGAGCCTGCGCGACCCCGGACCTACAGGAGGCGCGGTGCCAGCCGGCACCGCGCCTCCTGTCCGTCACGTGGTCGGGCCGCCACCTATGCGTCAGCGGTTGTAGGCCGGCATCGGTCCGCGGAGCGCAGCGGCCACGTCGTCGACAGCCCGCTGCACGTCCTCCGGCAGCGCACCGGCGGCCAGCGCGGTGAGGTTTGCCTCGATGTTCGTGAGCCGCGACCCACCGATCAGGACGGCGTCCACGACGGGACGGTCGATCGTCCAGCGCAGCGCGAGCTCGGCCATCGGCATCCCCGCACCCTCGGCGATCGCACGGAGCTGTCCGACCGCGGCGAAGACCTCGTCGTTCCAGTACCGGTCGCGGTACATGCCGGCGAGCGGCGAGGACCCGAAGCGTCCCGCGGTCGGGTGCTCGTCCGGCCGGTGCCTGCCGGTCAGGAGCCCGCCGCCGAGCGGGTTGTAGACGATCGTCGCGAGTCCGGTGCTCCTGGCGTACTCGGCGTACTCGTCGTCGATGCGGGTCGCGATCACGCTGTAGACCTGCTGCCCGAGGACGGGCGCGTCGAGACCGAGTCGCGCGGCGGTGTGCCGCAGCTCCGCGATCTGCCAGGCCGCGAAGTTCGAGACACCCCACGTGCGCACCACGCCCGCGTCGACGAGCGCGCGGACAGCGGTCAGCGTCTCCTCCGCCGTGATCGAGCGGTCGGGCTGGTGCAGGTAGAGGACGTCGACGTGGTCCGTCCGGAGCCGTCGGAGGCTCGCGCGCACGCACCGGTCGATCGCCACGGCGGACAGGGGCGCGGCCCCTCCGGCGTCCGGGTTCGGGATGCCGACCTTCGTCGCGAGCACGACCTCGTCGCGGCGTCCGGCGAGCACGGAGCCGAGGATCTCCTCGCTGCGGCCGCCGGCGTACCCGTTGGCCGTGTCGATGCCGGTCCCGCCGGATGCCAGGAAGCGGTCGACCATCTCGGCCGCCGTAGGCTCGTCGACGCTGTCGCCGAAGGTCATGGTGCCGAGGACGGCGGGGGCGAGCCTGCGGCCTCGGATGTCGGTGTCACGCACTGGGTTCCTCTCGTTCGGACGCCGTCGGAGTGACTCGTCGTCGAGTCGCCGGGCGACAGTCGTGCGCACCACTATTGCGTGTTTCACGCAGGTCGTCTAGCGTGTTTCGTGCACGCCGTCGATGCTTCGACGGGACCGTCCACCGAACCCGAGGAGGGGTCCGATGTCGAACCGCCTCGCCGCGATCGCCGACGACCTGTCCGGAGCCGCCGAGGTCGCCGCGGTCCTCGGCACCGGGTCGGTCACCGTCGCCCTGACGCTCCCCGCCGCGCTCGAGCACGTCGCTCGATCGCGGTCCGACGTCGTCCTGGACTGCGACACGCGGTCGCTCGATCCGGCCGTGCGTCGCGCGGCCGTCGCGCAGGCGGCGCAGCGGATGCGCGCAGCCGGAGCGCCGGTGCGGCTGGTGAAGACCGACTCGCTGCTGCGCGGTGGTGTGGGCGACGTCGTCGACGGGCTCACGGACGCCGGTGCACGCGTCGTGGTCGCCTCCGCACTCCCCGCACTCGGGAGGACGGTCGTCCACGGTCAGCTCCTCGTGCACGACCGCCCGGTGGCGGATGCAGGACTGCACGGCCTGGAGGCCCGGGTCGTCCCCGGCCCGCTGGCCGCGGTCGGACCGCGAGCCCGGTCCGTCCCGCTCGCGGTCGTCCGCGCCGGGAGCGCGGCCGTCCTCGACGCGGTCGAGCGAGCGATCGGCGCCGGCGAGGTCCCCGTCGTCGACGCCGCCTCGGACCACGACCTCGACCGGATCGCAGCGGCGCTCGACGGTGCGGACTGCACGATCGTCGGGTCCGGCGGGATCGCTGCGGCCGTCGGTCGCCTCCGCGGAGCGCAGCCCCCGGGCCCCGTCGTGACGAACGACCGGGAGCGGGTGGCGCTCGCCGGGGGCCTCCAGCCCGTCCTGCTCGTCGTGGGCACCGCCAGCGCCGAGGCGACCGGGCAGCTCGCGGCCCTCGCAGCGAACGGTGTCCCCGTCGTGCCCGTGCCCCGTGACGTCCTGCTCCGTGCCGTCGACCGCCGCGAGGTCGACGACATCGACCACCCGGCGCTGCACACCGTGCGGACGGCACTGCGCAGCGGGAGCGCGGCGATCTGCGTCGAGGACCGGCACGAACCGGTGCCGCACCTCGCCCGACGGCTCGCCGACGGCCTCGGCATCGTGGCCGCCGCCGTCAGCGGGCAGGCCGCGCTCGTGCTCACCGGCGGGGAGACGGCCCGGTCCGTGCTCACCCGCCTCGACATCACGACCCTCGTGCCGGAGGGCGCCGTCGAACCGGGCTGCGTCGTGTCCCGCGCGGACGACGGCCGTCGTGTCGTCACGCGTCCCGGCAGCTTCGGGACCGTCACCAACCTGCTCGACGCCGCCACGGTCCTCCAGGCCGGCTCGACCGATCACACCCCGCATCCGGAGGCCGCGTCGAAGCGGCCGCAGGCCGCACGAACCGAAAGGCAGTACCGCAGATGAACGCAACTCCGATCGTCGCTGTCACGATGGGCGACGGGGCCGGTGTCGGCCCAGAGATCGTCGTCGAGGCCGTCGTCTCGCCGGACGTCCTGGCCGTCTGCCGCCCCGTCGTCATCGGCGACCTCGGTCGTCTCCGTCAGGCCGCCGCCATCCGGAACGTCGACGTCACCTTCAACGTCGTCGAGGACGTCGCGGACGCCGGGCACCGGGACGGCGTCATCGACGTGGTCGACCTCGGACTCCTGCCCGAGGACCTGCCGTGGGGGCAGCTCTCGCCGGTCGCCGGCGATGCAGCCTTCCAGTACATCCGTGTCGCTTGCGAAGCGGCGATGGCCGGGAAGGTCCAGGCGATCTGCACGGCTCCGCTCAACAAGGAGGCCCTGCACGCCGGTGGCCACGTCTTCCCCGGGCACACCGAGCTCCTCGCCGAGCTCATGGGCGTCGACGAGGTCTCGATGATGCTCTCGACCGCCAAGCTGAAGGTCGTCCACGTGACCACCCACCTCGGTCTCATCGACGCCGTCGCGCGGATCGAACCGGGACTCGTCGAGCGGACGATCCGGCGCGGCAACGAGGCCCTCGTGCGCGCGGGCAACCCGCACCCGAAGATCGGGGTCGCGGCGATCAACCCGCACGCCGGCGAGAACGGCCTGTTCGGGTACGGCGAGGAGGCCGAGAAGATCGCTCCGGGCGTCGAAGCGGCGCGCGCCGACGGCATCGACGCCGTCGGACCGCTCCCGGCCGACACCCTCTTCTTCCTCGCCGGCCGCGGGGACTACGACCTGGTGGTCGCGATGTACCACGACCAGGGGCACGGCCCCGTGAAGGTGCTCGGGATCGAGGCCGGGGTGAACATCACGGTGGGTCTGCCGGTCATCCGCACGTCGGTGGACCACGGGACGGCGTTCGACATCGCGGGCTCGGGCAAGGCCGATGTCGCTAGCATGATCGAGGCGCTCCGCCAGGCCGCCGAGCTCGCCCCGACGTCGGGCGCGCTGCGACCGGCCCCGGGCGCCTGACAGGTCCTGAGTCCCCACTGTCCGGAAGGTGCCCGTGTCGATCTCGGCCAGAGCTCGGCGTGACGCGATCGTCACGCTCGCGACGACGGTCGGACTCGCGAGCGTCGACGAACTCTCGGAGCGGTTCGGGGTCACGGCATCCACCATCCGCCGGGACCTCGCGACCCTGCAGGAGCAGCGGAAGCTCACCCGGACGTTCGGTGGCGCGATGGCGGTGGCCGCGCACCCCGAGGCGTCGCTGCGGCAGCGGCTCGGTGAGCACTTCGACGCGAAGCGCGACATCGCGCGGCGCGCAGCCGAGGCCGTGCAGCCCGGGACGTCGCTCTTCCTCGACAACGGCTCGACCGTCGCGGCGTTCGCCCATGCGCTCCCGGTGGACGCCGACCTCACCGTCACCACCACCAGCGTCGGGGTCGTCACCGACGTGGCGGACCGCGACGACGTCCGACTCGTCATGCTCGGCGGTGAGTACCGGTCGTTGAGCAACGGCTTCGTCGGACCCCTGACGGAGGCGGCGCTCGAGTACCTGACGTTCGATGCGGCGTACCTCGGCGCCGACGCGGTGTCCCCGGAGCGTGGGATCTGCGAGGCGGACCTCAGTCAGATCCGCCTGAAGGAACTCATCGCTCGTCGTGCGGCAGCGGTGTACGTCCTCGCTGACTCCTCGAAGCTCGCGCAGTCGGAGTTCCACGCCTGGACCCGGCTCGGTGGCGGATGGACCCTCGTCACCGACGACGGCATCGCACCGGACCTCGTCGAGCGCTTCGACACCGCGGACGTCACCGTCGTCACGGCCTGACCGCCCGCACGTCCGAGGACGGGACGCGCCACCACCGGGCGGGCCGTGCTCGCGGAGGTCCGGCGCCCGGCGCGCTAGGGTCGGCGCGTGGGGCTTCGGGAGCGGGACCGATCACGGCAGGTCAACGTCCGGGCACTCGTCGCGATCGCCCTGATCGTCCTGTGGGGCATCGTGCTCGTGGCGACCGGAGTCTTCGACCCCGCACACCAGACCCCGCCGTCCCAGTTCGACCACGACGACGGGATGCTTCCGCCCACAGCAGACGACCGCCGGACCTCTGCCGTCCAGGCTGCCGCGCTGATCGGGTCCTTGCCCGTCGCCGTCCTCGCCCTCTGCATCGCGGCGAGCTCGCTCCGCGTCTGGCGCGAACAGGTGTCGGCGGTCATCGCGACCGGTCTCGCCAGCCTCGCCGCGCTGGCCGCCATCGGCCTCGCCTGGATCGGCGTCGGCACCGTCGTCTTCTTCACCTAGCCGGTGCAGGTGACGGCACCGACGTCGGGGGAGACGGCACCGACGTCGCGTCCCGAGCGGTCGACGTGGCACGGCGATCGTGCCGGTCGTCCGCAGGCCGGCTGACGGACCGGCACCGCGACGACGGACTACAGGCGCGGATCACCGTCGCCGGTCGGCGTCCGGTGGTCCGCGCCTCCCGTCCGCCCCGTCAGGACGACAGGTGCGCTGCCGCACGGACCGGACGGAGTGCGTCACCGGCGGGCGGCGACGCCGCCCGCCGGCCGCCGGCCATCTCCTGCAGGACCCGGTGCACCTGTCGGCTGTAGCCGGACTCGTTGTCGTACCAGACGTACAGCACCGCGTGCTCGGACCCGTCCGCGATCGTGGCGAGCCCGTCCACGATGCCCGCCCGCCGACTGCCGAGCAGGTCCGTCGAGACGACCTCCGGCGACTCGACGTAGTCGATCTGCCGCCGGAGCGGCGAGGTGAGCGAGGCGTCCCGGAGCACCCCGTTCAGCTCGTCGCGTCCGACCGGGTGACCGAGCGTCAGGTGGATGACCGCGAGCGAGACGTTCGGCGTGGGGACGCGGACGGCGCTGCCGGTGAGCCGCCCGCGGAGTTCGGGCAGTGCCTTCTCGGCGGCCTTCGCGGCACCGGTCGCGGTGATCACCATGTTCAGGCCCGCCGCCCGCCCTCGCCGGTCGGCGGGGTGGTAGTTGTCGACCAGGTTCTGGTCGTTCGTGGCGGAGTGCACGGTCTCCACGTGCCCGTGGACGATGCCCCAGGCGTCGGACACGACCTTGAGCACCGGGACGATCGCGTTCGTCGTGCACGAGGCGGCACTCACGACCGGGTCGTCGCCGATGCCGTCGTGGTTGATGCCGTGCACCACGTTCGGCACGTCACCGTTCCCCGGCGCGGTGAGCAGCACGCGGGCCGCTCCGGGAGCCAGCAGGTGCTGCGTCAGGCCCTCGACGTCGCGCCAGCGACCGGTGGTGTCGACGACGATCGCGTCCTCGATGCCGTGCGCGCGGTAGTCGACGGCGTCGGGGGAGTCGGCCGAGATGAACTGCACGAGGGTGCCGTTCGCGGTGATGGTGTCGTGCTCGGTGTCGACGGTCACCGTGCCGGCGAAGGGGCCGTGGATCGAGTCCCGGCGGAGCAGGCTCGCCCGCTTGACCAGGTCGCCGGGCCCGCGACGGCGGACGACGACGGCGCGCAGGGCGAGCGGGGCGTGCTCCCCGGCGCGTTCGAGCAGGATCCGGGCGAGCATCCGACCGATCCGCCCGAACCCGTACAGCACGACGTCGCGTGGGGCGTCGCGGTGCGGTCCGTCCGCCGTGCCGCGGTGCAGGAAGAACTCGTCGGTGAGGAACTCGCGCAGGGTGCTGCCGAGGCGGTCACGTCGGTGGCGGGACGCGAGGTCGCCGAGGTCCACCGACACCGACGACAGTGCCATCGTGTCGAGCTCGGTCAGGATCGCCAGGCTCGTCGCGACCGGCAGTTCGGTCTCGTCGACCCGGCGGCTCGACCGGTGCGCCTTGACGATCCCGATCGGGGACTGCCCCACCAGGGGACGGCCGTGGACGGACGGCACGACGTCGTCCCGCCGGTACAGCCGTCCGATGAGCGGCACCATCGCCTCGGCGGCAGCGAGCTTCTCGTCCCACACCTGCTGCAGGTGCGCACGCTCGGCGGCGGTGGACACCCCGGTCGTGGTCGGGGCGCCGGACGGCATCAGGCGACCTGCCGGACGTCGGCCGTGGCGTGCAGGGCGGCGCGACGCTCGTCGAGGATCGCGGTGAACACCGGGGGCGTGCGGTCGCCGAACCCGGCGAGGAACTCCTCGGTCAGGTCGCACTCCTCGAGCCACGGCCCGGGGTCGACGGCGAAGAGGGCGTCGAGCTGTGCGGCGGTGACGTCGAGCCCGTGCACGTCCAGGTCGTCCAGGTCGGGGAGCAGGCCGACCGGGCTCTCGGCCGCCGGTACGGTGCCCTCGACGCGGCGCGCGATCCACTCGAGCACGCGGGCGTTCTCGCGGAAGCCCGGCCACAGGAAGGCGCCGTCCTCGCCACGCCGGAACCAGTTGACCTGGAACACCGCCGGTGTTCCGGCGCCGAGGCGCTCGCCGATCCGGAGCCAGTGCGCCCAGTGGTCGGCCATGTCGTAGCCGCAGAACGGCAGCATCGCGAAGGGGTCGCGGCGGAGCTCGCCGACGGTGCCCTCGGCTGCGGCGGTCCGCTCGGACGACACCGTCGCACCCATGAACACGCCCTCGGCCCAGGTCGACGCCTGCGCCACGAGCGGGACGTTCGTCGACCGACGACCGCCGAACACGACGGCGTCGACGGGGACGCTGCGCTCCCACCCGTCGGCGAGCGTCGGGACCCGGTCGAGCGCCACCGTGAACCGGGCGTTCGGGTGCGCGGCCGGAGTGCCGCTCGCCGGTGTCCAGTCGGCGCCGGTCCAGTCGACCAGGTGCGCGGGCGGTTCGGGGGTGAGGCCCTCCCACCAGACGTCGCCGTCGTCCGTGAGCGCGACGTTCGTGAAGATCGTGTCCGCGGCGATCGTCTCGACCGCGACGGGGTTCGTGTCTGGGCCGGTCCCGGGCGCGACGCCGAACAGTCCGGCCTCGGGGTTGATCGCGTGCAACCGCCCGTCCGCTCCGGGACGGAGCCAGGCGATGTCGTCGCCGATGGTCTCGACGGACCACCCGGGCAGGGCCGGCTGCAGCATCGCGAGGTTCGTCTTGCCGCAGGCCGAGGGGAACGCGGCGGCGACGTGGACGGCCCGGCCCTCGGGCGAGGTGAGCCGGACGAGCAGCATGTGCTCGGCGAGCCACCCCTCGTCACGACCCATCACCGAGGCGATCCGGAGCGCGAAGCACTTCTTGGCGAGCAGGGCGTTGCCGCCGTACCCGGAGCCGTACGACCAGACCTCGCGGGTCTCCGGGAACTGCACGATGTACTTCGTCGCGTTGCAGGGCCAGGACACGTCCGGCCGCGGGACGCCCTGGTCGTCGCGGAGCGGGTGCCCGACGCTGTGCACGGTCGCGACCCACGGCACGCCGGCGTCGATCGCGCGGAGCACGTCCGCCCCGAGCCGGGTCGTCCTGCCCATGCTGAGGACGACGTAGGCCGAGTCGGTGACCTCGACGCCGAGCTGCGAGATCGGCCCACCCACCGGTCCCATCGAGAACGGCACGACGTACATCGTGCGGCCGCGCATGCTCCCGGCGAACCGCTCCTCGAGCTCGGCGCGCATCGCGGTCGGTTCCCGCCAGTGGTTCGTCGGACCGGCGTCCTCGGGCGTGCGGGAGCAGGTGAACGTGCGCCCCTCGACCCGGGCGACGTCGTCCGGGTCCGACCGGGCGAGGTAGCTGTTCGGTCGGCGTCCCGGGTCGAGGGCGATCAGCTTGCCCTCGTCGACGAGCTGCCGCGTCAGGCGGGCGGTCTCGTCGGCTGACCCGTCGCACCAGACGACCTGGTCCGGGCAGGTGAGGGACGCGATCCGGGCGACCCACGCCTCCAGGGCGACGCGGGGCGAGCCGGGCACGGTGTGCGGTGCGGGACTCGTGTGGTTGGGGTTCGTGATCATCGTCGATCTCCTCGTGATGGGGGACTACCGGCGGGTGGCGGTCGAGCCCTCGGGCTCGACGATGGTGCGGACGGCCTCGGTCGAGATCCGCTCGTCGGCGGGAGCGGAGCCGGGACCGTCTGCGCGAGCCGACGCGCCGTGGTCGTCGGCGGACATCGTCCGCTCGTCGAACGGCGCCGCGCCGGACAGCACCCGCTCGACCTGCTGCTTGTCGATCTGCTTCGTCCACGTCCCGACCAGCACCGTGGCCACGGCGTTCCCGGTGAAGTTCGTCAGCGCGCGGGCCTCGGACATGAACCGGTCGATGCCGACGATCAGGCCGACGCCGTTGACCAGGTCCGGGCGGTGCGCCTGCAGGCCGCCGGCGAGGGTGGCGAGTCCGGCACCGGTCACCCCGGCAGCACCCTTCGACGCGATGATCATGAAGACCAGGAGCGAGATCTGCTCGGGGATGTTCAGCGGCGTGCCGAGGGCGTTCGCGATGAACAGCGAGGACATCGTCAGGTAGATCGCGGTGCCGTCGAGGTTGAACGAGTACCCGGTCGGCACCGTGACGCCGACGACGGGCTTCGAGACGCCGAGGTGCTCCATCTTCGCGATGAGCCGCGGGAGGCTGACCTCGCTGGAGGACGTCGACACGATGAGCAGGTACTCGCGGCCGAGGTACTTCATGAGCCGGAAGATGTTGACGCCGGTCACGACGCGGAGCAGGACACCGAGGACGCCGACGACGAACACGATGCAGGTGATGTAGAACGCGACCATGAGGGTCCCGAGCGCGACGAGCGCCGCGACGCCGGTGGCACCGACCACCGCTGCGATAGCCCCGAACGCGCCGATCGGGGCGGCCCACATGACCATCGCGAGGATGCGGAACACCAGGGCCTGCAGGTGTCGGATGCCGGTGAGGATCGGCGCACCCTTCTCGCCCATCGCCTGCAGCGCGAAGCCGACGAGCAGCGCGACGAACAGGGTCTGGAGGATGCTGCCGCTCGTCAGGGACGACACGAGCGTCGCGGGGATGATCCCGAGCAGGAACCCGGACGTCGAGGACGCGCTCTCCTCGGTGCCGGCGGGCAGCTCGTACGTCGCCTCCGACATGTCGAGCTGGTCGCCGGGGTGGATGAGGTTGCCGACGACGAGGCCGATCGCCAGGGCGAACGTCGACATCGCGACGAAGTAGCCGAGCGCCAACCCGCCGACCTTGCCGACCGTCGCCGCCTTCGCGATGGAGCCGACGCCGAGCACGATCGTGCAGAAGATGACCGGCGCGATCATCATCTTGATCAGCGCGATGAAGCCGTCGCCGATCGGCTTGAGTCCGACGGCGAGGTCGGGGGCCGTCAGGCCGACCACGATGCCGGCGAGCACGGCCACGATGACCGCGATGTAGAGCCAGTGCGAGCGATCCAGACCGCGTCGCCGTGGGCGGGCGGTGGTCGAGTGCGTCGATGCCATGCGACTTCCTTGTCGTCAGGACCGGGAGCGGCGTCGCTCCGGTCGGTTCGTCCTCGGGGGAACGGACACACCCTCGCGCGGAGCGACCCGCGGCGGCGACTTGTGTTCACAACGTTCACGGGGAGGCTGCGCGGACGGGCCCCCGTGCGCGAGGATGGGTCGTCCCGCAACGGAGCGAGGAGGCAGCTCAGTGGTACCCCGTCGGTGGAGCATCGCCGCGCGACTCTTCGCGCTGCAGCTGCTGTTCGTCGTGGTCGGGGTGGCGGTCGGTGGCGTCTGGAGCTGGACCTCGGCGCGAGCCGACCTCGAGGCGGACGCGGCCGAGAAGTCCACCGCCGTCGCGGTGTCGATCGCCCGGAACCCGTTCGTGGTCCAGCAGGCGACCACCGCGGACCCGTCCGAGCGCCTCGAGCCGTACGCGCTCGACCTGATGCGCCGCACCCACACGGACTTCATCACGATCATGGCGCCCGACCGGACCCGGTGGACGCACCCCGACCGGTCGGAGCTCGGCCGGCCGTTCCGCGGTACGGTCCAGCCGGCGCTCGACGGCCGGACCTTCACCGAGACGTCCACCGGGACGCTCGGCCCCTCGGTGCGGGCCGTCACGCCGATCACCGACGACGACGGCCGGATCGTCGGGCTGGTCGCCGCCGGGGTCACCGTGGCGAACATCTCGAGTGCCCTCGTGCCGCGACTCACGTCGGTCGTCCTGCTCGGCCTGGCGGTGGTCGCGGTGTCCGCGTTGTTCTCGTGGTTGCTCAGCCGGTACCTCGGTCGGGTCACCGCGGGACGGGGCCCGGAGGAGCTCGCGCGGGTCTTCGCGTCCTACGAGGGCGTGCTCCACTCGGTGCACGAGGGGCTCGTGGTCGTCGACCGGTCGGGCGCGGTCGTCCTGCACAACGACCGTGCAGCGGAGCTGCTGCACCTGCCGGCGCCGGCCGAACGCCAGGATCCGGTGCCGCTGGCGGCGCTCGACGTGCCGGACGCCCTCCGGACCCTGCTCGCATCGGGCGACCGTGCCGTGGACGAGACGTACGCCACGAGCGACCGGGTGCTCGTGGTGAACCAGGAGATGGCGTTCCCGCGGGGGGCGACCCGGCCGGTCGGCACCGTCGCGACCATCCGCGACCAGACCGACCTGCTGCACCTGTCCGGCGAGCTCGCCGCCACCAGGACGCTCACCGATGCGCTGCGGTCGCAGACGCACGAGTTCGCCAACCGCCTGCACACCGTCGTCGCGCTGCTGGAGCTCGGTCGGGTCGACGAGGCGATCCGGTTCGCCGCACACGAGATCGACCGGCACAGCGAGGTCGAGCGGCACGGCGAGACCGAGCGGCACGGCGAGACCGACCGGCGGCACGGCGAGACCGACCGGCGCAGCGGGACCGACGCGTCCGGCGAGAGCGACCCGTGCGCCGACCCGGCGCACACCGAGCCCGAGGTGCTCGACGCCCTCCTCGCCGCCAAGCGGGCACAGGCCGGCGAGCGCGGTGTCGACCTGGTCGCCGACACGAGCGGGCTGCTCGACCCCGTCCCGGCCGCACCCGCCGACGTGGTCACCGTGCTCGGCAACCTCGTGGACAACGCCGTCGACGCCGTCGCCGGTTCCCCGCAGGGCCCGGACCGCGGCCGCGTCGAGGTCGTCGTCGCCGCAGCCGGCGGGACCGTCCGGCTCGTCGTCCGCGACGACGGACCGGGCATCGCCGACGTCGACGCCGTCTACGAGCGCGGGTGGTCGACGAAGCAGTCCGGTCCCGAGGGACGCGGCATCGGCCTCGACCTCGTGCGCGCCACCCTCGCCCGCATCGGCGGTGAGGTCGCCGTGACCACGGGACCGGACGGCAGCACGTTCACCGTCGAGATCACCACCGGGCGGGTGCCCTCGTGACCGCGCCCATCCGGGTCCTCATCGTCGAGGACGAGCCGCTGACCGCCGAGGCGCACACGGCCTACGTGTCGCGCCTCGAGGGCTTCGCCGTGGTCGGCACCGTGGGGACCGGTCGGGCGATGCTCGCCGCGGTCGCTGCGGAGCGACCGGACCTCGTGCTGCTCGACCTGAACCTGCCGGACGCCCACGGCCTGCAGCTCGTCCGCACGCTGCGAGCCGCCGGTTCCGCCGTCGACGTCGTCGCGGTGACCGCGGCACACGACGTCCAGGCGGTGCGGAACGCGATCGCCCTCGGGGTCGTGCAGTACCTCGTCAAGCCCTTCAGCTTCCGGTCGTTCGCCGACCGGATGACGTCGTACCGCGAGTTCCGGCGCGGGTTCGAGGACCGTCGTGCCCTCACGCAGGCCGACATCGACCAGCGGCTCGGGACGCTCCGTCCGGTCGCGCCCGCCGACCACGAGAAGGGCATCGCCCCGGAGACGCTCGAGGTGGTGCGCGACGCACTGCTGCAGCGGTCCGACGGTGGTTCGGCATCCGAGGTCGCCGAGGCGACCGGGCTGTCGCGGGTCACCGTCCGGCGGTACCTCGAGCACCTGGCCGCCGCCGGGCAGGTCGGCAAGGACGTCCGCCACCGCGGGCAAGGACGGCCGGAGTACGAGTACCGCTGGTTGCGCTGATCGGCGCGCTGCGGGCGTGCGACGTGCGGCGTACCGGACGGGAGGCACGGTGCGGGCCGGCACCGCGCCTCCCGTCCGTGGTCCGGTCGCCCCGGCAGCGGGGTCAGCGTGCGCGGGCCGTGCCCGCGTCGGCACCTGCTCCGGTCCGGTCCTGCCGGAACCACTGCAGGAGCTCCCGCACCGCGGCGAGGTCCGGTGCCCCGCCGTGGTCGTCCGGCAGGAAGTCGAGGTCGTCGAAGGTGGTGCGGTGACCGGGCACCGCGGCGCGCTGCAGGGTGGTCTCGGCCGCGTAGCCCATCGACCAGTCCGGGAACTGCCGTGCGGGCACCTGTTCCTCGAGCAGCACGGTGACCTGGTCGTGGCGCGGGTCCTCGGCGATGTACGCCATCTTCTCGCGGACCGCCGTGGCGGGCCCCTCGAGCAGCTGCAGGAACCGGTGGTCGCGGAACAGCAGCAGGCCGGTCACGCCGGCGCGGGCGTTCGCGCTGCGGGCGTGCGCCAGCAGGTCGTCGAGGTCGTCGAGTCCGAAGCCGACGACCGCGCGGCTGGCGTAGACGAGCGACAGCAGCGCGCCGTCACCCGGGGTCTGCGTCGGTTCCGATGAGGGCTGCACGGGTCCACTCAACCCGCGCGAGCCGAGAGCCGACCCGGTGACCGGGCGGTGACGTCCCCCGGTTCCCTGTGACCGACGTCGTGCCGCTCTCTACGGTGGAGCGATGCGAGAAGAGCTCGAGGCGGTCCTGCAGGCACACCGCGTCACGCCACTGCCCGACGGCGTGGACCGTGCCAGTGCCTGCGACCCGGAGCTGCCGAGCGCGGAGATCGTCGGGTGGGCGACCCTCGTCGTGGCCGGGGTGCCGCTGTCGGCGTCCGAGCAGGACCGGCTCGCGGACACCGCAGCGAACGCGTTCGCCCTGATCGCGGTGCTCCCCGTGGGCGCCCGACCGTACTTCGCCCGGCTCGGGCTGATCGCGACCCTGGCGTCGGCGCTCGCCGTGGGAGCGCCCGCTCCGCGCTAGTCCCTCGCCGCGCCCGCGTCCGCCGAGTGCGTGACTAGGCTCAGCACGTGCGGTCCGCGGGTGGTTCCCGGAAGGGCCGTCGGGCCGGACGGGCAGAGAGCAGGAGACCACGTGGCGCGAGCGACGAGCATCCGCGACGTGGCGGCCGAGGCCGGGGTGTCGATCACGACGGTGTCGCATGCGCTGAGCGGCAAGGGCACCGTGAGTGCCCGGACGCGCCTCCGGGTCGAGGAAGCGGTCGAACGGCTCGGGTACGCGCCGAACCCGATCGCCCGTGCCATGCGGACCGACCGACGGGCGGTCCTGGGGTTCGTGTCCGAGGAGATCGCGTCGACCCCGTACGCGGGCAAGATCATCGTCGGGGCGCAGGCCGAGGCGGCCGCGCACGACCACGTCCTGATGATCGTCGACATCGCAGCCGGGGAGTTCGACGACCCGCGCATCGACGCCCTGATCCAGCGGCGGGTCGACGCGGTGGTGTTCGCCTCGGCGTCGAACCGGGTCATCCGGCTGCCGCGGTCGCTCGACCCGGCCCGGACGGTGCTGCTCGACGCGTTCGACCCCGCTGCTCCGGTGCCGTCGGTGGTGCCCGACGAGCAGGACATCGCCGCGACGGCGGTCCGCGCGTTGCTCGCGGCGGGGCACCGGCGCATCGCGCACCTGACGGTCGAGGGCGCCGGTCCCGCCGTGACCGGCCGGGTCGAGGGGTACGAGCGGACCCTGGTGGAGGCCGGCGGCACCCCCGTGGTGGTCCGCGCGGTCGGCGAGGTCGCGGATGCCGCAGCGGGCTTCCGGGCGGCGACGGAGCTGTTCGGACCGGTACCGGAGGCAGCCGGCGACCGCGCCGCCGAGCGCCCGACCGCGGTGTTCGCCTTCAACGACCAGATGGCGATGGGGGTCTACCAGGTCGCGGAGGAGCGGGGCATGCGGATCGGCCGTGACCTGTCGGTCGTCGGCATCGACGACCTGCAGCTCGTGGCCGCCGCCCTGCGTCCGGGCCTGACGACCGTCGCGCTCCCGCACGCGCAGATGGGTCGTGCGGCGGTCCGCCGTGCGCTCGAGCAGACGGGAGCGCTGACCGCACCGCCGACGCCGCGTGCCGGGGTCGAGCGGCTCCGCGGAGAGCTCGTCGTCCGCGACTCGATCGGACCGGTAACCGTTACTCGTTCGTGACCCGCGCCCGTGGCGAGCGGTCGGCCCCTGTGTGATGCTCTTCCTCAACACAAAACGATTTGGGTTTGTGCGAGTGAAAGGTCGAAGTAATGAGGCTTCGTAAGGGCATCGCCGTCGCCGCCGCGCTCGCGGTCGGGACCGGCTTGACGCTGACCGGCTGCAGCGCCGGAGGATCCGCATCGTCCGACGGCACGGTCACGATCTCCGGTGGCTTCACCGGTGCGCAGGCCACGGCGTTCCAGAAGGACCTGGACACGTGGGCCGAGGGCCAGGGCATCACGGTCAAGTACTCGGGCAGCGACAGCTTCCAGACGTCGATCGTCACGCAGGTGAAGGGCGGCCAGGCCCCCGACGTCGCGATCTTCCCCCAGCCCGGCGTGCTCAAGTCCCTCATCAGCCAGGGCATCCAGCCGCTCGACGACCTCGTGGACGTCAAGAGCGTCACCGCGGACGAGGCGAACGGCCTCGCCGACATCGCGAAGGTCAACGGCAAGACGTACGGCCTGCCCTACAACATCAACGTGAAGTCGCTCGTCTGGTACGACCCGGCCGCGTTCGAGGCCGAGGGGTACGAGGTCCCGAAGACCGACGCCGAGCTCACCGCGCTGCAGGAGAAGATCATCAAGGACGGCTCCGGCTACCCGTGGTGCGTCGGCATCGCGTCGCAGGGCTCGAACGGCTGGCCGATGACGGACTGGCTCGAGGAGTACGTGCTCCGCTACGGCGGCCTCGAGAAGTACGACGACTGGATCACCCACGAGGTGAAGTTCGACTCGCCCCTGGTCAAGCAGGCCGCGGGCAAGGTCGAGTCGATGATCTTCGCCGACGGCGCGGTCAACGGCGGCGGCAAGGCCATGGCGTCCACCGACTTCGGCGCGGCGGGCAACAACCTGTTCGTCGACGGCGGCAAGTCGGCGGGGCAGTGCTACATGATGCGCCAGGGCACCTTCATCACCGGCAACTTCCCGGCCGCGATCCAGGAGCAGATCGCGAAGGGCGACACGACGAACGTGAACGCCTTCCCGCTCCCGACGCCCGAGGGTGCCGCGACCTCCGGCACGCTCGGCGGTGGTGACCTGGTCGCCGCGTTCAAGACGGACGACGACACGAAGAAGGTCGTCGACTACCTGGTCGGCAAGGAGTTCGGCACGAACGGCTACGCCAAGAACTGGTCGGCCGCGCTCTCGCCGCACAACGACTTCCCGGCGTCCGAGTACACCAGCCCGTTCCAGAAGGTCGCGCAGCAGGCCGTGAAGGACTCGAAGGTGTTCGGCTTCGACGCCTCCGACCAGATGCCCGGAGCCGTCGGTGCCGGTACCGAGTGGACGAACCTGACGGCCTGGACCGCGGGTCAGCAGTCACTCGACCAGACGCTCAAGGCCATCGACGACTCCTGGCCGTCGCAGTAACACCCTCCACCTGCGCCGTGGCGGTGCCGACCGGCGCCGCCACGGCCGTCGGCGCCTGCACGCCGCGACGACACACCCCGACAACGAAGTGAGGTGACCCCTCGTGCAGCAAGTCCTCAGCGTCCTCGTCTCCGTCATCGGCGGACTGGCCGTCTCGTTCCTGATCTACCTCGGGCTGAACTTCCTGGTCTCGAAGACGCACGGCAAGTGGCACGGTCGACTGCTGCCCTACGTCTTCATCGGGCCGGTCCTGCTCCTCCTGCTCGTCTTCCTGGTCGTCCCGACGGTGCAGACGGTCATCCAGAGCCTGCAGAAGACGGACCAGTACGGGCTGACGTCCTTCGGCGGCCTCGACAACTACGTCTCGCTCTTCTCGACGCCGTCGTTCCTGTCGACCCTGTTCAACAACCTGCTCTGGATCATCGTCGTCCCGGCGGTGGTGGTCGTGATCGGCCTGCTCGTGGCGACCCTGGCGGACCGCCTCGGGCCGAAGCGCGAGAAGACGTTCAAGTCCCTGATCTTCCTGCCGATGTCGGTGAGCTTCATCGCGGCCGCGTCGATGTGGTCGTTCGTGTACGCGTACAACGCACCGGGACAGCCCCAGGTCGGCCTGCTCAACGGCATCTGGACCGCGATCACGCACCAGAACCCGATCCCGTGGCTGCAGAACGACTTCCTGCGCATGAACAGCTTCCTGCTCATGGCGGTCGTGATCTGGCTGAACGCCGGCTACGCGATGGTCCTGCTCTCCGCGGCGATCAAGGCCGTGCCCGAGGAGACGATCGAGGCGGCACGCATCGACGGTGCCAGCGAGCGGCAGGCGTTCTTCCGTGTGATCGCTCCCCAGATCCGCACGACCATCATCGCCGTCGGCATCACGGTCCTCATCACGGTGATGAAGATCTTCGACATCGTCTTCGCGATGACCAACGGGCAGTTCGACACGAACGTGCTCGGCGTCGAGTTCTACTCGCAGTTCTTCGCGTTCAACAACCCCGGGAAGGCGTCCGCCGTGGTCGTCATCCTCATCCTCGCCGTGGTGCCCGTCATCGTGTACCAGGTGCGGACCTACCGCGAACAGGAGGCCCTCCGATGACCGAGATCGTCCCGGTGGCCGGAGCCCCGGAGATCGTCGCGACGAAGCGCGAACGGGTCACGAAGACCAGCGCCGAGCAGCGTCCCCGCGTCCTGCTGAGCATCGTCATGGGCGTCATCGCCGTGCTCTGGATGGTGCCGGCGATCGGCCTGCTCGTCACGAGCTTCCGCACGACGACCGCCGCCCAGAGCACCGGGTGGTGGACCGTCTTCGGGAACCTGTTCGGTACGGAGTGGACCCTCGACAACTACTCGAACGCGCTGACGGGGGCGACCTCGGGGACCGGGCAGAGCCTGGCGGCCGAGTTCCTCAACAGCGTCGCCGTCGCGGTCCCGGCCACGATCCTGCCGCTCATGATCTCCGCGTTCGCGGCCTACGCGTTCACGTTCCTGCAGTTCCGGTTCAAGGAGTTCTACTTCGCGGTCATCGTCGGGCTGCTCGTGGTGCCCGTGCAGATCTCGCTGATCCCGGTCCTGCAGCTGTACAAGACGATCACGCAGGCGACCGGGCTGCAGATCACCGGCACATTCCCGGCGGCGTGGATCGTGCACTCGGCGTTCGCGCTCCCGCTCTGCATCTACATCCTGCGGAACTACATGTCGACGCTCCCGGTCGCGCTCATCGAGGCCGCCCGCGTCGACGGCGCGTCGCACTTCCAGATCTTCTGGCGGCTCGCGGTCCCGATGTCGGTGCCGGCGCTGGCGTCGTTCGCGATCTTCCAGTTCCTCTGGGTCTGGAACGACTACCTCGTCGCGTACATCTTCATCGGCAACACGAACCCCGTGCTGCAGCAGGGCCTGCTCGGGCTGCTCGGACAGTACGGGTCGGGCTGGAACCTGGTCGCGGCCGGCTCGTTCATCGTGCTGATCGTGCCCCTCGTGGTGTTCCTGTCGCTCCAGCGCTTCTTCGTCCGTGGCCTCACCGCGGGGTCGGTCAAGTGAGCACGGAGACGGCGACGCAGTCCGACGTGCCGGCGACGGAGCGCACCTGGACCGAGCCAGCAGCCGACGGCGCCACGATCCGGCGCCCGCGGCAGCACTTCACGCCCGCCCGCAACTGGATGAACGACCCGAACGGCCTGGTCGTCCACGACGGCCGGTACCACCTCTACTTCCAGCACAACCCGGACGGGATCGACCACGGCACGGTCGGCTGGGGGCACGCGTCGAGCACCGACCTGCTCACGTGGACCGAGCACGAGGTGGCGCTCGAGGCCGACGCGGACGGGCAGGTCTTCTCGGGCTCCGTGGTGTTCGACGCGGAGAACACGAGCGGGCTCGGATCGGCCGAGCAGCCGCCGCTGGTCGCGATCTGGACGCAGGCCGCCGAGACCGAGCAGTCGCAGGCCCTCGCCTCCAGCACCGACGGCGGGTACCGGTGGTTGAAGTACCCGGGGAACCCGGTGCTGCGCCGCGGCTCCGCCGACTTCCGCGACCCGAAGGTGTTCCGGTACGAGGGCACGGACGGACCCTGCTGGATCATGGTCGCCGTCGAGGCCCAGGACCGCCAGGTGCTCGTGCACCGGTCGACCGACCTGCGCACCTGGACCCTCGTGTCGACCTACGGTCCCGCCGGTCCGGTCGGTGGCGTCTGGGAGTGCCCGGACCTCTTCCCCCTGACCGTCGACGGCGACCCCGACCGCGTGGTCTGGGTGCTGCTGGTCAGCCTCAACCCCGGCGGGGTCGCGGGCGGATCCGGTACGCACGTCGTGCTCGGGCAGTTCGACGGGGAGCGGTTCGTCCCGGACGAGCCGCTCCCCGCCGAGACCCGGTCGCCGGACGGGTCCTGGCGGCAGCAGTCCACCGAGGAGCTCGCGACGTACCGCTGGCTCGACCACGGTCCCGACTCGTACGCCGGCGTGACCTTCTCCGGTACGGGCCTCCGAGACCGGACGCTCGTCGCGTGGATGGACAACTGGGACTACGCGAAGGACCTGCCGACCACGCCGTGGCGCGGCGCGATGACCGCTGCTCGGGCCCTCGGTCTGACCGAGCGGGACGGACGCCTCGAGCTGGTGCAGCGGATCGTCGGCCCGACCGGTGCCGTGGACACGGTGCTTCGTCACGACGACGACGCGGCGAGCACCCACGAGCTCCCGGGACTCGTCCGCGTCGAGGTCGTGATCACGCTGCGCGGACCCGACGGTGTGGTCCGTTTGGAGCTCGACGACGCCGACGGCCGACGTCGGCTCGGCCTGCGCTACGACGCCGCCGACGCCTCGCTCCGGCTCGACCGTCCCGCCGTGCCGGGGCTCCCGGCGTCGTTCGGACGGCACGTGGCGTCGACGGTGCGACCGGAGGGCGACCGCGTCGCGCTCACCCTGTGGTTCGACGAGTCGTCGGTCGAGGTCTCGTCGGGTGCCGGCACCGGCTCGATGACGGCGCTGCTCGCCGGGTCGGCGACCGACGCACGCCGTCGCCTGCTGGTGGACCCCGGGCCGCACGCGGTCACCGTGACGGCATCCGCCGACGCGGACGAGACGACCCCGGTCGGCTGACCCGACGCCGTGCCGGACGGGAGGCCCGTGGCGAAGCCGCCACGGGCCTCCCGTCCGGCACCCGGTCCGGTCAGCGCGCGGTGCCCCGCTCCTGCTCGCCCGTCGCACGGTCCGGTGCGTCCGGCGCGTCGCGCCGTCGACCGCGCAGCAGGTCCGCCGACCGGATGAGGCGCAGCGACGTCACCAGCACGACACCGCCGAGCACGTTGAACACGAGCACGTAGCCGAACCAGGCGGCCCACTGGCCGTACGTGATCGACGCCCCCGCCTGGATGGCGCCGAAGACCAGCAGCGAGTCCAGGATCGAGTGGAAGAGCTGCAGACCGGCCAGCAGGAAGCCACCGGCGATCGCCGCGACGAGCTTCGCCGGGTCCGAGTCGGTGCCCTGCTGCATGCGGGTCACGAGGGTGATCGTGCTCCCACCGAGCACGGCGAGCACCGCGGTCTGCAGTCCGAAGGGGGCGTCGACGTAGTGCCGGGCGGACTCCTCGAGCACCGTGTGCCACTGCGGGAACGCCTGGACGACGAGCCACATCACGACCCAACCGCCGGCGAGGTTGCTGACCAGCGTCCCCGCCCAGAGCCGGACGAGCTGCCACACCGTGCCCTCCCGGGCGACGAGCGCCACGATCGGCACGAGGAAGTTCTCGGTGAAGAGCTCGCTGTGCGCCAGGTACAGCGCGACGAGCCCGATGCTGAAGGCGAGGCCCGCGAGCAGGTGGCTGTCGGTCTCGTGCAGGACGGCCAGGTACCCCATCACGCCGAGCCCGATCTCCAGGCCGCCGGCGAACCCGGTCGCGAGCACCACCCGCAGGGTCCGCTGCAGGCGTTCGGCCCCCTCGTCGACCACCGCGTCGAAGGACTCCTCGATCTCGTCCTCGACCGGGGCGTCGTTGTCGCCGACCTCGCGGCGTCGTTCGTCCGTCACCGGTCCGACGGTAGCCCCGGACCCGCTGGGAGCCGACGACGGTGCGGTTCCGGGCTCAGCGGACGCGCACCGACGTCGTGCCGATGCCGACGTTGCCGTGCCCGTCGAGGGCGTAGACGGTGATCTTCCAGGCACCCGGGGCGGTCGGGGCGCTGATCCGCAGGGTTCCGTCGGCGGCGCGGACGACGGGCGTCGGGCGCTGTGCGCCGTTGCCGTCGAGGTACCGGCTCGACGTGGCAGCGCGCCACGTGACGGCGTCCCCGTCGGGGTCGGTCGTCGGGGCGGTGATCGACAGGGTCGCACCGGGCGCGACACCGGAGGACGGGGTCACGGTGGTGCTCCCCACGTCGGGCGGTCGGTTGCCCGCGACCGTCCCGCGGTACGCCTGCTGCACCGCGTACCAGGACGCCCGCTTGAGTCCGCCGGTGCGCAGGTTCAGCCACACGCCGGGCTCGTCGTCCTCGACGCCGTAGTGGAACATCGTCGCGCCGAGGGCGACCCCCGGCGCTGCCGTCACCGCACGCCACGCGTCGGTGTACGCCTGGGCCGCGGCGGTGTCCGTCGGCTGACGCGGGACGCCGTTCGCGTCGGTCGGGACCTCCCACGAACCCGCGGGGCCGGTCTCCGTCACCAGGTAGGGCTTCGTGTAGCCGCCGTCGCGCCACGCCTGCTGCACCCAGCCGATGCCGCCGTACGAGTTGACCGCGTAGAGGTCGAGGCTCGGCGTGTACCGGTGGTAGTAGCTCCAGGCACCGGTCCAGGCGTCCGTGGAGGTCACCGGGTGGGACGGGTCGACGCGGTGGATCGCCTGCACGACCCGCTCGACGTACTGCGCGTACGCGACGCGCTGCGCCTCGCCCTGGCCGAGCATGACCTCGTTGCCGACGTCCCACACGAGGACCCCGCCGTGATCGCGGTACGTCGTCACGGTCCTCGTGATGCTCGCGAGCGTCGCGTCCTTGTACGCGGAGTCGTGCACGTAGTCGACGCCCTGGTCGAGCCAGAGCCCGGCGACGACCCGCATGCCCCGCGCCCGCGCGGCGTCGAACAGCTGCGCCGAGGACGCATCGGTGCCCCAGGTGCGGACGGTGTTGACGCCCATGGCGCCGACGTCGTCGAGGTACGTCGGCGCCTCGGCGTTCGACGGGCCGTACGTGACGCCCCGGACGAGCCAGGGCTTCCCGTCGACGGTGAGTTGCCAGTTCCCCTGCGTGCCGGTGACGCGCACCCCCGCCGCCGGCATCAGCGTCGGGGTCGGCATCAGCGGCGGGGTCGGTGTCGGCGTCGCGCTCGGTGTGGTCGTCACCGGTGTCCCGTAGACCCGGAACTCCCACAGCGAGTAGCCGTGACCGGTCGCACGCTGCACACCGAGCATCCGGACGTACCGGCCCGTGCCGGACACCGCCTTGCGCTCGACACCGCCCCTGCCGGACGAGGTACTTGCGAGGGTGCTCCAGGTCTTCGCGTCCGACGACACCTGGAGCCGGTACGCCTTCGCGTACGCCGTCTCCCACCGCAGGTCGATCCGCTCGAGTCGCGCCGCCGCACCGAGGTCGACACGCAGCCACTGCGCGTCCGACCGCGCGCTCGCCCAACGGGTGCCCGCGCGTCCGTCGACCGCCATCTGCGGACCACGGGACGCGGCGTCGCTCGACGAGGCGACGGCCGGGCGGCCCTTCGAGAGCTGAGCGGGTGCGGCGCTGGCCGCCGGTGCCCGGACCGTCACCAGCACCACCGCGAGCAGGACGACGGCGACGATGGAAGCGATGAGTCGGACGGCCGTCGTGGCGGTCCGGCCGTGGGTGGTGGTGACGCGCATCGGGCCCCTTCCGATCGAGACCCGGCAACCGTACGGAAGCCGTCGGAGTGGGTCAACGGGCGGGCGTCACCCCAGTCCGAGGGGACGAGCGAGGCGGGCCGTCACCGTGCCTCCAGGACGGATCCTCACTTCTGCTGACGTCGGTGGCGAGGCTGCCGACAGAGATCCTTGCGACCCGACGCACGCACCGCCGCCGAACCTCCGCCCCCGGAAGGGACCCCTCCGTGCACCTGGTCCGAACCGTCGTCGTCACGCTCCTGCTCGGCGGGCTCTCGCTCGCGCCCGTCGCCGCCGCGGACCTCGCGTCGGCGAGCACCCTCCCGACGGTCCTGCCGGACCCTGCCGCAGGGACCGGTTCCGCCGACCTGGCAGACCCGCCGGTCGACCGGGCCGCCGCATCCGCTCCCGGTGCTGCCGGCCCGCAGGTCGACGGCGTGCGCGTCGGGGCCGGCTCGTACGCGCCGACGCCGCCGGCGGAGATCGCGTCCGTCGCCGACGTGCGGAAGACCGTCGACCAGCACCTGTACGTCGACCCGTCGCAGGCGGGGAAGCCCGTCCCCACGAACCAGTGGTGGACCGACCTGCTCGTCAGCAGGTACTCGGGCGACATGTGGGCGTACCCGTTCGTGTCGTCGAACAGTGCGCAGGGGACGAAGCTCACGTACCCGACGTCCTGGAACGCGGACGGCACCGCGATGCGACTCGACGCGCCGGTCACCGTGGGCGGCACGGTGGACCCGACCCCGGACGCCTCCGACCGGGTGCTCGCCGACTTCGAGGACGGTCTGCCCGACGGGTGGACCACGACCGGTGATGCCTTCGCCGGGACCTCGTCCGGGACCGCGTCGGGGCAGAGCGCCGTGTCCGGCTGGCTCGGTGGTGGGTTCGTCGACTCGTTCACCGACCGCGACGGCGACGGCGCGACCGGCACGCTCACCTCGCCGGGGTTCACGGTCGACCGGTCGACCCTCGCCTTCCTGGTCGGCGGGGGCCGACACCCCGGGGCCGAGGCGGTGCAGCTGCTCGTCGACGGCGAGGTGGTCGAGGAGGCGACCGGCGCGGACAGCGAGGAGCTGCGCTGGACGAGGTGGGACGTCAGCGCGTACCGCGGACGGACGGCGCAGGTCCGGGTCGTCGACTCGCTCCGTGCCGGGTGGGCGCACGTCCTGGTCGACCAGGTGCTGCTCACCGACGCCCCGGACGGCATCGCGGAGCGCTTCACGACGGCGTTCTCGGCCGATCGGGCCGACGCCCTGCGCTGGGGCGACTGGAACGTGAGCTGGCGGATGCCACAGGCCGGACCGGGCGGTCAGTACATGGACGTGACGAGCGTGCAGGGGTCGCCGTACGAGTGGTTCGAGTTCCACGGCCTGACCCCGCGCATCACCCTGCAGGACGGCGCCGCGCTCACCGACGCCGACGGCCGCGGACTCACCGGGACGATCACGACCGACCGCTTCGAGATCCGGCAGGACGGGCACGTGTTCGGGGTGCACGCACCCACCGGCACCACCTTCACCCGCTCCGGGAACGTGCTCGAGGCGTCCGCGGGCACCCCCTTCCTCGTGCTCAGCGCGGTGCCCGAGCAGGGGCTGACGCTCGACGACCTGCACCGCACGGCCTTCGCCGTCCCGCGGGACACCCGGATGGACTACTCGTACGACCCCGCGGCGGGTCAGGTCGAGCAGCGGTGGTCGCTGCAGACGGACGTGCTGCAGGGCTCGGACCACGACACCGTCCAGGGCTGGCTGCAGCACCAGTACGCCGAGGCGACGCACGACCTGTCGTTCACCGGAGCCACGTACGCGACGCCGCGCGGCACGATGAGGACGACCGTCGGGCACGACGGCTGGAAGCTGCGGTACGCCTTCAGCGGGCTGACCCCGATCGGCGCTGAGCCGACGAGCACGGGCGACGACCCGTACCGCGAGGAGGTCATGCGGCAGTACCTGTCGGACTACGCCGCGAAGGAGACCTACGGCGGCGACACCTACTGGGGCGGCAAGGACCTGCAGCAGCTCGGCGCGTACATGAGCGTCGCGGACCAGATCGGCGACACCGAGGACGCCGACCGGATGCGGGCGACCCTCGAGCGCGCACTCACGGACTGGTACACGTACAGCGAGGGCGAGCGGGAGCACTTCTTCGCGATGTACCCGACGTGGAAGGCCCTCATCGGGTTCGGCGACTCGTACGGGTCCGCCCAGTTCAACGACAACCACTTCCACTACGGCTACTTCACACTCGCGACCGCGCTGCTCGGGCGGGCCGACCCCGAGTGGGCACAGCGGTACGGCGAGATGGCGACCCTCGTCGCGAAGCAGTACGCGAACTGGGACCGGGACGACGAGCGCTTCCCGCACTTCCGCACCTTCGGCGTGTGGACCGGTCACTCGAACGCCGGCGGTGTGTCCTCGCCGGGCGGCAACAACCAGGAGTCGTCGTCCGAGGCGATCCAGTCCGAGGCCGGGCTGTTCCTGCTCGGGTCGGTGCTCGGTGACGAGGACATGCAGGCAGCCGGTGCGGTGCAGTACGTCACCGAGCGTGCCGCCGTCCGCGACTACTACCAGAACGCCCACGGCAACCCGGCGTCGGCGGCGTACGACGGCGACGGCGCGTTCCCCGAGGCGTACGACGCCGGACAGGCAGGGATCCTCTTCGACTCCGGGCAGGCCGAGGCCACGTACTTCTCCGGCGACCCCGCGTGGATCTACGGGATCCAGTGGATGCCGACCGCGCCGTGGTTCACGTACTTCGGGTGGGACCCGGACTTCTCGAAGGCGATCATGCGGCAGATGATGGCCGCCCGGGGCGAGGTCGTCGGGCAGGACGGCGTCGTGGACGGCAACGCCGGGCGCGTGCAGATGCTCACCAAGAAGTGGTGGGGCGTCGGTACCTACGGGGACGTCGCGATCACGCGGGACCGGTCGGCGGCGATCGGTGAGCTGCAGGACGCGATCCGGGCCGTGGAGCGGAACCACCCGGGGTACGTGACCGCGAAGACCGCGACGAACCCCCTGTACGACCGGTCGACGGACACGCTGTACGTCTCGGTCGACGACGACGGCTCCGTCGTGTTCCCGTCCCGGTGGTGGACACCCGAGGCCCTGCCGGCGGCACTCGTGCCCGCGCAGCTCGACGGCCCGACGGCGGACCGGCAGCCGGGGGACTGGCCGGAGCCGTCGCCGCTCCTGCCGTTCCTCGTCACCGACTACCGGGCGGACCCCGACACCATCGGCCGGCTGTACGGCGTCGACCTGACCCACCACCGCCCGGGCGCCGACACCGCCCGCGCGGCCGCCGTCTTCAGCGAGATGGGCGATGCACTCGGCAACGTCGTCCTCGGGTTCCTCGCCCAGTACGACCCGGACACCTACGCCGACGTCCACGCGGCGCTCTGGGAGGCGCAGGACCCGACCGTGACCGGGCAGTCGATGGCCGGGATGGTCTACCACCAGGCGATGTCGAACCGCACCGTCGGGCACGAGGTCACCGACCGCCACACGTCGAACCCGCTGAGCCAGGTGTTCCGCGCCGCCGACGGCACGTACTCCTACGTGATCGACAACGTCGACGACGTCCAGCACACCTACGACGTGTACGCGGGGCAGCGGGTCGTCGGGCAGATCGCGGTGCCCGCCCGGACGCAGATCACGTCCCACCTCGATGCCCGACTGGCGAAGGTCGTCGTCGGGACGGAGGGCGACCCGCGCACGCTCGCCCCGGGCAGCACGACCGCGTTCACCGCGACCGGCTACGACCAGTACGGCGCGACCATGCCGCTCGACGACGTGCGGTGGTCGACCAGCGCGGGGACGATCGACCAGGACGGCACCCTGCACGCGGCAGCCGCGGCGGACGAGGCGTCCGTCACCGCGACCGTCGGTGGGGTGTCCGACTCGTACGACTTCCGGGTCGCACCGGCACCGGTGCTCACCGGCATCGCCGTGACGCCCGGCACCGCCCGTGCCGTGGTCGGCGACCCGGTGACGTTCTCCGCCGAGGGCCACGACCAGTACGGCGACCCGGCTCCGCTGCCCGCCGACGTCGCCTGGAGCACCACCGCACCCGGCACGGTCACCGGTGACGGGACCCTCACCACCACCGCGCCCGGCGCAGGCTACGTCGTGGCGACGGCTGGCGGTGTCGAGGGCAGTGCGGTCGTCTCGTCGATCGCGTCCGTCCCCGAGGTGGGCGTCGCCGCCGCCGTGGCGAGCTCGACCGACGGGGGCAACACCGCGGCGAAGGCCGTCGACGGGGACCCCGCCACCCGTTGGGAGAGCGTGCACGGCGTCGACACGGTGGACCTGACGCTCGACCTCGGATCCGCGCGGGACGTCGACTCCGTCCGGGTCACGTGGGAGAACGCCGCAGCGGCACGGTACGTCGTGCAGGTGTCCGACACGGACGACGGCCCGTGGCGGGACGTCCGATCGGTGTCGAACACCGACGCGACGGTCGACACGGTGCCGGTCGGTGCGACCGGCCGCTTCGTCCGGCTGCACATGACCGAGCGCCTCACCCAGTACGGCTACTCGGTGTGGGACGTGCACGTGACGGGGACGCCGACGGCCGCCGACGTGGTCGTCCGCGACCTGCTGGTCGCCCCCCGCAGCGCCACCGTGCTGCCCGGCGCCGCCGTCCGGCTCGCCGCGTACGGGTTCGACGCCGACGGGTACGGCGGACTGCTGACCGGCCCGGCGCAACCGACCTGGACCGCTGACGACGGCACGACGGTGAGCGGCTCGGGCACCGCGACCGTGCCGGAGCGCGGCGGCGTGACGACGACGGTCCGCGCCGACCGCGGTGGGGCGACCGGGCAGGCCGTCCTCACGACCCTCGACCAGGGCGGGGAGCCGACGGTCGCCCGCGACGTCGCCGTCGGCAAGCAGGTGACGACCTCGTCCGACGAGCGCGGTGACCTGTCCGGCGACGCCGCCGTCGACGACGACGACACGACCCGGTGGTCGAGCGCCGCGCGCGACGGCGAGTGGCTCGCCGTCGACCTCGGCGCGGTGGTGCCGCTCGACCGCGTCGAGGTGGTCTGGGAGGCTGCGGCGGCCGCGTCCGACCACGTCGAGGTCCGCGACCGCGCATCCGACCCGTGGCGCACGGTCTCGACGACGGCCGAGGGACGGGGCGGGACGGAGACGCACGACCTCGACGGCGTCCGGGCCCGCTTCGTGCGCCTGGTGGCCGACTCGCGCACGACCCGGTACGGCGTCTCGGTGTGGTCGTTCCGGGTGTTCTCCACCGAGGGCACGCCGACGCCGGACCTCGCCCGGCGCGCCGCGGTCTCGTCGTCCGGCGACGAGTCGGCAGGGACACCGGCGCGCCAGGCGGTGGACGGGGACCCGGGCACGCGGTGGGCGAGTGAGCACCGGGACGATGCCCGGCTCGACGTCGACCTCGGCGCGCGCCACGAGGTGCACGAGGCGACGATCCGGTGGGAGGACGCGTACGGCCGCGCCTACCGCATCGAGGGTCGCGACGCGACGACCGGAGCGTGGACGACCATCGCCACAGTCACCGACGGCGACGGTGGCACCGACCGGGTCCCGCTGTCCGGTACGTGGCGGCAGATCCGGTTGCAGGGTGTCGACCGGGCGACGCCGTACGGCTACTCGACGTACGCCTTCGAGGTCCGGTAGCGCGGGCGGGCGGCGGCGGACGACGTCGCCCGCCGCCCGCCCGGTCAGCCGAGTGCTGCGGCGAGCAGCTCGTCGACGAGCTCCACGTAGCCGAGGCCCACCGCCGCGTACATCCGCGGGACCTGCGACTGCTCGGTGAAGCCCGGCGCGGTGTTCACCTCGTTGAGCACCACCCCGTCACCGGTCACGAAGAAGTCGAAGCGGGCGACCCCGGCGCAGCCCAGGACCTCGTAGAGCAGGGCGGCTGCACCGGTGACCGCTGCGTGCTCGGCGACGGACAGGCCGGCCGGGACCCGGAACGGGGCGCTGCCGTCGTACTTCTGTTCCCGGTCGAAGACACCGCGCTCGTCGGTGGCGATCTCCAGTGTCGCGCCGCACCGCAGGACGCCGGACCGGTCGCGGAACAGCGCCACGTCGACCTCCCGCCCGGCGACGAACGACTCGACGAGCACGGTGCCGCCGGCGGAGCGCGCGTGCGCGATCGCCGCCGCCAGGTCGTCGTGCCGCCGGACCAGGGTCACGCCGTTGCTCGACCCGGCCGACGTCGGCTTCACCACGAGCGGGGGTGCGGACGGGACGGCCGCCGCTGCCTCGTCCGCCGACACCGCTGCCGCGACGCGCACGGCGGGCGCGGAGGCGATGCCGACCGCGCCGGCCACCGTCTTCGTCACCCACTTGTCCGCCGCGAGGGCGCCGGCTCGGACCGGTGAGCCGACGACGGGCACACCCACGAGGTCGAGCAGCCCGGCGACGGCGCCGTCCTCGCCGTGCTCGCCGTGGAGCAGCGGGAAGGCCGCGTCGCAGGACGTCAACCGGGCGACGGCGTCGGCCGGGGGCAGGAGCGACCCGTCCTCGTCGTGCCACGTGCCGTCACGGCCGACGGTCAGCGGGACCGCGGTGTGGCCGCCGGTGCGGAGTGCGACGACGACGGCCGCCGCGGAGGCCAGGGACACGTCGTGCTCGTCGTTCGCGCCGCCGCCGATCACGGCGACGCGGTGGTGTGGTCGGTCGGTCACGGGTGCTCCTCGGTGCTGGTGCTGGTGCTGGTGCTGGTGCGGTGCACGCGGGCGACCCGGCTGCCGATCCGCGTGACGAGCTCGTGCGGGATCGTCCCCGCCCACGCCGCCCACTCGGCGACGGTCGGTTCGCCGCCGACCCCGGGGCCGAACACGGTGACCGGTTCGCCCGGGGACGTGCGTTCGGTGCCGGTGTCGACGACGACGCTGTCCATCGAGAACCGCCCGACGACCGGACGCCGGCGACCACGGACCAGGACCTCGGCCCGGCCCGAGGCAGCGCGGGGGAGACCGTCGCCGTACCCGAGCGGCAGCAGCGCCAGGTTCGTCGCGGACGCGGTCGTGCTCGTCCCGCCGTACCCGATGCGGGTGCCCGCCCGCACCGAGCGCGAGGACACGACCGCGGTCGTCAGCGACAGCGCCGGCCGCAGCCGGTCGGTCGTGCCCGAGGGGTCGATGCCGAAGAGTCCGGCGCCGATCCGGTGCAGGTCGAACCCGGCGCCGACGCCGGTCAGCGTGGCAGCGGTGGCCGCGAGGTGCACCGTGGACGGGGTCAGCCCGCGGCGACGGGCGGTCCGGACGGCGTTGCCGAAGAGCAGGCGTTCGCGGACGTTCTGGTCGTCCTCGGGGCGGTCCGCCGAGGACATGTGCCCCATCACGCCGACGACCCGGACCGCGCCGGTGCCCTCGGCCTCGCGCGCCAGCGAGCACAGCGCTGCCCAGTCGGCGGGCGCACACCCTTCGCGGGCCATGCCGACGTCGACGTGCAGGTGCACCCGTGCCGCGCGACCGACGGCGCGTGCCGCGACCACGACGGCGACCAGGACGGCGGGGTCGGCGACGGCGAGCGCGACGTCGGCGCCGACCGCCGCAGCGAAGTCCGCGTCCGGTGGGTTCAGCCAGCTCAGCACCGGTGCGGTCACGCCCTCGGCGCGGACCGCGAGCGCCTCGTCGACGCTCGTGACACCGACGGAGCCGGCCCCGGCCTCCAGGACGGACCGTGCGACCGCCCCGTGCCCGAACCCGTCGGCCTTGAGCACCGCCATCAACCGTCCGCCCGTCAGGGCGGCGAAGAAGGTCGTGTTGGCGCGGATGGCGTCGTCGTGGACCGTCAGGAGCGACCCGGACGCGGTCACTGCTGCATCCGCGGGTCGCCGGTCGGGTCCCAGTACTTGCGGGGGCACCCGTCGGAGGGGGCGTCCGGCCGGAGCTCGAAGTGCCACGCCTCGTTGTCGTAGACCTGGCAGAGCCCGTACCGAGCGCCGTTGTCCTGCAGCCAGGTGGCCGCATCCCAGTCCCCGATGTCGATCGCCTCGCCGCGGACGTGGAGCGACGTCTCGGGCGTCGAGACCCAGCGCGCCGCCTCCTGCCGCGAGCCGTACTCGGCGACGGCGTCGTCGAGGAGTCGTTCCTGGAGCGCGGGGGAGCGCCAGCCGCTGTTCACGACGAAGCGCACGCCCTCGCCCTCGGCGTCCCGGGCAGCGCGACGGACCGCGTCGAGCAGGTCCGGCTGCAGTCGTGCGACCGCGGGCAGGTCGTCGTCGAAGACCGACGCGCCGGACGGCACCTCGCCGGCGGCGGATCCGGTGGCGGCGCCGGCCGTGCCGTCGTCGTGTGTGCCGGCGGAGGCGCCGGTGAGGCCGTGCCCCGGTGCGCCGCCGGTCGCTCCGGGGCGGCCGGAGACGGCGGACAGCACGACGAGGACGACGGCGACCGCCGCGACGAGGGCGAGGAGGACGACGACCAGGACGGCCCCGGTTCGTCGCGGTCGTGCGGGGACGGGGACGGAGGGAGGAGCGGGACGGTGCTGCATGTCGACCAGTGCAGCGTGGACCGTGTCGTCGGAGCGTACGCGTTTCCGCATACGCTCCCGACACGTACCGCCGCCTAGCATCGGTGCCGTGCGTGTGCTGATCCTCGAGGACGAACCCCTGCTCGCCGAGGCCGTCCGCGACGGCTTCCGCCTCGAGGCCATCGCGGCCGACGTCGCGCAGGACGGGGACGCCGCGCTCGAGCTCCTCGCGCTGAACCGCTACGACGTCGCGGTGCTCGACCGGGACGTTCCCGGGCCGACCGGCGACGAGGTCGCCGCACACCTGGTCGCGACCGACGCCGGCGTCCCGGTGCTCATGCTGACCGCGGCCGACCGACTCGACGACAAGGTCTCCGGCTTCGCCGTCGGTGCTGACGACTACCTGACGAAGCCGTTCGCACTGCGGGAGCTCGTGCTCCGCGTCCGCGCGCTGGCACGGCGGAGCGGCGAGCACCGCCCACCGGTCCTCGAAGCGGCGGGGCTGCGGGTCGACCCGTTCCGCCGCGAGGTCTTCCGCGACGGCCACCACGTCGCCCTCACCCGCAAGCAGTTCGCCGTGCTCGAGGTCCTCGTCCGCGCCGGTGGCGGGGTGGTGAGTGCCGAGCAGCTGCTCGAACGCGCCTGGGACGAGAACGCGGACCCCTTCACGAACGCCGTCCGGATCACGGTGTCGGCGCTCCGCAAGCGTCTGGGGGAGCCGTGGGTGATCGCCACCGTGCCGGGCGTCGGCTACCGCATCGACACCGACGGACCGCGTGCCGGCGGCGTGACGGACGGCGGCTCGTGACCGACCGTCGCCGCGGCGCCAGCGTGCGGGTGCGACTCGCCCTCAGCTACGCGGGGGTGGTGGTGCTCACCGGAGCGCTGATCCTCGCCGTGGTCTGGGTGTTCCTCCTGCGGTACGTGCCCGTCGGGAACCTGGCCACGACCGACGGCTACGTCCCCGACCGTGCCGACCTCGTCCGTGCGTTCGTCCCCGCAGCGGCCGCGGTGTCCGTGGGACTCGTGGTCGTCGGGCTGGTCGGCGGGTGGTTCCTCGCCGGCCGGGTGCTGGCGCCGCTCCAGCGGATCACCGACGCCACGCGACAGGTCGCGGCCGGGTCGCTCGCGCACCGCGTCGCGCTCCCCGGGCGACGCGACGAGTTCCGTGACCTCGCCGACGCGTTCGACGGCATGGTCGGGCGGCTCGAGGCGTACGTGGCGGAGCAGCAGCGCTTCGCGGCGAACGCCTCGCACGAGCTGCGGACGCCGCTGGCCACGACGCGCGCGCTGCTCGAGGTCGCCGCCCGCGAGCCGGACCGCGACCCGGCCGGGGTCCTCGAGCGGTTGCGGGACGTGAACGAGCGGGCGGTCGACCTGACCGAGGCCCTGCTGGTGCTCGCACGAGCCGGCCGGGAGCTCCCGGACCGCGAGCGGGTGGACCTGTCGCTCCTGGCGGACGAGGCCGTCGAGACCGTCCTGCCCCTCGCCGAGGCGCGGGGCATCGACGTCGCGCCCGTCACGGCGACGGCGTGGACGACCGGCTCGACGTCCCTGCTGCTCCAGCTCGTGACGAACCTCCTGCAGAACGCCGTCGTCCACAACGTCGGCCCGGGAGGGGACGGCTGGGTCCGCGTCACGACGGGCACCCGGCAGGGCGCGTCGGTCGTCGTGGTCGAGAACCCCGGTGCCGTCGTGCCGGCCGCGGTCGTCCCGACCCTCACCGAGCCGTTCCAACGGGTGGCCTCGCGGCGGCGCGAGGACGACGCCGGCGCCGGTCTCGGTCTGGCGATCGTCGCGGCGATCGTGACCTCGCACGGTGGCACGCTCGACGTCGCCGCACGTCCTGAGGGCGGTCTCGTCGTCGAGGTGGCACTGCCCGCCACGGGGTGCCCGGCCGGGCCGTCCTCCGCCGCGTGAGCGCCGTCGTGCACGGGAGCCGGGCCGCTCCGTGCGAGGATCGGTCGGTGCAAGCAACGCCCGTCGCCGTCGTCATCGCCGCGATGACCGAGGAACTCTCCGCCGTCGCCACCCTGCTGGGTGGTGTCGTCATCGACGACGGGCCGGTGGGCGGACACGACGAGCACCACCTGCTCGACGTCGGCGGATCGGTGGTCGCCCTCCGCCGCAGCGGCATCGGGTTCACGAACGCGACGGCCGCCGTCGCGCACTGCTTCCACGACTTCGGCACCGTCCCGGTCCTCAGCGTCGGGACCGCCGGCGGGCTCATGCGCGGCATCGAGATCGGTGACGTCGTCGTCGGCGAGCACTACGTGAACATCAACGCGGACGCGACGGCGTTCGGCTACGCGCTCGGGCAGGTCCCCGGGATGCCGCCGCAGTACGCGCCCGACTCCCGCATGCTCGCCCGCGCCGCCGCTGCTCGGACGCCGTACCGCATCCGATCCGCGACCATCGGCTCGAGCGAGGTCTTCGTCACCGAGGGTCGCGCCCGTGCGCTGCGCGAGGTCTTCCCCGCGGTCGCAGCGGTGGACATGGAGTCCGCGGCCATCGCGCAGTTCGCGCACGTGCACGACATGCCGTTCCTGTCGATCCGTGGGATCAGCGACCTGTGCGCACCGGACGGCGACGAGTTCCGGGAGCACCTCGACGACGCGTCGGCACGCGCAGCGCGCGTGGCGCACGACGTCCTGCTCGACCTGGCGGCCTGAGGAGGCGACCACCAGCGACCGCCACCGCCCACCGGACGGGAGGCAGGGCACCCGTCGGTCCCGCGCCTCCCGTCCGTCGGGCGCCCGTGTCGGACACGCGTGGCGGCAGACCGGGTGAGCGCCGGGTCAGCGACGCCGGCGGCTGGCGATCAGGCCGCCGAACACCAGGACGACCGCGATCACGAAGACGATCAGCTGGGCCGGTTGGAACCCGTCGAGGTCCATGGTGCACTCCTTCCGTGCGCGGGACGTCCGCGCTCGCATCGACCCGAACGGTAGGACGCGGTTCCTGTACGCGTCGAGGGGGCGGGGTACGACTCCTGCACGACAGCCGGTCTCCGCACACTCGTGCACGGTTGGGCGCCAGCCGAGTGCCTCGACGCTCCGCCGGTGCGATGATGATCCGCGGCCGTCGCCCGGACGGCCCGGACGGAAGTGACGAGCGTGACCGAGACCCGCTCCCCGGCGCCGACGAGCGACACCGTCGACGACCCCTCGCACGGCCCGGCGAAGGGCATCGCAGCCCTCGCCCTCACCGCCCTCGGCGTCGTGTTCGGCGACATCGGCACCAGCCCGCTGTACGCCCTCCGCACGGTGTTCACCATCGACGGCGGCATCGTGAAGGCGAACCAGGAGGACGTCTACGGCGTCATCTCGATCATGTTCTGGAGCGTCACGATCGTCGTGTCGATCAAGTACGTGCTCGTGCTCATGCGCGCCGACAACGACGGCGAGGGCGGGGTCATGGCGCTCGCCGCACTGGCGCGCCGGCTCTACGCGAAGCGGCGCGGGGGCGCGACGGTCTTCCTGGTGATCGGCATCATCGGTGTCTCGCTCTTCTACGGCGACTCGGTCATCACCCCGGCCGTGTCCGTGCTCTCCGCGGTCGAGGGGCTCTCGACCGCGGCGCCGTCGCTCGAGCACCTCATCGTGCCGATCGCGGCCGTCATCCTCGTGCTGCTGTTCCTCGTGCAGCGGTTCGGCACCGGCAAGGTCGGCAACCTGTTCGGCCCGGTGATGCTGCTCTGGTTCGTGGTCATCGCCGCGGCCGGCGTCCCGCACATCGTCGCGCACCCCGGCGTGCTGCAGGGGCTCTCGCCGACCTGGGCGATCTCATTCCTCGTCGCCCACCCGTACATCACGTTCGTGGCGATGGGCGCGGTCGTGCTCGTGATCACCGGGGCCGAGGCGCTGTACGCGGACATGGGCCACTTCGGCCGTCCGGCGATCCTCCGCGCCTGGTTCTTCGTGGTGTTCCCGGCGCTCGTGCTCAACTACCTCGGCCAGGCGTCGCTGGTGCTGCAGGACCCCTCGGCGGCGAAGGACCCGTTCTTCCTGCTCTTCCCGGACGCCCTGCAGATCCCGGTCGTCGTGCTCGCGACGATGGCCACGGTGATCGCGAGCCAGGCGGTCATCTCCGGCGCCTTCTCGCTCACGCGCCAGGCCGTCCAGCTCGGGCTGCTGCCGCCCCTGACGATCCGGCAGACCTCGCGGGAGGAAGGCGGCCAGATCTACCTGCCGGCGGTCAACCTGCTGCTCTTCATCGGTGTCCTCGCGATCATGCTCGCCTTCCGGTCGTCGGCGAGCCTCGCCACCGCGTACGGGGTGTCGGTGACCGGCGCGCTGGTCGTGGACACGCTGCTGCTGCTCCTGGTCGTCAAGCCGCTCTGGCACTGGGCGACGTGGAAGCTCGTGCTGGCCGCGGTGGTCTTCGGCGGGCTCGAGCTGACCTTCCTGGCCGGTAACCTGTCGAAGATCGTGCACGGCGGCTGGGTCCCGCTGCTCATCGCCCTCGCGGTGATCACACTGATGACGACCTGGCGCCGGGGACGGCAGCTCGTGCAGGAGGAACGCAAGGAACGCGAGGGGTCGCTCGCCGAGTTCATCGAGCGCATCAACACGAAGCACGTCCCACGGGTCGAGGGCATCGCGATCTTCCCGCACCCCAACAAGGAGACGACCCCGCTGGCGCTCCGCGCGAACGTCGAGCACAACCACGTCGTGCACCGGACCGTGATCATCGTCTCGGTGCTCACCGCGAACGTGCCGCACGTGCCGCACGCCAAGGCGTTCTTCCGCGACGACCTCGGGTACGAGGACGACGGCATCGACCACATCACGGTGAAGTTCGGGTTCTCCGACGACCAGGACCTGCCGCGGGCCCTGCACGCCGCGTGCCTGGCCGAGGTGCTCGACGTCGATCCGGAGGCGATCGCCGGGGCGTCGTACTTCATCTCGCGCGGTGCGCTCCGACCGCAGGCCGGCAACCGCGGCATGGCGCGCTGGCGGAAGAAGCTCTTCGTCGGGTTGGCGCACAACGCGGCTGATCCGGCAGCGCGCTTCGGGGTGCCGGCACAGCGCACGGTGACGATGGGCAGCGACGTCGAGCTCTGAGCGCCGTCCCGGGCGGCTGAGCACCGTCCAGGCGGACGGCGTAGCGTCCGACGGGTCGTTCCGCCACCCGGGCTCCTGCGGCACCGAACGGAAGCCGCACCATGGCACACCGGAACGACCTCACCTGGCGTCAGGACAGCGACGCCACCTGGTCGGCGTGGGCCGACGGCCGCGTGCTGGCCCACATCACGCTCCAGCGGCAGTACGAGCTCGAGTCCGAGGACGGATCGGTGCGCGGGTCGCACAGCGCCCTCGGCAGTGCGCAGGCGCAGCTCGAGGCCTGGTACCAGTGGGAGACCGCGGTCGGCGACGCCTGAGGCCGCCGTCCCTCGGCCGGACCGGGCCGCCGCAGCACTCCGCCCGGTCGCGGTGACGACCTGCCGGCCACGTCCACAGCGCGCCAGTAGGACCGCGCGGACCGTGCCGTCGGGGGAGCCCGGTCGGGTCAGTGCGCGCGGCCCCGCAGGCGACCGACACCGAGCACGATGCCGACCACGACCATGCCGAGCACGAGCCCGAACACGGCCGACACCGCGGTGTCGACGATCCACGTGACGACCGGGCCGGCGGCCTCGACCGCGTGCTCGACCACGTGCAGCAGTTCCTCCGGGCCCGCCCAGAACGTCTCCGCCAGGTTCGCGATCACCAGGTGCCCACCGACCCAGAGCATGGCGACCGTGCCGACGACGCTGATGACCCGGAACACCGTCGGCATCGCGCGCACGATCCGCGCACCGGCACGGCGGGTCCGCCGGGAGTCGTTCTTCATCATCTGCAGGCCGATGTCGTCGACCTTCACCAGGAGCGCCACGGCGCCGTAGACCAGGGCCGTCATCCCGAGCCCGATCAGCGCGAGGGCACCGACCTTCGGCCAGAAGTCGAGCCCGGTGTCCAGGCTCGACAGGGCGATGAGCATGATCTCGGTGCTGAGGATGAGGTCGGTGCGCACGGCACCGAAGACGAGCTTGGGCTCCGTTGTCGGCTGCGCGTCGCCGGCGGCCTCGTGGTGCACACCGAACCACTCGGTGACCTTCTCGGCACCCTCGAAGCACAGGTACGTGCCGCCGATGACGAGCAGCCAGGGCAGCACCCACGGGGCGAACGCCGACAGCAGCAGCGCCAACGGGATGATGATGACGAACTTGTTGAAGAGGCTGCCGAGCGCGATGCGCCCGACGACGGGGAGTTCGCGAGCCGGTTGCAGTCCCTGGACGTACTGCGGTGTGACCGCCGCGTCGTCGATCACGACCCCCGCGGTCTTCGCGCTGGCCTTGAGGGCCGCGGAGAGGATGTCGTCCACCACGGCGAGCAACCCGACTGACATGTCGCTCACCCTACTGGAGCGGTCACCGGCGTCCGTCCCGCGCCCTCCTACCGGCCGGCGCTTCCCCCAGATCGGGGTACGTGTGACGGCAGGTCCGCGCCGACATCCCCGAAGCGGCGCGCAGTCAGACCGTTCTGCTCGCGCGAACGGGGTACGCCGCTGGGGGTTGCCTGGCAGCCACCCGTCGTTTCACTGACGGCAGCCCTTCCCGAGCCGACACAGCAGGGCACACCGAGCACCACCACCACGGTCCGCCGACGCCACCCACGTCGGCGCCCACAGGCAGGAGCGCCCCTTGCAGTCCTCGATCGTCGCAGCCCTCACCGTCGCCGTGCTCGCAGTCGGCGCGGTCGCCGATGTCTCGGCTCCCCCCTCCGCATCCGCCGCACCGACGGCGACCGCGACGACCTCCGCCCCGAAGGGCAACGTCGTGTCGAACGGTCGGACCTGGAAGCAGACCTACCGGCAGGACTTCGCCTCGGCCGCTCCGGCGGGCAGGGTCGCCGCGAAGTACCCGGGGATGGGCCTGTACGACGGGTTCTCCGACACGAGCGGTCAGGGGCGCTACACGCCGTCGAAGGTGTTGAGCGTGCAGAACGGTGCGCTCGACTTCTGGCTGCGGTCCGACCGCGGGCAGCCGCTCGCCGCGGCCGTCATGCCCGACGGGTACGCGCCGCACCGCACCGGCCGCGTCTCGATCCGCTACAAGACCACGAAGACCCCCGGGTACAAGTTCGTCGTGATCCTGTGGCCGTCGAGCGACCGGTGGAACGAGGGCGAGATCGACTGGCCCGAAGCGGCCCTCGGCGCGAAGCCCCGACCCGCGTCGGCCGTCCCGGGCAGCCTGCGGAACGGCGCCATGACCTTCCAGCCGGAGCGTGAGACCTTCGCGGCCACCGACACGAGCAGCTACCACGTCGCCACCACCGAGTGGGACAGCAAGGTGGTCCGCTTCTTCTGGGACGGCAAGCTGGTCGCGTCGACGACGAAGGCCGTGCCGACGAAGCCGATGCGGGTCACGCTGCAGGCCGAGACCGACACCGGTGGGCGCGTGCCGGCGGGCGCCTCGGGGCACGTGAGCGTCGACTGGATCGCGATCTACGACTGACGGGAGGCGCGGTGCCGGTGAGCGGGACCACCCACCGGCACCGCGCCTCCGGGCTCAGCCCGCGGTGCGACGGGCGGTCAGCCGACCGCGGCCCAGTGGCAGTGCGCCGCTGCGGTAGGCGAAGCCGTCGGCATCGCCGACCGTGCCGCTGGCGGTGCCGAAGTGCCACAGGCGGTTGAAGCAGGAGACGCCGATCCGGGTCGACCCGTCGTCGGCGACCGCCCACGTGCCGGTGCCCCACTGGGCCGGGTGACCGACACCGTCGATCGTCACCGTCGGTCGGGCTCCCCAGGTCAGCATGGGGCGACCGAGGTCGAGGGTGATCCGGCGCTTCGTCGTGCCGGACGGCTGTGGGGTGTCCATGCGGTCAGGGTACGGGCGTCGGCACCCTGAACGCGCCCGGGCGGCCGTCCGTAGGATCCGCTGCATGGCTGACTTCACCGCTGCACAGGCCGCCGTCGTCCGGATCGAGCGCGCGGAGGAGGGCCGGTGGGACCTCACACTCATCAGCGACTCCGGCGTCCGGATGGGGCACGGCGTGCACCTCCCCGACGCTGCGTCCGACGACGCCGAGGACGAGCGGGTCGCAGCCCTCGACTTCGTGCGCGGGTACGGGTTCCGCTTCGAGGCCGACGCCGTCGTCACGGACGGCCCGGACGCGTTCTGGGCGCCCCTGCTCCCGCTCGGGTCTGACGAACACCCGACGGACTGAGGCTGGTCAGTCCTGGTCGTCGAGCGCTGACCGTTCGAACCCGATCAACCAGGTCACCCCGAACGCGTCGCGCACCGTTCCGTCCCAGTCGCCCCACGGCCGCTCCTGGAGGTCGTCGACCACCGTGCCGTCGGAGGCCAGGTCCACGAACCACCGCCGGAGCACCTCGGGCCGGGCGCTCCCGAGCAGGGCGAACAGCAGACCGGAGACCGCGAGCGCGGTGTCGTCGGGGCCGGTGTCGGCGGCGAAGAGCCGGACCGGGCCGACGAGGTCGCCGTGCGCCACGGCGCCGGGCGGCCCGTCCTCGCGAGCGGCCTCCTCGTACGAGGTGATGCGGACGTCGCCGCCGAAGACCTGCTGCCAGCGGGCGAGCGCCGTGCGGGCGGTACCGGGGAGCAGGAGGTACGGGGTCGGGGCTGTGCCGTCCATGGGCTGACCGTACTCCGGTGCTCGCCGGCGGGCCCCCTTCGGCCTCCCCGTCCGTGGTCGACGTGAGACGCCGTCGTCGTGCCGGGACGCCGGCATCGTGGCGAGACGCCGGCGTCTCGGACCGGCCGCCCGGCTCAGGCGCGGTGCCGCGTCCGACGGGCCCGGCGCAGTCCGACCACGGCCGTACCGAGCGCGAGGAGCGCCACGGCCCAGCCGATCGGCACGGCGGCATCGGCCCCGGTCCAGGCGAGCTCGCCGGCGGTGTCCGCGACCGAGCGGGCGTTCGACGGACCGCCGTCCGGGTCCTGCCCGACCCGAGCTGCGGTGGTGGCGTCTCCCTCGGGAGCGGTCGCCGCCCGTCCACCGGTCACCCGCACCGGGAACGTGGTCGCGGTGCCGTCGACCGACACCCGGACGGTCTGCGACGCCGCGCCGGCGAAGGTCACCGTGACGGGCCCGTCGGCGCGGTCGACCCGGTCGGCGTCGTCGCTCGCACGGACCTCGGCGTCCTCGGCGACCGCCACCGTGTTGCCGAACCGGTCGGTCGTCCACGGTTCGAGCGTGAGGGAGCCGCCGGGCGCCACGCCCAGCGGATCCGGGTAGACCCTGCCGTCGGCACCGACCCAGGTGTACGTACCGTCCGACGCGGCGGGGACGGTGCGGACGACCACGCCGACGCCGGTGGCGGCAGCGGGCAGGACGGTCCAGCGCACCCAGTGCTCCGCGGAGCCGACCGCGGTCGTCGCGGTGACCCGCACGGTGGCGGTGCCCGCGTGGGTCGGGGTGCCGGAGAGCACACCGTGGGCGAAGGTCAGCCCGTCGTCCAGGTGGGCCGTGGCGCCGTCCGCGGTGGTGAGCGAGTACGTGGCTCCGTCGGCGTCCCGTGCGCGCAGGTCGGCGGAGGACGGTTCGCCGGCCCGGACGGTCGGGAGCACCTGGGGGGAGGACTCGCTGGTGGCCCCTGCCCAGGACGGCACGTCCGCCGTCGTCGGCGGGGTGACCGGTGTCGGCGACGACGACGCTGTCGACGCCGACACGGGCTGGGTGGCGGCCCGGGCCGTGGCGGCCGGCAGGACGCCGAGTGCGGCGGCGACCAGCACGGCGGCGGCCGCTGCGGTGGTGCGCGCTGCGGACCGAGCGCTCGGGACGTGCTGCATGGTGCTCCTCGCGGATCCCCGGAGCGTCAGGAGACCGCGCCGGGACCGGTCGTCGGGTACGTCCGGTGCCGCGAGCGTAGGCGGCGAGGAACCCTCGCGGACGATCGGTTGCGGCTTCCCGAAGGGACCCTGTGGAACCCCGCAGCGCTGTGCGCCCGTGAGCCGCACTGCGGGCGCGGATCAGGACGCGGCGATCGCGCCCATCTCGGCGACGACGGTGCGGAGCTTCACCGCGAGCTCGTCGCTGTCACCGACGGTGTCGCGGTGCGCGACCTCGGACAGCGCGGACAGCACGAGTCCGACGGCCGTGCGAGCGGTCTGCTCGTCGGTGCGCGACGAGACCGTGGCGAGGAGCGACTGCCGCGACTCGGCCATCCACTGCATGACCATCGGTGCCATCTCGGGTCGGAGCACGAGGAGCTCCTTCATCCGGCGGCGGTCCTGGGAGAGCGGGACGGTCGCGGCGATCAGGACGCACAGGTCGTCGACGAGTCGGCCGTCCGCCTCGGCGAAGCGCGTGGCCGCCCACTCCGGAACCTCGACGGTGTCGAGACCGAGCGCTGCGTGCGCCTTCGACGTGAAGTAGTTGAAGAAGGTCCGCGGGGAGACGTCGGCGTCGCTGCAGATCTGCTCGACGGTGACGCCGTCGAGACCGTGCTCGGAGACGAGCGTCAGGGCGGCGTCGTGGAGCGCCTGCCGGGTCTGCTGCTTCTTCCGCTCGCGCAACGTGCACGGTGCGGTGACCGGCTCCGGTGCTGCTGTGGTGCTCACGTGCACTCCTGTGGTGCTGGGCGGCCACCGTGTGCTGCGGTGGGCCGGGTCGTCTGCGCCGGACGGGTCCGGCACGGGGAGGCCGCCCGCACCCCGGGCGGGGTGCGGGCGGCCGGGGGTCACCGACGCTGGGTCGGCGTGGAGCCGGTCATCGGCCCGGTGAACGATCCGGCCTCGGCTGCTGCGAGCCCGGCGCGGGCCTCGAGCTCGGCCTCGGCCGACGGCGCCGAGCGGTCGACATCGGACGAGGAGCCGTCGGACGAGGAGCCGTCTGACGAGGATCCGTTCGCGGCGTCGTGCTGTTCCTGCAGCGCCGAGCGCTGGCGCAGCGGCGGCACCCGGAAGAACCAGGTGAGCACGAAGGCGAGCAGGATCACGCCGAGTCCGACCCAGTAGATCGTCACGGACGAGGCGTTGAAGCCCGCCATGAACGGCCGCGTGAGGCGGCTGTCGGCGCCGGTGAGGAACGAGGTGTCGTTCGTGCTCGTCGCCGCGGAGTCCGAACTGGCACCGTCGTCGATCTGCTTCGCCAGGGCCGGCGTGAGCTCGTCCACCCAGTACGACCGCTGCGAGGCGTTCGACCAGTCGACCGACACCGTGCCGTCCTGGACGCTGGCGTGCGCCTCGTCCGCCACGGCCTCGAGGGCTGCGGACTCTGCGGCCGGGGTGGCCGCTGCGACCTGCTGGTCGATCACGCCCTGCGCCGCGGCAGCGGGCACGGCACCGGCGGCGACCTGCTGCTGCACGGCCGCGGTGACCTGCTGCGTGACGGCCTGGTCGGCCGCCTGCTTCGCCTGCGCCGAGGCGTCGTCGAGCTTCCCCTGGACGGTCTGCTGCAGCGGGGTGGTGATCGGGGCCCAGATCGTGTCGATCGCGCCCTGGTTGGCCGGCTTGCTCGCCACCGCGGGGTCGAGTGCGGCCGACAGCGCCGGCTTCAGGTCGGCCTGGTTCGCGGTCGCCGTCAGGATGTTGCTCGGCATGACCGAGAACAGGATCGAGAGCAGCACCGCGGTGCCGAGCGTTCCGCCGATCTGCCGGAAGAACGTCGCCGAGCTGGTCGCGACGCCCATGTCCCGGGCCTCGACCGAGCCCTGCGACGCCAGGGTCAGCGACTGCATGACCGAGCCGAGCCCGAGGCCGATCAGGAACATGCCGATCATCAGGAACCAGAGCGGCTTGTCGATCGTCATGAAGGTCAGGACGACGTAGCCGGCCGACACCAGGAACGTGCCGATGACCGGGAAGATCCGGTAGCGGCCGACACGGGCGACGATCTGGCCCGAGGTGATCGACGCGATCATCAGACCACCGACGAGCGGCAGTGTGGCGAAGCCCGACTCGGTCGGGGTCAGGCCCACGACGATCTGCAGGTAGAGCGGGATGGTCAGCATGGCGCCGAACATCGCGAAGCCGACCAGGAACCCGATGACGGTCGCCATCGAGAACGTGCCGGAGCGGAAGAGCTTCAGCGGGATGATCGCCGCGTCGCCCATCTTCGACTCGACGAGCAGCAGTGCGACGAGTCCGAGCGCACCGATCACGTAGCTGGCGATCGCGGCGGGCGAGCCCCAGCCCCAGGTGCGGCCCTGCTCGGCGACGAGCAGCAGCGGCACGAGCGTGACGATGACGGCCGTCGCGCCCCACCAGTCGACCTTCGGCTTGTCGCCCTTGCCGTGCACCTTCGGCAGGTGCAGGAAGACGATCACCATGATGAGCGCGGCGACGCCGATCGGCACGTTGATGAGGAGCACCCAGCGCCACCCGGTGATCCAGAGGATCTCGGAGGAGCCGGCGAGCAGGCCGCCGATGAGCGGTCCGATGACGGACGAGATGCCGAACACGGCGAGGAAGTACCCCTGGTACTTCGCACGCTCACGCGGCGCGAGGATGTCACCCATGATCGCGAGCGGCAGCGACATGAGCGCGCCGGCGCCGATGCCCTGCACGGCACGGAAGGCCGCGAGCATGAGCATCGAGGTGGACATCGAGGACAGCACGGCGCCGAGGATGAAGACGACGATGCCGAAGATGTAGAGCGGCCGTCGGCCGAAGATGTCGGAGAGCTTGCCGTAGATCGGCGTCGCGATCGTCGACGTGATCAGGTAGGCCGTGGTCACCCATGCCTGCTGGTCGAGACCGTGCAGGTCGTCGCCGATGGTGCGGATCGCCGTGCCGAACACCGTCTGGCCGAGGGACGACAGGAACATGCCCGCCATCAGGCCGTAGATCACCAGGAGGATCTGGCGGTGCGTCATGAGCGGCTGCTGGCCGGAGGTGCCGGGCGCGTGCGCGCCGGTCGCCGCGTCGGGGCCGGCGGTGTCGCGGCCCTGCTGCACCGAGACGGGTGCGGTGGCGGTCATCGAACTCCTTTTTCGTACTGTGTAACTTTGCAGACCGCGCAACGGTACATCCGGTGGTTCCGGAATGCAACTAAACGGCGACGGACGGGAGGCGCGTCGCGGCGCCGCCACGCGCCTCCCGTCCGGCCACCGCTCGCCCGGTCGCGTCAGCGGGCGTCCGCCGTCCGAGGTACCGTTTCCCCATGAGCACGGACACCGCCACCGCCACCGAGACCGCCGACGAGGGGCCCGTGGTGACCTTCGCCGACCTCGGCCTGAGCGATCCGGTGCTCAAGGCCGTCAAGGACATCGGCTACGAGACCCCCTCCGCCATCCAGGAAGCGACGATCCCGACGCTGCTCGAGGGGCGCGACGTCGTCGGCCTCGCGCAGACCGGCACCGGCAAGACCGCGGCGTTCGCGCTGCCGATCCTGTCCCGCATGGAGTCGGGCAGCAAGGTGCCCCAGGCCCTCGTGCTGTCGCCGACCCGTGAGCTCGCGCTGCAGGTGTGCGAGGCGTTCGAGCAGTTCGCGTCGCACATGAAGCACGTGCACGTCCTGCCCGTCTACGGCGGCCAGGCGTACGGCGTGCAGCTGTCCGCGCTGCGCCGTGGCGTCGACGTCGTCGTCGGTACGCCCGGTCGCATCATGGACCACATCGCGAAGGGCACGCTCGACCTGTCCCAGCTGAAGTACCTCGTGCTCGACGAGGCCGACGAGATGCTCAAGATGGGCTTCGCCGAGGACGTCGAGACGATCCTGGCCGAGACGCCGGACGACAAGCAGGTCGCGCTGTTCTCGGCGACGATGCCCGCGCAGATCCGTCGCATCTCGCAGCAGTACCTGAACGACCCGTCCGAGATCACCGTCAAGACCAAGACGAAGACCGCCGCGAACATCACGCAGCGCTACCTGATGGTGTCGTACCCGCAGAAGGTCGACGCGCTCACCCGCATCCTCGAGGTCGAGGACTTCGAGGGCATGATCATCTTCGTCCGCACGAAGAGCGAGACCGAGGCCCTGGCCGAGAAGCTCCGCGCCCGCGGGTACGCCGCGGCGGCGATCAGCGGTGACGTCGCCCAGGCGCAGCGCGAGCGCACGGTCAACCAGCTGAAGTCCGGCAAGCTCGACATCCTGGTCGCCACGGACGTCGCCGCCCGTGGCCTCGACGTCGACCGCATCACCCACGTCGTGAACTTCGACATCCCCGTCGACATCGAGTCCTACGTGCACCGCATCGGCCGCACCGGTCGCGCGGGCCGCAAGGGCGACTCGATCAGCTTCGTCACGCCGCGCGAGCGTCGCCTCCTGTCGGCCATCGAGCGCCACACGAAGCAGCCGCTCACGCAGATGCAGCTGCCCACGGTCGAGGACGTCAACGAGACGCGCTTGAGCCGGTTCGACGACGCGATCACCGCGGCGCTCGAGCAGCAGGACCGCATCGAGAAGTTCCGCGACGTCATCGCCCACTACGTCCGCAACCACGACGTGCCCGCCGAGGACGTCTCGGCCGCGCTCGCGGTCGTGGCGCAGGGCGACTCGCCGCTGCTGCTCGACCCGGCCGACGACCAGCTCCGCAACCAGGTGGACCGCGACGGCCGCCGTGGTGAGCGCCGCGACCGTGACGACGACCGTGGTGGCCGCGAGGACCGTGGGCCGCGCCGCTCGCAGCCGATGACCGCCTACCGGATCGAGGTCGGGCGTCGCCACCGCGTCGAGCCGCGCCAGATCGTCGGCGCCCTGGCGAACGAGGGCGGCCTGCGGCGCGACGACTTCGGCGCGATCCAGATCCGACCCGACTTCTCGATCGTCGAGCTGCCCGAGAGCATGGACCCGGGCGTGCTCGACCGACTGGCGGACACCCGGATCAGCGGGAAGCTCATCGAGATCGCGCCGGATCGCCGCGGTGGTGCCCGTCGGTACGACCGCGACGACCGCGGACCGCGTGCGCCCCGTCGGGACGACCGTCCCCGCCGTGACGACCGCCGTGACGACGACCGTCCGGCACGCAAGCCCCGTCACTGACCAGCCATCGGTCGGTCCCTGACCGGCCACTGATCCGCTGCGCGACCCCGTCCTACGGGGTCGCGCAGTCGCGTCGCCCGACCCCACCGGCCCTGCCCCCTGCTCCCTGCCGGGCCGACCCCGGGACGGACGCGAGCCGCCCGCCCGTCGCGGGTCGCGCCTCCCGTCGGGTCCGCTCAGGCGGTCAGCCCGTCCACCGTGCGGCGGCAGACCTCGTCCCAGGGCGTCGGGCCGAACCCGAAGTGCGCCCGGGTCGCGGTGTCGTCGACCACGTAGGGGGCCGACCACTGGTAGCCGAGCTGCGCGACCTCCCGCATGAACGGGGACACCGCGCCGATCCCGCGGAGCAGGCCGATCGGCAGTGACCGCACGCGGACGGCGGGCCGACCGGCCGTCCGGAGCATCTCGGTGAGGACCTGCTCCTGGGTCCGCGGTGCGTTGGTCGGGACGATCCAGGTCCGGCCGTGCGACCGCTCGTCGTCCGCCGCGGCGACGAGGAGCCGCGCGACGTCGCCGACGTCGGTGTACGAGTGCGGCTGGTCCGCGCGCCCGATCACGGTGACGGGCTTCCCCCGCAGCGCGGTCGGGAGCACCCGCGTGACGTGCCCGTTGACGCCGGTGCCCGGGCCGACGTAGTCCGAGCCGCGGACCTCGACCGCGCGGATGCGTCCGGCCTCGTGTGCCGCCAGCGCGTCCGCCCACATCCGGGCCCGCAGGACGCCCTTGTGGTCGGTCGCGGCGTCGGGCAGGTCCGCGCGCATCGGTCCGTCGACCGGGCCGTACGGGTACAGGTTGCCGGTGATCGCGTACACGGCACCCGTCCGCTCGGCGGTGGTGAGGAGGGAGGACGCCAGCGGCGGCCACACCCGCTCCCACTGCGTGTAGTCACCGGGGTTCGCGCAGTTGTGGAGTGCTGCCGCGCCGTCCGCGACGGCCGTCAGGGCGTCCGCGTCGGCGGCGTCGAGGCCGACGTGGCGGACCCCGGGCAGACCGGTGTCGCGTCCGGAGCGCGTGACGACGATGACCTCGTCGCCACGCTCGGACAGCAGTGCCGCGGTGTGGCGACCGACGGGGCCGGCGCCGACGACGACGTGGTGACGGGGCATGGTTCCTCCTGGGATTCGGGAGAGCAGTGCTCTCGGAAGCCATCATGCAGCCGGACGCACTCCATTGCAAGAGCAGTGCTCTCGTTTGTGTGCGGTGCTCTCCCGTGACACGCTTGACGGCATGGTGGAGAAGGCGAGGACCGCCCGGTCCCTGGCACGGGAGGCCGTGCACGCGAGCATCCTCGCGGCCGCGCGCGCCCGGCTCACCGAGGAGGGACCGGCGCAGCTGAGCCTGCGCGCCGTCGCTCGTGACGTCGGCCTGGTGTCCTCCGCCGTGTACCGGTACTTCCCGAGCCGCGACGACCTGCTCACCGCGCTGCTCGTGCTCGACTACGACGAACTCGGCGCCGCGGTCGAGGCGGCAGAGGCGCCGGTCGACCGGTCCGACCACGTCGGCCGCTGGGTCGCCGCGTGTCGTGCCGTCCGACAGTGGGCGATCGGGCACCCCGGGGACTTCGCGCTCCTGTACGGCTCACCCGTGCCCGGGTACGTCGCACCGCAGGACACGGTCGAGCCCGCCTCGCGGACGACGCACGTGCTCGTCCGCGTCGTCACCGACGCGTGGTCGGGGGTCGCCGGGTCCGAGCTGGCTCCGGACTGGAGGCTCGGTGCCGGTCCCACGATCGGCTCGCGGCCCGCAGCGCCGGGCGCCGTCGCCGACGCGGTCGCCTACACACGAGAGCGCGGCCTCCACGACGACCCCTCGCCCGAGGTCGTCCTGCGGACCCTGATCGCCTGGACGACGGTGTTCGGCGTCCTGTCGTTCGAGCTGTTCGGGCACGCGGTCGGCTCGGTGACCGACCCGGCGGCGTACTTCGACGAGGTGATCGTCCGCCTCGCGCACGATCTGGGGCTCGCAGCGCCCGGATGAGCCGATCTCACCCCGTGGACGGGGCGGCGGGCTGACAGCGGTGCCCTGCCTGCGGTAGACAGGGCGGTACGGCGCACTCACCCAGCGCTCGCCGGCTGCAGCAGGAAGGACGCCGATGACCGCGCTCGACGTCAGCCGTCAGGACCGTCGCCGACTCACCACCGGCACCCCGACCAAACGGCTCGCGACCGTGCGCACCGTCGCGCTCCTCGCGTCGATCGCCGGCGTCAACTACATCGTCTGGCGCTGGGTCGGCTCGGTGAACTGGCACTCGTGGTGGATCGCGGTGCCGCTGATCCTCGCGGAGACCTACAGCGTGATCGACTCGCTGCTGTTCGCCTTCGGCGCCTGGCGACTCCGCGAGCGCGGGGAACCGCCGACGAAGCCCGCCGGGGACGTCACCGTCGACGTCTTCATCACGACGTACAACGAGCCGGTCGAGCTGGTCGTCCGCACCGCCCGTGCGGCGAAGGCGATCACGCACCCGCACGCCACGTGGATCCTCGACGACGGCAACCGCCCGGAGATGCGCGCCGCCGCCGAGTCCCTCGGCATCGGCGTGATCACGCGCGGTGCCGACTGGGTCGACCGGCCGCGGCACGCGAAGGCCGGCAACCTCAACAACGCGCTGCTCGCGACGCAGGGCGAGTTCTTGCTCATCCTCGACGCCGACCAGGTCCCGGAGCCGTCGATCCTCGACCGGACGCTCGGCTACTTCAAGGACGAGCGGATGGCGCTGGTCCAGACGCCGCAGTGGTTCGAGAACGTGCCCGAGGCCGACCTGCTCGGCAGCCAGGCGCCGCTGTTCTACGGGCCCATCCAGCAGTCGAAGGACGGCTGGAACGCGGCGTTCTTCTGCGGGTCGAACGCGATCCTGCGGCGCGAGGCACTCATGCAGCTCGGCGTGACCCGCTACGTGCGCGAGGTCGAGGAGTCCGTCGAGCGGACCATCAAGACGTCGCGGAAGCTGCTCGCACGAGCCCGCGAGACCGAGACCGACCCGCGGGTGCTCGACGCGCTCGACGGTGCGGAGCAGGTCGTCGACCGTGCCCGTGACCAGATCGACCGCGGCGAACCGCTCGGCGACGTCACCTACGACTTCCAGCGCGGCATCGACGCGATCGCGTACCGGTTCGCCGCCGCCGACCTCGAGTCGGTCCGCCGTGACCTGCAGGAGCTCGCCGCGATGTCGACCGAGGCGGACACCTTCGCCGGTCTCGACGACGCTGCCCTCGACGTGCTCGGACGACGGGATGCCTCGCCGGTGGCCGCGATCGAGTCCATCGCGGTGCTCGCCCGGGCGCTCGACGTGAACCGCGACGACGAGGCCCAGCCGATCATGCCGCTCGCCACGATCTCCGTGACCGAGGACATGGCGACCGCGATGCGCCTCCACGGCCTGGGATGGAGGTCCGCGTACCACGACGAGATCCTGGCGAAGGGCCTCGCGCCGGAGGACCTGCCGACCATGCTCGTGCAGCGACTCCGCTGGGCGCAGGGCACCATGCAGGTCTTCTTCCGCGAGAACCCCCTCGTGCAGAAGGGCCTGTCGTGGGGGCAGCGCCTCATGTACTTCTCGACCATGTGGAGCTACCTGTCGGGCTTCGCGGCGATCGTGTACATCGCGGCCCCGGTGCTCTGCCTGTCGTTCGGTGTCGTGCCCGTGCAGGCCTACAGCGTCGACTTCTTCGTGCGGCTCATCCCGTTCCTCGTGCTCAACCAGCTGCTGTTCTGGGTGGTGGCCGCCGGCAGACCCACGTGGCGCGGGCAGCAGTACTCGCTCGCGCTGTTCCCCGTCTGGATCGAGTCGGTGACGAGCGCGTTCGAGAACGTGTTCCGCGGCAAGCCACTGGGGTTCCGGGTCACGCCGAAGGTCAAGGACGAGTCCGACCAGCGACCGCGGTGGGACCTCGTGAAGCCCCAGCTGTACGCGATGGGTGCACTCGTCGCCGCCCTCGTGATGATCGCGATCCGGTACGCCACGGGCCAGGCGGACGGCATCGCGCCGCTCGTGAACACCGCGTGGGTGATCTTCGACCTGTTCATCTTCAGCATCGTCGTCCGCGCCGTGCTCTACCGCGGACCGGAGGCGGGGACGCCGCAGTCCGAACACGTGTCCTCGACGGCAGGAGGCCCACTGTGACCGACCACGACCTGACCTTCGACGTCCCGGCCGTCGCCGGGTCGCTCGACGTCGTGCAGGACCGCTTCGGCGCCTGGTGGGACACCCTGGGGGTCGACGACGCCCGTCTCCGCTTCTCGCTCGAGACCGCCCTCGCCGAGATCGCCGCCAACATCGTCGAGCACACGCGACGCACCGATGCCGAGGCCGGCCGCGGGTACACGGTGGAGCTCTGCGCCACGGACCGTGAGCTCGTCGCGGTGCTCACCGACAACGGGCGCCCCGCCGACGTCGACCTGTCCGCCGTGACCATGGCCGACCCCGACGAGGAGAGCGGTCGCGGCCTCGCGCTGGCGATCGCCGCGCTCGACCGCCTCGAGCACGAGCACACCGGCGGCCACAACATCTGGACCCTGGCGTGCAACCGGTGAGGGGCGCGCTGGCGAAGGCCGTCGCGTTCCTCGTCGTCGTCGGGACGCTGCTGCTCGGCGGGGCGCTCCCCGCGTCGGCCGTGTCGGCTCCGGGTCGTGCCGGCGAGACGCCCTCCGACGGGCGCGTGTGGTTCGGCCCGGACCTCGACTGGGGGAGCGACGCCCCCGACGGGTACGAGGGCCGGCTCGGCGCGACGCCGTCGGTCTACGGCGTCGAGATCGAGTACCCCTTCGACCGCAGCGCACGGAACGAGTTCCTGCGGGCGACCCGCGCGGCGGCCACCCAGGGCGCGGTGCTCGCCGTGAGCCTGGAGCCGTCGCGGTCGCTGCGGTCCCTCACGAAGGCCGACGCCGCCGCGGCGAACCGGCTGTTCGAGGAGGTCCACCGGCAGTACGACACCCAGTTGCTCGTGCGCTTCGCTCCCCAGATGAACGGCACGTGGGTTCGCTGGGGACAGCAGCCGACCGCGTTCGTCCCGGCGTTCCGGACACTGGCCGCGGCCGTGCACGCGGGCGACTCCGACGCTGCCATGGTGTGGTCGCCGTCGTACGGCGCGGGCTACCCGTTCGGCGAGTCCGCCGGGCGGCTGCAGACCCTGTCGGGCAGCGACGTCGCCGAGCTGGACACCGACGGCGACGGCCGGCTCACCGCCGCCGACGACCCCTACGGCCCGTACTGGCCCGGCGCGGAGAGCGTCGACTGGGTCGGGTTGTCGATGTTCTTCTTCGGCAAGGGCAAGGCGACCGAGGCCGCGGGCCGCGACGTCCCGCTGACCCGCAACGAGGTCCCGCAGGACGGCGAGGTCGCGGCGCGCTTCGACGAGACCTGGGGCTACGAGCAGACGCAGTCCGGGGGCACGTTCACCGAGCGCTTCGCACAGGGCGAGGACCGGCCGATGCTCCTCGACACCGGCGCGCTGTACGACCACTCGTTGCGCGGCGAGGCCGAGCTCCCGGTCAAGCAGGCGTGGTGGCGGCAGGTGATCGCCGCCGTGCAGGACCACCCCGAGGTCCGGGGCGTGACGTTCCTCGAGACGAACCGGCGCGAGCCCGAGGCCGGCAACCGCGTCGCCGACTGGCGGGACACGGCCGACCCCGGGATCGCTGGGTCCTTCCGGACGGACCTCGAACAGGCCGGGGACTTCGTGCTCGGACCGGTGACGGAGCGCGTGACGACGCAGGAGGGTGCCGCGGCGATCAGCCAGCAGTACGAGACCGGCGGCGACCAGATGGCGTGGATCGTCTGGTGCGCCTTCGGCCTCGCAGCGGCGTTCCTGCTGAGCGGGCTCGTCGGACGGCTGCTGCCGAGCTGGCGGTACCCCGACGACGGCAAGCCCGGGCGCGACCTGCGCCTCGACCTCTTCCGCGGGTTCATCATCCTCGCGGTGGTGATCACGCACATCGAGATCGGCGGGCCCTACTCGTACATCACGCTGCACGCCACCGGAGCGATCACCGGCGCCGAGATGTTCGTGTTCCTGTCCGGCATGGTGCTCGGCATGACGTACCCGTTCGCGATCAAGAAGTTCGGCGAGTGGGTGGCGGCCGTCGGGGCGTGGAAGCGGGCGCGGAAGCAGTACGTCGTCACCCTGGCGGTGATCGTGGTCGTCTTCGCGCTGAGCTTCGTGCCGTTCCTGGACACCGACGCCATCACGACCTTCACCGACCGGGGGACCGGCACCGGTGGCGTCGGCGCCGAGGGTCGCGTGTACGACCTGTACCCGAACGCGATGCAGCTGCTGGCCTACCCGCCGCCCTGGTTCGCGATCCGGCAGTTCCTGCTGCTCGAGATGGGGCCGTGGCCGTTCAACATCATGGGCCTGTTCGTGGTGCTGAGCCTGTTCATCCCCGTCTTCCTGTGGGCGATCCGGCGTGGCTTCTGGTGGGCGCTGCTCCTCGTCAGCTGGGGGCTGTACGCGTTCCAGGCGCTGAACCCCGAGTTCCGCCCGCTGAACTCGCAGTTCGAGTCGGTGTTCCCGCTGCTCACCTGGCAGGTGGTCTTCACGCACGGCCTGGTGCTCGGCTACTACCGGCGCCAGGTGATCGGAGCGCTGACCGGCCGACTCGGCAAGGTCCTGATCGGCATCGGGATCACCGGGTACGCCGCGTTCCTCGTCTACGTGTGGGCGGGCGACCACTTCGGGTTCACCCCGGCACCGTTCCCCGCGTCGATGTACAACGACCTGTACAACACGGCGTACCAGCGGGTGGACCTGCAGTGGGGGCGTCTGGTCGACATCGCCTTCTTCGCGATCGTGTCGTACGCGATCCTCACCGTGTTCTGGAAGCCCATCAGCGCCGTCATCGGGTGGCTGTGGATCCCGATCGGGCAGGCGAGTCTCTACGTGTTCGTCTGGCAGGTCTTCTTCGCGCTGGCCATCGCGTCGATCCCGGGCGTGAACTGGTTCAACGGCTGGATCGGCTTCGCGGCCCACACGGCCCTGATCCTGCTGGTCTGGTACATGATCCGGAAGCGCTTCATGTTCTCGGTCATCCCGCGCTGACCCGCGTGGGCGGCGTGGTCCGTCGCAGCGGGCTCCGAGTCTCGTCCTGACCGACGGTCCTCGCGGTCGGCGGCACGAGGACCGTCGCTGAGCCCGAGTCTCGGGCCGGGCTGGGCCGGGCAGGGCCGGGCGGGCGGGACGGAACGACGGACGGGAGGCGCGGTGCCAGCTGGCACCGCGCCTCCAGTCCGACGCGTGGTCGCGTCAGTGCGTGGCGACGCGCAGCGGCTGCGGGTCCACCGGGTCCGGGGGGACCGGCAGGGAGCCGCGGACCTGGTTCTGCGCCTGGCAGTCGCTCGTGCAGTTCGTCGCGCCCTGCGACAGCTCGACCGCGTCCTCGCCGAGCACACCACCCATGCGTCCGCCGGGCTGGACCGTCCAGGTCGTGGTGGTCGCGGTCTGCGAGGTCTTCGTCGCGACCTGCGGGCTGTCCTTGCCGAGCAGCATCTGGTGCGCGTCGCTGCCCGAGGACACCGCCGCGACGCCGTCGCCGAAGTTGATCTTCCCCGTGTAGGGGTTGGTGAAGTAGAACAGCCCGGCCCCGAGCGTGTGCGTGAACGTCACGGGCTGGGCGAACTCGGTCTCCATCTGGAAGATCCCGCCCTGGGCGCCGTCCTTCGCCTGGATCTTGAACTTGCCCGCGCCGGTGCCGAAGATCGCCACGAGCGTGTCGTCGCGGACCTCGAGCGAGGAGAGCTTCGTGCCGGCGAGCTGCGCGGCGGTGAGCGACGGGACCTTCGAGGCGAACACCACGGTCGGCTTCGTCACCATCCGCTGGGTGTCCGGTGCCCCGGTCAGCGTGTAGTCGTACACGCCGAGGTCGGCGATGCGGATGTCGAAGCCGTTGTGCTTGCCGCGGACCGCGATGGTGCCGGTGACGGCGACGTCCTTGAGCTTGAAGTCCTTGCCGACGGCGGGGTTCGTCGTGGTGCCGTTCACGGTGACGGCGTAGTCCCCGCCGGTCGACGTCTTGCCGGACGCGTTCGCGGGGGACACCCCGACGAGGGCCGCCGCGGCGACGGCGCCGAGCGCGATCGCGGTGGCGATGCCGGTGGTGCGGCGTCGCGTGCGCTGGATGGTCATGGGGTGCCTCCTGGGCTGGTCCGACGCGCCGGCGGTGGTCGCGTCCCTCGTGACGATCGTCGCCGGGACGCGGAGGCGGCACCATCGGACCTTGGTACTAGTACCCGCTCCGCCGGCGTGAGCACGGCCGGGTCGTCACCAGCCGTGGTCGCGGGCCCAGAGCGCCGCACTCGTCCGGTCGGCGACGCCGATGCGGCGGAACAGCGATCCGACGTGCACCTTCACGGTCCGTTCGGCGATCCCGAGCTCGGTCGCGATCTGGCGGTTCGACAGGCCGCGCGCGATGCGGTCGAGCACGTCGCGCTCGCGGGGCGGCAGGGCCGGTCCGCGGTCCCGCCCCGCACCCGGCAGCAGGGCACGGGCGACGCGGGGGTCGACGGGCGCCTCGTCGCGCGCCGTCGAGCGGACCGCGGCGACGACCTCCTCCGGGGCCGCGTCCTTGAGCAGGTACCCGGTCGCCCCTGCGGCCAGGGCAGCGCGCACGCGGTCGTCGTCGGAGAAGGTGGTGAGGACGAGCACCCGGACCGCCGGCATCGTGGTGCGGATCACCCGCGTCGCCTCGACCCCGCCCGCGCCGGGCATGGAGAGGTCCATCACGACGACGTCCGGGTGCAGGGACGCGGCACGCTCGGTGGCCTCCTCACCCGTGCCTGCCTCGCCGACGACGTCGCAGTCGGTCGTGGTCGCGAGCACGGCGCGGAGGCCCTGTCGGACCAGGGCGTGGTCGTCGACGAGCAGGACCCTCACCGCAGCGACTCCGTCCTGGCGGGCAGCGTCAGCTCCCAGGCGGTCCCCGCCCCCGGTGCGGTCCGCAGCAGCAGCGCGCCCCCGGTGTCCTCGGCGACCTCGCGCAGGAGCGTCGTGCCGAGGTGCCCGGCGGGAGCCGGCCCGTCGAGGAGCCGCGGGTCGAAGCCCACCCCGTCGTCGGACACGCGCACCACCAGGTCCCCGCGGTCGGCCCGCACCGACACCCGGATGCGGGTCGCGTCGGCGTGCTTCACGGCGTTCCAGACCGCCTCACGCACGAAGCGCACGACCGCGGTCCGCGCGGCCGTGGAGGCCTCGAGCGGCTCCGGCACGTCGACGTCCGTCACCACCCCCGCGGCCCGGGCACGGGCGCACGCGTCGTCGAGCGCGGCACCCAGGCCGTCGCGACCGGGAGCGGCCGGGCGGATCGTCGCCATCGAGGTCCGGAGGGCGGACACCGCCTGCCGGAGCGTCTCGGCGGCGGCACGGGTCTCGGGCACCGCACCGAGGGAGAGTGCGAGCCCGGCGACGTCCTGCACGGGACCGTCGTGCAGTTCGCCTGCGAGGCGTCGGCGCTCGGCCGCCTCGGCGTCGAGCGCGCGCCCGAGCAACCGCTCGCGGAGCCGCTGGCCCGTCCGGATCCGCACGAGCAGCCAGAGCAGCAGCGGCACGAGCAGCACGAGCACGACCCCGACGGTGCCGAACGCCAGCGCGGCGAACGCGGCACGCAGGTCGGCGGCGCGGGCGAGGACCTGGTCGTACGGTCGGTACGCCTCGAACAGCAGGGCCTCACCCGAGGGCGTGTGCACCGCCTGGTACGCCTCGAGCAGCGGTCCGTGCCCGCGTTCGTACCGGTTCTCGGGCTCGTCCAGGTCGGACACCTCGGCGTCGGACCGGTCGGTCCGGAGCGCCGCGAGGTCCTCGTCGGAGAGCGGGAACTGCTCGCCGACGAGCCGGGGTTCGTCGGACCAGAGCACGGTGCCGTCCGCGCCCCAGAGCTTCAGGCGCACCGTCGAGCCGGCGCGGGACTCGCCGGCCAGGGCGCCGTCGAGTCGTGCGCGGGCGACGGCTCGGGCGTCCGGGTCGCCGCTGGTGACGTCGTCCACGAGGGCGGGCTCCACCACCACCCGGGCGAGCGCGGCGGTGTCGGCGGTGGCGTCCCGCACGGCGAAGGACTCGGCGACGCGCTGCGACACGAGGGTGCCCGCGGTCGCGACGACGGCGCCGCCGAGCAGCGCGGCGACGACGACCCCGACGAGCACCCGCCGCCAGGGGGTCCGTGCCGCACGACGACGCGGGTCGGCGGTGACGAGCACGACCGGGGTCGGCTGCCCGCTGGTCGACGCCCGGTGTCCACGCACGGAGCAACCGTAATCGCCCTGAGCTGCACTCGCGTCCTGGTCGCGGATGCCGGACGAGCCGGCCGTGTGTCGCGTGCCCGTTCCTTCCCATCACGCCTGGAGTGGGAAGCGGAACCGCGCGTACCTGGTCAGGAGGAACGACCTCGTACGCGCGGATCCGCTTGCTACGCGCGGATCCGTCCGGCAGGGTGGCGCGAACAGCGACGGACGGGAGGCGCGGTGCCGGCCGGCACCGTCCTCCCGTCCGTGCGTGCCTGCGTCAGCCCGCGGGCGTCCGGTCCGGCGCGGAGGCGAGCGCCTGCCGCACCGACCCCCACGCGGCGAGCCGCTCCCGGACGGCGTCGTCCCGCTCGACCTCGAGCGCCGTCGCGTGCGCCTGTTCGAGCACGTCGTCGACCACGACGCGCTGTCCCGAGCGGGCGGAGGCGATCGCCGCGTCCACCATCACCAGGCTCATGACGTTGCCGTGCACCTCGCCGTCGGGGGTGACCCCGGTCCGGACGGCCCGCACGAAGGACGCGAGCGCCCCGGCGATCTCCGTGCCGACCCCCGGCGCACCCGCCGGCGTGCCGGGTGCGTCGTCGATCACGCTCGACGGGTCGTGGTCGCCGTCCCACGACGCCGACCCCGACGCTCCCGACGCGCGCCAGTCACCGTTCCACGACGTCTCGTCGCCGGGCGCGCACCACGAGCCGTCGTAGACGTACCGGACGTCGTCCTCGAAGGTGAACACCGCGGCGGCGTCCGCGTCACCGCGGTACCAGGACCACGACGGGTTCCACGACTCGCAGTACACCGACACCGGGTCGCGCTCGAGCACGTAGCGGGCGGAGTCGAAGGCGTGGATCGCCATGTCGAGGAGCAGGACGTCGTCCATCTCCTCGCGGAAGCCGCCGAAGTGCGGGGCCTTCGCGAACCGGGTGTTCAGGCTGCCGACCCCGCCGAGCGCGCGGACGTGCTGCCGGAAGGCCACGAGCTGGTCGTTGTAGCGGCGCGACTGCGACACCATGAACAGCTGCCCGGTGGCCTCGGCGGCGGCCGCGAGGGAGAGCGCCTCGGCGACGGTCTGCGCCGCGGGCTTCTCGCCGAGGACGGGGAGTCCCGCGTGCAGGGCGTCCATCGTCACCGGGTGGTGGGCGACGGGCACCGTGATGTCGAGGACGGCCTCGGCACCGGTCTCCGCCAGGAGCGCGGGCAGGTCACGACCGACCGGGATCGTCGGGGACCCGGCGAGCTCGGCCCCGGCGCGGGCGGCGTCGAGGTCGAGGTCGACGACTCCGACGAGCTGGACGTCCGGGTCGGCGGCGACCGTCCCGAGCCACGCGCGGCCCATGCCGCCGGCGCCGACCTGCACGACCCGCAGCGGGGCGTGCTCGGTCATGCGCGGGCCTCGGCGGGCTCAGCGGGCTCGGTCGGCTCGGTCGGCTCGGCGAGCTCGTCCTCGGGTGCGTCGTCGAACGGGCCGCGGTAGTGCTGCCCGTCGAAGTACTCGCCGAGGTCGTAGCGGCGCAGGGTCGGCAGCTCGCGCTCGCGCTCCGGTCGCGCCCACTCGGCCGCGTTCGCGATCACCCGTCGGACGTCCGGGTGGTGGTACACGGGGAAGTCCTGGTCACCGGGGGAGAAGTAGAAGATCCTCCCCAGGCCGCGGCGGTAGGTCATGCCGCTCCGGAAGACCTCGCCGCCGGTGAACCCGGAGATGAAGACCAGCTCGTCGGGCGTGGGCACGTCGAAGTACTCGCCGTACATCTCCTGCTCGGGGATGACGATCGGGTTCGGGACACCGCGGGTGATCGGGTGCTGCGGGTTCACGGTCCAGACGAGCTCCTGGTCGTGCTCGCTCCGCCAGCGCAGGGTGCAGGTGGTGCCCATGAGCTTGCCGAAGATCTTCGACCAGTGGCCGGAGTGCAGGACCACGAGCCCCATGCCGGACAGCACGTGCTTGTGGACGCGGTCGACCACGGCGTCGTCGACGTCGGCGTGGGCGGCGTGCCCCCACCAGGTCAGGACGTCGGTCTCGGCGAGCACGGCATCGGTCAGCCCGTGCTCGGGCTCCTGCATGGTGGCGGTGCGGACGACGGCGTCCGGCAGGTTCTCGCGGATGCCGTCGGCGATCGCGCCGTGCATGCCGTCCGGGTACCGCTCGGCGACGTGCTGCTCGACCTGCTCGTGGACGTTCTCGCCCCAGACGGTGATGCGCAGCGGGGTGGTGGTCATGGTGTGGGCCTTCCTGGAGGGGTGGCGTGGAGCACGTCGGGGGCGGTCGTCACTTGACCGCCCCGCCGAGTGCACCGGCGGAGATGTAGCGCTGGGCGACGATGAGGAGCACGGCCGCCGGCAGGGACGCGAGGACCGACGTCGCCATGACGGGTCCCCAGTCGGTGACGTTCGAGCCGATGTAGTTGTAGATGCCGAGCGTGATCGGTCGGACCGCGTCGGTCGAGGTGAGCGTGAGCGCGATGAGGAAGTCGCCCCACGCGCCGAGGAACGTGAAGAGTGCCGCGGTGACGATGGCGTTGCGGCTGATCGGCAGCACGATCGACACGAAGGCACGCAGGTCGTTCGCCCCGTCGACGAGCGCGGCCTCGACCAGGCTCGGCGGGATCGACTCCATGAACGCCCGCATGAGCAGGATCGCGAAGGGCACCTGCACGGCGCTGTCGGCCAGGATCAGCCCGACGTAGCTGTTGAGCAGCCCGACGTTGTTGAAGAGCGTGTACAGCGCGTTGGCGATCACGATGCCGGGGATCATCTGCGTGATGAGCAGCACGAGCAGGAACACCTTCGTGCCGCGCATCCGGAACCGGGCGAGGCCGTACGCCGCCGGGGTCGCGATCGCCAGCGTGAGCACGACGGTGCCGAGGCCGATGATCATGCTCGACACGAAGTTCTGCCCCTGCTGGGCGAAGGCCGCCCGGTAGCCGGCGAACGTCGGGTTCCACGGGAACCAGGTCGCGGTGGCGGCTCCCGAGGTGGCCTGGAGGCTCGTGTTCACCATCCAGTACACGGGGAAGACCATGATCGCGAGGAACACGATCCCGAGGATGGTGAACGGCAACCCCTTCGCGGTGCGGCGCGGGCGGGGCGCTCGTGCGCTCCGCTTCGTCGTGATCGCACGGGTGACGGTGATGGTCTGGTTCGCGAGTCCGACGCTCATTCGTCGACCGCCTTCCGGGAGATCGCGATGTAGACCATCGCGAAGACGAACGAGACGACGATGAGCACGTTGCTCACCGCGGCTCCGATGCCGAACTGGAAGTTGATGAACGACTGGTGGTAGGCGTTCGTGGCGAGCGTCTGCGTCGAGTTCGCGGGACCGCCGCCGGTCAGGCCGAGGATGATGTCGACGACCTTCAGCGTGTAGACGACCCCGAGCACGATCACCACGCTCACGACGCTCCGGATGCTCGGCCAGGTGATGTACCAGAACGCCTTGACGCCGGTGGCACCGTCGAGGGCGCCCGCTTCGTAGAGCTCCGGCGGGACGGACTGCAGCCCGCTGTACAGGATCGTCGTGTTGAAGGGGATGCCGAGCCAGACGTTCACGCCGATGACGGCGATGAGGGCCAGGCTCGGGCTGACCAGCCACGGCACGGGGCCGATGCCGACGACGCCGAGCAGCTGGTTCAGCGCACCGCTGTCCTGGTCGAGCAGCCACTTCCACACCGCGCTCGAGGCGATGAGGGGGAGCAGCCACGGCAGGAGCAGCAGGCCGCGCAGGAAGCCCGACAGCGGGAAGTGCCGCCGGAAGAACAGCGCGAGGCCGAGGCCGAGGACGAACTGCAGGACGATCGAGCCCGCGGTGAACAGGGCGGTGTTGACGACGCTGGTCGTGAAGACGCTGCTCGAGAAGACCGCGATGTAGTTGCCGAGGCCGACCCAGGGGGCCTCGCCGGTGAAGAAGGTCTTCGTCGTGTAGTCCTGGAACGACATCAGGATGTTCTTGACCACGGGGTAGCCGAAGAACAGGGCCACGAACACCGCGGCCGGCACGACGAACAGCCAGCGGGTGATGGACGACCGGAGGCGCGCGCGGCGCTGTCCGGGGCGGGCGGGGGCCGCGGGCGTCGTCGCCCGGGGCCGGATCTGCGTGGAGGCGCTCATGTCAGGTCCTTCCGTCAGGGAACGGGGAGCCGGTCTCGCGACCGGCTCCCCGGCTCCGCTACTGGTTCTGCGACTGCGCCTGCTCGAGCGCCTGCTCGGGGTCGGCCTTGCCGGTCAGTGCGAGCTGCACGGCGGTGTAGATCCTCGTGGCGGCCTTGGGCCAGTCCGGTCCGAGCTCGGCCGTCCGGGCCCGGGCGGTCTGCACGGTGGTGACGAACGAGGCCACGTCGGCGTGGTCCTCGGCCCACTTCTTGCCGACCTCGATGTTGGTGGGCACGTTGCCGCTGACCCCGGCCAGGACGGCCTGCATCTTGTCGCTGTTCAGGCACCCGACGAACTTGCCGGCGAGCTGCATCGTGTCCTTGTTCCCGGTCTGCGGGACGGTGAAGGCCTCGCCGCCGAGCGGGGCGACGGTCTCGGACCCGGTGCGCGTCGGGATCGGGACGCTGTCGAACTCCAGGTCCTTCGCCTTCTTGAGCGCCGGCAGCTGCCACGGACCGTTGATCATCATCGCGGCCTTGCCGGCGATGAACTGGTTGTTGACGTCGGCCTGCGCCCAGTTGATCGAGCTCTTCGACATCGAGCCGTCGTCCTGCAGGTCCTGCACGAGCTGCAGCGCCTGCGCGGCCTCGGGCGTCGCGATGTCCTTCTCGTCGCCGCCGTTCGACCAGAAGAACGGCAGGAACTGCCAGGTGCCCTCGTAGGTGTTGATGTTGCTCATCGCGAAGCCGTACGTCGACCCGTTCGTGAGCTTCTTCGCGGCTTCCTGCAGTTCGTCCCACGTCTTGGGCGGCTGGACGCCTGCCTCGTCGAGCAGCTTCTTGTTGTAGTACAGCGCGATGGAGTTCGTGTTCGGCTGCAGCCCGTAGAGCTTGCCCTCGAACGTGTTCGCGCCCTTCACGCCGGGGACGTCGTCGTCCGCGTCGAGGCCGTAGTCGGCGAGGTCGGACAGTGCACCGGACGAGGCGATCTGCTGCACGTCGGGGTTGTCGAGCATGAGCACGTCGGGCAGGGTGCGCGACGACGCCTGCTGCAGGACCTTCGAGATGAGGCCGGCGCCGGCGACGTGGTTGATCTTCACCTCGACGCCGACGTCCTTCGCGCACTGCTGGTACACGGGGTCGTAGTTGGCGTCGTAGTAGTCCTCGATCGTGAGGGTCTTGCCGCCGCCGCCGGACGACGACGCGTTGCCGGAGCCGGAGCACCCGGCCAGGACGAGGGGGACCGTCGCGACGATCGCGGCGGCGCCGACGAGGGCGCGGCCCCGGCGGGACGTGGAGCGGAAACCAGGCTTCATTGCACTGCTCTTCTCTTCGCGGATGCGGGGAAGGACACGGTGCGTCGACTCCACTGACGTCGTCGTCGCGGTGGTCCTGGGGCGAGAAGCTAACAGAGAAGCGCTTCACCTGTAAAGCGCTTTTCTGGTTCCGGTGCGGGTCTATGCTCGTGACCACCGCAGTGCACGCGGAGCAGGACGGCACCGTCGCCGGCCTGCCGCCGGACGTGCACGGAACCCGACGGTGCCGATCGATCAGGAGGGGCCGATGGCCACGATGCAGCAGGTCGCCGACCGCGCCGGCGTCTCCATCGCGACGGTGTCGTTCGTGGTGAACGGCACGAAGTACGTCACGCCGGCGACGACGGCGAAGGTCACCGCGGCGATGCGCGAGCTGAAGTTCCGCGGCAACGTCGTTGCGCGCGCGCTTGCCAGTCGGCGGACGCGGATCATCGCCCTGCTCTTCCCGACGACGGGCAACCGCTTCAGCCCGACCACGTCCGAGTTCTTCATGAACGCCGCCGAGCGGGCGTCCGAACGCGGGTACCACCTGGTGCTCTGGCCCGTCGACCCTGCGGGCGAGGACCTCGACGACCTCGTCTCCGGCGGTCTCGTCGACGGCGTCGTCCTCATGGAGGTGCGGATGGACGACCCGCGCGTGGTCAAGCTGTCCGAGCTCGGGGTGCCCTTCACCCTGATCGGCCGGACGCGCGACGCCGCGGAGCTGCCGTACGTGGACATCGACTTCGAGACCACCATCGAGGACGGTCTCGACCACCTGCAGGGTCTCGGCCACCGGCGCTTCGGGCTCGTGCTCGAGAGCCTCGAGGGCACACCGATGGCCGGGTACGCACCGCACCTGCGGGTCGAGGACACCTTCCGCCGCTCGGTCGCCGAGCGCGGCGGTGCGGGGACGATCATCACCGCGGGGCCCGGCAGCGAGGGCGGTCGCGACGCCGCCCGACGCCTGCTCGAGGCGGACCCGGACGTCACCGCGGTGCTCGTGATGAAGGACGACTCGTCCGCCGGTCTGCTGGTCGGGCTCTACGCCGCGGGTCGACGGGTGCCGGACGACGTCTCGGTGCTCAGCATCGCGTCGTCGGCCGCGGCGGGGGACCAGCACCACCCCCGCCTGTCGACGATGATCGCGCCCGGCCGCGAGCTCGGCGTGCGCGCGGCCGACGCGCTGATCGACCGCCTCGACGGTACGTCCGTCGAGCTGCCGCACTTCCTGCTGCCCTGCGTGCTCCGCCCCGCCGAGTCGACGGCCCCCGCACCCACCCGCTGACCCGCGCGGCCACGCCTCGGACGGGAGGCTCGTGGCGGGCCCGCACCGAGCCTCCCGTCCGTCGCCTACTCAGGCTCCCTGTGCGGTCGCTCAGGCGCGCTTGGTTCTGTGGTGCCACGTGATCGCCGGGTGCTCGCGCACCCTTCGTCGAGGAGGACGGATGGCAATCGACCGCAGGCTCTTCCTGCTGGGGGGCACGGGGGTGCTGCTGCTCGCCGGCTGCTCCACCCGGCCGGAGCGCACCACCGTCGAGCAGTGGCCCACCGACCCGCCCGAGGGCGACGTCACGATCAGCTGGTGGGCGGGGCAGGTGGCCTCGAAGGACGGCGGTGACCTCCGTCGCCGGTTGATCGCGGAGTTCCAGAAGGAGCACCCGAACATCCGCGTGCGGATCGTCAGCGCCCCGAGCGACACCGACACGAACCGCACCAGCCTGACGACGCAGATCGCCGCTGGGAGCCCGACACCGGACGTGTACCTGGGCGACGTCGCGTGGCCCGGGCAGTTCGCGAAGAACAAGCTCGCGACCCCGGTGAACCAGCTCGTCGGCGAGGACTTCTTCGAGCAGTTCCCCGAGGGACTCCGGCTGGCCGCCAGCGTCGACGGGACCTACTACATGTTCCCGCTCTACATCGACGAGTCGTTCTTCCTGTACCGGCAGGACCTGCTCGACAAGCACGGGTTCCAGGTCCCGCGCTCGTGGGAGGAGGTCAAGGAGACCGCCGCGAAGCTCGTCGACACGGGCGACGTCGACTACGGGCTGGCGTTCCAGGGCGACGTGTACGAGGGCCTCACGTGCAACGTCACCGAGTTCGTCGCCGACGCGGGCGGCTCGCTGCTCAACGACGACCTGACGAAGCCCGCGACCACGAGCTCGGAGACGAAGCGCGCCTTCGAGTTCATGCGGTCGCTCATCACCGACGGCGCCGCACCGCGCGCGACCCTGACGTACCAGGAGCAGGACACGAACGACGCCTTCGCAGGCGGTCGCGCCGCGTTCCTGCGCAACTGGTCGTACGCGTGGGGCATCGCCAACGGGCCGGACTCCGCGGTCGCGGGCAAGGTCGGTCTCGCCGCGCGCCCGACCTTCGACGGCACGGACGAGCACCACTCGACGATCGGTGGGTGGGGGAACTACATCAACCCGCACACCCAGCAGCCCGCGGCGGCGCTCACCTTCGCGGCCTGGATGTCGAGCGAGACGGCGCAGCAGTTCCTCACCCGCGAGGGCGGTGTCCTGCCGGCCCGCAGCGCGAGCCTGGTCAGCGACGACGCGAAGCGGCAGAACCGCCCGACGTACGACACCGCGGCGGGCATCACGCTCGTTCCCCGTCCGACCTCGACGGCGTACTACCCGAAGGTCTCGCAGGGCGTGTACCAGAACGGCAACAGCATCCTCGGCGGGCAGGCCTCCGTCGACGGCGGCACCCGCGCGATGGCCTCCGCGATCTCGCTCGCCCTGACCGGGGACGCGCTGTGAGCGCCGGCACCGCGACGCGGACGCCGGCCGGCGCAGCCGGTGCGGGCGGGGGACGGACTCCGGGGAGGAGGCCCGACGGGTACCGCCCGACGAGCGCTCGGTCGCGGATGGAGCGCGTCCGTGCCCGGGGTGCGTGGGGCTTCGCCGCCCCGGCGCTCCTGGTCGTCGCCGCGGTCACGATCTTCCCGGTGGTGTACTCGATCGTCCTGAGCTTCGCGGACGTCGAGATCGGCTACGACGGCTTCACGATCCAGGGCTTCGGCCTCGGCAACTACGCGGCCCTGCTGCAGAGCGCCGACTGGTACCGGGCGCTCGGCTTCACGGTGCTGTACACGGTCGTCACGGTGTCCGTGGAGCTCGTCCTCGGCATGCTCGTCGCCCTGGTGCTCGAACGGCTCGGGGCCACCCGCGGCTGGATGCTCGCGCTGCTCCTCGTGCCGTGGTCGCTCGTGACGATCGTCAACGCACAGCTGTGGAAGTACATCTACGACTCGACGTACGGCGTCGCGACGTGGTTCTTCGGGCTGTTCGGTGACGCCCCGGTGATCCTCGGCGAACCGGTCCCCGCGATCACGGGTCTGATGGTCGCGGACATCTGGAAGACCACGCCGTTCGTGGCGATCATCCTGCTCGCGGGCCTCGTCCAGATCTCGGAGGACCTCTACGAGGCCGCCGAGCTCGACGGGGCGAACGGGTGGCAGACGTTCTGGCGCGTCGTCGTCCCGCAGCTGGCTCCGACCCTGACGATCGCGGTCCTGTTCCGCGTGCTGCAGGCGTTCGGCGTCTTCGACCTGCCGTTCGTGCTGACGAACGGCGGACCGGGCACCACCACCCAGTCGCTCGCGATCATGGGCTACAAGGTGCTCTTCCAGGACATCAACATCGGACCGGGCGCAGCGATCGCGACCAGCACCGCGGTCATCGTGGCCGTCGGGTGCCTGCTCTTCCTGCGGGCGTTCCGGAACCAGGCGAAGGGAGGGGATGCCTGATGCCCCGTCAACGTGTCCGCAAGGGCTGGCGGAAGTGGGTCAACACCGTCAACGTCAGCGGTGTCGTCATCGCCGTGCTCACCGCGCTGCCGCTCTACTGGCTCGTCTCCACGTCGCTCAAGCCGTCGTCGGAGATCGCGCAGTCGCCGCCGACCGTCGTGCCGCGGTCGCTCACGTTCGACAACTTCGTCGTGGCCTTCCGCGACAACGCCCTCGGCCAGTACATGGTCAACAGCATCGTGGTGTCGGTGGCCACCACCGTGGTCGTGCTGGCACTGTCGTTCCTCGCCGGCTACGCCCTCGCCGGGCGGTGGATCAAGGGCCGGACGGCGATCATGACCTCGCTGCTCATGCTGTCGGTCTTCCCGGCGATCGCGGTCCTGACGCCGCTGTACCTGCTCGAGCGGAACCTCGGGCTGCTCAACTCGTACCCGGGCCTGATCGTGCCGTACGTCGCCTTCAACCTGCCGTTCGCCATCTGGATCATGCGCAACTACCTGCAGGGGATCCCCTCCACCATCGAGGAGGCCTCCGAGATCGACGGCGCCGGCGCCTGGCGCACCGTACTGTCGGTGATCCTGCCGATGGCGAAGCCCGGACTGTTCACCGTCGGCGTCTTCACGTTCACGGCGTCGTGGAGCGAGTTCCTCATGGCGCTCACCTTCAACAGCGAGAACTCGTTCCGGACCATCCCGGTCGGCATCGCCCTGTTCGGGACCCAGTTCACCGTGCCGTTCGCGCAGATCTTCGCGGCGAGCGTCGCCGCGACGATCCCGATCGTCATCCTCGTGCTGGTGTTCCGCCGCTCGATCGTCTCCGGGCTCACCAGCGGAGCGGTCAAGGGGTGACGTCCGCAGCATCGGTGACCGCAGACCGTTCGTCGGTCCCGTGACGGACGGGAGGCCCGTGGCGATCCCGCCACGGGCCTCCCGTCCGTCACCCGGCCGGTGCGCGCTCGTCGCGGCCCGGACGGTGCCGTGCCGTCAGCGACGTCGGTCGCGGGCGGTGTCGGTGAAGAAGTCGGCGTACAGGCCGTTCACGTCCTGCAGCTCGCCGTACTTCCACCGCTTGCGCATCCGGCGGAACGTCTCGATGCGCACCGGGTCGATGCCCGGCTCGGACTGGTACGAACCCATGGTTCCTCCCCGTTTCCCTGATCCACCCCCGTGTGGGGGTACCCAGTGGCGACGGTACGGGCACGGCGGCTCCGCGTCCGGCAAGATAGGTCGGGAAGTTACCTAACTGCGCTTGTTGGACAAACGTTCGAGCAGGGTCCTCGGCCGCCCGTAGCCTGCCGTCAGGGGGTCGGAGCGCCGTACTCGAGCGCCTCGATCACACGATCGATCACGCGGACGTACCGCGAGGTCTCGCGCTCGGAGAAGGAGGACAGGAGCTCGTGCAGGTGCTCGTTCGTGCTGTCCATCGCCGCGGCGTAGGCGCGCTGTGTCTCCGGCGTCAGCTCGATGAACCGGCTGCGGCCGTCCTCCGGGTTCGGCACGCGGCACAGGTGCCCGGCGCGTTCGAGCCGGTCGACCGTCCCGGTGACCGCCGGGCCCGTCAGGCCGAGGTGCGACACGAGGTCCTTCACCCGGACCGTCCGGTCGGCCGCAGCGGCGCGGGCGACGAACTGCAGGACCGTGAGGTCCGAGCCGGAGACGGAGAGGCGTTCGCGCAGTCGGCCGCGGAGGGCACCCATCGCGGCCTCGAGCCGGGTGATCGCCGCCGTCAGGTCGATCTCACTCACGTGATCGCCCCCTCCGTGCGCATCGGTCGTGCGCGACACTACGCGGCACCCACCCCAGAACCGTATCCGGATAACGAGGAAGCATGCGCCATCTGGACAGATCCACGCCGACGGACCTGCCGTGGCTGACCCGTTGATCGAGGCGTTCGGCGCCGAGGAGACCATCGCACCGGTGCGGTTCGAGGTGTCCGGGACGCGCCCGGACACCGCCGTCCGCGACCTCGGCGGCATCTACGCGGGGGAGCGGTGGAGCGCCGTGCCGTCCCACGGGCGGTTCGACTACCGCTACACCGCGATCGGGGACAGCGAGGTCACCATCCGGCGCTCCCAGATGCACGGCGAGATCCGGGGCTGGATGCCCGTCGGCTCGGTCGACTACGTCGTCACGTGGATCAGCGCCGGCACGGGTGAGCTCGAGATGCGCGGTGAGCGCTGGCCCATGCTGCACGACACCCCGGTGATGTTCCCCGCCGACGAGGAGTTCGGCTTCGTCACCGCCGACTACGACCAGCGACTGGTGCACTTCGACCGCGAGTTCGTCCGACGTGTCGCCACGGCGCGGGCGGACGTCGCCGACCGGCCGATGCGGTTCGACGCGCGACGTGGTGCCGACGAGTCGATCGAGCACCGCTGGCAGGGTGCCCTGACGGCGTTGTCCCGGGCGCTGCGCGTCGGCGGACCGGACTCGGACGCGTGGCAGGACGCGAAGGTCACCGCTGCCGAGGTCTTCCTCGACATGTTCCCGCCGCAGAGCGACGACCTGCCCGATGTGCTGGAGCAGCCGCGGAACGCCCGGCTCCGGGCCGCCGTGGAGTACATCCACGCGCACGCCGCCGAACCGGTGTCGATCGTCGACCTGTCCGAGGCCGCGGGGCTGAGCGTGCGGTCCGTCCAGGAGTCCTTCCGGCGGGTCTTCGACGTCTCCCCGCTGACCTACCTGCGCCACGTGCGGCTCGACCGCGTGCACGAGGAGCTCCTTGAGGCAGGACCGCAGGCCGGTGCCGTCGGGGACATCGCGCGCCGGTGGGGCTTCGCGCACCTCGGGCGGTTCTCGGCGTCCTACGCCGAGCGCTTCGGCGAGTACCCGAAGCAGACGCTGCGGCGCTGAGCGCTGAGCGGCGGGTCGCGCGGCGACGGCGCCAGCGTCGCGCCGGCCGGCGCGACGTGCTCGCGCACAACCAGGAGCACGTCGCGCCACGGAACGTCGTGGCGCGACATGCCTTCGGTTGTGCCGCAGGCGCCGTGGCCGCAGGCGCCGCGGCCGCGGGCGCCGCGAAGCTCCGCGCCGCGGGAGCGACACGCTTCCGTCTCCCGACCGCGGCGCACTGTCGCTTCCGCGGACGACTCGCCGCCGCGCAGCAGGCGAGCACCGCCGGACGGGAGGCGCGGTGCCAGGTCGCTGCGTGCCTCCCGTCCGTCGACCGGTCGCGACGGCTGAGCGGGTACGACACGCCGCGGGCGTGCGTCGGGCGGGTGCGATCGGTCGTCAGCAGCGCCGAGCGTGACGGATGTGGCCCGCTCGCCGTACCGACGGGAGACGCGGTGCCGGCTGCGCGCCGCGCAGCGGCCGCGCGCCTCAGGCGTGCGCCGGCGCCGTGCTGCTCCGGACGCGCAGCGTCGAGCGCAGACGCACGTGGTCGCTCGTGGGCTCGCCGCGGAGCATGGCAAGGAGCATCGCGACCGCGCTCGCGCCGAGTTCGGCGAGCGGCTGGGCCACGGTGGTGAGCGGCGGGGTCGTGGTCGATGCCTGCGGGACGTCGTCGAACCCGACGACCGACAGGTCCTCGGGCACGCGCAGCCCCAGCGACGCCGCGGCGTGCAGCACGCCGATGGCCGACGAGTCGTTCGCGGCGAACACCGCCGTCGGCCGGTCGGGCAGCGTGAGGAGCTCGTGCGCGACGGCTGCCGAGCGCTCCTCCTGGTAGTCACCGGCGCGCACGAGTCGCTCGTCGACCGCGATGCCGGCGGCGGCGAGGGCGTCCCGGTAGCCGGTCTCGCGGAGCTGCGACGACGCCAGGTCACTGCGCCCCTGCACGTGGGCGATGCGGCTGTGCCCGAGCTCGAGCAGGTGGTCCACGGCGTCCCGGGCCCCGGCGACGTTGTCGGTGTCGACGGTCGCGTGGCCCTCCGGCCCGGTGTGCGGGTCGATCGCCACGACGGGGATCGACGCTCCCGACAGGGCGGCGGAGGGGGTCACGACGATGGCGCCGTCGATGAGCGTTCCGGACAGGCGTGAGAGCGAGCGGCGTTCCCACCCGGGCTGCCCCGTGCCGGCCTCGAGTCCGGCGTAGGCGAGCAGCTCGTAGCCGGTCCCCGTGGTCGCCGCCGAGACGCCGCGCAGGAGCTCGGTCGAGAACGGCTCGAACTCGGGGACCAGGATGCCGATGACGTTGGTGCGGGAGCTCCGCAGGCTGCGCGCGACGAGGGACGTCTCGTAGCCCAGGCGCTCGACCACCTCCTGGACGCGGAGCATGGTCGCGGGCGCCACGCCGTCGCGGTTGTTGACCACCTTCGACACGGTCGGGATCGAGACGCCGGCGGCACGCGCGACGTCCGCGATCGTGACCCGCCCCGGTCCGGGCGTGTGGTCGACGGCGGTCTGCATGTGCTCACCGTACCGCCGCAACAGCGTTCCGCCAGCGGACACATCACGGTTAGAAAACGTTATCGATAACGATTGACAAGGCCGTGGAGCAGCTGGCACGCTCTCCGCAGCGGCATCGACTGCCGCGAACGTCAACGACGACACCGAGGAGTTCCACGATGACGAGGAAGATCCGTGCCGCGGCAGCCATCGCGCTGGTCGGGGCCACCGCTCTCACGCTGGCGGGTTGTTCCGCCGGCGGCAGCGACCCGTCGGAGGACGGCGGCAAGGTCACGATGACCTTCTGGCACAACTCGACCACCGGTCCGGGCAAGGCCTACTGGGACAGCACCGTCAAGGCGTTCGAGGAGAAGTACCCGAACGTCACCATCAAGACCCAGGCGATCCAGAACGAGGACCTGGACGGCAAGCTCCAGACCGCGCTCAACTCCGGTGACGGTCCGGACGTCTTCCTGCAGCGCGGCGGCGGCAAGATGGACGCGATGATCGCGGCCGGTCAGCTCATGGACATCTCCGACTCGATCAGCGACGACGCGAAGCAGTCGATCAGCAAGGGCACCTTCGCCGGGTACGAGAAGGACGGGAAGACCTACGCCATGCCGGGCGCCGTGCTCCCCGAGGGCATCTGGTACTCGAAGGACCTGTTCGAGCAGGCCGGCATCGACGGCACCCCGACCACGATGGACGAGCTGAACGAGGACATCGCCAAGCTCAAGGCCAAGGACATCGACCCGGTGGCCGTCGGCGCGAAGGACGCCTGGCCCGCCGCGCACTGGTACTACAACTTCGCGCTCCGCGAGTGCAGCGAGAAGACGCTGAACGACGCGGCGAAGACGCTCGAGTTCGACGACGCGTGCTGGACCAAGGCCGGCCAGCAGCTCGAGGACTTCACCGCGACGAAGCCCTTCAACCAGGGCTTCCTCACCACCGCCGCGCAGCAGGGCGCCGGTAGCTCGGCCGGACTCCTGGCGAACCACAAGGCCGCGATGGAGCTCATGGGCGCCTGGGACCCGGGCGTGATCGCCTCGCTGACCCCCGACGCGAAGCCGCTCGGCGACCTCGGGTGGTTCCCGTTCCCCGCGGTGGACGGCGGCAAGGGTGACCCGAAGTCGATGATGGGTGGTGTCGACGGCAACTCCTGCTCGGCACAGGCCCCGAAGAAGGCCTGCACGGACTTCCTCAACTTCATCGTGCAGAAGGACAACCAGGAGGCGTACTACAAGGCCTTCAACGCGATCCCCGTCAACAAGGACGCGCAGTCCGTCGTGTCCGAGCCCTACCTGAAGACGGCCCTCGCCGCCTACCAGGAGGCCCCGTTCGTCTCGCAGTACCTCGACACCCTGTACGGCCAGAACGTCGGCAACGCGCTGAACACCAGCGTCGTCGACCTGCTCGCCGGCAAGGGCAGCGCGAAGGACATCGTCGAGACCACCAACCAGGCCGCGGCCAAGGGCTGATCATGGCGCTCGACACCTCCCTCGGCACGACCCCGGCGAAGGCGTCGGGCACGGCTCCCGGGACGTCCCCGGCGGGGAGCGGTTCGCCGCTCCCCGCCCGGCGGACCGCCCAGCGCGTCGCCGACTGGCGCAAACGCGTCGAGATCGCGGTCCTCGCCGGACCCGCGGTCATCGTCTTCGTGACGTTCGTCATCCTGCCGGTGGCGCTCGCCGCGTACTACGGCTTCTACAAGTGGCAGGGCTACGGCCCGCCGACGAACTTCGTCGGGCTGCAGAACTACCTGATCATCTTCCAGGACAAGGCGTTCCAGTCGGTCCTGCTGCACAACGGCTTCATCGTCGTGATGTCGCTCGTGCTCCAGGGCCCGATCGCCATCGTCCTCGCCCTGCTGCTCAACCAGAAGATGCGCGGCCGCGGACTCGTCCGCGTGCTCGTCTTCGTGCCCTACGTGATCTCCGAGGTCATCGTCGGCACCGGCTGGAGCCTCATGCTGCAGTCCAACGGCGCCGTGAACGACCTGATGCAGGGCATCGGGCTCGGCGGACTCCGTCAGGACTGGCTGTCCAACCCGGACATCGCCATCTGGAGCCTCCTCGCGATCATCTCGTGGAAGTACATCGGCTTCGCGGTGATCCTGTTCCTGGCCGGTCTGCAGAGCATCCCCGAGGAGCTCTTCGAGGCCGCGGCGATCGACGGTGCGAGCTACTGGCAGATCCAGCGCCGCATCACCCTGCCGCTGCTCGGCCCCACCATCCGCATCTGGGCGTTCCTGTCGATCATCGGCTCGCTCCAGCTGTTCGACCTCGTCTACATCATCTGGGGCCAGTACATCTCGTCGACCGCAGGGACCTCGACCATGGCGACGTACATGGTCGCGAACGGCCGGACCTCGGGCAACTACGGCTTCGGCAGCGCCGTCGCGGTGGTCATGTTCCTGATCTCGCTCGCCGTCGCCCTGGTCTACCAGCACTTCGTGCTCCGTCGGGACACCGCCGGCGCCATCACCGAGAGGAAGCACTGATGGCCGTCACCAGCGCCACCACCAACCTCGTCGCCCCTGGCCGTCGCGGTGCCCGGGCACGCAAGTCCGGCGCAGCACTCGGCCAGGCGAGCCCGCTGACCTACGTCGTCGCGATCCTGTTCGTCGCCGCCAACCTCGCCCCGGTGCTCTACATCGTGCTGGGCGGGTTCCGGACGAACTCGCAGATCACGACGAGCCCGGCCGGTCTGCCGGCACCGTTCCAGTTCGGCAACTACGGATCGGTCCTGTCGAGCGGGATCTTCTGGCAGCAGCTCGGCAACTCGACGATCAGCGCGGTCACCACGACGCTCGGCGTCGTCGTGCTCGGGCTCATGGTCAGCTTCGTGCTCGCCCGCTACTCCTTCCGGGGTCGCGGTGCGGTGTACGCGCTGTTCGCCGCGGGCCTGATGTTCCCGATCACGGTCGCGATCACACCGCTCTACCTGCTCGTGAAGGACCTCGGTCTCACGAACAGCCTGGCGGGCGTGATCCTGCCGCAGATCGCCTTCGCCCTGCCGACGACGGTCATCATCCTGGTGCCGTTCCTGCGGGCGATCCCGGACGAGCTCGAGGAGGCCGCGTCGATCGACGGGGCCAGCCGCCTCGGCTTCTTCTTCCGGATGATCGTCCCGCTGTCCCTGCCCGGTGTGGTGACCGTCGGCATCCTGGCGTTCATCGGCAGCTGGAACAGCTACATCCTGCCGCTGTTCATCCTCAACAACGAGGCCGCCTACACGCTGCCGCTCGGCGTCCAGGCGTTCTCGTCGCAGTACTCCGTCGACACGGCGAAGGTGCTCGCCTTCACGTCGATGTCGATGATCCCCGCGCTGGTGTTCTTCACGATCTTCCAGAAGCGCATCGTCGGCGGTCTGACCGGGGCGGTGAAGGGGTGACCACGCTCGACCACACGGTCACCACCGACGGCACCACCGACGGCCAGGCGGCACGCGGCACGTCCGCACCGCGGCCCGCCGCCACCCGTGACGGACGGGAGGGACGTGGCGACGCCGCCACGGGCCTCCCGTCCGACCCGGGGCACGTCACGGACGCGACCGCGTCCGACCGCGTCACCACGCTGCTGGCCGCGATGACCCTCGAGGAGAAGACCGCGCAGCTGGTCGGCTACTGGCTCGACCAGAACGGCGTCGTCGCCCCGATGCAGGGCGAGATGGCCGCGGCCCAGCAGGGCACGACGCTCACCGACGTCACCCGGCACGGCCTCGGCCAGTACACCCGCGTGTACGGCACCCGTCCCGTCGAGCCCGACGAGCGCGCCGCCTGGCTGTGGGCGGAGCAGCGTCGGCTGAAGCGCGAGACCCGCCTCGGCATCCCGGCGCTCGTGCACGAGGAGTGCCTGACCGGGCTCGCGGCGTGGAAGGCCGCGACGTTCCCGACACCGCTGGCGTGGGGTGCGTCGTTCGACCCGGAGCTCGTCGAGCACGTCGGCGCCGTGATCGGCCGCTCGATGCGCGAGCTCGGCGTCCACCAGGGCCTCGCGCCCGTGCTCGACGTCGTCCGCGACCCCCGCTGGGGACGGGTCGACGAGTGCATCGGCGAGGACCCGTACCTCGTCGGCACCGTCGGTACCGCGTACGTCCGCGGTGTGCAGAGCGCCGGCGTCGACGCCACGCTCAAGCACTTCCTCGGCTACTCGGCCTCGCGCGCCGGCCGCAACCACGCCCCGGTCCACGCCGGACCGCGCGAGGTCGCCGACGTGTTCCTGCCGCCGTTCGAGATGGCCCTCGTCGACGGCGGCGCGCGGAGCGTCATGAACTCGTACGCCGAGGTCGACGGCGTCCCCGTCGCCGCCGACCCCGCGCTGCTCACCGACCTGCTGCGCGACCGGCTCGGGTTCGACGGCACGGTCGTGGCCGACTACTTCTCCGTCGCGTTCCTCGAGGTCATGCACGGCGTCGCCCGTGACCGCGGCGAGGCCGCTGCGACGGCGCTCGCCGCCGGCATCGACGTCGAGCTGCCGACCGGTGACGCCTACCTGGCGCCGCTGGTCGAGCGGGTGCGCAGCGGACTCGTCGACGAGGCCCTCGTCGACCGCGCCGTGCTGCGCGTGCTCCGGCAGAAGGAGCGGCTCGGCCTGCTCGACCCGGACGTCTTCGAGGACGAACCGCCCACCGGCGTCGACCTCGACTCGCCGGAGCACCGGGCGCTCGCGCGGCGGCTCGCGGCGGAGTCGCTCGTGCTGCTGTCGAACGACGGCGTGCTGCCGCTCGACGGTGGCGCCGCAGCCCCCGTCTCCCCGACCCCGGGCGCCGACCTGCAGGGCCCGGTCGCGGTGATCGGCCCGAACGCCCACCGCGCCGAGGCCCTGCAGGGCTGCTACTCCTTCGCGAACCACGTGCTGGCCACGCACCCCGGGCTGGAGGCCGGTTTCGCGATCCCGACCGTGCTCGAGGCGCTGCAGGACGCGCTCGGGTCCGACAGGGTCCGGTACGCCCGCGGTGCCGAGGTCGAGGGCGAGGACCGCGCCGGGTTCGCCGAGGCGGTGGCGGTCGCGCGGGAGTCCTCGGTGGCGGTCGTCGTCGTCGGCGACCAGGCCGGCCTGTTCGGTCGTGGCACGGTCGGCGAGGGCAACGACTCCGAGTCGCTCGACCTGCCGGGCGTGCAGCGCGAGCTCGTCGAGGCCGTCGTCGCCACCGGCACGCCGACCGTCGTCGTGCTGCTGACCGGTCGTCCGTACGCGATCGGCTGGGCACTCGACGGCGACCAACCGAAGCCCGCGGCGGTCGTCCAGGCGTTCTTCCCCGGCGAGGAGGGCGGCACCGCGATCGCCGACCTGCTCACCGGTGCCGCGGCACCGTCCGGCCGCCTGCCCGTCTCGCTGCCGCGGTCGGCCGGCGCGCAGCCGTACTCGTACCTGCACCCTCGTCTCGGCGGACCGTCCGACGTCACCGCGACGGACTCCACGCCGGTCCGACCGTTCGGCTACGGCCTGACCTGGACGTCCTTCGCGTACGAGGACCTGACGGTGGACGGGACCGCGTCCACGGACGGAGCGCTCACCGCGTCGGTCACCGTGCGGAACACCGGCGACCGGGACGGCGTCGAGGTCGTCCAGCTCTACGGGCACGACCCGCACGCGTCGATCACGCGCCCGGTCGCGCAGCTGCTCGGTTACGCCCGGGTCGCGGTCGCGGCGGGGGAGTGCGTCACGGTGCGGTTCGACGTGCCGGTGCAGCGGTTCGCCTTCACCGACCGCGCGATGCGGAAGGTGGTCGAGCCGGGGGACGTCGAGGTGTGGGTCGCGTCCGACGCGGCGGCGTCGCGGCCGGGAGGCCCGGTGGAGACGGGCGGGATCGTCGCGTCCGGGGACGGACCGGTCCGGCACGAGTTCCCCCGGTCGGCGACGGACCGTGCGGTCGTGCGCCTGACCGGTGCCGTGCACGAGGTCACGCTGGCCGACCGGCGCACCGTGACCTGGACGACCGTCTGAGCTGCCGACGCCGCCGTGGAGTGTCCGGATCAGGGACCCCGCGGCGGCGTCCGCGTGCGTTCCGACGTCCGGCCGGTAGCGTGGAACGAGTCTTCCACGGGGACCGCGTCACGGTGCGCCACCACGCACCGCGGCCCCGGTGGACCAGGAGGAGGACGACACCCGTGAGCACCGACGACCAGGCACGCGTGCGCAGCGCGCTCGTGGCGGCACTCGACGTCGTCGACGCGCCACCGTCGGAGCGCTTCGAGCGCATCGTCCGGGTCGCGCGCGAGGTCTTCGACGTGCCGCTGTCGTACGTCAACGTGCTCGACGACGACCTGCTGCACACCCTCACCCCGAACGTGCCCGACGAGATCGTCTCCGGACCGGTCGGGTGGTCCTTCTGCCAGCTGACGGTGCAGCACACGGAGCCGACCGTCGTGCCGGACACCACGGCCGACCCCCGGACCGCCGACCTGCCGGGCGTGACACGGCGCGGCATCCGGTTCTACGCGGGCGTCCCGCTCACGATCGCGGGTGGGGAGCCCGTCGGGACGCTCTGCCTGATGGACACGCGACCGCGGGCGTTCTCGCCGCAGGACACCGCCGCGCTCATCGACCTCGGACACTGGGCCGAGCGCGCGCTCGCCCAGGGGCTGCACCACGACCGCCTGCTCGAGGTCGCAGGCGCACTCGCGCCGAGCGCCGTCGCGCCCGACGGCTACCGGATCGCCGGCACCACGGTGCCCTACGGCGACCTCAGCGGCGACCTGCACGACTGGTCGGTCGTCGACGGCGACCTCGTGCTGACGCTCGCCGACGTCATGGGCAAGGAGCAGCCGGCCGCGCTGCTCGCGGCGGGGATCCGGGCCGCCCTCCGGCAGCACCGCACCGTCGCGCCCGTGGCCGCCGTCGCCGCCGTCGAACCCGCCCTCGCCGAGGACCTCGGACGCGCGAGCGCCTTCGCCACACTGTTCCACGCCCGGCTCGACCCGGTCAGCGGCGTGGTCGACGTGGTGGACGCGGGCCACGGGCTGGCGGTGCACGTGCCGGCGGCGGGGACGCCTCGGGTGCTCCGGTCCCACGGGCTGCCGCTGGGGTTGCACGCCGAGGGTGCGCGGCGCAGGGCGTCGACCACGGTCCTGGAGCCCGGGGACGCCCTCGTCGTGGTGAGCGACGGGGCGCTCGACCTGGGTGACGGGACGATCGACACCCTGCTGGACCTCGCGCGGACCCTGCGCGCCGCGTCGAGCGTCGAGGCCTTCCTCGAGACGGTGCGGCTGCGTGCGGCCGAGCGGGCCGAGGACGACGTGACGGTCGTCGTCCTCGGCCGGGCCTGACCGCGCGCAGCGGCCTCCGGCTCAGGCAGCCATCGGGCCGTAGCGGCGGTGCCCCTTGACGTCGTAGCGATCGAGCATCATCACCTTGTCCCAGGCGGCGACGAAGTCCCGCACGAACCGCTCCTGCCCGTCGCTGCCGGCGTAGACGTCGACGATCGAACGGAGCTGCGCATTCGACCCGAACACCAGGTCGTCCCGCGACGCGGTCCACCGCTCCTCGCCCGTGCGCTGGACGGTGCCGGTGAAGGTCGACTCGTGCTCGTCCGTCCTCGTCCACACCAGGTCGGTGTCGGTGAGGTTGACGAAGAAGTCCGTCGTCAGCGTGCCGACGCGGTCGGTCAGGACGCCCGTCGACGAGCCGTCCCAGTTCGCGCCGAGCACCCGGAGGCCGCCGGTCAGCACCGTCCACTCCGGGGCCGTGAGCGTCATGAGGTTCGCGCGGTCCAGGAACACCGCCTCCGGAGCGACACCGGGGGCGAAGTCCGCGAAGCGCTCGGACACGTGGTTCCGGAACCCGTCGGCGACGGGGCGCAGCCACTCGAACATCTCGACGTCGGTCTGCTCCTGGGAGGCGTCCACACGGCCGGGCGTGAACGGCACGGTGACCTCGACACCCGCGGCGCGTGCGGCGTCCTCCACCCCGACGCAACCGGCGAGCACGACCAGGTCGGCGAGCGAGACGTGCTTCCCGTCCTGCTCGAAGGCGGCCTTGACGCTGCGGAGGGTCTCGACGACCGGGACCGTCCGCCGGTTGATCGGCCAGTCCTTCTGCGGGGCGAGCGCGATCCGCCCGCCGTTGGCACCGCCGCGCTTGTCACTGTCCCGGTAGGTCGACGCGGCGGAGTACGCGGTGACGACCAGGTCGGAGACCGAGGTGCCGGTCGACCGGATCGCCGCTCGGAGCGTCTCGACGTCCGCGTCGCTCAGGGGCTCGCCGACCGGGTCGGGCAGCGGGTCCTGCCACAGCAGGTCGTCCGAGATCGTCGTCTCCGGACCGAGGTAACGGTGCTTCGGCCCCATGTCGCGGTGCGTCAGCTTGTACCAGGCCTTCGAGAAGGCCGTGGTGAACAGGTCGAAGTCGGCGAGGAAGCGCTCGCACACCTCGCGGTAGGCCGGGTCGACCTTCAGCGCGATGTCCGAGGTCATCATCATGAGCGCGTGTGTCTCGCCGGGCACGTGGGCGTCCGGGGTGCGCGGGGCGTCGGGTTCCGCCGGGGTCCACTGCAGGGCGCCCGCCGGGCTCGTCGTCTGCTCCCACTCGTGGCCGAACAGGTTCTCCAGGTAGCTGTTGTCCCAGCGGGTCGGGTCCTGGGTCCAGCTGCCCTCGATGCCGTTCGTCATCGTGTCCTTGCCGTTGCCGGCACCCTTCGGGTTGTGCCACCCGAGCCCCATCGCCTCGACCGGCGCGATCTCCGGGGGCGGACCGATCTCGGCCGCGGGGACCTGGCCGTGGCTCTTGCCGAACGCGTGGCCGCCGGCGATCAGGGCGACCGTCTCCTCGTCGTTCATGGCCATCCGGCTGAAGGTGATGCGGATGTCCCGCGCCGAGCCCATCGGGTCGCCGTTCGCGTACGGTCCCTCGGGGTTCACGTAGATGAGCGCCTGGTGCGAGGCAGCGAGCGGGCTCTGCAGGTCGTAGTCCGCGTCGCCGTTCTCGCCGTGCCACCGCTCGTCGCGCTGGACCATGTCGTCCTGGCTCTCGACGTGGTGCGGGTCCCGGACCTCCGGGCCCCACCAGGTGCCCTCGTCCGGCTCCCACGCGTCGAGTCGACCGCCGCCGAAGCCGTACGTCGGCAGACCCATGAGCTCGAGCGAGCAGTTCCCCGTGAGGACCATCAGGTCGGCCCACGAGAGCGCGTTGCCGTACTTGTGCTTGATCGGCTGGAGCAGACGTCGCGACTTGTCGGTGTTCCCGTTGTCCCACCAGCTGCTGATCGGGGCGAAGCGCTGCATCGCGGTGCCCGCTCCGCCGCGACCGTCCGCGATCCGGTAGGTCCCCGCGGCGTGCCAGGCCATCCGGATCATCTGCGGGCCGTAGTTGCCGTAGTCCGCGGGCCACCAGTCGACCGAGGTCGTGAGCAGCTGCGTGATGTCGCGCTTGAGCTCGTCGAGGTCGATCGTCGCGAAGGCCGCCGCGTAGTCGAAGTCCGCACCGAGCGGGTCGGCGTCGACGCCGTTGCGGTGCAGCAGCTCGACACGGAGCCGCTGCGGGTACCAGCCCTCGAGCGACGACGGTGCCTGACCGAACGTCCCGCCCAGGTGGTCACCACCGGCGGGCAGGGACCCGGCCATGTGGAAGCTGCAGGTGTCGGTGCCGTCGGCGTCCCGGCCGTGGGAACCGTGGAAGGACGCGCCCTGCGGGGTCGCGGTGTCGTGCTGCCCGCTGTCGTCGGTGCCGTGCGTGCCGGTCGTGCTGTCGTTGCTCAACGCTGCTCCTGTTCGATGACTGTCCGCGGAACGCGGGGGACGCCCGTCACGCTCCGCCCCGAGGCTGTGAGGACGGCGGGAGCAGTGCGCATCCCGCCGGTGGGTCCGGTCAGCCCTTCCAGACGGACACGGCGCCGGCGTGACCGATCACGACGACCTCGACGAGCGAGCCGATGCCGGCGGCGACGAGCAGCACGGGGCCGACGATCCCCACCGCTCGTGCCAGCCCGGCGTCCGCGACCCGCGGGGCGGCGAAGCGGTGCCAGCCCCACCACAGCGTCAGCAGCACGAACACCGCGATCGACCACGGCAGCAGTCCGTCGGCGAGCTCGGTGTGCCGTTCGAGCAGCGCGGTCTCACGCTCGCGGTGTTCGAGCCACTCGCCGGACGAGGTTGCGAGCGGCACCGAGACCAGCGCCACCAGGCCGATGACCGGCGCGCCGACCGCGAGCCACCGTCGGGCTGCCGGCCAGGCCGCCGTCACGATCGTGGTGAGGGCCGCGACGGGCACCGAGACCGTGGTCAGGTGCACGAGGAGCGGGTGCAGGGGGATGCCGTCGAACTGCCAGTCCATCGTGGCCTTCCGGATCGCGCGTCGGTGGTTCCGACGACCTGCGATCAGCCAAGCGGACCGACCGGTACCGCGCTCGCCCGGCAGGCCGGTCGACGCACTCCGCGATCACTCGAGACCTCACACGGAGCGGCCGGAGCGCCACACCGGGACGACCCCGTCAGGGGCGGTGTTCGTACCGACCCGGCGGTGGGTCGAGCGGCAGCTGTCGCGGCGACTGGCCGCCGTTCCTCGCAGCGCCCACGGCCGTGACGGAGCGGGTCACGATGCTCACCGCGGTCGCGAACCACCCGCGCTTCCGCGGATGCTCGAACGCGTCGTCACCCCACGGTCGGTCGTCGTCCGAGTGCCCCATGACGCCCCTCCCGGTGTCGGTCCTCTTGAGGCTACACGGCCGCGGACCGCACCGGGAGGTCCGGGATCCGCCCTCGCTCCGGGAACCCCGGGGGAGCGTGGGTACCGTGGCACTCCTCACACCGTGAAGGAGCACGCCATGTCGGACGCACACGACCCCCGCGACACCACCAACGACCCCGAGGGCACCGAGAAGGCCGACGGCCTCGGCGAGGACGGCACGATCCCCGCGCACCCCGAGGGGGTCGCCGCCGGCTTCGCCGGGGACGACTCGCACTTCAACCCCGAAGAGGACGACGAGACGGCGGAGTAGCCGACCCGAGCACGAGACGCACGGGAGGCCCGTGGCGACGCCGCCACGGGCCTCCCGTTGCGTCTCCGGTCGCCGCGTCGCCTGCGGGACCGGGCCGCGGATCGGTACCGTGTCGGGCATGGCCCGCTTCACACCCCCCGCTGCCGACGCGATGCGTGCGGCCCTGCTCGCCGCCGCCCGCGACGAGTTCGCTGCGCACGGGCTGGGCGGGGCGCGGATCGAGCGCCTCGCCGCCGACGCCGGGAGCAACAAGGCGCAGGTGTTCCACTACTTCGGGGGCAAGGACGGCCTGTTCGACGCGCTGCTGACGAGCGAGCTGACGGCCGTGCACGATGCCGCGCCGCTCGACACGGCCGACCTGGCGGCGTGGGCCGGACGCCTGCACGACGTCCTGGTCGAGCGTCCCTGGGTGCAGCGTCTCGCCACCTGGCACCGGCTCGAGCGGCCGGAGACACCGATCGAGGCGCTCGCCGAGCAGTACGCCGACGCCGTCGCCGAGGTCGAGCGGGCACAGCGCGCCGGTGTGCTCCCGCGGCGCTTCCGCCCCGCGGTGCTCTACGGGCTCGTCGTCCAGCTCGCGGAGGTCTGGTCGACGCTCCGGCCCGAGGCGTCCGCTCCGGTCGCCGCGGTCGTGCCGCAGCGCCGCCGTCAGGTCGTCGTGGACGCCGTCGGAGCGCTGCTCGGCGACTGACCGGTGTCCCGTCGGGCCCTGCGGTGCAACGTGTCCGAGGGGCGCTCGCCGAAGGCGCCGGCGTAGGTCCCCGCGAACCGGCCGAGGTGTGCGAACCCCCACGCCTGCGCCACCTCGGAGACCGTGGTGGTGGTCGGGTCCCCGGCCTCGAGCGCGGCACGGACCCGGTGCAGTCGCACGTCGCGCAGGAACTGCATCGGGCTCGCGGCTCCGACGCGGTGGAACGCCGCCTGCAGTCCTCGGGCGCTGAGCCCGGTGGCGCGACAGACGTCGGCAGTGGTGAGCGGGCGGTGCGCGTTCGCGGCGATCCACTCCTGCGCGACCCGCACCGATCCCCGTCCTGCGGCCGTGACGCCGGACGCAGCGGTCACGTCGAACGCCCCGATGACGGCCTCGGCGACGCGACGGTGCTGCACCGAGCGGACGACGGGGTCGGCACCCGGGTCCCACAGGGTCGTGGCGGCGCCCGCGATGGTCCGGCGCAGTGCGGGGAGCGCGTCCGGGTCGGCCTCCGCGCGCAGGTCCAGCGGGCCGGGGAGGTCACCGCGGACCGCAGCCGAGACGGACTCGAGGAAGGCGCCGTCGAAGCGGATCACGTGCTGGACCGCGGGGGCGGCGTCGAAGGCGAACGGGCGTCCTGCCGGGTACATCACGGGGACGTTGGGCCGCATGGTGATCCGGTCACGGCGGTCGGTGTCGAGGACCATGCCCGGCCCGGTCGCCCACGCCAGGGTGTACTGGCCCCCCGGGTTGATCGTGCCCCAGCGGTGCGCCGCGACCGCTGACGTCGCGGTGGTCACCTGGTCGTCGCCGACCGCGCGGTACCGGTAGGAGAACCCCTCGGACAGCGCCTGTCCGATGTTGATGTCGTGACTGCTGTAGACGCCCTCGAACAGCTCCACGGCGTCGTCGACCGCTGCGCCGTGCTGTTCGGTGGCGGTGGGGGTGCGGAGATCGGTTCGCATGCGCGGACCAGTCTGCGCCTCCTCGCCGAGGATCAGCGGTGCGGTGCGCGTCGCGGCGTTCCGGCGCCGACTCCGACGTCGACGATCGGAAAGTGTTGCATTCTGCGACTGGTCAACCGAGGTGCTGCGAGAGGAACGCCGCCTGCCGCTCCCAGTGCCGGTGGCCGCCGCCCTCGTGGCCGTTGTAGGGGTAGACCTCGATGTGCTTGTCGGTCGACGCGAGCGCGTTGTACGCAGCGAAGGTCGTGCGCGGCGGGACCACGTCGTCCATGAGGGCGACCGAGAACAGCGCCGGGGCCGTGATGCCTGCGGCCAGGTTCACGCCGTCGAAGTACGCCGCGGTGTCCCAGACGGTGTCGACCGCGTCCCGGTGCACGGCGAGGTACTGGGCGAGCTCGAGGTAGGGGCCGCCGGTCGCGACGTCGGTGCCGTGCTCCCAGTCGGACAGGAACGCGACGTCGGGCAGCACGGCGACGAGTGGCGCGCTGTGTGCCTCGACCAGGGCGGCCGCCGCGATCGCGATGCCCCCGCCCTGGCTGCCGCCGGTCAGCGCGATGCGGTCACGGTCGACTCCCGGCAGTGTCCGCACGGCGTCGACGAGTCGGACGGCGTCCGTGTAGACCCGCCGGTAGTAGTGCTCGGCGGGCGAGGTGATGCCGCTCGCCATCCACCCGCCACCGTTCGGGCCGGACCCGTGCGGGTCGGGGGTGTCGCCGCCGGTTCCCCAGCCGCTGCCCTGCCCGCGGGTGTCCATCACGACGTGCACGTACCCGGCGAGCGCCCACGCGACCCGCTCGCCGGGCAGCCCGCGACCACCGCCGTAGCCGATGAACTCGACCACGGCGGGCAGGTCGCCCGTCGAGCCCGCCGGCCGCGAGACCCAGGCGCGGACGGAGTCGCCGCCGAAGCCCGGGAACGTCAGGTCCTGCACGTCGAGCGCGGTGACCGGCGTGGTGGCGGGGACGAGCACGGGCTCGGTCCCGGCGCCGGCCGCCCGGGCCTCGGCGATCGTGTCCGTCCAGAAGGCCTCGAGGTCGTCGGGCCGCCGCACGGACGGGCGGTACGCGCGGAGCTGGTCGAGGGGCATGTCGGTGAGCGGCATGGGGTCCTTCCGGCAGAGGTGATGTGGGCTGTTCCGCGTGCGGGATGTCGAACCGCTCGTAGGGTGCCGGTTCTTCCTGCACCCTACGAGCGATTCGTCTTCCTCCGAGCGGTTCGTCCTACTGGCGCGCGGCGGCGCGGTACTGCTCGAGCACCTCGGGGTGCGGGTCCGCGGGCACCACCGTCGCGGCGACCTCCCACGACGGGAGGCTCCCGGTCAGCACCCACGCGGCCTGTCGAGCGGCGCCCGAGGCGACGTACTCGCCCGGTTCCGGGATCGACACGTCGCGGCCGAACACCTGCGCGGCGACGGCCCGGACGGCCTCGTTCCGTGCAGCGCCGCCGATCAGCAGCAGCCGCGACACCTGCACCCCGGTGGCCTCGACCGCGGCGAGGCCGTCGGCCAGGGCGCAGAGCATGCCCTCGACTGCGGCGCGGGCGAGGTGCGCCCGGTCGGTCGTCGCGGGCGTCATGCCCACGAGCGAGGCGGTGGCGTCCGGTCGGTTCGGCGTGCGCTCGCCGACGAAGTACGGCACGAGCACGAGCCCGTCCGCCCCTGCCGGCGCCTGCAGCGCCAGCTCGCCGAGCTCGCCGTGGTCGACGGAGAGGAGTCCGCCGATCACCTCGAGCACGCGGGCCGCGTTGAGCGTGGTGACGATCGGGAGGCGCGACCCGGTCCCGTCGGCGAAGCCCGCCACGGTCCCGCTCGGGTCCGTCACCTCGGTGTCGGTGACGCCGAAGACGGTCCCGCTGGTCCCGAGGGACACCGCGACGTCACCCGGGCCGAGCCCGAGGCCGAGCGCTGCCCCGGCGTTGTCGCCGAGTCCCGGGCCGACGACGAGCCCCGCGCGGGCGACGGCGCCGCCCGGCAGCTCCACGTCGGACGCCAGGGTGCCCATCGCCTCGTCGGGCGCCACGACCCGCGGGACCACGACCGGGCTGTCGCCGCCGTGGTGCGGTCCGGCAGCGACCCGCGAAGGACGTCCGAGCGCCTGTTCGAACAGCTCCGCGTCGTACTCCCGGCGCACCGGGTCCCAGTAACCGGTGCCGCTGGCGTCCGAACCGTCGGTCGCCAGCGCGTCGAGGTCCGGCCCGAGCGGGCTCTCGTCGGCGGGGCCGTACCCGCGCAGCCGCCACGACAGCCAGTCGTGGGGGAGCGCGACGGCGGCGACGCGCGCCGCGTTGTCGGGCTCCGCGTCGCGGAGCCACCGCAGCTTGGTGCCGGTGAACGACGCCACCGGGACCAGACCCGTGCGGGTGACCCATGCCTCCCGGCCGAGCTCCTCGACCATCTGCGCGGCCGCGTCGGCGCTGCGGACGTCGTTCCACAGGAGTGCGTCGCGGACCACGCGGCCGTCGGCGTCGAGCGCGACCATGCCGTGCTGCTGCCCGGCGACCGCGACGGCGGCGACGTCGTCGAACCCGCCGGCGTCCGCGATCGCGGTGCCGAGCGCGTCCCACCAGCGGCGGGGGTCGACGGACGTGCCGTCCGGGTGGGTCGCACGACCCTCCCGGACGACCGCACCGGTGCCCGCGTCACGGATGGTGACCTTGCACGACTGGGTCGACGAGTCGACCCCGGCGACGAGCTGCTGGCTCAACGAGCGCCCATGAGGTGCTCGATCGCCAGCTGCTGCAGGCGCACGAAGCCGAAGCCCTTGCCGCCGAAGTACGCGTCGGCGTCGAAGTCCTCGTACGCCGAACGGTCGGCGAGGAAGTCGTCGTACGACTCGCCGCTGTTCAGCGTGGGCGTCGAGAGCTCGTCGACCTTGGCTGCGGACAGGGCCTCCTGCACCTCGGGGTCGGCGCGGAACGCCTGGGCGCGCTCCTTGAGGAGCAGGTACATGCGCATGTTCGCCTGCGCCGAGTCCCAGACGCCGGTGATGTCCTCGGTGCGGCTCGGCTTGTAGTCGAAGTGGCGGGGGCCGTCGTACGCCTGGCCGCCCTGCGGGGCACCGTGCTCGAGCAGGTCGACGAGCGAGAAGGCGTTCTGCAGGTCGCCGTGGCCGAACACCAGGTCCTGGTCGTACTTGATGCCGCGCTGACCGTTGAGGTCGATGTGGAAGAGCTTGCCCTGGTAGAGCGCCTGGGCGATGCCGGCCGTGAAGTTCAGGCCCGCCATCTGCTCGTGACCGACCTCGGGGTTGATGCCGAAGAGCTCCGGACGCTCGAGCGTCTCGGTGAAGGCGATCGCGTGACCGAGGGTCGGCAGCAGGATGTCGCCACGGGGCTCGTTCGGCTTCGGCTCGATGGCGAAGCGGATGTCGTAGCCCTTGTCGGTGACGTACTGGGCGAGCAGGTTCACGGCCTCGCGGTAGCGCTCGAGGGCGGCCTGCACGTCCTTGGCGGAGTCGTACTCCGAGCCCTCGCGGCCACCCCACATGACGAACGTCTTCGCGCCGAGCTCGGCGGCCAGGTCGAGGTTGCGGAGCACCTTGCGGAGGGCGAAGCGACGGACGTTCCGGTCGTTCGAGGTGAAGCCGCCGTCCTTGAAGACGGGCGCGGAGAACAGGTTCGTCGTGACCATCGGCACGATGATGCCGGTGGAGTCGAGCGCGCCCTTGAGGCGGTCGATCTGTGCCTGGCGCTCGGCGTCGGTCGAGCCGAACGCGAACAGGTCGTCGTCGTGGAAGGTCAGGCCGTAGGCACCGAGCTCGTCGAGCTTCTCGACCGCCTCGACCACGTCCAGCGCGGGACGGGTCGGGCCGCCGAACGGGTCGGAGCCGTTGTAGCCGATGGTCCAGAGACCGAAGGAGAACTTGTCGTCGCGGGTGGGCGTCGTTGCCATGGTGGATCACCGTTCGTCGTCGAAACAAAATGTTGCCGCGCCCAACATAAGGGGTAGGGTGGATCCTGGCAACACCGGATCGCAAAGGAGCGAGTGGATGGCACAGGACGGACACGGACCGGGACGACTGCGCGTCGCCATGGTCGGGCACGGCTTCATGGGAGCGGCGCACTCCCAGGCGTGGCGGACCGCACCGCGGTTCTTCGACCTCGGCGTCGAGCCCGAGATGGCCGTGGTGGTCGGCCGTGACGCCGAGCGCACCGAGGCAGCGCGCGTGCAGTACGGCTGGCAGGCCGCGTCGACGGACTGGCGGCAGGTCGTGGCGGACCCCGACATCGACCTCGTCGACATCGTGTCGCCCGGTTCCTCGCACGTCGAGGTCGCGATCGCCGCGCTCGAGGCCGGCAAGCACGTCCTCTGCGAGAAGCCCCTCGCCAACACGGTCGAGGAGGCCGAGGCGATGACCGCCGCTGCGGAGGCCGCCGCCGAGCGCGGCGTCCGCGCGATGGTCGGCTTCAGCTACCGCCGCGTCCCTGCGATCGCGTTCGCCCGGCAGCTGGTGGCGGACGGGAGGATCGGCACGGTCCGCCAGGTCCGCGCGCTCTACCTGCAGGACTGGTTGTCCGACGAGGACGGCCCGATGACGTGGCGCCTCGACAAGGCGCTCGCCGGCTCGGGCTCGCTCGGCGACATCGGTGCGCACGCGATCGACCTCGTCGAGCACGTCACGGGCGCACACCTGTCGACCGTGTCCGGCACGCTCGAGACCTTCGTGCACGAACGTCCGCTGATGGCCGAAGGGGTCGGGCTCTCCGGCACCGCGTCGAGCGAGCGCGGACAGGTCACCGTCGACGACGCCGCGTTCTTCCTCGGTCGGCTCACCGGCGGCACTGCCGAGGGTGCGATCGGCACCTTCGAGGCCACGCGCTACGCGACCGGGCGGAAGAACGGCCTGACGCTCGAGGTCAGCGGGTCCGAGGGCGCGATCCAGTTCGACCTCGAGTCCATGAACGAGCTGCGCCTGTACGAGTCGTCGGCGCCCGCGGGGGAGCAGGGCTTCCGTCGCATCCTCGTCACCGAGCCGGAGCACGAGTACATGGCCGCGTGGTGGCCGACCGGGCACCTCATCGGCTACGAGCACACCTTCAGCCACCAGGTCGCCGACCTCGTGCGGGCGATCGTCGCGGGCACCGACCCCTCGCCGTCGTTCGCCGACGGCCTGCACGTGCAGCGCGTCCTCGACGCGGTCGAGCGCAGCGCGTCCGACGGCAGCGCCTGGACGGCGATCTGATGGCCGACACGATGAACGACACGACGAAGCGAGCGCTGGTCGTCCGTGGCGGGTGGGACGGGCACATGCCCGTCGAGACCACCGACCTGTTCGTCCCCTTCCTGCGCGACAACGGCTTCGACGTCCGCGTGTCGGACTCGACGGCCGTGTACGCCGACGAGTCCGTGATGGCGGACGTCGACCTGATCGTCCAGGTCGTCACGATGTCGACGATCGCCGACGACGAGTTCGCGGGACTGCAGCAGGCGGTGCTCGGCGGCGCCGGGCTCGCCGGGTGGCACGGCGGGATCGCGGACGCCTTCCGGAACACCGCCGACTACCTGCACATGGTCGGCGGGCAGTTCGCGCACCACGCGGGCAAGCACCCGTCCGAGCGCACCGGCGAGCAGTCCGACAACTACATCCCGTACACGGTGCACATCACCGAGGCCGGGCACGAGCACCCGATCACGCAGGGCATCGAGGACTTCGACCTCGTGACCGAGCAGTACTGGGTGCTCTCCGACGAGTACAACGACGTGCTGGCGACGACGACGCAGGAGGCCCGGGACTTCGACGCCTGGAACCGTCCGGTCACCGCGCCGGCGATCTGGACCCGGCAGTGGGGGCAGGGACGCGTGTTCGTCTCGGCACCCGGGCACCGGCTCGAGGTCGTCGAGTCGCAGCCGCTCCGCACGATCATCGAGAGGGGACTCCTGTGGGCAGCCCGATGAAGGTCGGTGTCGTCGGGGTCGGCGTCATCAGCCAGCAGTACTTCGAGCACTTCCCGGCACTGCCCGGGCTCGAGCTCACCGCCGTCGCGGACATCGACGTGGCCCGGGCACGGTCGGTGGGCGAGACGCAGGGCGTCCGCGGTTCCTCGGTCGACGAGCTGATCGCCGCGGACGACGTCGACGTCGTGCTCAACCTGACGATCCCGGCGGCCCACGCCGAGATCGCCACGCGGGCGCTCGAGGCCGGCAAGCACGTGTACGGCGAGAAGCCGCTGGCGATGTCGACGGCCGAGGCGCGCCCCGTGCTCGACCTCGCCCGTCGCTCGGGCCTGCGGGTGGGCAGCGCGCCGGACACCGTGCTCGGCACCGGGATCCAGACGGCGCGGCAGGCGCTCGACAGCGGCGCGATCGGCACCCCGGTCGGCGCCGCCGTGTCGTGGTCGGCGCCCGGGCACGAGCTCTGGCACCCGGCGCCGGCGTTCTACTACCAGCCCGGCGGCGGCCCGCTGCTCGACATGGGGCCGTACTACCTGACGAGCCTCGTGTCGTTCTTCGGCCCGGTCGTCCGGGTCAGCGGAGCCTCGACCCGGTCGGACCGCGAGCGCACCATCGCGACCGGCCCCGCGGCCGGCACCCCGCTCCGGGTCGACATCGACACGCACGTCGTCGCCGTCCTCGAGCACGCGGACGGCGTCGTCTCGACCGTCACGGTGTCGTTCGAGGTCTGGGCCACCAGGGCGCCGCTGTTCGAGGTGTTCGGCACCGCGGGCACCCTCGGCGTCCCCGACCCGAACCGGTTCTCCGACACCGTGTCGATCGCCGACGCAGCCACCCGCGAGTGGCGGGACCTGCCGACGAGCGCCGGGTACGCCGACGCCGGACGCGGCTACGGCCTGGCCGACATGGCGCACGCGATCGCGACGGATCGCCCGCACCGCGCGTCCGGCGACCTCGCGTTCCACGTGCTCGAGGTGATGGAGGCGGTCTCCACCGCGGCCCGCGAGCACACCGTGGTCGAGGTCCGGTCGCGCGTCGACCGCCCCGACACCGTGCCGGCCGGTGCCACCCCCGGGTCCTGGTGAGCCAGACTCGGCAGCAGCAGCAGCAGCAGCAGCAGCAGCAGCACGACGCGACACGACACGACACGACAGGCGAGGAAGGACGACGACGATGACGACGACGGACGGAACCGGCGAGACCGGGGCGAGCGGCGCCTCCAGGCCGGACGGCGGCGGCCGCTCGACCAGGCCGGTGACCCTGTTCACCGGGCAGTGGGCGGACCTGCCCTTCGAGGAGGTCGCACGGCTGGCGGGCGAGTGGGGTTACGACGGGCTGGAGATCGCCTGCTGGGGCGACCACCTGGACGTCCGACGCGCCGCGACGGACCCGGCGTACGTGGCCGACCGGAAGGCGGTCCTGGAGCGCAACGGACTGCAGGTCTGGACGATCGCGAACCACCTGACCGGCCAGGCCGTCTGCGACGACCCGATCGACCAGCGGCACGAGGACATCCTCGCGCCGCACGTGTGGGGCGACGGCGACCCCGAGGGCGTCCGGCAGCGGGCGGCGGAGGAGCTGCAGTGGACGGCCCGTGCGGCCGCTGCGCTCGGGGTGTCGACCGTGACCGGCTTCTCGGGGTCGTCGATCTGGAAGACCGTCGCCGGGTTCCCGCCCGTGCCCCCGGCGATGATCGAGGCCGGGTACCAGGACTTCCACGACCGCTGGTCGCCGATCCTCGACGTGTTCGAGGAGGTCGGCGTCCGCTTCGCGCTCGAGGTGCACCCGTCCGAGATCGCCTACGACTACTGGACCGCGAAGCGGGCGCTCGAGGTGTTCCGGGACCGCCCGTCGTTCGGGTTCAACTTCGACCCGTCGCACTTCGTGTGGCAGGACCTCGACCCCGCCGCGTTCCTGCTCGACTTCGCCGACCGGGTGTACCACGTGCACTGCAAGGAGTCGGTGAAGCAGCTCGACGGCCGCAACGGTCGACTCGGATCGCACCTGCCGTGGGGCGACCCCCGTCGTGGGTGGGACTTCGTCTCCGCCGGGCACGGGGACGTGCCGTGGGAGCGGGTGTTCCGCGTGCTGAACCACATCGGGTACGACGGCCCGACGAGCGTCGAGTGGGAGGACGCCGGCATGGACCGACTGGTCGGCGGCCCCGAGGCGCTCGCGTTCGTGCGTCGCCTGGGGACGATCGCCCCACCGGACGCCGCGTTCGACGCCGCGTTCTCCCGCTCGCGCTGAGCCGCGCGCGGGTACGGACGGACCCGCGAGACTCGGCACCGCGGACAGTTCCGCGGTGCCGAACCCGCGAAGGTGTCCGCCGAGCCGAGACTCGGCCCCCCACACCACACCACCACGAGGAGGACCCATGGCCAGGTCGGCCACGACCACGCCCGGGAACGTCGCGCGCGTCCTCCGCATCGTGCACGAGGGCGGGCCGGTCACCCGTGCCGAGCTCACCCGTCGGACGGGACTCAACCGGTCGACGGTCCTGGCGCTCGTCGGGGAGCTCGTCGAGCAGGGGTTCGTGCACGAGGAGCTCCCGGGAGCCGGGGCGGACCGTCCCGCCGGGGTCGGTCGGCCGAGCGCCGTCGTCCGGGCATCGCGCGACGTCGTGGCCGCCGCGGTGACCGTGGAGATCGACGCCGTCGCGGTGGCGCTCGTCGCGCTCGACGGCACCGTGCGCGACCGCCTCGTCGAACCGCAGTCGAGCGTGCCCGGTGCCGCCGCAGCGATCGACGCCGTGGCCCGTGTCCTCGCCACGCTGACCGCACGCGCCGATCCGGCACTGCGGCTCGTCGGCGTGGGCGTCGCTGTCCCGGGCATCGTCCGGGTCGAGGACGGGGTCGTCCGCGACGCCCCGCACCTCGGTTGGCGGGACGAGCCCTTCGCCGGGCCCCTCGCCGAGCGTCTCGGGCTGCCCGTCCGCGCGGCGAACGACGCGAACGTCGGTGCGTGGGCCGAACGGCTCTACGGCAGCGCGCGCGGCGTCGACGACCTCGTGTACCTCAACGGCGGCGCCAGCGGCATCGGCGGTGGGATCGTCAGCGCCGGCCGCCCGTTCAGCGGCGCGGACGGGTACGCGGGCGAGCTCGGGCACACCTTCGTCGCGGCGAACGGCATCCGCTGCCACTGCGGGGCGATCGGGTGCCTGGAGACCGAGGCTTCACGCGGGGCCCTCACCGCGGTGACCCGGACCGCGCCCGACGACCTGGACGCCCTCGCCGCCGCCCTGGCCGAGCGACACGACGCGGTCGAACGGGTCGTGGACCGCCAGGTGACCGCGCTCGCGACGGCGATCCGGAACGCCATCCACACCGTCGACCCGCAGGTCGTCGTGCTCGGGGGGTTCCTCGGCGTGCTGCTCGGGCACGTGGGGGACCGCGTCGAGGACGACGTCCGGGCGCAGACGATGGCCGCGATGACCGACCGGCTGCGCATCGTGCCGGCGGAGCTCGGCCGTGACGTCCTCGTCCGGGGCGCCGCCGAGCTCGGCTTCGCCGACCTGCTGCGCGACGGGGCCCTCCCGACAACCAGCGGCGCGACCACGACCGGCCCGAGCGGCGCGACCACGACCGGCGCGACCGGGACCCGCGCGACCGACACCGACCACACCACAGCCGACCGCGACGACGCGGTCGAGGAAGCGAGATCCGCATGAGTACCACCTCCGACACCCAGCGCGCGAGCGTCCTGCTCGGCACCGAGGACCTGACGATCGAGGACCGCCCCGTCCCCGAGGTCGCCCCCGGCGACGTGCTCGTCCGCGTGGCCGCCGTCGGCGTCTGCGGCTCCGACGTCCACTACTACCGCCACGGCCGCATCGGCGACTTCGTCGTCGAGGAGCCCCTCGTCCTCGGCCACGAGCTCTCCGGCACGATCGCCGCGGTCGGCGAGGGCGTCGACCCCGCCCGCGTCGGCGAGCGCGTCGCCGTCGAGCCCCAGCGCCCCTGCCACCGCTGCGCGCAGTGCCTGGCCGGCCGCTACAACCTCTGCCCGCACATGCGCTTCTACGCGACACCGCCGGTCGACGGTGCCTTCGCGGAGTACGTGACGATCGAGGCCGAGTTCGCGCACGCCCTGCCCGACACGGTGTCCTTCGAGGCCGGCGCACTGCTCGAGCCGCTGTCCGTCGGCATCGCCGCGGCGCGCAAGGCCGGCATCGTGCCCGGCTCGAGCGTCCTGATCGCCGGTGCCGGTCCGATCGGGGTCATCTGCGCCCAGGTCGCCCGGGCGTTCGGCGCGACGCGCGTGGTCGTCAGCGACCTCGTCCCCGAGCGCCGCGAGCGTGCGCTGTCCTTCGGCGCGACCGAGGTGGTCGACCCCGTCTCGGTGGACGTCACGTCGGACATCGTCCCCGTCGACGCCTTCATCGACGCCAGCGGTGCGCCCCGTGCCGTCTCGGACGGCATCAAGGCCGTCGGACCGGCCGGCGCGGCGGTGCTCGTCGGCCTCGGCAACTCCGAGATGGTGCTGCCCGTCGAGCACATCCAGAACCTCGAGGTGACGGTCACCGGCATCTTCCGCTACACGAACACCTGGCCGGTCGCGATCGGTCTGGTCGCGTCGGGCCAGGTCGACCTCGACGCGCTCGTCACCGGGCGCTTCGGACTCGACGCGGTCCGCGAGGCCCTCGAGAGCGACACCGACCCGGCCTCGCTCAAGTCCGTCGTCTACCCGAACGGCGTGCCCGCGGGCGCGTGAGGACGCGAGCCGACGTGCGCGACGCGGGTCGCGCCGTCCGGTGAGCGGTCGTCGGACGGGAGGCGCGGTGCCGGCGAGTGCCGTCCTCCCGTCCGTCGTCCGGTCACCACGGCGAGCCGTGGCCGGGTCGGCCCCGCCGCGACACCGCGACGCGCTACGGTTCGGCCATGACCGCGACACCGGCGGCGGCAGTGCCGCGACGCACCGACCGGCGGGCACTCGTGTCCTGGGCGCTCTGGGACTGGGGGTCCTCGGCGTTCACCGCCGTCGTCACCACCTTCGTCTTCAGCACCTACCTGGCGAGCCGGGCGTTCGTCGACCCGCGGCTCGTCGCTGCCGAGGACTCGTCGACGGCCGCTGCGCAGACGGTCGAGCGGGAGCTGGCGCACAACGCCGCGACGGTGTCGACGGCCCTGACCCTGGCGGGGATCGTCGTGGCGCTCGTCGCACCTGCGGTGGGGCGGCTGGCGGACTCGTCCGGGCACCGCCGCCGGTCCGTGCTCATCGGGACGATCGGGGTGGCGCTGTCGATCGGGGCGATGGTGTTCGTCGCGCCGCAGCAGCCGTACCTGGTGCTCGGCGCAGCGCTCCTCGGCATCGGGACCGTCGCGTACGAGGTCGCCACCGTCGGCTACAACGCGATGCTCGGCCAGGTGGCGTCGGGCCCGCAGACCGGCCGCGTGTCGGCGATCGGCTGGGCAGCCGGGTACTTCGGCGGGATCGTGCTGCTCGTCGTCCTGCTCCTCCTCTGCATCCAGGACTTCGGCACCGAGGGGGTCGCGGGCCTCCTGCAGCTGCCGTCGACCGTCGCGTCCGGGTCGTGGGACGTCCGGGTCGCGATCGGGATCGCCGCGGTGTGGCTCGCGGTCAGCTCGGTCCCGCTCTTCCTGACCGTGCCCGAGGCGGCGCCGGACCGTTCGCGCACGGGCGGTCTGCTCAGCGCCTACCGTGACCTCGGACGGCACGTCGCCCGGCTGTGGCGGGAACGCCGCAACGTCCTGGTCTTCCTGCTCGCGAGCGCCGTGTTCCGCGACGGCGTCGGTGCGGTCTTCACCTTCGGCGGCATCGTCGCCGCGCAGGTGTTCGGCTTCAGCCCGTCGCAGGTGATCCTCTTCGCGATCGCGGCGAACGTGGTGGCGGGTGTCGCGACCTTCGCCTCCGGGCGGCTCGACGACCGCTTCGGTTCCCGGGCGGTCATCACGGTCGCGCTCGTCGGGCTCGCGCTCACCGGCATCGGGGTGTTCCTGATCGGGAGCGCGACGGCCGGGTTCTGGGTGCTCGGGCTCACGCTGGCGATCTTCGTCGGGCCGGTGCAGTCGTCGTCCAGGGCGTACCTGGCACGACTCGCCACCCCGGGACGCGAGGGCGAGCTCTTCGGCCTCTACGCGACGACCGGGCGAGCGGCGTCGTTCCTCGCGCCGGCGCTGTTCGGCATCGCGGTGACGATCGGCGGCTCGACGCGGTACGGGATCATCGGCGTGGTCGTGGTCCTCGTCGCGGGCCTCGTGCTCATGGCGTTCGTGCAGCGGGAGCCCGCGCGGGCGTAGCGCACGGTCCGCTCGCCCCACGCCGGGCCGGCGCTGCCGGTGCGGGTCGAGCACCCAGTCGGAGCACATACGCCAGGATGGGTGCATGACCGACCAGCGGATCGCCGTCGTCGTCCTCGCCGCCGGGCAGGGCACGCGCATGAAGTCGTCCACCCCGAAGGTGCTGCACCGCCTCGCCGGCCTGCCCCTGCTGGCGCACGTGCTGCGCACGGCGTCCTCGATCGAGCCGGAGCACGTCGCCGTGGTCGTGCGGCACGAGCGCGAGCGCGTCGCGGCCGAGGTCGCCGAGCGTGCCCCCGGGGCGATCGTGGTCGACCAGGACGAGGTCCCCGGCACCGGACGCGCCGTCGAGGTCGCGGTGCAGGCGCTCCCGGCGGACTTCGACGGCTCGGTCGTGGTGCTCTCCGGGGACGTCCCGCTGCTCGACACGGCGTCGCTCCGACGCCTCGTGGACGCGCACGCCGGCAACGCCGTGACCCTGGTCAGTGCGATCGCCCCGGACCCGACGGGGCTCGGCCGGGTCGTCCGCGACGCCGCCGGGGCGTTCGTGCGCGTCGTCGAGCACAAGGACGCCACCGAGGCCGAACGGGCCATCACCGAGGCGAACGCCGGCATCTACGCGTTCGACGTGACCCACCTGCGTGCGGTGCTGCCCTCGCTCACCACGGCCAACGCGCAGGGCGAGAAGTACGTCACCGACGTCCCGTCGCTCGTCGCCGCGCGCGGGGGAGCGATCGACGTCGTCACGCTGACCGACCCGTGGCTCGTCGCCGGCATCAACGACCGCGCGCAGCTCGCCGACGCGGCGCGTGAGCTCAACGCCCGCATCGTCCGTCGGCACCAGCTCGCCGGTGTCACCGTGCAGGACCCGGCGACCACGTGGATCGACGTCGACGTCACCGTCGAGGCCGACGCCGAGATCCTCCCCGGCACGCAGCTCGTCGGGGCGACGGCGATCGCCGCCGGCGCGGTGGTGGGACCGGACACCACGCTCCGCGACACCGAGGTCGGAGCCGGCGCGGTCGTGAACCGTGTCGACGCGACGCTGGCGGTCATCGGCGACGGCGCCACGGTCGGTCCCTTCGCCTACCTGCGACCGGGGACGGTCCTGGGCGAGCACGGCAAGATCGGCACGTTCGTCGAGACGAAGAACGCGGTTATCGGCCGTGGCAGCAAGGTCCCGCACCTGTCGTACATCGGTGACGCCGAGGTCGGCGAGGACTCGAACATCGGGGCCAACACGATCACCGCGAACTACGACGGCGTGCACAAGCACCGCACCGAGGTCGGGTCGAACGTCCGCACGGGCTCGCACAACGTGTTCGTCGCCCCGGTTAGGATTGGTGACGGGGCGTACACCGGCGCGGGTACGACCGTCCGCAAGGACGTACCGGCCGGGTCGCTGGCGATCAGCTACGCCCCGCAGCGCAACACCGACGGATGGGTCGAGGAACACCGACCCGGTTCGCCGGCGGCCGAGGCGGCTCGGCGCGCGCACGGCGAACAGATCTGACGGCGGTCGGGTCGATCGAGACGACCCCGAGCGGGTCAGGGAGTGAGCACCGCACTTGTCCGGAATCAAGACCACGGGCCAGAAACGACTCGTCCTCGTGTCGGGCCGGGCGCACCCGGAACTCTCGGCGCAGATCGCCGACGAGCTCGGAGTCGACCTGGTGCCGACCGATGCCCGGACCTTCGCGAACGGTGAGCTCTACGCCCGCTTCGACGAGTCGGTCCGCGGTTGCGACGCGTTCGTCATCCAGTCGCACACCGCGCCCATCAACGAGTGGCTCATGGAGCAGCTCATCATGGTCGACGCCCTGAAGCGTGCCTCGGCGAAGCGCATCACCGTCGTCGCGCCCTTCTACCCCTACGCGCGCCAGGACAAGAAGGGCCGCGGGCGCGAGCCGATCTCGGCCCGGCTCGTCGCCGACCTGTTCAAGGCCGCCGGTGCCCACCGCATCATGAGCGTCGACCTGCACGCCGCACAGATCCAGGGCTTCTTCGACGGCCCCGTGGACCACCTGTTCGCCATGCCCGTCCTGCTCGAGCGCTTCCAGCAGATCCTCGACCCGAAGACCCTGACCGTGGTGTCGCCCGACATGGGCCGTGTGCGCGTCGCCGACATCTGGTCCGAGAAGCTCGGTGCTCCGCTGGCGATCATCCACAAGCGGCGCGACCCGCTCGTGCCGAACCAGGTGTCCGTGCACGAGATCGTCGGTGACGTCTCGGGCCGCGTGTGCCTGCTCGTCGACGACCTCATCGACACCGGCCGCACCATCGCGAAGGCCGCCGAGGCGCTCAAGAACGCCGGCGCGACCGGCGTGGTCGTCGCGGCGACCCACGCCGTGTTCTCCGACCCGGCCACCGAGCTGCTGCAGAGCGAGTTCATCGATCGCGTCGTCGTCACCGACACGCTGCCCCTGCCCGAGGACAAGCGCTGGGACCGCCTCGAGGTCCTGCCGATCGCGCCGCTCATCGCCCGCGCGATCCACGAGGTCTTCGACGACGGGTCCGTGACCTCCATGTTCGACGGTGCCGCGTAGGCGGACCGGACGCGTGTCGGGCGTGACCCGGCCGGCGGGCTGAGCCGTGCCTCCCGTCCACCCGGCACGCGCTGCCCTGGCTGCCCGTCTGCGGGCGACGGGCAGCGTGTTCGCCGAGGACGAGGCCGACCTGCTGCTCGAGGCCGGCGACGGCGATCCGGTGAAGCTGCGCGGGCTCGTGCAGCGGCGACTCGGCGGTGAGCCGCTCGAGGTCGTGCTCGGCTGGGCCGCGTTCGACGGGCACCGTGTCCGGGTCGTCCCGGGGGTCTTCGTGCCGCGGACCCGCACCGCCGTCGTCGTCGAGCAGGCCGCGCGACGCCTGCACCGCTACGACCGGGTCGTCGACCTGTGCTGCGGTGTCGGGGCGATCTCGGTGGCGTTGCTCGGACGGGTCGGCGCACTCGACCTCGTCGCGGCGGACATCGACGCGGACGCCGTCGACGTCGCGGCGGAGAACATCGGCGACCGGGGGATCGTCGTCCTGGGCGACCTGTTCGCGCCGCTGCCCGAGCGCTTCCGCGGTGTCGTCGACGTCATCGCGGTGAACGCGCCGTACGTGCCGTCGGACGCGCTGGCCACCATGCCGGCCGAGGCGCGGGAGCACGAGCGGCGCATCGCGCTGGACGGTGGGCCGGACGGGCTCGACGTGCACCGGCGAGTGGCCGCGGGAGCGGGGGAGTGGCTGCGCCCGGGCGGCGCGGTCGTCATCGAGGTCTCGTCGACGCAGGCGCCGCAGTCCGCTGCGCTGTTCGAGGGCGCCGGGTTCACCGTGACGGTCGAGTCCGACGAGCAGGTCGAGGGCACGTGCATCGTCGCGGAGTTCCCCGCCTGACACTCGTCCGCCGCGGTACCGTCGCGGTGTGAAGTACTCGTTCGCACCGCCGACCGCAGCGGAGTTCCGGGCCCTGTACGACCAGACCGCGTGGGGTGCGTGGGACCTCGAACGGTTCCGTCGGGCGCTGGCCGGCAGCTGGGTGGTGTGCAGCGCACGCGACGAGACGGGACGTCTGGTCGGCATTGGACGGCTGATCAGCGACGGCGCCCTGCACGCCTTCGTGACCGAGATGATCGTGGCGGAGGGCGCGCGCGGCCGGGGCGTCGGCGGCGAGGTGCTCGCGCGGCTCGTCGACGAGTCGCGCCGTCGTGGGGTCGACGACGTGCAGCTCTTCGCGGCTCGGGGCCGAGCTGCCTTCTACGAGCAGCGTGGCTTCGGACGCAGGCACGAGGACGGACCGGGCATGGACCTCGTGACGGTCGTCGCGGCGCCCGGCACCGGCAGCGACGGCAGCGGCAGCGGGGTCAGCCGGCGCTGACCTGCACGGTGTGCCACCCGGTCGCGCCGTTCGGCGCCGGCGGCCGCTCGACGCTCGTCTGCACCTGACCGTCGGCGCTGACCGCCCGGACCCGGATCGTGTGCGAGCCGGCGTCGGGCGTCCACCGGTACACCCACTGTCGCCAGGTGTCGGCCGAGACGGAGTCCGCGAGCATGGCGTCCTGCCACGCGCCGTCGTCGATGCGGACCTGCACGGCCTTCACACCGGTGTGCGGCTGCCACGCGACGCCGGCGACCGCGACCTGCTGCCCGGCGGTCAACGAGGCACCGCCGCGAGGGGTGTCGATCCGCGACTCGAGCTTCACCGGCCCGCGCTCCGACCACCCGCGGGGTGTCCAGTAGCCCTGGGCGTCGGCGAAGCGGGTGACCTCGAGCTCCGTCACCCACTTCGTCGCGGAGACGTACCCGAACAGCCCGGGCACCACCATCCGCACCGGGAACCCGTGCTCGGCCGGCAGCGGTTCGCCGTTCATCCCGATCGCGAGCAGCGCAGCCGTGCCCTCGTCCTGCAGCACGTCCAGCGGCGTGCCCGCGGAGAACCCGTCGATGCTGCGGGACAGCACCATGTCGGCACCGTCCTGGACGCCCGCACGAGCGAGCAGCTCACGGATCGGGTAGCCCAGCCACAGCGCGTTGCCGATCAGGTCGCCGCCGACCTCGTTCGACACGCAGCTGAGCGTGGCCATGTGCTCCTGCAGCGGGAGCGCCAGCAGCTCGTCCCACGTCAGCTCGACCTCCCGGTCGACGGCGCCGTGGATGCGGAGCGACCAGTCTGCGGGGTCGACGGACGGGACCCGCAGTGCGGTGTCGATCCGGTAGAAGTCAGCGTTCGGGGTGACGTAGGGCGTGATCCCGTCGACGTCGAGGGACGCGCCCCCGGGGACGACGGGCGCGATCGTCGCCGCTCGGGGCAGCCGGACCGCCCGCCGTGCCGCTGCGGTGGCCTGCACCGCCGCGGTGCCGGCTCGCGACGCTCCTCCCACGACGATCGCCGCCACGGCCGTCGTCGCGCTCCACACGAGGAAGGTGCGCCGCTCGGTCGCCGCGGGGCGGGGCGAGGCCGACGGCACGGCGGTCGCTGCCTCCCACCGGCGGAGGTGGCGCAGGAGCACGCGGAGCACGACGATCGCGGCTGCGACGCCGAGGACCGTGGGCGCTCCGTCCCACGTGCCGCTGCCCGAGCGGGTGGTGACGGCGACCAGCGCGAGGACCGCACCGGCCGCGAGGACGAGCGCGCCGAACGGCGGCCGGGCACGTTCGAGCACACCGGCGCCGGCGCTGACCGCGGCCGTGACCACGGCCATGAGCACGAAGAGGGCGACCTTGTCCCCGGTGCCGAACAGGCCGACCATCAGGTCCTTCGCCGCCGGGGGAGCGAGGTCGATCACGGCGGAGCCGACGGCCACCAGCGGACTGCCCGCCCCGCCGAGCAGCAGCGCTCCGAGCTCGGCGACCGCCAGGAACGCGGCGATCGCGATTACGCCGCAGACCGCGGCGAGCAGGGCCGGACGACGGACCCGGGTCGGGGTCGGTGCCTGCTCGGTGGTCGGTGCCGCTGACGTGCTCACCCGTGCAGCGTAGGTCGGAGCCACCGCGGATGGGCTGACAACAGCACGGCGGTGGACGCCTCGGTCCCGCTCCGCGCCGGGTTCGTCGGTCGTGCACTGCTCCGGGACAGCGCCGCCGACCGCGGCCGTGCGAGGATCGGGAGCGTGTTGGACCGACCAGACCGCGTGCCCCGCGGCCGGCGCGCGCACCGGCCGCGGACGCCGGGGAGCGCTGGCCGCCGGTTCGCGGTCCTGCGGTGGACCCTCGTCGGTGTCTGGACCGCGCTCGTCGTCAGCCGCATCGTGGTCGTGGCGGCAGCGCCGCAGACCGACCTGGCGTTCCTCGGCGTCGTCGAGCTCGTCGCGATCTCCGTCGGCGTGGTCGGGCTCGTCGTCGCCGTCGTCCGCGCCCGCGTGATCCGTCGGCGACGCGCGGACGAAGCGCTCGCACTGGCCATCCGTCGCATCGACCCGACGGTCTGGCTGGTCCCCGCGGCGCCGACACCGGAACTGCGCCAGGACGTGCTGCGGGCCCGCCCCGAGGTCACCCTGGGCGAGCGCGTGACCTGGGCGTTCGGAGCCACCGAGGCGTCGCTCTGGGAACTCGAGGAGCGCCGGGCGACGCGGCTGCTCGTGATCCGCTGGAGCCGGATGGTGCACGTCGGGGTCGAGGACGTCCCGGGGGAGCGCGACGTGAGCGCCGTGGCGATGCACTACGTCCGACCGGACGACTCCGCTGCCGTCGCGACGTTCTTCGTCCGCTCGTCGCCCGGGTCCCGACGGCTGCTCGGACGGGGACCTCGGCTCGAGCGGCTCGTCGCCGACCTCGCACGGGAGCGGATCGTCGCCTGACCCCGTCGCCCGTGTCCGGCTCCGGGGCCGGACGGGACGGCTGGCCGGCGGCGGCAGCTGCCGGGGCCGGTCGGGCGGCAGCACGCCCCGCCGACCCGGCGGGAACACGCCCGGCCGACCCGGCGGGAACACGCCCGGCCGACTCTGCGGGAACACGCCCCGTCGACTCTGCGGAAACACGCCCCGTCGACTCTGCGGCAGCAGGCCCCGCCGACACGGCGGCAGCAGGCCCCGCCGCCCGACGGGGCCTGCTGCCTGTCCGGGTCAGTGCGTGGAGGGTTCCTGCTCGACCTCGCGGCGGCCGTCCTCGGACCACAGCGTGTGGAACGTGCCGTCCTTGTCGACGCGCTGGTAGGTGTGCGCTCCGAAGAAGTCACGCTGCCCCTGGATGAGCGCCGCCGGGAGTCGATCGGACGCGAGCGAGTCGAAGTACGCCAGCGCGGACGAGAACCCCGGAGCGGGGATGCCGGACGCAGCGGCGATGCCGACGATGCGACGCCAGGCCGCTTCGCCCTCGGCGACGGCGTCCGCGAAGTACGGGTCGACCAGCAGGCTCTCGAGCGCGGGGTTCTTGTCGTACGCCTCGACGATGCGGTTGAGGAACTGGGCGCGGATGATGCAGCCACCGCGCCAGATCTTCGCGACCGCGCCGAGGTCGATGTCCCAGTCGTACTCCTTCGCCCCGGCGATGATGAGGTCGAAGCCCTGTGCGTACGCGACCACCTTCGACGCGTACAGCGCAGCCCGGACGTCGTCCTCGAACGTGTCGGGGACGTCGACCACGTCCGGTCGGTTCGTCACGGAGCGCTGGACGGCTGCGCGCTGCGACGGCTTCGAGGACACCGCGCGGGCGAAGACCGCCTCACCGATGCCGGAGACGGGGATGCCGAGCCCGACCGCGTTCTGCACCGTCCACACACCCGTGCCCTTGGACCCGGCCTCGTCACGGATGACGTCGACGAGCGGCTCCCCGGAGTCGGCGTCCTGCTGCTTGAGGACCTCGCCGGTGATCTCGATCAGGTAGGACTCGAGGTCGCCCTCGTTCCACTTCTCGTAGATCTGCACGAGTTCGTCGACCGAGTGTCCGCCGGCACGACGGAGCAGGTCGTAGGACTCGGCGATCAACTGCATGTCCGCGTACTCGATGCCGTTGTGGACCATCTTGACGAAGTGACCGGCGCCGTCGGTACCGATGTGCGTCACGCACGGTTCGCCCTCGGCCACCGCGGCGATCGACTTCAGGATCGGGCCGAGGGTCTCCCACGCCTCGTCCGAGCCGCCGGGCATGATCGACGGGCCCTTCAGCGCGCCCTCCTCGCCACCCGAGATGCCGGTACCGACGAAGTTCAGGCCCTGCTCACGCAGGTCGTGCTCGCGGCGGATGGTGTCGTGGAAGTTGGCGTTGCCGCCGTCGACGATGATGTCGCCTTCCTCGAAACGGTCGGCGAGCTGCTCGATGACGGCATCGGTGCCCTTGCCCGCCTGCACCATGATGATCGCGGTGCGCGGCTTCGACAGCGACGCGACGAAGCCGTCGATGTCCTCGGACGCGATGAACCCCATGTCGCCGTGCTCGTCCAGCAAGTCCTGGGTGCGCGCGTAGGTGCGGTTGTACACCGCGACCGTGTTGCCCTCGCGCGAGGCGAGGTTGCGGGCCAGGTTCGACCCCATCACCGCCAGACCGACGACACCGATGTTCGCCGTGCCGCCGTCGTCGTGCTGTTCGTTGTCCGCCACCTGAGTCTCCTTCGTCCTGACGTGTCGCGGCCCACGGTACGACCGACACCTGGGGTCGGCACGGGGATCCGGTCAACTGGGGACGGGAAGCGGACGACCCGTACTGTGGAGGGATGACCGACCACGACGTCCTCCCGCCCGTGCTCGTGATGGGTGTCTCCGGCTCGGGCAAGTCCACGATCGGTCAGGCGCTGGCCGACGCGCTCGCCGAGCAGGGCCAGCCGAGCACGTTCGTCGACGCCGACGACCTCCACCCGGCCGCCAACAAGGAGAAGATGCGGCAGGGTACGCCGCTGACCGACGAGGACCGATGGCCGTGGCTGGACGCCTGCGCGGCACGGATCGCCGAGGTGCAGGCGTCGGGGCACCGGTGCGTGATGGCGAACTCCGCCCTGAAGCGCGCCTACCGCGACCGGCTGCGCAGCGCGGCACCCGACCTGGTGATCGCCTTCCTCGACGGCTCGCACGACCTCATCGCCGAGCGCCAGGCGCACCGCCACCACGAGTACATGCCGTCGTCGCTGCTCGACTCGCAGTTCGCGACCCTCGAGCGGCCCCAGCCCGACGAGACCGTCGTCGCGGTGTCCATCGACGGGTCGGTCGACGACACCGTGGCGACGATCACGTCGGCGCTGGCGGTCACTTCCGGCTGAGCTCCGCGAGCCGCGAGCGGTACTCGTCCGCGTCGATGTCACCCCGGGCGAACCGGTCGGCGAGGACGGCCCGGGCATCGGACCGCGACCGCCAGCCGCCGCGGCGCAGGACGCCGAACACGACGGCGGCGGCCAGGAGCACCAGCAGGAAGAACGCCGGGAACAGGAAGAAGGGCGGCCCGCCGTGCCCGAGGGGGCCGACGGCGGCGAAGGTGGTGAGAGCGGTGTGCACGGTTGCCTCCTGGGCGGATCGTGTCGCCCGGTCGGGCGACGTTCCCAGCATCCGGTCCGGAGGCTCGTCCCGCGTCCGCCACGGAGGCCGACTCCCGCCTGCTCCCGCAGCCGTACGACCGGTCCTCCTGCACCGCCGACTACTCCCATGGGAGTAGTCCACAGCTCCTGCCACGACCCGATGCCGTGCCGCCGAGGCGACCCTAGGCTCGGACGCATGCGCCGCACCCCCACTGCCGCCGTCGAGGCGACCGACGACCAGCGAGACGGCGTCCGTCGCTTCGCCCGGTTCGGTCGGGTGCTGCCGGTCGCACTCGTGCAGATCGTGGGGACACTGCTGGCCGCGCGCTTCCCGACCGACACCGTCGGCCCTCGCGGTGGCCCGCGCTGGGCGACCCACGTCCTCGGCTCCTCGATCGTCGACGCAACGCAGCCGGGTCCGCTCGCGATCGTGCTGCTCGTCGTCGGGGTGCTCGTCCTGCCGTGGCGCTGGCGGTGGCCGACGGGCGTCCTCGCCGTGACGCTCGTGACGACGATCGGCTACGCCCTGCTGGTCAGCCCGCGGGGGCCGTTCGTGGCCGCGCTGACGATGGCGGCGGTGAACGCGTGGCTGCACGGGCGCCGCACCGCAGTGGGTGTCGCGCTCGGACTGGCCGTCACGGTGCTGCCGACCGCCGACGGGTTGCTCGGCCGTGCACCCGCGGGGAACCTCGACGCGGTCTTCTTCGCCGTCGCCTGGGCAGCGGTGACCCTGTCCGTGGCGGAGCTCGTCCGCGTCCGTCTCGACCGCGTCGCGGACCGACGGCGTCGGCGCGCTGCCGCAGAGCAGGAACGCGCCCGTGACGAGCGCGTCCGCATCGCCCGTGAGCTCCACGACTCCGTCGCGCACAGCATGTCGCTCATCAACCTGCAGGCGGGTGTCGCGCTCCACCTGGGGTCGGCGCTCCCCGAGCAGACCCGCACCTCGTTGGCCGACATCCGTGCGACGAGCCGCGAGGCACTGGTCGAGCTGCGGACGATCCTCGGGGTCCTCCGGTCGGTCGACGGATCCGGGGACCGGGACGTCGCCGGGACGGACGGACCGACCGGCGGAACGGCCGACCGCGGGTCCGCCGGGAGCGAGCCGCACCCCGGCGCCCCGGACCGCACCCCCGTCCCGGGGCTCGACCGCCTGGCGGACCTGGTCGAGCGGGCACGCGCGGCCGGGGTCGACATCAGCGCGACGGTCGAGGGTGACCCTGCACCGGTGGACCGGACCACGGACCGCACGGCCTTCCGGATCGTGCAGGAGTCGGTGACGAACGTGATGAAGCACGCTCCCGAGCACCGCGCCCGCATCGCGGTGCGGTTCGGACCGGAGATCGTGGACCTGTCGGTCGAGGACTCCCCGGCCCCGGACCGTGACCCGGCCGACACCCGGATCACGCCGCTGCTCGGACCGTCCGGCAACGGCATCATCGGGATGCGCGAGCGGGCCTCCGCCGTCGGGGGCACCCTGTCGGCCGGACCCACGCCGGACGGCGGGTGGCGCGTGGCCGCACGACTGCCCTCGACCGTCGCCGCGCGGTCGTCGGACGCGGCCGAGGACGAGGACGAGCACGAGGACGAGGAGCGATCGTGACGACCACCGACGAGGCCATCCGGGTCGTGCTCGTGGACGACCAGGTGCTCATCCGGGCCGGGCTCCGCGCCCTGGTCGACGCCGAACCGGGGATGACCGTGGTCGGCGAGGCCGGTGACGGTGACTCGGCCGTCGCGACGGTCCGACGTGAGCGTCCCGACGTCGTGCTGATGGACATCCGGATGCCGGGCACGGACGGGCTCGTCGCAACCCAGCGCATCTCGGCGGATCCGGACCTCGACGGCGTGCACGTGGTGATCCTCACCACCTTCGAGGAGGACTCCTACGTGTTCGAGGCGATCCGTGGCGGTGCGGCCGGCTTCCTGGTGAAGGACACCGAGCCCGCCGAACTGCTCCGCGCCGTCCGTACCGTGCACGCCGGGGAGTCGCTGCTCTCACCGGGTCCGACGCGCTCGCTCGTCGCCGCGTACGCGACGCACGCGAAGCCGTCCGCGCTGGCTCCGTCCCTCGAGGTCCTCACCGAACGCGAGCGCCAGGTCATGCAACTCGTCGCCCTCGGCCTGACCAACACGGAGATCGCCGAGCGGCTCTTCGTCAGTCCGATGACCACGAAGACGCACGTCTCGCGCGCCATGATCAAGCTCGGTGCCCGCGACCGCGCGCAGTTGGTCGTCTTCGCCTACGAGACCGGGCTGGTCACTCCGGGATGGCAGCCGTGATCAGGCCCGGTGCGCGAGGACGGCCGCGTGCGGGCGCGCTCCGTCGTCGGTGCGTCGGTGCACGGCGTCGACCGTGAGATCCGCGTCCTCGAGCGCAGCGACCATCCGCTCGACGGGCCAGCGGTGGGCGGTCGTCACCGCGTGGTCGAACGGCTCGAGCGTCGGACCCTCGAAGAACCCGACGAGCAGCCCGCCCCCCGACGCCAGGATCCGGCGGCACTCCGCGAGCGCGACCGGCACCCGGTCCGGACGGTGGTGCACGAGCGAGTACCAGGAGAGCACACCGCCGACACCGCCGTCGGACAGACCGGTCGCCTCGATCGTCCCGGTCCGGAAGTCGACCTCGGGAGCGGCAGCGCGCGCGAGCTCGACGAACCGCGGTACGGGCTCGATCCCGATGACGGCGTGGCCACGACGGTGCAGGTGCGCGGTCCAGTGGCCGGGTCCGCACCCCACGTCGAGCAGGAGGCCGGGCGTCGTGTCCGCCCAGTCCTCGACGAGCGTCCGGTCCTCGCGGTGGACGGCGTCCATCGATCCGAGGACCTCGGCGTACTCGTCCGCCCGGTCGCCGTAGGCCGCCACGACGCGGGCGTCCGCTCGAGCTGCTGCGCTCGGAGCGCTCATCGAGGCAGGGTCCACGAAGCGACGCTACCGCCGACCGCCGACCGCCGACCGCCGACCGCCGACCGCCGACCGCCGACCGCCGACCGCCGACCGCCGACGTACCGTCGAACGCACGACCGGGGCCGCTGCTTCCCGACGGCGAGCGGTGGAGGCACGACAGCGGGGTCGAGCTACCCGGAGGTGACCCGACCCCGCCGTGCGGAGCGCCGGATGCCGGGTCAGGCAGACGACCGACGGGACCGTCGTCGGCTGATGAGCACGGTCAGCCCGGGCACGAGGAGCGCGAGCGCCAGCGCCACCGCAGCACCGACGGTCGTCCCCGTGTAGGCGAGTCGGCCGGCAGACAGGGCCTGCGCCGCGCCGGTCTGCTCGTGATCGCTGCCGATCGGCGCGTCCCCACCCCCGGTACCGGCACCGGCACCGGCGCCACCAGGACGGCCGTCACCGGGGCTCCCGGGGCCATCGGTCCCGTCGCCTGCCCCCGGGTCCCCGCCGTCGTCCCCACCACCGCCGTCCCCACCGTCGCCGGATCCGGCCTCGACCAGGCCGGCATCGACGGTCGTGTCGCGGCGCACCCCCTCGAGCGCTCCCTCCGCGCTCGTGACCCGGTCGATCATGACCGCCGCGGTCTCGCCGTCCGGTCCGACGTCGGAGTCGACCGCCGGATCGTCGCCGACGTGCTCCTCGGTGACGTGCATGCCGTCGGGCGCCGTGAAGTGCACGCGGTAGTCGCCCGGCCGCAGCCCGTCGAACCGGTACCCACCCTCGTCGTCGGTGGTCGTGCGCCGCTCGACTGCGTCACCGTGGTCGTCGGTCCCGGTCAGGGTGACGGGGACGCCACGGACGCCGGACTCGTCGTCGTCCTGCAGGCCGTCGCCGTTCCGGTCGTCCCACACCCGATCGCCGATCATGCCGGCGACGACCCGGACGGTCGACGGGTTCGACTGCACCGGGAGCGCCAGGTCGGACGTCCGCAGGCCGAACCGGTTCACGTAGCGGTCGCCGTCCTGTGCGCCGCTCGTCGCGAGCACGAGCCGGTGCGTGACGGTCTCGCCGGCAGGGACCGGCGTCTGCCGTTCGATCCGGACGGCGGTCACCCGGTCGAGTGCGTCCGGGCAGCCGCTCGCACCGAACTCGTCCTCGGTGCACCAGCGGGTCGTACCGCCGGGCTGGTTGCTCGGGTCGGCACCGTCGGGGGAGACGTCGGCGGCATCGGCGTCGGTGTACCGGACGAGCTCACCGGCGTCGGGGTCGGTGGGGACCGGCGCCGCGAGTCCGACGGTGCCGTGGAAGTCCGAGCCTCGTGCGTCTCCGTGGTGCGGGAGCACGTCGATCAGGTCGAGGCCGCCGATCGCGGCGTCGTCGGTGTTCGTGACGTCGAGGTCCCACTCCGGATCGTCGCCGGTCACGACGACGGGGGCCGGCGTGCGCTTCTCGACCCCGACCCCGCCGGTGGTGACGACCTCCAGGCCGCGTTCGGCGGTGCGCCAGCGCTCGTCGGACCGGTCGGCCGGTGACGCCACGGTCACCGTGTTGCTGATCGGACCGGCCTGCGCCGAGCGGTCGATCCGCGCCGTGTAGGTGATCGGCGCGATGTGGGCGTTCGGCTGCACGTCGTGCAGCGTCCAGGTCAGGCGTCGGTGCTGACGGCCGTCAGCGTCCTGTACCACGTCGACCTCCGGCGTCAGCGAGGCGCTGTCCTCGACGTACTCGGTGTGCGTCGGCAGGACGTCGCGGACGGTGACCGTGGTCGCCCTGCCGTCGGCGAAGCCGTTCGTCAGGGTCGGACGGAGCGCGTAGTCGACGGTGTTGCCGGGGAGGGCCGAGCTCGTCCGGTCCGGGGTGTCCGCGGCGTCGGTACCCGGGTCGACGACGACCTTCTCGACGCGGACCAGGTCCTCGGTGAGCATGACGCTGTCGGCCAGCCCGCCGGCACCGAGCCCGGGGTCCGTGTGATCGTGCACCCACTCGGGCCGGTGGTCACCGAAGCGAGCGTGCCCGAAGTCGTACGCCCGGGTCCCGTCCGGCGCGCGCTGCGTCATCACCGTGGAGTAGAGGCCGCCGCTCGCGCTGCCGGCCAGGTCACCGGTGACGCGGACTGCCCCGACCGCCGCGATGCCGCCGGGGACGTCCGCCGGATCGTCGAACCAGGGGCCGTCGGCGTCGTCGCACGTACGCACCTGGCCCGCCGCCGGTGACGCCATGTCGTACGCGGCGTACTGTACGTGCGCATGCTCGAGACCGCTCGACCACGCAGGAGCCCGCCCTGCCACCGTCGTCAGTCGCTGCGTCCGGCGGTCGAAGGTGTCGCAGAGCGCTGCGCCGCGGAAGGGCGCGAGGCCGGTGTTCGCCATCGTGACGGCACTGCGGAGTCGAGTGCCGCCGGTGGCCCAGGGGTCCCCGGCCCTCGCCGATCCGGCGGTCACGCCGCTGCCGTCGCTCCCGAGGCGCCACAGCCGCTTCCCCGCGGTCCCCGGTCCGAGCTCGACGAGGTTCCGTCGGGCGCTGTTGTCCGCCATCGGCTCCGAGCTGCCGGGGAAGTTCGGGGTCCCGCTGACCGAGGTCGTCTGCAGCGGCGTGAAGGTGTTGACCGACTCGACGGACGTCGGCACCGACGGGGTGGGCATCCACAGCGAGATCCACCCGCTCACGACGTACGGCTTCGGGCCGCCGCTGAGCGGGCCGCCGCCGATGTTCCGCCCGGGCATCCGCGCGGCGTCCGTCACCGCGCCGGCGATCGTCACGTCGACCTCGCCGCCGGGCGCTGCCTGCGTGCAGGTGATGGTGCCGGAGTCGGCCACGGCACGGTCGCCCCCGCCGCGGCCGCCCGGCAGACCGCCGAACTGCACGCCGTCCTCGCCGTTCCTGCCGCAGGTGGGTCGACCGCCGTTCCAGAGCACCGCACGCGACGGCCGGTCGCCGAGCAGATGGGACAGGTCGTCGGTGAAGTGCATGTCGCCCGTGCTCCGCTCGAACCCGAGGAGACCCTGCCCGGGGACGGGGGACTGCCAGTCGACGGCGATCGGGTAGCGCAGTTGCACACCGGGGGTCCCGTCCGGGCCCGGCACGTCGGTCTGCAGGGTCGAGCCCACCACGGCGTTGCTGAGGTTGTACCGCGGCGCGGCGGACACGACGGTCGTCGCCGACGTGACCGGTGCGGTGGGCTCGGCGTCGTCCGCGGTCGCGGTGCCGGTCACGGCGATGCGGTCACCGTTCCGCCGGTCCCCGGAGACGTCGAGCACGGCCGGCACGGCGACGGCGTGACCCGAGGGGACGTCGCCGAGGCCGCAGGTGAGCCGCTGGCCCTCGACCGCCGACCCGGCACCTGTGCACGCGAGCGGGACCCCCGCCCAACCCGTGCCCGCCGGAGCGTCGAGGACGAAGCGCTCGTGGTGCGCGGTCCCGTCGCCGGCGTTCACCGTGACCCGGTACGTGACGGCGTCGCGGGTCCGGACGATGCCGTTGGCGGGACCCCGGTCCCCACCCGGGCCGTCGTCCGGCGTGAAGGGACCGCGGCCGTCGGCGGCGACCTCGACGGCCAGGCCGACCACCGCCGCCGGCGCGGTCGCCGCAGCGGCGGCACCCGTCGGTCCGAGCAGGACGGAGGGGACCGCGAGGGCCGCTGCCCCCAGAGCGCCGACTGCGCGGCCGAGGGAGGGCGGCCCGACGGGTCGGCCGGATCGGCTCGAACGGGCGGGGGTGGGCGAGGGAGGACGTTCGGACGACGGACGACGAGACATGGCGCTCCTCGGTCGGAGATCGGATGGACGACGGACGCCTCACCCTGACCCCGCCGACGCCGCAGGACCGAACACTCCGCATGTCACATGTGCGGCATCCCGCTCAGAGCTTGAACGTCGCCCGCGGGATGTCCGACACGATCCTCCGTGCCGCACGCACCGCGTCCTCCTCGGAGAGCTGGTGCGACACCACGAGCGACGCCAGGTACGCCGCGTCGGCCCGCCGTGCCATGTCGTGCCGTGCCGGGATCGAGCAGTACGCCCGGGTGTCGTCGATGAACCCGGAGGTCTTCGTGAACCCGGCGGAGTCCGTCACCGCCGCCCGGTAGCGGCCGATCGCCGCCGGGGTGTCGATGAACCACCACGGGGCGCCCGCGTACACGGCGGGGTAGAAGCCGGCCAGGGGGCCGATCTCGCGCGAGAAGACGGTCTCGTCCACGGTGAACAGGACGAGGTGGAAGCCGGGTGCGGTCCCGAAGGCCTCGAGCAGCGGACGGAGCGGCTCCGTGAACGCGCCGACGGCCGGCAGGTCGTGGCCCGTGTCCGGGCCGAACCGCTCGAGGGTCGGCGTGTGGTGGTTCCGGAGCACACCCGGGTGCAGCTGCATGACGAGGCCGTCGTCGACGCTCATCTCCGCCCACCGGTAGAGCATGTCGTGGCGGTAGGCGACCGCCTCGGCCGCGGAGACGCCCGACGGGCCCTGCATCGCCGCCGCGTGGATGCGCGAGCGTTCGGTCGTGGACAGTGGCGCGGATCCCGCGTCGAGCACGCCGGTGTCGGTGGCGGTCGCGCCGTGCTCGATGAAGTACCGGCGCCGGTCACGGAGGGCCGCCAGCAGCCCGTCGTGGGTGCCCGTGTCGATGCCGGACGCCTCGCCGATCGACGCGACGACGTGCCTCCAGTCCGGGCGTGACGGGTCGAACACGGCATCCGCGCGGAAGGTGGGGAGCACCCGACCGGTGAAGGAGGGGTCGGCGGCGAGCCGTGCGTGCGCGGCGAGGTCGTCCGCGGGGCCGTCGGTGGTCGCGAGCACCTCGATCCCGAAGGAGTCGAACAGCGCGCGGGGTCGGAGCGCCGGCGTCGCGAGCGCGGCTGCGATGCGGTCGTACTGCGCGTCCGCGTTCGCGGCCGACGGCTGCTCGGTCAGACCGAAGACGTCGTGCAGCTCGGTCTCGAACCAGTAGCGGACCGGCGTGCCGGCGAAGTCGTCCCAGTGCTCGGCGAGCCGGCGCCAGACCTCCCGGCCGTCGGGGTCTGGGTGCGTGCCCGTCAGGTCGCGGCGACCCAGTTCCTGCAACCCGACCCCGTTCGCGTGCAGCAGGCGCAGGACGTAGTGGTCGGGCGCGACCAGCAGCGCAGCGGGGTCGGGGAACGGCTGGTCGTCCGCGATGAGCGCCGCGTCGACGTGCCCGTGCGGGGAGATGATCGGGGCGTCGCGGACCGCTTCGTAGACGGTGCGGGCGACCGAGCGCGTCCCCGGGTCCGCCGGGAACAGCCGGTCGGGGTGCGGTGCGAGCGGCGTGGTCGTGCTGGTGGAGGGCATCATCGGCTCCTTCGGGCAGTCGGGCGAGGTCGGGCGAGCGGGCGGGCAGGCGGGCGAGGTCGGGCGAGCGAGCGGGCGGGATCGAGCGGCGGGGCGGGGATCAGCGGGGCCGCACGGGTGCCGGGCCCGTGGACCCCCGGACGGTCAGGTGGGTGGGCAGCGCGACGGCGCCCGCCGCGTGCTCACCCGGCGGCTCGTCGGCCGGCAGTGCATCGAGTCGACCGAGCAGCATCCGGATCGCCACCCGACCGGCGCGTTCGATCGGCGACGTCATGGTCGTCAGGGGCGGGTTGCAGAAGTCGGCACCGAAGATGTCGTCGCAGCCGACCACGCTCACGTCCTCGGGCACGCGGACGCCCCGCTCCCGGAACCGCGTCAGCATCCCGATCGCGATGAGGTCGTTGAAGGCGATGCACGCGGTGGCCCCGGCGTGCACGGCGGCGTCGGCGGCGGCCGCTCCGGAGTCGACGAACGGCGCGTGCGGGCCGATGCGGGCGACCCGGACGCCCAGGCGCCCCGCCACGCGGACGAGCGCCCGCCAGCGGCGTTCGTTCGACCACGAGCTGTCCGGGCCGGCCACGTAGAGCACGTCCCGGTGCCCGAGGGAGACCAGGTGCTGCACGGCCTGCTCGACGCCTCCGGGGGTGTCGATGAGGACCGACGGCACCCCGGCCGGGCGACGGTTCACGACGACGAGCGGGGTGCGCTCGGCGAACCGCGCGATCTGCGCGTCGGACAGGCGGGACGCCGTGAGCACGGCGCCGTCGGCCTTGCCCGCGACGGCACGCAGCGCCGCGACCTCGGCCTCGGCGGACTCCTCGGTGTCGACGAGCAACTGCGTCCACCCGGCGGCGGAGAGCTGGTGCTGCGTGCCGCGGATCACGTCGAAGTAGAAGGGGTTGGTGATGTCGGACACCAGGACGGCGACCGCCCGGGTCCGTCCCGAGGTGAGCGCCCGGGCCTGCGAGTTCGCGACGTAGCCGAGCTCGCGGGCGACCTGCTGGATCCGCTGCTGGGTGTCGCGGTTGACCCGGTCCGGCAGCGAGAGCGCGCGGGAGACCGTGGACGGGGCGACCCCGGTCGCGTCGGCGATGTCCCGGATGGTCACCCGCCGCGAGGTGTCCGTGTCTGCGCTGCTCACGAGGCGAAACTATGCCGGCGTGGCAACAAGTGGCAACCGGTTGCCGGTTGTTGCCACGACCGGGACAGTGGTGGCACGTCGGCAGCGCAGCCGCCGTCCCGGGCACCGTCGCCCGGGGGAGATGTCGAGGAGGACACCCCCGCATGAGCACAGGAAGACGCAGGACCCGCATCCTGGTCGGTGCCGCCGTCGTCGCCGTCGCCGCCCTCTCGCTGCAGGGCTGCGCGATCGTCGACGGCAGCGGCGACGACCCGGACACCCTCCGCGTGATGATGGGCGCGGACACGACCTACCCGAAGGAACGCGCGCAGTGGCAGCGGGAGACCGCCGCCGAGTTCGAGCGCACCACGGGTGCCGACATCCAGTGGGAGACCTACTCGACCCCGCAGGAGGAGCTCACCGCGATCCAGACCAGCGTCATCTCGGGCCAGGGCCCGGACGTCTACGCCATCGGGACGACCTTCACCCCGACCGCCTACGCCACCGGTGCCTTCGTCGAGATGGGGCCGGAGCAGTGGGACGCGGTCGGCGGCAAGGACCAGTTCGCACCGGCGTCCCTCGGCATCTCCGGTCCGAGCACGGCGGAGCAGATCGGGATCCCCTTCGCCAGCCGACCGTTCGTGATGGCCGTGAACACGGAGCTCCTCGAGCGCGCCGGGATCACGGACCTGCCGACGACCTGGGACGAGCTCACCGAGGACGCCCGGAAGACCACCGGCGACGGTACCTACGGCATGGCGATCGCCTACGCGGACGGCTTCGACCCGTGGAAGTTCGTGTGGGGGATGGCGCAGAACGCCGGCAACACGATCATCGACGGTGGGAAGGCCGAGATCGACGCCCCCGCCGTCGAGCAGGCCTACCGCACCTACTTCGACTGGGTGACGGAGGACGGCGTGGTCGACCCCGCCGCGATCGGCTGGAACAACCCGCAGGCCCTCGCGCAGTTCGCCGACGGCAAGGCCGCGTTCTTCCCGATGACCACGACGACCTCCCTGAACTCGCTGCAGGGCTCGGCTGTCGACGGCAAGTACGAGTACGCCCTGCTGCCGACCGTGCCACCGGGCGCGACCGAGCGCCCCGCCGACGGCATCGAGGCGGCGAGCATCCTGTCCGGGGACAACCTCGTCGTCGCCGACTACGGCTCGAAGCAGGACCTGTCGTTCGACTTCGTGCGGCAGGTGTCCTCGCCCGAGGCGCAGGAACGCTACTTCGAGCTCTTCGGGCAACTGCCGACGAACACCGTCGCGGCGGACCGCATCGCGCAGCAGAACCCCGACCTCGCCCCCATCGTCCGCGCCGGCGAACTGTCGAAGCCCACCGCCTTCACCGGCGCCTGGTCGGACGTGCAGCTCTCGCTGGTCGACGTCGTCGTGCAGTCGATCCCGTCGCTGAAGCGCGGCGAGGTCAGCGACGACCAGCTCCGGAAGCGCCTCGCAGCGGCGCAGCGGGACGCCCAGGCAACGCTCGACCGCCAGAAGAACGGAGGGCTGTGATGACCACCACGCAGACCCGACCCCGCCAGGAGACCCCGCGGGAGGTCCGCCCGCACGGGACGACCCCGCTGTACCAGCGCGAGCGTCCGCTCTGGATGCTCCTGCCCGGCGGCGTCCTCATGCTCGCCGTCATCGTCGTGCCGCTGCTCGTCGGCCTGTACATCGCGATGCTCGACCTCGACCAGTACACGCTGCGCCAGTGGTTCAGCGCCCCCTTCGTCGGGTTCGCCAACTTCGCCGAGGCCTTCACCGACTCGCCGCTCCTGCACTCGATCTGGATCTCGGTGTCCCTGTCGGTGCTCGTCACCGCGGTCACCGTCCCGATCGGTGTCGCCGCGGCGGTCTCCACGCAGAACCGGTTCCCCGGGCGCGGCCTGGTCCGGTCGATCTACCTCGTGCCGTACGTGCTGCCGGCCTTCGTCGTCGGGACGTTCTTCCGCACGATGCTCCAGCCGCAGGGCGTGGTGAACACCGTCCTCGGCACCGACGTCCTCTGGCTGAACGGCTCCGCGTCCTACTGGGCGCTCGCCGGCGTCATGGTGTGGACGAGCTGGCCGTTCGTCTACCTGCTCTCGCTCGCCGGACTGCAGGCGGTCGACAACGAGGTGCACGAGGCCGCCGCCCTCGACGGCGTGACGTGGTGGGCGAAGCTCCGCTACATCGTCTTCCCGTACCTGCGCGGACCGCTGAGCCTGGCGATCATCATCTCGATCCTGCACAACATCAACAACTTCACGCTGCCCTTCGTGCTCTTCGGCAACCCCCTGCCCTCGAGCGTCGAGGTGATGCCCGTCCTGACGTACATCGCGAGCTTCCAGTCGTTCCGCTTCGGCCTGTCCGCGGCGATGGCGATCTGCTCGCTGGTGATCGTCGCGATCCCGCTGTTCGTCTACCTCCGGGCAGTCAAGCTCGACACCGGAGACGACGCGGGCCCCACCCGGAAGCAGCGTCGCGCGGACCGCGCCCTGCTCGCCGCCCCGGCCGCCGCCGACCTCGAGGGAGCCCGCGCATGAGCGCCTTCAGCCAGACCCGCACCCGTCCGACCGCGACGCTCACCGAGAGCATCACCGCCGGTGGCGCGAAGCGCCCGAAGCGTCCGTACGACACCGACGTCACCCGGCTGCTGCCGCGGTGGCTGCTGGTCACCGTGATCGCCGTCCTCGTCGCGTTCATCGCCGTGCCGGTGCTGTACATCCTGTTCGGCTCGGTGAACTCGGACGTCGCGGTCGCCCGCGGCGAGTACTTCCCGTCCGAGTTCACGCTGTCGAACTACGTGGCGATCTGGGACACCGTGTCGCTCGGGCAGGGCCTGGTGAACTCCCTGCTCACCGCCGGTGCGGTGGCGGTCGCGAGTGCGGCGCTCGCCGTGTCCACCGCCTACGTGCTCGTCCGGTTCCGGTTCCTCGGCCGGCTGACGATCCTCCGCGGGCTGCTCGCCCTGCAGTCGATCCCCGGCACCCTGCTGCTCCTGCCCGTCTTCGTGGTCTTCGCCAACATCGCGAGCGCCACCGGCGTGCAGGTGATCGGCACCCGCTGGGGCCTCTTCGTCACCTACCTGACGTTCGCCCTGCCGTTCTCGACGTGGGTGATGGTCACGTACCTGCGCGGCCTGCCGAAGGAGCTCGAGGAGGCGGCCCGCATCGACGGCGCCTCGAGCACCCGCATCCTGCGGAGCGTCGTGCTGCCCCTCTCGTGGCCCGGCGTCGTGGTCTCGGCGATCTTCGCCTTCCTGCTCGGCTGGAACGACGTGCTCTTCAGCACGATCATGACGACCCCGAACACCCGCACGGTGGCCGTGGTGCTGCAGGTGCTCGGCACCGCCCAGGAGGGCGGCGCCGTCCCCATCTACGGCCAGATGATGGCCGCGTCGATCGTCTGCGCCGTGCCGGTCGTCGCGCTCTACCTCATCTTCCAGCGCTACCTGGTCGGCGGGCTCACCGCCGGCTCCGTCAAGTGACGAACGCAACCACACGACGGACGGGAGGCGCGGTGCCGGCCCGCCACGCGCCTCCCGTCCGACAAGGAAGGAACACGATGACCCAGCCAACGTGGGAGCTCTCCGGCTTCGGCGACGAGATCGATGCCGACCCGGCCGTCCAGGTCGCCGTGCTGCAGGCGCTCGGCGCGAGCGCGATCGAGGTGCGCAGCGCATGGGGCACCAACGTCGTCGACCTCGACGACGACCAGCTCGCCGGCCTCCACCGCCTGCTCGAGGAGCGCGGGCAGACCGTGTCCGCGATCGCCTCGCCGATCGGCAAGGTGCTCGTCGACCGGCCCGTCGAGCACGAGGTCGAGCGGCTGGGCCGCGCGATCGCCGCCGCGCACGCGCTCGGCACGACCAACATCCGGATCTTCTCGTTCTACTTCGACGGGCGCACGGCGGACGAGGTGCGCGACGACGTCATGGTCCGGATGCGTGCGCTCGCCGACCTCGCTGACCGCGAGGGCGTCACCCTGCTGCACGAGAACGAGAAGGACATCTACGGCGACGTCCCCGAGCGCGTGCTCGACATCGTCGAGAGCGTCGGGTCGAGCGCGCTGCGGCTCGCCTGGGACAACGCGAACTACGTGCAGTGCGGCGTCCGGCCGTTCGCCGACGGCTGGGCGCAGCTCGCGCCGTACGTCGACTACCTGCAGGTGAAGGACGCCCTGGCCGCCGACGCGTCCGTCGTCCCGGCGGGGGAGGGCGACGGCGAACTGCTCGAGACCCTGACCGCGCTCCGCGACGCCGGGTACTCCGGGTACGCCTCCCTCGAACCGCACCTCAGCGACGTCACCTCCCTCGGCGGGTTCTCCGGCCCCGCGGCCTTCGGCCGTGCCGGACGGGCCTTCCGCTCCCTCACCGACCAGATCGGAGTCACCCTGCGATGAGCACCCCCCTGAAGTTGGCGGTCGTCGGCGCCGGCGTCATCGGACGCCACCACGCCCGCGTTGCCGTGCAGCACCCGGACCTGCAGGTCGTCGCCCTCGTCGACGCCGTCCCCGCGGCCGCCACCGGCGCGGCGGACGAGATCGAGGCGACGGGCGCCGCCCGGCCCGTCACCACCGCGACCGTCGAGGAGGCCGTCGCGCAGACCGACATCGACGTCGTCGCGATCTGCTCCCCGTCCGGCATGCACGTCCAGCTGGCCGAGGCGGCGCTCGCCGCGGGCAAGCACGTCGTCATCGAGAAGCCGCTCGACACCACGATGCCCCGGGCCCGCCAGATCGCGGCGCTCGCCGCGGACGCCCGCTCGCGTGGGGTGACGACGAGCGTGATCAGCCAGCACCGCTTCGACCCGGCCTCGGTCGCGGTCGCGGGAGCCGCGCACGGCGGCGACTTCGGCACCGTGACCTCCGGCGTCGCGAGCGTCGCCTGGTACCGCTCGCAGGGCTACTACGACTCGGGCGACTGGCGCGGCACCTGGGCGCTCGACGGCGGCGGCGCGGTGATGAACCAGGGCGTGCACACCGTCGACCTGCTCGTCTGGGCACTCGGTCGTCCCGAGGAGATCTCGGCGCAGGTCGGGCTCCTCGCGCACGACCGCATCGAGGTCGAGGACACCGCGGTCGCGACCGTCCGGTTCCGCGGCGGCGCGCTCGGCGTCATCCACTGCACGACCGCCGCCTACCCGGGACTCTCCGCGCGCTACGCGGTGTACGGCACGCACGGTTCGGCGATCGTCGACGACGACCGGCTCGCGTACTTCCACGTCGCACCGGACGCGGCGACGCTCGAGTCCGCGTCGACCACGGCGAACGCCACCGCGGTCGCCGACGCCGTCGACCAGAAGCACGACGTCGTCCCGCCGGAGCACGTCGTCGGCGGCCCGCCGGAGCCCGACCACTTCGCCGCGGGGCACGCCCGCCAGTACACGGACATCGTCGCCGCGATCCGCGAGGGACGCGACCCCGGCGTGACCGTCGACGACGCCCTCGTGTCGCTCGCGACCGTCCGCGGCCTGTACGTCAGCGCGACCCTCGGGCAGCCGGTCCGGATCGACGACGTCATCGAGGGGAAGTACGACGACGTCGAACCGGTCGTCGCTCCCCGGGAAGGAGCAGTCCGGTGAAGTTCTCCGTGTTCACCGCCTCCACGCCCGACTGGACCCCGTCGCAGGCAGCCGACACCCTCGCCGAGCAGGGCTGGGACGGCATCGAGTGGCGCATCGTCGACGACCTCACCGAGGACGGCTCGTCCGGCTTCTGGGCCGGCAACCGGTCGACCTGGCAGTTCACCGGCATCGCGGACCGGGTCGGCGAGATCGCCCGCACCACCGACGCCGCCGGCCTGCAGTACTCGGGCATCGGCGGCTACCAGCCGGTGTCCGACCACGAGGGCGTCGAGACGATGCTCCGGGTGACGAGCGAACTCGGCGCCCGCCAGGTGCGCGTCACCATGCCCTGGTACCAGCGCGAGCGCGAGCGGACCGGCGCCACCTACGGGGAGCTCTTCGACCGCACGCGCGCCGACCTCGAGTGGGCGGCGGCGCGTGCTGCCGAGCTCGGTGTCAAGGCACTCGTCGAGCTGCACCACATGACGATCACCCCGTCCGCGTCGGCCGCGCTCCGGCTCGTCGACGGGCTCGACCCCGAGCACGTCGGCGTCATCCACGACCTGGGGAACCTCGTGATCGAGGGGCAGGAGGACCACCTCGCGGCCTTCGAGCTCCTCGGGCCGTACCTCGCCCACGCGCACGTGAAGAACGCACGGTGGGTCGACACCGGCGAGACCCGGGACGACGGCAGCCGGATCTGGCGGAACGAGTGGGCACCGCTGCGCGACGGCCAGGCGTCGGTGTCCGAGTACCTCGACGCCCTGCGACGGCACGGGTACGACGGGTGGGTCACCATCGAGGACTTCTCGACCGACCTGCCGCTCGCCGAGCGCACCGCCGACAACCTGGCGTACCTGCGCTCCCTGGTCCCGGTGACCGCATGAGTCGACGCCCCGGCATCGCCCACCTCGGCATCGGCGCGTTCGCGCGCGCCCACCTCGCCTGGTACACGCAGCACGCCAGCGGTGATCCGTGGGGGATCACCGCCTTCACCGGGCGCTCGCCCGGAGCAGCCGATGCGCTCGCCGGCCAGGACTGCCGGTACACGCTGGTGACGCGAGCGGCCGACGGTGACACGGCCGAGGTGGTCGACTCGATCGTGGCGGCGCACCCCGGCGGCGACGGCACGGCCTGGAGGCACGTGGTCGCGTCCCCGGGGACGACCATCGTCACGCTGACGGTCACCGAGGCCGGCTACCGCGCCGACGCCGACGTGCCGGCCCGGCTGGTCGACGGGCTTGCCGCACGCCGGGCCGCCGACGGCGGACGCATCGCCCTGGTGTCGCTCGACAACCTGACGCACAACGGCGCCGTGCTCCGCGAGGCCGTGCTGTGGGCGACGGACGACCCGGCACTCCGGTCGTGGATCGAGTCGTCCGTCGCCTTCCCGTCGTCGATGGTGGACCGGATCACGCCGGCCACCACCGCCGCCGACCTCGACGAGATCGGCGACCTGCCCGGGGCGCTCGACGGCGACCGTGTGCCCGTGGTCACGGAACCCTTCGCCGAGTGGGTGCTCGAGGACGTGTTCGACGGCATCGACCGCCCCGCGTGGGAGACCGCCGGCGTGCGGCTCGTGCCCGACGTCACCCCGTACGAGCAGCGGAAGCTCTGGCTGCTCAACGGGGCGCACTCGCTCCTGGCGTACCTCGGCCTGCTGCTCGGCCACGACACCGTGGCGTCGGCGATGGACGACCCACGCTGCCGGACCGCCGTCGAGCAGCTCTGGGACGAAGCCGCCGCCGAACTCCCGCTGCCGACCGACGAGGTCGCCGACGCCCGGGCCGCGCTCGTCGAGCGGTTCGCGAACCCGCGCATCCGGCACACCCTGCGCCAGATCGCGTCCGGCGGCTCGCAGAAGCTGCCCGTCCGCGTCGTCGACGTCCTGCGTCGGCGACTCGAGCGCGACCCCGACGCCGGGGTCGGCCCGGGAGCCGCGACCCTGCTCGCCGCCTGGTGGGTGCACTGCACCACGCAGGCCGAGCTGGTGGACGACGCCGGAGCACCCGGGCCAGACTCGGACGTGCACGACGTCCTGGGGGTCGTCGCGCCCGACCTCGACACCACCCCCGTGGTGGCCGCAGTGACCGCGGCCGCCGAACGCATCCGCGCCGCCGCGGCACCAGCACGCGGCCCCGTCGACGAAGGAGTCCACGCATGACCGACACCGGCACCACGAACCCCGCTGCGCCCGTCCCCGGCGCTGCCGACGGCGGCGCGGCGACGGACCCGACCGCCGGCCGACCGGACACCTGGGTGTCGGCCGACCGCGGACAGCTCATCGACCGCGCGGAGGTCATCGTCACGAGTCCGGACCGCAACTTCGTCACCCTGCGGATCACCACCGCCGACGGTGTCACCGGGCTCGGCGACGCCACCCTCAACGGCCGCGAGCTCGCCGTGTCCGCGTACCTGTCCGAGCACGTCGTCCCGCTGCTCGTCGGGCGGGACGCCAGCCGCATCGAGGACGCCTGGCAGTTCCTCTACCGCTCGTCGTACTGGCGCCGGGGCCCGGTCACGATGGCCGCCATCGCGGCCGTCGACATGGCGCTGTGGGACATCAAGGCCAAGGTCGCCGGCATGCCGCTCTACCAGCTGCTCGGCGGGGCGTCGCGCACCGGACTCATGGCGTACGGCCACGCCTCGGGCAAGGAGCTCCCGGAGCTCTTCGACTCGATCCGCGAGCACCAGGAGGAGGGCTACCGGTCCATCCGCGTGCAGACGGGCGTCCCCGGGCTCGAGAGCATCTACGGCATCGCGTCGAACCGGACGACCGAGGGCAACGCCGGCGTCCGGTACGACTTCGAGCCGGCACAGCGCGGTGCGTTCCCGGCGATGGAGGACTGGGACACCCGTGCCTACCTGCGCCACGTGCCGACCGTGTTCGAGGCCGTCCGGAACGAGTTCGGGCCCGAGCTGCCGCTCCTGCACGACGGTCACCACCGGATGACCCCGCTGCAGGCGGCCAAGCTCGGCAAGAGCCTGGAGCCGTACGACCTGTTCTGGCTCGAGGACTGCACCCCCGCCGAGAACCAGGAGGCGCTCAAGCTCGTCCGGCAGCACACCACCACACCGCTCGCGATCGGCGAGGTCTTCAACACGATCTGGGACTTCAAGGACATCATCCGCGACCAGCTCATCGACTACGTGCGCGGTGCCGTGACCCACATGGGCGGCGTCACCCCGCTGCGCAAGACGATGGACTACGCCGCGATGTACCAGATCAAGTCCGGGTTCCACGGGCCGACCGACATCTCACCCGTCGGACTCGCCGCGCAGATGCACCTCGGGATGGCGATCCACAACTTCGGCATCCAGGAGTACATGCAGCACGGACCGAGGACGAATCAGGTGTTCCGGCAGACGTTCACCTTCACGGACGGGTACCTGCACCCGGGCGACGAGCCGGGCCTCGGCGTGACGCTCGACGTGGACGAGGCGGGGAAGTACCCGTACGAGCAGGCGTACCTGCCGTTCAACCGCCTGGCCGACGGCACCGTCCACGACTGGTAGTCCGACGCCGGACCGGCGGCCGCCCCCGTCCCCGCCCCCGCCCCCGAGCGGGCGAAACACGGCACGGTCGCGCACGACGGTGACGTACGCGGCCCGCTCGGTGGAGGACGTGCGGCGTGTCCTGCCCGGTCGGTCGTGCTTCCGACGAGAGTGCGAGTGAGCCGACGGGCATGCTGGGGGCATGGAGTTCGCGGATGAGGCGAGGGAACTGCTCCTCGTCGCGCCCGCGGACTTCGTCCGGGAACGCACCGCGCGGCAGCGATCGGTGCGGAAGGACGACCGAGCGCTCGCGACGCGCATCGGCGGTCTGCGCAAGCCCGCGCCCGCGGCGTGGGTGGTCGACCTGCTCGCGCACGAGGGCGCCCTGGACGAGGCGGTCGACCTCGGCCCGGCGATCCGGCAGGCCCAGGCGGACGCCGACCCCGACGAGATCCGACGGCTCCGCCGCCAGCGGTCCGAGGTCGTCGCCGCGCTGGCGCAGGCGGGCGCCGACCTGGCCTCCGACGCCGGGCACCCGCTGACATCCGCCGTCCTCGACCAGGTCCGCGCGACGATCGAGGCTGCGATGGCCGACGGACACGCGGGTGCCGCCGTCCGGTCCGGGCTGCTCGTCCGACCGCTCGAGAGCGCCGGGTTCGACGCCGTCGACCTCGACGAGGCACTGGCCGATCCCGACGCGGTCCCCGACTCGTGGTCCGGCACCGACGCCGAACCCATCCCGATCACCAGCGCGCGACGGTCCCGGAAGGGGGGCCGAGCCTCCCGGCCGGGGCCGGGGCCGGGGCCGGGGCCGGGGCCGGGGCCGGAGCCGGAGCCGAAGCCGAAGCCGCAGTCCGAACCGGAGCCGGAAGCGGAACCGCAGGCCGCACCCGAACCGCGTACCGACCCCGCTGCCGAGCGCCGCGCCGCTCGCGAGGCCGAGGCGACCGCTCGGGCCGAGTCCCGCGATGCCGACGCGGCCCTCGACTCGGCGGAGCAGGAACTCGAGGCCGCCGAGGACCGTCGTGCCGAGTTCGAACGGCAGCTCGCCGAAGCGGCGGTCGAGGTCGAGCGGGCCGAACGCGCGCGCGACGAGGCAGCGGACGCGAGCGATCGCGCGCGGGACCTCCTGCGCGCCGCGCAGCACCACCGCCGAGACGTCGGTCGCTGACGTCCGCAGCACTCATCCACTCGGATGAGAGGTGCCGCCCGAGCTCGCAGCCGCGTGGACGCCCGCCCTACGCTCGCCGACATGACCTCCTTCCTGCGTCGCCGCGTCCGGCACGTGCTGCCTCCGGTCGTCGGTGCCGTGTACCTGGTGCTCTGGATCGTCGCCGAGGCCGGACGCTCCGAGCTGACCGGCCACGTGCTCGTCGTCGCCGCGTTCGCCGTCGCCATCGGGTTGACGAACTGGATGCCCGCGACGGCGCTCGGCCTGGTCGTGGTGGTCCCGCTGCTGCAGGCGCTGCACCTGCTCGACCGCCCGCGCGCGACGACGTGGCCGGAGTACCTGGCGATCGCGATCGTCGTGGGCGTCGTCGGTGCAGGGCGGTCGGGGCTGCTCCGGTGGCTCGCGGTCCCGGTCCTCGGCGTCGCGAGCATCGCCGCCGCCTGGGCGATGGCGGTGCCGACGGTCGCCGACTCCGACGTCTGGGGCAGCTGGACCGGGGCGCACTCGGGGACGCGGAGTGACCTCGTGCTCCTGTCGCTGGCGATCGCCGGCGCGAGCGGCATCGCCTGGGCCGCCGGCGTCGCGATCGGTGCAGCGTGGCGGATCGGCCTCGCCAGGACCCGCGTCGTCGCGGCCGAGCGGGAGACCGAGGTCACGACCGCCGAGCTCCGCGCGGAACAGGAACGCGCCAGGATCGCCCGCGACGTGCACGACTCGCTCGCACACTCGCTCGCCGTGGTGGTCTCGCAGGCCCAGGGCGCCGCGGCGATCGCCGGTGCCGGCGCACCGGCAGCGACGGCCCTCCGCGACATCGCCGACGTGAGCCGGAGCGCCCTCGGCGACGTCCGTGCACTCGTCGAACGCATCCAGGGCACCGGGTCGGCGGCGGTGCACGGCCTCGCGGACGTCCCCGACCTCGTCGAGGACATGCGCGACCTCGGCATGCGTGCGACGTTCGAGCAGCACGGTGTACCCGGACCCGTCGGCACGGCGACCGGGGGAGCGGTGCACCGGATCGTGCAGGAGAGCCTGACGAACGTCCTCAAGCACCAGGGGCGGACGGCGTCGACCCGCGTCGTGCTCGACTGGCGCGGCCCGGGCCTCGGCATCGTGGTCACCTCGCGAGGGGACGCGCCCCTGGTGCAGCTCGACGGCGCGGGCTCGGGCATCGAGGGCATGCGGGAGCGGGCTCGGCTCGCCGGCGGGTGGCTCCGGGCCGGTGCCGGCGACGACGCCGACGAGTTCGTCGTGACCGGTTGGGTGCCCGTCGAGGACGCCCGGTGAGCGCGATCCGCGTCGCCGTGGTCGACGACCAGCACCTCTTCGCCTCCGGCATGCGGATGCTCGTCGAGGCCCAGGACGACATGGCCTGCGTCGGCACCGCTGCCGACGGCGCCGCGGCGCTCGAGCTCTGCGCCGACGAGGACCCCGACGTCCTGCTCCTGGACCTCCGCATGCCGGTGCTGAACGGCATCGAGACCACCGCACGCCTGGCCGCGCAGGGCGGAGACCGCCCGAGGGTCGTGGTGTTGACGACGATCCGCCGCGACGAGGCCGTGCTCGCCGCCCTCCGTGCGGGAGCGGCGGCGTTCCTGACGAAGGACGCCCTGCCCGAGGTGGTGCTCGCCACGATCCGCGACGTCCACGAGGGGCGTCCGGCGCCGACCGAGGCCGAGGCGCTCGACCTGCTCCGCGCCGACGGGACCCTCGTCGAGACCCCGCGCCCGGACGAGGTGCTCGACGTCCTCACCGCCCGGGAGCGCGAGGTCTTCCTGCTCGTCGCGAAGGGGCTCAGCAACCAGGAGATCGCGGCGACCGTGTTCCTCAGCGAGGCCACGGTCAAGACGCACGTCCGCGCGGTGCTCACGAAGCTCGGACTCCGGAACCGGATCCAGGTCGTCATCACCGCACACGAACGCGGACTCGTCCGCGCCTAGGGGGAACACCATGCGCATCACCCAGCGTGCCGCGAAGTCCGGCGTACTCGTCCTCGTCCTCGCCGGCCTCGGGGGAGCCGTGCTGCACAGCCTGCCCGAGCCCGCCGACCACGCCGTCCGCCCGACGGTGGAGCGCGACCTCGACACGTGGTCGATGCCGCTCGACGGCTACGCCCAGCCCGGTTGGTCCGAGACCGGGTACGCAGAGTCGCTCCTCGACCAGTCCTGCCTGCGTGACGTCGGCATCGACTTCCCGGTGCCGTGGGCGACGTCCGCGGGCCTGCAGGCAGAGTCGGTCGCCGACGAGACGCCGGAACGCGGCAACGACGCTCCCGCACTCGACTGGTCACGACCGCTGAGCAAGGCGGCGGCGGACCTCGGCTACCACCGGCCGTCGGCACGGGGTGCGAACCGTGACGGCTGGCGGCAGTGGGCGGAGGACCCCGAGCACGACGCGGCGTTCGACCGCGCCGACCGGTCCGCCGTCGATCGGTGCTTCGAACGTTCCCGTCGCGCGCTCGGCACGGACGACGACGAGGAAGCCCAGGGCGCCTCGATGACCGCGAAGCGCCTCACCTACCTCGCCGCGGACGAGGCACGACGAGAACCGGCGGTCGTCGCTGCGGCGGCACGCTGGCGCACGTGCCTCGGACCGCACGCCCCGAGCGCGCTCCCCGAGGACCCGCAGGGGATGCCGACCGCTCCGATGCGCCAGGCGTTCGGCATCAGCGGCCTCGCACTGCCCGTCACGAAGCCCGAGATCGCCCTCGCCGAGCACGACCTGGCCTGCCAGCAGTCGTCCGGCTACCGGGAGGCGCTCTACGACGCGCAGTGGTCCCGGCTCCTCCACGTCACCGCCACCGACGCCGCCGTGCTGGCGGCCGCGCGGCCGGACCAGCTCGCGGTCGCCGACCGCGTCGCCAGGACGATCGAGCGACTGGCGCCGGACGCACCGGAGGGCGTCGACTGACGGACAACGGCGACAGACCCGCGGTCGCGGGCAGGTGGACCTGGGGGGACCGGTCCGCGACCGCGCGCAGGGACGGACGGGAGGCTCGTGGCGGCACCGCCACGAGCCTCCGGTCCGGTGGTGGGCAGTGCCGCGGTGCGACACGCCCGACGTCCCCTGCTAGACTCACAAACCGACTTCGGCGAGGGCCGCGCAGCGCGCGGCCGTGATCGACGCGGTAGGGAGACCCGGCCCAGTCCTGGGAGCGTTCCTCACGCGTGCACGCGTTCGAGTTGCAACACCACAGACCCCCCGATGCCGGCACCCCGGCGTCGACCCCGACACCAGGAGGCACCATGGCCGACTACACCAAGCTCGCAGCGGAGACCCGCACCAAGTTCGGCAAGGGCGCTGCGCGCAAGCTCCGCGCCGCCGACAAGATCCCCGCGGTCGTCTACGGCCACGGCACCGAGCCGCAGCACATCACCCTCCCGGGCCACGAGACGATGCTGCTCGTCCGTACCGCCAACGCGGTCGTCGACCTCGACATCGAGGGTGCGGCCCAGCTCGCCCTCGTCAAGGACGTCCAGCGCGACCCGGTGCGCCAGATCATCGAGCACATCGACCTCGTCGTCGTGCGCCGTGGCGAGAAGGTCACCGTCGACGTCCCCGTCGTCGTCGAGGGCGAGTCGTTCTCCGGCACGATCCACGTCCAGGACCTCTCCTCGGTCTCGCTCCTCGTCGAGGCGACCGACATCCCGGAACACGTGACCGTCGACGTCGAGGGCCTCGAGGACGGCACCCAGGTGCTCGCCTCGCAGCTCGAGCTGCCGACCGGCGCCGAGCTCGAGACCGACGGCGAGGCGCTCGTCGTGCAGATCGTCACCCCGCGTGGCACCGCTGACGACGACGCTGCCGACGAGGCCGCTGCCGAGGCGGGCGCCGAGGCCGGCGCCGAGGGCGGCTCCGCCCCGGTCGACTCCGAGTAACACACCCTCCGCGGAACGTCTGGCCGACGCTGATGACAGGAACGACCCTCGTCGTGGTCGGGCTCGGGAACCCCGGGCCCGGCTACGCGGGGAACCGTCACAACGTCGGCCAGATGGTCCTCGACGAACTCGCCGCCCGCATGGGTGCGACGTTCAAGAAGCACAAGACGCCGAACCAGGTCGCCGAGGGGCGCCTGGTGCCCGGCGGACCGAAGCTCGTCCTGGCGAAGCCGGGATCCTTCATGAACACCTCGGGTGGCCCGGTCTCGAGCGTGCTCGGGTTCTACAGCGCCACCCCGGCGGACCTCGTCGTCGTCCACGACGAACTCGACCTGCCGTTCGACACCGTCCGTCTCAAGGGCAGCGGCGGGCACGGCGGCCACAACGGGCTCCGCGACATCATCAAGGCGACCGGCACGAACGAGTTCACCCGGGTGCGGATCGGCATCGGCCGTCCCCCGGGTCGCCAGGACCCCGCCGACTACGTCCTGCGTGACTTCTCGCCGGCCGAGAAGAAGACGCTGCCGAACCTGCTCGCCGACGGCGCCGACGCCGTCGAGGCGATCGCGGAGCTCGGGCTCCTCGCCGCGCAGCAGCGCGTGCACGCCCCGTCGTGAGCACGGTCCTGTTCGCGGCCGACGGCCCCGTCCAGGTGATCGCGCTCGTCGTCGTGGTGATCGTCGGCTTCACGCTCACCTTCGCTGTCCGGATGCTGACCCGGAAGGCGACCCGGGACGACCGCTCGGACACGCGGCCGTCGCAGCCGGACGATCTCGAGCCCGGACAGGACTGATCCCGGCTTCGCCGGTGCCCGGTAACCACGGTCGGGAGGCGCAGTGCAGGTCAGCGGCGGCTGTCCGGTTCCCGCCGGGTCCCCGAACTGGGGGACCGTCACGTCCCCCGGTCGTCGGTAGGTTCGCCGTCGGGGCGACCGTCCCGACGACGAGGGGGCGACGTGGGGCGAGCACGACACCGGGCAGGACCGACAGACGTCGCACAGCGCTCCGGCACGGGGGTGCGTGCGGTCCTCGCCGTCGTCCCGGCCGCGGTCGCGGTCATCGCGGTCGGCATGGCCTCCCTGCTCACCCAGGACGGCGCGGTCGCCGCCACCGAGACCTGGACACCGACGAGCGCCGAGTCGTCCGCGCCACCGGTCGCGAGCAGCTTCTCCGCCCCGAACGACGTGCACCACGACGTCGACGGACGACTCCTGGTCGCCGACTTCGCCGGGAACGGCCTGCTGCGCCGCGGACTCGACGGCACCTGGAGCGTGGTCGCTCCGTTCGGCACGGCGCCGGGCGACATGTGGAACCCGTCGGCCGTGACCACCCTCGACGACGGCCGCATCCTCGTCGCCGAGGCCGGGCGGCGGTCGATCACGCTCCTCTCCCCGGACGGGCTCGTCGTCTCCCGGTGGGCCCCGCCTCCGAGCGGACGAGCCGTCTCCGAACTCGCGGTGCAGGGGACGACGGTCTTCGCTGCCGTGCCCGGCAGCGGATCGCTCTGGACGGCCGAGCTCGGCAGCGGGACGTGGACGGCGGTCGCGGGTCCGTGGTCCGACCCGAGCGGCGTCGCGATCTCCGCCGACGGTGGAACGCTCACCGTGACGGACGCCGGACCCGACGAGGTGTGGCAGGTCGACCGCGCGTCGGGCGTCGTCAGCGCGCTCGGGTTCCCGGCCGACGGGCAGACCCGGCTCCGCGGGGTGGCGGTCGACGACGGGGACGTCTTCGTCGTGGACAACGGGAACGGCCGCGTCTGGTCGGACGCCGGCGGCGCGTGGGCTCCGGCGTTCTCGACGGCGCCCGACGGGTCGGCACTCGCGAACCCGACCGCGGTGTCCGTCGGCCCGGGTCGGAGCCTGGTCGTGGCGGACTACAACCGGCAGCGGATCGTCACCGCGACGTCGTCCGGCCGCGTCGAGGAGACCCCGGGCACGAGCCCGACCGCGCCGACGGCGGAGCCCCTGCCGTCGGACATCCCGACGCCCGAGCCGACGGCTGGCCCGACGAGCGCCCCGTCTCCCGGACCTTCGGCGGAGCCGACGACTCCGGCGACCGGTGAGCCGACGACGCCGGCGAGCAGTGACCCGAGCGGCGGTTCGACCCCCTCGCCGACGTCCGACCCGACCGCCTCGCCGACGTCCGATCCGACCGCCTCCCCGACCGACCCGTCGACGCCCGACCCGACTGCCTCGCCGACGTCCGACCCGACGGGGGAGCCCATCCCCGAGACGACGTCGGAACCGACCGCTGCACCGACGTCCGACCCGACGGGGGAGCCCACCCCCGGGCCGACGTCGGATCCGACCGCAGCGCCGACGTCGGATCCGAACGACCAGCCGACGCCCACGCCGACGCCGACGCCGACGCCGACGCCGATGCCGAGCAGCGAGCCGGGTACGGACCCGTCGGCGCCGGCGACCGACGAGCCCACCCCCGCCTCCACGGGTGAGCAGACCGACGAGCCCACCGACGAGCCGAGCGCGACGCCGACGGTGACCCCCGCACCGACCTCGTCGCCCTCCCCGACCGACGATCCCACCGCGGAGCCGACCGCCACGCCGCAGCCCGATCCGTCGACGGAGCCCGGTCCCTCGACGGACCCGGAGCCGACCGACGAGCCGGGCCCCACCCCGACGCCGCCCGGCCCCGGACCGACCACCCCGGAGCCGACCCCGTCGCCGTCGGGCACCCCGGGTGCGACACCGACGACCGACCCGGGCCCCCGACCCGAGCCGGATCCCGACCCGACGGGCGAGGCGAGCGCGACCCCGACCCCCTCCGCCCCGGCCACGGCAGGACCGCTCCCGACCGGGACACCCTCGACGGGAGCGGAGCCGTCGCCCGCACCGTCCCCGACGGCCGAGCCGACCGCGGAGCCGGAGCCCGGACCGACCTCCGCGCCGGAGCCGACCACGGCGCCCGGACCGACGACCGCGCCGGAGCCGACCACGGCGCCCGGACCGACGACCGCGCCGGAGCCGACCACCGCGCCCGAGCCGACCACCGCGCCCGAGCCGACCACCGCGCCCGGACCCACCACGGCGCCCGAGCCGGGGGCGACCACCGCCCCGGAGCCCGGACCGTCGCCCTCGCCCGACGCCTCGTCCGGAGCCGCCCCCGGCCCGACCGGCGCCCCCGCACCGACGGCCGCACCCGACCTGGACCCGTCGCCCGGCCCGGACGGCTCCACCGGCGGGGGAGGACCGACCGCCCCGACCCCGACCGCCCCGATCCCGAGCGCCGACCCGGGGTCGTCTCCCGGCCGCGGCGGGACCACCGGCGTGACGGGTGCCGACGCGGCGGACGGTGCCGCGCCTCCCGACCGGGCCGGCTCCACGTCTGCGGACCGCAGCCCGACCACCCTCGCCTGGACCGGCGCCGCACCCGTCGCGCCCGCGCTGCTCGTGGCCGCGCTGCTCGTCCTGATCGGGTCCCGACTCCGTCGCCGCAGCTGACCGTGTTCGCCGCCCGCGCACGCCGGGCCGGGTGTCGGACGCCGCCGGTACCATCGTCTGAGTGACGATCTCGGGCATCATCCCTGCGCTCTCGCGCGCCTCCGCGTTCGATCGCGTCCTCCGCGCTGCCGGGCGTGACGCGGACTTCTCCGTCGTCGACGGCCTGCGGGTCCCGTTGCTCGGCGCGCTGCTCGCCGAGCGCAACGGTCCCCAGTGCCTCTTCGTCGTCACCGCCACCGGGCGTGAGGCCGAGGCGGTCCGCGGCGCCTTCACGTGCACGGTCCCGGACGCCGAGGTCCGCGAGTTCCCCGCGTGGGAGACCCTGCCGCACGAGCGCCTCAGCCCGAGCGCCCAGACGGTCGGCACCCGCATCGCGACGCTCCGCAAGCTCGCCGCGTGGCAGGACGCCGATCCGGCCGACCGCCGCACGATCGTCGTGGTCGCGAGCGTCCGCGCCGCACTGCAGCCCATCGCGGGCAACCTGACGTCGCTCGCCCCGGTCGCACTCGCGACGGGTTCACGCGGCAACGACCTCGCGGCCATCGCGTCGCAGCTCGTCGACCTGGCCTACGCCCGGGTCGACCTCGTCACCCGCCGCGGCGAGTTCGCGGTGCGCGGTGGCATCCTCGACGTCTTCCCGCCCGGTGCCGACCACCCGGTGCGCGTCGACTTCTTCGGGGACGAGATCGAGGCGATCAAGGCGTTCTCGGTCGCCGACCAGCGCACCACCGACGACGACCTCGGCTCGGTCGAGCTCACCGCCTCGCGCGAGCTCCTGCTCAGCGACGACGTGCGCCAGCGGGCACGCGAGATGCTGCACGAGTTCCCGAACCTGTCGCAGATGCTCGCGAAGATCGCCGAGGGGATCCCGGTCGAGGGCATGGAGTCCCTCGCGCCGGCGCTCGTGCAGGACCTCGTGCCGATCACCACCTACCTGCCCGAGACCGCCACGATCGCGGTCCTCTCGCCCGAGCGGGTCGCCGGTCGCGCGCACAGCCTGGCCGAGACGAACACCGAGTTCCTGCAGGCCGCGTGGAGCGCCGCGGTCGCGGGCGCACAGGCACCCATCGACCTCGACGCGGGCAACTTCCTGTCCGTGCAGCAGCTCAAGAACACCCGCGGCCAGCGCACCTGGTGGACGGTCACGCCGTTCGACTCGGGGCTCGACGAGGGTGACCGCGAGCGCGTGCTCACGGACGCCGAGGCCGCTGCCGAGGCCGGTGAGTACATCCGCGTCCGAGCGGAGTCGATCCCGAGCTTCGCGGGCAGTGCGGACGGGGCCGTCGAGCACGTCAAGCAGCTCGTCGACGACGGGTGGGGCGTCGTCGTGACGGCGCAGGGCAAGGGGCTCGTCGAGCGCGCGGTGCAGGTGCTCGCGGACGCGGGTGTCGCGGCTCGTGCCGAGGACCTCACCGCTCCGCCCGAGCCGGGTGTCGCGATCGTCACCACCGCCACCGTCGAGGCCGGCTTCGCGACCCCCGACCCGCGGATCGCCGTCCTGAGCGAAGCCGAGTTCTACGGCCGCAGCGTCCAGCAGGGCGCCCGCACCGTCAAGAAGCTCGCCGCCCGCCGCAAGAACGTCGTCGACCCGCTGCAGCTGAAGCCGGGCGACGTCGTCGTGCACAACACCCACGGCATCGGCAAGTTCGTCGAGCTCGTCTCGCGCGAGGTCAGCTCCGGCGGCCGCAACGCCGTGAAGACGCAGCGCGAGTACCTCGTGCTCGAGTACGCCCCGTCGAAGCGGAACTACCCGGGCGACAAGCTCTTCGTCCCGACCGACCAGCTCGACCAGCTCTCCCGGTACGTCGGCGGCGAGAACCCCACCCTGTCCAAGATGGGCGGCTCGGACTGGTCCGCCGCGAAGTCGAAGGCGCGCAAGGCCGTCCGCGACATCGCCGTCGACCTCGTGAAGCTGTACTCGGCGCGCATGGCCTCGAAGGGGCACGCGTTCGGTCCGGACACCCCGTGGCAGCGTGAGCTGGAGGAGGCCTTCCCGTTCGCCGAGACCGCCGACCAGCTCACCACCATCGACGAGATCAAGCGCGACATGGAGAGCCCGATCCCGATGGACCGCCTGCTCTCCGGCGACGTCGGCTACGGCAAGACCGAGGTCGCGATCCGCGCGGCGTTCAAGGCCGTGCAGGACGGCAAGCAGGTCGCCGTGCTCGTCCCGACGACGCTGCTGGTGCGCCAGCACATGGAGACCTTCCAGGAGCGCTTCGCGGGCTTCCCCGTGCACCTCCGCGCACTCAGTCGCTTCCAGACCGAGAAGGAGTCGAAGGAGACGATCGCCGGCCTCGCCGACGGCACCGTCGACATCGTGATCGGCACGCACCGCATCCTGTCGCAGAACATCGCGTTCAAGGACGTGGGGCTCGTCATCATCGACGAGGAGCAGCGCTTCGGCGTCGAGCACAAGGACCAGCTCAAGAAGCTCAAGACCAACGTCGACGTGCTCGCGATGTCCGCGACCCCGATCCCGCGGTCGCTCGAGATGGCCGTCACCGGCATCCGGGAGATGTCGACGCTCGCGACCCCGCCGGAGGACCGCCACCCCATCCTGACCTTCGTCGGGCCGCAGTCCGACCTGCAGGTCGCCGCCGCGATCCGCCGCGAGCTCCTGCGCGAGGGCCAGGTCTTCTACGTGCACAACCGCGTGAAGGACATCCAGTCGGTGGCGTCGCACCTGGCCGAGATCATCCCCGAGGCCCGGATCCAGGTCGCCCACGGGCAGATGTCCGAGGGCACCCTCGAGCAGGTCATGGTCGACTTCTGGGAGCGCAAGTTCGACGTGCTCGTGTCGACGACCATCGTCGAGACGGGCCTGGACATCGCCAACGCGAACACGCTGATCATCGACAAGGCCGACAAGTACGGGCTGTCGCAGCTCCACCAGCTCCGCGGTCGCGTCGGCCGTGGGCGTGAGCGCGGGTACGCGTACTTCCTCTACGACGCCGACAAGCCGCTCTCCGAGACCGCACAGGACCGGCTCGAGACCATCGCCGCGAACAACGAGCTCGGCGCCGGCATGCAGGTGGCCATGAAGGACCTCGAGATCCGCGGCGCGGGCAACCTGCTCGGCGGCGAGCAGTCCGGGCACATCGCCGGGGTCGGCTTCGACCTGTACCTCCGCATGATCGGCGAGGCGGTGTCGCAGTTCCGCGGCGACGTCGCCGAGGGACAGACCGAGCTCCGGCTCGAGATCCCGGTCGACGCGCACATCCCCGAGGACTACGTCGAGTCCGAGCGGCTCCGGCTCGAGGCGTACCAGAAGCTGTCGGCCGCATCGGCTCCGGCTGCGCAGCCCGAGGCGATCGACATGGTGCTCGACGAGCTCACCGACCGCTACGGCCAGCCGCCGCAGCCGGTGCTCACCCTGGTCGAGGTGTCGCGCCTCCGCCGCATGGCGCAGCAGGTCGGCCTGTCCGACGTCGTCGTGATGGGGTCGAACCTGCGCATCGCGGGCAAGGAACTCGCCGACTCGGCCCAGGTCCGGCTGACGCGCATGTTCCCCGGCGCGCGCTGGTTCCCGCAGCAGGACGCCGCGAGCATCCCGCTGCCGAAGCCGCACGGCGAGACGCTGCCCGACGACGGGCTCATCGAGTGGGTGGAGAGCATCCTGACGGCCGTCTACGGCGCGTCCAAGGCCCCCGCGGAGGCGCCTGCCTCCTGACGCGGCCTGCGCGAAGTGACGCGACCCGACGCGGCCTGGAGGCGCGGTGCCAGCCGGTACCGCGCCTCCAGGCCGACGAGTGGTCGCCATCCGACATCGCACGTGTCGATCGACCCGTGCGACGTCGCACGGTGCGCCTGCAACGACACGTCCGCGGTCGTCCGACGGCGGACGTGTCGCAGCGCAGTGGCCGCTCGGTGCGTTACTCGGTGGCCTCGGCCTCGGAGAGCTCGCGTCGCGCGCGGTAGCGGCGGGCGCGCAGGCTGACGACGACGGCGGACGCGAGGATCGCGATGCCGGACCCGACGAGCACGGCGAGGACACCCTCGTCGAGGATCTCCTCGTTCCGGGCGAACGCCAGCTCGTTCATGAGCAGCGAGACCGTGAAGCCGATCCCGCCGAGCACGCCGACCGTCACGATCGACCAGAACGAGAGCGTCGATCGACCGGGGGCGCGGAAGATGCGCGTCGCGACGGCACCGAACAGCGTGATGCCGATGACCTTGCCGACCGGGAGCGCGAGGACGACGGCCCAGAACGTGGGGGAGAGCTCGCCGATGCCGACGCTCGGGAGCACGACCGCCGCCGAGGCGAAGGCGAACACCGGCAGCACGACGGCGTTCGACCACGGCTCGACGTTCTCGTGCAACGTGTGTCCCGGACGGCGGGGCAGGACGAGACCGAGCGCGACGCCGGCGATGGTCGCGTGCACGCCCGAGTGGTACACGAGCCACCACGTGACGAGGCCGACCAGCACCATCGCGGCGATGATCCACACGTGGCCGGTGCGGCCCGGACGCAGCAGTCGACCGAGCACCGCGAAGACGACGAGGGCGACGATCGCACCGCCGAGCGCGAGGAAGTCCGTGCCGTGCGCGAAGACGACGGCGATGATGACGATCGCGATGAGGTCGTCCAGCACCGCGAGCGCGAGCAGGAACACGCGCAGCGTGGAGGGCAACCCTCGACCGAACATCGCCAGGACCCCGAGCGCGAACGCGATGTCCGTCGCGGTCGGGATGGGCCACCCGTGCTGGTACGGCGTGCCCGAGGTCACCAGGAGGAAGATCCCGGCCGGCACGAGCACGCCGCCGACCGCGGCGATCGCCGGGATGACGGCCGTCTTCGGGTTCGAGAGTTCCCCGTCGAGCAGCTCCTGCTGCAACTCGATCGCGACCAGCAGGAAGAAGACCGCGAGCAGGCCGTCGCTGATCCAGTGCGACACGGACAGGTCGAGACCGACCGCTCCCCACGGCGAGTGCGCGTCGAGGGCTCGTTCGAGGCCCGGTCCGAGCGGCGAGTTCGCCACGAGGAGGCCGAGCACGGCGGCGGTCAGGAGCGCGATCGCGCTGAAACGGGGGGAGCGGACGAGTGCCGACATGGATCTCCGACGGTGTGCGGGTACGGGTACGGAACCGTCGACCAGACTTCCCGACACACCAGGGGTGAGCCTACCGGAGCGGCCTGCGTGCGAGCATGACGCCATGACCGCCGTCACGGACCTCGTCGAAGTCGTCGACCGCCTGCTCGCCCCCGACGGCGGTTGCGTGTGGAACCGTGCACAGAGCCACGCATCGCTCGCGCGGTACGCCGTGGAGGAGTCGTACGAACTCGTCGACGCCATCGACTCCGGCGACGACGACGACCTCCGCGAGGAACTCGGCGACGTGCTCTACCAGGTCGTGTTGCACGCCGGACTGGCTGCAGCGCAGGGCCGGTTCGACCTCGAGGACGTCGCCGCCGGTGCTCGCGACAAGATGGTCCGTCGGCACCCGCACGTGTTCGGTGCCGAACGGGCGGACACGGAGGCGGAGGTCGTCCGGGTGTGGCGGGCGGCGAAGTCGGCCGAGAAGGCGTCGCGCACGAGTGTCCTCGACGGGGTCCCGAGGGCGATGCCGCCGCTGGAGCGAGCCGTGAAGCTGCTCGAACGCCTGGAGGAGCGTGGCGACGCCGCCACGGTCGTCGCCGCCGTCACGTCGGCGGCCGCGCCTGCCGAGGGCAGCCGGTCGGAGGGCGCCGTCGACGACCGGTGGGGTGCGGGGATGCTCGCCGAGGTCGCAGCGGCGCGGGAGGCGGGCATCGACGTCGTCGCCAGCCTGCGGGACGCGGTGACCCGGCTCGAGGCCGGCGCGCGCGTCGGGGAGTGAGCTGCGCCTCTTGTTCGGCGCGCGCGGAGGAGCGCCGGGCAGGCAGACGAGAGGGCGGGCACCCTCCCAACCCGAAAAGGAGGGTGCCCGCGAGCGGGCCACGACGCGCCAAGGCGACACGTCGACAGGGATGCCCGCCCGAACCGCGGGGCACCGTTGCAGCACACCAGCCCCGCGAACGGTCTGGTGGCCGGATCAGGAGGCCGTCAGACCGAGGTTCTGTATGTAGCGTACCAGTAGACCGGGTGGGGCGCAAGATCCTGCCTCGGTTCTGGCAAGATTGGCGCATGGCGACGACCGTGACGGCTCCCCGTGGCATGCGTGACTTCCTCCCGGCGGACAAGGCCCGTCGCGAGCACGTCCTCGGGGTGGTCCGGGACGTGTACGCGCGTCACGGGTTCGACGAGATCGAGACCCCGGTCGTCGAGGACGCCGCACGCCTGCACTCGGGGCTGGGCGGCGACAACGAGAAGCTCGCGTTCGCGGTGATGCGCCGCGGGCTCACCACCGAGGACCTGCAGCAGGCGGCTGCGCCGCTCGACCTCGCGGACCTCGGACTCCGCTTCGACCTGACGGTCCCGCTCGCCCGCTTCTACGCCTCGCACCGCGCCGAGCTGCCCGCGGTGTTCCGTGCCGTGCAGATCGCACCCGTGTGGCGTGCCGAGCGTCCGCAGAAGGGGCGCTACCGGCAGTTCGTCCAGTGCGACATCGACATCCTCGGCGAGCCGGGGCAGCTCGCGGAGATCGAGCTCATCCGCGCGACCACCGCCGCGCTCGACGCGCTCGGCATCGCGGACACCACCATCCGGATCAACGACCGTCGCATCCTGCTCGCGCTGCTCGCCTCGTGGGGGATCACCGACCCGGACGCCGCGGACCGGGCGCTGATCACGGTCGACAAGCTCGACAAGATCGGTGCGGACGGTGTGGCCGCCGAGCTCCGCGCGACGATCGGCGCCGACCTGCCGGGCCTCGAGGACACGATCCGTGCGCTCGAGGCCGCGGACTGGGTGTCCGTCGAGGGGGCGCCGTGGCTCGATGCCGAGGCGTTCGCGGACCTGCTCCGCCTCCGCCGGGCCCTGCCGGGCGTGGACCTGCGCTTCGACCCGACACTCGTGCGCGGCATGGGCTACTACACGGGCACGATCTTCGAGGTCGCCCACCCCGACTTCGGCTACAGCCTCGGCGGCGGCGGTCGCTACGACGGCATGATCGGACGCTTCCTCGGGCAGGACGTGCCCGCGGTCGGGTTCTCGCTCGGGTTCGAGCGGCTCGTCGACCTCGTCACGCTGCCGGAGTCGGCCGAGTCGGACGCCGTCGTGCTCCTGTACGACAGGGACGTCGACCCGGTCCGCCTCGCGGCGCTCAAGACCGAGGCCCTCGCGTCGCACCGTCGCGTCCGGCTCGAGCGGCGGCCGAAGAACACCAAGAACCTGCTCGCGAGCCTCGCCGAGCAGGGCTTCGCGGCCTTCACCGGTGTGCGGGCCGACACCGAGACCCTGGAAGGTGTCGAGTTCCGCCCGCTGGCGTGAACTCCTCCACACCCGACGTCATCCGCGGCGAGGCGTCCACCGCGCCTCGGTAGGATCGACCCGCTGTCCACCACAACCGAACTCGTAGGGAGTACCCCGTGGCCCAGATCGATGCCGTAGGCGCACGCGAAGTCCTCGATTCCCGAGGCAACCCGACGGTCGAGGTCGAGGTCCTCCTCGACGACGGCGTGGTCTCGCGCGCGCTCGTCCCGTCCGGCGCCTCCACCGGTGCGTTCGAGGCGTACGAACTCCGCGACGGCGACGCGAACCGCTACGGCGGCAAGGGCGTCCTGAAGGCCGTCGACGCCGTCCTCGACGAGATCGGCCCGGCGCTCGAGGGCTTCGACGCCACCGACCAGCGCCTCGTCGACGCCGCGCTCATCGAACTCGACGGCACCGAGAACAAGTCCCGCCTGGGTGCCAACGCGATCCTCGGCGCCTCGCTCGCCGTCGCCCGCGCCGCCGCCGACTCGGCCGACCTGCCGCTGTTCCGCTACCTCGGTGGCCCGAACGCGCACACGCTGCCCGTCCCGCTCATGAACGTCGTCAACGGTGGCGCGCACGCCGACACCAACGTCGACATCCAGGAGTTCTTCCTCGTGCCCTACGGCGCCGAGAGCTTCTCGGAGGCCCTGCGCTGGGGCGTCGAGACCTACCACGCCCTCAAGGGCGAGCTGAAGAAGCAGGGTCTCGCGACCGGCCTCGGCGACGAGGGCGGCTTCGCCCCCGAGCTCGCCTCGAACCGTGCTGCGCTCGACTTCCTGCTCGCCGCGATCGAGAAGGCCGGCTTCACCCCGGGCAAGGACATCGCGCTCGGCCTCGACGTCGCCGCGACCGAGTTCTTCCACGACGGCAAGTACGCGTTCGAGGGCAAGCAGCTCTCGAGCGAGGAGTTCACCGGGTACTTCTCGGACCTCGTCGCGAACTACCCGCTCGTCACCATCGAGGACGCCCTGGCCGAGGACGACTGGGAGGGCTGGAAGCACCTCACCGCCGAACTCGGCTCGAAGCTGCAGCTCGTCGGCGACGACCTGTACGTCACGAACCCGAAGCGTCTGCAGCGTGGCATCGACGAGCAGGCCGGCAACTCGATCCTGGTCAAGGTGAACCAGATCGGCACGCTGACCGAGACCCTCGACGCCGTCTCCCTGGCGCACCGCCACGGCATGACCGCGATCCTGTCGCACCGCTCGGGCGAGACCGAGGACACCACCATCGCCGACATCGCGGTGGCCGTCGACGGTGGCCAGATCAAGACCGGTGCCCCGGCCCGTTCGGACCGCGTCGCGAAGTACAACCAGCTGCTCCGCATCGAGGAGGAACTGGGCGACGCCGCCGTCTACGCCGGCCGCACCGCGTTCCCCCGGGCCGCTGCGCTCTAGGTCGCACCCGCACCACCACGAGACGCCGCCCTCCTCCGGGAGGGCGGCGTCTCGCCGTTCCCGGGCGCTCCCGTCGTCGTCGAGCTGATCCGCCCTCGCTCTCGACCCGGTCTGCTCTCGCCCTCGAGCGGGCCAGATCTGCGACGCTCGGCGCTGCATTCCGACGGTCATCGCTCGCTCGGTGGACGTGAGCGGCATGTCCTTCCCGCTCGGCAGCCGGTTAGCCCACAGCCGGCCAGCCAGCCGGTCGGTCAGCCAGCCAGCCTGGTGGCCCTCCGGGGGACGGGAGGCGCGTGGTGGCCGTGCGCCGCGCCTCCCGGCCGCTGGGAGGGTGCCGAGCGACGCACGACGGTCCGCGTGCCGGGTCACGTGACCGTGCCGCGCCGGGTTATCGTCGAGCCGTGCCCAGCCAGAAGCCCCGCGTCCGCCGCATCCCCGTGGCCGTGCCGGAGTCCGGTGCGCACGAGCAGCCCTGGTACCGGTCCATCCGGTTCTCCGGCTTCAGCCTCCTCATGCTCGCGATCATCGTGCTGTTCGTCGTCGTGCTCGCCCCCTCGCTGCGGACGCTCATCCAGCAGCAGGAGCAGATCGCGCAGCAGCAGCGCGAGGTCGCAGCGCAGAAGGCCGACGTCGCGCAGAAGAAGCAGGACGTCGCGCGGTGGGACGACCCGGCCTACATCGAGGCCCAGGCCCGCGACCGGCTGCTCTACGTGTACCCGGGCGAGGAGAGCTACCTCGTGATGGGTGCGGAGCAGGCGAAGGGGTCGGACCGGACCGAGACCGACTCCGGCAGCCCGGTCAGCTCGATGGTGCAGACGCCGAAGGTCGACTGGGTGCAGGCGATGCTGTCCAGCGTGCTGCAGTCCGGGTTGACCGAGAAGACCACCGAGGAGCTCGTGGCCCCGGACGTCTCCGGCACCGGGGACCCGACCGGCGCCGCGACGAGCGACAGCAAGTAGGGCAGCCGGGGCGCCGCGGCGTCACGGAGTGGGACGGCGACCCGGACTCGGGTAGGCTCACGTGCCCGTGACGACCCCTCCCTTCGATCCGCCGTCCGACCGCGACATCCAGGTCGTCTCGGCGCAGCTCGGGCGACCGGCCCGCGACGTCGTCGGGATCGCTGCACGGTGCGCCTGCGGCAACCCCACCGTCGTGTCGACGAAGCCCCGACTCGCGAACGGCACCCCGTTCCCGACGTTCTACTACCTGTGCCACCCCGCCGCCACCGCGGCCGTGAGCACGCTCGAGGCGAACCACGTCATGCCCGAGCTCGCCGCCCTGCTCGAGGACGAGACCGTCGCGGCGCAGTACCGCGCGGCCCACGAGTCCTACCTGGCGGACCGCGAGTCGATCGAGCACGTCGACAAGATCGACGGCATCAGCGCGGGCGGCATGCCCACCCGCGTGAAGTGCCTGCACGCGCTCGTCGGCCACGCCCTCGCTGCCGGACCCGGCGTCAACCCCATCGGCGACCTCGCGCTCGAGCGCGTGGACTGGTCGCCCTCCCGCTGTGAGTGCCGGGCGTATGATGGCATCGCAGACGCTGGAGTCGGGGCGGGTGGCGGCGAAGACTGACCAGCCTCCCGGCAAGCAACCACCCCACTCCAAGGAGATCATCCCCCGTGCCCAAGATCCTCGTCGTCGGCGGCGGCTACGCCGGTTTCTACACCGCCTGGAAGCTCGAGAAGCACCTGCGTCAGGGTGAAGCCGAGGTCACCATGGTGGACCCGCTGCCGTACATGACGTACCAGCCGTTCCTGCCCGAGGTCGCCGCCGGTTCGATCGAGCCGCGTCACGCGATCGTGTCGCACCGTCGTCACCTGAAGAAGACCCGTGTCGTCACGGCGAAGGTCACGAAGGTCGACCACGCCACGAAGACCGCGACGATCACCCCGGCCGAGGGCGAGGCGTGGGAGGAGTCCTACGACCAGATCGTCATGACCGCCGGTGCCGTCTCGCGCACCTTCCCGATCCCGGGCGTCGCGGACGAGGCCATCGGCCTGAAGACCATCGAGGAGGCCGCGGCGATCCGCGACAAGATCCTCACGAACTTCCACAAGGCGGCGAACCTGCCGGCCGGTCCCGAGCGCGACCGCCTGCTCACCGTCGTCGTGGTCGGCGGTGGCTTCGCCGGCATCGAGGTGTTCGCCGAGCTCCGCTCCTTCGCGTCCGACCTGCTGAAGAGCTTCCCGCAGCTGTCCTTCGACGACACGCACTTCCACCTGGTCGAGGCGATGGGCCGCATCATGCCCGAGGTGTCGCTCGAGACCTCGCACTGGGTGCTCGAGAACCTCGCGTCCCGCGGCGCGACGGTGCACCTCGAGACCCAGCTGGCCTCGGCCGAGGGCGGCGTCTGCCAGCTCAAGGCCAAGGACGAGTCGATCGAGACCATCGAGTCCGACCTCATCATCTGGACCGCCGGTGTCATGGCGAACCCGATGGTCAAGGGCACCGACTTCCCGCTCGAGCAGCGCGGTCGCATCCGCGTGCAGCCCGACCTCCGCGTGGTCGACGACAACGGCGTGATCGCCGACGCGTGGGCCTGCGGTGACGTCGCGGCCGTGCCGGACCTGACCGGTGGCGGTGTCGGCGGCTTCTGCGTGCCGAACGCCCAGCACGCCGTGCGCCAGGCGAAGCAGCTCGCGAAGAACCTGGTCGCGGTCGTCCGCGGAGAGGCGACGACCGACTACAAGCACGAGAACCTCGGCGCCGTCGCGGGCCTGGGTCTCGGCACGGGTGTGTTCCAGTCCGGCAAGTTCGCCATGAAGGGCTTCCTGGCCTGGGGTGCTCACCGCGGGTACCACGGCCTGGCGATGCCGTCGTGGGAGCGCAAGTGGCGCGTCATCGGCGACTGGGTCGGCGGCTTCTTCCTGGGCCGCGACATCGCGTCGCTCGACGACCGTGAGACCCCGCGTGCCGCGTTCGAAGCCTTCGCGTCGCGCCCGAAGCCCGCTGCCGCCGAGGAGCCGAAGGCCGTCGCTGCCCCGGCTCCGGCGGAGGGTCAGCCGGCCGACGCGGCCGGTCCCGCGTACGCCACCCCGGCCGAGGACGTCTCCAAGGACGCTGCGCCCGTCGCGGCCCCGGCCGACGCCAAGTAGCACCAGCACCAGCACCGACGGCCGTCGCCCCACGTGGGCGGCGGCCGTCGTCGCATCGGTAGGCTGTTGCGGCCCGCCCCCGTGGCCCAATCGGTAGAGGCACGCGACTTAAAATCGCTGAGTTGTGGGTTCGAGTCCCACCGGGGGTACGCGAGGCGCGGGTGCGCCGCCGGCCGCGCTGGCCGCGCCGCCGCGCCGCCGCGCCGCCCGCCCCGCCGCGTACCGGCGGGCGAGTCTCGGCTCCGCGGACGGTTTCGCGGGTCTACCGTCGCGAACGTGTCCGCACAGGCGAGTCTCGTGCGAGCGCCCCGCCCGCCCGGAGCCCCGCCCGCCCGGAACCCCGCCCGCACAACCCCGCCCGCACAGGCCGGAGCCACCCGCCGCTCGCCGCCGCGCAGTAGCATCGACGTCCGTGGTCGGACTCGGAAGCGCTCTCGCGAACCTGCGCAACGCGCTCAACCGACCCGAGGCGCACGTCGAGGTCGTCGACGGCGAGACGGTCCCCACCGGGATGCTGCTCGGGACCCTCGGCGCCCTGCTGCTCGACGCCGGCAGCTCCGTCACCGACGTCCGCTCCGCGCTCGAGAAGGCCCGCGACGCCGCCGGGGTCGGACCGACGCTCGCCGTCGGTGTCCTGCCCGCACTCGTCATGGTCAGCGAGGTCGCCACCGGCGCCGCCACCATCGTGAACGCCGAGGGCGTCGAGCTCTCGTCGCGTCAGGCAGCGCGGGCGAACCGCCTCGTGCTCGGCCTGGAACGCGGGTCCATCGCCCTCGCCGAGATCCCCGCCCGGGTGCGTGCGATCCGGACCGGTACCGTGCCGCCGCCGGCGCTGCCGTGGATCACCGGGAACGCCCTCACCTCGGTCGGACTGGCCGTCGTGTTCCGTTGCCCGTGGTGGGCGATCGTGCTCGCGCTCGTCGTCGGTGCCCTGGTCGGTGTGCTCAGCCTCGTGCTCCGCCGCTTCCGCGAGGCCGTCGCGATCATCCCGTTCCTGGCCGCGTTCATGTCGACGAGCGTCGTCGGCCTCGTCGCCGCCGGCACCGGGTTCGACCACGTGCCCCTGTTCGCGGTGTGTGCGCCCGTCGCGGTCTTCGTGCCCGGCGCGCTGGTCACGAACGCGCTGCTCGAGCTGACGGCCGCCGACATCGTGACCGGAGCCTCGCGCCTGGTGCAGGGGCTCATCACGCTCGGCTTCATGGCCGCCGGGATCGCCGCGGGGAGCGCCCTCACCGGCCTGCGGGTCGACCCGTCGTCGGCGGCCCTCGTCGGCGAGGTCGCCGGCGTCGGCACGCTCCGCGGTGGTTGGGAGGCCGTGCCGTCCTACTGGGTGTCCTGGGTGGCGGTGGCAGGCCTCGCCGTCGGCCTCGGGCTCGTGTTCCGCTCCGGCTGGCGGCTCACCGTCGTGTCCGTCGCCGTCATGATCAGCGCGTACGCGGTCGTGAGCGGGACGACGCCGGTGTGGGGCAGCGTGGTCGCGACCGGAGCTGCGGCCGCGCTGCTGTTCGTCGCGACGCGGTTGCTCGAGCGTGTGGTCCCGGTGATCCCGGCGACGGTGTCGTTCTTCCCCGCGTTCCTGCTGCTCGTGCCCGGCACCGTGGGACTCGTCGCGGTGACCACGTTCGACCCCGTCGCGCTCGGCACGCCCCTGGCGACGTTCGTCAGCCTGTGCATCGGGACGAAGATCGGCGGCCTGCTGCCCGGTCTGTTCCGGCGGAACGTCCCGCACCGCGTGGCCTGAGACCTGGGGCGCGCGGCGGTCGGGAGGCGCGCAGCCGCCCCGTCACGCGCCTCTCGTCCGACCGGTGCGGGCCGGGAGGGGCGTGGCGGGCGAGCCCGGCGTCTCCCGTCCGGTGGGTGGCGGGCCGGGAGGGGCGTGGCGGGCGAACCCGGCGCCTCCCGTCCGGTGGGTGGCGGGCCGGGAGGCGCGTGGCGGTCGAGCCCGGCGCCTCCCGTCCCGTGGAAGGACCGGTCAGCGGTGCTGTGCGGCGGTGCGCGAGCCGCGCAACCAGATCCAGCAGCAGGCGACGGCGGCGGCACACAGGGCGGACGCCACCGCGGTCTCGGTCGGTGAGGGGACAGCGGGAGCGCCCGCGCCCGCCGTCACCGCCGCCAGCGCGACCCCAGCGGCGGTGAGGCCGACCCAGCGCGCACGCGCCCCGGCGACGAGCACCGCACCCGTCGACCCGGGCAACGGCAGCAGCGACACGACGAGTGCCCCGACCGCGCCGACGCAGAGCGTGGTGGCGAACTCGGCCGTCAGCGTCGTCCAGAAGCCCGACCCGTGCACCAGCGAGTGCAGGACCCAGCCGACGGTGGCGACGCCGAGCAGCGCGGCCGAGCGGGCCGTGGCGCTCCGGACCCCGCGGGCGAGGCTCGAGCCCAGTCGCAGGGCGGCGGTGTCGGCGCCGGGGCGTCCGACCGGGACGAGGACGGCCCCGACGACCAGGGCGGGGGAGAGGTCGGTGACGCGGGTCAGGGCGCAGCCCAGCACGGCTGCGAGCACGAGCCAGGGGGAGACGCGGAAACCGACGGCGGCGCGGTCCTTGCCGGCCGCCCAGCGGGTGGCCAGGACGACGACCCCGGTGGTGACCGCCGAACCGAGCAGCACCGCGAGCGCGAGCCGGACGTAGCGGGCCTCGAGCGCGACGCCGACACCGAGGAGCGTCGTGACGACCACGATCCCGACGCCGACGGCCGCCGCGGCCCAGGCGGGCAGGACCTCGTCCCCGAGTCGTCGCTCCGTGCGCGAGCGGTTGCGGCCGAGCAGCGCGGCGAACGGGTTGCGCAGGCGACCCCGGGCAGCGGCGCCGACCACCGCGAGCGGCACGGCGACGAGCACGAGGAACCCGGCGGCGACGCCGGTGGCGAGCAGGACGGTGCCCCACGAGAACGAGGCCTGGATCGTCGGGACGCCGCGGTCGTAGGCGGTGTCGGCGGTCCAGTCGCCCGCGGGGCCGGACCAGTCGGGCACCCCGCTGGTGCTGCCCCCGGCGCCTGCCGTGCCGCTGCCCCCGGCCGTCCCGCCGCCGCTCGTGCCGGTGTCGGTCGGGGTCCCGGTGCCGTCCGTCGTACCGGACGTGTGGTCGTCCGACGTCGTCCCCGGCGCGCCGGACGACGACGTCTGCCCGCCCGCGGCCCCGGAGGCACTCGCGCTCGGCCCGGCGCTCGGCGCTGCGGTCGCGTCGCTCAGCACGACGCGGACCCCAGACGACGACGGTGAGGAGTTGCCCGCGGCGTCCTGCTGCATCGCGCTCACCACCCGGGTCCCGGCGGGTGCGGTCGCGCCCGTCGTCGTGCACGCCCACCGGCCGTCGGCACCGACGTCGGAGCGGCACACCGGCGAGCGGTCGACGTACACGGTGAGGACGGCACCGGGCTCACCGGTGCCGCGCACGGTGAACGGCTGGGAACGGACGCGCTCGTCGGACCCCGGCGTGGTGACGACCGGTGCTGCCGGGGCGGTCCGGTCCACGACCACCGTCCGCGGGGCCGAGGAGGCGCTCCGCAAGTCCGAGCGGAAGCCGTTCGCGGTGCTCGCGGTCTGTGCCGCGGAGACCGCGATGCGCCCGTCGCGCGTGCTGCCGGGCAGCGGGACGGTCCAGTGACCGCCGGCGTCCACCCGCGCGGTGCGGTCGGTCGGGGTGCCGGAGACCGACACGGCGACGGTCGCTCCGGGCAGGCCGGTGCCGGACACGGGACCCGAGGTGGGACCGTCGGTCGTGACGGCCGGCGGGACGACGACGTCCGAGGCCGGAGCGCGGGACGACCCGAGCGCGGCGTCGGTCTCGTCGGCGACCGTGAAGACCTGCTGCGGGCCCGAGCGGACGGTGGCGATGCACGACCAGGACCCGTCGGTCGCCACGGTCGTCGTGCAGCCGCTCGAGCCCGTGGCCGCCGGTCCGGTGACGCGCAGCCGGTGCCCGGGGGTCCCGGCGCCGTGCAGCCGGACGGTGGCGGTCGTGACGTCGCCGGGGTCGGCGATGCTCGGGCGGACGGCGGGGCGGTCCGTCGGCGAGGGCGCCGGGGAACCGGTGTCCGGTGGCAGGGTGCCGAACTGGGGGAAGGGCGTCGGGGAGGCGGTCCGGGGCGCGTCGCCGTCCTGCTGCGGCACGGTGTCGGTGGTGGACGTCGTGGTCGTCGCGGTCGCGGACGTCGTCGCGGGCGCGGCTGCGGCGGGCTGTGCGCCGAGCAGGACCGTCCCGGTGGCGAGCACCGTCACCAGCGCCGCGGCCAGCAGCCCGACGCGCGATCGGGGTCGACCGACGGGACCGCCGCCCCCGACGGTCCCGTCCTGCACGTTGTCCCCGAGCCTGTCCACCGTCTCCATCACACGCGATCATCGGGCTCGGGTCAATCCACCACCCGGATGATGTGTCCCGGGACCGATCCCCGGCGGGGGTCCCCGGACGGTGGGTGTGCGCCACTCGGGAATCCCCCGTGAACCAGACTGCGCGAACGGGTCGTGCCGGTGCGCCTCGGTACACTCGTGGACGGTCGTCCCACGGCCACGCACCGGCCGCGGTCCCACTGCGCCGGACCCGAAGCGCAAAGGAGTACGCCCAGATGGACACCGGACTCGTCACGACGCTGATCGTCGTCGGAGTGGTGGTGGTCCTGCTCGTCGTGGTCGGGATCTACCTCTGGGTGACCTACAACTCGCTCGTCACGCTGAAGCTGCGCGTGGACGAGGCGTGGAGCGACATCACGGTGCAGCTGAAGCGCCGCGCGGACCTCATCCCCACCATCGTCGAGACGGTGAAGGGGTACGCCGCGCACGAGAAGTCCGTGTTCGAGTCGGTGACGCGCGCCCGCGCCGAGACCCTCGGCGCATCGGACGCCTCGAGCGCCTCGGTGGCCGAGGGGCACATGCAGAAGGCCCTGAAGGGTGTGTTCGCCGTCGCGGAGGGCTACCCCCAGCTGCAGTCGAGCCAGAACTTCCTGCAGCTGCAGTCGGAACTCGTCGACACCGAGGACAAGATCCAGTCCGCCCGGCGCTTCTACAACGGTGGCGTGCGCGAGCTGAACACGAAGATCCGGGTCTTCCCCAACTCGACCTTCGCGAAGAGCAAGGGCTTCAGCGAGGCGACGTTCTTCGAGACGGCCGAGCCTGCGGCGATCGCCGAACCGCCGCGCGTCCAGTTCTGACGTCGACCGGGGCGGCCTGACCCGTGTACAGCGCCATCGCGCGGAACAAGCGCAACACCGTCGTCATCATCCTGGTCTTCCTGCTCATCGTCGGGGCGCTCGGGTTCCTGGGCGGCTACCTCGCGGGCAACGTCTCCGTGGGCGTCATCGTGCTCCTCGTCGCGCTCGGGTACGCGGTGCTCCAGTACTTCCTGGCCGGGCGGCAGGCGACGGCCATCGCGGGCGGCATCGAGATCGACCGGAACACGGAGCCGCGGCTCTGGCGGACGGTCGAGAACCTGGCGATCACGAACGGCATGCCGATGCCGCGGGTGTTCGTCATCGAGGACCCGGCACCGAACGCCTTCGCCACCGGACGGGACCCGGAGCACGCGATCGTCGCGGCGACGACCGGACTGCTCGCGATCATGGACGACAGCGAGCTGCAGGGCGTCATGGCCCACGAGCTCGGTCACGTCAAGAACTTCGACATCCGCGTCTCGACCATGGTGTTCGGCCTGGTCGTCGCGGTCGGGTTCCTGGCGGACGTGCTCCTGCGCATCTCGATCTTCGGCGGGCTGAGCGGGCGCGGGCGGAACAGCGACTCCGGGGGTGGAGGCGGCAACCCGATCGTCCTCGTCGCGGGGATCGTGGCCGTGCTCGTCGCCCCGATCGCGGCCGCGGCGGTGCAGGCGGCCGTCTCGCGGCAGCGGGAGTACCTCGCCGACGCCACGGGTGCGATGACCACGCGGTACCCCGAGGGACTCGCCCGTGCGCTGGAGAAGCTCCAGGCGCACGGCCGACCGACCCGGTCGCAGAACTCCTCGATGGCGCACCTGTGGATCGCGGACCCGATGCGACCGGGCCTGATGGACCGGTTGTTCTCCACGCACCCGCCGCTGCCCGACCGGGTCGCGCGACTCCGGGGGAGCCTCGACCGGTTCTGACGGGCGCTGACGCCGTCGCCGCCGTCGCTGCGATGCCGGCGCCGAGACGCCGGTGTCCACACGAGACGGACTCGTGCCGGCGAGACGCCCTCGGAATCCGCGGCGTCTCGACGACGATGCGGTGTCTCGACGACGAAGCGGTGTCTCGACGACGATGCGGCGTCGCCGCGACGGAGCGGCGGGTGACGGGACCTCGACCCGAGCCGGACGGGCGGGGCGGACGGGCGCCGTGCCTCCCGGCCGCTGGTCACACGACCGTGTCGTCCTCGGGAGCCGGAGCATCGGCGTCGTCCGCCGCCTCGTGCGGGACGAGCGCGACCCCGAGCGCCGCGGCCACCGCACCCGCGGCGGTGCCGCGATCGGTGACCTCGACGCCGTCGAGGCCCTGCCACGCCGCCGCCCGCCGCAGCGTCTCGGCGAGGCGCTCCGCGTCGAGGTGCTCGCCGGGCTCCTGCCAGGCCGTCCGGACCCGGAGCACGCCGCGCTGCCGATCGCTCTTCAGGTCGACGCGTCCGGTCAGCCGGTCGTCCTGCAGGACGGGCAGCACGTAGTAGCCGTACACACGCTTCGGCGCCGGCGTGTAGATCTCGATGCGGTAGTGGAAGTCGTACATGCGCTCCGCGCGACGCCGGAACCACACGACGGGGTCGAACGGGCTGAGCACCGCGTCGGCGGCGACGTGGCGTGGGACCCTGGCGTCGACGTGCAGCCAGGCACGGTCCCGCCAGCCCGCCACCCGCACCGGTACGAGTTCGCCGCGCTCCTCGAGCTCCGTGATCGCGGCGGCGGTGTCGTCCGCACGCAGGCGGAAGTAGTCGGCGAGGTCCGCGCGGGTCCCGACCCCGGACGCGCGCGCGGCACGCCGGACCAGCTCCGTGACCGCGGTGTGGCGGTCGGGCGCGGCCTCGAGCGTCCCCACCGGCAGCACCTGGTCGGGCAGGGCGTAGACACGCTCGAACCCGGCGCGTCCGGCGCTCACGACCTCGCCCCAGCGGAACATCTGCTCGAGCCCCGCCTTCACGTCGCTCCACCCCCACCACGGCCCGCGTCGGACGTTCGCCTCGTGCTCGACCGCGCTGGCGGGCAGGGGCCCCTCGGCGGCGAGCAGTGCGCGGAGCTCCCGGCGGACGCTCGCGGTCCGTTCCACGCCGGCGATCCGGTTCGGTCGGGCGTCGCGTTCGCGGTACGCGTCCATCCGCCACCGGAAGAGCGGGAGGTCGGTCCGCGGCAGGAACGCCGCCTCGTGCGCCCAGTACTCCGCGTAGGGGCCGGAGCGCCGCATGGTGAGCCGGTCCAACGTGTCCCGGTCGTAGGGACCGAGGCGGGCGAAGAGGGGCAGGTAGTGGCTGCGTTCGAAGACGTTGACCGAGTCGATCTGCAGCAACCCGAGCCGGCCGATCGTGCTGGTCAGGGTGCGGGTGCCCACCGCGTCGCGCGGGGGTGCGCCGAAGCCCTGGGCCGCCAGCGTGACGCGGCGGGCCTCGGCGGCGGAGAGCGTGGTCCGGACCATGGCACGACGCTACCGATCGACGCCGACACCGGGGTCGGGCCGATGTATGCCGCATCTGGAACACACACCGGCACGCGTCGGTACACTCACCGCATGGCCTGGGGAAAGAAGACGCATCCGGATCCCGTCGTCGAGCAGGTCGTGCCGACGGGCATGCGGATCGCGGGGGCGTGGTCCTGGCGCGTGCTCGTGGTCGTCGGCGTGGTCGCGGTCTTCATCTACCTCGTGACGCTGTTCAGCGAGGTGCTCATCCCGTTCCTCATCGGGATCGTCGTCGCCGCCCTGCTCGTGCCGCTGTCGAACTGGATGCAGCGCCACCACGTGCCGAAGTGGATCGCCGTCGTGGTCAGCCTCGTCGGGGGCCTCGCGGCCGTCGGTGGACTCATCTGGCTCGTCGTCGACCAGATCGCGGCGGCCTACCCCTCGCTCCGCGACCGGACGCTCTCGCAGTACGACAACATCCGCGAGTTCGTCCTCAGCTCCGGTCTGGGCATCAGCCAGTCCGACCTCAACAACTACCTCAACCAGGCGACCGACTGGCTGTCGAGCAACTCCGGCTCGATCCTGTCCGGGGTCGCGAGCGCGGGATCGTCGCTGACGCACCTGCTCACCGGGTTGTTCGTGGTCATCTTCACGGTGATCTTCCTGCTCATCGACGGCAAGAACGTGTGGCGCTGGACCGTCCGGCTGTTCCCGAAGAACGCCCGCGCCGCGATCGACGGCGCCGGGGTCGCCGGGTGGACCACCCTGACGAGCTTCATCCGCGTGCAGATCTTCGTCGCGTTCGTCGACGCCGTCGGCATCGGCATCGGTGCCGCCGCGCTGCAGCTGCCGCTCGTCATCCCGATCGCCGTGTTCGTGTTCCTCGGCGCGTTCATCCCGGTCGTCGGCGCCATCGTCACGGGCTTCCTCGCCGTCTTCATCGCCCTGATCTTCAACGGATGGGTCGCGGCGCTCGTCATGCTCGGCGTGATCCTCGTCGTGCAGCAGGTCGAGGGGCACATCCTGCAGCCGCTCGTCATGGGCAGCGCGGTCAAGGTGCACCCGCTCGCCGTCGTCCTCGGCGTCACCGCGGCGTCCGGGCTTGCCGGCATCGCCGGAGCGTTCTTCGCGGTGCCGCTGATCGCGACCGTGAACTCGATGGTCACGACGATCGCGAGCGGCCGGTGGAAGGGGCTCGACTCCGACCATGTGCTCGAGGCGAAGCAGCGCGACCACCACGCGAGCGTCGAGGCGAAGAAGCGCCGTCGTTGGCGGAAGCGCCACCCCGACGGCGTCCCGGCCCCGGGCAGCGACGAACAGCCCACCGCCACCAAGGGGACCGCGGGCTGAGCGGGCGTTCACCGACGGACCGTCACGAGTTCGCCGTGACGGCTCCGACGGACGATGATGGGTCCGTGACCGACACCTCCGCGCCCCAGCAGCAGACCGACGCGTTCCCGACGCTCGCGGACATCGAGGCCGCTCGGCAGACCATCGCGGGCGTCGCACGCGTCACGCCGATGGAGACGTCGCAGTTCCTCGCCGAGCTGCTCGGCTCGCCGGTGCACCTGAAGTGCGAGAACCTGCAGCGCACGGGCGCCTACAAGGTGCGCGGCGCCTACAACCGACTCGCCGCCCTCAGCCCCGAGCAGCGAGCGGCGGGTGTCGTCGCCGCGAGTGCCGGCAACCACGCGCAGGGAGTCGCCCTGGCCGCTCGTGAGCTCGGCATCCCGGCCACGATCTTCACCCCGGTGGGCGTCGCGCTGCCCAAGCTCCAGGCGACGCGGCACTACGGCGCCGAGGTCGTGCTGCGCGGTCACTCGGTGGAGGAAGCGCTGAGCGCCGCGAAGGACTTCGCCGCCCACACCGGTGCGGTGTTCATCCCGCCCTTCGACCACCCGGACGTCATCGCGGGCCAGGGCACGCTGGGCCTCGAGATCATCGACCAGGTGCCCGACGTCGACACGGTGGTCGTGCCGATCGGTGGCGGCGGGGTGATCTCCGGCATCGCGCTCGCGGTGAAGGGCATGTCCGAGCGCCTCGGTCGTCCGATCCGGGTGATCGGCGTGCAGGCGGAGAACGCCGCGGCGTACCCGTCGTCGATCACCGCGGGAGCACCGGTCACGATCACGACGAAGCCGACGATCTCGGACGGCATCGCGGTCGCCCGACCGGGCGACCTGAACTTCCCGATCATCCGCGACCTGGTCGACGAGATCGTGACCGTCTCGGACGACGACACCGCCCGTGCCCTCCTGGTGCTGCTCGAGCGCGCGAAGCTCGTGGTCGAGGCCGCCGGCGCCGTCGGCGTCGCGGCGATCATGTCCGGCGCCGTCCGTGACACCGGCCGCACCGTCGTGCTGCTGAGCGGTGGGAACATCGACCCGCTCATGATGGAGCGGATCATCACCCGCGGTCTCGTCGCGGCGTCGCGCTACATCGGCATCCGGATCATGCTGCCCGACCGCCCCGGGCAGCTCGCCCGCGTCGCCCAGGTCATCTCGGACGCCGGCGCCAACGTGGTCGAGGTGCTGCACACCCGGCACGGGCAGGGCCTGGTGATCAACGAGGTGGCCCTGGACCTGTCGATCGAGGCACGCGGCCCCGAGCACGCGCAGGAGGTCATCCAGCGCCTGCACGAGGTCGGATTCCGCCCGGAGCTGCTCGAGAACTGACCCCGCCGCGCTGGCTGCACGCGTCGGTGTCTGCGGTGCGCACGGGACGGCCGCGCAGGCGTCAGGGTCGCGTGAGCGACACCGCGGACGGCCGGGAGGCGCGTGGAGCTCCCGTCATGACCCTCACGTCGATCCTGCCCTCGCTTCGCGACGTCGTCGCGCACCGACCGGCGCCGAGAGCCCCGTCGGCCCCTGCACAACGAAGAGCAGCTCGCGCCACGTGGTTCCGTGGTGCGAGCTGCTCCTCGTTGTGCACTGGCGCGTCGCGCCGCCTGCTGGCCCGCCGCGCGCTCTGCGGCCTTCGCGTTCCGGGCGCACTGCGGCGCCGGGCGCCGGGCGCCGGGCGCCGGGCGCCCTACGGCTCGTAGCGCTCGACCTTCGTCACCTTGGCGCTGATCTCCTTGCCGTTCGGCGCGGTGTAGGTCGTCTCGTCGCCCGCGCGCAGCCCGAGGATCGCGGCACCGACCGGGCTCACCGGGCTGTACACGGTCAGGTCGGACCCCTCGGCCACGATCTCGCGGTTGCCCACGAGGAAGGTCGACTCGTCGCCGGCGATGACCGCCGTGACGACGGTGCCCGGCTCGACGGTGCCGTCGAAGTCGGCCTCGCCCACGGTGGCGTGCTTGAGCAGCTCGGTGAGCTGCCGGATGCGGGCCTCGATCTTGCCCTGCTCGTCCTTCGCGGCGTGGTAGCCGCCGTTCTCCTTGAGGTCGCCCTCTTCACGCGCCGCCTCGATGCGGTCCGCGATCTCCTTGCGGGCCGGGCCCGACAGCTGTTCGAGCTCGGCCGTGAGACGGTCGTGCGCCTCCTGGGTCAGCCAGGTGGTCTGCGTGTCGTTGCTCATCGGTCTCCCTTTCGACAAAGGACGAGACCGGCCGGTGTGGCCGGTCTCGTCCGCGAATCAGTCGAGTCTAGGGAACCCAGCAGTCGTGGATCAAGCCGGTCACGCCGCGGGTCGTGGTGTTCACCTCGGTCGAGATCGAGCGGGTGCGCTGCTCGGATGCCGGCAGCGTCACCTCCTTCCACCCGACGATCGAGTACGACTTGTCGAGCACCTGCACGGCGCACCGGACCTCGGTCCCCGGGTCGGCCGACACCTGTGAGTGCACGACAGTGCGGTGGTCGGAGACGACGGTGTACCCGAGCTCGGTGTCGTCGAGCCCGTGTGACTCCTGGTCGAGGCCGGCCCAGACCACCCACGCGACGAACACGAGCACGACGGCGATCGCCGCGACGACCCCGAACAGCTTCCCGCGGCGCCGACGATCCGGCGTGCGCCCGTACCGGTCGTCCAGCGACGCGGCGGTGGTCGTGGCCGTGGCCGACGCAGCGGTGGGGGTGGGGTGCAGCGGTTCGGACAGTTCGGGGCTCCTGGGGTGATTATCCTGGTCCCAGGGTAGTTCACGCCCCGCTGTGCGCTGCCCCCACGCCCGGGTCGATCCGTGCGCGTCCCGCCCGCTCCGTCACCCGTGAGGATCCTCCGTGCCGTACCGCCTGCTGGCCGTCCACGCCCACCCCGACGACGAGTCGAGCAAGGGTGCCGCGACGGCCGCGAAGTACGTCGCCGAGGGGCACCAGGTGATGGTCGTCTCCTGTACCGGCGGCGAGGCCGGGGACATCCTCAACGACCAGCTCGGTGAGCCGGCGACGAGCCGCGCCCACCGCGACATGGCGGGCTACCGGCGCACCGAGATGGCGGCTGCGCAGGCAGCGCTCGGCATCGACCACGTCTGGCTCGGCTACCACGACTCCGGGCTGCCGGATGCCGAGAAGGGCGAGACGGTCCGTCCGGGCACGTTCTCGACGGTGCCCCTCGAGTACTCGACCGAGGCACTCGTCCGCGTCGTCCGCCGCTTCCGTCCGCACGTGCTCGTCACCTACGACGAGAACGGCGGCTACCCGCACCCCGACCACATCCGCACGCACGAGGTCTCGGTCGCCGCCTGGCGCGCCGCCGCCGACCCCGCGGAGTACCCGGACGCCGGGGAGCCGTGGTCGATCAGCAAGCTCTACTACGAGCGCACCATGAACCCGCGCCGCTTCCGCACGATCTACGAGGCACTGCGCGAGCGCGACCCGGACAGCGCTGCCGTCGAGCAGCTGCGCGAGTGGGTGGAGCGGTTCGCCGACCGGCCGGACCTGGCGACGACCCACGTCGACGTCCGCGACCACTTCGACGCCCGCGACGCCGCCCTGCACGCGCACGCCAGCCAGGTGCCGCCGGACAGCGTCTTCTTCTCGTGGCCGAACGACCTCCTCGCGACGGTGTGGCCCACCGAGGACTACCAGCTCGTCGAGGCCCGCGTGCCCACCGACCTGCCGGAGTCCGACCTGTTCGCGGGGCTCCCTGACGACGAGGACACCACCGCGTGAGCACCATCCTGACGGCCATCGCCGCCGCCCCCAGCCCGAGCCCGTCGGTCGTGCCCGACGTCGACGTCACCCCCGGGGTCGCCGGCTTCGTCGCGATCGCGGTCGTCGCGGTCGTCACGATCCTGCTCGTGGTCGACATGACCCGCCGAATCCGTCGGACCCGCTACCGCGCGGAGATCCGCCAGCGGCTCGAGTCCGACGCGGGCGACGGCACGTCGACGGACGAGCCGGTGCGTCGCGCCGACGAGGACGGCCGGACCGACCTGGGCGACGACACCGAACGCGGCTGAGCCCGCGACGTCGGCAGCAGCGACACCAGCAGCGGCGACGTCGGCAGCAGCGACGTCCCCAGCAGACGGACGGGAGGCCCGTGGCGAGCGTGCCACGGGCCTCCCGTCCGTCGTCCGGTCGCCCCTGCCGGCCGGTGCCGCGGTCCGCAGCGGCTGCGGTCAGCGCACCGGGTCGAGGGCCACGATGAGCACGCCGACCCACTGCGCGGCGAACGCGACGACGGTCAGTGCGTGGAAGACCTCGTGGAAGCCGAACACGGTCGGGGCGGGGTCGGGGCGCTTGAAGCCGTAGACCAGGGCACCGATGACGTACGCCAGGCCGCCGGAGAGCACGAGGACCGTCATCGGGACGCTCGCGGCGAAGAACTGCGGGAGCAGACCGAGCGCAGCGCACCCGAGCACGAGGTAGATCGGCACGTACAGCCAGCGCGGTGCGCCGATCCACAGGACGCGGAAGGCGATGCCCAGCGCGGCCCCGGACCACATCACCCAGAGCACGACCACCATGAGCGTGTGCGGCAGCGCGCAGATCGCGATCGGCGTGTACGTGCCGGCGATGAGCAGCAGGATGTTCGTGTGGTCGATCCGCTTGAGGACCTTCTTCACCGTCGGGCCCCACGGGAAGCGGTGGTAGGTCGCGGAGACGCCGAACATGAGCAGCGACGTCGCCATGAACACGGCGCTGCCGGCCTTCGCGGCCCCGCTGTCGGCCAGGGTGATGAGCACGATGCCCATCGCGATGGCGAACGGGAACGTGCCGAGGTGGATCCAGCCGCGCCAGGCGGGGCGCGGCGGCTCGGTGGTGTCCGCTTCCTCGGTGAACGGGACGTGGGGGAGCGTGGCGGTCTCGTCCTGCATGGGGCGACAGTAGGGCCCCCGGCCGAACGGCAGCAGGGAATGCACAGCCCCGCACGGCCGGCGTCACGGTGCACTACAGTCGTGGCGTGACCGGCAGGGTGGGATGGGCAGGGCGCGGCGTCCTCTACCGTGCCTACCAGCGTCGTATCCGCCGCCAGATCGACGGCCAGGCGATGCCGAAGCACGTCGCCATGATCGTCGACGGCAACCGTCGCTGGGCCAAGCAGCTCGGCCTCGAGTCGGCCGCCCACGGGCACCGTGCCGGCGCGGCCAAGATCCCCGAGTTCCTCGACTGGTGCGACGAGCTCGGCATCGAGGTCGTCACGCTCTACCTGCTGTCCGCTGACAACCTGACCGGTCGGGGCGGCGAGGAGCTCGAGCAGCTCGTCGGCATCATCGGCGACCTGGCCGGGACGCTCGCCGTGCACCGCGACTGGCGCGTGCAGCACGTCGGTTCCGACGAGGGGCTGCCCGCGGGTCTCCTCGGGGCGCTCGCGGACGCCGAGGCCCGGAGCGCAGCCCACAACGGCCTGCACGTCAACCTCGCGGTGGGCTACGGCGGACGCCGGGAGATCGCCGACGCGATGCGGAGCATCGTCCGGGCGCACGGCGAGGGCGGCGGCACGCTCGACACCCTGGCCGAGGTGCTGACGCCCGAGCTCATCGGCGACCACCTGTACACGCAGGGCCAGCCCGATCCCGACCTGGTGATCCGCACCTCGGGTGAGCAGCGGTTGTCGGACTTCATGCTGTGGCAGAGCGCGCACAGCGAGTTCTACTTCGTCGAGGCCCTCTACCCGGACCTGCGCGAGGTCGACTTCCTGCGGGCCGTGCGCGACTTCGGCCTGCGCTCCCGTCGCTTCGGCGGCTGATCGCGGGAGGCTCCCGACGGCGGTGGCGAGTGCGTCGGGCGGCTCAGGTTCGCGCGGCCTCCGTGCGTCCCAGTAGACTCACAGGGTTTTCGTCCCACGGAAGGTTGCCCCTGTGAACATCGCCGAGTACGCGGCCGGCTTCGACGAGGAGCCCGGCTACCTCGACCACGCCGCCTTCGGGCCGGTGCAGACCGCCGTGCTCGAGGAGCAGCGGGTGCTCGGGACGATCCAGGAGCGCATGCGCTTCGGCGCCGTGGAGACCCTCGACGAGCAGGACGCCCGGGTGCGCACCGTCGCTGCCCGGCTCGTCGGCCGTCGCGAGGACCAGGTGGTCTCGCAGACCGCCACGACGCCGGGGCTGCTGCACACCGCGTTCGGCCTGACCGGCGGTGTCCTCGTGGCCGCCGACGAGTACCCGTCGCTGCCGCTCGCACTGGCGAGCGCCGCCTCGGCGACGGGTGGCCGCGTGCAGCCCGTCGTCGTCGAGTCCGGTGCCGGCTGGATGACCCCGACGCTGGTCCGGGAGCGCCTGACCGACGACGTCGCCGCCGTCGCCGTGTCGCTCGTCGACTGGCAGACCGGGTACCTCGCCGACCTCGCTGCGATCCGGGAGGTCATCGGTGACCGCCTGCTCATCGTCGACGCGATCCAGGGCTTCGGCGTCGTCGACGCCCCGTACGAGGTCGCCGACGTCGTCGCCACCGGCGGGCAGAAGTGGCTGCACGCTGGGTGGGGCACGGGCTTCCTCGCGTTCAGCGACCGCGCCCTGAACCGCCTGCGCCCGGCGCTGTCCGGGCCGCACGGCACGACCGGCTGGCCGACCGAGGTCCCGTCGGTGAAGCCGGGCGCCGCGGGGTACCAGATGACGCGCGTCGACCCGGTCGCACAGGCCCGGATGGCGGTGTCCCTCGAGCGGCTGGTCTCCGTCGGGGTCGGGGCCGTGCAGGAGCGCGTGGCCGACCGGGTCGAGCGGGTGCTCGACATCGCCGACGAGTTCGGCCTGTCGGTCGAGTCCAGCCGTGACCCGCGGGAGCGCGCCGGCATCGTCGTGCTGCGTCCGCCGCAGGGTCGGCTCACGGCGCTGTCCGCGGCGCTGCACAACCACGGGGTCACGGCGACGACGCGGCTCGGGGTCGCGCGGGTGTCGGTGTTCGCGTCCACCACGGACGCGACGCTCGACATGTTCCGCGACGCGTGCCTGTCCTACGCCACGATGCAGTAGCGCGCCCGCGCGCTGGCCGCCCGCCGGCCTGGCCGCGGTCCGCGAGACTCGGCCGGGCGGACGTGTTCGCGCCTCCCGGCCCGCGAATCCGTCCGCGTCCGCGAGTCTCGCCGCTGCGCGCCTGCGCGCCTGCGCGGCTGCGCGCCTGCGCGCCTGCGCGCCCGGACGGGCACGGGCCGGACGTGCGCCCGAGGCGGCCGGGAGGCCCGTAGCGGGCCCGCCCCGTGCCTCCCGGCCGTCGTGGTGCGCGTTCACGTGACCGTAACCTCCGGGACCGCGTGTCGCGGTCCGGCTGTCGGGGGCCGGTCGTAGCTTGGCGCCACCGGGCACGGTGCCCGGTCGGAGCGGCCAGGCAACGGTGCTTCGGGACCGCTCTCCGGCCGCGTCGAGGACAGCGACCGGGCCGAGCGCGGCCCGGGGATGGAGTGGTCGTGACCTCTCGCAACGTCGCTCGCGAACCCGCCCAGCGGTCCACCGCGGACTCGTCCACGTCGGTCGCCCAACGCACGTACGTGCTCGACACGTCGGTGCTCCTCAGCGATCCGCGGGCGCTGTTCCGCTTCGCCGAGCACGCCGTGGTGCTGCCCGTGGTCGTCGTCAGCGAGCTCGAGTCCAAGCGTGACGACCCGGAGATCGGGTACTTCGCGCGCCAGGCCCTGCGGCTGCTCGACGAACTGCGGGTCGAGCACGAGCGGCTCGACTTCCCCGTCGCACTCGACGACGGCGGTTCCTTCCGCGTCGAGCTGAACCACTCCGAGCAGTCCGTGCTCCCGTCCGGGCTCCGGCTCGGGGACAACGACTCGCGGATCCTCGCGGTCGCGTCGAACCTGGCGAACGACGGGCTGGACGTCGTCGTCGTGTCGAAGGACCTGCCGCTGCGCGTGAAGGCGTCGTCGATCGGCATGGCCGCCGAGGAGTACCGCGCCGAGCTCGCCGTCGACTCCGGCTACACGGGCATCACCGACCTGCAGGTCTCCGGTGAGCAGATGAGCGACCTGTACGAGCACGAGGAGATCCGGTCCTCGCGGCTCGACGGCGTCCCGGTGAACACCGGCGTCGTCATCCACTCGGAGCGCGGGTCGGCGCTCGGCCGCGTGCACGAGGCCGGCGCGGTGTCGCTCGTCCGCGGCGACCGCGAGGTCTTCGGGCTGCGCGGACGCTCCGCCGAGCAGCGGCTCGCGATCGACGCCCTGCTCGACCCGGAGATCGGCATCGTCTCGCTCGGGGGATCGGCCGGCACCGGCAAGTCGGCGCTCGCGCTCTGCGCCGGGCTCGAGGCGGTGCTCGAACGACAGCAGCACAAGAAGATCATGGTGTTCCGGCCGCTCTACGCCGTGGGCGGGCAGGAGCTCGGGTACCTGCCGGGCGACGCCTCCGAGAAGATGAACCCCTGGGCGCAGGCCGTCTTCGACACCCTCGGCGCGCTGGTGTCCGACAACGTCCTCGACGAGGTCGTCGAGCGCGGGATGCTCGAGGTGCTGCCGCTCACGCACATCCGCGGGCGGTCCCTGCACGACGCGTTCGTCATCGTGGACGAGGCGCAGTCGCTCGAGCGGAACGTCCTGCTCACCATGCTGTCGCGCATCGGGCAGAACTCGCGTGTGGTGCTCACGCACGACGTCGCCCAGCGCGACAACCTGCGGGTCGGCCGGCACGACGGTGTCGCGAGCGTGATCGAGCGCCTGAAGGGGCACCCGCTGTTCGCGCACGTGACGCTGACCCGCTCGGAGCGGTCGGCGATCGCGGCGCTCGTGACGGAGCTGCTCGACTCGCCCGACCTCGGGTAGCGCGGCTGGTCGGCCGCCAGCGAAACTCGCCTGGGCGGACACGTTCGCGGTCGCAGGACTGCGAACGTGTCCGCAGGCGCGAGTCTCGGGGGTGACCCGACGACGGACGGGAGGCACGGTGCCAGCCGGCACCGTGCCTCCCGTCCGTCAGTGGGTCCCGAGGGTCAGTTCGGGTGCGTCATCGACAGCACGTCCAGCGCGCTGTCGAGCTGCTCCTCGGTGACCTCGCCGCGCTCGACGTGGCCCAGGGCGACGACCGCCTCGCGCACGGTGATGCCCTCGGCGACGGCGTACTTGGCGACCTTGGCCGCGGCCTCGTACCCGATGACGCGGTTGAGCGGCGTGACGATCGACGGGGACGACTCCGCGAACGCGCGGGCGCGCTCGAGGTTCGCCTGCAGCCCGTCGATGGTCTTGTCGGCGAGCACCCGCGAGCTGTTCGCGAGCAGGCGGATCGACTCGAGCAGGGCGGTGCCCATCACCGGGATCGCGACGTTGAGCTCGAAGGCACCCGAGGCGCCGGCCCAGGCGACCGTCGCGTCGTTGCCGATGACGCGTGCAGCGACCATCAGGGTGGCCTCGGGGATGACCGGGTTCACCTTGCCGGGCATGATCGACGAGCCGGGCTGCAGGTCCGGGATGTGCAGCTCGCCGAGGCCCGTGTTCGGACCCGAGCCCATCCAGCGCAGGTCGTTGTTGATCTTCGTCAGGCTGACCGCGATGACCTTGAGCGCACCCGACGCCTCGACCAGTGCGTCCCGGGCCCCCTGTGCCTCGAAGTGGTCGAGCGCCTCGGTGATCGGCAGGCCGGTGTCCGAGGCCAGACGGGCGATGACCTGCTGCGGGAAGCCCTTCGGCGTGTTGATGCCGGTGCCCACCGCGGTGCCGCCGAGCGGGACCTCGGCGACACGGGGGAGCGTGGCCTGCACGCGCTCGATACCGAGCCGGACCTGGCGGGCGTAGCCGCCGAACTCCTGCCCGAGGGTGACCGGGGTGGCGTCCATCAGGTGGGTGCGTCCGGACTTCACGGCATCGGCCCAGAGCGTCGCCTTGGCCTCGAGCGACTCCGCCAGGTGCTCGAGCGCGGGGACGAGCGTGCGGATGAGGGCCTCGGTCACGGCGACGTGCACGGAGGTCGGGAAGACGTCGTTCGACGACTGGGACGCGTTGACGTGGTCGTTCGGGTGGACGTCCGTGCCGGCGATGCGGGTCGCCAGGGTCGCGAGGACCTCGTTCATGTTCATGTTCGACGAGGTGCCGCTGCCCGTCTGGTAGACGTCCACCGGGAACTGGTCGTGGTGCTCGCCGCCGATGATCTCGTCGGCCGCCCGTGCGATCGCGTCGGCCACGGTCGGGTCGACGATGCCGAGGGACCCGTTGACGACCGCTGCGGCGCGCTTGATCCGGGCGAGGGCGACGATCTGTGCCGGCTCGAGTCCGCTGCCCGAGATCGGGAAGTTCTCGACCGCGCGCTGCGTCTGGGCGCGGTAGAGGGCGTCCACCGGGACCCGGACCTCGCCCATCGTGTCGTGCTCGATGCGGAAGCCGTCACCGCCCGTCGCGGTCCGGTCGGTCGCGGTCTGGTCGGGCTCGCTGGTGTGGGTCACGTCGTCGTGGTCCTTCCTGTGGTGCACGGCCGGAGCGGTCGCTCCGGTGTCTTCGGCGGCCCGGTGGTCTCCGGGCGTCGCGTCGTGGCGGCCGGTCAGGCCTGGCCCACGACGGTGTCGATGGTGACCTCGCCTGTGGAGAGGTCGTAGGTCGCCCCGACGACGGCCAACCTACCGTCGGCGACCGCGTCGGAGACGACACCGGACCGCTCGATCACCTGGCGGAGCGTGGCCTCGAGGTGCGCGGCACCGACGGCCTCCTGCGGGAGCTCGGCGTCGGTCGCGCGGACCCGCTCGACGCTCGGCGCGATCGCGTCGACGAGCGACTGCAGGTGCGGCGCGGGCACGGGCTCGCCCGAGCGCGCTGCGGCGACGGCTCCGCACGCGGTGTGGCGGAGGACGACGACGAGCGGGGTGCCGAGGGCGACGACCGCGAACTCGATGGAGCCGAGCACGACGTCGTCGACGATCTGACCGGCGTTGCGGATCGCGAACAGGTCACCGATGCCCGCGTCGAAGACGTGCTCGAACGGCACGCGTGAGTCGGAGCAGCCGAGCACGGTCGCGAAGGGCGCCTGCGAGCCCGTGAGCTCGCCACGGCGGTCCGGGTCGATCCGGCCGGTGCGGCGCTTGTCGGCGGCGAAGCGGGCGTTGCCCTCGACGAGCAGGCGGAGGGCGTCGGACGGGGTGGAGGCGGCGCGGTCGGGCATGGTCTTCCTCGTGCTTCGGGTTCGGTCGGGCGGGGTCAGTTCGCGAGCTGCTCGGTGACGGCCTTCGCGACGGTCGTGAACGACGAGTCGTCGGCCGTGCCGGACAGGACGATGGTGTCGCGGCCGAAGGTGTGCACGAGCGAGTACGCGTGGTTCCCGGCGTCCTTGCCCTCGTCACGACGGTCGTACACGGTCCACTTCGTGCCGTCGATGGTGCGGTCACCGGTGGCGGGCTCCTGGTCGAGCTGGTTGGCCACCCACGACGCGTTCGCATCGATGCCCTGCTGGAGGCCGATGTACTGGCGGTCCGGGGTGACGAGGCCGACCGTCCAGACCCGCACGCCGTCCGACGTCTTGTCCTGGAAGTCGGCGCGGTTCGAGGTGAAGCCGTCGGGCAGGTCCGGTGCCGCGAGCGTCACGCCGGGCACGTCGGCACCGGCGGCGACCTGCTGGTAGTCCACGGACCGGTCGACGGTCTGGTCCGGTCGCACGACGACGGCGACCAGGAAGAGCACGATGCCGAGCGATGCGATGAGCGCCAGCACGAGGTTGAAGGCGGTCTGGTGCTCGCGGCGGGAGCGTCGCGCGGCGTCCTTCCGGGCCCAGGTCTCCTCCGGGGTCTCCGGGCGGCCGAGCTCGGCGACGATCGGCCGGCCGTCGGGGTCGGTCACCGTGCTGCTCCGTCCGGGTCGCCTGCGGTGTCCGCGGTGCCGTCGCCGGCCGACGCGGCACGGGCGGCGTCCAGCCGGGCGCGCGCACCGACGAGCCACTCCTCGCACCGGGCCGCGAGGGCTTCGCCACGCTCCCAGAGCGCGAGCGAACGCTCGAGCGTCGCGGACCCCTGCTCCAGCTCACCGACGACGCGCACGAGTTCGTCGCGCGCTGCCTCGTAGCTCAGCGACTGCACGTCGGACGGCACGGGTTCCTGCTGGGATGACACACCCCGATCCTACCGAGCACCCTCCGTCGACGGTGCACCGCCGACGGAGCCCGTGGGGACCGGGCTACGCCCCGGAACCGTCCGGCCCCGGTCCCTCCGGCTCGAGCGTCCCCGTCGCCGTGCCCGCGCCGAGGGTGACGTGGACCGGCGTCGCACCGTCGAGGTCCTCGGTGCCGCGCACGACCCCTCCGTCGCTCCGCTGCACGATGGCGTAGCCGCGCCGCAGGGTGTCGCGCGGCGAGAGCGCGCGCAGCCGCCCGGTCAGGTGCCCGACGTCGCTGTGCGAGCGCTCGAGGCGTCGGTCGAGCAGCTCGCGGGCACGGGACAGGTCGCGTGCGACCTCCTCGGCCCGGGTGTCGACGAGCCAGGCGGTCGACGCCAGCGCCGGGCGGGACCGGAGTGCGGCGATCCGGTCGGCCTCGACCGACAGGGTGTGCGAGAGCCGCAGCCCGAGCCGGGCCCGGGCCTGGCGGACGTTCGCGAGCTCCTCGGCCACGTCGGGCACCACGCGCTTCGCCGCGTCCGTGGGGGTGGAGGCGCGCAGGTCGGCGACCTCGTCGAGGATCGGGCGGTCCGCCTCGTGCCCGATGGCGGAGACGATGGGGGTGGTGGCGGCCGCGGCGGTCCGGACGAGTCCCTCGTCGCTGAAGCCGAGCAGGTTCTGGAAGTCGCCGCCACCCCGGGCGACGATGATGACGTCGACGGTCGGGTCGGCGTCGAGCTCGAGGATCGCGGCCGTGACCTCGCCCACGGCCCGCTCGCCCTGCACCGCCGTGTGCACCGTGCGGAACTCGACCTGCGGCCAGCGGAGCTGCGCGTTCCGCTTGACGTCCTTCTCGGCGTCGGAGTCCTTGCCGGTGATCAGGCCGATCCGGTGCGGCAGGAACGGCAGACGCTTCTTGCGGGACGGGTCGAACAGGCCCTCCGCCGCCAGGGTGCGCCGGAGCCGTTCGAGCCGCTCGAGCAGGTCACCGAGGCCGACGTGCTTCATCTCGACCACCTGCATGGTGAGCGAGCCGCCCTTAACCCAGTAGTTCGGCTTCACCGCGGCGACGACGCGAGCGCCCTGCCCCAGGTCCGCGGGCACCCGGGAACGCACGCTCGACCAGATCGAGAAGGACACGGTCGCGTCGACCTCGACGTCCTTGAGCTTGCCGTAGACGTTGCCGCCGGCGACGTTCCACTGCGTGATCTCGCCCTCGACCCAGGCGGTGCCGAGTCGGTCGATCCAGTCGCGGAGCTTCGCCCCGAGCAGGGCGACGGGCCACGGGTTGTCGGCCGTCGGCGGGCCCTGTTCGATCGCCATGCCCACCATCGTGCCGCATCCCGGCGACAGCGCCGGCCCGCGGCGCCGCACGCCGGTGCTCCACCACGTCGTCACGGCCCGGCTCGGCCCCGGACGCACCCAGGCCCCGCGCGTGCCCGGGACCTATCATCGAGGACGTGACGATCACCAACGGCCGCACGGTCCCGCTCGCCCCGCCGCGGGTGCACGCAGCGCGTGGTCGGCTGCGGGACGAGCCGGTCGCCGGCACGAAGAAGGTCCTGCTCGCCGCGCCGCGCGGGTACTGCGCGGGTGTCGACCGTGCCGTGGTCGCCGTCGAGAAGGCGCTCGAGCAGTACGGCGAGCCGGTCTACGTGCGGAAGCAGATCGTCCACAACGTCCACGTCGTCTCCACGCTCGAGCAGCGCGGCGCGGTGTTCGTCGACGACGTCGCCGAGGTCCCGCGCGGCGCACACGTCGTCTTCAGTGCGCACGGCGTCGCACCCGCCGTCGTGGCCGGTGCCGCAGAACGCGACCTGCACGCGATCGACGCGACCTGCCCCCTCGTCACCAAGGTCCACCGCGAGGCCACCCGCTTCGCGAAGGCGGACCGCACGATCGTCCTGATCGGCCACGCCGGTCACGAGGAGGTCGAGGGCACCATGGGCCACGCGCCCGAGCGCACGATCCTGGTCAACGGACCCGAGGACGTCGCCGCGCTCGAGGTGCCCGACCCCGACAACCTCGTCTGGCTGTCGCAGACCACCCTGAGCGTCGACGAGACGATGGAGACCGTCCGCCTGCTCCGTGAGCGGTTCCCGTCCATCGAGAACCCGCCGTCGGACGACATCTGCTACGCCACGCAGAACCGCCAGGTCGCGGTGAAGAAGGTGGCGCCCGACGCCGACCTCGTCATCGTCGTCGGTTCGGCGAACTCCTCGAACAGCGTGCGCCTCGTCGACGTCGCCCTCGAGTACGGTGCGGCGTCCGCCCACCGGGTCGACTACGCCGAGGAGATCCGCCAGGACTGGCTCGACGGTGTCCGCACGGTGGGTGTGACCAGCGGTGCCTCGGTGCCCGAGGAACTCGTCACCGAGGTGCTCGAGCAGCTCGCGGACGCCGGCTACGGCACCGTGGAAGAGGTCGTGACGGCGCACGAGGACCTCATGTTCTCGCTCCCCAAGGAGCTCCGCACGGACGCCGCGGGCAACCCCACCCGCGCCCTCGGCGGGCGTCGCTCGTGAGCGGCCTCCGCGGCGACTGGTCGTCGGCACCGGCCCGTGAACCGGGGCACGTGGACGAGACCGCCCTCGGCCTGGAGGCCCGTCCCGCCTCCGCCGCACCGGCCTCCGGTCGACGGGACGGCCGGGTCCACGGCACGCCCGCTCCCGAGTACGGCGAGTACGCGCCGGAGGGCTGGGTGAACCCGGTCCTGGTCGAGCAGGAACGGCGCGACCGGCAGCGGCGCGAAGCCGACGACCGTGCCCGCGCGGCGACCCAGGGGCCGACCGACCGTGGCACGGCACGCACGACCCGTCCGACGGACCGCCGCACGCCCGGTGGCACCGGCGCCGGGCCGTCGCGGGGTGCCGCGGCCGGTCAGGAGCGGCCGACGCTCTCGAGCCGCTTCGGGGCGTCGCAGTTCGACTTCGTGGTGACGGTCGCCCTGTTGGCGTTCGGTCTGCTGTCGGTCGTGCAGTCGCTCGCCGTGAGTGACGTCGCCTCCGCCGTGCGCAGGGCGTTCGAACAGCAGGGCCTGGAGCTCTCCGACCCCACGGCGCTGTCGACCGCCGCTGCCGTCGGAGCCATCGGCAACGTGGTCGTGTTCGCCCTCGTCGCGTGGTGGTCCCTGCGTCGGCTGGCCGCTCGGAGGTGGACGTTCTGGGTCCCGCTGCTCGGCGGGGCCGTGGCGTCGCTCGTCAGCCTGGTCGCCTTCGCCGTGGTGATGTTCCAGGACCCGGGCTTCGTGCAGGTGCTGATGCAGCAGTCCGGGGCCTGACCCTCGGGCCCTCGCTGTCGTGTGCGGGCCGTGCGCCCGTCAGCGACCGGTGTCGAGCAGTCCGGTGACCCGGTCGACCGTGGCGTCGAGGTGGTCCTGCAGCGGTGTTCCGTCCGCGTCCTCGAGCCACGTCTCGAGCGCGGTCTGCAGGACGAGGACCGTGAGCCCGGCGACGGAGCGGGCGGTCCGGTCGTCCTCGCCGCGGCGACGGAAGCCGTCCCGGACCGCCGCCCGCAGGTCCTCCTGCTTCCGCAGGTCCCGCTCCCGCAGGTCGGGCTCCTCGCTGATGATCCGTCGTGCGGCGAGCACCTGGTCGCGGCGGGGGTCGAACCGCTCGGCCGCGAGCCGCCGGAGCCCGTCGAGGACCACGCGCATCGGTGCCTCCTCGGCCGGCGCGGTCTCGATCATCCGGGTCGCGATCGCGGGGATCTCGTCGTCGCCGAAGAAGACCTCGCGCTTGTCGCTGAAGTGGCGGAAGAACGTGCGCCGGGTGACGCCCGCCCGCGCGACGATGTCGGGGACCGTCGTCGCATGGAAGCCGCGTTCCGCGAAGAGCTCCATCGCGGCCGTCCGCAGTCGCTCACGGGTGTCCGGTGCCCATCTCGCCATGGGGACACCCTAGTGATGACACTCGGTGCCGAGGGCGGGTAGAGTGACGACACCAGGTGTCATCGCTCGTGACGAAAGGCCCGCCGTGCCCGACAACTCCGCCGCTCTGCTCCGTGAACCCCGGGGCGCACTCGTCGTCGACCGGGTGCCGGTCCCCGTCCCCGCCGAGGACGAGGTGGTCGTGCGCGTCCGCGCCGCTGCCGTCAACCCCGTCGACTGGGTGATCCAGGGCACGGGGCCGGTGACCTACCGCTGGCTCCGGACGCCGGCGGTGCTCGGCTCGGACGTCGCCGGCGAGGTCGTCGCCGTCGGCGCCGGCGTCACCCGCTTCGCGGTCGGCGACCGTGTCGTCGGACTCGCGACCGGGACCGACCGTGGCCGCGACCCGGTGCACGAGGGCGCGTTCCAGGAACACACCGCGCTGCTCGAACGCCTGACCGCCGCGGTGCCGGACGACGTGCCCCTCGAACAGGCCGCGGTCCTTCCGCTCGGGGCCTCGACCGCCGCCTGCGCGCTGTTCCAGCCGAAGCACCTCGGGCTCCCGCTCCCCGGGGCCGCCGACGCGCCGTCGGACCGCTCCGGCGTCGTCGTGGTCTGGGGTGGTTCGACGAGCGTCGGGATGAACGCGGTGCAACTCGCCCGTGCCGCCGGGTACGCGGTCGTGAGCACCGCGTCGCCCCGGAACGCCGCGACCGTCCGGTCGCTCGGGGCCGACGTCGTCGTCGACCACGGTTCGCCGACGGCGGTGGACGACCTCGTCGCCGGCGTCGCCGGACGCCCCGTCGTCGGTGCCGTCGCGCTCGGGACGACCTCGACGGCCGCGTGCATCGAGGTGCTCCGCCGGACGGGTGGCACCGCGCTGGCGATGGCGAGCACGCCGGTCTCCCTCGACCGGGTCGCCGGCCGTCGGCGACTCTTCCCGGCGATGCTCCCGGTGTTCACCCGCCTCGGACTCGCCACGCTGGCGCTCACGCTGCGTGCCCGTCGTGCGGGGATCCGCGCCGCGTTCGTGTGGGGGAGCAGCCTGCGCGACGACGACCTGGGCCCCGAGCTGTGGGGCCGGGTCCTGCCCGAGGGACTCGCCGACGGCTCGATCCGACCGATGCCGGAGCCGCTCGTCGTCGGGCACGGGCCGGGCGCGGTGCAGGGCGCGATCGACCGGCAGCGTGCAGGGGTGTCCGCGCGCAAGGTGGTCGTGACGCTCTGACCAGCGGGCCAGCCGGCGCTGTCCGGCCGGCCGGGCCGTGACCCGCCTACCCGGCGAGGAAGGCGGCGACCGCGCCGTGCAGTGCCGCGAGGTCGTCCACGTGCACGAGTTCGCGGACCGAGTGCATCGACAGCAGGCCGACGCCGATGTCGATCGTCGGGATGCCGAGCCGCGTCGCCGCGATCGGGCCGATGGTCGAGCCACCGGGGATCGTGTTCACGTTGACGAACGGCTGCCAGGAGACGCCGGCGGCATCACAGGCGGTCGCCCAGACGGCCTCGCCCTTCGCCTCGGTCATGTAACGCTGGTTCGCGCTGATCTTCAGGAGCGGGCCCGCTCCCGGACGCGGACGGTTCGTCGGGTCGTGCTTCTCCGGCTGGTTCGGGTGGACGAGGTGTCCGGCGTCGCTCGACAGGAGCCAGGACGCCCGGAACGCCCGGGCGGCCTCGGAGCGGGTGGCACCGAGCCCCTCCTGCACGCGGCCGAGCACGTCCTCGAGGAACGGGCCCCCGGCACCGGACGGGGTCGAGGAACCGATCTCCTCGTGGTCGAACGCCGCGAACACCGGGATGTGGTCGCCGTCGGTCGGCGCGTCGACGACCCCGCGGAGCCCGGCGTGCACGCTCGTCAGGTTGTCCATGCGGCCGGACGCGAGGAACTCCCGATCGATGCCGATGCGCGCCGGCGGCTGTGTGTCCGCGAGGAAGAGGTCCCACGAGACCGCGTCCTCCCCGAGCCGGCCGCGCAGCCACCCGAGCACGTCGGTGCCGCCGGTGGTGCCGTCCGTGCCGACGACCGGCAGGGTGTGGCGCTGCCGGTCGATCTCCTTGCCGTCGTTCACCCCGCGGTCGAGGTGGATCGCGAGGTTCGGGATCCGCGCGACCGCGTCGGTCGACACGAGCCGCACCGATCCGTCGGCGTCGACCACACGTCCGGCGATGCGGAGGTCGCGGTCGAACCAGGTGGACAGGAGCGCGCCGCCGTAGACCTCGACGTTGAGCTGCTCCCACCCGCCCACGCGCACGGCCGGGTTCGGCTTGATGCGGAAGCCGGGGGAGTCGGTGTGGGCACCGAGGATCCGGAAGGGGGTGGTGGGCGTCGCCGACTCCGGCAGACGCCAGGCGATGACCGCGCCGTCACGGACGACGACGTAGGCGCCGGCCTCGGTCGGCCAGGCGTCGAGCTCCGACAGCTCGGTGAACCCCGCTGCGACGAGCTGGTCCCGCGCGACCGCGGCCGCGTGGAACGCGGTGGGGGACTCGGTGACGTACTGGGCGAACGAGGAGGCGATGGCGTCGGAGGTCACCCGCCCATCGTGGCACGGGCGGTGGCGGTGACCGGACGAGGAACGGGGCGCGTCCTTGCGGACGCGCCCCGTTCCTCCCGGCTGGTGGTGCCGATCAGCCCTTGCTGTTGCCGGCCGAGCCGAGGACCTTCGCCGCTTCGACGACGCGGGCCGCCATGGCGGTCTCGGCGACCTTGCCCCACGCACGCGGGTCGTACTGCTTCTTGTTGCCGACCTCGCCGTCGATCTTCAGCACGCCCTCGTAGTTCCGGAACATCGAGTCGGCGATCGAGCGCGTGAACGCGTACTGCGTGTCCGTGTCGATGTTCATCTTGATGACACCGTTGCGCACGGCCTCGTGGATCTCGTCGTCGGTCGAGCCGGAGCCGCCGTGGAAGACGAGGTCGAGCGGGTTCTCACCGGTGCCGTGCTTCTGCGCGACCGAGGCCTGGATCTCGCCGAGGAGCTCCGGGCGCAGCTTGACGTTGCCCGGCTTGTAGACGCCGTGCACGTTGCCGAACGTGAGCGCGGCGATCCAGCGACCCCGGTCGCCGAGCCCGAGGGCGTCGACGACCTTCTCGACGTCGTTCGGGGTCGTGTAGAGCGCGTCGTTGGTGCCCTCGTGCTGGACGCCGTCCTCTTCTCCGCCGACGACGCCGATCTCGACCTCGAGGATCGCGTTGATGTTGCGCGTCTTCTCGATCATCGTGCGGGCGATCTCGATGTTCTCGTCGAGCGGTACGGCCGAGCCGTCCCACATGTGCGACTGGAAGATCGGGTTGCGGCCCTGGCGGACCTCCTCCTCGCTCGCGGCGATGAGGGGCATGACGAAGCCGTCGAGGGCGTCCTTCGGGCAGTGGTCCGTGTGCAGCGCGACCGTGACGTCGTAGTTCTTCGCGACCTCGTGGGCGAAGCGGGCCATCGCGAGGGCGCCGGCGGCGCGGTTCTTCACGGTGTGCCCGGCGAAGTAGTCGGCGCCACCGGTCGTGACCTGGAGGATGCCGTCCGAGCCGGCCTCCTGCAGGCCCTGGAGGACCGCGTTGATCGTCTGGGAGGAGGACACGTTCACCGCGGGGTAGGCGAACTTGCCGGCCTTCGCTCGTTCGAGCATCTCGGCGTACTGTTCCGGCGTTGCGATGGGCACTGCGATCTCCTTCGACTGGTGGTTCCCCGCCGAGCCTAGTCAGGGCTCCTCAACGGGTTACAGCGTGCACGTCCGTGCACCCGTGCGGCCGCCCCGGAGCCCGGTCGGTAGGCTCTGGTCGTGACTCCCACGACTGAGACCGGCTCCCTGTTCCTCCAGCCCGACCGCAACCTGGCGCTCGAGCTCGTGCGTGCGACGGAGGCCGCCGCGATCCGTGCGCAGCCGTGGGTCGGCCGGGGCGAGAAGAACCTCGCGGACGGCGCAGCCGTCGACGCGATGCGGAAGTTCCTCGGCACGGTGAACTTCGACGGTGTGGTCGTCATCGGCGAGGGCGAGAAGGACGACGCCCCCATGCTCTTCAACGGCGAGCACGTCGGCAACGGCCACGGCCCGGCCTGCGACATCGCGGTCGACCCGATCGACGGCACCTCGCTCACCGCCGCCGGCCGGCAGAACGCCATCTCCGTGATGGCCGTCTCCGACCGCGGCTCGATGTACGACCCGTCGGCGGTGTTCTACATGGACAAGATCGCCGCGGGCCCCGAGGGTCGTGGCGTCCTCGACCTCGAGAAGCCGATCGGCGAGAACATCCGCGCGCTCGCGAAGGCGAAGCACAAGGACATCGAGGACATGCAGATCGCCGTCCTCGACCGTCCGCGCCACGACGAGCTCATCCGCGCGATCCGCGCAACGGGCGCCGGCACGCGCCTGCTGCTCGACGGCGACGTCGCCGGTGGCATCTCGGCGGCACTGCCCGGTTCGAAGATCGACATGTGCGTCGGTGTCGGCGGTACGCCCGAGGGCATCATCACCGCGTGCGCGATCAAGGCGCTCGGCGGTGTGATCCTCGGCAAGCTCCAGCCCAAGGACGACGAGGAGCGCCAGAAGGCACTCGACGCCGGGCACGACCTGGACAAGGTCCTCGACCAGGACGACCTCGTGACGGGCGACAACACGTTCTTCGTCGCGACGGGCGTCACCGACGGTGTCCTCGTGGACGGTGTCCGCCGGTCGCGCGGTGTCATCCACACCGACTCGCTCGTGCTCCGCTCGCGCTCGAACACCATCCGCCGCATCCAGGCCGACCACCGCGCCGAGAAGTGGTTCTGATCCGGCCGGACCGCTGACGGCCGTCGGGACGCCTGACCGCTCGCACGACGAGAAGCACCCCGAACCACGCGATCACGTGGTTCGGGGTGCTTCTCGTCGTGCCGGAGCACCTCGCGCCGCGGCGCCTCGTGCCGTGGCGCCGCGCGGTCAGTCCTCGTCGAGGGCGCCGACGAGCTCCGGCGCGGTGAGCAGCCGCGGCTCGTCGTCGATCGTCGCCGGGTCGGCGAGCACCTTCGACTCGTCGAGCAGCGACAGCCGCCGGGCGCTCGGCAGCACCTGGCGCTCGAGCGACCCCACGAAGCGGTTGTAGTCGACGACCGAGCCGCGGATGGCCCGGCCGAGCTTGTCGACGTGCCCGCCCATGGTGGCCAGGCGGCCGTACAGCTCGCGGGACACCCGGAAGAGCTCGCGTGCCTCGGCGGTGACGACGTCCTGCTGCCACGAGAACGCCACCGTCTTCAGCACCGACCACAGCGTGACGGGTGACGCCAGTGCGATGCGCTTGCGGAAGGCGTGGTCGAGCAGTCCGGGGTCGGCGGCCAGCGCGCTCGAGACCAGCGACTCGGACGGGATGAACGCGATCGTCAACTCGGGCGACGCGTCGTAGCCCGTCCAGTACTCGCGGGCGGCGAGGGCGTCGACGTGCGCCCGGAGCGCCTTGACGTGCTGCGCGATGAGCTGCTCGCGCCGGGCACCCTCGGCACCCGTCGCGCTCGCCGGGATCTCGGCCGCCTGCAGGTAGGCGCTGAACGGCACCTTCGCGTCGACGGCGATCGTCTTGCCGCCGGGCAGGTGCACGACCATGTCGGGTCGGGCGGTCCCCGCGGTCGTCGTGATGGAGGACTGCACGTCGAAGTCCACGCGTTCGAGGAGCCCCGCGGCCTCGACGACGTTCCGGAGCTGCGTCTCGCCCCACACGCCGCGGGTGCTGTTCGAGGACAGGGCGCTCGCGAGGGTGTCGGCCGTCGCGCGGAGCCGTTCCTCGGACTCGGCGGCGGATCGCAGCTGCGCGGAGAGGGCACCGTACTGCTCGCTGCGGGACTGCTCGAGTTCGGCGATCTTCGCGCGCATGACGTCGAGCGTCTGCGCGACCGGGCTCAGCGCAGAGAGCACCTTCGACTCGCCCTGTGTGCGCGCGGCGTCGGCGCCGTGCATGCGTTGCACGAGGTGCTCGAGCTCGGCGGCACGGCGTTCGAGGGAGTCGACCTGCCGGCGGTACTGGGCGTCCTGGGCGTCGAGGCGCTCCTCGGCGTCGGCGCGCACCGAGTCGAGCTGCGCACGCAGCACGTCGGCCGTCGCCCGTGCGGCTGCCGCCTCCACCCCGGCGCGCGAGCGGGCGAGCGACCACGCGACGACGGCACCGACGGCCGTACCGAGGACGAGGCCGATGACCAGGGCGAGGATCTGCATGTCGTGACCCTGGCAGGTCCCACCGACACGCGCCTCCAGGCCGGAGAGGCGCCGGACAGCAGCCCGATCCATGTACTGACATCAGCGCAAAGTCCGTGTACAGTCGTGCTCGTCCGCCGATGAAGCCGCCCGGAAGGTCCGCGTCGCATGACCGACGAAGCCCCGCACGTCCACGACGTGATCACGATGGGACGCGTCAGTGTCGACGTCTACCCGCAGCAGACCGGACCGCTCGAGGACGTCACCACCTTCTCGAAGTCCGTCGGTGGGAGCGCGACCAACGTCGCCGTCGCCGCCGCCCGGCACGGCGCGGACGCAGCGGTGATCACCCGCACCGGCAACGACCCCTTCGGCCGCTACATCGCCCGCACCCTGCCGGAGTTCGGCGTCGCGAACGACTTCGTCGAGCCGGTCGAGGGCCTCAACACGCCCGTGGCGTTCTGTGAGATCTTCCCGCCGGACGACTTCCCGCTCTACTTCTACCGCGCGCCGAAGGCGCCGGACCTGATGATCACGTCGGAGTCCCTGCCGCTGCACGCGATCGAACGGACGCGGGTGTTCTGGACGACCGTGACGGGACTCAGCGAGGAGCCGAGCCGCAGCGCGCACCACGCGGCCGCCGCGGCACGGAGCGCGGCACTGCGGGCGCCGGGCGCCACCGGGCGGCACACCGTGCTCGACCTCGACTACCGAGCGGTGTTCTGGCCCGAGCCGGCGGCCGCGACGCGCGAGGTCGCCGTCGCCCTCGACCACGCCACCGTCGCCGTCGGCAACCGTGAGGAGTGCGAGATCGCCGTGGGGGAGACCGACCCCCTGCGCGCCGCCGACGCCCTGCTCGAGCGCGGCGTCGAGCTCGCGATCGTGAAGCAGGGCCCGAGGGGCGTGCTGGCGAAGACCCGCGACGAGACCGTCGCGTACCGACCGCACGCCGTCGACGTCGTCAACGGCCTCGGGTCCGGCGACGGGTTCGGCGGAGCACTCGTGCACGGGCTGCTGCAGGGCTGGAGCCTCGACCGCACCCTCGCGTTCGCGAACGCGGCCGGGGCGATCGTCGCCACCCGGTTCGAGTGCTCGACCGCGATGCCGACGAGCGACGAGGTCGAGGGCTTCCTGCGCACGAACCCCGCGCCGGCGACCGCGGAGGAGGGCGTCGGTGCCTGAGGTCAGCCCGGCCGACTTCGCCCGGTTGCGCGACCTGCGCGCCGGATCACCGGAACGCGTCGGGGAGGTCCTGCGGACCCGGACCCGCCGTCCGCTGCTCGCCGAGGACGGCAGGCTCCTCATCGTCGCCGCGGACCACCCGGCGCGCGGTGCGCTCGCGGTCCGCGACGACGCCTCGGCGATGGCCGACCGGTACGACCTGCTCGAACGGCTCGTCGTGGCCCTCGGCCGCCCGGGCGTCGACGGGGTCCTCGGCACGCCGGACGTCCTCGAGGACCTGGCGCTCCTCGGGGCGCTCGACGGCAAGGTCGTCGTCGGCTCGATGAACCGCGGCGGCCTGCGCGGAGCATCGTTCGAGCTCGACGACCGCTACACCGCGTACTCGGCGCAGGCGATCACGGACGCCGGGCTCGACGTCGCGAAGCTGCTCGTCCGGATCGCGCTCGACGATCCCGGCACCGCCTCGACGCTCGAGGCGACGGCGCGGGCGGTGACCGAGGCCGCGGCCCTGCAGCTGCCGATCATGCTCGAGCCGTTCATGTCCTCGTGGCGGGACGGCAGGGTCGTCAACGACCTGAGCGCCGACGCCGTCATCACGTCGATGGCGATCGCCGCCGGCCTGGGTGAGTCGAGCGCCTACAGCTGGCTCAAGGTCCCGGTCGTCGACGACATGGCACGCGTGATGGCTGCGACCACCCTGCCGACGCTGCTGCTCGGCGGCGACCCGTCGGGCAGTCCGGACGAGACGTACGCCGCCTGGGACGACGCGCTCGCCCTGCCGGGCGTCCGCGGGCTCGTCGTCGGTCGCACCCTGCTCTACCCGCAGGACGGCGACGTCGCCGCCGCCGTCGACGTCGCCGCCGCACTCGTCCACAGCCGGGAGGCACGGGGCGATCGCTCCACACCGGCTCGCCGACGCGCCGACTCGCCCGCCCCGTCCGCCACCCTGGACCCGTCCGTCCCGGAAGGAAGCACCGCATGACCACCAGCACCGAGACCAGCGCCGGCAGCACGACGGTCGGGCACTGGATCGACGGCGAGCACGTCGCCTCGGCCTCCGGTCGGACCGCCCCGGTCCACGACCCGGCGCTCGGCGTCGTGACGAAGCGGGTCGCCCTGGCCGACGAGGCCGAGGTCCAGCGGGCGATCGCGAGTGCCAAGGCGGCGTTCCCGGCGTGGTCGGATCTGTCGCTCGCGAAGCGCCAGCAGATCATGTTCGCGTTCCGTGAGGTCCTCAACCGCGACAAGGCCGAGCTCGCCGAGATCATCACGAGCGAGCACGGAAAGGTCATCGACGACGCCCTGGGGGAGATCGCCCGCGGGCAGGAGGTGGTCGAGCTGGCGACGAGCATCCCGTCACTGATGAAGGGCGAGTTCTCGGACCAGGTGTCGAACGGCATCGACGTGTACTCGATCCGTCAACCGCTCGGTGTCGTGGGCATCATCTCGCCCTTCAACTTCCCGGCGATGGTGCCGCTCTGGTTCCTGCCGATCGCGATCGCCGCCGGCAACACCGTCCTGCTCAAGCCCAGCGAGAAGGACCCGTCCGCCGCGATGTGGCTCGCGCGGAAGTTCCGGGAGGCCGGTCTGCCCGACGGCGTGTTCACGGTGCTCAACGGCGACAAGGCAGCGGTCGACGGGCTCCTCACCAGCCCCGACGTCGAGTCGATCTCGTTCGTCGGGTCCACGCCGATCGCCCGGTACGTGTCCGAGACGGGCACGAAGCACGGCAAGCGCGTCCAGGCGCTCGGCGGGGCGAAGAACCACATGCTGGTGCTGCCGGACGCGGACGTCGACCTCGTCGCGGACAACGCGGTCAACGCGGGCTTCGGCTCGGCCGGTGAGCGCTGCATGGCGATCTCGGTGGTGGTGGCGGTCGAGCCGGTCGCCGACGAGCTGATCGCGAAGATCAGCGAGCGCGCGGCGACGCTGCGCGTCGGCGACGGACGTCGGGGCTGCGACATGGGCCCGCTCGTCACCGAGCAGCACCGCGACAGGGTCGCTTCGTACATCGAGGTCGCCGAGCAGGACGGAGCCGAGGTCGTGGTGGACGGCCGCACCGTGCGACCCGACGGCGACGAGAACGGCTTCTGGCTCGGCCCGACGCTGATCGACCGGGTGCCGACGTCGAGTCGCGTCTACACCGAGGAGATCTTCGGTCCGGTGCTCTCGGTCGTCCGGGTGCAGTCCTACGACGAGGGGCTTGAGCTGATCAACTCCGGCGCCTTCGGCAACGGCACCGCGATCTTCACGAACGACGGTGGAGCCGCTCGACGATTCCAGCGCGACGTGCAGGTCGGCATGATCGGCATCAACGTGCCGATCCCGGTGCCGGTGGCGTACTACTCGTTCGGCGGCTGGAAGAACTCGCTGTTCGGCGACCACAAGGCGTACGGCGCCGACGGGGTGGCCTTCTTCACCAGGCAGAAGGCGATCACCTCCCGCTGGCTCGACCCGGCAGTGCACGGCGGTGTCGACCTCGGCTTCCCGTCGAACGGCTGACGCGCAGCATGGCGAACGAACAGCAGCAGCGCGACCGCTGGTTCATCCCGGCGGGCTCCCGCCCCGAGGCGGGCTGGACCGACGTGGTCGACGGCCGCGTCGAGGGGTGGACGCACACCGGTCTGCGGACCGGCGCCCTGCAGGACGGTGGCGAGCTGCGCCTCCCGGCCGACGCGGTCGAGCGCCTCGTCGTCCCGCTCGCCGGCAGCTTCACCGTGGCGTACGACGACACCGAGCAGGCGCTCGAGGGACGCACCGGCGTCTTCGAGGGGCCGACCGACGTCCTCTACCTGGGCTCCGGCACCGCCGCGACGATCACCGGCTCCGGTCGTGTCGCCGTGGCCGAGGCGCCTACGGAGACGGTCCAGCCGAGCACGTACATCGCCCGCGTCGACGTCCCCGTGGAACTCCGCGGCGCGGGGCAGTCGAGCCGGCAGGTGCACAACTTCGGGACCCCGGCCGCCCTCGACGCGGTGCGGTTCATCGTCTGCGAGGTGATCACGCCGGCCGGCAACTGGTCGTCGTACCCGCCGCACAAGCACGACACGAACCGCCCGGGCGAGGAGTCGGACCTCGAGGAGATCTACTACTACGAAGCCGCCGTGACCCGTGGTCTGCAGGCTCCCGAGCAGGCCGACCCCTTCGCCCTGCACCGCACGTACGCCTCGGACGACCGGCCCATCGACGAGTTCCGCCAGGTGCGGACCGGGGACATCGCCCTCGTGCCGTACGGCTGGCACGGACCGGCCGTCGCGGCACCGGGCTACGACATGTACTACCTCAACGTCATGGCCGGACCGGACCCGGAGCGCGTCTGGAACATCACCGACGACCCCGCCCACGGGTGGGTCCGGCAGACGTGGACCTCGGAACCGATCGACCCGCGCCTGCCCTACGAGAAGGAGCCCTCCCGATGAGCCAGTACGCCGGCCCGGAGCAGACCCGTCGGATGACCGTCGGTCAGGCGCTCGTCGCGTTCCTGGCGAACCAGTGGACCGTCGACGGTGACCACCGCGAGCGCACGATCCCGGGGATCTTCGGCATCTTCGGGCACGGCAACGTCGCCGGTCTCGGGCAGGCGATCAAGCAGCTCCACGTCGACCAGCCCGGCCTGCTGCCGTACCACCAGGCCCGCAACGAGCAGGCGATGGTGCACCAGGCCGTCGGGTTCGCCCGGATGCACCGCCGCCGGGCGACCTTCGCGTCGACGGCCTCGGTCGGCCCCGGCGCGGCGAACATGCTCACCGGCGCCGCGCTCGCGACGACGAACCGGCTGCCCGCGCTCCTGCTGCCGTCGGACACCTTCGCCACCCGCAGGACCGATCCGGTGCTGCAGCAGATCGAGATGCCGCACGACCCGTCGCTGCAGGTGACGGATGCGTTCCGGCCGCTGTCGCGGTTCTTCGACCGCGTCGAACGGCCCGAGCAGCTGTTCCCGATCGCGCTCGCCGCGATGCGGGTGCTCACCGACCCGGCCGAGACCGGCGCCGTGACGATCGCCCTGCCCGAGGACGTCCAGGCCGAAGCGCTCGACGTGCCGGTGACGTTCCTGCAACCGCGCGAGTGGCACGTCCGGCGTCCGCTGCCGGAACGCGGACCGCTGGCCCGTGCGGTCGAGGCGATCCGGAGCGCCGAGCGTCCCGTGGTCGTGGCCGGTGGTGGCGTGCTCTACTCGGGTGCCGAGGACGAACTCGCGGCCTTCGTCGAGACGACGGGCATCCCCGTCGGCACCTCGCAGGCGGGCGGCGGCTCGCTCGTCTGGGACCACCCGCAGTACCTCGGCGGCATCGGGGCGACGGGGACGGCTGCGGCGAACGCGATCGCCGCACGGGCCGACGTCGTGATCGGCATCGGCACGCGGTACAGCGACTTCACCACGGCGTCCCGGACGGCGTTCCAGGACCCCGACGTGACCTTCGTCAACGTGAACGTCGCCGCGTTCGACGCCCACAAGCACGGCTCGCAGCTGCCGCTGGTCGCGGACGCCCGGGAGGCGCTGGTCGCGCTGACCGAGATGCTCACGGCAGGTTCGTCGGACGCCCCGTCGTACGCCGTCTCCGCCGGGTACGCCGCCGAGGTCGCGTCGCGGAAGCAGGAGTGGGACGCCGTCGTCGACGCCGCGTCCGTGCCGTCCGGACGTGCGGTCCCGGGCCAGTCGGAGATCATCGGCGCGGTCCGGGCGGCGACGGACCCGCGCGACGTCGTGGTCCAGGCGGCCGGCTCGCTGCCCGGCGACCTGCACAAGCTCTGGCGGGTCCGCGACCCGCTCGGGTACCACGTCGAGTACGCCTTCTCGTGCATGGGCTACGAGATCGCCGGCGGCATCGGCGTGCGACGCGGCGCCCCGGACCGCGACGCGATCGTCCTCGTCGGCGACGGTTCGTACCTGATGCTGCACACCGAGCTGGTGACGGCGGTCGCCGAGGGCATCAAGATCGTCGTCGTGCTCGTGCAGAACGACGGCTACGCGTCGATCGGCCGCCTGTCCGAGACCGTCGGTTCCGAGCGCTACGGCACGGAGTACCGCTACCGGGACGACACCGGGTCGTTCGAGAACGACGAGGTGCTGCCCGTCGACCTCGCCGCGAACGCGCGCTCCTACGGCGTCGACGTGATCGAGGTCCGCCCCGGCCCGGACGTGATCGCCGACCTGACCGCGGCCGTGCGGCAGGCCAAGGCGAACGACCACACCACGCTGGTGCACGTGCACGCCGACCCGCTCGCCCCCGCCCCCGAGGGTGACGGCTGGTGGGACGTCCCCGTCGCCGAGACCTCGACCCTGCCGAGCACCCGGCAGGCCCGCGCCGAGTACGAGCAGCAGGTCGCGTCGCAGCGCCCCCTGCTCGGCTGAACGAACCCATCCCACGAAGGACGACGACGTCATGACCGACACCGCCGACACCGCTGCCACCGACGCCGCGGCCGCCCCCGCCGCGATCCGCATCGGCACCGCCCCCGACTCCTGGGGCGTCTGGTTCCCGGACGACCCGGGCCAGGTGCCGTGGCAGCGCTTCCTCGACGAGGCCGCAGCAGCCGGCTACACGTGGATCGAGCTCGGTCCGTACGGGTACCTGCCCACCGATCCGGCGCAGCTGTCCGACGAGCTCGAGTCCCGCGGCCTCCGGCTGTCCGCCGGCACGGTCTTCACCGGGTTCCACAAGGGTGACGACCAGTTCCAGCGGGCGTGGGACCAGGCGGTCGCGGTCGCCGGGCTCGCGTCGGCGCTCGGTGCCCGGCACCTCGTGACGATCCCGGACCTCTGGCGCTCGGACGCGACCGGTGCGGTGCTCGAGTCGCGGACCCTGACCGACGAGCAGTGGGAGCGCCTCGGCAGGGGACACGACCAGCTGGGCAAGGCGCTGCTCGAGGAGTTCGGCGTCCGCCAGCAGTTCCACACGCACGCCGACAGCCACGTCGGCACGTACCGCGAGACCGTGCGCTTCCTCGAGGAGACCGACCCGCGGTACACGAACCTGTGCCTGGACACCGGGCACTTCGCCTACTACGGCGGCGACAACCTCCGCATGATCGCCGAACACCCGGAGCGCATCGGCTACCTCCACCTCAAGCAGGTCGACACCGAGCTGCTGTTCGACGTGCTCAAGAACGACGTGCCCTTCGCGACGGCCGTGGCGCAGGGCATCATGACCGAGCCGCCGCACGGCACCCCCGAGCTCGCCCCGGTCATCGAGGCCGTCGCCCGGATCGACCCGGATGTCTTCGGCATCGTCGAGCAGGACATGTACGGCTGCTCGGTCGACGCCCCCGGCCCGATCGCCGAGCGCACCGTCCGGCACATCCTCGGCTCGACCGCCTCGGCGCGCGTCCGCTGACCCCCCCAGGAGAACCCCGTGAGCACCACCGAGAACCTCCGCGTCGCCGTCGTCGGAGCCGGCGCGATGGGCAGCGACCACGTCCGTCGCATCACGTCCACGATCGCCGGCGCAGACGTCGTCGCCGTCGTCGACCCGGACACCGCCCGGGCCACCGCCACCGCCGAGCGGGCACCGGGGGCGCTCACCGCAGCGTCGTTCGAGGACGCCCTCGACGCGACGCCGATCGATGCCGTGCTCGTCGCGACGCCCGGGTTCCTGCACGAGCCCGTCCTCGTGCCGGCGATCGAGCGTGGTCTCGCCGTCCTGTGCGAGAAACCCCTCACCACGAGCGCGGAGGACTCCCTGCGCATCGTCGAGCTCGAGCAGGCGAGGTCCGACCGCCCACGGATCCAGGTCGGCTTCATGCGTCGCTTCGACAAGGGGTACCAGGAGCTCCGGGCACTCCGGGAGTCCGGCACGAACGGCGCGCTGCTCGCCCTGCACCACGCGCACCGCAACCCGACGACGCCGCCGAACTTCAGCGAGTCGATGCTCATCCACGACTCGGTCATCCACGAGATCGACATCATCCCGTTCCTCACGGGCGAGCCGATCGTCGCGGTCGAGGTGAAGAAGCCCCGCAGGAACTCGCTCGGACCGGTCGACCTGCCGGAGCCGCAGTTCGTGCTGTTCACCACCGCGTCGGGCACCATGGCGATCGTCGAGATCAACGTCAACGCGCAGTTCGGGTACCAGGTGACGACCGACGCCGTGTTCGAGTCCGGCGTCGCGTACATCGGGCGCGAGACGACGATGAACGTCGTGTCGGCCGGTGTCTCGGGCCAAGGCGTCACCCCGTCCTTCGTCGAGCGCTTCGGCGCCGCGTACGACGAGGAGGTCCAGCGCTGGGTGGACGCTGCCCGCACCGGGGGCATCGACGGGCCGAGCGCCTGGGACGGCTACACGGCGTCGGTCGTCGCCGAGGTCGCCGTGCGGGCGCAGCAGACCGGCGCCCTCGAGCACGTGACCTACGCCACCGCGAAGCCCGCGTTCTACGAGACGACGCCTGACGCCTGAGGACGCACCCTGACGAAGGACGCCTGACGGCGGCGCCCGGCGGCGGGCGCCCGGCGACGGAGGTGCCGGCACCGGTGCTGGAGACGGGCCGTGTACCGGACGGGAGGCGCGGTGCATGCTGGCACCGCGCCTCCCGTCCGCGACGGCGCACCGCCACCCCCCCACGCACCCCCAGGAGGCACCATGCCGCTCGTCCGCATCGATCTCGTCACCGGTCGCACCCCGGAGCAGGTGCGTGCCGTCGCCGACGCGGTCCACACCGCCATCGTCGCCGAGTACGGCATCCCCGAGCGCGACCGGTTCCAGGTGATCACCGAGCACCCGGCGCAGCAGATCATCGCGCAGGACGCCGGTCTCGGCTTCGAGCGGACCGAGGGCGTCGTCATGGTCCAGGTCTTCACCCAGGGCGGTCGGAGCGACGAGGCGAAGCAGGGTCTCTACCGCGCCGTGCACGACCGGCTCGCCGAGGTCGGCGTCGCGAGCGAGGACGTCTTCATCGGCTACGTGGAGAACGGGCCGCAGGACTGGTCGTTCGGGTTCGGCCGTGCCCAGTACGTGACCGGCGAGCTCGGCGTCCCCTCCGCCGGCTGAGGCAGCGGGTCCGCCGGCCTACTTGTCGACGAGGGTGACCTCGAACGAGTAGCGGTCCGGGCGGTAGCAGTGCACCCCGTACTCCACCGCCCGGCCCGACGCGTCGTACGCCGTGCGGCTCATCGTCAGGACCGGGTCACCGTCCTCGATCTCGAGCAGCGAGGCCTCGTCGTCGGTGGCCGCCCGTGCCCCGATCCGCTGCTTCGCGACCCGCATCGTGACACCCCGGCCGCGGAGCAGCTGGTACAGCCCGTGCGTCTGCAGGTCCTCGTCGGTGATCGCCGTGAACTCGGGCGGCAGGAAGTTCTCGAGGATCGCCATCGGGACGTCCTCGGCGAAGCGGACCCGGCGGATGTGGACGACCGGCGTGCCCGGGGCGGTGCCGAGGGCCTCGGCGACGACGTCGCTCGCCGGCAGGTCCGTGCGCTCGAGCAGCGTGGTCGCCGGTGCCTGCGAGCCCTGCGCGAGGTCGTCGTACAGGCTCGTCAGCTCCACCTTGCGCGTCACGGGGCCGTGCACGACCTGCGTGCCGATCCCTCGACGACGGACGAGCAGCCCCTTGTCGACCAGGTCCTGGATGGCTCGGCGGATCGTCGGGCGCGAGAGCCCGAGTCGCTCGCCGAGGGCGATCTCGTTCTCGAGCCGTGCTCCGGGCGGCATCGCACCGGAGCGGATCGCCTCCTCGAGCCGCGATGCGACCTGGAAGTACAGCGGCACCGGCCCGGAGCGGTCCAGGTCCGTGGAGAAGTCGGACGGCAGCTGGCCCTCGTTGGTCATCGCGGTCCTCCGGGTGGGGAGGGCACCGGCGACGGCACCCCTCGGCTATGTCGTGACAATAGCACCGGACTCTGCGCGGCCCGGCTCCCCGGGATCGTCAGTCGGCGAAGATCATCGGACGGTTCGACAGCCGCGGCTGGGCTGCCGCGCGGGGCTGCTCCGTCCGCGGTCGCACCGGCGCGATGTGCACCCGGGTGGCCGCACCGAGCGCCTCGACCGTGTCGCACCCGTGCTGCCCCGCGGCGTGCACGACGATCGCGGCGCAGGCCTCGGCGTCGGCAGCGGCGTCGTGGTGCTGGAAGCCCTCGTACCCGGCCGCGCGGGCCGCCATCGGGAGTCGGTAGGAGTCGAGCGTGTAGGTCTTGCGCGCCACCTGGAGCGAGCACAGCGAGTGGTGCTCCGCCAGTTCCGTGCCGGTCGCCGAGCAGCCGCCGGCGATCACACCCATGTCGAACCGGGCGTTGTGCGCGACCAGGACGTCCCCCTCGGCGAACGCCACGATGTCCCGGTACTGCTCGGCCCACCCCTTCGCCCCGACCACGTCCGTCGCGACGATGCCGTGGATGCGGGTGTTCCACTCGAGGAACGCGTCGTGGCCCAGCGGTGGCTGGATGAACCAGGAGGCCCGCTCGACCACGCGGCCGCCGCGGACCTTGACGAGTCCGACGGAGCAGGCGCTCGCGGGGGAGCTGTTCGCGGTCTCGAAGTCGATCGCGGTGAAGTTCAACGGCACGCCCTCGATGGTCGCACGGGGTTCCGACATCACCCGCACGCGGCCTCGGCGTTGCGGCCCGGCGCGGTAGCGTCCGAGGCGTGACCGCCACCGCCACCACGACCCCGCTCGTCCTCGTCCTGCCCGGTGCCGGGTACGGGCAGCAGGCGCCCCTGCTCTGGTGGACGCGCGCGATCGCCGCGCAGCACGGCGTCGAGGTCGTCGCGCCGGCGTGGACGGTCGACGCCGTAGCGAAGGTCGACCCGGTGGCCTTCGTCGAGCGCCAGGTGGCAGGCGCACTCGACGGCCGCCGCCCGGACCTCGTCGTCGCGAAGTCGTTCGGCTGCTCCGCCCTGCCCTGGGCGGTCCGCCACGGCGTCGACGGGCTCTGGCTCACGCCGGTCCTCACCGACCCGGCCGTCGTCGCCGCGCTCGCCGCGGCGGGTACCGGTTCGCTCGCCGTCGGCGGCTCCGCCGACCCGATGTGGCTGCCCTCCGCGGTCGGGACGACGCGCGCCGGACTGCACACGGTCGACGGTGCGGACCACGCGCTCGAGGTGCGCGGTGACTGGCGCGGTTCCCAGCGCCTCCAGGCCGAGGTGCTCGCCCTGGTCGACGAGCGCATCAGAGCGCTGGTGTCCTGACCCGCCGCGACGTACAGTCGGCGCATGGGGGAGCCGAGGGACCTGGACGAGCTGTTGGCGGGTGCACACCGCGTGGACGCGCGGCCGCACACGGTGCGGCGTGGGATCGGTCTCGGGACCACCCTGCTCGTGACCGCGGTGCTGGTCGCCGGCATCGTGCTCGGGATCGCGCACGGCCTGCTGCTCACGTTCGTGAGCTTCCTGTCCGGCATCTGGCCGTCCTGACGGCACCGGCCTGGAGGACCGGGTCGGCTCCGGCGGGCCGCCGCCGGTAGGCTGTGCTCCCGTGGCTCTCACCATCGGAATCGTCGGTCTCCCGAACGTCGGCAAGTCGACCCTGTTCAACGCCCTGACCAAGAACCAGGTCCTCGCCGCGAACTACCCGTTCGCGACGATCGAACCGAACGTCGGCGTGGTGAACCTGCCCGATCCGCGGCTCGACCAGCTCGCGACGCTCTTCAGCTCCGAGAAGACCGTGCCCGCGCCCGTGTCGTTCGTCGACATCGCCGGCATCGTGAAGGGTGCGAGCGAGGGCGAGGGCCTCGGCAACAAGTTCCTCGCGAACATCCGCGAGGCCGACGCCATCGCGCAGGTCGTCCGCGGCTTCACCGACGACGACGTCGTGCACGTGGCGAACAAGGTCTCGCCGAAGGACGACCTCGAGGTCATCAACACCGAGCTCATCCTCGCGGACCTCGAGACCATCGAGAAGGCGCTGCCCCGGTACGAGAAGACCGTGAAGCTCAAGCAGGCCGAGCCGATCGTGCTCGAGACCGCGAACGAGGCGAAGGCGGCGCTCGAGCAGGGCACGCTGCTCTCCGCGACCTCGATCGACCTCGCGCCGATCGCCGAGCTCGGCCTCCTGTCGGCGAAGCCGTTCATCTTCGTGTTCAACGTCGACGAGGCGATCCTGACCGACGAGTCCCGCAAGGCCGAGCTGGCCGCGCTCGTGGCACCGGCGCAGGCCGTGTTCCTCGACGCCCAGGTCGAGTCGGAGCTCATCGAGCTCGACCCCGAGGACGCCGCCGAGCTGCTCGAGTCGACCGGGCAGACCGAGTCCGGTCTCGACCAGCTCGCCCGTATCGGGTTCGACACCCTCGGGCTGCAGACCTACCTGACCGCCGGGCCGAAGGAAGCGCGTGCGTGGACGATTGGCAAGGGGTGGAAGGCTCCCCAGGCTGCCGGCGTGATCCACACCGACTTCGAGAAGGGCTTCATCAAGGCCGAGGTCATCTCGTTCGGGGACCTGATGGCGGCCGGCTCGATCGCGGAGGCCCGTGCGCACGGCAAGGCCCGCATCGAGGGCAAGGACTACGTCATGCAGGACGGCGACGTGGTGGAGTTCCGCTTCAACAACTGACGGAAGCGGGGCGTCCGACGACGACCGGTCGCCCCGTCAGGCCGTCTCGAGGTCCCACACCGGCGGCACGTACTCGCGCGACCAGCCCTCGCGGAGTCGGGTGACCGCGCGGTCGAACGACTCGAGCAGGTCCATCTCCGGCCGCACCATCGACTGCAGTTGCAGCCCCTCGTACGTCGCGAGGAGCTGCTCGGCACCACGAGCCGGCTCCATGGTGCGCGGCTCCCGGCCGAGCTCGACGTCCCGCTGCAGGGCCGCCAGCACGAACCCGTGGAAGCGACGCCAGCGCAGGTGGAGCATCGGTGCGAGCGGGTGGTGCGGCGTCGCGGCGATGTTGAGCGTCGAGGTCAGGAAGCGCATGAGCGACGGGTCGGCGACGTTCGCGCGGACGATGGCGCGGAGGAACACGATCGTGCCGCTGCGCTCGGCGATCGGCAGCAGCGCGGTGGTCCGCTGGTCGTTCCACTGGTCGATGGTGGCGAGCAGGAGTCCGTCCCAGGTCGGGAACACCTCGGTGACGACGTCGAGCGGCTGCGACGCCTCGGTGGCCACGTGCTCGTACGAGACCTCGTGCAGGGCGTTCGCGCGGAGCACACGGATCATCGCGTCGACGATCTCGACCCGGAGCAGCGCTGACGTGTCGAGGGGGTGGAACGATCGCATGGGTCCAGTCCACCGGGTGCGTGCTGCCCTGACCAGTCCCCAGAACTGGGAAGAGCCGATCTCCGCAGCCGCGCAGTCCCGGCGTGGCGGAGGAGCAGCGCGTCCCCCGATGCCCGTCCGAGCTGAGTGCCCACCGAGGTCGCAGCGTTCACTGGACGCATGAAGTACGTGGTCTACGGAGAGAACCGAGTGATGACCGGCGACGCGATCGCCGAGGCGGTGCTCGCCTACGCCGCTGCGCTCGGCGAGAACGGGACGACGGACATCGTCGAGATCCCGACCGCGGACGCCGAGGGCTACGGCACCACGGCGGAGGTCCTGCTCGGGCCGGCCTCGCAGATCATGGTCGAGGCGGCGCCGGACGACGAGCTGGAGCCCGAGGATGAGGACCTGGTCAACGAGCTCGGGCGCCGCATCGCGGTGGTGGGCGGCGGACGGTTCACGGACGCCGCGTCGTCGCACTCCGACGAGCCGGAGGCCAAGCGCCTCCGGACGGACCCGCCTGAGGTCTGACCGCCGCACGCCCCGAGGAGTGGACTGGCCACGGAACGCACACTCCGAACCTCCTCGCACACGCGGTACCTACCGTCGAGGGAGAGACGAGGAGGAGACGTGAAGTACATCAACTACGACGCGAGCCAGATCCTCACCGGAGACCTGATCGCGGACGCGGTCGCCGACTACGCAGCCGTCCTCGGAGCGAACTCGCGCACCGACACGATCACGGTGCCGAGCGTCGGTGACGACGGTTCGGTGTCGACGTCGATCCTGCTCGTCGGCCCGGCGAGCGAGCTCTGCGTGACGGTCGCCCCGGACGACGAGCTCGAGCCCGAGGACCCGGCGTTCATCCGTCGCCTGCGCGACGCGGCACGACGTGCGGGTCCAGCGCTCCCGGTGAACGCGGACGGTGGCACGCGCTTCCGCGGAGCCGAGCAGCCGTCGTCGTACGGCCCGGCCTGACACCCCGAAGGCACAGACGACGAACGCCGCCGGCGCTGGGCCGGCGGCGTTCGTCGTGTGTGGACCGGGAACCGTGTGAGCGGTTCCGGCGGGTTCGACCTAGGCGGCCAGGGCGAGCTCGCCCTTGCCGACGCGGCGCGCGAGCAGGATGGTCCGGCTCGACTCGCCCCGCCAGGAGCGGCCGGGTACGGTCCAGCCGGCCTCGCCGTCGATGTCCACGCGTGCGTCACGCGTGACGAACAGGCGCAGGTCGTCGGCCGCGATGCGGACGAGGTACTCGCGCTGCGAGCGGTCGTCGCGGACCGGGAACTCGGCGATGCGGTCGGGGGAGACGGTGGGGGCCGCGAGCGCGGTCCCGGAGATGGTGATGCGGTCGTTGCTGGTCATGGTGGTGCGGTACTTCCTGGTCGTTCGGCACCCGGCCGTGCTCTGGTCGGCGGACTCCGTGGTCCGGCACGACGCATCGGCTGCGGGTGCGCACGTCGTGTCTCGACGTGCTGCTCGTCCGTTCGGATCGAGCGGTGGTCTCGGTGGAATGCGACCCGGCGGGTCGGTACGAGACGTGCTGGTGTGCGCGAGTCAGATGGGTTCGCTGCAGTGCACCAAGGAGACACTATACGTCGCTTCGTCCGGAACGTCCAGCAAGACGGACGGGAGGCGCGGTGCGAGCGTGCACCGCGCCGTCCGTCCGGTGGGCCGTCAGTTCAGAGCGGGGGTGTCCTCCGGCACGACGCCGTCGCCGTACAGGTCGGTCGCCAGGTCGCGGAGCGCCCGCAGCGCGACGCGCTGCGTCAGCGGACCGTAGGAGATGCGGGCGACGCCGAGGGCCTCGTACTCGGCAGCCGGCAGGGCGCCCGGCAGTCCGATCACCGAGAGCTTGCCGCGACCGAGCCCGTCGACGAGTCGTTCGACCACGTCGCGCTGGATCGCACCCGGCACGAAGACGAGTGCGGCGCCGTTGTCGAGGAACGCCTTCCCGCGGGCGATGGCGTCCTCGATGCTCTCGTCGATCGGGCGGTCGCCACCCCGGGCGATCGCGTCGGTGCGGGCGTTGAGCTGGAAGGCGACGCCCTCGGCCTCGGCTGCGGCGGTGATCGCGGCGACGCGGGCGACGGCCTCGTCGAAGGGACGGAGTCGGTCCTCGACGTTCGCGCCGACGATCCCGGCGGCGATCGCGCGACGGATCGTCTCGGCCGGGTCCGCGTACCCGTCGTCGAGGTCTGCCGTGACGGGCAGGTCGGTCGCGGCGGCGACGGTCGCGGCGCCCGCGAGGGCCACGTCGAGCGGCATCCCGCCGTCGTCGTAGCCGTGGCTCGCGGCGATGGAGTGCCCGGCGGTCGCGATCGCCTTCGTCTCCGGCAGGTCGCTCACGACCTTCGCGCTGATCGCGTCCCACACGTTCACGACGCGCAGGATCTCGGGGGCTTCGTGCAGCTGCTTGAGGGTGGTCGCCTTGTCGGCGGTGCTCGTGCTCATGGTGCCGAACCTACGTGGGCGGGCCTCGGCACGCACGGGAGGTGACCGCTGGACGACGCGGGATGACGGCCGGACTCGCACCGGGCCTTCCGGTCGATGCATGCTGGGACGCATGGCTGACGACGAACAGGACCCGGTCGGCACGCTCCGCGGGGTCCGCACGAGCATCAAGTGGACGCGCTACGCGCCCGACGTGCTGCCGCTGTTCGTCGCCGAGATGGACCACGACGTGGCGCCGGCGATCCGGCAGGCACTGGTCGAGCGGGTGCAGCAGTCCGACCTCGGGTACCTGGACGGCCCCGGGCCGCTCGCGCCGGCGTTCGCGCAGTTCGCGCGCGACCGGTGGGGCTGGGCGGTCGACCCGGAGCGTGTGCACCTGGCGACGGACGTCAGCGTCGGGATCGTCGAGTCCCTGCGGCTCGCGCTCCCTGAGGGCGGACGCGTCGCGATCACCCCGCCGGTGTACCCGCCGTTCTTCGAGCTCGTCGAGGAAGCACGATGTCAGGTCGAGGAGGTCCCGCTGACCGAGCAGTGGGGCGTCTACCGGCTCGACCTCGCCGGGCTCGAGCGCGCCTTCGCCGACGGTGTCCGGGTGTTCCTGCTCTGCAACCCGCACAACCCGATGGGGCTCGTGCACGACCGGGCCGACCTCGAGGCGCTCGCCGAGCTGGCGGCGCGGTACGACGTGCTCGTCGTCAGCGACGAGATCCACGCGCCGCTCACGCACCCGGGGGTCCACTTCACCCCGTTCGCGATGGTCGCCGAGCAGCACGGCGCCCGCAGCGTCTGCGTGACGAGCGCGAGCAAGGGCTGGAACCTCGCGGGCGTGAAGTGCTCCGTCATGGTCGCGGGGGACGACCGGGCCGCGGCGCTCCTCGACACGTTGTGGGAGGAGGTCGCCTGCCGCACGAGCATCCTCGGGCTGCACGCGAACCTCGCCGCGTTCACCCTGGCGACGGACTGGCTCGACGACGTCGTCGCCCGCATCGTCGCGAACGAGCGGCTGCTCGGGTCCCTGCTCGCGGAGCACCTGCCCGGGGTCGTCTACACGCGGCCGCGGGCCGGCTACCTGGCATGGCTCGACTTCCGGGGGATCGGCCTCGGCGACGACCCGGCGGTGCCGCTCCGTGAGCACGCGTACGTGGCGCTGAACTCCGGGCTCGGCTTCGGCGCCCAGGGGCGGGGGTTCGCGCGGCTCAACCTGGCGTGCTCACCGGAGACCCTGCGCGAGGCCGTGCACCGCATCGCGGCGGCCTACCCGTCGAGCGCGCAGGAGGGGCTGGTCTGGCACGTCGCCTGAGCGGTCGGTCGCGCTCGGACGAGTCTCGCGCCCAGCGACCCGTCCCGGGCCCGGGCGCGCGAGGGACGTCGTTCAGCCCGAGCCTCACCGCGGGAGGACGCGCGCGGAGGAGCGCCGCGACGGCGTCAGTCGGACAGCTCGTCGACGTACTGGTTGCGGCCGACGACGCGGATGCGCAGGTCGTCGTCGCGGTCCATCGCGAGGAACTCCCGTGCGACCGGACCGACGGAGGACCAGCGGAGCACCTCGGTGATCGGGGTCCCCTCGATGAACACCTGCCACACGCCGCGCTCACGGACGGCCTGCACCTCGTACGTCGCCATGCGGCGAGCGTACCGGCTCACGGCAGGCGCTTCTCGTACCACCGCATGGTCGGGACGGTCCCGTCCGGCTTCGCCCAGTCCGCGGGAGACCGGTGGGTCAACCGCCAGCCGCGGCGCTCGTAGAGCCGCCACGCACCGGGGGTCTCCTCGGTCACGTCGAGCCGCAGGACCGGTGACGCCGCGGAGGCCTCGGCAGCCGCCAGCAGGGCGTCGGCGACGCCCTGCCCACGGTGGTCCGGGTGGACGACGAGTCGGGTGACCAGCGGTGCCGCGGCCGCGGCCGGAGCGGCCAGTCCGACGTGACCGACCACGCTGCCCGACGACCACGCGGTCCACGCCGAGCGGTGCCCGGGCGGGGTCAGCCACGTGACCGGATCGTCGGGCCAGTGCGCCGGGTAGCCGTCCTCGTCGTGCGTGCGCCGGAGCACCTGGACCAGGTGCTCCAGGTCATCGTCGCGGCGCGGTCGGATGTGCACGAGCGCGACGCTACCGGGTCGGGGTCAGACCAGGTCGAGCACCATGTGGACGTCCGCCCGGGCGTACGGGCTCGGCGCGATCTCGTCGTGTCCGAGGTGCCGGAAGCCGAACGCCTCGTACAGGTGCACGGCGCTCGCCAGGGCACTGTTGCTCTCGAGCGCGACCCGCTGCGCGCCGAGGGACCGGGCGCGGTCGAGTGCTGCGGCGATGAGCTTCCGCCCGGTGCCGTGCCCCTGGTGCACCGGCGAGACCGCCATCTTGACGAGCTCGAACACGCGCTCGTCCACGGGCATGATCCCGATGCAGCCGATGACCTCGTGGTCGAGCCGCGCGACGAACACCGCACCGCCGGGCTCGATGATGCGGCCGATCGGATCGCCGAGGATCGCGCGGTCCTCGTCCTCGAGCGTGAAGTACTGCTCGATCCACGCCTCGTTGAGGGTGCGGAACGCCGTGGCGTCGGCGGCGGTCTCGAACTCGGCGATGGTCAGCGTGGGCGTCTCGGGCACGGACCCATCCTCGACGAGGGATCTGATCGCGTCCAATACTCGTTCCCGCACATCGATAGGCTGCGTGCATGGATGTCGACCTGCGGCAGCTCCGGGCGTTCCTCGCCGTCGCCGACGAGTTGCACTTCGGGCGGGCCGCCGAGCGGCTGCGCATCGCCCAGCCCGCGCTCTCGCAGCAGATCCGACGGACCGAGCGTGACCTCGGGGTGGACCTGTTCGTCCGCACCTCGCGCAGCGTCGCGCTCACCGCCGCCGGTCGGGTGCTGCAGGGCCGTGCGCGCTCGCTGCTCGACCAGGCAGCGCGCGACCTGGACGAGGTCGTGCGGGTCGGACGCGGTGAGGCCGGACGGCTGGACGTCGGGTTCGTCGTCTCGGCGTTGCCCCTCGGTCCGATCGAGCGCGTGCAGGCCTTCCGGCAGCGGTACCCGCTCGTCCGCGTCGAACTCACCGAGGGCTACTCGTCGACGCTGCTCGCCCGCATCGTCCGCGGCGAGCTCGACCTGGCGGTGCTGCGCGACCCCGACCCGGACCCCGCCGTGCGGTTCCTGCCGTTCCGCTCCGAGCCCTTCGTCGCGGCGGTCCCGCACGGGCACCGGCTCGCGGAGCGGGCGTCGATCCGCGGCACCGAACTGGTCGACGACCCGTTCGTGTTCTTCCCGGCGATCGCCGGTGCGGTCGCGACCGAACGCAACCTCGCGCCCGTGGTCGTCGACGGACGGCGACCCGAGGTCGTGCAGGAGGCCACGACGTGGGCGACCGTGCTCCACCTGGTCGGAGCGGGGCTCGGTGTGACGATCGCCCCGGAGAGCGCAACCCTCGCGGCACCCGACACCGTCGTCCTGCTCCCGCTGCAGGACGACCCGCACCGCAGCGAGCTGGTCTGGGCCGTCCGCGTCGACGACGACCGCGAGATCCTCCGCAACTTCATCGCGGCCACCGAGCCCTGAGCTGTGCCCCGCCGCCGGGCCGGGGGTGCAATGCAGCGTCGAACCAGGTCCCCGACGTCGAACCAGGCGGCGTGGCTGGTTCGACGTCGGGTACGTGGTTCGATCCCCGCCCGCCGCCCGCCGCCCGCCGCCCGCCGCGGCCGCTGGAGCGGTCGCTCACCCGAGCGGCAGCACCGGTGCGCGCTGGTCGCCGAGTTCGTCCTCGTGCCACGGCCGCGCACCGCGGAGCGTCAGTCCGAGCTGCACCAGGACGAACGCCACGTGCGGCTCGACGTCCGGGTCCCACGGCCCCTCGACCCCGAGGCCGAGGGCGCCGAGCTCGTCGTCCGCCTCGTCGCGGATGCTGAGGCGCCAGCGCCCGTCGCCCTGTTCCTCGACGACGGCCCACCGCGCGGTGGCGAACCGGCTCACGCGGTCTTCGCCACGTCCTCGGTGAAGTTCCGCACGCGCCCGAGCAGGGCCTCGCCGCGCATCGCGATCGTCGCGGGCGGGTTGAGGTGCGGCGGGGCCGTCCGGATGAGCATCGAGCAGCCGAGGTCCTCGCAGATGTAGGACCCGATGGTGTTGCCGTTCCGGCCGGACTCACCGGCGCGGGCGGCGGAGAACAGGCGGACCTGCGTCGCCGGCTGCGGGGAGTGGCAGAACGAGCACATCGCGGCGATGCCCGGGCGGAGCGAACCGCCGGCGGAGCGGACGACGATGCCGACCGGGCGGTCGTCGATCCACGACACGATGTAGCCGCGTCGGGCGGCCTGCGGGTCGCGCCAGCCGAGGAACTCGCGCTCGTCCCACAGCATCTCGTGCAGCCCCGGGATGGGGAGCTGCTCGAGCTCGTCCGGGGTGGCGTTCACGAACGACGAACGGATGTCTGCTTCGGTCAGTGGCTTCACGGTGCCTGCCACCCTATGCCTCGCCCCCGACAGGCGTGACCGGTGGGCTCAGCGCAGCCGGGACGCACGGACCGCCCCGAGCGCGCTCGTCCCGTCCGCCACGAGCACCGCCCGGCGCAGGGCGTCGCGTCCGACGCGTCGGGCCGCCGCGTCGTCGGCGGCGAACTCGACGAGGACGCGCGTCGAGCGCGCCATGGCGCGCGCCCCGGGCACCCACGGGACCGCACGCTCGATCGACTCGGCGACCGCGACGGCCACCGCGTGGCGCTGCGTCAGGTGGGCGCGCTCGTGGGCGACCACGGCCTCCAGTTCGTCGGTCCGCAGCAGGTCGGCGAGCCCGGTGCTCACGAGCACACCGCCGGACCGACCGGGGACCGCGCAGGCGAGCGCGTGGTCCGCCTCGACCAGGGCGACGGTGGTGCCGTCGATCTGTCGGTGCGGAGCGGTGCCCGACCGCATGGCCTGCCGCACTGCCTCGTGCTCGGCGCCGGGACGGACCCGGACCGCGACGACGAACGCTGCCACGCCGAGGAGTGCGACGCCGAGGTTCAGGCCGTGCGTCGGGGACTCGGTGAGCCGGAAGGGGTCGAGCGGCCGGTCGGCCGCGACGACGAGGGCGACCCCGACGACGAATCCGACCACGCCGAGCAGGACCGCGACGGACCACGAGACCAGCGCCGTGCGTGGATGGTCGATCGTCCAGGCGGACCGGGTCAGGACGCGCGGGGCGACCACCACGACGACGAGGGCGAGGGCGATGAGGGCGACTCCGACGACGACCACTGCTCGGTTCCGGTCAGGAGCGGGCTCGGGCGTCGAGGGCGCGGCGCAGGACGTCGAGGTCGTCCGAGGCGAGCGATCCGGTGAACTGGAGCAGCGCGGCCTCGCGGTCCGACGCGGCGGCCAGCGCGTTCGACATCAGCGATGCCGTCTGCTGCTCACGGCTGTGCACGGCGCGGAAGGTCAGCGGGGCCTCGGCGTGCTCCTGCCGCTCGACCTGGCCCTTGCGTCCCAGGCGGTCGAGCACGGTCAGCACCGTGGTGAGCGCCGGACGCGGCTCCGGGAAGGCGTCCAGCACCTGCCGTGCCGTGCACCCGTCCACGACGCCGCGGTCGGCCGCAGCGCGCAGGGTCTCGAGGACCGCCTGCTCGAGCTGCCCACGGGGGCGCGATCGCTGTCCTGCCATCCCCGCATTCTACGAGACGTCGAAGGGTCGACCACGACACATGCCGGAAACGCGGGGTCGGTATGCTCGGGCCTGCACAACTCAACACCGGCCGCACACCCGCCGCGGGAGAGCCGAGCGCACGCGCACGGCACCGAAGGAGCAACCTCCCCGTCAATCTCTCAGGTCCCACACCGCAGCGGACAGGCCACTCTGAAAAGCAGACACGCGTCCCCGCCGGGCCCGCGCGGTGTCTCGCCCACGGTGAAAGCCGCCGGACCTCACGGGCCGCGGTGAAACTCTCAGGCCCATGACAGAGGGGGAGTTCCCACCCGACGACGGCCGTCGGGTCCTGCCGATGCCAGGAGAACTCCGTCATGCGTTCCTCCCCACTCGAGTCCGCGCACGAGGCTGCGGGCGCCACCTTCACCGACTTCGCCGGGTACCGGATGCCCGTGCGGTACTCGTCCGACCTCGCCGAGCACCACGCCGTGCGTCAGGCCGCGGGCGTCTTCGACCTGTCGCACATGGCCGAGGTCGGCGTCGTCGGCCCCGACGCCGTGCCGTTCCTCGACCACGCGCTCGCCGGGTCCTTCGGCGCGATGCCCGTCGGTCGCGCGAAGTACTCGCTGCTCCTCGCCGAGGACGGCGGGATCCTCGACGACCTCGTGGTCTACCGCACCGGCGAGGACGTCTTCCTCGTCGTGGCGAACGCCGCGAACCGCTCCGTCGCGGTCGACGCGCTCGTCGCGCGCTCGGGCGGCCACGACGTCGAGGTCACCGACGACTCGGACACCACCGCCCTCGTGGCGATCCAGGGTCCGGCCGCCGCAGGGACGCTCGACGCCCTGGTCGTCGCGGACCGCCTGCAGCCGGAGACCCCGCTCGACGAACTCCGGTACTACCGCGTGCTGCACGCGCTGTTCGACGGCGCCGAGGTCCTCGTCGCCCGGACCGGCTACACCGGCGAGGACGGCTTCGAGATCTACAGCGACACCGACGTCGCGTCGTCGATCTGGGACGCCCTGCTCGAGACCGGCGCCGACCGCGGTGTCGTGCCCGCCGGGCTCGCCGCGCGGGACACCCTGCGGCTCGAGGCCGGGATGCCGCTCTACGGGCACGAACTGTCGACCGAGGTGCGACCCGCCCAGGCCGGTCTCGGTCGGGTCGTCGCGACCTCGGGCTCGTTCGTGGGGGACGCCGGCGTGGCGCCCGCCCCCGGCGCCCGCGTGCTCGTCGGCCTCGTGACCGAGGGACGCCGTGCGCCGCGCGCCGGGTACGACGTCGTGCACGACGGGCAGGTCGTCGGCACCGTCACGTCCGGGGCGCTCTCGCCGACGTTGGGACACCCCGTCGCCATGGCCTTCGTCGATCCGACCGTGGCCGGTGAGGGACAGCTCCTGCACATCGACGTGCGCGGGACCGCGATCCCCAGCACCGTCACCCCCTTCCCCTTCTACCGCCGCACTCCGAGAGGCTGATCCCGTGACCGACCAGACCGCACTGCAGTACACCGCCGACCACGAGTGGATCCTCGTCGAGGGCGACACCGTGACCGTCGGCATCACCGACCACGCCGCCGAGCAGCTCGGGGACGTCGTCTACGTCGAGCTCCCCGCCGTCGGCACCACCACGACCGCCGGCGAGCAGATGGGCGAGATCGAGTCGACCAAGAGCGTCGGCGAGCTCTTCGCCCCGATCGAGGGCGAGGTCGTCGCGATCAACGACGCCGTGGTCGACGCCCCCGACACCGTCAACCAGGACCCGTTCGGCGCCGGCTGGCTCGTGAAGCTCAAGGTCGAGGGCACCTCCTTCCCCGAGGACCTGATGGACCACGACGCGTACCGGGCGTCCCTCGCATGACCGGCGCGCAGCAGAACCTCCAGACGTCCTTCGCCGACCGGCACATCGGCACGACGAGCGCCGACCAGCAGGTCATGCTCGACGTGGTCGGGCAGCCGTCCCTCGACGCCCTCGTCCGCGCGGCGATCCCGGAGTCGATCCACGCCGCGCCCACCACCGACACGGTCGTCCCCGCGGCCGTCGGTGAGACCGAGGCGCTCGCCGAGCTCCGCGCGAAGGCCGGGCGGAACACCGTCCGTCGCGCCATGATCGGCCTCGGCTACCACGGCACCCACACGCCCGCGGTGATCCAGCGGAACGTGCTCGAGAACCCGAGCTGGTACACGGCGTACACGCCCTACCAGCCGGAGATCTCGCAGGGCCGACTCGAGGCGCTCATCAACTTCCAGACGATGGTGTCCGACCTGACCGGCATGGCCACCGCCGGCGCGTCGATGCTCGACGAGGGCACGGCCGTGGTCGAGGGCATGCTCCTCGCCCGTCGTGCGTCGAAGGTCAAGGGCGACGCGTTCCTGGTGGACGCCGACCTGCTGCCGCAGACCCGCGCGCTGCTCGACCACCGTGCCGACGCGGTCGGGATCGCCCTGCGCGAGTTCGACGCGGCGACCGGGCCCAGCGACGACGACCTGGACGGCGCCTTCGGCGTGATCGTGCAGTACCCCGGTGCCTCCGGGCGCGTGGTCGACCCCTCGACGACCATCGAGCGCGTGCACGCCGGTGGCGGCATCGCCGTGGTCGCGGCCGACCTGCTCGCGATGACGCTCCTGGCGAGCCCGGGCGACCTGGGTGCCGACGTCGCCGTGGGCACGAGCCAGCGCTTCGGCGTCCCGCTCGGCTTCGGCGGCCCGCACGCCGGGTACCTCGCCGTCCGTGCCGGACTCGAGCGGCAGCTGCCCGGCCGGCTCGTCGGCGTCTCCTTCGACGCCGACGGACAGATGGCCTACCGGCTGAGCCTGCAGACGCGTGAGCAGCACATCCGTCGCGAGAAGGCCACGAGCAACATCTGCACCGCGCAGGTCCTGCTCGCCGTGATGGCCTCGATGTACGCGGTCTACCACGGCCCCGAGGGGCTGCGCTTCATCGCGGACCGCGTGGCCCGGACGACCTCGGCGCTCGCCGACGTCGCCCGTGCGGCGGGGCTCGAGGTCGTGCACGAGCACTGGTTCGACACCCTGACCCTGCGGGCTCCCGGGCGCGCGGCAGCGATCGTCGACGCCGCGCGCGACGCCGACCGCCTGCTCCACCTGATCGACGCCGACACCCTCCAGCTGTCGGTGGACGAGACGACCGCACCCGAGGACGTGACGGCGCTCGCCGACGTGTTCGGGGCGGTGGACGTGACCGTCCCGTCGACCGAGGGCGCCGTGCGCGACGCGGCCACGGGCCTCCCGTCCGACCTGCTGCGCAGCAGCGAGTACCTGACGCACCCCGTGTTCAGCGCACACCGCAGTGAGACCCGCATGATGCGGTACCTCAAGCACCTGGCCGACAAGGACTACGCGCTCGACCGCGGCATGATCCCGCTCGGCAGCTGCACCATGAAGCTCAACGCGGCGACCGAGATGGCGGCGGTCACCTGGCCCGAGTTCGCGAACGTGCACCCGTTCGCCCCGCGCGAGGACGTCGAGGGGTACCTCGACATGATCGGCGACCTGGAGACCTGGCTGGCCGAGGTCACCGGGTACGACACGGTCTCGTTGCAGCCGAACGCCGGCAGCCAGGGCGAGCTCGCGGGGCTGCTCGCGATCCGGGGCTACCACCGGTCCCGCGGTGACGTCGACCGCACGGTGTGCCTCATCCCGTCGAGCGCCCACGGCACGAACGCCGCGTCCGCCGTCCTCGCCGGCATGAAGGTCGTCGTCGTGGCCTGCGACGAGGACGGCAACGTCGACCTCGCCGACCTCCGTGCCAAGACCGCGCAGCACGCCGACACCCTCGCCGCGCTGATGATCACCTACCCCTCGACGCACGGCGTGTACGAGCACGACGTCCGCGAGGTCTGCGACGCCGTGCACGAGGCCGGTGGCCAGGTGTACGTCGACGGTGCCAACCTCAACGCACTGCTCGGGCACGCCCGGTTCGGCGACTTCGGCGGCGACGTCTCGCACCTCAACCTGCACAAGACGTTCTGCATCCCGCACGGCGGCGGCGGCCCCGGCGTCGGCCCGGTCGCGGCGAAGGCGCACCTCGCGCCCTTCCTGCCGGCGCACGCCTTCGCCCAGGACCCGGACCGGCGACCCGGATCGACCTCGGACGGGCGACTCGCCCACGCCGGTGGGCCGGTCTCCGCAGCGCCCTACGGCAGCCCGAGCATCCTGCCGATCACCTGGACCTACGTCCGGATGATGGGACTCGAGGGCCTCACCCGGGCGACCGAGGCCGCGGTCCTCGGTGCGAACTACATCGCCGCGCGGCTCCGTGACGCGTTCCCCGTGCTCTACACGGGGGAGTCGGGGCTCGTCGCCCACGAGTGCATCCTCGACCTGCGCCCCCTGCGCGAGTCGTCCGGCATCACGGTCGACGACGTCGCGAAGCGCCTGGTGGACTACGGCTTCCACGCCCCGACGATGTCGTTCCCGGTCGCCGGGACGCTCATGGTCGAACCGACCGAGAGCGAGGACCTCGCCGAGCTCGACCGCTTCGTCGACGCGATGCTGGCCATCCGTGCCGAAGCGGCAGCCGTCGAGCGGGGGGAGTGGCCGGCGGACGACAACCCGCTCGTGCACGCCCCGCACACCGCGGCGTCCGCGATCTCGGGGGAGTGGACGCACCCGTACACGCGGGAGCAGGCCGTCTACCCCGTCCCCGGGATCAGTGCGCGGAAGTACTGGCCACCGGTCCGCCGGATCGACCAGGCGTACGGCGACCGGAACCTGGTCTGCGCGTGCCCGCCGATCGAGGCGTTCGCCTGATCAGGCCCGCCGCCCGTGTCACACGGCGGCGGTCCCACCCCTGAGCGCGTAGCGTGTGCCCTGTCCGGAGATCCGGGCAGGGCACACGTGCGCCAGGGGGTGTGCGCCGACGGTTCCGGACAGCGGGATGTCGGAGCGCTCCACCTCCGTCCGAGGGCTGCTCGGCTAGCCCATCGCTGTGCGCTCGTGCAACAACTTCGTTGCAGAAGCAACAAACCCGCTCGCGCCTCGTCAGGGCGACCGAATCTTGCATCCTCCCGCAACGATCCTGCAACTTGGTTTCCGGTTTGTAACCGATGGCCGCAGGGTTTGGTCGGCGGTCGGGGCACTGCCTACAGTGCAAGGACAAACGCGCCCGGCAGCACCTCTGTGCCTGGCGCGTCCCATGCACCAGGAGGAACCTTGATCAAGAAGCGCGCTGGGCTCTCTGCCCTCGCCGTGCTCGGGGCCACAGCAATCGCCCTGACCGGCTGCTCCAGCAACGGAAGCGGCAACGGCGGTGACTCGGGCTCGACGAACGCGTCCGGGATCGTCACCACGAACGGCTCCGAGCCCCAGAACCCGCTCATCCCCTCGAACTCCACCGAGACCGGTGGCGGCAAGATCATCACGTCGATCTTCGAGGGCCTCGTCTCGTACGACGCCGACGGCAAGCCGGTGAACGAGGTCGCGAAGAGCATCGACACCGATGACTCCAAGACCTACGACATCACGCTGAACACGGGCTACACCTTCACCAACGGCGAGAAGGTCACGGCCGAGTCGTTCACGAAGGCGTGGAACTGGGCTGCCCAGAAGTCGAACGCGCAGGGCGCGAGCTACTTCTTCGAGAACATCGAGGGCTACGACGCCGACAAGGACTCGGAGCTCACCGGGCTCAAGGTCAAGAGCGACGACGAGTTCACCGTCACGCTGAAGTCGGCGCAGTCGGACTTCCCGCTGTCGCTCGGCTACTCGGCCTTCATGCCGCTCCCCTCGGCGTTCTACGACGACACCAAGGCGTTCGGTGAGAACCCGATCGGCAACGGCCCGTACAAGCTCGACGGCAAGGGTGCGTGGACGCACAACCAGTCGATCAAGCTCGTCACCAACGAGGACTACGCCGGCAAGCGCAAGCCGAAGAACGGTGGTCTGACGATCACGTTCTACACCTCGCAGGACACCGCCTACGCGGACGTGCAGGGTGGCAACCTCGACGTGCTCGACGCCATCCCGGACGCTGCCTTCGCGACGTACAAGTCGGACTTCCCCGACTCGAACGCGAACCAGGCCGCGGCGATCTTCCAGGGCTTCTACCTGCCCTACTACCTCGACCACTGGAAGGGCGAGGAGGGCAAGCTCCGTCGCGAGGCCCTGTCGATGGCGGTCAACCGCAAGCAGATCACCGACAAGATCTTCGACGGCACCCGCACCCCGGCCAAGGACTTCACCTCCCCGGTCATCGCCGGCTGGAACGGTGACCTCAAGGGCTCCGACGTCCTCGACTACAACCCGTCCGAGGCCAAGAAGCTCTGGGCGCAGGCCAACGAGATGTCGCCGTACGACGAGACGCTCACCATCGCCTACAACGCCGACGGCGGCCACGAGGCATGGGTGACCGCGGTCACCAACTCGATCTCGAACACGCTCGACATCAAGGCCGAGGGCAAGGCGATCCCGACCTTCCAGGAAGCGCTCGACGCCCAGACGCAGGACAAGCTCACGGGCGGTAGCCGCACCGGTTGGCAGGCCGACTACCCGTCGCTGTACAACTTCCTCGGCCCGACCATGGGTGAGGGCTCGTCCAGCAACTACGCGCGCTACGACTCGGCCGAGTACAACGAACTGCTCGCCAAGGGCCGTTCCGCCTCGACCGTCGAAGAGGGCAACAAGTACTTCGACCAGGCCCAGGAGCTCCTGTTCCAGGACCTGCCGGAGATCCCGCTGTGGTACTCCAACGTGACCGGCGTCTGGTCGGCCGACAACGTGAAGAACGTCAAGTTCGGTTGGGACTCCGTGCCGCTGTACTACGACATCGAGGTCACCAAGTAACACCGGTGTCACCGCGGTCGAGCACCGCGGAGACACATCGCGAGCAGGTATCCTGCTCCGCGGCCACCGGACGGGGGTCCGGAGACCACACGGTCTCCGGGCCCCCGTACCTCGGCGGCAACACAACCCCCACCACCGCGGGCGCCGCCGCCCGCACCGGACACCCGTGCCGACCCGCGAGCCGTCCACCCCTCACGACATGAACCTGAACGACACGCGCGCCGCTGCGCAGGGCCGAGCGATCTGATGCTCTGGTACCTCGGCAAGCGCCTCCTGCAACTCATCCCCGTCTTCTTCGGGGCCACGTTCCTCATCTACTTCATGGTCTTCTCGCTGCCCGGCGACCCGATCGCCGCGCTGTTCGGCGACCGTCAGCCGTCGCCGCAGGTGATCGAGCAGCTCCGGCAGCAGTACAACCTGGACAAGCCGTTCCTCGTCCAGTACTTCCTGTGGATCGGTGGCGTCTTCCGCGGCGACCTCGGACTGACCTACTCGGGCCTGCCGGTGTCGCAGCAGCTCGCGTCGGCGTTCCCGATCACCGCGCGTCTGGCGCTCCTGTCCCTGCTCTTCGAGGCCGTCGCGGGCATCGTCGTCGGTGTCATCGCGGGTCTCAAGAAGGGCAAGTGGTTCGACACCTCCGCACTCGTCGTCTCGCTGCTGCTCATCTCGGTGCCGACCTTCGTCGTCGGCTTCCTGCTGCAGTACGTCTTCGGCATCCAGCTCGGTCTGTTCCGCGTGACCGTGTCGGGTCAGGCACCGTGGTCGGAGCTCGTGCTCCCGGCCGTCGTGCTCGCGACCGTGTCGTTCGCGTACATCGTGCGGCTCACGCGTGCCAGCGTCGCCGAGAACATGAACGCCGACTTCGTCCGGACCGCCACCGCGAAGGGCCTGCCCCGTCGTCGCGTGGTCGGGGTGCACATCTTCCGCAACTCGCTCATCCCCGTGGTGACCTACCTCGGTGTCGACATCGGCAACCTGATGGTCGGCGCGGTCGTGACCGAGGGCATCTTCAACATCAACGGTGTCGGCGGCACGGTGTTCCGCGCCGTCAAGCTCGGCGAGGGCCCCACGGTCGTGTCGTTCGTCGCCGTGATGGTCATCATCTTCATGCTCGCCAACCTCCTGGTCGACCTGCTCTACGCCGTCCTGGACCCGAGGATCCGCTATGCCAAGTAACGCCGAACCCCGCTCCGCGACGCACTACGTGGCGCCGATCGAGGAGACGCCGCTCCAGGCCGTCGACCAGGTCGACGAGACGGAGAAGACGCGCTCGACCTGGACCGACGCGTGGGACTCCATGCGTGTCCGCCCGACCTTCTGGATCTCCTCGGTCCTGATCCTGCTCGTGCTGGTCGTCGCGGTCTTCCCCGGCCTGTTCACGCACGTGGACCCGCGCGCCGCGAACCTCGACTTCAGTGACGAGGGCGCCCGCCCGGGTCACCCGCTCGGGTACAACCGCCAGGGCTACGACGTGTACGCCCGTGTCATCTGGGGCGCACGCAGCTCGGTCATCGTCGGCCTGGTGGCCACGATCCTGGTGTCGCTCGTCGGCATCATCATCGGTGCCCTCGCCGGCTTCTACGGCGGCTGGCTCGACACGATCGTCTCCCGCATCGGCGACATCTTCTTCTCGATCCCGACCATCCTCGGTGCGATCGTGATCATGTCGGTCATCCCGGCCCGCAACGCGATCACGGTGGCCCTCGTGCTCGCCGCGTTCGCGTGGCCGCAGATCGCCCGCATCATGCGCGGTGCGGTGCTCAGTGCGAAGCAGTCCGACTACGTCACCGCCTCGGCGGCGCTCGGTGTCAGCCGCTTCACCACGCTCGTCCGCCACGTGATCCCGAACGCCATCGCCCCGGTCATCGTCATCGCCACGGTGTCGCTCGGGTCGTTCATCGTCGCCGAGGCCACCCTGTCGTTCCTCGGCATCGGGCTGCCCCCGTCGGCGCTCAGCTGGGGCCTCGACATCGGGACCGCGCAGACGTCGATCCGCACCAACCCGTCGACGATCTTCTGGCCGTCCGCCGCCCTGTCCATCACCGTGCTCGCGTTCCTGCTCCTCGGCGACGTGGTCCGCGACGCGCTCGACCCGAAGGCGAGGGCCCGTCGATGACCGAGACGCTCACCGATCCCACCACCCGTCGTCCGGCCGGTTCCGGCGCCCCGCTGCTCGAGGTCTCCGGCCTGCAGGTCGGGTTCCGCACGCAGAGCGGTCTCGTGCAGGCCGTGCGCGGCGTCGACTTCACCCTCGAGCAGGGCGAGCGTCTGGCGATCGTCGGCGAGTCCGGTTCGGGCAAGTCGACCAGCGCCCAGGCGATCATCAAGCTGCTCGCCGGCACCGGCGAGGTCACCGGCGGGTCGATCAAGTTCAACGGGCGTGAGCTCGTCGGGCTGTCCGACAAGGAGATGGCCGGCATCCGCGGGAAGGAGATCGGCTACGTCCCGCAGGACCCGATGTCGAACCTCAACCCGTTGTGGTCGATCGGCTTCCAGGTCGAGGAGGCGATCAAGGCCAACGGCATGGCCACCGGCAAGCACGCGATCCGCGCCCGCGCGGTCGAGGTGCTGCAGGAGGCCGGCCTCGGCGACGCCGCCACCCGGCTCAAGCAGTTCCCGCACGAGTTCTCCGGCGGCATGCGCCAGCGGGTGCTCATCGGGATCGGTCTGTCCAGCCGCCCGCAGCTGCTCATCGCCGACGAGCCGACCTCGGCGCTCGACGTCACCGTCCAGCGGATCATCCTCGACCACCTCGAGACGCTGACCCGTGACTTCGGCACCTCGGTCCTGTTCATCACGCACGACCTCGGCCTCGCCGCCGAGCGTGCCGAGAAGCTCGTCGTGATGTACAAGGGCCAGGTCGTCGAGTCGGGTCCGTCCAAGGAGATCCTGGCGAACCCGCAGCACCCGTACACGCAGCGCCTCGTCGCCGCGGCGCCCTCGCTCGCGAGCCGTCGCATCCAGTCGAAGGTGCAGCACGCGCGGGTCGACATCGCCGACGCGGGCAGCGAGGACGACGAGCTGATCGCCCGCGCCCAGGAGCGCGAGCACCGTCCGGCGCAGGACCTCATCGTGGTGAAGAACCTGCAGAAGGTCTACAAGCTCCGCGGGAAGAACCTGCAGTCCCGCGAGCTCAAGGCCGTCGACGACGTCTCGTTCGCGATCCCGAAGGGCACCACCACGGCGCTCGTCGGCGAGTCGGGGTCGGGGAAGTCGACCGTCGCGAAGCTCGTGCTGCAGCTCGAGTCGATCAGCGGTGGTTCGGTCACGTTCGACGGCATCGACATCGGCGCCCTCAAGGGCAAGGAGCTGTTCGACTTCCGTCGCCGGGTGCAGCCGGTCTTCCAGGACCCGTACGGCTCGCTGGACCCGATGTACAACGTCGGGAACACGATCGCCGAGCCCCTCGCCACGCACAAGGTGGGCGACAAGGCGAGCCGCCGGGCCCGCGTGCTCGAGCTGCTCGACCAGGTCGCGCTGCCGAAGTCGATGGTGAACCGCTACCCGAACGAGCTGTCCGGTGGGCAGCGGCAGCGCATCGCGGTCGCGCGTGCGCTGGCGCTCAAGCCCGAGGTCATCGTGCTCGACGAGGCGGTCTCGGCGCTCGACGTGCTCGTCCAGGGACAGATCCTCGACCTGCTCACCGAGCTGCAGACCGAGCTCGACCTGACGTACCTCTTCATCACGCACGACCTCGCCGTCGTCCGCCTCGTCGCGGACAACGTCTGCGTCATGCGGAAGGGGCAGATCGTCGAGAAGGCGACGACCGACGAGGTCTTCGCGAACCCGAAGGAGCAGTACACGAAGGACCTGCTCGCCGCGATCCCGGGTGCCGGGTTCGAGTTCGGGCGCTGATCCCGCTGCACCACCCCGAGGCCGGACGTCCCGTCGTCCTCCGCGCAGGTCGCGGAGGCGCGGTGGCGTCCGGCCTCGTCGTCGTCCTGGGGGTGTTCCTGCTCGCCGACGCCGCGGTACGGGGGAGTTGGGACGTCGTCTGGGTCGCGGTCGGCCCGGTCGCCGCGATCGTGTGGGCGCTCTGGCTGCTCACCGTCCGGCCGTCGGTGCGGCTCGACGACGACGCGCTCACGGTCGTGAACCCGATGCGCACCACCCGCGTCCCGTGGGCTGCCGTCACCGACGTCCGGCTGCGCTGGCAGATCGTGGTGCAGACCGCCGACGGGCGCTCCGTCACCTGCCGCGGCGGGCCGTCGATCCGCGGGTCGCGTCCGGTCCGTCGTGGGCAGCTGTCCGTGCCGCAGGAGCCGGAGGAGCTGCGGACGATCCGCCAGCGCTGGCGCGCACGCCGCGCGGCCGGGGCACCCGACAGCGACGTCCGCCGCGGGTGGGACCGTCCCGCCGTCGTGACCGGGGCGGCGGTCGCGGTCCTGCTGCTGGTCTCCGCGGGCGCGCTGGCGGTCTGACGCACCACGGGGTGGTCGGGAGGCCCTGCGCGGTCCCGCCACGCGGCTCCCGTCCGCCGACGGGACGGCCGGGAGGCTCTGCGCGGTCCCGCCGCGCGCCTCCCGTCCGCCGACGGGATGGTCCGGAGGCTCGACGCGGTCCCGCCACGCGCCTCCTGGCCGTTGCGTGCTCGTCTAGAGCTGTGCGCCTGCCATCGACGCGGCGACACCGAGCACGATCATCGCCGTGACCGTCCACCCGTGCACGCGGTGGACGATGGTCGCGGCCTCGACGGTCGCCGGCGGCGGTCCGTCCTGCACGACCGGCGCCGGCACGTGCGCGCGGAGGACGTCCGCGACCTCCCGCACGTCGGCGGCCGTCGTCGCGCCGTCGCCCGGGCGACGGATCCCGAGCACGGCGGTCGGCCGCGTCGCGAGCCAGGTGCGGCGGACGCCCTCGGACGTGACCACCTCGATGCCGTACTTCGTGCGGACCTCCTGCACGCGGCGCCAGGGGTAGGTGCTCGTGCGGCGGACGTCGACGATCGTCAGCGTCTCCTCCGTGAGCTCGAACCGCGGGCGCCAGAGCACGGCCCACGCGATGAACGCGGTGAAGATGCTCGGGACGGGGACGAGCAACGGGTTGCCGCCGGTCAGGAGCGCGAGCGGCACCAGCACGACCGCGACGACCCACAGGACGACGGCGAACAGGCGTATCCGGGGCGCGACGACGGTGCTCATCCAGGCCATCGTAGGGGAGTGGGCGGGGTCGAGAGCGCCTCCCCGGGGACGTCCGGGAGCGGGTGTGACACACCTGCGCGTACCGCCGGACGACCCGGCTCCCCGGAGAGGCGGGTCCGTTGCGGACCTCGTCCGTCCATGGTCGGCACCGCCACGCCCGGGTGTCAACACCCGGTGCCCGATATTCAGGAACGCCGGTCCGTCCGGCGCGGTCAGACGAGTCGTTCGACCTGCTCGCGGATGGTGTCGGCCTTCGGGAAGCGCAGGCCGACGAGCCCGACGTGGCGCCAGCGGACGATGCCGTCGGCATCGATGACGAAGACCGAGCGGCGGAGGCCGATGCCCGGCGCACGGACGCCGTAGGCCCGCGCGACGTCGCCGCCGGTGTCGCTCAGCAGCGGGAAGGTGAGGGACGCACCGCGGGCGAAGTCCTCGTGCGAGTCCAGTGCCTGCGGGCTGACACCCCAGACGACCGCCCCGAGGTCGGTGAACTCGTCGAGCTCCTCCTGGTAGCTGCAGAGCTGAGCCGTGCACACGGGCGTGGCGTCGCCGGGGTAGAAGGCGAGGACGAGGGGGCGTCCGATGACCGCCGACAGGGCGTACTCGTCGTCCGTCCGTGCGCCGTTCCGGATGACCAGGCCGGGCAGGGAGAAGTCGGGCGCGGTCTCGCCCGGCTCGGGGATGCTCATGCCCTCACAGTAGGACAGGGAACGGGCCCGGTCGCGTTCTGCGACCGGGCCCGTCCTGGTGTCGTGCTGCTACTTCGTGAACCCGACCTTGGTCCAGTCGATGTTCTGCGCGCCCGCGAACGCGCCGTAGTTGGCGAGCTTCGGGTTCTGCGCGACGAGGGCCGGCTTCGCGGTGATCGGCATCGAGTGGCCGATCGCCCAGACCTGCTTGTCGACCTGGTTCCAGATCTCGTTCGCCTTGTCGGTGTCCGGCTCGGCGATGGCCTTCGCGACGAGTTCGTCGATCTTGTCGTCGCCGATGCGGCCGTAGTTCTGGCCGGTGTCGCCGGTGGTGTAGATCGAGGCGCCGCCCGAGTGGAAGCCGGTGCCGCCCCAGACGAAGATCGTCATGTCGTAGTTGCCCGGCGTGACGTACTGCTCGAAGAAGTCGTCCACCGCGACGGACTTGAGCTTCAGCTCGATGCCGACGTCCTTGAGCTGCTGCTGCATGACCTCGGAGAGCTTCTGCGATGCGGTCGCACCCGACGGGATCGTGATGGACAGCGAGAGCGTCTTGCCGTCCTTCTTGCGGTACTGACCGTCGGTCTTCCAGCCGTCGTCGTCCAGGATCTTCTTCGCCTTCTCGACGTCGAAGGTGCCGTTCGGGTCGGTGTTCGCCTCGTAGCCGTCGTCGGTCGACAGGAAGATGTGGTTGTCGAGCGTGCCGAGCTCGTACGGCAGCGTGCCGCCGATGACCTGCGCCAGCGCCTCACGGTTCACCGCGTGCTGGATCGCGAGTCGGAGCTGCTTGTCCTTGAGGATGCCCTTGGACGAGAAGTCGACGTGCGTGTACTGCGCCGAGGTCGAGGCGTAGACCTTCGAGTCCTTGGCGTCCTTGACGCGGTCGAACCGCTCGGACGTCGTCGTCAGGACCGAGTCGATCTCCTTGTTGAGGTAGGCGTCGACGTCCGCGTTGCCGTCGAGCGACCGGAAGATGACCTGGTCGAGCTTCGGCTTGTCACCCCACCAGTTCTCGTCGGGGACGATCGTCACGGTGCCGGCGGTCTCGTCGAGCTTCGACACCTTGTACGGTCCGGACGAGAGCGGCACCTTGCCCTTGTACGCCTCGTTGAACTGCTCCGGGGTGCCGGTCTGGCTCGCCGGGTAGAGCGGGCTGAAGAGCGACTTCCAGTCGGAGAACGGCTTGTCGAAGACGACCTTGACGTCCTGGTCGGACGAGCCCTTCGACACCGACGCGATGTCCTCGTACCCGGTGGTCGACCCGACCAGGTAGTCCGGGTTCGACCCGTTCAGGGCCTTCCACTCGTTCTCGAAGTCCTTCCACGTGATGGGGGACCCGTCGTTCCACTTCGCCTTCGGGTTGATCTCGTACTCGATCGTGAGCGGGTCGTCGCTCGTCGCCTCGGCCTTCGACACGTAGTCGGTGTCGAGCTGCGGTGCGCCCTTGCCGTCGATCACGTAGATGAACGGCATCGTCGCCTGTTCGATCGTGGAGGCGTCGACCAGGGCGCCGTCGACCTGGTTGTAGTTCCACTGCGTGATCCACTGCGAGATCGGCAGACGGAGCGTGCCGCCGTCCTGCAGGTCCGAGACCGGCTGCTCGTTGATCTGGGCCGAGGTGGGCAGGGTCTTCTTGCCCGAGTCGTCCGAGCCGCCGCCGGATCCTCCGTTGGATCCGCTCGAGCAGCCGGTCGCGACGAGAGCGAAGCCGGCGAGTGCCGCCGTCAACGCCAGGACTTTCCTGTGCTTCATGGTGTTCCCCTCGTGAAGTTGTGGATCACCATACGGCCCCCGCGCGGGGGCAGTCGACCCGTTCTGTTGCAAACACCAATCCGTTACGCGGGATGTGGCGGGATGTGATCTCCCGGAAACAAATCGGGTCGTATGGTGTTCCGCATGACCCGCTTCCTGGCGCGTCGACTCGTGTACTACGTCGTGCTCGTGTTCCTCGCCACCTCGCTGACGTACTTCCTGGCCTCGGCGACGTTCAGCCCCCGATCCGTCTACGCAGAACGCAACCCGGCACCGCCTGCGGCCACCATCGACAAGAAGCTCGACGACATCGGCGTCAACGACAAGACGCCGATCGTCGTGCGCTACGGGCACTGGCTCGGCGACGCCGTCCAGGGCGATCTCGGCCGGACGATCCAGGACCGCAGCGTCAACGACGCCTTCTGGCCGCGCCTGGGGGTGAGCCTGCGGCTGCTGGTGGTCGGGTCCCTGCTCGGCATCCTGCTCGGGGTGCTGCTCGGTGTCTGGAACGCCATCCGGCAGTACCGGATCTCGGACCGGGTGAGTGCGATCGTCTCGATCGTGCTCATCTCGACACCGGTGTTCCTGACGGCCGTGTTCCTGAAGATCGGAGCGACGAAGCTCAACCAGGACACCGGGACCCAGCTCATCAACTTCACCGGCGAGGCCACCCCGGGGCTGAGCGGCAGCGCGTGGGACCTGTTCCTCGACCGGGGCGTGCACCTGCTCCTGCCGACGATCTCCATCGCGCTCGGCCTCATCGCGATCTACAGCCGGTACCAGCGGGCGACGATGCTCGACGTGCTCGGCTCGGACTTCCTGCGGACCGCGCGGGCGAAGGGGCTGACGAAGCGCCAGGCGACCTTCAAGCACGGGCTCCGGACCGCGCTGATCCCCATGACGACGCTCTTCGCCTACGGGTTCCTCGGCATCCTCACCGGTGCGACCTTCACCGAGAAGATCTTCGGCTGGAACGGCCTCGGCGCGTGGTTCATCGACTCGGTGCAGAACAACGACGTGAACGCGGTGACCGCGTACACGCTGTTCGCCTCGGTCGTGGTCCTCATCGCGGGCTTCCTCGCGGACGTCCTCACCGCCGCCCTCGATCCGCGCGTGCGGAGGAGCTGACATGACCGACACCCGCATCGAACCCGTCGACGGCACGACCGTCGGCCGGTCCGACACGCCGCTGCCCGGCAGCCCGAAGCCGGGCGGGAAGCAGCGCAACCGCTTCGTGCAGACCGCCGTCCGCGTGTTCATGAACCGTGGAGCCGGGATCGGCCTCGTCGTGATCGTGCTGCTCTTCGCCTTCGCGTTCATCGGGCCGTTCGTGAGCCCGTTCGGCTACTCCCAGATCGACTACACCGCGTTCTCGCAGCCCCCGGGCGGCGCGCACTGGTTCGGTACGAACGGCATCGGGCAGGACGTCTTCGCGCAGACCGCTCGCGCCATGCAGAAGAGCCTGCTCATCGGCCTGCTGGTCGCGCTGTTCTCGACCGCACTCGCAGCGCTGACGGGTGCTGCTGCCGGCTACTTCGGCGGCTGGGTCGACCGGATCGTGATGTTCTTCGTCGACATGCTGCTCGTGCTGCCGTCGTTCCTCATCATCGCGATCATCAGCCCGCGCATCCAGGACTCCGGCTGGATCGTGCTCGTGGTCCTCATCGCGGCCTTCGGCTGGATGGTCACCGCCCGTGTCGTCCGCTCGATGACGCTCTCGGTGAAGGAGCGCGAGTTCGTGCGCGCCGCCCGGTACATGGGCATCGGCCCGTTCCGGATCATCCTCCGGCACATCCTGCCGAACGTGGCCTCGTTCCTCATCATCGACGGGACCATCCAGGTCGGGGCCGCGGTGCTCGCGGAGACGAGCCTGAGCTACTTCGGCTTCGGCGTCCAGCCACCGGACGTCTCGCTCGGCACGCTCATCGCACAGAACCAGGACGCCGCGCTCACCAGCCCGTGGCTGTTCTTCTTCGCGGCCGGGGCGCTCGTGGTCTTCGCGATCGCGGCGAACCTGCTCGGCGACGGGCTGCGCGACGCGCTCGACCCGACGTCGGCGACGGGCAAGAAGCAGAAGCGGACCGGTCGGAAGCGCGACCAGAACCAGGCCGCGGTCGACGCCGCGACCATCACCACGCAGGCAGGGGCCGGCGCATGAGCACCACCACCACGACGACCACCACGACCGAACCGCTGCTCCGTGTCCGCGACCTCGACGTCCGGTTCCCGACCCCGCGCGGCGTCGTGCACGCCGTTCGGGGGGTCGACCTCGAGCTCCGGCGGGGCGAGGTCCTCGGCATCGTCGGTGAGTCCGGTTCGGGCAAGTCCGTCACGAGCATGGCGATCCTCGGACTGCTGCCGGAGACCACGAAGGTCACGGGGTCGATCGCGCTCGAGGGGCAGGAGCTCCTCGGCCGCAGCGACCGGCAGCTGAGCAAGCTGCGGGGCGCCAAGGTGGCGATGGTCTTCCAGGACCCGCTGTCCGCCTTCACGCCCGTGTACACGATCGGTGAGCAGATCGCCGAGACCGTCCGCGTGCACCGGGGTGCCTCCAAGCAGGACGCACGCGCCCGGGCGATCGAGCTGCTCGAGCTCGTCGGCATCCCGCAGGCCGAGCAGCGCGTGGACGCCTTCCCGCACGAGTTCTCCGGCGGCATGCGGCAGCGCGCGATGATCGCGATGGCCATGGCGAACGACCCGGACGTGATCCTGGCCGACGAACCGACCACGGCACTGGACGTGACGATCCAGGCCCAGATCATCGACGTGCTCCGCACCGCGCAGCGCGAGACCGGTGCGGCGTTGGTCTTCGTCAGCCACGACCTCGGGGTGATCGCCGGGATCGCCGACCGCATCGCCGTCATGTACGCCGGCCGGATCGTCGAGACCGCGAGTGCGGACGAGCTGTTCGCCCGACCACGCATGCCCTACACGATCGGCCTCATCGGCGCGCTGCCCCGGCTCGACGAGTCGAGCGGCGAGCCGCTGGTCCCGATCCCCGGGTCGCCGCCGTCGCTCATCGGGCTGCCCGACGCCTGCCCGTTCGCCGACCGGTGCCCGCTCGCCGCCGCCGTCTGCCGTGGGTCGGAACCGCCGCTCGCAGCGATCGACGTGGCGGCCGGTGTCCCCGGAGAAGGACCGGTCGACACCTCGGTGCCGCACGCCGTCGCCTGCCACCGGTACGAGGAGGTCGCCGAGGCCCACGCCGACGCCGGCGCGATCTTCCGGCTGCCCGAGATCCCGGACGCCGGGGTGCCCGCCACCACGCCCGCCGCCCGCGAGCAGCGCCCCGCCGTCGTCCAGGTCGAGGGACTGACGAAGACGTTCCCGCTCGTCAAGGGATCGGTGTTCAAGCGCAAGGTCGGCGAGGTCTACGCGGTGGACGGCGTCGACCTCGACATCCGCACGGGCGAGACGCTCGGGCTGGTCGGGGAGTCGGGGTCCGGCAAGTCGACGACCCTGCACCAGCTGATGGACCTCGAGCGGCCCGAGCACGGCACGGTCGAGCTCTTCGGACAGCCGGTCACGGCGTCGAAGCAGCTGCGGCAGCGCATCTCGATGGTGTTCCAGGACCCCGCAGCGAGCCTCGACCCGCGCATGTCCGTGTACGACGTCGTCGCCGAACCGCTCCGGGCCATCGGCGCCTCGTCGGACCGCATCGCCGAGCGGGTGCCGGAGCTCCTCGGGCTCGTGGGACTCCGTGCCGCCGAGGCCGACCGCTACCCGCACGAGTTCTCCGGCGGGCAGCGGCAGCGCATCTCGATCGCTCGGGCGCTCGCCACCGAGCCGGAGCTCATCGTGCTCGACGAGCCGGTCTCCGCGCTCGACGTGTCGATCCAGGCCGGGGTGCTCAACCTGCTCGCCGACCTCAAGGCACGACTCGGGTTGTCGTACCTGTTCGTGTCGCACGACCTGTCGGTGATCCGGCACGTCGCGGACCGGGTGAGCGTGATGTACCTGGGCCGCACGGTCGAGGAGGGCGCGGTGGACGAGGTGTTCGAGCGCCCGATGCACCCGTACACGGCTGCGCTCATGTCGGCGGTCCCGGTGCCGGATCCCGTCGTGGAGCGCGCACGGCGGACGATCCTGCTGCCGGGGGACCCGCCCAGCCCGACCGAGCGCCCGACCGGCTGCCGGTTCCGCTCGCGCTGCCCGCTCTACGCGATGCTGCCCGAGGCGCAGCAGGCGCGGTGCCGCGACGAGGTGCCCGAGAAGGCGCCGCGCGCCGGCGCGGAGCGCGATCACCGTGCGGCGTGCCACTACCCGGAGCAGGTGCCGCAGCTGGTCGCGTGACCAGCCGACGGACGGAAGGCGCGGTGCCGGTCGGTACCGCGCCTCCCGTCCGTCACCCGGTCACCTCGGGCCCGTCCTGCCGTGAGACGGTCTCGTCACGTCGAGACGCCGCAGGATTCTGCGGCGTCTCGCGTCGATGCCTCCGTCTGACGGGCACGCCGGCGTCTCGCCTCGGCGACGCACCCGCTCACCGGAACAGCCCCGGGAACGCCTGGGCGACGAAGGGGTAGCCCACGAAGACGACGGCGTCGAGCAGGCAGTGCGTGATGACGAGCGGGAGCAGCCGCCCCCACCTCGTGTAGATCCACCCGAACACGACGCCCATCACCGCGTTCCCCACGAACGCCCCGAACCCCTGGTAGAGGTGGTAGCTCCCGCGCAGGACCGCGGTCGACAGGATGACCTGCCACCGCCCCCACCCGAGCCCGCCGAGTCGCTCGTACAGGTACCCGATGACGATGACCTCCTCCTGCAGCCCGGACCGGACGGCCGAGAGCAGCAGGACGGGGATCGTCCACCAGTAGGTGTTCAGCGCCGCCGGGTCGACGTCCACCGTGAAGCCGAGTGCGCGACCGGTGAAGTAGAGCGCGAGTCCGGGGACGCCGATGCCGAGCGCGATGAGGGCGGCACCGCCGAGGTCCGGCCGCGCCCGGAAGCGGTCGATGCCGAGCCGGTGGAGGTGCGGGCGCCTCGCGCTCCAGAGGAGGTAGCAGACCAGCGCGACCGGGGCCAGGTCGACCGCGATGCCGACGAGCTGCCGCGCGAGGTCGACGTACTGCACGGTCGTGGTCGACGTGTTGAGCGCCGTCGACTGCTCGCCGAGGGGCGTCGTCTGCGACAGGTCGTCGATGATCTGCAGCACCGAGTACAGCGCGCTGCCGCCCAGTGAGAGCATGAGGACGATCGTGATCTCGGTCCACGTCCGCCGTCGGGTCATGCGCTGTACTCCTCAGGGTTGCGAACTACCGGTAGACTGGCGTGTCGGGCGTTCCAGCCCACCCACGGGCAGTGCCACCACGGCGCGAGAGCCGCCGTCGGCCGCCCGATCTTCTCCGAACACTTGAAGGATGTCCTGTATGGCGCTCGCCACCCGGTCCGACCTGCGCAACGTCGCCATCGTGGCACACGTCGACCACGGCAAGACCACCCTCGTCGACGCGATGCTCACGCAGACCAACTCGTTCGACGCCCACTTCGAGGGCGAAGACCGGATGATGGACTCGAACGACCTCGAGCGCGAGAAGGGCATCACCATCCTCGCGAAGAACACCTCGGTGCTCTACAACGGGGAGCACGCCGAGGAGTTCAACCCGGGTGGCCGCATCACGATCAACGTGATCGACACCCCCGGCCACGCCGACTTCGGTGGTGAGGTCGAGCGCGGCCTCTCCATGGTCGACGGTGTCGTGCTGCTCGTCGACGCGTCCGAGGGCCCGCTGCCCCAGACCCGCTTCGTGCTGCGCAAGGCGCTCGCCGCGAAGCTCCCGGTGATCCTGCTCGTCAACAAGACGGACCGCCCGGACTCCCGCATCGACGAGGTCGTCTCCGAGTCGCAGGACCTGCTCCTCGGCCTGGCCTCCGACCTGTCGGACGAGGTCGACGACCTCGACCTCGACGCGATCCTCGACGTCCCGGTCGTCTACGCGTCCGGTCGTGCCGGTGCCGCGAGCCGCAACAAGCCGAACGACGGCGAGCTGCCCGACAACGACGACCTCGAGCCGCTGTTCGAGGCGATCCTGCAGCACGTGCCGGCGCCGACGTACGACGACGAGCACCCGCTGCAGGCGCACGTCACCAACCTCGACGCCTCGCCGTTCCTCGGCCGCCTCGCGCTGCTCCGCATCTTCCACGGCACGATGAAGAAGGGGCAGACGGTCGCGTGGGTCAAGCACGACGGCACCGTCGCGAACGCCCGCATCACCGAGCTGCTCATCACGAAGGCACTCGACCGCTTCCCGGCCGAGTCCGCGGGCCCCGGTGACATCGTCGCCGTCGCCGGCTTCGACACCATCACCATCGGTGAGACGCTGTCCGACCCCGAGGACGTCCGCCCGCTGCCGACCATCACGGTCGACGACCCCGCCATCTCGATGACCATCGGGACCAACACGAGCCCGCTCGTCGGCAAGGTCAAGGGCCACAAGCTGACCGCGCGCATGGTCAAGGACCGCCTCGACCGCGAGCTCATCGGCAACGTGTCGCTCAAGGTGCAGGACATCGGCCGTCCGGACACCTGGGAGGTCCAGGGCCGTGGTGAGCTGGCGCTCGCCATCCTGGTCGAGCAGATGCGCCGCGAGGGCTTCGAGCTCACCGTGGGCAAGCCGCAGGTCGTCACGAAGCGTGACGAGAACGGCAAGCTCCAGGAGCCCTACGAGCACATGACGATCGACACGCCGGAGGAGCACCTCGGCGCGATCACGCAGCTCATGGCCGCGCGCAAGGGTCGCATGGAGAACATGACGAACCACGGCACCGGCTGGATCCGCATGGAGTTCATCGTGCCGTCGCGTGGCCTCATCGGCTTCCGCACGTCGTTCCTCACCGAGACCCGTGGCACGGGCATCGCGAACGCGATCTCGCACGGCTACGACGACTGGGCGGGCCCGATCCAGACCCGCATCAACGGCTCGATCGTCTCCGACCGCGCCGGTGTCGTGACGCCGTTCGCCATCACGAACCTGCAGGAGCGCATGACGTTCTTCGTCAACCCGACGGAGGAGGTCTACGAGGGCATGGTCATCGGCGAGAACTCGCGCGCCGACGACATGGACGTGAACATCACGAAGGAGAAGAAGCTCACGAACATGCGTTCGGCGAACGCCGACTCCTTCGAGTCGATGACGCCGTCGCGCCAGCTCTCCCTCGAGGAGTGCCTGGAGTTCGCGCGCGAGGACGAGTGCGTCGAGGTCACCCCCGACAACGTGCGCATCCGCAAGGTCGAGCTCGACGCGCAGGCCCGTCAGCGCGCGTACGCCCGCCTGAAGCGCCAGGACGCGTAACCCCGCGACAGGCCTGGAGGCACTGCCTCCGTCCGACGGCCCGGTCACCTCGTCGAGGTGGCCGGGCCGTCGGCGTCCGCGCCCTCCGGCTCCGGGGTTACGGTGGACGGGTGACCCTCGATCTCCTCTCCCTGTACCAGGACCTGCACGCCCACCCGGAGCTCGGCTTCCAGGAGCACCGCACCGCCGGTGTGATCGCCGACCGACTGGCCGAGATCGGTGGGATCGAGGTCACCACGGGCGTCGGCGGCACGGGCGTCGTGGGCGTCCTGGCGAACGGCGACGGGCCGGTCGTGTGGCTCCGCGCCGACATCGACGGCCTGCCCGTGCAGGAGCGCACGGGGCTGTCCTACGCGAGCACGCACACCGGCCGCGACGACGAGGGCGTCGAGGTCCCGACGATGCACGCCTGCGGACACGACATCCACGTCACGTGGCTGCTCGGGACCCTCGAGCGCCTCGTCGACACCCGTGACGCGTGGCACGGCACGGTCGTCGCCGTCTTCCAGCCCGCGGAAGAGGTCATCTCCGGTGCCCGCGCGATGATCGAGGACGGCCTGGTCGAGCGCTTCCCGCAGCCGGAGGTCGTGCTGGGGCAGCACTCCGCCCCCGCGCCGGTCGGGATCGTCGCGGTCGGCAGCGGACCGGTCATGGCGTCGAGCGACCGGATGACGGTCACGTTCAACGGCCGCGGCGCGCACGGTTCGGCGCCGCAGGCCTCGCTCGACCCGATCGTCACCGCCGCGAGCGCCGTCGTGCGGCTGCAGACGGTCGTCTCCCGCGAGGTCTCGCCGTCCGACGCCGGCGTCGTCACCGTCGGCGCCTTCCACGCCGGGACCCGGCCGAACATCATCCCGGACCAGGCCGTCATCGAGATCTCGACGCGCGCCCGGAACGAGGAGACCCGCGAGCGGATCATCGCCTCGATCGAGCGCATCGTGCGGGCCGAGAGCGAGGCGGGCGGCCTCGCCGCGCCGACCATCGAGCGTGCCCCGGGTGCCGAGGTGACCGTGAACGACCCCGAGGCGGCGAAGCGCGTGCTCGAGGCGATCCGTCCCGTCGTGCCCGGTGCGCGCGACCTGGAGATCGGGCTGGCGATGGCGTCGGAGGACGTCGGCCAGCTCGCCACCGCGGCGGGGGTGCCGCTCGTGTACTGGTTCACCGGCATCACCGATCCGGAGCTGTTCCGCCGCGGCGAGGAGATCCCGAGCAACCACTCGCCGTTCTACGCGCCGCAGGCCGAGACGGCGATCCCGGTCGGCGTCGACGCCCTGACGGCAGCCGCCCGCACCTACCTGTCCTGACCGGCGGCGCGGCGGACGGGAGACTTCCCAGGGAACGCACGCCGCGCCTCCCGGCAGTCCACCTAGGGTGTCCGCATGCGCACGACCCGGACCCTCATCGCCGCCGTGACCGCGGGGATCGCCCTCGCGGGCCTGACCGGCTGCTCCGCCGACGCGGTGCGCCAGGCGACCGACCTCGGCTCGTCGGTCGCCTCGAACGTCAGCGAGACCGTGCAGGGCATCGACGGCGAGGCGGTCCAGGACGGCATGGCCTCGGTCGCGGGCGGCATCGACGGCGCCCTCGACGCGGCACTGTCGGGCACGGGCGTGACGAGCGACGGCAGGGTGCCGGACGGCTTCCCGACCGCCGACGTCCCGCTCGTCGACGGCACCGTGCTCGGCGGTGGGGCCGGGCCGAACGGTTCCGGCTGGGTGGTCCAGGTCCGCGTGGCCTCGGTCGACGACTTCGCGGCGGCCGCCGAGCAGCTCGCTGCCGCCGGGTACACCGAGTCCGCGAAGCGTGCGGACACGTCGAGCGCGTTCGGGATGTTCCGCAGCGACGCGTACCGCGTGGTGCTGACGGTGTCCGAGTCGTCGGACGGCGTCACCGCGACGTACATCGTCACGCCCCGCTAGCGAAGTACCCTGGGACGCGATGTCCAAGGCTCCCGCACCGCGTCCCGAGCGCGTCCTGTTCGTGCACGCCCACCCCGACGACGAGACCCTGTCGTCCGGCGGCACCATCGCCACCCTGCTCGAGCTCGGCGCCGAGGTGACGGTGCTCACCGCGACGCGGGGCGAGCGCGGCGAGATGCTCACCGAGGCCCTGGCGCCGCTCTTCGGTGACGGCCCCCGTGTCGCCGCACACCGCGAGACCGAGATCGCCGCCGCGCTGGCCGCGCTCGGCGGCCCGGCACACCTGTGGCTCGGCGGCCGGGGAGCACGTCCCACCGACCTGCCCGAGCGGCGGTACAGCGACTCCGGCATGCAGTGGGGACCGGACGGACGCGCGACGGCCGCCGACGACGCCCCGGCCGACTCGCTCACCGCGGCGGACCTGGGCGAGGTCGTCGACGACGTGCGCGCGGCGATCCGCTCCACCGGCGCCGACGCGGTGGTCAGCTACGCCGACGACGGCGGGTACGGCCACCCGGACCACGTGCGGGTGCACCACGCTGCCCGGTACGCGGCCCGGGCAGAGGAGGTCCCCTTCTCGATGATCGTCGACCCGACGTCGGACGAGGTCGACCTGACCGTCGACGTCGTCCCCGTCCGGGCGAAGGTCCGCGCCGCCGTCGAGCAGTACCGGTCGCAGGTCGCCATCGACCCCGTGGACCCGACCGACCCGCAGCGCCTGACCTGGGTGATGCCCCACGGCGTCCGGCAGGAGGCCCCCGCGATCGAGGCGTTCCGGCACGACGCCGACCCGGTGCCCCACGCTCCCGAGACCTTCGCCGAGCTCACCCGTCAGGGGAAGGTGACCGCGGTCGTCGTCGCGGCGGTCGCCGGGCTCGTCGTCGGAGCACTCGGGACCGTCACGCACCAGCAGCGGCTTGCGGGCTTCCCGGTCGGCATGGTCCTGACGACGCTCATCGTGCTCGGACTCGTGGTGGGACTGCGCCTCCTGTACCGCTCGCGGGCGATGGTCGCAGCGGCCGGCATCGGGATCATCGCCGCGACGCAGGTGCTCGTGAGCGTCGGCGGGCAGTCGTCCCCGCTGGTGCTCGCGAACCTCGCCGGCTACGTCTGGACCTTCGCGCCGGCGGCGATCGCGGCGTTCACCCTCGCCTGGCCCGACCTGTCGGGGCTGCGCGCCCGCGCCGCGGCGGCGTCGGCGTCCGGAGCCGGAGCCGGCGCCGGGACGGCTGCCGCATCGTCCACGGACACCGCGCGGTCCGGGGCTCCCGGGCGCCGCGAGTAGACTCGACCACGCTCAGTCCGAAGGGAGCACCCGCACCGTGACCTACGTGATCGCCCAGCCCTGTGTCGACGTCAAGGACCGCGCCTGCATCGACGAATGCCCGGTCGACTGCATCTACGAGGGTGACCGGTCGCTGTACATCCACCCCGACGAGTGCGTCGACTGTGGTGCGTGCGAGCCGGTCTGCCCGGTCGAGGCGATCTACTACGAGGACGACCTGCCGGACGAGTGGGCCGACTACTACAAGGCCAACGTCGAGTTCTTCGACGAGGTCGGTTCGCCCGGCGGTGCTGCCAAGGTCGGTGTGATCCACAAGGACCACCCCGTCATCACGGCCCAGCCCCCGCGCGGCTGACCCCGGACCGCTCCGTGGCGCTCGACCTCCCCGACTTCCCCTGGGACCAGCTCGTCCCGTTCAAGCAGCGCGCAGCGGCGTACGAGGGCGGTATCGTCGACCTCAGCGTCGGTTCGCCCGTCGACCCGACCCCTGAGGTCGTCCGACGAGCCCTGGCAGGAGCGACCGACGCGCACGCCTACCCGCAGGTCGCCGGCACGCCCGCGCTGCGCGAGGCGATCGCCGACTGGTACGGCCGTCGGCAGGGCGTCACGCTGACGCCGGAGCAGGTGCTCCCGACGATCGGGTCGAAGGAGTTCATCGCCGGGCTCGCGCTCTGGCTCGGGATCGGCCCGGGGGACACCGTCGTGTTCCCGGAGGCCGCGTACCCGACCTACGAGCTCGGAGCCGCGCTCGTGCGCGCCGACGCGCTGGCATCGGACGACCCCGCCGCATGGCCGGAGAGCACGAAGCTCGTGTGGCTGAACTCGCCCGGCAACCCGGACGGTCGCGTGCTGTCCGTCGAACAGCTGCGCGCCGCGGTCGCACGGGCGCGGGAGCTCGGCGCCGTGATCGTCGGCGACGAGTGCTACGCCGAGCTCGGGTGGGAGCCGCCGTACGACGCGTCGCCGACACCCTCGATCCTCGACCCGCAGGTCGTGGGCGACCGGGTCGACGGTGTGCTCAGCGTGTACTCGCTGTCGAAGCAGTCGAACCTCGCCGGGTACCGTGCTGCCTTCGTCGCGGGGGACGCGGCGATCCTGGCCGACGTGCTGGCGGTCCGGAAGCACACCGGCATGATGCCGCCGCTGCCGGTCCAGGACGCGATGATCGTGGCCCTCGCCGACGACACGCACGTGCAGCAGCAGAAGGCCCGCTACCGCGCCCGACGGAACATGCTCCGACGGGCACTCGAAGGGGCGGGCTTCCGGATCGACCACAGCGAGGCCGGGCTCTACCTCTGGGCGACCCGCGGCGAGCCCGCGCTCGAGACCGTCGGCTGGCTGGCGGAGCGGGGCATCCTCGTCGCACCGGGCACCTTCTACGGGCCCGCCGGGGCGGAGCACGTCCGGGTGGCGCTCACCGCGACCGACGACCGGATCGCGGCCGCGGCGCAGCGGCTGGCGAGCACCCGGAGACTGGCCGCGTCCTGATCGAGGTGGGCCGCGCCTCCCGGTCGTGACGAGGGGCGAGACCGCTGTGCGCTCCCCGCACAATCCGTGGAATCCACCAGATCTCCGCCTTCCGGTGGTGCACGACCGACAGTCGGCGCAGTTAGGCTGTCGTCGTGACTGACACTGCCAACGACGCTCAGAAGACGGCCACACCGCCCACCACGCCCGTCCCCGTGAGCCCCGCCGCCGCGGAGTCGACGGAGACGGCGACACTGACGTTCCCGGGTGGCACGGCGGAGTTCCCGATCCTGCCGAGCGTCGACGGTGCGTCCGCCATCGACATCTCCTCGCTGAAGAAGCAGACCGGGCTGAACACGCTCGACTACGGCTTCGTCAACACCGGCGCGACCAAGAGCGCCATCACGTACATCGACGGCGACCAGGGGATCCTGCGCTACCGCGGGTACCCGATCGACCAGGTCGCATCGGGGTGCACCTACCTCGAGGTCGCGTGGCTCCTCATCTACGGTGAGCTCCCCACGAAGGAGGAGCTCGACGACTTCGACGCCCGCATCCGTCGGCACACGCTCCTGCACGAGGACCTCCGCCGGCTCTTCGACGCGCTGCCGCACTCGGCGCACCCGATGTCGGTGCTGTCGAGCGCCGTGAGCGCACTGTCCACGTACTACGAGGACGACATGGACGTCGACGACCCCGAGAAGGTCGAGTTGCAGACCGTCCGGCTCCTCGCGAAGCTGCCGGTCATCGCCGCCTACGCGCACAAGAAGGCGATCGGGCAGGCGTTCCTCTACCCGGACAACAAGCTGTCGTTCGTCGACAACTTCCTCCGGCTGAACTTCGGCACCATGGCCGAGCCGTACGAGCCGAACCCGGTGCTGTCGAAGGCGCTCGAGCGGCTCCTCATCCTGCACGAGGACCACGAGCAGAACGCCTCCACCTCGACCGTGCGCCTGGTCGGCTCGACGAAGGCGAACATGTTCGCGTCGATCTCCGCCGGCATCAATGCGCTGTACGGGCCGCTGCACGGTGGCGCGAACGAGGCCGTGCTCGAGATGCTGCAGCAGATCAAGGACTCCGGTGAGCCGGTGTCGCGCTTCGTCGAGCGGGTGAAGAACAAGGAGCGCGGGGTGAAGCTCATGGGCTTCGGGCACCGCGTCTACAAGAACTACGACCCGCGCGCGAAGCTCGTGAAGGAGTCCGCGCACGAGGTACTGCAGTCGCTCGGGGTGCAGGACGACCTGCTCGACATCGCGATGGAGCTCGAGCAGATCGCGCTCGAGGACGAGTACTTCGTGAGCCGCAAGCTCTACCCGAACGTCGACTTCTACACGGGCATCATCTACCGGGCGATGGGCTTCCCGCCGCGCATGTTCACGGTGTTGTTCGCCATCGGGCGTCTGCCGGGATGGATCGCCCAGTGGCGTGAGCTCAACAACGATCCGCTCAACAAGATCGGCCGCCCGCAGCAGCTCTACGTGGGGCACCCGGAGCGGGACCTGCCCGCTCGCTGACGTCCGGCCCCGGCCCACTCGACACGGTCCGAGAGGCCCGCTCGCGCCCCGCGAGCGGGCCTCTTCCGTCACGCTCGACGGGCGCGAGCCGTGAGCGGGCCATTCCTGTCACGCTCAACGGTTGCGAGCGCGCGAGCGCGCGAGCGGGCCATTCCTGTCACGCGCGTCGTCGTCCGGCGACGGTTCCTGCACGCTCGGCAGGAGACGCGCGGCGTGTCCTGCCCGCTCGGTGACCTGAGGGCAAGTGCGCGCGCGCCGGACGGGAGGCGCGGTGCGGGCTGGCACCGCGCCTCCCGTCCGGCGTGCAGCCCGTTCCTTCCCGACACGCGTGCCACGGCAGGCGGAACCGGGCGTACCTGGTCGATCCTGCGGATCAGGTACGCCCGGTTCTGCTCGGTACGCCCGGTTCTGGTGGGTACGCCGGGGCCTGCTGCGTACGCCCGGGCCTGCTGCGTACGCCCGGTTCCATCGAGTGCGCCCGGATTCCGTCGGCGCCAGCCGGCGTCACCCGGCTCGCGCCGAGCTCCTCGTGGCGCTCAGGAGCGGCGGTCAGGCGGCGTGCAGGAGCGGCGGTCAGCAGGCGCGGTGCGCCGCCGACGGGAACCGGCCCGTCGCCGTCGCCCAGGTCCCGAGCAGGTCGACGGCCGCACGGAACGCGGGCGTGCCCGGTCGGTTCAGGAAGGCGTGCCGATCGGCCAGGACGTGTCGCTCCACCGACGTGCCCGCCGAGACGAGTTCGGCAGCGAACCGCTCGCCCGACGCCCGCATCGCGTCGGACGCGGCGTCGACGACGAAGGCGGGCGGGAAGCCGGTCAGGTCCTGTCCGCCGGCGAACGCCGTCCGCTGCCCGAGTGCCGTCCGGGGCACCGCGTTCCGGTTCGCGACGTCGAGGGCCCACGGGGCGTGCGTCACACGGCGGTGTCCGCGGACGGTGCGCTGCACGGCGCGGTCGCGGGGGAGTCGGGCGTGGTGGAAGCCGTACGCGAGGACGACGCCCTCCGGCGGGTCGCCGGCATCGAGCAGGCCGAGCGTCGCGGCGGACGCGAGGCACGCCCCCGCGCTCGCCCCACCGAGCAGCAGCGGCCCGTCGGTGTGCGCCCTCGTGTGTCGGACCACCGCGAGCACGTCGTCGTGCGCGTGGGGCCACCGCGCCCGGGGCCGAGCTCCACGGCGTCCGACCCAGGGCAGCCCGGGCAGCGGAGCGAGGCGGTAGTCGACGGTCACGACGGCGAGCCCGTGGGCGGCCAGCGCGGTGGCGACGGCGTGCGACTCCGGTTGGTCGAGGCCGCCGCGGAAGAACCCGCCCCCGTGCAACCACACCAAGGTGGGTCGGCCCGGGCGTCCGTACTGCCGGACGGGCACCGGTCCGTGCGGCCCCCCGATCGTCGCCCCCATGCCGTCTCTCGTCGGGAGCCGCGCTACGCGTGCAGCGCCGTGTTGAGCTGGATGCCCTGGCCCTGGCGCTGCAGGGCCTCGACCACACCCGAGAGCGAGTTGCGCCGGAACAGCACGTTCGGCACGCCCGACAGCTCTGCGGCCTTCACGGTGCGCGGCGTGCCGTCCGGGTTCGGTGCGACACCCACCAGGACGACCTTGGTGCCGGCCGTCACGTAGAGTCCGGCCTCGATCACGGAGTCGTCCCCGAGCGAGATGCCGAGGCCGGCGTTCGCCCCGAGGAGCGCCCGCTCGCCCAGCGACACCCGGTGCGTCCCGCCGCCGGACAGGGTCCCCATGATCGACGCACCCCCACCGATGTCGGTGCCGTCTCCGACGACGACCCCCTGCGACACCCGACCCTCGATCATGGCGTCACCGAGCGTGCCGGCGTTGAAGTTCACGAAGCCCTCGTGCATGACGGTCGTGCCGGGAGCCAGGTGTGCGCCCAGCCGCACCCGGTTGGCGTCGCCGATGCGCACCCGGTCCGGCACGACGTAGTCGAGCAGGCGGGGGAACTTGTCGACCGCGTGCACCGCGATGCCCGCGCGCTGCAGGACCGGACGCAGGCGGACGAGGGCGTCCGGGTGCACCGGGCCGGCGTTGGTCCAGGCGACGATCGGCAGGTGACCGAAGACGCCGTCGAGCGAGACGGTGTTCGGCCGGACGTGCAGGTGGCTGAGCAGGTGCAGCCGCAGGTACGCATCGGGCGTGCTGGTCGGTGCGTCGTCGATGACGATCTCGGTCGTCACCGCCTCGATCCGGACCTCGCGTCGGGGGTCGTCGCCGACGTGCGCCTCGAGCTCGGGCGGGAACACCGCGTCGGCCGGACGCGCACCGAGGTGCGTCTCGGGGTACCAGGTGTCGAGGACGGTGCCGTCGGCAGCGATCGTCGCGAGGCCGTGGCCCCAGGCGTGCGTGGGTCGGTCGGTGGCTGCGGTCGCGTCGGTCACGCCACCAGGGTAGCGAGCGGGCCGGTCGGCGACCCGTCCGGGGAGACGGTCTGTGGAGAACGTCGGTGACGCGACCAGGCCGGCCTGGAGGCGCGGGTGCTGTGGACGGATCGGCACCGTCCACAGGTGGTCGCCTCACCGTCCGCTGAGGGAAGCGGCCGGTACGCTGACCGCATGCCGGAGCAGCTCGACCTCACCGCCTCGTCCATCGACATCACGCGCGCCGTCTGCGACATCGAGTCGGTGTCGGGGAACGAAGGACCCCTCGCCGACGCGATCGAGGCGGCGCTGTCGTCGCTGCCCCACCTCGACGTCGTGCGCGACGGCGATGCGATCGTGGCACGCACGCAGCTCGGTCGCGAGCGCCGGGTCGTGATCGCCGGGCACATCGACACGGTGCCGCTCAACGGCAACCTGCCGACCGAGTTCCGGACCGCGGACGACGGCACCGAGATCCTCTGGGGTCGCGGCACGGTCGACATGAAGGCCGGGTGCGCCGTGCAGCTGAAGCTCGCGCACGACCTGACCGAGCCGAACGTCGACGTCACGTGGGTGTTCTACGACCACGAGGAGGTCAGCGACTCCCTGAACGGCCTCGGTCGGCTGGCGCGGACCCGTCCCGAGCTGCTCGCGGGCGACTTCGCGATCCTCGGCGAGCCGTCGGGGGCCCAGATCGAGGGTGGGTGCAACGGCAACCTCCGCGCCGAGGTCCGGACCTCCGGCAAGCGCTCCCACAGCGCACGCAGCTGGATCGGCGACAACGCGATCCACAAGACCGCACCGATCCTGGCGACGCTCGCGGCGTACGAACCGCGCACCGTGACGGTCGACGGGCTCGAGTACCGCGAGGGGCTCAACGCCGTGGGCATCACCGGGGGCATCGCCGGCAACGTCATCCCGGACGAGGCCATGGTGCACGTGAACTACCGCTTCGCGCCGTCGCGCAGCGCGGACGAGGCGGTCGCGCACATCCGAGAGCTGTTCGACGGGTACGACGTGCAGATCGTCGACCTCGCCGCCGGCGCCCGCCCCGGGCTCGACGCGCCGCTCGCGCAGCAGTTCGTCGCAGCGGTCGGCGGCCCGGCCCCGCGCCCGAAGTACGGGTGGACCGACGTCGCCCGCTTCTCGGCGCTCGGGGTCCCGGCGGTCAACTACGGTCCCGGCGAGCCGGTCTTCGCCCACCACGACGACGAGCAGGTCCCCGTCGACCAGATCACCGCGGTCGAGGACGGCCTGCGTCGGTGGCTGACGGCGTGACCACCGGCCCCGCGCGCACCGTCGCGGGGCTCCACGGCGCCGGCCGCTGGCGCGCGCGCTACCGGCTCGTGCCCTGGTGGGTCCGGGTCACCGTCGTCTACGTGGTCGCGCGTCTCGTGACGGGGGCGATGCTCCTGGCCTTCGCCGGAGTGCAGACCGCCAACTCGTTCACCGGCGCGCGTCCGTCGTACCTGTCCTTCGCATCGATCTGGGACGGCGCCTGGTACCGGGTGATCGCGTCGAACGGGTACCCGTCGACCCTGCCGATGGACGCCGCGGGCCACGTCACCGAGAACGCGTGGGCGTTCATGCCCGCGTACCCGTTCCTCGTCCGAGGGCTGATGGTGCTGACCGGGGCGTCGTTCGAGGCCGTCGCGGTCACGGTGTCGCTGGTCGCCGGGTGGGGCGCTGCGCTGGTGTTCCGACGGCTGATGGGCCGCTTCCTCGACGACGGCCGGGCGACGTTCGCCACGGTGCTGTTCTGCGTCGCGCCGGTGTCCGCTGTGTTCCAGGTTGCCTACGCCGAGGCGATGGGGCTCTTCCTGCTCCTGGTCGCCCTGCTGCTGATGGTGGACCGCCGCTGGTGGACGATGGTGCCGGTCGTGCTGCTGCTCGGGATGACCCGACCGACCGGGCTCGCGTTCGCGTTCCTCGTGGTGCTGTTCCTGGCCGCCTGGACGATCCGGCCGTCATGGGTGCGCGAGGTGGAGCGGCCGACCCTGCGCACCGCTCTGCCGCCACTCGTCGTGGGTGCGGTCTCGGGGCTCGTCGGACTCGCATGGCCGGCGATCGCGTGGGCGGTGACCGGGGTCCCGAAGGCGTACACCGATACCGAGCTCGCCTGGCGGTCGTCGTACATCGGGTGGCGGGAACTCGTCCCGTTCGCGCCGTGGATCCAGGGCGCCGGCTGGTGGTTCGGGCAGCCGGCGGGCGGGATCCTGCTCGCCGTGGCGCTCGTCGGGTTCGCGGTGTTCGTCGCGCACCCCGCTGTGCGGCGCGTCGGCCTCGAGCTGCGGTTGTGGGGCGTGGCCTACGTCGTCTACCTGCTCGCCGTGTTCTTCCCGCAGTCGAGCACCTGGCGCATCCTGCTGCCGATCGCGCCGCTCCTCGGCATCGTGGCCCTCCCGCGGTCGTCGGGCTACCGGGTGCTGGTGGTCGCGGTCTGTCTCGGTCTGCAGTTCGTCTGGCTGTACACCTGCTGGTGGGTCGACGGCTACGACTGGACGCCGCCGTGATCGACCTCGCGGTCGTCTGAGTCCTCGGCGGCGGGTGTCGCCGAGGGGTCCTCGCCCGGGCGCCAGTCGGCCGCGGCGTGCACCATCGCGTTCACCGTCGCGATGAACGGTACGGCGAAGAAGGCTCCGACGACGCCGGCGATCGTGGTGCCCGCGGTCACGCCGAGCACGACGCCGAGCGGGTGCACCCGGACGGCCGAGCCGGTGAGGAACGGGTGCAGCACGTGGCTCTCGAGCTGCTGGACCACCACCACCACGGCGAGCATGACCAGCGCCGGGACCAGTCCGTTGAAGACCAGCGCGATGAGCACGGCGACGATGCCGGCGACGATCGCCCCGACCACCGGGACGAACGCGCCGAAGAACACGATCACGCCGATCGGGACGGCGAGCGGGAGGCCGAGCGCGAGCGCGCCGATGACGATGCCGAGTGCGTCCGTCACCGCGACGACGAGCTGTACGCGGATGAAGCTGGTGAGGGTCTTCCACCCCGCCTGACCCGCGGCGTCGATGCGCCCGCGCGAGCGTCGCGGGAAGATCCGCACCACCCACGACCAGATCCGGCGGCCGTCGATGAGCACGAAGATCGTCGTGAACACCACGATGAACAGCCCCTCGAGCGCGTGCACCAGCCCGCTGCCCGCCTCGGCGGCCCCGGACAGGATCGACGCGACGTGGGTCTGCAGGAACTTCGTCGCCTCCGCCAGGTACTTCGTGACCTGCGCCGAGGTGATGCCGAACGGCTCGGACGCGAGCAGGGTCTGGAAGGTCTGCACGTTGCTCGTCAGTCGACGCTCGAGCGTCGGCAGGTCGTAGCGGATCTGCGCCGTCACGACGAGCGCCAGGACACCGAGGACGACCACGACCGAGATGCAGGCCGTGAGCACGGCGAGCCACTTCGGCCACCGGTGACGTTGCAGGAACGCCGAGAAGGGGGCGAGCAGTGCGCAGACGAGCAGCCCGACCAGGAACGGCACGAGGATGTCCTGCAGCAGGACCACGAGGGCGACGACGACGGCGAGGGCAGCCACCACCACGAGGAAGCGCCACGAGAACGCTCCGGCGATGCGCATGCCCCTCGGCACCGCCTCGACGACCGGATCGACCTGTGGACGCAGCATGGAGCGGATGTTCGGCACACGCCAAGGTGACCACCCGGAGCCGCGAGAACGTCGCATTCCGACACCCCCAACCTGGGCGGTTTCGCAGTTGCCCCCTCGGTACGGGATAATGGGCCTGCATCTTCTGCACGAAAGGGGACATCTGATGGCAGCGATGAAGCCGAGGACCGGTGACGGGCCGATGGAGGCTGTCAAGGAGGGTCGACTCATCATCGTGCGGGTTCCGCTCGAAGGTGGAGGCCGCCTGGTGGTCTCGGTCAACGACGCCGAGGCCAAGGAACTCCACGACGCACTGGCAGAGGTCGTCTCCGCCTAGTCCGTCGACGCACCACGACGAGAGGCCCGGAGCGCGTACGCTCCGGGCCTCTCGTGTGCGTCGTGGCCGACGGAACCGGCAGACCGGGCCGCGACGTCCGTCGATCCAGGACGTCCATCGGATCAGGATGTCCGTCGGTCCAGGACGTCCGTCGGGTCAGGACGTCCGGCGGGTCAGGCCGAGACCTTCGTCATCTGCAGCAGCCCGTCCCCGGCGGGGGAGAGCGCACTCCGCACCGCGCCCGAGGTCGAGACCTCGGTGAGCAGCAGTCGGAAGTCCGTCGTCGCGCGGTCCCGACGCACCGGGTCCGCGACGCGACCGCGCCAGAGCGCGTGCGGCACGAGCACGGTGCCCCCGACGCGCGCGAGGCGGAGTCCGTGCTCCACGTACTCGATCACGTGCTCGGGGTCGGCGTCGACGAGGACGACGTCGTACGACGCCTCGTTCATCCGGGGCAGCACCTGGTTCGCCCGACCCGGGATGAGCCGGACGCGCGAGGGCGCCGTGCCGGCGGCGACGTAGGCGTCACGGGCGTACTGCTGGTGGTCGACCTCGACGTCGATCGTCGTGAGGGTCGCATCGGGCGCGCCGCGCAGCAGGTAGAGCCCCGAGACGCCGAGCCCGGTGCCGATCTCGATCATGCTCGTCGCGCGCGATGCCGCTGCGACCACGGCGATCTGGGCGCCGATCGCGGGGGAGACGGCTTCGACCCCGAGTTCGAGGGAGTGCTCTCGCGCTCGGGCGATCACCTCGGGCTCCGAGACGATGTCCTCGGCGAACTTCCAGTTCGACTCTTTCTCTGACACGCACACTCCGTTCGGGAGACAACTCTACGGGTGCGGCGCAGTGGGACGGGTTACGCTCGTTGCCGTGTCCATCGACTTCAACAAGATCCTGATCATCGGGATCATCGCGGTGCTGCTGCTCGGGCCGCAGCGCCTGCCGATGTACGCGCAGAAGCTCGCCGAGTTCGTCAAGGCGATCCGCCGGTTCGCGGACACCGCGAAGGACCGCATGCGCGAGGAGATGGGCCCCGAGTTCGACGACGTCGACTGGCAGAAGCTCGACCCCCGGCAGTACGACCCCCGTCGCATCATCCGCGACGCCCTGCTCGACTCCGGGGGCACCGCCGCCGGCAGCACGGCCGCGGTGGAGACCGCGCAGGTCACCGCGTCGAAGGTGCGTGCGACGGCGCCGGTGGTGCCGCTCGCCGAGGGCGAGCCGGCCCCCTTCGACACCGAGGCGACCTGACGCGGCTCCCGTCACGACACGACGGACGGGAGGCCCGGTGCCAGCTGGCACCGGGCCTCCCGTCCGTTCTCAATCACGCGTCGCGACGATCGTGAACGTCGTCGGGATCCGGTCGCGGTCCGGGGCGGGCCACACCCACGAACCGTGGCCGTCCTCCTCCATGTGCGGGCTGAACCGCCACGGCAGGGTGCGCCCCTCGTCCAGTCGGCGGAGACGCAGTCCGGCGCCGAGCAGGGCGTTGACGACCTCGGACAGCGGGTGCGGCCACTCGTACGTCCGGGTGTTCGCGACGGTGCCCTCGCCGACGTAGGTGCCCGCGTCCTCCCACTGCTGGGCCGTGCCGTCGGGGAAGTACCGGTGTCGCGTCGCGAGCTCCGGCGCGTCCTCGTCCAGGGCGTACATCGCGGGGTGTCCGTCGCGGATGAAGAACACCCCGCCCGGCCGGAGGAGCCCCGCGACCTGCGCGGCCCAGCGGTCGAGGTCCGGGAGCCAGCAGATCGTGCCGATGCTCGTGTAGACGACGTCGAAGTCGCCCGCGACGGCCGCGCGGGCGTCGAGGACGTCGGTCTCCACCCACGTGACGTCGAGGCCGAGCCGGTCGGCCAGGGCCGCTGCCGACGCGAGCGCCGGTGCCGAGAAGTCGACCCCGGTGAGGCGTGCACCCTCGCGGGCCAGCGAGACCGTGTCGGTGCCGATGTGGCACTGCAGGTGGCAGACGTCGAGCCCCGCGAGCGTGCCGCCGGGCAGCCACGGTGTGAGCGCGGGCAGGTCGTCGCGCACGACGTCCGACCGGTGTGCCGGGTCGTCGAGCGCGGCGACGTCGTACGCGCCCTCGTGGATGGGGACCCGGTCGTCCCAGTTCGCGCGGTTCGTCGCGCGGGCGGCGTCCCAGTCGACGCTGACGTGGTCGGAGCTGTCCATGCGGCCACGCTAGCGGGCGCGTCGGCCCGTGCGCGACGATCGCTCAGGACAGACTGAGTCCGAGCTTCCGTCCGGCCAGGCCCCGTCCCATCGTGGTGATGGTCTCGGCGACGGACCGCAGGGCGACCGCGGCGGGGTCCTCCGGGGCGCCGAGCACGACGGGGACGCCGGCGTCGCCGCCCTCCCGGAGCGGGACCGACAGGGGCACGCGGCCGAGCACCGGCACGGGGACGTCCTGCCCCCGGGAGAGCCGAGCGGCGGTCTCGTCGCCGCCGCCCTCGCCGAACAGGTGCAGGACACTGCCGTCGGGCTGCACGAGCCCGGCCATGTTCTCGACCACACCGATGACCTTCTGCCCGGTCTGCCGTGCGACGACCCCGCTCCGCTCGGCGACGTCGGCGGCCGCGGCCTGGGGCGTCGTGACGACGAGCACCTCGGCGTGGGGGAGCAGCTGCCCGACCGAGATCGCCACGTCGCCGGTGCCGGGCGGCAGGTCGAGCAGGAGCACGTCGAGGTCGCCGAACCAGACGTCGGTCAGGAACTGCGAGACCGTGCGGTGCAGCATCGGTCCACGCCAGGACACCGCGGTCGAGACGTCGTCGACGAACATGCCGATCGAGACGACCTTCACCTCGTGGGCGACCGGCGGCAGGATCATGTTGTCGACGCGGGTCGGCCGGGGTGCGACGCCGTGCTCGTCGGTCAACCCCATCAGGCCGGGCACGCTGAAGCCGTGCACGTCGACGTCGACGATGCCGACCCGCTGACCGGCCGCTGCGAGCGCGACGGCCAGGTTGACGGTGACCGTCGACTTCCCGACCCCGCCCTTGCCGCTCGTGACGGCGATCACGCGGGTCAGGGAGTCCGGGGTGAACTGCACGCCGCGCGGCCGGCCGGCACGGAGGCGTTCGGTGAGGGCGGCGCGGGTCGCCGGGCTCATCACGTCGACGTCGACGTCGACGTGGTGCACGCCGTCCACGGAACCGGCGGCCGACCGCACGTCGCGCTCGATGGTGTCGGCGGCGGGGCACCCGACGATCGTGAGCTGCAGGTCGACCCGCACCGAGCCTCCCGGCCGGACGTCGACCCCGCGGATCATGTCGAGTTCCGTGACGGGGCGGCGGATCTCGGGGTCGATCACGCGACCGAGCGCAGCGAGGACCGCGGCGCCGAGCTGCTCGTCGGGCGTCGCTGCGGTGCCGTCAGCCACGCGTGCTCGTCGCTCCCTCACCGTCGTCGACGGAGTCGGCGCGCAGCGCTGCCTCCTCGGCGTCCCGCCGGTCGAGCTCCTCGAGCAGCGACCGGATCTCGGCGCGGATGAAGTCCTTCGACGCCATCTCCCGCATCGCCAGACGGAGGGCGACGACCTCGCGGGCCAGGTACTCGGTGTCGGCGAGGTTGCGCTCGGCGCGCTGGCGGTCCTGCTCGAACTGCACGCGGTCGCGGTCGTCCTGCCGGTTCTGCGCGAGCAGGATGAGCGGTGCCGCGTAGGAGGCCTGCAGTGAGAGCACCAGGGTGAGCGCGGTGAAGCCGATCGCAGCCGAGTCGAACTGCAGCGGCTTCGGCGCCAGGGTGTTGTAGCCCATCCACAGGGCACAGAAGAGCGTCAGACCGACCAGGAACCAGGGCGTCCCCATGCCGCGGGCGATGCCCTCGGTCGCACGACCGAAGGTGTCGCCACGACCACGGCGGCGGGTCGGGAGCACGCGTGTGCGCATGCCCTTCGGCGAGTCGAGTCGCCCCTGGCGGTTGTCATCCGTTCGGGCCACGGGTGGTCCTCCTCCCCGTCGTCACGGGCGTCTTGCGCTGGCGTTGGCGGAGTCGCGAGGGGGCATCCCCCTCGCCGTGACTTCGCCAGTCGTCCGGCAGGACGTGGTCGAGGACATCGTCGATCGTCACCACCCCGACCAGACGGTGGGCGTCGTCGACCACGGGGACGGACACGAGGTTGTAGGTCGCCATCACGCGCGTGACCTCGGCAGCGCTCGCGTCGACGCGGACCGGCTCGGTCTGCTGGTCGATGAGCGTGCCGAGGCGCTCGTTCGGCGGGTACCGGAGCATGCGCTGGAAGTGCACGAGCCCGAGGAACCGACCGGTCGGCGGTTCGTAGGGCGGCAGCACCACGCACACGCTCGCGCCGAGCGCCGGGGCGAGCTCGTGCCGGCGGATGAGCGCCAGCCCCTCGGCCACGGTCGCGTCCGCGGAGACGATGACGGGTTCGGTGGTCATGAGACCACCCGCGGTGTCCGGCTCGTACTCGAGGAGCATGCGGACGTCCTGCGCCTCCTCCGGCTCCATGAGCTGCAGCAGCGCCTCGCTCCGGTCGTCGGGGAACTGCGCGAGCACGTCTGCGGCGTCGTCGGGCTGCATCTGGTCGAGGACGTCGGCTGCGCGGGCGTCCTCGAGCCGGGTCAGGATCTCGATGCGCTCCTGGTCGGGCATCTCCTCGAGCACGTCGGCGAGCCGGTCGTCGGGGAGCTCCTCGGCGACCTCGAACCGGCGCTCCTCGGGCAGGTCGAGCAGCGTCGACGCCAGGTCGGCCGGGACCAGGTCGGAGTAGGCGGCGATGACGTGCTCGGCGGACTGGGCCTCGCCGGGGAGCTCGTCCTCGGTGACCTCGTTCCACGTGGCGAAGGTCGTCGGGCCCTTGCCGAACGGCGACGGGGTCGTCTTCGGCTTGCGGAGGAAGAGCTGCGACACCTCCCAGTCGCCCTGTCCGCGGTCCTCGATCGCGACGTCCTCGATCGTGGCGCGGATGCGGTCGCGCGTCAGCAGGACCTTGCGGCCGAGCATCTCCGCGATGACGCGCACCTCACCCCCGCGCTGCTCGAAGCGACGCATGTTGACGATGCCGGTGGTGATGACCTGACCGGCGCCGATCGACGTGACGCGGCCGATGCTGAGGAAGATGCGGCGCTTGCCGGGCACCTCGACGATGAGCCCGACGACGTGCGGGGCGTCGACGCGGCGGTACACGACCAGGACGTCCCGGACGCGACCGACGCGGTCGCCCGCGGGGTCGAAGACGGAGCACCCGGCGAGGCGGGCGACGAAGACCTTCGTGGCGCTCACCCGTCCAGCGTAGTCGCTGCCGCGCGGGCCGGGGACGAGCGCACCCTGCGCACACCGAGGGGACGTGCGGCTCGGTGCACCAGCCGCTGCGCCCCTGCCCCGGAGGTTCCCGGGAGGCGCACGTGTGATCGCAAGGTGCCCGGTGGATGATGGCTGGGTGAGCAACCAGAGCCCGTTCGCCGGACGCACCGCCCAGGCCTTCCCGACGCTGCCGCGTGGGGACGTCCTCGGCACCTACGACAGCTACCCCGATGCCCAGCGCGTCGTCGCGAAGCTCGCCGAGGCGGACTTCCCCGTCGCCAAGATCTCGATCGTCGGCAACGACCTGAAGACCGTCGAGCGCGTCACCGGGAAGATGACCTACGGCCGTGCGGCCATCGCGGGCGCGCTCTCCGGTCTCTGGCTCGGCATCTTCTTCGGCATCGTCCTGACGCTGTTCTCACCGACCGCGGGCGGGCTGATCATCGCCGCGGCGATCATCGGTGCCGCGTTCGGCATGCTGTACGGCATCGTCTCGTTCGCGATCACGAAGCGGCAGCGGGACTTCACGAGCGTGCACCAGGTGCTCGCCACGAACTACCAGATCGTCGTCGACCCGCAGCTCACCGGCCAGGCGCAGCGGATCCTCGGCCAGCACGGCGCGACGCCGTCGACGCACTGGAACGACGCTCCGCAGCCGGGCGCGCCGGGTTCGCAGGCCCGTCCGTCCCAGGGCCAGGAGCCGTGGCGTCCGGGCCCCCAGCAGGGCTCGCCCTACGGTGGGCACGCGACGCCGCACCAGCCGCAGCAGCACCGGCCTGGAGGCCCGCAGCAGTCCGGCCCGTCGGCCGCCGGTCCGCGGTACGGGACCAACGACGGCCCGCGGTACGGGACGAACGACGGCCCCCGGTACGGCGAGACCCCGCAGACGGCGCAGCAGCCGGCGCCGACGTCGGACCCGCGTGTCCCGCAGTCACGACCGGGCCAGCCCCCGCAGTACGGGGAGCGCGTCGACGGAGCCGGCGGCCGCCCCGCCGGTGCGGACCAGCGACCCGGCTCGGCACCCGACGACCGCCGCGACGGCGAGCGCGGCTGACGGAGGGACCGAACCGCAGGACGCCCGCGTCGACGATCGTCGACGCGGGCGTCCTGCGTTGCGGCGCGTGACCGGTCAGGGCTCCGGTCACGGGTCGCCGGTCAGGGCTCGGTGGTCAGAGCACCTTCGAGTAGCACATCGACCGCGCCGCTCCGACGTACGGCCCGAACTGCGCGATGCGGCGGAAGCCCTCGCGCTCGTAGAACCCGATCGCGCGCTTCTGCTCGTCGCCGGTCTCGAGCACGAGCGCCGGGGAACCCAGGTCGATCGCGGCCTCCTCGAGGCGACGGAGGATCGCGCTCGAGACACCGGCCCCGCGGGACTCCGGCCGCACGTACATCCGCTTCACCTCGGCGATGCCGTCCTGCACCAGGCGCAGGCCACCGCAGCCGAGGGGCGTGCCGTCCTCGTCGCGGGCCAGGAAGAAGACCGCGATCGAGTCGGCCGTCGGCTTCTCGCCCGGTTCGGTGTCCCCGCCGTAGGCCCGGTCGATCTCCAGACGCTGAGCGGCACGGAGCCGCTGTGCGTCGGGCGAGTCGAAGTGCTCGACGTCGATCACCAGCCCGCGCGGCGCGATCGGGCCGTCGGTCGGGGCGGACGTCGTGCTGGGGGAGGCGTCGGGCATCGTCACCCGCTCAGGCTAGCGGCCGGTGCGGGCGATCCACCCCTCCACTTCCGAGGGGGTCCGGGGGATGCCGACCGACAGGTTCTCGGCGCCGTCCTCGGTCACCAGGACGTCGTCCTCGATCCGGACGCCGATGCCGCGGAACTCCTCGGGCACGGTCAGGTCGTCCTGCTGGAAGTACAGGCCGGGCTCGATCGTGAACACCATGCCCGCCTGCACGACGCCGTCGATGTACATCTCGCGACGGGCCTTCGCGCAGTCGTGGACGTCGAGCCCGAGGTGGTGGCTCGTCCCGTGCACCATGTAGCGGCGGTGGAACTGGTTGTCCGGCTGCAGCGACTCCTCGGCCGTACCGGGCAGGAAGCCCCACTCGGCGGTCTTCTTCGCGATGACCTCCATCGCGGTCGCGTGCACCTCGCGGAAGGTGATGCCCGGCTTCACGATCGCGAACGCGGCGTCGGCGGCTTCGAGCACGGCCTCGTAGACCATGCGCTGCACGTCGGTGAAGGTGCCCGACACGGGGAGCGTCCGGGTGATGTCGGCGGTGTAGAACGAGTCGACCTCGACGCCGGCGTCGATCAGGATCAGGTCGCCCGGCTGCACCGCGCCGTCGTTGCGGGTCCAGTGCAGGATGCACGCGTGGTGGCCGGACGCGGCGATCGTGTCGTAGCCGACCGTGTTGCCGTCGGCCCGTGCGCGACGGTTGAACGTGCCCTCGACGATGCGCTCGCCGCGAGGGTGCGCGAGCACGGCGTCGAAGTCGGCGATGACGTCGTCGAAGCCCGACCCCGTGGCCTCGACGGCCTTCCGGAGCTCGCGCACCTCGTACGCGTCCTTGACCAGCCGGAGCTCGGACAGGTCACGGGAGAGCACGTCCTCGGTCGCCGGGGCCCCGTCCACGGCGTCCGCACCGCCGACCGTCGTGCCGAGTCGGGTGTCGAGGGCGCGCGTCAGCTCGGCGTCGGCATCGCGGACGAGCAGGACGGATGCGTCGAGGCCGTCGGCCACCCCGGCGAAGGCGCCGAGGTCGGCCGTCGCGAGACCCAGGTCGGCGGCGACCTCGTCGAGCGAGGGGCGGGGCCCGACCCAGAACTCACCGATCTCGGGGTTCGCGTAGAACTCCTCGGAGTCACGGCCGGCCGTGGCGCGGAAGTACAGCGTGGCGTCGTGACCGGACCCGTTCGGGGTCATCACCAGGACGGAGCCGACGACCGTGTCGGTGCCCCAGCCGGTCAGGTGCGCGAAGGTCGAGTGCGGACGGAACGGGTAGTCGCAGTCGTTCGACCGCACCTTCGCCTGACCCGCGGGGACGACGATCGTGCGTCCGGGGTGCAGCTCCGAGATGCGAGCACGTCGCTCCGCCGCGAAGGGCGACTGCTCGCGCGGCTCGGGGGTGGGACGCTCCCGGTCCGCCCACTGCGACGCGATGTGGTCCTTGAAGGTCGAGGACCCGGGGGTGGTGGATCGGTTGCTCGTCGCGCGAGGAGTGGTGTCGGCCATGTCACCCATCATCGCACCGAGCTGACCCTCCGGCCTGAGCGGCTGTTCACCTGTCGGTAGCATGGTCGACGTGCCCGATCCGTTCATCGACCTGCACGCCCACTCGAGCGTGTCCGACGGCACCGAGCGGCCGGCGGAGCTCGTCGCTGCCGCCGCTGCTGCCGGCCTCGACGGCGTCGCCCTGACGGACCACGACACGACGGCCGGCTGGGACGAGGCGACCGCCGCCGTCCGCGACCGCCCGATGTCGCTGCTCCCCGGCCTCGAGCTGAGCACCCGCGTCGGCCACCGGAGCGTGCACGTGCTCGGCTACCTGGTCGACCCGACCGACGAGGCCCTGGTCGCGGAGACCGCCCGGATCCGCGACGGCCGGTTCGCGCGGGCACGGCGCATGGTCGAGCGCATCGGTCGCGACCACCCGATCACGTGGGACGACGTCCTCGCCCAGGCGCGCGACGGCGCCACCATCGGTCGCCCGCACATCGCCGACGCCCTGGTCGCCCGGGGGCTCGAGCCGGATCGCAGCGCGGCGTTCCGCGGGATCCTGCACCCGGCCTCCGGCTACTACGAACCGCACGAGGCGCCGACGCCCCTGCGCGGCGTCGAGCTCATCCGCGGCGCCGGTGGCGTGCCGGTGATCGCGCACCCGGCGGCGTCCTCGCGCGGGATCGTGATCGACGAGCCCATGCTGCGCGACCTCGTCGACGCCGGCCTCGGCGGGCTCGAGGTCGACCACCGCGAGAACCTCGCTCACGGCAAGCGGACGCTGCTCGACTGGGCCGGTCGCTACGACCTGTTCGTCACCGGCTCGAGCGACTACCACGGCACCGGCAAGCCGAACCGGTTCGGCGAGCACCGGACCGCGCGGCACTCCTTCGACGCCATCGTCGACCAGGCCACCGGCAGCGACCCGGTGCACGGAGCGGGCTCCCGCCTGGCCTGACGTCCGCCCCTGTCGGGGTCCCCGGCGGGCAGGCACGCGGACGTGACGAAGGCCCCGTCACGTGGGTGACGGGGCCTTCGGACGGGAGGCGCTACTCGCCCTCGCCGGTGCCCTGCGGTGCCGAGGTGGTCGCCTCGGCGGAACCGCTGCGGCGACGACGACGGCGACGGCGCTTCGCGGCCCCGTCGGTGGTCGAGCCCTCGCCGGCGGGCTGCGCGGCGTCAGGACCCGTGGAGTCGGCGGCCGGAGCCGACGTGACGGCGTCGGACGAGCCTCCCGACCGGGTGCGCGAGCGCGGACGCGAGCCGCCCTGGCGGTCACCGCTGCGCTCGGAGCCGCGACGGTCACCGGTCCGCTGCGTGCCACGGCCGGCGGAGGAACCTGCCTCGGCCGCGTGCGAGGGCGCACCGGGCAGGCGGCCCTTCGTCCCGGCGGGGATGTCGAGGTCGGCGAACAGGTGCGGCGACGACGAGTAGGTCTCGACGGGCTCGGGGATGCCGAACTCGAGGGCCTTGTCGATGAGCGTCCACTTGTGGAGGTCGTCCCAGTCCACGAAGGTGACCGCGATGCCCGTCTTGCCGGCACGACCGGTGCGGCCGGCGCGGTGCAGGTAGGTGTCCGGGTCGTCCGGGATCGTGTGGTTGATGACGTGCGTGACGTCGTCCACGTCGATGCCGCGCGCCGCGACGTCGGTCGCGATCAGCACGTCGCGCTTGCCGGCCTTGAACGCCGCCATCGCGCGCTCGCGCTGCTCCTGGTTGAGGTCGCCGTGGACGGCGGCAGCGTTGAAGCCACGGTCCTTCAGTTCCTCGACGAGCTTCGCGGCGGCGCGCTTCGTGCGCGTGAAGATCACGGTCTTGCCGCGGCCCTCGGCCTGCAGGATGCGGGCGATGACCTCGTCCTTGTCGAGCGAGTGCGCGCGGTAGATGACGTGCTTGATGTTCGCCTGCGTCAGGCCCTCGTCGGGGTCCGTCGCGCGGATGTGCACCGGGCGCGTCATGAACCGGCGGGCCAGCGCCACGATCGGAGCCGGCATCGTCGCCGAGAAGAGCATGGTGTGGCGCACCGCGGGGACGGCCTGGAAGATGCGCTCGATGTCCGACAGGAAGCCGAGGTCGAGCATGCGGTCTGCTTCGTCGAGCACGACCTCCTGCACCTTCGACAGGTCGAGCAGGCGCTGGCGCTGCAGGTCGATGAGGCGACCGGGCGTGCCGACGACGATCTGCGCGCCGGCCTTGAGCTGCTCGATCTGGCCCTCGTACGCCTTGCCGCCGTAGATCGACACGATCGTGGTCGACCGGTTCGAGGTGGCGAGCTCGAGGTCCTCGGTCACCTGGACCGCGAGCTCGCGGGTCGGGACGACGACGAGCGCCTTCACGCCGTGCTCCGGGTCGGCGCCGAGACGCTGGATCAGCGGCAGGCCGAAGCCGAAGGTCTTGCCGGTACCCGTCTTGGCCTGGCCGATGATGTCCTGGCCGGTGAGGGCGAGCGGGATCGTCTGCTGCTGGATCGGGAAGGGCTCGGCGATGCCCTTCGTCGCGAGCGCGTCGACGATGTCCTGCTCGATGTTGAGGTCTGCGAAAGTCAAAGAATCACCTTAGTCCTGGTGGAAGTCCAGGCCAGTCTACCGACGGCGGGCGAGGACAGCGCCCGCCGGGCGGGAGTGGTGCCCGCGGCCCGTATGCTTGGCGCGTGGTGTCGTGGTGGAACCGGAAGCGCGCTGCGCAGCTCGCCGCCGCGTGGCTGGCGTCGCGGAACCCGCGGAACGCCAAGCCCGTGGAGCGCCTGCAGCTGGACGACGTGAGTCCCGAGCTCGACGTGTACCTGGGGCAGGCGGCCTACCTGCAGCTGTCGCTCTACGAGACGATGGGTCGAGCCGGTGCCGCGGCGCCGACGATGTCCGGGCGACTCGTCACGGGCGTGCTCGCGACGACCGCGCTCGAGCGGCACCGGACGATCGTCGCCGAGATCGAACGAGGCGGGTGGGCGCCGGCGGAGCTCATGGAGCCCCACCGCGAGGCGATCGACCGCTTCCTGCTGCGCACGAGCGGCGCTGACTGGTACGAGTCGATGCTCACGGGCTACGTGACGGCAGGGATCCTCAACGACCTCTTCGGCAGCCTGCTCCGGTCGCTGCCGCTCGACGTCCGACAGCGGTTGCGGACGGTGTTCGACGCGCGCGAGGAACCGGCGGTCGTCGAGGAGCTGGCAGCGCACATCGAGCAGGACCCGCGGGTCGGGTCGCGCCTGGCGATGTGGGGCCGGCGGCTCGTGGGGGACACGCTGCTCGTGGCACGGTCGGCGCTGGCGGTCCACGCCCGTGAGGACCAGGAGAAGCTCGAGCCGGTGTGGACGGAGCTCATCGCTGCGCACACACGGCGGATGGACGCACTCGGCCTGACCGCCTGAGGCGCGGGCCGCGTCGACGGCCCGGGGCGCGGGGCGCGCTCGCTCGGGCCTGCTCGGTCAGGCGCGCTCGGTGCGTGCGCGCTCGAAGGCGTGCTCGTCTGCGGCCGTGCGACGACGACCCAGGACCCACTCGGTCACGACGGCGACGACCCCGGCACCCACCAGGGCCACGACCCAGATCCATCCGCCGTCGTACGGCCAACCGGCCCAGGTCAGGGCCTCCCACACGACGGCCGCCACGACGCCGCCGACGACGGGTCCGAGCAGTGCGCCGCGCGTCGAGCGCCACGGCACCACGACGTGCGCGACGGCCCCCGCGATGAGGCCGCCGAGCACGGCGAAGAGCAGCTCCACGTCAGGCGACGAAGCCGATGCGGCGGGACTCCTCTGCGCCGACCTCGACGTAGGCGAGCGAGGCGACGGGCACGATGAACCGGCGGCCCTTCTCGTCCTTGAGGGAGAGGTGGGTCGACTGCGACTCGAGGGCCGCTGCCACGGCCTGCTCGATCTCCTCGGCGCTCTGGGCGGTCTCGAAGGCGATCTCGCGCGGGCTGTTGATGATGCCGATCTTGATGTCCACGAGCACAGCGTATCCGAGCGGTACCCCGTCGGCCCGGGCGTTCGCCGGGGGCGCACCGCCGACGGCGGTCCCGGTGCGTCGAGCGTTGCTGTCGGCCGTCCTCGGTACCGTGTCCGCGTGCCCAGGACCACGCTGACGACCCTCCCCGAGGACGTCGGGGTCGTCCGCCCGCTCGTCGCCGACCCCGCGCAGGACGCCGTGCTCGCGCTGCCGGAGGGGCGGCACGCCGCCGTGCTCGGCGCGCCGGGCACCGGCAAGACCACCACGCTCGCGCGGCTCGTCGCCGACCGGCTCTCCCGTCCGGACGCGGTCTCGCCGGACGGTCACGCCACGGTGCTCGCGCTGACCTCGGCCCGAACCGCAGCCACGGCGCTCCGCGATCGCCTGGCGGCCGCGGTCGACCGGGCGGTCCCCGGCGCGCTCGCCCGGACGGTCAACTCCCTGGCCTTCCAGGTCGTCGCGCACGCCGCCGCGCTGCAGGGGCAGGAGCCGCCGACGCTGCTCACGGGTGGCGAGCAGGACCGCATCATCGCCGACCTGCTCGCGGGGCACGAGACCGACGGGGTCGGACCGGAGTGGCCGGCGCCGATCACCGCCGTCGTACGGGAACGGGCCGGCTTCCGCACGGCACTCCGCGACGTGATGATGCGCGCCGTGGCCGCCGGGGTGGAGCCCGAGGACATGCGGGAGCTCGCCGACGAGCGCGGTCGCCCCGAGTGGCGCGCGGTCGGTGACTTCGTGGACGAGTACCGCGCAGCGGTGACGGCCTTCCGTGGCAGCAGTCTCGACGCTGCGGAGCTCGTGGCGTTCGCGACCGCCGCGGTGCTGCGACACGAGGTCCCGGCGAGTGTCGCCGCGCTGCGCCTGGTCGTCGTGGACGACACGCAGGAACTCGTCGAGGGCGAGGTCGCCCTGCTCGGGGCGCTCGCCCGCTCCGGGGTGCAGGTCGTGGCGTTCGGGGACCCGGACATCGCGGCCTCGGCGTTCCGCGGTGCGGAGCCGGACGTGCTCGGACGCCTGGCCACCCGGCTCGGTGTGGCGCGCGTCGACGAGGTCGTGCTCGGCACGGTGCACCGGCACGCGGCACCGGTCCGGGAGCTCGTCGGCGCGGTGACGGCGCGCATCGGGGCCGCCGCGGCCGGACGCCAGCGCACCGCCGTCGCGTCGACGACCGGAGCCCGGAGCGACGCCGTGCTGCACCTCGAGGCCGGCAGCCGTTCGGCGCTCGTCGTCGCCGTCGCCCGGCGCCTCCGTGAACACCGGCTGCTGGACGGCCTGCCGTGGCACCGGATGGCCGTCGTCACCCGCAGCGGAGCCGCCATCCCGGAGCTCGTGCGTGCCCTGTCCGTCGCCGAGGTGCCCGCGACGGCCGGCGCCGCTCCGGTGCGCCCGCGTGACGACAGCGCTGCCCGGGCGCTGCTCGACGCCGCCGCGGTCGCGCTCGGGGTGCTCCCGCTCGGTGCCGACCTGGCGACGTCGTTCGCGACCGGACCCCTCGGGGGCCTGGACACCCTCGCGATGCGCCGTCTCCGGCTCGCCCTGCGTCGTGAGGAACTCGCGGGCGGCGGGACCCGTACCGCCGACGAGCTGCTCGTCGAGGCGCTCGGTGCCCCCGAACGGCTCGCCACCGTCGACGCCGGTTTCGCCCGACGCGCGACCCGACTCGCCCGCAGCCTCGTGCAGGCGCGGGCGGACGCCGCCGCGGACGCCAGCATCGAGGAGATCCTGTGGGGACTGTGGGAGCGCAGCGGCCTCGCGACGGCCTGGGGCGGGCAGTCCGCGGCAGGGGGTGTCGGAGCCGCCGAGGCCGACCGGCACCTCGACGCCGTCGTCGGGCTCTTCACCGCGGCGAAGCGCTTCGTCGAGCGCACCCCGGACGCGCCCGCGCGGGTGTTCGTCGACGACCTGCTCGGCGCCGACCTGCCCGAGGACTCCATCGGCCCCGACCGCACGGCCGGCCGCGTGCGCGTGCTCACCCCCTCGGCCACGATCGGGCTCGAGTGCGACGTGGTCGTCGTGCTCGGGCTCCAGGACGGTGTCTGGCCGAACACCCGGGTGCGGGGGAGCCTGCTCGACCCGGACGGGCTGGTCCGCGCAGCCGCCGGCATCGACGACCAGACCGTCGACGACCGGGCAGCCGTCATCGCGGACGAGCTCCGGTTGTTCGCCCGCGCCGTCTCCCGCGCCACCACCCAGGTCCTCATCGGCACGGTCGCCAACGACGACGAGGCACCGTCGCCCTTCGTCCGGCTCGTCCCGGTGCCGCCGGACCGGCAACCGACCGTGCACCCGCTGTCGCTCCGGGGCATGGCGGGTTCGCTGCGCCGCCGCGTCGTCGCCTCGGGCGACCACGAGGCGGCGTCCGCCCTCGCACGACTCGCCGAGGCCGGGGTCGCCGGCGCGTCACCGGACGAGTGGTACGGGACGGCCGAGCCGACGACGGAGGAACCGCTGGTCGACCTGGACGCCCCGCCGGCGCCCGAGCACGAGGACGGCGAGCCGGTCGCCCCGACGGTCGCGGTGTCGCCCTCGCGTATCGGCACCTTCGAGGAGTGCCCGGTGCACTGGTTCGTGCAGACCTTCGGTGGCAGCGCGCCGAGCCCGGCCATGGGCATCGGGACGATCGTCCACGAGGCGATGGAGCGGGCCACCGCGGTCGACGTCGAGTCGCTGTGGGACCACGTGGAGGGGCGCTGGGACGAGCTGACCTTCGAGTCGCCGTGGGTCGCCGACCGCGAACGCGCGCGGACCCGGCGGATGATCGAGGGGCTCAGCGACTACCTGCGCACGTTCGCGAGCGCCGGTCGACGGCTGCTCGGCGCGGAGACGTCGTTCGCACTCGTGACCGGGCCGGCGCGGATGCGCGGCAGCATCGACCGCATCGAGGTCGACCCCGACGGGCGGGTCAGCGTCGTCGACCTGAAGACCGGCCGCTCCATGCCGAGCGAGAAGAACGACATGCCGGAGCACCCCCAGCTCGGCGCGTACCAGCTCGCGGTCGAGGACGGCGCGGTCGAGGGGGTCCCGGCGGGCGCGCCGATGGCCGACGCCCGACTCGTCTTCGTGCAGAACCCCCGCTCGGGACAGGCGTACTCGGAGCGCACGCAGCACGCCTTCGACGACGAGGCGCGCGAGGCCTACCGGGAACGGTTGCACGCCGTCGCGCGGGGGATGGCCGGCCGGACCTTCCTGGCGAACGTCGACGACCACTGCGACCGGGCGCGGACCGGCGTCGAGTGCCGCATCCACGTGGTGGGGGAGGTGACCTGGTGACGACCGGTACCGACACGCAGCCCGGGGCCGACGCAGGTGTCGACACCGCCGCACCCCCGGCGGCCCACGACGCCGACGCGCCCCCGGCGGCCCACGACGCCGACGCGCCCCTGGCGGCCCACGACGCCGACGCGATCGCCGACGCCCTCGGCCGACCGCGCCCGACCGACCAGCAGCGTGCGGTCATCGAGTCGCCGCTCGCTCCCGCGCTCGTCGTCGCGGGAGCCGGCAGCGGCAAGACGGAGACGATGGCGTCGCGGGTGGTGTGGTTGCTCGCGAACGGGTTCGTCCGTCCCGCCGAGGTGCTCGGGCTGACGTTCACCCGCAAGGCGGCCGGTGAGCTGTCCGTGCGCATCAACGACCGGATCCGTGCGCTCGAGGACGTCGGGCTCCTGACCGCCGGCGACGCCTTCGAGGCCCCGACGGTCTCCACCTACAACGCGTTCGCCAACGCCGTGTTCCGCGAGAACGCCCTGCTGGTCGGACGCGACGGCGAGTCCCAGGTGCTCACCGAGCCCTCCGCCTGGCAGCTCGCCCGTCGGGTGGTCGTCGGTGCGCGGGACGACCGGCTCGCCGGGCTCGACCGCGACGTCGACACCGTGACCGCTGCCGTCGTGGCCCTCGCCGGGGCGGTGTCCGAGCACCTCGTCGACCCGGCCGACCTGCGTCGCTTCGCGATCGACTTCGGCGCGCTGCTCGAGCTGCCCGGGAACGCCAGGGGCAACCCCTACAAGGCCGTGACCGACACCGTCGCAGCGATCGGAGCGCTGGAGCCGCTCGTCGACCTCGTCGAGGAGTTCCGACGGCAGAAGGTCGACCGCGGCTTCGTGGAGTTCTCGGACCAGATCGCCCTCGCGCTCGCCGCGGCCGAGTCCGCCCCGCGGGTGGTCGACGACCTGCGGAGCCGGTTCCGTGTGGTGCTCCTCGACGAGTACCAGGACACCTCCGTGGTGCAGACACGCTTCCTCGCCCGGCTCTTCCGCGGACACCCGGTGATGGCGGTCGGCGATCCGCACCAGTCGATCTACGGCTTCCGCGGGGCGAGCGCGGCGAACCTGGCCCGCTTCCCGCGCGACTTCGCGGTCGCACCGGTCGCACCGGTCGCACCGGACGCACCGGACGCACCGGTCGCACCGGACGCACCGGTCGCGGGGACGGACGGTGCCGGAACGCCGGCGCCGGTGACCTTCGCCCTGTCCACGAGCTGGCGCAACCCGGTCGACGTGCTCGCCGGCGCGAACGCCGTCGTCGACCCGCTGTCGGCTGCGTCGGAGGTCGCCGTGGAGCGACTCGCGCCGCGACCCGGTGCGGACGCCGGCACGGTGACGGCCGTCTTCCCCGAGACCCTGCCCGAGGAGGCGGACGCGGTCGCCCGCTGGTTCGCGGACCGCCGGAGTGCCTCGCCGGAGGGCTCGATGGCGCTGCTGCTGCGCTCGCGGAAGGACCTGTCGGCGTTCACCGCCGCGCTCGGTGCACACCGGGTGCCGTTCCACGTGCTCGGCACCGGCGGCCTCCTGCAGCGACCCGAGATCGTCGACCTGGTGGCGTGTCTCCGGGTGCTCCACGACCCGGCGGCCGGCAACGACCTCATCCGCCTGCTCGCCGGCGCACGGTGGCGGGTCGGTGCCGCCGACGTCGCCGCGCTGCACGAACTCGCCCGCTGGCTGTTCCGCCGCGACCACACGCAGCAGCGCCTCGACGACGAGCTGACCGCGGCGTTCCGCGCGTCCGTCGCCGCCGGGGAGCACGGATCGATCGTCGACGCGCTCGACTTCGTCGCGAGCGCCCCCGACGAGCACGGCGCCCTCGAGGGCATCAGTCCCGCCGGCCGCCAGCGGATGCGCGAGCTCGGGCAGCAGCTCGCCGCGCTCCGGGCCCGGGCGGCCGGGGACCTGGTCGACTTCGTGACCCTGGTCGTGCAGGAGATGCGGCTCGACGTCGAGGTCGCCGCCCACGAGCAGGGGAGCGCCGCCTTCCTCGACGCGTTCGTCGACGAGCTCGCCGGGTTCGTGACGACCGACGACCGCGCCGACCTCGGTGCCTTCCTCGGCTGGATCGACGCCGCCGCCCGCCGCGACGACATGGGCCCGCGGTCGGAGGAGCCGGAGGCCGGCACGGTGCAGATCCTGACGATCCACGGGTCGAAGGGCCTGGAGTGGGACGCGGTCGCGGTGCCGCGGCTCGTCGAGGGCGCGCTCCCCGCCCGACCGCAGGAAGGATCCTCGGGGTGGCTCGGCTTCGGCCGCCTGCCGTACGAGTTCCGCGGGGACGCCGACGAGCTCCCGCGGCTCGAGTGGCGGGGGCACGCGGACCAGAAGGGCGTCGTCGACGCCATCGAGGCCTACAAGGAGCAGGTGAAGGCCCGGAACGAGGACGAGGAGCGTCGGCTGACCTACGTGGCGCTGACGCGGGCACGGCACGACCTGCTCGTGTCCGGGTCGTCGTGGGCCGGCGGGGTCAAGCCGACGCCGCCGAGTCGGTACCTCCGGGACCTCGTCGCGGCAGGGGTCGTCGCTGCCGACGCCGTCCCCGACGGCACCGTGCACGAGGAGAACCCCCTCGGCGGGGACGGGGCGACCCAGACCTGGCCGCACGTGCCGTTCGGGCAGCGGGGTGCCCGGGTCCTCGCGGCAGCCGAGCGCGTCCGGAACGCGAACCCCGGTGCGGCCGGGCGCTTCGCGGCGGACATCGACCTGCTGCTCGCCGAGCGGCAGGCTGCACGGTCGGACCGGCGCCGCGTCGCGATCCCGCACCGTGTCCCGGCCTCGGGGTTCAAGGACTACATCGGCCAGCCGGACGCGGTCGCCGAGCGCCTGCGCCGGCCCATGCCGGAGCGGCCGTACCGTGCGACCAGGCTCGGCACGCTCTTCCACCAGTGGGTCGAGCAGCGCGCGCGCAGCGGTGGCTCGCTCGAGACCCTCGACCTGTGGGACGACGAACGCGACCTCGACGCGGACGAGGCCGTGGACGCCTCGACCGACGCCGCGGTCACCGACGACGACGCACGACGACTGGCGGCGTTCCAGGCGACCTTCGCCCGGTCACGCTGGGCCGACCTGACCCCGGTGGAGGTCGAGCGCGAGATCCACATCCCGTTCCTCGGGCACAGCGTGGTGTGCAAGCTCGACGCGGTGTACGAGATCGACGGTCGCGCCGAGGTGGTGGACTGGAAGACCGGCAAGGCACCGACCGGCACGGCGGACCTGGCCGCGCGGCAGCTGCAGCTCGCGCTGTACCGGGTGGCGTACGCCGAGTTCACCGGGCGACCGGTCGACGAGGTGGACGCCGTCTTCTACTTCGTCGCGGACGACCTCGAGGTACGGCCCACGGCGCTGCTCGACCGTGCCGGTCTCGAGCGCGCCTGGCAGGAGGCGCTCGGCTGATCCGGTGCGTCGACCGGCCGGGTGCGTCGACCGGCCGGGCCCGGTGCGTCGGCCGGCCGGATCAGGGCTGGGCCGCTGCGGCACGTGGACCGACGCCGTGTCGGACGGGAGGCGCGGGGCGGGGCCGCGGGGAGCCTCCCGTCCGATGGGTGGTCGCGACGGACGGGGCGGCGGCCGGGTCAGCCGTGTCGACGCTCGGTCGACGACAGCAACTGCTCGACCTCGCCGATCTCCATCGTCTCGGGGGAGACCGACTGCAGCGGCGCCGCGCTCGGGGTCTGCACGGCGTCGACCAGCCGGTGCATCATCGCGACCGCGTCGTCGACCACCTCGGTGCTCTTCGCCTGCACGCCGTGCAGCAGCCACTGGGCGGTCTCGAGCTCGTGGTGGACGCGGGCGCGCTGGGCGAGCTGGCGGTCCCGACCCCCGCCGTTCGCCTCGTACGCACTGATCACGGTGTCGAAGGCGTCGCGGTGACCGGCGAGCACCCAGGCCAGGTCCTTCGCGGGGTCGCCGAGTCGGAGCTCGCCCCAGTCGAGGACGCCGGTGACCGAGTCGCCGTCGACCAGGACGACCCCGGTGCCCAGCGCGCCGTGCACGACCGTCGGGGTGAACTGCCAGAGCTGCTGGTCGCGCGCAGCGCCCTCCCACCGTTCGACGAGTGCGGCGGGCACGAGCTTCGTGGCGACCGCGCGGTCCATCACGGAGACGGCGGAGCGCAGGACCTCGAACGGGGTGAGCGACGGCAGTCCCGCGTCCGTCACGAAGCTCGTCGGCAGCTGGTGGACGGCCGCGACGGCACGGCCGACGGCGGTCGCGAGGTCGGGACGCTCGGTCAGGTCGCGCAGCGTCGGGTGGGTGCCCGGCACGTAGGTCGTGACGATCGCCCGGGTCGAGCCGATCGGCGCCTGACCGCGGTACTCGGCCACGGCGAACGGCAGACGCGAACGGATGCCGGCGCTCAGGGCACGGATCGCGACGAGGTCCGCGGACTGCCGGGCCTCGGCCCGCTGGTTGCGCGGGCGACGGATCGCACTGAGCGCGCCGTCCGCGTCGCGGAGGACGGCCGACTCGTAGTCACCGGAGGCGGCCGAGCCGAGTGTGCGCGTGCCCGTGACGACCAGACCGGGAACGGCCGTGGTCGCCAACGCGGCTAGAGTGAACTGGGATCCCGCCATGCCCCTCAGGGTAGGTCCGCGTCCGGTGCCGGAGCGCACGCCACGCTGGCCTGTGCAAGCCCGGGCACCGTCCACAGGGTCCCGTTGAGAAGCCCGTCCCGATCGAGGAGCACCCCGCCGTGACCGTCGAGTTCGCCGCCAGACTCCCGCTGTCCCGCAACGAACTCGACCGCGACGCGGAGTTCCGGACCACCCCCGACCTCGACCGCGTCCTGCGCGCCGACCCGAACACCCGGTGGCTGCCGGTCCGCGGTGCCGAGCTGCTCCGTGACGCCGACGGCGCGCTCCGGTTCGTGGGCGCCGACGCGGTGCCCGAGCACGCGGTGACGCTCTACCTCGGCCGAGCGGTCACCGACGCCGCCGACGCTCCCGCCGGCACGCGCTTCGCCGCCGCGCTGCTCGACGCGACGGCCGCCGCCGCGATCGAGCCCGACGACGGGGCGTGGTCGAGCCTGCGCATGTTCGGCACCGAGCTGTCCGCCCGCGACCAGGGCCTCGCGGTCGAGGCCGTCGCGATGGCGAACTGGCACGCCGTGCACGGGTTCTCCCCGCGCACCGGCTCGCCGTCCGACGTCGTCAGCGGCGGGTGGGTCCGCCGCGACCCCGAGGGGCACGAGCTCTTCCCGCGGACCGACGCGGCGATCATCGTCGGGGTCACCGACGCCGACGACCGCATCCTGCTCGGGTCGAACGCCGCGTGGGACGCCGACCGCTACTCGCTGCTCGCCGGCTTCGTCGAACCGGGGGAGTCCCTCGAGGACGCCGTCCGCCGCGAGGTCTGGGAGGAGTCCGGCGTGCGCGTCGAGGAGCCCGAGTACCTCGGGTCGCAGCCCTGGCCGTTCCCCGCGTCGCTCATGGTCGGCTTCCGCGCACGCGCCGTGGACGGCGATCCCTCGACCGCTCGACCGGACGGCGTCGAGATCCTCGACGTCCGGTGGTTCTCGCGCGACGAGGTCCGCGAGCGTGCCGGCGACACCCTGCTGCTGCCCGGCCGCACGTCGATCGCCCGCGCGATCATCGAGGAGTGGTACGGCGGGCCGCTGGACGTGCCGTGACCGATCCCCGCGCGGCGACCGGTGCCGCACCGGTGCGCCCGCCGTCGCCGGACGAACTGCTCGCGGCGCTCGACGCCGAGCAGCAGACCGTGGCCCGGACGTTGCTCGGCCCCGTCGCCGTGCTCGCCGGCGCAGGGACCGGCAAGACCCGGGCGATCACCCACCGGATCGCGTACGGGGTCGCGACCGGCACGTACTCGCCGAACCACGTCCTCGCGCTCACCTTCACGACACGGGCGGCCGGGGAACTCCGGTCGCGGCTGCGCGCGCTCGGCGCCGGGACGGTCCAGGCGCGGACCTTCCACGCCGCGGCGATGGCACAGCTCAGCTACTTCTGGCCGGACACCGTCGGCGGGCACGCCCCGCGCATCGTGGAGTCCAAGGGACGGGTCATCGCGCACGCCGCCGACACGGTCGGGATCCACGTGGACACCCCGGTGCTCCGCGACCTCGCGGCCGAGGTCGAGTGGCGCAAGGTGCAGATGCTCACCTACGACGAGTACGAGGCCGCTGCGGCCGACCGGGTGATGCCGCGGGACACCCCGCCCCGGCGGGTGATCGACCTCATGAAGGCGTACGAGCAGCTCAAGGACGACCGTCGGCAACTCGACTTCGAGGACGTCCTGCTCGCGACGCTCGGCATGGTCGAGTCGGAGCCGCGGGTGGCCTCGTACGTCCGACAGCAGTACCGGTTCTTCGTCGTGGACGAGTACCAGGACGTCTCGCCCGTGCAGCACGACCTGCTGCGCGCGTGGCTCGGCGGCCGCGACGACGTGTGCGTGGTCGGTGACGCCAGCCAGACGATCTACTCGTTCGCGGGCGCGTCGAGCCGGTACCTGCTGGGCTTCGGGTCGGAGTTCCCCCGCGGGTCGGTCGTGCGCCTCGAACGGAACTACCGGTCGACGCCCGAGGTGGTGCACGCCGCGAACACCCTGATGCGCGGGCAGCCCGGTGCGCTCGACCTCGTCGCGCAGTCCGCCGAGCGGGGCCCGGAGCCGGAGGTGCTGCCCTGCGTGCACGACGGCGACGAGGCGCAGACCGTCGCCCGTCGCATCGGCGAGCTCGTGGCGTCGGGAGCGGCGTTCGGCGACTGCGCGGTCCTGTTCCGCGTCGGCGCGCAGTCCGCCGCGCTCGAGTCCGCCCTCGGTCGCGCCGGCATCCCGTACCGGGTGCAGGGCGGCACGCGGTTCTTCGACCGGCCCGAGGTGAAGCTCGCGGTGCACCACATGCGCGGCGAGGCCGTCCGGCAGACCGACGACGAGCTCACCCGCCGGGTCGGGCTCGTGCTGCAGCTGAGCGGCTGGACCCCGACGCCGCCGGACGGCACCGGCGCGGTCCGCGACCAGTGGGAGGCGTTGCAGGCGGTCATGGGCCTGGCCGAGGCCGCGCCCGCCGGCACGACGATGCAGCAGTTCACGCAGGACCTGGTCGACCGTGCGGCGACCCACCACGAGCCGGAGCTCGACGCTGTGACCCTCGCCACGCTGCACTCCTCGAAGGGTCTGGAGTGGCCCCACGTCGTGGTCGTGGGCGCCGCCGAGGGGCTGCTGCCCATCTCCCACGCCGCGACCGACGCCGAGGTCGACGAGGAGCGCCGGCTGTTCTACGTCGGGCTGACCCGCGCGCGTCGCTCGGTCACCGTCACGTGGTCACGGCAGGGTTCCACGCGCGGGGGTGCCCGGGCGCCGAGTCGGTTCCTGGCAGCGCTCGACAGGCGCACCGAGGGTGCTGTGCCACCGGCAGCAGGCTGACCGTCAGGTCGTCGCGGTCGAAGACGACCTGCTCCGTCGTGGGGACCTGGGTCCGCAGGGGCAGGCGCTGCACGAGCATCCGCACCGCGGCCGATGCGACCGCTGCGCGTCGCCAGGGCGACAGCGGTGCTGCCGGCCGACCCCACACCTGGGCGGCCAGCGCGGGCCACGCCGGGTCCTCGTCCACGCGGGCGTACTCGACACACTGCAGGCACGGGCCGTCGCCCGGGACGACCACCGGCCCGAGCCGGATCCGACCGTCGCCGACCACGAGCGACAGGTGCGGGGTCCCGCGCCGCGCCCACGCCGACCGGAGCGCCGGGTCGACGACGTGGTCGACGACGACCACCGCGAGTGCGGGGGTCGGGTCCGGCAGCACGACCGGCCCACCGCGGCGCGCGGCCGTCCGGGCCACCGTCACGCCCTCGCCGGAGAGCATCTCGGCGACGGTGTCGGCGAGGACGCCGTCCCCGTGGACCTCGACCCGGGCGAGCGGCTCGGGCAGGACGTCGACGACGGCGGGGGAGGCGTCACCGAGCACGCGGGCCGCCACCTCGGGCCTGCACCCCGTCGTCCCGGCGAGGGCGGTCAGGGCGTCGCGGCTCGTCTCCCGCCGGAGCGCGCAGAGGAAGCGCTCCTCGGCCACGGTCGGGACGGGGACGACGGCGCGCGGCGGGTCGACGCCGAGCTGCACGGTCCCCGGGTCGCGCCAGACGAACTCGAGCGTGGGGTCGATGCGGATGCCCATGCACCCACGCTGGCGGAACGGCCGGCCCCGTGGGGACCGGCCGTCACGATCTGTGGAGAACTAGCGGGGTCCGGCGCCGGGGGTGTCGTCGCCCGCAGCGCCGTCGTCCGCGGGGCCGCCCTCGTCCTCGATGCCGCCGCTCTCGTCCTCGCGCGGGCGATCGCCGGAGGCGTCGTTGAGCAGGTCCTCGAGCGCCTTGTCGAACGCGTCGTCCTCGGCGGAGCGACCCGGATTGCGCAGCCGCAGCACGAAGGCGTCCGGGTCGTCCACGTCCTCGGCCGTCGGCACGGCGTCGAAGTGCGACCACAGGGCGTCGCGCTCCTCGGCCCCGAACTCCTCGGTGACGCGCTGCCAGAGCGCAGCGGCCTCGCGCAGTCGGCGGGGACGCAGCTCGAGGCCGACGAGCGTGGCGAAGGCCGACTCCGCGGGACCACCGGCGGCACGGCGACGGCGGACCATCTCCGCGATCGCGTCGGACTTCGGCAGCCGGACGGTCGCGGCGGCGGTGACCGTGTCGACCCAGCCCTCGACGAGCGCGAGCATCGTCTCGAGCCGGCCGAGCGCGGCTTCCTGCTCGGGCGTGCGCGGCGGGATGAGCGCCCCGGACGCGAGTGCGTCGCGCAGCTGCTCCTGGTTGGTCGGGTCGATCTCCGAGGCCAGCTCCTCGACCCGGTCGAACGGGATGTGGATGCCCCGTGCGTAGTCGGTGATCGACGAGATGATGTGCAGCCGGAGCCAGCGGGCGGAGCGGAAGAGCCGGGCGTGCGCGAGCTCACGGACGGCCAGGTAGATCCGGACCTCGTCCTCGGGCACGTCGAGGCCCTCGGCGAACTCGGCGACGTTCTGCGGCAGCAGTGCGGCGACCTGCTCATCGAGGAGCGGCACGCCGACGTCGCCGCCGGAGACGACCTCCTTCGACAGCTGCCCGACGACCTGGCCGAGCTGGATCGCGAACAGGGCGCCGCCGACGCCGCGCATCGCCTTCGAGACGTCGCCGAGCATGGCCTTGAGCTGCTCCGGCGCGCGCTGGTCGATCGCCTCGGTGAGCGCGTTCGCGATGCTCAGCGCCACCGGCTCGGCGATCTGTGCCCAGACCGGGGTCGTGGCCTTCGCCCACTGCTCCCGCGTGTACAGGCTCGGCGTCGCGGTGAGCTCGGGGACGCTCGTGGCCTCGTCCAGCCAGAGCGCGGCGACCTGGAACGCCTGGTCCGATGCCTGGGCGGTCGCCGGGTCGACCGGGTGTCCGCCGTCGCGCGCGATCGCGGTCGCACGCTCGGACGCGACCGAGAAGTCGATGCCGTCCCCGCCGGACTGCGCCGCGCGCTGGAGCTGGCTCATCAGGTTCGCCACGAACGCCGGGTCGTTCGGCAGTCCGGCCGCGCCCGCGAGCTGCGACGGGTCGATCTGTCCCTCTCCGGAGAGCAGCTTGCGCAGCATCTCCTGGAAGTCGTCGTCCGGCCCCGGCTGCGGTTGATCAGGCATGACGACTACGCTAACCGCTGCTCACGGGGCCGCGCCCGGGATGCTCCCGAGGGGACGCCCGGACCGCTGCGCCGAGGGCGAACAGCCTGCGAGCACGCGGGCGACCGACCCGCCAGCGCGCGGGTGCACCGCCCGCACCCGCGGGCGCCCCGCCCGTGGAAGGACGTCCGTGACCCTCTTCGCCCCCGCGCCCCGTCGCCGTTCCCGCGCACGCACCGTCGGCTGGGCGTTCGTCATCGGCGCGGTCGTGCTCGGACTCCTGGCGAGCTTCCTGCCGAGCCCCTACCTGATCGAGGTGCCCGGGCCGGTCTACAACACGATCGGCACGCAGCGGCAGGGGCAGGGCAAGGACGCGAAGGACGTCGAGCTCATCCAGATCGACGGGGCGGAGACGTACCCGACGGGTGGCGCGCTCGACATGCTCACCGTGGGCATCCAGGGTGACGCCACGAACCGCCCGTCGTGGACGAGCGTGATCCGCGCGCTGTTCTCGCGCTCCGAGGCGGTCATCCCCGCGAGCGCCGTCTACCCGGAGGGCACCACCACCGAGCAGGTGAACCAGCAGGACGAGGCCGACATGCGGTCGTCGCAGCAGTCCGCCGTCGCCGCCGCGCTCATCCACCAGGGCCACGACCTGCCGACCGAGCTCCGGGTCGGGACGGTGCAGGAGGGCTCCGCCGCGGACGGCACCATCCGCGAGGGCGACGTCATCACGGCCTTCGACGGGGAGCAGCTGACCGAGAACGTCGACGCCGGGTCGCTCCGCGCGGCGGTCGCGGAGCACGGGACCTCGTCGCCGGCGACCGTGACGCTGCTGCGCGACGGGAAGCGCGAGCAGGTCGAGGTCACCCCCCGCGAGGAGCAGGGGACCCCGCTCCTCGGGGTCGGCGTCACCGAACGGTACGACTTCCCCTTCGACGTGAAGATCGCGCTGCAGGACGTCGGCGGCCCGTCCGCCGGCATGATGTTCGCGCTCGGGATCATCGACGAGCTGACGCCGGGCGAGCTCAACGGCGGGAAGCACGTCGCGGGCACCGGCACGATCACCGCGGACGGCGAGGTCGGCCCGATCGGTGGCATCCGGCAGAAGCTCTACGGCGCGAAGGACGCCGGTGCGACCGTGTTCCTGGCGCCGGCCGACAACTGCGACGAGGTCGTCGGCCACGTGCCGGACGGACTCGACGTCTACAAGGTCGCCACGCTCGACCAGGCGGTCACCGACCTCGAGACGATCGCCGCGGGGAAGAGCACCGCCGGGCTCGCACGCTGCGGCTCCTGACCCGGCCACCCGCACGGCGCGACGTGCGCGCTCGACGCGATCCGCGCCTCCCGGCCGACCGGCCTGGAGGCTCGGCTCGCCTTCCTGAGTCCCCGTACAGTTTCGCTGTCGGTCCGGACCAATAGGATCGGAGCACTGACGGCCCGGCGCGCCGGGCCCGCCGGTCCGACACGTCTGGAGCACATCAAGTGACGACAACCTCGTCCACCTCGGGCACTGCTGGGCGGCGTTCGCCGCGGGTCCCGATCGTGGTCACGATCATCGTGCTGGCCGCACTGGTGATCGGCTTCTTCATCTTCGCCAGCCTGTACACCGACTACGCGTGGTTCGCGCAGCTCGGGTTCCAGCAGGTCCTCACCACGCGCTGGATCGCGGGCACGCTCATGTTCCTGGCCGGGTTCCTCGGCATGGCGGTCCCGGTCTACGTGAGCATCGCACTCGCCTTCCGCTTCCGCCCGGTCTACGCCAAGCTCAACTCGCAGCTCGACCGCTACCAGCAGGTCATCGAGCCCCTGCGCCGCGCGGTCATGATCGGCATCCCGGTCGTCCTCGGCCTGTTCGCCGGGCTCGCGACCGCTGGTCGCTGGAGCATGGTGCTCGAGTACTTCAACCGGACCCCGTTCGGCCAGAAGGACCCGCAGTTCGGGCTGGACATCGGGTTCTACGTGTTCGAGCTGCCGTTCTGGCGCTCGATCGTGGCGTACTCGTCGGCCGTCGTCCTCATCGCCGGCATCGCCGCGCTCGCCGCGACCTACCTCTACGGCGCGCTGCGCTTCGGCGGGCGCGAGGTGCGCATCTCGAAGGCCGCGCGCATCCAGCTCGCCGTCACCGCAGCGGTCTACGTGGCGCTGCAGGCCGTCAGCCTGTGGCTCGACCAGTACGCCGCGCTGACGAAGGACAACCCGCTCATCACGGGTGCGCAGTACACCGACGTCAACGCGGTCATCCCGGGGCGCGAGATCATGGCGGGCATCGCGGCGATCGTCGCGATCCTCTTCATCGTCACCGCCGTCATCGGCCGCTGGCGCATCTCGATCGTCGGCACCGGGCTGCTGCTCGTCGCGGCGATCGTCATCGGCGGCATCTACCCCTGGATCGTCCAGCGCATCCAGGTGAAGCCGTCGGAGCGGACCTACGAGTCGGCCTTCATCGAGCGCAACATCAAGGCGACCCGCGACGCGTACGGCGTGAGCGGGGTGCAGGAGCAGAACTACGACGCCACGACCGAGGCGAGCTCCGGTGCACTGGCACAGGACGCCCAGACCACGGCGAACATCCGTCTGATCGACCCGAAGATCGTCTCGGACACGTTCAGCCAGCTGCAGCAGTACCGGCAGTACTACCAGTTCCCCGACCAGCTGGACGTCGACCGCTACGACATCGACGGCCAGACCGAGGACACCGTCATCGCGGTCCGCGACATCGACCTCGACGGGCTCAGCTCGCAGGCGAACACCCAGTACAACCGGACGTTCGTCTACACCCACGGCTTCGGTGTCACCGCGGCCTACGGCAACCAGCGCGCGAGCGACGGCAAGCCGGTGTTCCTCGAGTCCGGCATCCCGTCGAACGGGCAGCTCGGCAACTACCAGGAGCGCGTCTACTTCGGTGAGACCTCGCCGCCGTACTCCATCGTGGGCGGACCCGAGGGCTCGAAGAACATCGAGCTCGACTACCCGGCCGGCTCCGACGACAGCGACGGCGGCAACGCCACGACGACGTACCAGGGCAACGGCGGACCGAGCCTCGGCGGGTTCTTCAACCGCCTCGTCTACGCGGCGAAGTTCCAGTCGGAGCAGATCCTGCTGTCGGACGCGGTGAACCGCGACTCGCAGATCCTGTACGACCGCGACCCGATCCAGCGCGTGCAGAAGGTCGCTCCGTACCTGAAGCTCGACAGCGACGCGTACCCGGCGATCGTCGACCACCGCATCCAGTGGATCGTGGACGGCTACACGACGAGCGACGCCTACCCGTACTCGCAGAGCCAGAGCCTGTCGGACACGGTCGCCGGGACCGACTCGTCGGCGTTCCGCACGGACCAGGTGAACTACATCCGCAACTCGGTGAAGGCCACCGTCGACGCGTACACCGGCAAGGTGACGCTCTACGCGTGGGACACCGAGGACCCGGTGCTCAAGACGTGGCAGAAGATCTTCCCCACGTCGACGCAGCCGGTCTCGCAGATGAGCGCGGAGCTCCTCGACCACGTGCGCTACCCGACCGACCTGTTCAAGGTGCAGCGCTCGATCCTCGGCACGTACCACGTGACGAACGCGAACTCGTTCTACTCGGGTGACGACGCGTGGAACACCCCGCAGGAGACCACCACGGGCACGACCGACTCCGAGGCCAACTCGGACACGGTGTCGCAGACGACGACGAACGCCCTCGGTACCAGGACCACGGCGTCGCAGGGCAACCTGCAGGACCCGTACTACCTGACGATGAAGGTGCCGGGGCAGGACACCGCCTACTCGCTGTACACGACCTACATCCCGCAGCAGTCGGCCGGAGCGAACAACCGCAACGTGCTGACCGGGTACCTGGCGGTGGACTCCGACGCGGGTGGTGCCGGCAAGGGCGAGAAGGCGTCGAACTACGGCAAGCTCACGCTGCTGACGATGCCGAAGACGGACAACATCCCGGGCCCGGCGCAGGTGCAGAGCCTCTTCAACGGTGACACCACCGTGTCGCAGGAGCTGAACATCCTGAAGCGGGGCAACTCGACCGTGAAGCAGGGCAACCTGCTGACGCTGCCCGTCGGCGGTGGGTTCCTCTACGTCCAGCCCGTCTACGTCCAGTCGACCTCGAGTGGCTCGTACCCGCTGCTGCAGAAGGTGCTCGTGGCCTTCGGCGACAAGATCGCGTTCGAGGACACCCTCGACCAGGCGCTCAACGAGCTGTTCGACGGTGACTCCGGTGCTGCCGCCGGTGACCAGGGCGCGGCGAACGGGTCGGGTTCGACCGGATCGTCGGACTCGGGTTCGTCGGGCTCGGGATCGTCGGGCTCAGGCTCGGCCGACTCGGGTTCGGGATCGTCCGACTCCTCGGGTGACTCCGGCTCGTCGTCCGGAGGGTCCTCCTCCGGCGGCTCGGGCGGCTCGTCGAGCGACACCGGCAACCAGGCGCTCGACCGGGCCCTGGCAGACGCGCGCAGCGCGCTGCAGGACCGCCAGAAGGCCTACGCCGACAACGACCTGGTCGCTGCGGCAGAGGCAGACAAGCGCCTGCAGGACGCCATCGAGGCCGCGACCGAAGCCGAGAACGGCAACTGACACGCCGTGGCGGGGCACTCGATTTGTGCCCCGCCACCGGGGTGTGTAGGCTATTGGATGTGCCGCGGGGTGGAGCAGTTCGGTAGCTCGCTGGGCTCATAACCCAGAGGTCGTAGGTTCAAATCCTGCCCCCGCAACCAAGCGTCACAAGAAGGCCCCGGTCCACTCGGACCGGGGCCTTCGTCGTTCCACCCGGACGTGCAAGGCCTGCTGGTCGTGCACGGCGTGCTGGTCGCGCTGGTCGCGCTGGTCCTCCTCGCCGCTGCGTTCAGCGAGGACGTGCCGCGGCTACGCTCGGGCCATGGCAACCCTCACCGTCGCCGCCGCGCAGTTCGCTCCCGTCGACGACACGGCGGCCAACCTCCGCACCGTGCAGGCCGCTGCCGAGCACGCCACCGCGCGCGGGGTCGACCTGCTCGTGACGCCCGAGTACACGTCGTACTTCAGCGCCGAGATCGACGACCGGTTCGTCGCCGCCGCCGAGCCGCTCGGCGGGCCCTTCGTGACCGGGCTCCGGGCGATCGCGCGACAGCACGCCATCGCGCTCGTCGTGGGTGTGGCCGAGACCGCGGGGACGCCGGGACGGTTCCGGAACACCCTGGTCGCTGTGCTGCCCGACGGATCGATCGCGGCGACGTACCGGAAGGTGCACCTGTACGACGCGTTCGGGTCGAAGGAGTCCGACCGCATCGAGTCGGGTGATGCCGACCAGCTGCCGGTGTTCGAGCTCGGCGGGGTCCGCATCGGCCTCGAGACCTGCTACGACCTGCGTTTCCCCGAGGTCACCCGGCGCCTGGCCGCACGCGAGGTCGGCGCAGCCGACGCGGTGGTCCTGCCGGCCGAGTGGGTGCGCGGCCCCGGGAAGGAACACCACTGGCGCACTCTGCTGACCGCCCGTGCGATCGAGAACACGATCTGGGTCGTCGGGGTCGGTCAGACCGGGCCGATCGGTATCGGCGACTCCGTGGTGATCGACCCCGCCGGTGTCGCGGTCGCCGCCGGCGGAGCCCAGCCCGGCACCGTCGTCGCGACGATCGACACCGCGACCACCGAGGCGGTCCGTGCGGTCAACCCCTCGCTCGCGCTCCGTCGGTTCGACGTGCACCCGCGCTGAGCGCACGCCCCGCGCGGGCACGGACTGTGCGCTCGCGCGCGCCCGCGCCCGCGCCCGTGCCGCACGGGCTGCGCCCGCCCGTGCCTCTGCCGCACCGCTGTCTCCCCGAGCGGGCGGAACCGGCATCGTGGCGCGAGCTCCGCCCTCGATTCCGCCCGCTCGCGCGCCCTGGTGCGGTCGTGTTCGCCCTCTGCTGCAACCAGACGAGCGGCGCGGACCGGCGCACGACGGCGAACGGGCGGAACCGGGAGGGCCGCGTGTCCGAAGGCGCAGGAACGACCCGCTCGCGGGGACAGCCGGCACGGGCCGCTGTCGGCACGACGAGCTGCGCTCCCCGAACGGGCGGAAACAGCGGCTCAGTGCGGCGAGACGTGCAGAAGAGGCCCGCTCGCGGTGGCTGGGTGGCTGGGTGGCCGGGAGACCGGGTGACCGGGTGGTGGGCGCTCGCCGAACGGGCGGAATCGGTGGCTCGGTGCGGCGAGGCGTGCAGAAGAGGCCCGCTCGCGGTGGCTGGGGGACCGGGTGGCCGGCGCTCGCCGAGCGGGCGGAAACGGCGGCTCGGTGCGGCGAGACGAGCAGAGAAGGCCCACTCACGGTGACCGGGTGGTGGGCGCCTGCCGAGCGGGCGGAAACGGCGGCTCGGTGCGGCGAGAAGTGCAGAAGACGCCCGCTCGGCTGGTCAGCGCGGGACGGCGGCGGACGTGCACGTCGGGTGCGGCGCGCCGGAGCACGGGGTGCGCCGTGGGGGACGTGGGGGCGCCTCCGGGTCAGTGGGTCGGAGCGAGGGCCGCGAGGCGGCTGACGGCCTCGGACAGGACGTCGCGGCGCTTGCAGAACGCGAAGCGCACGAGCGACCGGTAGCCCGCCGCGCGCTCCGGTCGGACGAACGCCGACACGGGGACGCCGACGACCCCGGCGAGTCCGGGGAGCCGCAGGCAGAACTCCCGGGCGTCGTCGTACCCGAGCGGTGCGGTGTCCGCGAGGACGAAGTACCCACCGTCCGGGTGCATCACCTCGAAGCCCGACGCGCGGAGTCCGCCCGCGAGCAGTTCGTGCTTCTCGGACAGCTCCCGCGCGATGCCGTGGAACACCTCGTCGGGCAGACGGAGCCCGGCTGCGACCGCGGGCTGGAAGGGAGCCCCGTTCACGAACGTGAGGTACTGCTTGACCGAGACGATGGCCTCGACGAGTGCGGGTGCAGCCGTGAGCCAGCCGATCTTCCAACCGGTGGTGCTGAAGGTCTTGCCAGCGCTGGAGATCGTGATCGTCCGGTCCGCTGCACCGGGCAGGGTCGCGACGGGGACGTGCGGTGTGCCGAAGGTGAGGTGCTCGTACACCTCGTCGGTGACGACCAGGGCGTCGTGCCGCTCGGCGAGCTCGAGGACGGTGGCCAGGACCTCGCGGGGGAGCACCCGCCCGGTCGGGTTGTGCGGTGTGTTCACCAGCACGACCCGTGTGCGGTCGGTGAACGCGGCACGCAGGGTGGCCTCGTCCGGCAGGAAGTCCGGTGCCGTCAGGGGAACCGTGACGTGGGTGCCGCCGGCGAGACGGATCAGCGCCCCGTACGCGTCGTAGAAGGGCTCGAAGGTGACGACCTCGTCGCCGGGCTCGACGAACGCGAGCAGCGTCGCTGCGAGGGCCTCGGTCGCGCCGGCGGTGACGAGGACCTCGCGGTCCGGGTCGACCGTCAGCCCGTACCAGTGCGCCTGGTGCTCGGCGATCGCTTCCCGGAGCTCCGGCGCCCCGCGGCCGGGCGGGTACTGGTTCACGCCGCGGCGGATCGCGTCGACCGCGGCGTCGAGCACCTCGACCGGGCCGTCCTGGTCGGGGAAGCCCTGGCCGAGGTTGACGGCGCCGGTGGCGGCAGCGAGCGCGCTCATCTCGGCGAAGACGGTCGGCGCGGGGACGCCGTCGGGACCGAGCAGCATCGCTCCCTCGGCGGCTCGGAGCCAGGGTCCGGTGCGGTGCATGGTGGTCCCTCCGGTGCGCTCGGCGCGGGTCGACGGCCTGGAGGCCCCAACCTAGTCGGACGGATCGGCGGTGCGCGTCCTGCGGGTCACCCGGCGCCGCGAGACCGGGAACGCGTCCACAGCCCACGCATAAGATCGCCATAGGTCGCTTGCAGCGCCAGCAGGAGCACCGCTCAGGTGGGTCCGGAAGACTGCACGAGCTTGAAAGGAGCACGTCCAGCATGACCGACACCACGCCACACGGCCAGGGCGACGACAACCGCCCCGAGGAAACCGACCACCGGGCCGCAGCCGAGGACGCCTCGCGCGCCACCTCCGGCGAGGGCACGTCGACGCAGGACGTCTCCGGACAGCCCGCCGACCGCCGTACGGACCACGACCACACCGACGTCTTCGACGACGCCCACGGGGCCGAGACCGACGTCATCGCCGCGGGGACCGACACCACGACGGACCGCTACACCGCGCCCTACCCGACCATCGACCGCGACCGCGACGGCAGCGATGCCGGGCAGCAGGCCAGCCCCTACGGCTCCGACAACGCTCACCACGGGCAGGGCGACGGACAGAGCGCGTCCGGCCAGAGCGCCCACGGCCAGGACGACGACCGGTACGGGCACAGCCAGTACGGCCAGGGTCAGAGCCAGTACGGCCAGGGCCAGTACGGCCAGGACCAGGGCCAGTACGGCCACGGCCAGGGCCAGTACGGTCAGGGCCAGTACGGCCAGAGCCAGTACGGCCAGGGCCAGGACCAGAGCCAGTACGGCCAGAGCCAGTACGGCCAGGACCAGAACCAGTACGGCCAGAGCCAGAACCAGTACGGCCAGAGCCAGTACGGCCAGGACGGCCAGAGCCAGTACGGCCAGACCCAGAACCCGTCCCCGTACGGTCAGGACCAGTACGGCCGGTCCCAGGGCCAGCCCCGCTACGGCGAGTACGCCCAGGGCACGCCGCAGGTCGGCTCGCAGTACGGCGCACCGCAGAGCGCCTCGTACCCCGGCTCCGCCCAGGCCCCCTCGTCCGCCAGCGCCTTCGGCGACGTGGACGGCTCGAACCAGCGCAACGGCCACTACTTCGGCGGCGCTGCCGCGGGTGCGGCGACCGGGACCGCCACGGGTGCCGCAACGGGCACGACCGCGAACGGGAAGGGCGGCCGCAACAAGCTCGTCCTGCCGATCGTCGCGGGTCTGGTGCTCGCCGGCCTGGTCGGCGGCGGCGCCGGTTGGGCGGCCGGTGCAGCCCAGGGCGGCGGCACCACCGTGATCGGCTCCGGCTCGTCGCAGAACGGCGGCAACCTCACGGTCAACGACTACAACAACGCCACCGTCGTGACCGCGGTCGCCGCGCAGGCGACGCCGTCCGTCGTCACGATCAACGTCTCCTCGGGCTCCGCGGGCGGCACCGGCTCCGGTGTCTTCTTCACGAAGGACGGGTACATCGTCACGAACACCCACGTGGTGACCCTCGACGGTGACAGCTCGAACGGCACGATCACGGTCACGACGTCCGACGGCAGGATCTACCCGGCGAAGCTCGTCGGCACCGACCCGACGGTCGACCTCGCGGTCATCAAGATCGACGCGACCGGCACCAAGCCGATCTCCTTCGCGAACTCCTCCGAGCTCAACGTCGGTGACACCGCGGTCGCGATCGGTGCGCCGCTCGGCCTGTCGAACACCGTCACCGACGGCATCGTCTCGACCCTGAACCGCAGCATCCAGGTCGCCTCGAGCGCCCCCAGCCAGGGCGGCGACTCGAACGAGGGCGGCAACGGCGACAGCCCGTTCGAGTTCCCGGGCAACGGCGGATCCTCCACCAAGACGACCGTCTCGCTGCCGGTCATCCAGACCGACGCGTCGATCAACCCCGGCAACTCGGGCGGCGCCCTGCTCGACTCGAAGGGCAAGTTGATCGGCATCAACGTCGCGATCGCGAGCGCGGGCAGCTCCCAGTCCTCCGACGCGCAGTCGGGCAGCATCGGTGTCGGCTTCGCCATCCCGGCGAACCTGGTCCAGCGCGTCGCGAACGAGATCCGTGAGAACGGGTCCGCGACGCACGGTCTGCTCGGCGCGACGGTCGGCGACGCCTCCGAGGACGCGAACGCCACCCAGATGGGTGCGCTCATCAAGTCGGTGTCGTCCGGCGGAGCGGCGGCGGACGCCGGCCTCGAGAAGGGCGACGTCGTGACGAAGATCGGCTCGGCATCGGTGGCGGACGCCACTGACCTGACCGCGCAGGTCCGCTTCTTCGCCGGCGGTGCGAAGACGACGATCACCTACGTCCGTGACGGTCAGACGCGCGAGGCCGACGTCACGCTCGGGACCTACAAGAGCTGACGCGACCAGCGTTGGACGGGAGGCGCGGTGCCGGCTGGCACGGCGCCTCCCGTCCGTCGTCCGTCCACGCCGCGGGTCGTGGTGCGGTCCGCCGGTCGGCGCCCTGGCGGGTCCGGCGCAGGTGGGCGCTCCGGCCGCTTGATAGGCTCATGGCTGCTCTCCGGGGCGGTACCGGTCCACGGTGCGCTCCGCGCGTCAGCCACGACCCCGAGGACCGCATGCAGACAGACGGACAGCCCCTGCCGGGGGTCTCGTACGTGATGCCGGTGCTCAACGAGGTCACCGAGGTCCGTGCCGCGGTCGGGAGCCTGCTGGAGCAGGACTACGAGGGTCCGTTCGAGGTGATCCTCGCGCTCGGACCGTCGATCGACGGGACGAACGAACTCGTCGCCGAGATGAGCGCCGCCGATCCTCGTGTCCGGGCCATCGAGAACCCCGTCGGCTCCACACCCGCCGGGCTGAACGTCGCCATCCGAGCGTCGGTGCACCCGATCGTGATCCGGGTCGACGCCCACTCGGTGCTGCCGTCGGACTACACCCGGATCGCCGTCCGCGTGCTGCTCGAGTCGGGTGCGGACAACGTCGGTGGCATCATGCACGCCGAGGGCCGCACGCCGTTCGAGCGTGCCGTCGCGCTCGCCTACGGCAGCCGGGTCGGCCTCGGGGGGACACCGCACCACGTCGGCGGCAAGGCCGGTCCGGCCGAGACCGCCTACCTCGGGGTGTTCCGACGCGACCGGCTGTTCGAGGTCGGACTCTTCGACGAGGGCATCAAGCGCGGCCAGGACTGGGAACTCAACCGGCGGTTGCGCCAGACCGGTGGCACGGTGTGGTTCACCCCGGAACTCGTGGTGACCTACCGGCCGCGGCCGAGCCTCCGACGACTGGTGCGCCAGTTCGTCGCGACGGGCCTCTGGCGCGGCGAGCTCGCCCGACGCTTCCCGGCGAACAACGGCCTGCGGTACTTCGCGCCCCCGGCGATGGTCGTGGCGATGGCGCTCGGGATCGTCGCCGGACTCGTCGGCATCGTCGGTGCCGTGCTCGGGTCGCCCGTCGCATGGGCGGCGCTGGGCTTCGTCGTCCCCGCCGTCTACCTGCTCTTCGTCGTGCTCGGCGCCGTCCTCGTGGCGCGGCGTTCCGGGCTGCCCACGATGCTCTGGCTGATCGTCGTGCTGCCCTGCATCCACGTCGGTTGGGGCATCGGTTTCATCATCGGGTTCCTGACCCGGACCTCCGAGCTGACCACGCACACGGGACGGTGACCTGACCCCTTGACCGACGACACCACCGGCCGCGGCAGCGCCCGCCCGACCTCGATCGCCGAACTCCGTGCGGTCGCCCAACCCGACGAGGTCCGCTCGCGGGCGAACGCCGAGCACTGGACGGCGTCGCTCTACCTGCGCGACGTGTCGCCGTACCTGACCTGGGCGCTGCTCAGGACGCGGGTCTCGGCGAACCAGGTGACCGGCCTGATGATCCTGGTGGGGTGGAGCGTCGCCGCCGCGCTGCTGGTCCCGGGCATCTGGGGTGCACTGCTCGCACTCGTGCTCGGTCAGCTGCAGATGCTCGTGGACTGCTGTGACGGTGAGGTCGCCCGGTGGCGCGGCACCCGGTCGCCCGCCGGGGTGTTCCTCGACAAGGTCGGGCACTACACGACCGAGGGACTCATCCCGATCGCGCTCGGCGTCCGCGCCGCGACCTGGCCGGTCCACGGCGCGGACTGGATGTGGACGACGATCGGGTGCGCGCTCGGCCTGGTGATCGTGCTCAACAAGGCGCTCAACGACATGGTCCACGTCGCCCGCGCGAACGCCGGCCTCGAGAAGCTCGTCGACCGCCGGGACGCCGGCACGGCCCCGTCCGGGCGGCGCTTGGCGACGCTCCGTCGCTTCGCACGCTTCCTGCCCTTCCACCGCCTGTACCACTCGGTCGAGCTGACCATCCTGGCGTTCGTGTTCGCACTGCTCGGGCTCGTCGTCGGCAGCCCGCTGGTCGACCGGGTCCTGGTCGGGGCGCTGTTGCCGCTCGCCGTCCTCGCCACGGCCGGTCACTTCGTCGCCATCATCTCGTCGAAGCGGGTGCGGGCATGACCTCGGGAGCGACGACGGGCGCCACACCGGAGGCGTTGCCCGGGACCCACCGTCGGAACGCCGTCCCGCACCGGCAGCGCCCGCGCATCGCCGTCGTGAGCCTGTCCCAGGGCACCCGTCCGGACGACCTCCGCCGTGGGCTGACGAGCGTGCTCGCGCAGCAGGACGTCGAGCTCGACGTCGTGTGCGTCGGCAACGGCTGGGAGCCGACGGGGTTGCCCGAGGGCGTCCGTGCGCTCGCGCTGCCCGAGAACGTCGGGATCCCCGCCGGTCGCAACGCCGGAGCAGCAGTCGTCGACGGCGACTACGTGTTCTTCCTCGACGACGACGCGTCGATCCCGTCGCCGACCTTCCTGCGTGACGCCGTGGCACTGCTCGAACGCGACCCGTCGCTCGGCCTGGTGCAACCGCGGGTGGTCGACCCGACCGGATCGGCGAACCCCCGTCGCTGGGTGCCGCGCATCCGCAAGGGCGCTGCGACCGACTCGTCGCCGGTCTTCTCGGTGTGGGAGGGGGCCGTGCTCCTGCCGATGGACGTGCACCGTGCCGTCGGCGGGTGGGGTGCGCCGTACTTCTACGCGCACGAGGGCATCGAGCTGGCGTGGCGTGTGTGGGACGCCGGTCGACGCGCCTGGTACGCCGGTGACCTGGTCGCGCACCACCCGGCGATCGACCCCGCCCGGCACGCCGAGTACATCCGGCTGAACGCCCGCAACCGCGTGTTCCTGGCACGCCGCAACCTGCCGGTGGCACTGCGACCCGTCTACGTCGGGTCGTGGGCCGCGATCCAGGTGGCGCGCTGGTGGCGACACCCCGTGCGCCTGCGGACGTGGTTCGCGGGGATCCGGGAGGGCTGGACGGCGGACTGCGGGCCGTCGCGGCCCATGGGGTGGCTGACCATCGCTCGGATGACGCTGGCCGGTCGGCCACCCGTCGTCTGACGCCGCCGCCCGAACGTCCCGGCGCCCCGACCGGGTGTCCGCGGTCGATCACCCGTCGCTGCCCGCACCACACCCTTCGTCACTGCCGTCGTCGCCGAGCACACCGCCCAGCAATCGCCCGTAGCCTGAGGACCACCATGCCGATCACCAAGGACGTCCGGACCGCGATCCGTCTCGCCCGCCGCCTGCTGCGTTCCCGTCAGAACCGGCGGGAGCTCGCCCGCCGGCTCCCGGAGGTCCCGGAGCTCGCACCGCGCTCGATCGAGGTCGCGGTCTACTTCGCCGACGGCAAGGTGAACATGTACCAGCTCCGGCAGTGGTACGCACCGTTGGCGGAACTCGCCAGCGAGCACCCCGTCGCGATCATCTCCCGCAGCCCCGGCACGATGACGACCCTGCTCGACGAGTCGCCCGTCCCGGCGGTGTACGCCCGCCAGGTCGTCGACCTCGAACGGTTCGTCGAGGAGCAGGCACCGAAGATCGTCCTGTACGTCAACCAGAACGCCCGCAACTTCCAGATGATGCGGTACGGGCGCATGTGGCACGTCTTCGTCAACCACGGCGAGAGCGACAAGATGTACATGACCACCAACCAGTTCAAGGCGTACGACTACGCCCTGATCGCGGGAGACGCCGCCCGGGACCGCCTGCGTGCCGCCCTGTGGGACTACGACGTGGACCGCCGCACCATCGCCATCGGACGCCCGCAGGCCGACCACTTCGCCGGCGCAGTGCCGTACCCCCACGACGACCGGACCGTGGTGCTCTACGCGCCCACGTGGGAGGGCGACCGCGCCGCCGCCGCGTACGGCTCGATCGCGTCGCACGGGGTCGAGCTCGCCGAGCGCCTGCTCGCGACCGGTCGACACCGGCTGGTGTACCGGCCGCACCCGCGCAGCGGCGTGCTCGACCAGGACTACCGTGCTGCCCACGAGCGCATCGTCGCCGCGATCACCGCCGCGAACGCCGCCGACCCGTCTGCGCACCACGTGTACGACGACGGACCGCAGCTCGGGTGGCAGCTCGCGGACGCGGACGTCGCCGTGACCGACATCAGCGCGATGATCTACGACCGACTGGCCGTCGGCAAGCCGCTGCTCGTGACGCGTCCTGCGGCACCCGAGGCCGACGTGGACGAGCGCGGGTACCTCGGCGCCGCGAACTGGCTGCTCGCCGAGGACGCCGCCGACGTGGTCGCGCGGGTGGACGCCGCCGCGAACGACGCCGAGGAGCTCGCGACGCTGCAGCACTGGGTCGAGCGGTACTTCGGCGACACCACACCCGGCGTCGCGACGCGCCGGCTGCATGCTGCCGTCGACCGTCTCGTGGCGCGCTGGCACGAGGTCGCCCGGGAGCGCGGCGAGGGCTGACCCTGCGGTCGTCACGACGCGAGGCCGACCAGACGGTCGCCCACGAGTGACATCCGCCACAGGTACTCGGAACGGTCCGGGCGCCGCCACCGGACGACCACGATGCCGGTCTGCTCGGGGTCGGCGCCGAACACCGCGATCGACAGGGATCGACCCGGGTCGAGACGGTTGACCGCCAGCGGCGGGCAGTACCCGCTGCCGAGGTGCGTGAGGGAGATCGCGTGGAGCGGCTCCGGCCCGGTGTTCACCAGGTCGTAGCGACGTGGTGCCCAGGATCGGTCGACGGTGAACGGGACTGCGTAGGCCGTGGGTGGGTGGTGCATGCGGGCCACGGTAGGGGGAGGGGCCGACGTCGGGAGCCCGGGGGAGTGCGCTGGTGCCTCGGCTTGTGGACGAGGGTACGGCGGGGCCCGGGTGTGGAGGAGCGGAGCTCAGGCCCCGTGGTCGGCCGCGTACCGCGTCAGGGCTGCCTCGATCGTGTCGTCGAGCTGCAGACGCCCCTTGTCGAGGTAGAGCCCCCGGTCGCAGAAGCGACGCAGGTCCTTGTCGTTGTGCGAGACGAAGAACAGCGTCCGGCCACCGGCCAGCAGCTCCTCGATGCGCTTGTAGCACTTCTCGCGGAAGCTCTTGTCACCCACCGCCAGGACCTCGTCCACCAGGATCACCGGTTCGTCCAACCGCGAGATCACCGCGAACGCGATGCGCACCTTCATGCCGCTCGACAGGTGCTTGTAGGGGGTGTCGACGAAGTCGCCGATCTCGGCGAAGTCGATGATCTCGTCGAAGGCGTCCCGGATCTCGGCCCGGGACATCCCGTGCAGACCCGCTGTCAGGTACACGTTGTCCCGGACGGTGAGGTCGCCGACGAAGCCGCCGGTGATCTCGATGAGCGGAGCGACACCCGCATCGACACGGATCCGTCCCTCGTCCGGCAGCATGACCTGCGCGACGAGCTTGAGCAGGGTGGACTTCCCCTGACCGTTGCGTCCGACGACGCCGATGGCCTCGCCCGGCCGGACGTCGAACGACACGTTGCGGAGCGCCCAGAACTCGTCCGCACGCTTGCGGCGGTTGCTCCCGGCGAACAGGTCCTTGAAGCTCCGGCTCGCGCGGCGGTTGCGCTTGAACCGGATCCCGGCGTCGCGCACGGAGATCACGGGCGCCACGCTCGTGGACGGCGCGGTCCGGTCGGTCGCGGTCATCACAGCTCCTTCAGGACGCGGTGCTCGCTTCGGCGGAACACGACGAGACCGACGGCGAGGACCACGGCGGTGACCACCACCGACACGCCGACCTCGAGCCAGTCGAGCTGGCCGGGGAAGAACGCGGAGCGGTACAGGCCGAAGATGCCGCTGAGCGGGTTCAGTGCGGCGATGTCGTGCAGCCGGTCGGGCAGGGCCTGCGTGCCGTAGATGATCGGCGATGCGTAGAACAGGAACCGCAGGACGAGCTTCACGGCGCGTTCCAGGTCACGGAAGAAGACGACCAGGGGTGCGACGATCAGCCCGATCCCGTAGACCAGGGCGCACTGCAGCACGATGGCCAGCGGGTACAGCGCCAGTTCCCAGTGCAGGTGCGCACCGGCGGCGATCGCGAAGACCGCGAGCACCGGCAGGCTCAGCAGGAACTCGATGCCCTTCGAGGCGTTCACCCGGGCGACCCAGATGCTCCGGGGAATCGTCGTCGACCGGATCAGCTTCGCCTCCTTCGTGAAGGCCCGCGTCGAGTCCGACACCGCTCCGGTGAACCACATCCACGGCAGCAACGCCGACAGCAGGAAGACGATGTACGGTTCCTCGCCCACCGATCCCCGGTGGAAGACCTGGGTGAAGACGAACCAGTAGATCGCCGACATCACCAGCGGGTCGAGGATCGACCACAGGTACCCGAGCGCGGACGTCGAGTACCGGACGCGCAGGTCCCGCACGGTCAGCAGCCAGAGTGCCTGGCGGTACCGTCGACCGGCGCTCCGGGACGACGTCGATGCAGTCGTCGCGGGCGCGGTCGGCGCACTCGCTGTGGTCACGCGGCTTCCCTCCGGGCGGAACCGCCGAGGGGGTCCTGACGGTGGTTCAGGCGAACAGGTCGTTCGCGCGCTGGAGGTCCTCGGCGAAGTCGATCTCGACCGCGTACAGGTCGGAGATGTCGATCGGCGACCAGCGTAGCCCGTCCTCGGCGATGGCAGCCTCGATGCCGCCCTCGAAGTACTCCTGGTCGTCGACGCGGCCGAGCTGGCGGATGAGCGCCTGCTTGTCGCGCGAGGAGACGTAGTTGATGCCGACGGCCTCGCCCAGGCCGCCCACCACCCGCTTCGAGAGCTCCTTGATGCAGCCGTCGGCGTCGACCGTGTACTTGACCTCCTCGTCGGAGACCTTCTCGGTGTTGACGCTGACGAAGGAGCGGTCCTGGTCCATCATGTCCGCGGCACGGACGAGGGCGCGCGGGTCGAAGACGACGTCACCGTTCATCCACAGGACGCCGCTCTTGCCGGTCGCCTTGAGCGCGCGCAGCAGGCTCTTCGACGTGTTCGTGGAGTCGTAGGACTCGTTGTAGACGAAGTTCGCCTCAGGGAACGCCTCGACGATGTACTCGGACTTGTAGCCGACGACGATCGTGACCCGGGCGCTCGAGCCGAAGGCGGCTCGGATGTTGTCGAACTGCTGCTGCATGATGGTGCGGCCGTCGCTGAGTTCGGTCAGCGGCTTCGGCAGGCTCCGACCGAGTCGGCTGCCCATCCCCGCTGCGAGGATGACGATCTGCGTGGTCATGCTGGTCCCTTCTGGTGTCCGCCCGCGCGCCGCGTGGGGCACGGGCGGGCCTCGTCGAGTGTGCCCGCTCCGGGTCCGAGTTCGCCGTGAGCGTGCGCTTCCTGCACCTTCGTGCGGGGGACGAGCGGCCACGGGCGCCCGTCCGGGCTGGTTTCCAAGTGGTGAACACTCCGTCGTGCCCTGGTGAATGATACGGAACGAGTGCGCTCCGGGGTACACCCGTGCGTGCTTCGTGCTCATTTCGTGATCCTGTGACCGGTTCGGTACCGAGGCCCTCGCGGACGCGCCGCCGGTCGGGGTCGGCCGCGTCCGGCGCGTTGGTACGGTGGGGCGGTGGCTGCAGCTGATGACGACGACGTGTACGCGACGTCCGACGCCGCCTGGCTGGCGGACGCGGACGGACCGTCCGGTGACGCGGCCGACGACGACACGGGGGACGAGGATGCGCGCGACGACGCCTCCGATGATGACGAGATGACGGACGACACGACGGGTGCGGCCGTCGCGGTCGGCCACGACGAAGGTGCACCCGACCAGGGCGCCGCCCCCGAGACCGCCGTCGCCGCGTCGGACCGCACCCCCCGCAAGGGCAAGGGCAAGGGCAAGGGTAAGGGGCGTGCCGCACGACCCTCCGGTCCCGCGACGCCCGCACAGCCCGCCGACACGGCCGCCACCGGTTCCGGCGCGGCCGGGGACGACGCGTCGAGCACGGCGACGACCCAGCGTGCGGGCACGCCGTCGACGGCTGCTGCCGGCTCCACCGCGAAGGAGAAGCGCGCTCCCGGACGCCAGCCGACCGCCACCGCCGCCGCGACGCAGACCGCGCAGGCGCAGCAGCCCGTCGTGCTCCGCGCGAGCGGCCTCGTGAAGCGGTACGGCCAGACCCTCGCCGCGGACGAGGTCGACCTCGAGATCCGCCAGGGTTCGATCTTCGGCGTCGTCGGACCGAACGGCGCCGGCAAGACCACCACGCTGTCGATGGTCACCGGTCTCCTCCGGCCCGACGCGGGCACCGTGACCGTCCTCGACCACGACGTCTGGTCCGACCCGACGGCGGCCAAGCGCGCCCTCGGTGTGCTGCCCGACCGGCTCCGGCTGTTCGACCGGCTCACCGGCGCGCAGCTGCTGCACTACTCGGCCACGCTCCGTGGGCTCGACGGTGCGACCGCACGGAAGCGCAGCACCGACCTGGCCGAGGCGTTCGGTCTCGGCGAGGCGCTCGGGCGCCAGGTCGCCGACTACTCGGTCGGCATGGCGAAGAAGATCGCGCTCGCCGCGACCCTGATCCACTCGCCGCGCGTCCTCGTGCTCGACGAGCCGTTCGAGTCGGTCGACCCGGTGAGCGCGGCGACGATCACGGACATCCTGCGGCGGTACACCCGCGGCGGCGGCACCGTGGTGCTCTCCAGCCACTCCATGGAGCTCGTGCAGCGCACGTGCGACTCCGTCGCGATCATCGTCGGCGGCAAGGTCCTCGCCTCCGGCACGATGGCGCAGGTCCGCGGGCGCAGGAGCCTCGAGGACAAGTTCGTCGAACTCGCGGGCGGCCGCGTCGTGGCAGAGAGCATGGAATGGTTGCACAGCTTCTCCGACTGAGGGTCGACCTGCTCGCGGGCGAGGTCCGTGGGGGAGCCCGACGGTCGGTCCTCGTGGTGCTCGGGTCCCTGCTCGGCCTGGTCGCCGCCGTGGTGGTGGCCGGCGAGCTCCTCGCGCTGCGGCAGGCACCCGTCGAGGTCGCGCGGTCGGTCGCGGTCCCCGTCGGCACGTTCGTCGCCCTCGCACTCACGCTGGTGCCGCTCGTCGTCGGCCGCAGCGACCAGTTCGACCCGCGCCGCTTCGCCGTGTACGGGATCGACCGCCGTCACCTCGCCGTCGGTCTCGGCGTCGCCGGACTCGTGGGCGTCCCGGTGCTCGCCGTCGCGGTCGTCGCGGTCGGGCAGGTCGGAGCGTGGTCGCGCAGCGGCGGCACCGCGGTGCTGGCCGTCGTCGCCGCACTGCTCGGCACCCTGACCTGCGCCCTGCTGCTGCGGGTCGGCAGTGCCGTCGGTGCGACCTTCGTCGGACCGCACCGGTCGCGCGACGCCGGCTGGCTCGCCGCCCTCGTGATCGTCGTGCTGGGACTGCCGGTGGCGTCGCTGCTGTTCCGCAGCGAGTGGCTCGACCCTGCCAGCACCGAGCTCCAGCGGATCGCCGACGTCGCCGGGTGGACGCCCTGGGGAGCCGCCTGGGCGGTCCCGGCGGACGTGGCGAGCGGTCGCGTCGGGGAGGGGCTCCTGAAGCTGCTGGTCGCGCTGGTCACCGTCGCACTGCTCGCGTGGGCCTGGTGGGCGCTGGTCGGCGCCGCACTCGAGGCCGCGGACGGACGCGCCGGCACCCGCCGCTACCGCGGGCTCGGCTGGTTCGCCGGACTGGGTTCGACGCCGGTCGGCGCGGTCGCCGCCCGGGCGCTGACGTACTGGGGCCGTGACCCGCGCTACCGGATGTCCTACCTGGTCATCCTGTTCGTGCCGCTCGTCGTGCTCCCGCTCGGGGTCGCCGGCGTGCCGTGGCACTGGACCGCGCTGGTCCCGCTGCCGCTCATGGCACTCATCGCCGGGTTCCTGCCCCACAACGACGTCTCCTACGACAACACCGCGGTCTGGCTGCACGTCGCGTCGGGCGCTCCCGGTTGGACCGACCGGCTCGGGCGACTCGTGCCCCTGCTCGTCGTCGGACTGCCGCTCGTCGTCGCCGGCGCCGCTGTGTCCGCCGCGCTCTTCGGGGACCCGACGGCCTTCCCGGTGCTGACCGGCATCGCAGTGGGTGCACTGCTCGCTGGGCTCGGGCTGTCGAGCGTCGTCTCCGTCCTGCTGCCGTACCCGACCGTCCGCCCCGGCGACCACCCGTTCCAGCAGCCGCAGGCCGCCGGGACGACGGCCGCGGTCGCGCAGACGACGATGATCGTCGGCATCCTGGCGTCGCTCGTCCCCGCGGGCTGGCTGGCGGTGCTCACCGCGGTCGAGGGTCCGGAACCCTGGGCACTCGCGACGCTCCTCGTCGGCATCGCCGTCGGTGTCGTCGTGCTCGTGACCGGCGTGGCCGTCGGCGGTCGGCTCTTCGACCGGCGTGGTCCCGACCTGCTCGCTGCGGCGCAGCGGAACTGAGCGCCTGCCGGCCGGGAGGCACGCTGTGGCCGGACGCCGTGCCTCCCGTCGGTACGCACCGTCGGACGGGAGGCGCGTGGCGGGACCGTCCCGCGCCTCCCGTCCGTCCTCGGTGCAGGTGAGCCGCGTGGCGGGGCGGACCCGCGCCTCCCGTCCGTCGCGGCGTCGGCCGCATCGTCGTACCCTGGACCCATGAGCATGACGGAACCCGGCGGCGGCCTCGACGTGATGGACCGCGAGCTCGAGAAGCTCCTCGAGGAAGAGTCGATCGAGCCCGGCGACCACGAGCGGTTCTCGCACTACGTGAAGAAGGACAAGATCCTGCAGTCCGCACTCTCCGGCAAGCCGGTCAAGGCGCTCTGCGGCAAGAAGTGGGTGCCGGGCCGCGACCCGGAGAAGTTCCCGGTGTGCCCGGACTGCAAGGCCATCTACGAGAAGATGAAGTCCGAGTAGTCCGCTAGACCACCAGGGTGGGGATCGCCGGGTCGCCGCGTCCGATGCGGGACGCGTCCACCGGGAGCTCCGCCTTGGCGCGCTCGTGGTGCGCCCGAGCCGCCTCGACGCCGGCGACCCCGAGGAACGCCGGGTCGACCTCGCCGTGGTCCACCACGGGGACGAGCAGGGGTCGCTCGTCGGGGCCGAGGCGACCGGAGGTCAGGACGACCTCGGCGGTGGCGATGCCGTTGCGGAGGCGCCGGCCGGCCTCCTTGCGCCCACCGGTCGAGGCCTTGTCCGCGGACTTCTTCGCGACGGGGACCCACTCGTCGCCCGCCGGGGTCTGGTGCGCGACGAGCTTGAACACCATGCCCGCCGCCGGATGTCCCGAGCCGGAGACGACGCTCGTGCCGACACCGTAGGAGTCGACCGGTGCGGCGCGGAGGGCGGCGATCGTGTACTCGTCGAGGTCGTTCGTCACGGTGATCTTCGTCGCCGGGGCACCGAGCCGGTCGAGCTGTGCCCGGACCGCGGCGACGACGCTCGGCAGGTCACCGCTGTCGATGCGGACCGCGCCGAGCCGGCCGTCGGTGAGCCGGACGGCGGTCTCCACCGCTGCCTCGATGTCGTACGTGTCGACGAGCAGCGTGGTGCCGTCGCCGAGGGCGTCGAGCTGCGAGCGGAACGCGGCCTCCTCGGAGTCGTGCAGGAGCGTGAACGCGTGCGCGGCGGTGCCCATCGTCGGGATGCCCCAGGTGCGGCCGGCCTCGAGGTTGCTGGTCGCTCCGAACCCGGCGATGTACGCGGCGCGGGCGGCGGCGACGGCGTTCCACTCGCCGGTGCGTCGCGAGCCCATCTCGGCGAGCGGACGGCCGTCGGCGGCGGACACCATGCGGGCCGCTGCGCCGGCGATGGCGGAGTCGGCGTTGAAGATGCTGAGCGCGAGGGTCTCGAGGACGACCGACTCGGCGAAGGTCCCCTCGACCTGCAGCACGGGGGAGTTGGGGAAGAAGACCTCGCCCTCGCGGTAGGCGCGGACGTCCCCGGTGAACCGGTAGTCCGCGAGCCACCGGGCCGTCCCCTCGTCGATCACGCCGCGGTCGCGGAGGAAGCCGATCTCCTCGTCGCCGAAGCGGAACTCCGTGAGCGCCGTGAGGAAGCGCCCGAGACCGGCGGCGACACCGTAGCGGCGGCCGTCGGGGAGGCGGCGGGCGAACACCTCGAACACGCAGCGTCGATCGGCGGTGCCGTCCTTGAGGGCGGCGTCCACCATGGTGAGTTCGTACTGGTCCGTGAGGAGCGCGCTGGTCACGCGTCCGACACTAGTGACCTCCCGGTGCCGAGGTGACGTCGCTGTGCCGCGGTGACGTCGCGGAGCCGGGGCGACGTCGCGGTGCCGAGGCGCGGGGCGCGCGTGGTCGGGCGCCGGGCGGGTGCGGCTCGGTACGCTGGGCGGGTGACGGATGCACCGATCGGAGTCTTCGACAGCGGGGTCGGTGGACTGACGGTCGCGCGGGCGATCATCGACCAGCTGCCGCGCGAGAGCATCCGCTACGTCGGGGACACCGTGCACTCGCCCTACGGCCCGAAGCCGATCGCCGACGTCCGGCGGTACGCGCTCGAGGTGATGGACGACCTCGTCGACCAGGGCGTGAAGGCGCTGGTGATCGCGTGCAACACCGCGTCCTCCGCCGTGCTCCGCGATGCTCGGGAACGCTACGAGCAGGCGTACGGCATCCCCGTCGTCGAGGTGATCCAGCCGGCCGCCCGTGCCGCCGTGAAGCAGACCCGGACCGGTCGCGTCGGGGTGATCGGGACGGTGGGGACGATCGCCTCGCGGGCGTACGAGGACGCGTTCGCCGTGGCTGCCGACGTCACCCTGTCCCTCGCGGCGTGCCCGCGCTTCGTCGAGTTCGTCGAGGCCGGGGACACCTCGTCGCCGGCGCTCCGTGAGGTGGCGGCGCAGTACCTCGCGCCGATCCGCGCCGCCGACGTCGACACGCTCGTGCTCGGGTGCACCCACTACCCGCTGATGTCCGCGGCGATCCAGTACGTGATGGGCCCGGACGTCACGCTCGTGTCGAGCGCCGAGGAGACCGCGAACGACGTCTACCGTCGGCTCGTCGAGCACGGGCTCGAACGCACCACCCCGGAGCCGCCGACCTACGCGTTCGAGGCCACCGGCGACGACAAGAACGGCTTCATCCGGCTCGCCCGGCGCTTCCTCGGTCCCGAGGTCTCGAGCGTCGGACACCTCCAGACCGGGGCCATCACGCTGCCCCGAACCGAAAGGACCCCATGAGCACCCGCATCGACGGCCGCAGTGCCACCGACCACCGTCCGGTCAGCATCGAGCGGGGGTGGAGTTCGCAGGCCGAGGGCAGCGCACTCATCTCGTTCGGCAACACGAAGGTGCTGTGCACGGCGTCCTTCACGAACGGTGTGCCGCGCTGGATGGCCGGCAAGGGCACCGGCTGGGTCACCGCCGAGTACTCGATGCTGCCGCGGTCGACGAACGAGCGCATGCAGCGCGAGTCGATCAAGGGCAAGGTCGGTGGACGGACGCACGAGATCTCGCGGCTCATCGGGCGGTCGCTCCGAGCGGTCGTGGACATGAAGGGCCTCGGCGAGAACACCCTCGTCCTCGACTGCGACGTGCTGCAGGCCGACGGCGGGACCCGCACCGCGTCGATCACCGGCGCCTACGTGGCGATGGTGGACGCGATCGAGTGGGGCCGCGACAAGGGCTTCATCGCCAAGAAGGCGACGCCGCTGACCGACAGCGTGCAGGCGATCTCGGTCGGCATCGTCGGGGGGGAGCCGATGCTCGACCTCGCCTACACCGAGGACTCCGCAGCCGACACCGACATGAACATCGTGACGACCGGCTCCGGCAAGTTCATCGAGGTCCAGGGCACGGCGGAGCACGCGCCGTTCGACCGCGACGAGCTGGACACGCTGCTCGACCTCGGCCTCGCGGGCAACCGGTCGCTCGCGGCGATCCAGCGCGACGTGCTGGGCCTCGCGTGACCGGCCACACCGTCGTCCTGGCGACGCACAACCAGGGCAAGGTCGTCGAGCTGCGCGGGATCCTCGGCGAGGCCCTCGGCGCGGGCGTCGAGCTCGTCGGGTACGACGGTCCGGAGCCCGTCGAGGACGGCGACACCTACGCGGCCAACGCGCTCATCAAGGCGCGTGCGGCGGTGGCGCACACCGGGCTGCCGGCGCTCGCCGACGACTCCGGGATCGCCGTCGACGCGCTCGGCGGGGCACCCGGCATCCACTCCGCCCGGTACGCCGGGACGCGCGTGGACGCGGACAACATCGCGCTGCTGCTGCGGAACCTCGAGGGCGTCGTGGAGCGGACCGCTGCGTTCGTGTGTGCCGCCGCCTTCGTCACCCGGGACGGCACGGAGCACCTGTTCGAGGCGGTGTGGAACGGCGAGGTCCTGACCGAGCCGGTCGGGGACGGCGGACACGGGTACGACCCGGTGTTCCAGCCGGACGACGCCGACCGTTCGGCAGCACAGCTGACGCGCGACGAGAAGAACGCACTGTCGCACCGGTCGAAGGCGTTCCGGGGGATCGCGCCGATCGTCCGGGAGTACTTCGGGGTCTGACCCGACCGGTCGGAGCTCCGCGGGACGCCGGCGTCTGCGCGGCGTTCCGTGCTCAGGCACAACGAGCGACACCTCGCGCCACGGGTTCCCGTGGCGCGAGGTGTCTTCAGTTGTGCGACGCCGCCGCTGCAGCGCCGTGCGCGGACGGTCAGCGCCGCCAGGCCGCCGGAGCGCCGACGGCCCGCCGACTACTGCTCGGCCGGGCGACCCGCGCCGTCGGCGGTACCCCGCTCGGCGCCATCGCGCTGCGCTGCCTCCTCGGCCTCGGCGGCGTGCTTCGCCTTGCGCGCGGTCCGCCAGTAGTGCAGCCCCGCGGGGACGACCGTGACGAGCACCGCGAGGATGAGGATCACGTCGATGTAGTTCCGCACGACGTACGCGATCGGCGGGATGTACCCGAGGAAGTACCCGAGGAAGGTCACGCCGACACCCCAGACGACCGCACCGACGGCGTTGTACAGCGAGTACTTCTTGTAGTTCATGCGCCCGACCCCGGCCGCGATCGGTAGGAAGGTCCGGACCACGGGGACGAAACGGGCGAGGATGACCGCGAGCGGGCCGAAGCGGTGGAAGAACGCGTTCGTGCGGTCGACGTTCTCCTTCGAGAAGAGTCCGCTCTCCTTGCGCTCGAAGATCGGGGGCCCGGCCTTCTTGCCGATGTAGTACCCGAGCTCACCGCCCAGGAACGCCGCCGCGCCGATCATCAGCGCCGCCGCCCAGATGGGGATGCCGCCGATCTGGCCGCCGCGGTCGAAGGCGAAGAGCCCCGTGATGACGAGCAGGCTGTCGCCGGGGAAGACGAAGCCGATCAGCAGGCCCGTCTCGGCGAAGACGATGGCGCAGACGATGAGCACGGCGATGGCCCCGAAGTGGTCGAGGATGTACTGCGGGTCGAGCCACGGGATCAGGGCGAGTGCGACGGAGTGCATGGTTGTTCCGGTCGTGTCGGGGCGGGGCACGGGGAAGCTCCCGCCTGACGAGGGTACCGCCCGGCGGTGACCGCCCCATCCTCCTGTGGTGTGACTCCACCCGGCGAGCCGACCATCGTGCGGAAGGAGGGACTCGAACCCTCACGCCTGGGGCACAGGAACCTAAATCCTGCGTGTCTACCGATTCCACCACTCCCGCGAGCAGCGGCAGTCTACCGAGGCGTGGACGCGGGGCGGGCGGGAGCCGCGCCTCCAGGCCGTCCGCTCAGCGCAGCCGACGAGGCAGGTACCGCGGCACGTACCGCAGCAGCACCCCCGCACCGACCAGGCCGAGCACCCCCATCACCCCGCTCGCCAACGCCAGCGAGGCGACCGCGGTGACGCCCGAGATCAGCAGTGGCGCCGCAGCCGACCCGAAGTCCCCCGTGAAGCGCCACGCACCGAGGAACGGTGCCGGGTTCCCCCGCGGCGCGAGGTCCGCACCGAGCGTCATGAGGATGCCGCTGCCGACACCGTTGGCGAGGGACATGCCGATCGCGATGCCGACGAACCACCCGACCCTCGCGTCGAGGTGCCCGCTCCAGGCGAGCAGGAAGTAGCTCACGGCGAGCCCGAGCATGCACGGCAGGGCGCTCGCGAGTCGACCCCAGCGGTCCATGATCTGCCCGCTCGTGTAGAAGAGCGCGAAGTCGACGGCGCCCGCGATGCCGATGACGAGCGCGGCCGAGGCGTCGTCGAGACCGACGCTGACCGCCCAGAGCGGCAGGATCACCTGCCGTCCGGCGCGGAGCGCGCCGATGAGCGCCGCTCCGCTGCCGAGCCGTGCCAGGACGGCGCGGTTCTCGCGGATGGTGCGGACGAGGCCGTGTGCCTCGCGTTCGACGAACTGCGCGCCCGTGTCGGTGGGCGGCTCGTCGGGGTGCCGCGCGGGTGCCGTGCGCCGTGCCGCGTCGGCCGCGTCCGGTCCGTGGGTCGCGTCCGTCCCGTCGGTCGCGCTCGTCGAGTCCGGCCTGGAGGCCCTGCTCGGCAACCGCAGACCGCGTGCGCCCGTCGCGGGGTCGCGCAGGACGAGGAGCACGACCGCCGCCGCGAGGCAGCACGCCACGTGGATCCAGAAGGCGCTCTGCGTCGTGCCGGTCAGGTGGACGACGCCGGCCGAGAGGAAGGGCCCGACGAAGTAGCCGAAGCGGAACACACCGCCGAGGCTCGACAGGGCGCGGGCCCGGATCCGCAGGGGGATCGCGGTCGTCATGTAGGCGTGCCGGGCAAGGGCGAAGACGGCGGTCGAGACACCGACCAGGAACACCCCGACGGCGAGCACCCAGGGGCTCGGCGAGACGACGCAGACGAGCAGCCCGACGACGGACACCACGGCGGCGCCGATCATCGCGTTCCGTTCACCGATCCGTCCGACCACGACGCCTGAGGGCACGTCACCGATGAGCTCGCCGACCAGGATCAGCGCGGCGACGAACCCGGCGAACGCGAGGCTCGCGCCGAGGGAGTCGGCGGCGATCGGGATGATCGGGATGATCGCTCCCTCGCCGATCGCGAAGAGCGCCGCGGGCAGGAAGCCGGACAGCAGGACGCCGCGGCGGTCGAAGGCGTCGTTCGTGGTGCTGGTCATCGTCGAGCAACGGTACGCCTGGACTCGTCGGGGGATGCGCTTACCCTGGACACATGCGTGTACTTGCGGCGATGAGCGGTGGGGTCGACTCGGCGGTGGCCGCGGCGCGGGCCGTCGACGCGGGGCACGACGTGGTCGGTGTGCACCTGGCGCTGAGCCGCATGCCGGGCACGCTCCGCACGGGGAGCCGTGGCTGCTGCACGATCGAGGACTCGATGGACGCGCAGCGGGCGGCCTCGGCGCTCGGGATCCCGTACTACGTGTGGGACTTCTCGGCGCGCTTCAAGGAGGACGTCGTCGACGACTTCGTCGCGGAGTACCAGGCCGGCCGCACCCCGAACCCCTGCATGCGGTGCAACGAGCGGATCAAGTTCGCCGCCCTGCTCGAGAAGGCGCTCGCCCTGGGCTTCGACGCCGTGTGCACCGGCCACTACGCCTCGATCGTGACCGGGTCGGACGGCGCCCGTGAGCTGCACCGTTCGGCGGCGTGGGCGAAGGACCAGTCGTACGTGCTCGGCGTGCTGACGGCCGAGCAGCTGGAGCACGCGATGTTCCCGCTCGGTGCGACACCGTCGAAGGACGAGGTCCGTGCCGAGGCGGCGGCGCGCGGGCTGACCGTCGCGCAGAAGCCCGACTCCTACGACATCTGCTTCATCCCGGACGGGGACACCCGCGGGTGGCTGGCCGACCGCGTGGGGACCGCGCCGGGCTCGGTCGTGGAGCGCGACGGCACCGTGGTCGGCGAGCACGAGGGTGCCACGGGCTACACCGTCGGGCAGCGCCGCGGACTGCACCTCGGACGACCGGCACCGGACGGCAAGCCACGCTTCGTGCTCGAGATCCGGCCGAAGGACAACACCGTCGTCGTCGGACCGAAGGAGGCGCTCGACGTCCGGTCGATGGCCGGCTCGCGGTTCACCTGGGCCGGGACCGCTCCGGCAGACCCGTCGACGCCGTTCGCGTGCGACGTGCAGATCCGGGCGCACGCCGATCCGGTCCCGGCGACGGCGCGGGTGACGGACGGCGAGCTCGTGATCGACGTCGACGAGCCGCTGTCCGGTGTGGCTCCCGGTCAGACTGCGGTGGTCTACGTCGGCACCCGGGTGCTCGGGCAGTGCACGATCGACCGCACCGTCTCGGCGGTGCCCGCGACCGTCTGAGCCTGCTGCCGGGGTCGGGCAGCCGCCCGGCCCCCGGGTGCTGCCGAGGGCCGGGCGGCTGGGGCCGGGGAGCCGGCTGCGGCCGGGGAGCCGGCTGCGCCCGGGGTCGGCGGTGCACGGTAGAACTGAGGCATGAGCGACACGACCCCCGACTCGGCCGACTCGACGTTCGAGACGCTGGCCCCGGCCGACCTCGACGCCGCGCAGGCCCAGCGGGAGGTCGACCGTCTCCGGGTGCGCATCGGCGAGCTGCGCGACCAGTACTACGAGGGCAACGGCTCGACGGTGTCGGACGGCGACTACGACGCGATGGTCCGTCGCCTCGACGCGATCGAGCAGCGCTTCCCGGACCTGCGCACCCCGGACAGCCCGACCCAGACCGTCGGCGGTCAGGCGCAGACGGTGCAGTTCGCGCCGGTCGAGCACGCCGAGCGCATGCTGAGCCTCGACAACGTGTTCAGCCCCGAGGAGCTGACCGAGTGGGCCGACAAGGTGCAGCGCGACGCCGGGTCCGAACGGGTCCGGTTCCTCACCGAGCTGAAGATCGACGGGCTCGCGATCAACCTGCGGTACGAGCACGGTCGCCTCGTGTCGGCGGCGACCCGTGGTGACGGGGTGGTGGGCGAGGACGTCACCGGCAACGTGCGCACCATGGGCACGATCCCCGACCGGTTGTCCGGCGAGGGACACCCGGCCATCGTCGAGGTCCGCGGCGAGATCTTCTTCCCCGTCGCGCAGTTCGACGAACTGAACGCGCGGCAGCGCGAGGCGGGGGAGCGGGTGTTCGCGAACCCGCGCAACGCAGCCGCCGGATCGCTCCGCCAGAAGGAAGAGGGCAAGTCCGAGGCGAAGCGCGCGCTCATGGTCGACCGCCTGCGGCGCCTCCGCATGCTCGTGCACGGCATCGGCGCGTGGCCGGTGCGCGAACTCGAGCGCGACACCGAGGTGCACTCCCAGTCCGAGGTCTACGAGCTGCTGCAGACCTGGGGCCTGCCGACGAGTTCGCACTACCGGGTGTTCGACACCGTGGACGAGGTCATCGGGTTCGTGCGGACGACCGGCGAGCGTCGTGCGTCGGTCGAGCACCAGATCGACGGCGTCGTGGTGAAGGTCGACGACCTGGCCCTGCACGAGGAACTCGGCTCGACCTCCCGTGCACCGCGCTGGGCCATCGCGTACAAGTACCCACCGGAGGAGGTCCACACGAAGCTCCTCGACGTCGTGGTCAGCGTCGGGCGGACCGGACGTGCGACGCCCTTCGCGGTGATGCAGCCGGCCGAGGTCGCGGGGTCCGTGGTGCGGCAGGCGACCCTGCACAACCAGGACGTCGTGAAGGCGAAGGGCGTCCTGATCGGCGACACCGTCGTGCTCCGCAAGGCCGGCGACGTCATCCCCGAGGTGCTCGGCCCGGTCGTCGAGCTGCGCGACGGCACCGAGCGCGAGTTCGTCATGCCTGCCGTGTGCCCGGAGTGCGGGACGCCCCTCGCACCGGCGAAGGAGGGCGACAAGGACCTCCGCTGCCCGAACGCCCGGAGCTGCCCCGCCCAGGTCCGTGGCCGGGTCGAGCACATCGCCTCGCGCGGCTCGCTCGACATCGAGGGCCTGGGCGAGGTCGCCGCCGCAGCGCTCACGCAGCCGCTGCACCCCGAGCAGCCGCCGCTCGTCACCGAGGCCGGCCTGTTCGACCTGACGATGGAGGACATCGTCCCCATCGAGGTGATCGTCCGCGACGCCGAGACCGGCATGGAGAAGTCCGACGACGACGGCACGCCGAAGCGCGTCACGCCGTTCAGCCGTGCCCGCAAGAAGACCGATCCGCCGTTCGACCCCGACGCGCGCGGAGCCGACCACACGGGTGAGCCGAGCCGCTACCCGTCGAAGAACGCGTTCGAGATGCTGGCGAACATCGAGGCCGCGAAGACCAAGCCGCTCTGGCGCATCATGGTCGGGCTCAGCATCCGGCACGTCGGCCCGGTCGCCGCACGAGCACTCGCGAACCACTTCGGGTCGCTCGACCGCATCCGGGAGGCGTCGCGCGAGGAACTCGCGGCGGTCGACGGGGTCGGCGGGATCATCGCGGACGCCCTGCTCGACTGGTTCGCGGTGGACTGGCACCGGGAGATCATCGGCCGCTGGACGGCCGCGGGGGTGCAGTTCACCACGCCGGACCACCCCGGTCCCGGCGCCGCCGTCGAGGGGGGCGTCCTCAGCGGGGTCACCGTCGTCGCGACGGGCTCGCTCGAGGGGTACACCCGTGAGGGCGCGCAGGAGGCGATCATCGCCGCCGGCGGCAAGGCTGCGTCGAGCGTCAGCAAGAAGACGGACTTCGTCGCCGCCGGCCCCGGTGCCGGGTCGAAGCTCACGAAGGCCGAGCAGCTCGGGCTCCGCATCATCGACGCGGAGCAGTTCCGCCTGCTCGTGACCGAGGGGCCCGGCGCCCTGGAGCCGGACCGGGCGGACGGACCGGAGCCGTCCGACGGTGCCGACGGCCAGGCGACCGACGACGCGGACGCAGGGAGCTGAGCAGCACGGCGGAGCGCGGCTCGCCGTGAGCGACGCGCCGTCGTCCGCGGGGGACCGTCGACGATCCGCACCCAGTTCGAGGGGCAAGTTGCACCGCGCACCCCCCTCGTGAGCGCATTCTCCTTACACTCGAGAGGGCATCAATCGTCGGCTGAGGGGGTCGACGACACGGCCTTCCCGGGGAGACCTGATTGCTGCTCATCGCCGCGGCCCTGCTACTCACCGCCTCGATGCACTCGCTGGGAGTGGTCGAGGCCCCTGCCGTGCCCGTCCCGGGAGCGTCCGGCGTGGGCGTCCCGGCAGCGGCCGAGGCGCCCGTCGCGGAGGTGTCCGGGGTCCGGGACTCCGTGGCACGCGACGCTCCGCCCGACGCCCCGACGACCGCTGCCGGCGGTCACGTCGACCTCGAGCGGTTGGCGCGGGCGCGCGGCACGGCGTTCCTCGACGCACTCGTCGCGGTCGGTCCTGGCGACCTGGCACGCGCCGACGAGGACGATCGGGTGCTCGCGTCCGCCCAGGACCGGCCACCCACCGCGGCCGCCGTCGCACGGTGGTGGGACGCGCTCGGCACCGCCGCACAGGAGCGCCTGGTCGCCCTCGCCCCCGCGGTCGTCGGCAACCTGGACGGGGTGCCGTACGACGTCCGTGACCGCGCCAACCGGACCACCCTCGCCGACGGGGTCGGCACCGACGACCAGGACTCCGATGCCCAGGACTCCGGCGCCGGGTCCGACCGTGCCGCCGCCCGCACCGCGCTGCTCGCGCAGGTCCGGGACTCCCTGCACCGCGAGTCGGGCCAGGCCCCCCGGCGCCTGATCGTCCTCGACACCCGGGGCTCGGGCCGCGCGGCGATCGCGGTGGGGGACCTCGCGACCGCCCGGGACGTGACGGTGGTCGTCCCGGGGATGTTCTTCACCGTGACCGGGCAGATGCACGACTTCACCGACACCGCGAGCGACCTGTACGACGAGCAGACCACCGTGTCGGCGCTCGCCACGACGCAGACCGCCCGAGGAGTCGCGGATCACGCGTCGAGCGGCACCGCCGTGCTCGCGTGGATGGGCTACCGGACGCCCGACATGTCCAACATCCTGTCGCTCGGACTCGCCCGCACCGGTGCCGAGCGGCTCGAACGGGTGGTCGACGGTCTCGACGCCGTCCGCGGCGACGACCGGCCCCGGTTGAACGTCGTCGCGCACTCCTACGGGTCGACGACGGCGCTGATGGCACTGTCGTCCGGCCGCATGCAGGCGGACTCGCTCACCGTGCTCGGCTCGCCGGGCAGCGCGGTGCAGACCGCCTCCGAGCTCGCGGTGGGACCCGGGCAGGTCTACGTCGGCGACGCGCACAGCGACCCGATCGCCGGCTCCGGGTACTTCGGGACCGACCCGGGTTCGGCGGGGTTCGGGTCGACGCTCCTCGACCTCTCCACGGACACCGTCGAACCGGACGCGGGCGTGTTCCGCCGACCGGTGGGTCACAACGACTACCTCAAGCCGGGGACGGCATCGCTGCACGACGTCGCCCTCATCGGGGTCGGCCGCGGTGACCTCGTCCGGCACCAGGCCCGGCGCGGCCAGGGTGGCGGCGGGACCGCGCAACCGGTGCCCGACATGTACCTCCTGCGACCCCAGGACCTGCAGCCCCGCGACTGAGCGGACCCGCCCCGTGGGCGATGCGCGACCGACCCTGTGGGTGATCCTGTGCGCCGCCGCAGCCCCTGACCTCTGCACGGCAGAAGCACCCCAGTCCGGGCCCGTACCGTGCCGCCATGCGTGCGATGCGGTGGTCCGGTGCCCTCACGACCTTCCTCGCCATGTCCGGCCTCGCAGGACTGCTGGTGGCGGTCGCGGTGACCCCGGCCGTGGCGGTGGCGGGCGAGGCGACGTCCGGAGCGGTGTCGTTCTTCGAGGACCTGCCGAGCTACCTCGACATCCAGACCCCGCAGCAGGTGTCCTCGGTCTACGCCACGAAGGACGGCCAGCAGGTCAAGATCGCGTCGTTCTACGCCGAGAACCGGACCGACGTCGCCTCGGACGCCATGGCGGAGTCGCTCAAGCGCGCGGCGATCGACACCGAGGACCCCCGCTTCGAGGACGAGGGCGGCATCGACGTGCTCGGGACCGTCCGCGGCGTCGCGGCGACCGTCGTCGGGGGCGACGTACAGGGCGGTTCGAGCATCACGCAGCAGTACGTGAAGAACGTCCTCGTGCAGCAGTGCGAGCAGCTCACCGGCGCGACCGCGGCCGCCACCCAGGCCAAGGTCGCGGCGTGCTACCAGGACGCCGCCGGGGTGACACCGCAACGCAAGCTGCAGGAGATGCGCTACGCCATCGCGGTCGACAAGAAGTACACGAAGGACCAGATCCTCACCGGCTACCTGAACCTCGTCGGGCTCGGCGGCCGCGTCTACGGCGCCGAGGCGGGTGCCGAGTACTACTTCGGCGTGCACGCGAAGGACCTGTCGCTCCCGCAGTCCGCGACGCTCGTCGCCATCCTCAACAACCCGGCGAACCTGCGCATCGACGAGCCGGACGACGAGGACAACGGCGCGGCGAACGGCTACGCGGCGACGAAGACGCGGCGCGACTACGTCCTGCAGCGGATGTACGTGCACCACGACATCTCGAAGGCGCAGCTCGACCAGGCGGAGGCCACCCAGGTCACGCCGCGGATCACCGACACCGCGAACGGCTGCTCGGCCGCGGCGAGTGCGTACGACGCGGGGTACTTCTGCGACTACGTCCGCGACCAGGTGCTGCAGGACCCGGCGTTCGGCAAGACCGCCGCGGAGCGCATCGAGACCCTCGACACGAAGGGCCTCGAGATCCACACGTCGCTCGACCTCGACCTGCAGGCCCAGGCCCAGTCCGCGCTCTCGTCCTACGTGCCCGCGACGATGACCGGTGTCGACCTCGGCGGCACGAACGTCACCGTCCAGCCCGGCACCGGACGCGTGCTGTCGATGGTGCAGAACACGACGTACACGCAGCGCGACAACGCCGGCCCCGGTGCGACGGCGATCGACTACAACGCGGACACGGCCTACGGCAACTCCGGGGGGTTCCAGACCGGCTCGACCTACAAGGTCTTCACGCTGGCCGAGTGGCTGGCGTCCGGGCACACGCTGTCGGAGTCGGTGCCGACGGGCGAGCACCTGTTCCAGCAGTCCGAGTTCACGAACTCGTGCGAGGCACTCGGCGGGTCCCCCTGGCCCGTCTCGAACGCCGAGGCCGTCCCGGCGAGCATGAGCGTCCAGGCGGCGACCTCCGAGTCGATCAACACCGCGTTCGGCGCGATGGCGAAGCAGCTCGACCTCTGCAAGATCAAGGACCTCGCACAGGCCATGGGCATCCACCAGGCGGACGGCTCGGCCCCGGCGTCGAACCCGGCGTCCGTGCTCGGCACGAACCCGCTCTCGCCGATCGACCTGGCCGAGGCGTACGCGGGCTTCGCGAACGGCGGCGTCGTGTGCACGCCGACCGTCATCGACTCGGTGCGCGAGGCCGACGGCACGACGGTCACGCCCACGCCGTCCAGCTGCACCCGGGGCGTCTCCGCCGAGGTCGCCGGGACGGTCGACCACGCGCTGCAGGGCGTCCTGACCGGCAGCGGCACCGCGGCCTCGGCGAACCCCGGTGACAGCACCCCGAAGTTCGCCAAGACCGGCACGACCGACGCCGACACGCAGAACTGGCTCGTCACGTCGAGCACGAAGTACACCAACGCGACGTGGATCGGCAACGTCAGGGGGCTCGTCGGTCTCGCGAACACGTCCTTCCCGCAGGGCACGACCGGGTACAGCGCGAAGTTCGGCGTCGGCCGCTCGATGATGTCGTGGCTCGACCAGCGCTACGGCGGGGGAGCGCTGCCCGAGCCCGACCCGGCGATGATCGGCTCGACGCCGCGGTCCGTCGACGGTTCGGCCTCGGACGCGGCGACGGGCGGGGACCAGGCGACGCCGGGGACGCGCGCCCAGGCGCCCTCCGCGCCGGGATCGTCCACCGCGGACACGACCGGCGGCACGACGACGGGCGCGCCCGCACCGGGCGGGGCGGCGGGTGCCGGCTCGCAGCCGGGCGCGGGTGCCGGCGCGCCGTCGACCGGGACGGGCCCCGGTGGCGGCGCGCAGGGCACCGGAACGGGCGAGGCGACCCAGCAGCCACCGACGCACGGGTAGGCGGCGACGGCGAGCACGCGACGGTACGCCAGGCCCGGTGCCGGTCCGCCGGACCGGCACCGGGCCTGGCGTACCGGTTCTCCACAGCCCCGGTGACCGTGGTGCCGCCGCCGGACGCGGCCAATAGACTGGTGCGCATTCCACGAACCGATCGACGGAGCACCATGCCTGACATCACGAGCGAGCAGGTCGCCCACCTGGCGAACCTCGCACGTATCGCACTCACGCCCGACGAGATCGAGAAGCTGACCGGGGAGCTGTCGCACATCGTCGAGAGCGTCGCCAAGGTCGCCGAGGTCGCGACCGACGACGTCCCGGCGACGAGCCACCCGGTGCCGCTCGGCAACGTCACCCGACCCGACGTGGTGGGGCAGACGCTGACCCAGGAGCAGGCGCTCTCCGGCGCGCCCGACTCCGACGGCGAACGGTTCCGCGTGACGGCAATCCTGGGAGAAGAGCAGTGACCGACGACCTGACCCGCCTCAGCGCGGCCGCCCTCGCCGACGCCCTCGTGGCGCGCGACGTCTCGAGCGTCGAGGCCACGCAGGCCCACCTCGACCGGATCGCAGCGGTCGACGGCGACGTGCACGCGTTCCTGCACGTCAACGAGAACGCCCTGGCGGCAGCGCGGTCGATCGACTCGCGTCGCGCCGCGGGCGACGACCTCGGTGCGCTCGCCGGTGTGCCGATCGCGATCAAGGACGTCCTGTGCACGCAGGACATGCCGACCACCTCGGGGTCGAAGATCCTCGAGGGCTGGCGGCCGCCCTACGACGCCACCCCGGTCGCGAAGCTCCGCGCCGCCGGTCTCGTGCCGCTCGGCAAGACCAACATGGACGAGTTCGCGATGGGCTCGACGACCGAGTTCTCGGCGTACGGTCCGACGCGCAACCCGTGGGACCTCGACCGGATCCCCGGCGGCTCCGGCGGGGGATCGGCGGCAGCGGTCGCCGCGCACGAGGCCCCCTTCGCCCTCGGCTCCGACACCGGTGGCTCGATCCGCCAGCCGGGTGCCGTCACGGGCACGGTCGGTGTGAAGCCGACCTACGGCGGGGTCAGCCGGTACGGCGCGATCGCACTCGCGTCGTCGCTCGACCAGATCGGTCCGGTGTCCCGCACGGTCCTCGACGCTGCGCTGCTGCACGACGTCATCGGCGGGCACGACCCGAAGGACTCGACGTCGATCCCTGACGCCTGGCCGTCGATGGCCGCCGCTGCGCGCGAGGGCCTGCAGGCCGACACGCTCCGCGGGCTCAAGGTCGGCGTCGTCGAGGAGCTCGCGGGGGGCGAGGGCTTCCAGGCCGGCGTCACGCAGCGCTTCCAGGAGACGGTCGCGATCCTCGAGCAGGCGGGCGCCGAGGTCGTCGAGATCGCCGCGCCGTCGTTCGCGTACGCGATCAGCGCCTACTACCTGATCCTGCCGGCCGAGGCGTCGTCGAACCTCGCGAAGTTCGACTCGGTGCGCTTCGGCCTGCGCGTCACGCCCGAGAACGGTGCGACCGTCGAGGACGTCATGGCCGCGACGCGTGAGGCCGGCTTCGGCCCCGAGGTCAAGCGCCGCATCATCCTCGGCACCTACGCGCTCAGCGCTGGCTACTACGACGCCTACTACGGGTCCGCGCAGAAGGTCCGCACCCTGGTGCAGCGCGACTTCGCGGCGGCGTTCGACCAGGTCGACCTGCTCATCAGCCCGTCGGCGCCGACGACCGCCTTCCCGCTGGGGGAGCGCCTCGACGACCCGCTGTCGATGTACCTCAACGACCTCACGACGATCCCGGCGAACCTCGCCGGCGTGCCCGGCATGAGCATCCCGAACGGCCTCGCGCCCGAGGACTCGCTGCCGACCGGTGTGCAGCTCATGGCGCCGCAGCGCGAGGACGCCCGCCTCTACCGGTACGGCGCCGCGCTCGAGCGTCTGCTCGAGCAGCAGTGGGGCCGCCCGCTCATCGACAGCATCCCGGACCTCGACCAGTCTCAGCAGTCCGCTGCGCAGGAAGGTGTGATCTGATGGCGCAGAAGGACGCGCTGATGGACTTCGACGAGGCGCTCGAGCGCTTCGAGCCGGTGCTCGGCTTCGAGGTCCACGTCGAACTCGCGACGAAGACCAAGATGTTCTCGGACGCCCCGAACTTCTTCGGCGGCGAGCCCAACACGAACGTGACCCCGGTCGACCTCGGGCTGCCCGGGTCGTTGCCGGTCGTCAACGAGCAGGCCGTGCGCTACTCGATCCAGCTCGGGCTCGCGCTCGGCTGCTCGATCGCGGAGTCCTCGCGGTTCGCCCGGAAGAACTACTACTACCCGGACAACCCGAAGAACTACCAGATCTCGCAGTACGACGAGCCGATCGCGTTCGAGGGTGAGGTCGAGGTCGAGCTCGCCGACGGCACCATCTTCCAGGTGCCGATCGAGCGCGCCCACATGGAGGAGGACGCGGGCAAGCTGACGCACGTCGGTGGTGCCACCGGTCGCATCCAGGGCGCCGAGTACTCGCTCGTCGACTACAACCGCGCCGGCGTCCCGCTCGTCGAGATCGTCACGAAGCCGATCTTCGGCGCGAAGGACCGTGCTCCCGAGCTCGGCGCCGCGTACGTCCAGGTCATCCGTGACCTGGTCCGCGCGCTCGGCGTCTCCGAGGCCCGCATGGAGCGCGGCAACCTGCGCTGCGACGCGAACATCTCGCTGCGCCCCTGGGGCCAGGAGAAGCTGGGTACCCGCACCGAGACGAAGAACGTCAACTCGTTCCGCGCCGTCGAGCGCGCCATCCGCTACGAGATCCAGCGCCAGGCCGCGATCCTCGCCGCGGGTGGCACGATCACGCAGGAGACGCGACACTGGCACGAGGACACCGGGCGCACCTCGGCCGGCCGCCCGAAGTCGGACGCCGACGACTACCGCTACTTCCCGGAGCCCGACCTGCTGCCGGTCGTGCCGGACCCCGCGGTCATCGAGGAACTCCGGGCATCCCTGCCCGAGGCGCCCGTCGCACGTCGCCGCCGTCTCAAGGGGGACTGGGGCTTCAGCGACCTCGAGTTCCAGGACGTCGTCAACGGCGGGCTGCTCGACGAGGTCGAGGCGACGGTCGCCGCCGGTGCCTCTCCGCAGGCCGCGCGCAAGTGGTGGACGGGCGAGATCAGCCGCGTCGCGAACGCGCAGGACGCCGCAGCCGGTGACCTCGTGTCGCCGCAGCACGTCGCTGAGACGATCGCGCTCGTCGAGTCCGGTGACCTGACCGACCGTCTGGCGCGCCAGGTGCTCGAGGGGGTCATCGCGGGCGAGGGGTCGCCGGCGCAGGTCGTCGAGGCCCGTGGGCTCAAGGTCGTCTCCGACGACTCGGCCCTCACCGCAGCGGTCGACCAGGCACTCGCCGCCCAGCCGGACGTCCTCGCCAAGATCCAGGACGGCAAGGTCCAGGCCGCCGGCGCGATCATCGGCGCGGTCATGAAGGCGATGCAGGGTCAGGCCGACGCGGCCCGCGTCCGCGAACTGGTCCTGGAGCGCGCGCAGCAGTCGTAGCGTCCGGCCGCGACGGACGGGAGGCACGGGGCCGGCTGGTACCGTGTCTCCCGTCCGTCGTCGGCACCGACCGGACCGGACCAACCTGGGGACGTGTCAGCGACCCGGTGACAGGATGGGTCGTGACCGCAACGATCCGCGCCATCGGGACCGCCGTCCCCGACACCACCCTCGACCAGGGTTCGGTGCGTGACCTGTTCGCCGGGCAGCCCGGCCTCGGCCGCCTCGGCGCACGGATCGTCCCCGCGGCGTTCGACGCATCCGCCGTGGAGCACCGGCACACGGTGATCGAGGAGCTCGACGCCTCGCGGCCCGGCGGGCTCTTCCGACAGGACTCCGGCACGCTCGTCTCACCGTCCACCGGTACACGCAACGACCGCTACCGGGAGCTCGCTCCGGCGCTCTTCGTCGCGGCCGCCCGTGACGCCGTCGAGCGCGCCGGGGTGGCACCGGACCGGGTCACCCACCTGGTGACCGTCTCGTGCACGGGGTTCACGCAGCCCGGACCGGACATCGACGTCGTCGACCAGCTCGGACTGCCCGCCGGGGTGTTCCGACACCACATCGGCTTCATGGGGTGCTGCGCCGCCTTCCCGGCGCTGCGGATCGCGGCGGCCTTCGCCGAGGCGGACCGGAACGCGGTCGTGCTCGTCGTCTGCGCGGAACTCTGCACCCTGCACGTCCGCGCGTCGGACGACCCGGACCAGATCGTCGCGAACAGCGTCTTCGGCGACGGCGCGGCGGCGGCGGTCGTCACGGCGGGCGGGCCGGGTCTGCGCATCGAGCGGTTCGCGACGGCGACGGTGCCCGAGGGCGCGTCCGAGATGGCGTGGAACATCGGTGACGAGGGCTTCGAGATGGTGCTCTCCACCGCCGTCCCGAAGCTCGTCGGTGTGCACGTGCCGGCTGCCGTCACCGCGCTGCTCGGCGAGGGCGAGACCTTCGCCGACGTGCCGGTGTGGGCGGTGCACCCCGGTGGACGGGCGATCCTGGACCGGGCGCAGGACGCCCTCGAGCTGCCCGACGGCGCGGTCGCGTCGAGCCGCGCCGTGCTCCGCGACCACGGGAACATGTCGAGCGCGACGGTGCTGTTCGTGCTCCGCGACGCCGTCGAGCAGGGCCTCGCGCCCGGATCGCCGGTCGCGGCCGTCGCGTTCGGTCCCGGGCTGACGGTGGAGAGCGCGAGGCTCACGGCGGTCGAGGCGTGACGGACCGGCCACGGACCGTGCGCGGCACGGACGGCGGACGTGAGCCCGGAGCCCGAGCGGTCGACCTCCGACAGCGGGACACGGTCCTGCAGGAGCTCATGGACGACCCGGGGTGCGACCCGCGGGTGCTCGATCGGACGTTCCGGCGGTTCGCCGTGGTGAACTCGCTGGTCAGCGGGTGGCGGGCGGTCTGGCGGACGCACGTCGTCCCCGCGCTGCCACCGAGCGGTCGTGCGCGGGTCCTCGACCTCGGCTGCGGTGGCGGCGACCTGGCGCGCTCGCTCGTGCGGTGGGCGGGCAGTGACGGGTTGTCGCTCGAGGTCGTCGGGGTCGACCCGGACGAACGCGCCATCGCTGCAGCCCGACGGTCGACGGCGCGCGGGGTGACCTTCCGGCAGGCGTCGAGCACGGACCTCGTCGCCGCGGGAGAGCGGTTCGACGTCGTCGTGTCGAACCACGTGCTGCACCACCTGGACGACGACGCCCGAGCGGCCTTCCTGTCGGACTCCGAGCAGCTGGCCACCGGTCGGAGCCTGCACTCGGACATCCGTCGGTCGCGGCAGGCCTACCGCGCGTACGCGCTGGCATCCCCGCTCGTGTCCGCCGGCACCTTCGTCCGGGTGGACGGACTCCGCTCCATCCGCCGGTCGTTCACCGTGCCGGAGCTGCAGGAGGCCCTCCCCGCGGGGTGGACCGCCGAGCGGGCGGCGCCGCACCGGGTGCTCGCGGTGCGCGACGCCTGACGGACGACACCGCCCGCTCAGCCCACCCGGGTGCTACGGACGCAGCAGCACCTTGATCGCGCGCCGCTCGTCCATCGCCGCGTACGCCTCGGCGGCCTGGTCGAGGGGCAGCTCGAGGTCGAACACCCGGCCCGGCTCGATCGTCCGCGAGAGCACGTCCGGCAGCAGCTCCTCGATGTACGCGCGGGCGGGGGCCATCCCGCCACCCACGGTGATGTTCTTCGCGAACAGGAAGGGCATCGGCAGCTCGGGTGCACCCGCGGGGACCCCGACGTAGCCGACGTTGCCGCCGGGGCGGACGACCCGCAGCGCCTGGTCCATGCTCTCCGCCGTACCGACGGCCTCGAGGGCGCAGTCGGCGAGCTCCCCGCCGAGCAGTTCGCGCACGGCGGCGATGCCCTCCTCGCCGCGGGTCTCGACGACGTCGGTCGCCCCGAACTCCCGCGCCAGCGCCTGGCGGTCCGCGTGCCGGCTCATCGCGATGATGCGCTCGGCGCCCAGGCGCGCGGCGGCGAGCACCGCGGACAGGCCGACCGCGCCGTCGCCGACGACCACGACGGTCTTCCCCGGGCCGACCTCGGCCGACACGGCGGCGTGGTGTCCCGTCGAGAAGACGTCGGAGAGCGTGAGGAGCGACGGCACGAGGTCGTCGTCCACCGGGCCCGGGACCTTCACGAGCGTCGCCGCGGCGTCGGGCACCCGGACGTACTCCGACTGGGCGCCGCCGATCGGGTGGCCGTACGCGTCGGTCGTGCCCCCGAAGATCGAGCTGTGCTCGCAGCCGCTCGTCATGCCGTGCGTGCACGCCTGGCAGGTGCCGTCGTTCGTCGTGAACGGCGCGATGACGAAGTCGCCGGCGGACAGGCCCGTGACGTCGGCGCCGACGGACTCGACGACGCCCACGAACTCGTGCCCGATGGTGTGGGCCTGCTCGGTCCCGCGGACGCCGCGGTACGGCCAGAGGTCCGATCCGCAGACGCAGGACGCGGTCACCTTGACGACGGCGTCGGTGGGCTCGATGAGGACGGGGGTGTCGCGCTCCTCGACGCGGATGTCGCGAGGGGCGTGGATGACGGTTGCGCGCACGGTGTGGCCTTCCGATCGGGGGTGGACGCGACGCGTACCGTGACGCGCCAGGGTGCCGGCGCCGTTGCGGGACCCGTCGACACTACGCTTCCCGGGTGGACGACGACCGGTACGGCAGTGACGTGCTCTCGGGCGACTGGCGCTCGAAGGGCGTCAAGAAGGTGCGGCAGGTGCCGCTCGAACGCGACATGGTGCTCGAGGACCCCGACTCCGGGTGGGCGGGCGCCGTCGTCGGGCTCGAGGCGGGCAACGTCGCCCTGGAGGACTGGAAGGGTCGCACCCGCGCCTTCCCCTTCACCGGGCAGTTCCTGCTCGAGGGCGAACTCGTCACCCTCGGTCGTCCGCAGGCGCCGGTCGGTCGCTCCGCCGCGGCTGCACCCCCGGCTCGCGCCGCCGGTGCGGACGGGAGGCCCGGGGCCGCGCCCGCCGTGCGGCACACGACCGACGGTGGTCGCCTCCGGACCGCGTCGGGTTCGTTCGCCGTCGAGCAGCAGCGGGCACGAGTGGCGCTGCCCTCGCGGATCATGGTCGAGGGCAGGCACGACGCCGAGCTCGTGGAGAAGGTCTGGGGCGCCGACCTCCGTGTCGAGGGCGTCGTCGTCGAGTACCTGGAGGGCGTCGACAACCTGGCCGACGTGCTCGACGAGTTCCGGCCCACCCGAGAGCGTCGCGTCGGGGTGCTCGTCGACCACCTCGTCCCGGGGTCGAAGGAGTCCCGGTTCGCCGACGCCGTGATGCGCGGGAAGTGGGGCGCGCACGTCCTCGTCGTCGGGCACCCGTTCGTCGACGTCTGGCAGTCGGTGAAGCCGGCGCGCCTCGGGCTCGAGGCGTGGCCGACGATCCCGCGCTCGATCGAGTGGAAGAAGGGCATCCTGCAGCACCTCGGGTGGCCCGCCGCGGAGCAGGCCGACGTCGCCCGTGCATGGCAGCGGATCCTCGGGCAGGTCCGGACCTTCAACGACCTGGAGCCACAGCTGCTCGGGCGCGTCGAGGAGCTCATCGACTTCGTGACCGAGCCGCGGGCCTGAGCACGGCACCACCCGGGGCCGGATCGCCCGGGGCGGGGCCGACCCGCGCCTCCCGTCCGTCCCGTTCGCCGAGCGGGCGGAACCGGCGGGGGCGGACCACCTCTGCTGCCGTTCCTTCCCGCTCGCCGGCCCCCGCGTCCGGCGACCACCGCGAGCGGGCGGAACGCGCAGGTCCGCGCATGGCTGCTCGACCAATCCGCCCGCTCGCCGGGTGGTGCCGGACGCTCACTCCGAGCGGGCGGATCTCGCACCTGCGCGCCCGGTCCGGCAGGCGTTTCCGCCCGCTCGCGGCACACCTGACCGCTCGCCGCACCGCGCCGGGCTGACGAGGGGGGGGGGGCGGAACGTGCAGGCCGCTCGGCGAGCGCGGCGCGTTTCCGCCCGCTCGGGCGCGCTCCGCGGGCAACCGCGCCGCGCGGCCTACTGTTGAGGGATGGACGGCATCGACGGTCGCGTGCGGAGCGCGGTCGACGTGTGGTTGCGCTGGCTGCCGCGCTGGCAGATCGGGACCGCCCGCCCGCGGACGCGGATCTGCCGGAAGTGCACCGGTTCTCCGATCGCCTCGGCAGCGGGCTTCGGCCCGGACGTGCCGCACGCCGTCCAGCACGCGTTGATCGGTCGGATCTCGACCATCGTCGAGGACGCCGTCGACGAGTACACCGCGAAGAACCTCCCGCTGCTGCACCGTGAGCTCGAACGGGCCGCCGCGCGGAAGCGGCACGCGGGCTACCAGCCGACCGAGGGCCTGTCGCCGGAGTTCCAGGGACTCGACGTGGACCCGGAGCCGTCGCCCGGGGAGCCGTTCCTGTTCACCCTGGACGAGATGACCGGCACGGGGGCGGGGGAACAGACGCCGCGCGAACCGCTGTCCGACGAGGCGAAGGCTGCACTGCGGCACGAGATCGCCCTGTCCGACGAGTGTGCGCGCGCCACGGGGACGGCCGTGTGCCTGGCCCTCGTCGAGCACCGTCCGCGGATCGCCGAGGCCGTCGAACGCCTGGTCGAACCGCAGATCGCGGCGCTCGTCTCCGACATGTTCCGCGGGTTCGACCTGCCGGAGGAGAACGGTCGCCCCGGGCTGTTCTGAGCGCCGGCCCCGGCAGGGCTGGGTCACGACGGGCATCGTCACAACGGGCATGGTCACGACGGGCAGGGCAACGACGGGGCAGGGTCACGACGGGGCGGGTGCGCCGACCGGGCTGGGGTCACGAGCAGCGCTCCGACCGCGCGAGAATGGTCGGGTGACTCGCACCTGGGGCTGGCTCGCAGCCGTCGTCGACATCGTCCTCATCGTCGCCTTCGCGCTCATCGGGCGGTCCTCCCACGCCGAGGCCTCGTCGCTCTCCGGACTGTGGACGACGGCGTACCCGTTCCTGGCCGGCTGGCTCGTCGGGTACCTGGTCGTGCGCGGCTGGCGGCGTCCGCTCCGGGTGTGGCCGACGGGCGTGGTGGTGTGGGTGGCGACGGTCGCGATCGGGATGCTGCTCCGCGTGCTGACCGGGCAGGGCGACGTCGCGGGGGATCCGCTGCCCCTGTCGTTCGTCATCGTCGCGACGATCTCGCTCGCGGTCTTCCTGCTGGGGTGGCGGCTGCTCGCCGGGCTCGTCCTCCGCACCGGGCGGCGGGGTCGCGGGCGCGCCTGAGCAGTCGCCGGCGCTCGTCGCCGTGGCGGGAGCCCCGTCCTCGTCGCCCGCCCGGGTGCCGCCGACGCGCGCTCCACGGCCGGGTCGACGGCGCTCGGCGCGCGCCGACACCGCTCTCGGCCAGTTCTGTGCGGTCGCACAGTCAGCGGTCGCCGGCGCTCCCTAGGGTGGCACCGACGGACCCTCCCGACCGGGGCGGACCGCACCGAAGGAGCAACGACATGGGATTCCTCGACCGACTGCTCGGCCGTCCCGAGCGCGACCGCGACCAGCAGGGCGGGTGGGGCCAGCCGCAGCAGCAGCCGCAGCAGCAGGGCTACCGGTACGGACAGCAGTCGTACCAGGTGCCGCCCGTCCAGCAGGGACAGCAGGACGGCGACCAGCAGTACGGAGCCCAGCAGTACGGGACCCAGCAGTACGGGACCCAGCAGGGCCAGCAGTACGGCGGCCAGCAGTACGGGACCCCGCAGTGGGGCGGTCCCGCTCAGCCCAGCGGACAGCAGTACGGCGGCCAGCAGTACGGCGGCCAGCAGCCGGGCGGACCGCAGGGTGCAACGTCCACCGACGACGAGCGCGCCGTCGAGCGCTACCGCTACCTGCTCCGCACGGCGCCGCCGGAGCGCATCGAGGAGGTGCACGCCGAGGCCTTCGCGACCCTGACGCCCGAGCAGCGTCGGATGGTCTACGACGAGTTCACCCGCAGCGCCCCGGACGGCGAGGCCCCCCGCGGGGACGACCCGCGGTCCCTCGCCCAGGCGGCGACCCGCTCGGAGATCCGGCAGCCCGGCTTCATGGAGCGCTCGCTCGGCGGCATGAACGGCGGCGCGGGAGCGATGGGCCAGCGCGGTGGTCCGTCGTTCGGCCGGATGATCGGCGCCTCGATCCTCGGCACGGTCGCCGGGTACGTCATCGGCTCGGCGATCATGAGCGCCTTCCTGCCCGACGCCGGATCGTTCGACGGCGGTACCGATGCTGCGGGCGACGGCGGTTCGGAGGACACTGGTGCCGACTCCGGTGACGGCGGGGCGTCCGATGCGGGCGCGTCCGACGGCGGCGGGTACGAGAACGCGGGCTGGGACGACGGCGGCGGAGACTTCGGCGGCGGCGGCGGTTTCGGCGACTTCGGTGGTGACTTCGACGTCTGAGTGACGTCGTCGCTCCCTCCGACCCCACACCACACCGACGTGGCCGACGAGGGAGCGACATGGCCATCATCGAAGCCTCCGGGCTGACCAAGACCTACCGATCGCGCTCGGGTCCGGTGCACGCGCTGGCCGGGCTCGACCTGTCCGTCCCCGAGGGCACCGTCACGGCGCTGCTCGGACCGAACGGCGCGGGCAAGACCACCACCGTGAAGGTCCTCACGACGCTCGTCACCCCGGATTCCGGCCGGGCGACGATCGACGGCGTCGACGTGGTCGCCGACCCGCAGGCCACCCGGCGGTCCATCGGTGTCTCGGGGCAGTACGCCGCGGTCGACGAGAACCTCACCGGGGCCGAGAACCTCGAGATGATCGGCCGGCTGTACCACCTCGGTCGACGGGCAGCGCGGCAGCGGGCGCGCGAACTCATCCAGGTGTTCGACCTGTCCGAGGCCGGAGACCGCCCCGTGAAGGGCTTCTCCGGCGGCATGCGTCGGCGCATCGACCTCGCCGGTGCGCTCGTCACGAACCCGCGCGTGCTGTTCCTCGACGAGCCGACCACCGGACTGGATCCCCGGAGTCGCCTGGCCCTCTGGGCGATCATCGAGGGCCTGGTCGGCGACGGCGCCACCGTGCTGCTCACGACGCAGTACCTCGAGGAGGCCGACCAGCTCGCCGACGACATCGCCGTGATCGACGACGGACGGGTGATCGCCGAGGGCACCGCCGACCAGCTCAAGGCACAGGTCGGTGGACACCGTGTGGTGGTCACCCTGGTGGACGAGGACGACCGGGAGGCCGTGGTCACCGCCCTGCGCCGCCACGGCGTCGGGGACGTGGAGACGTCGGCCGACGGGCGCACCTCCGGCATCGCGGTCGAGGCCGGACCGCAGGCGCTCCAGCGGGTCCTCGCCGACCTGGGCGAGGCGGGCATCCGGCTGCACGACGCCGGCATGCGACGCCCGACGCTGGACGACGTCTTCCTGCGCCTGACGGGACACGCCGCCACGGCGGACGAGGAGGACGCGTCGGACGGTGGCGGCGGGGCGGGGGCGGGACGTGCCTCCCGGCCGGGGCGACGCGACGCGGTGGGAGCCGCGGGGGAGACGAACGACAGCACCCCGGAGCGTGTCCGGTGACCGCCGTCGGCGCGTCGCGGCAGCAGCTGCCGGTGGTCGTGACCTCGCCCGTCGCGATCTGGTTCGAGGACGGCTGGACCGTCACGCGACGGAACCTGACGAAGATCAAGCGGTCCCCGGACATGCTCGTCTTCGCGGTGCTGCAGCCGATCATGTTCGTGCTGCTCTTCAGCCAGGTCTACGGCGGGGCGATCCAGGTGCGGGGGACCGACTACACGCAGTTCCTGATGGCGGGGATCTTCGCGCAGACCGTCGTGTTCGGGGCGACCTTCTCGGGGTCGGCGATGGCGCAGGACCTGAAGGAGGGCCTGATCGACCGCTTCCGGACCCTGCCGATGTCGGCGTCGGCGGTGCTCGTCGGGCGCACGAACTCGGACCTGGTGCTCAACGCGATCTCGATGGTGATCATGATGCTGACCGGGCTGGCGGTCGGGTGGCGGGTCGGGTCCGCACCGCACGAGTTCCTCGCCGGGGTCGGGCTGCTCCTGCTCTTCAGCTACGCGTTCAGCTGGGTGATGGCGCTGCTCGGGATGAGCGTCCGGACGCCGGAGGTCATCAACAACGCGTCCTTCATGGTGCTGTTCCCCCTGACGTTCATCTCGAACGCCTTCGTGCCGAGCGAGACGATGCCGCTCGTGCTGCGGGTGTTCGCCGAGTGGAACCCCGTGTCGTCGCTCGTGCAGGCCGCACGGGAGCTGTTCGGCAACGTCGGCACGGCTCCCGTCCCCGACGTCTGGACGATGCAGCACCCGGTCGTGACGGTGCTGATCGGGATCGTGGTGCTGCTCGTGGTGTTCGTGCCGCTGTCGGTGCGGAAGTACACCAGGATCAGCGCGGGCTGAGGCGCCGTCCACAGACCCGGTCGTGGGGTGCCCGAGGGTCGTCGGGACCGCTTACCATCGACTCTCGTGACCGCGACCGAAGCCGAGCGTGCCGCCCAGGGCGGCGCCACCGGGCGACCCTCCGACCGCAGCGTGCGGCTGCGCCGCTGGATGCTGCACGGAGCCGACCAGGGTGCCTCGCACCAGGGCCCCCACCAGGTCGAGGTCGAGAAGACCCACTCGTGGTGGCGGGTCATGTGCCTGACCGGCGTCGACTACTTCTCGACGCTCGGCTACCAGCCCGCCATCGCGGCGCTCGCAGCCGGGCTGCTGTCGCCCATCGCGACGATCGTGCTCGTGCTCGTGACCCTGTTCGGCGCCCTGCCCGTGTACCGACGGGTCGCGTCGGACAGCTTCAAGGGCGCCGGGTCGATCATGATGCTCGAGAAGCTGCTGCCGTGGTGGGCCGGCAAGCTCTTCGTGCTCGTGCTGCTCGGGTTCGCCGTGACCGACTTCATGATCACGATGACGCTCTCGGCCGCCGACGCCACCGCGCACATCGCCGAGAACCCCTTCACGCCGCACTGGTTCACCGAGATCCCGGTGCCGATCACGCTCGTGCTGCTGCTCCTGCTCGGCGTCGTGTTCCTCCGCGGGTTCAAGGAGGCCATCGGCATCGCCGTCGGGCTCGTCGCGGTGTTCCTCCTGCTCAACGCGGTCGTGGTCGTCGTGGCGCTGTGGCACGTGTTCGAGCGTCCCGTCGTCGCGAGCGACTGGTGGTCGAACCTCACCGCGCAGCACAGCAACCCGCTCGTGATGATCGGGATCGCGCTGGTCGTGTTCCCGAAGCTGGCGCTCGGCCTCTCCGGCTTCGAGACGGGCGTGGCGGTGATGCCGCAGGTGCGCGGCGGGGCCGGTGACGACCCGGACGGCCGCCCCGAGGGACGGATCCGCGGCACGAAGCGCCTGCTGACGACCGCCGCGATCATCATGAGCACGTTCCTCATCACGTCCTCGATCGCCACGACCTTCCTCATCCCGCAGCAGGAGTTCCAGCCGGGCGGCGGCGCGAACGGTCGCGCCCTGGCGTTCCTGGCGCACGAGTACCTCGGCAACGTCTTCGGGTCGGTCTACGACGTGTCGACGGTGGCGATCCTGTGGTTCGCGGGCGCGAGCGCGATGGCCGGTCTGCTCAACCTCGTGCCGCGCTTCCTGCCCCGCTACGGCATGGCGCCGCAGTGGGCGCGTGCGACCCGGCCGCTCGTGATCATCTTCACGCTCATCGCCTTCGCGATCACGATCATCTTCGAGGCGAACGTCGACGCGCAGGGCGGCGCCTACGCCACGGGTGTCCTCGTGCTCATCACGAGCGCGGCCGTCGCGGTGACGCTGTCGGCTCGGCGGCGGCAGCAGAAGAAGCGGACGATCGGCTTCGGGGTCATCGCGGTGGTGTTCGTCTACACCACGGTCGCGAACGTCATCGAACGTCCGGACGGTGTCCGCATCGCGGCGGTCTTCATCATCGCCATCGTCGTCGTGTCGCTGGTGTCCCGTGTGCGGCGGTCGTTCGAGCTCCGGGCGTCGTCGATCGAGCTGGACGCGACCGCCCGGCAGTTCATCGAGGCCGACGCCGACCAGTTCAGCTCCGTCTGCATCATCGCCAACGAGCCGGGCGCCGGGACCGCCGAGGCCTACCGGTCGAAGGGGCGCGAGGAACGCCGCGACTCGGGCATCCCCGCGCGCGTGCCGACGATGTTCCTCGAGGTGCTGCCGGCCGACTCGTCCGACTTCGAGGAGGACCTGGTCGTCGAGGGACACGTCGTGCAGGGCCACCGCGTCCTGCGCGTCCGGTCCGGCAACGTGCCGAACACCATCGCGTCGACGCTGCTCGCCGTGCGCGACATCGCCGGCGTCGTGCCGAGCATCTACTTCGAGTGGAACGAGGGCAGCCCGATCCAGAACGCCCTGCGCTTCGTGTTCACCGGGGTCGGCGACGTCGCCCCGGTGACGCGCGAGGTCCTGCGCGAGGCGGAGCCGGACGTGCACCGGCGGCCGACCGTCCACGTGTCGTGACCGACCCGGCGGCGGTGGGTCGTGCCTCCCGTCCGGTGGGCGGCCCCGTGGCGGTCCTCGTCGCCGCCGCCGTGTGGGGGACGACGGGGACCGCGACCCACTTCGCACCCGGCGTTCCCGCGTTCGTCTTCGGTGCGGTCACGTTCGGTCTCGGCGGGCTCGTCCTCGCCGCGACGACGGGTCGCTCCGCGCTGCGCGCGGTCGTCCGACCCGGTGCACGGAGCTGGGTGCTGCTCGGCGCGGTCTCGCTCGTCGTGTACGCGGTGGCGTTCTACGCAGCACTCGCGGACGCGGGGGTCGCGCTCGGCACGACGGTGGCCATCGGGTCGTCGCCGCTCTTCGCGGGCATCGTGGAGTGGGCGGCGGACGGGAGGCGTGTCACCGGTCGCTGGGTCGTCGCCACCCTGGTGAGCGTGGTCGGCATGGTCGTCGTGACGCTCGCGAGGTCGACGGCACCGGGCGACGGGTCCCTGCTGCTCGGGCTCGGCAGCGCACTGCTCGCCGGACTGACGTACGCCACCTACTCGTGGGCGGTCGCGCGGGGGATGCACGCGGCGACCCGGCCGGCCCCGGTGCCGCCGGCACTGCCGACCGCCGTGTCGGGCAGTGCGGCCGGTGCCGGCGGGCGCGGGGTGGTCGGCGCCGTGTTCGGGCTGGCTGCCGTCCCGCTCGTCGTGCTCGCGGCGGTCGCGGGACGTGACGCGCTCGTCGTCGGGGCGAACTGGCCCGTGTTCGTGTACCTCGCGCTCGTGCCGACGGTGCTCGGACACTCGCTGTACGCGGTCGGGCTGCGGCGGGTCAGCGCCTCGGTCGCGACACTGCTGTCGCTGTTCGAGCCCGTGGTCGCCGCGGTGCTCGCCGTGCTCGTGGTCGGCGAACACCTCGGCGGTGCCGGGTGGCTCGGGATCGCGCTCGTCGTCGCCGGCCTCGCGCTGCTCGCGGTCCCGCGACGGAGCGGCCCGCCTACTTCGCGGTGATCTGGTCCCGCACCTTGCGGCGGAGCACCTTGCCGATCATCGAGCGCGGCAGGTCCTCCACCACGACGATGCGCCGCGGCACCTTGTAGGCCGCGAGCTGCTCGCGCGACCACGCACGGAGCGCCTCGGCGTCGAACGACTCCCGGTCCTTCGGCACGACCGCCGCGACGACCTGCTCGTTGCCGCCCTGCGTGATGCCGACGACGGCGACCTCGCGCACGCTGGGGTGCTTGAGCAGGGCGTCCTCGACCTCGGACGGCGAGACGTTGAAGCCGCCGGTGATGATGAGCTCCTTGAGCCGGTCGACGATGCTGACGAAGCCGTCCGCGTCGATCGACACGACGTCACCGGTGCGGAACCAGCCGTCGGGCGTGAAGACCTCGTCGGTGGCCTCGGCCTTGCCCCAGTAGCCGCGGAACACCTGCGGGCCCCTGACCTGCAGCTCGCCGGCCTCGCCCGTGCCGAGCACCTTCGTCTGGTCGTCCGGGTCGACCACGCGGGCCTCGGTGGACGACAGCGGCAGTCCGATCGCGCCGAGGCGACGCTCCGGGGAGACCGGGTTGGCCATGAGGACGGGGGAGCACTCGGACAGGCCGTAGCCCTCGACGAGGTAGCCGCCGGTCCGGGCCTCCCACGGCTCGACGACGCTCTGCGACAACGGCATGGCGCCCGAGATGCCGATCTCGATGCCCTGCAGGGACACCTTCGCCGAGTCCGCCGCGTGCTGCAGTCGGGTGTAGATCGGCGGCACGGCCGGCAGGAACGTCGGCGGGTGCTTCTTCATCGCCTTGAGGACGAGTGCCGGGTCGAACGCCGGGAAGAGCACCAGCCGCGAGGCCATGCTCATCGCGAAGGTCAGGCACAGCGTCAGACCGTAGGCGTGGAACATCGGGAGCACCGCGTACACCGTGTTGTCGCCCCGGCGGATCGTCGGGACCCACGCCCGTGCCTGCGCAGCGTTGGCGAGCAGGTTCCGGTGGCTCAGCACCGCACCCTTCGGCACCCCGGTGGTGCCGGACGTGTACTGGATGAGCGCGACGTCGGTGGTGCCCGGGCGCGGGTGACGCTTCGACAGCTTGCGCGTCGAGACGAGGTCGTCCCACTTCGTCGTGCCACGCACGCTCGTGGTGAGCTTCGCGCGCGATTCGCGGGCCTTGGCCACCGGCAGCGACAGGGCGATGCGGGTCGCACGGGGCATCGCGCGCGTCAGGTCGACGGAGACGATCGCGTCGAGGCGCAGGTCCGCGGGGAAGTCCTGGAGCGTGGAGACGGACTTGTCCCACGCGATCGCGACCTTCGCGCCGTGGTCCTCGAACTGGTGCCGGAGCTCGCGGGCCGTGTAGAGCGGGTTGTGCTCGACGACGATCGCCCCGAGCCGGAGCACCGCGTAGAACGCCACCACGTGCTGCGGGCAGTTCGGCAGCACGATCGCCACCCGGTCGCCGGCACCGACGCCGAGCTTCCGCAGGCCGTTCGCGGCCCGCAGGATCTGCTCCTGCAGGTCGGCGTACGACGTCGTCCTGCCGAAGAACTCGAGCGCCACCTTCCCCGGGAAGCGGTCCGCGGACTGCTCCACGATGTCGGAGAGCGAGCCCGTGGGCTCGTCGATGTCGTGCGGGACCCCCGGGGCGTACGAGGCAAGCCAGGGACGAGGCGTGTCGATGCTCACTCGGCCAACCTACCGGCGGAGCCGTGCTCGTTGTCAGGGGCACGACGGACGATGGGTGCATGGCTTCCGTGTCCGACGCGTTCCGCTCCCGCCTCAACGACACCTTCACCAACGGCGCGACCGAGCGTCCCGCCTGGATCGACGAGCTCGAACAGGGCTCCGACGCGGGCTTCTTCGGCCCGGGCTCCGCGACCTGGGCCGTGCACGGCGGCAACCACACCGTGCTCGCGGGGGTCCGGGCGCTGCTCGTGCAGGCGCTGCACCCCGGGGCCCTCGCCGGGGTGGCCGACCACTCGCGCTACCGCGAGGACCCGTTCGGCCGCCTCGCCGGCACCATCCGGTGGATCTACACGGTCTCGCACGGCGACACGCAGCAGGCCACGCACGCCAGCCAGTGGGTGCGGGAGCTCCACGAGCGGGTGGTCGGCGAGTACGTCGACGGCCACGGCGTCACGAAGCCGTACGCCGCGAACGACCCCGACCTGGCGCGGTGGGTGCACCTCGCCTTCACCGATGCCTTCCTGCGGAGCGCCCAGGTGTGGGGCAAGCCCATCCCGGGTGGTGCCGACGCCTACGTGCGCGAGTGGGCGGTCGCCGGGCGACTGATGGGGGTCGAGGACGCTCCGGAGTCGGACGCCGAACTCCGAGCACAGATGAACGGGTACCTCGACCGCGGCGAGCTCAAGGCCGACGCCCGGACGCACGACGTGGTCCGGTTCATCAAGGACCCCCCGCTCGCCAGGCTCCTCCGACCGGGCTACCGGGCGTTGTTCGACGGAGCGGTCGCGTCGCTCGACCCGCGACACCGGTCGATGCTCGCGCTGCGGACGCCCGGGGTCGGGCCCGTGCAGCTGCCGGTGCGGCAGGTCGCCGGCGTGGTGCTCGACGGCATCGGCGCGGTGCTGGGGACGACCCCGGGAACCGAGCGCGCGGCGCTCGTCCGGATCGCCCGGTTGGAGCAGGAATCGCGTCAGGACGCCACCGCTTGAGCGGTGCGCCGTCCGTGCGGCGTTCCCGGACTGACTGACCTGACGGACAGGAGGCGCGGTGCCAGCTGGCACCGCGCCTCCCGTCCGTCGTCCGGTCGCGTCAGAAACCGGACGGCACCCGCGGCGTGTAGGCGGACTCGAGTCGCGACACCTCATCGGGCGTCAGCTCCATCGCGACCGCCGCCACGGCGTCGTCGATGTGGTGCTCCTTCGTCGCGCCGATGATCGGCGCGGTGACGGCGGGCTTGCCGGCCACCCACGCCAGGGCGACCTGCGCCATGCTCGCGCCGCGGGCCTCGGCGACCTGCTGTACCGCGTCGACGACGGCACGGTTCGCGTCCTCGTCCTGGCGGTACAGCGTCTTGCCGAACTCGTCCGTGTCCGAGCGGCTGCCCGAACCCTGGGCGTCCCACGGGCGGGTCACCTTGCCGCGGGCCAGTGGGCTCCACGGGATGACGCCGACGCCGGTCGCCTGTGCGAACGGGTGCATCTCGCGCTCCTCCTCACGCTCGAGGAGGTTGTACTGGTCCTGCATGCTGACGAACTTCGTCCACCCGTGCAGCTCGGCGGTGTGCTGCATCTGCGCGAACTGCCACGCCCACATGCTGCTCGCGCCGATGTAGCGCGCCTTGCCGGCCTTGACGACGTCGTGGAGCGCCTCCATGGTCTCCTCGATCGGCGTGTGCGGGTCGAACCGGTGGATCTGGTACAGGTCCACGTAGTCCGTGCCGAGCCGGGTCAGCGAGGCGTCGATCTCGTGCATGATCGCGGCGCGGGAGAGCCCGGCGCCGTTCGGACCGGGGCGCATGCGGTTGAAGACCTTGGTGAAGACCTGGACCTCCTCGCGCGGAGCGATCTCCTTGAGGAGCTGCCCGGTGATCTCCTCGCTCGAGCCGGCCGAGTAGACGTTGGCGGTGTCGAACGAGGTGATGCCGGCCTCGTAGGCACGGCGGACGAACGGGCGGGCGTCGTCGATGTCGACGCTCCAGGGGTGGGCGCCCTGGTCCGGCTTGCCGAAGGACATCATGCCGAGGACGACGCGGCTGATCTCGAGGCCCGTGCGTCCGAGGCGGGTCGTGCGCACCGAGGGCCCGGCGGCGTCGGGGGCGTCGGTCGAGGCGGTGGTTCCGGCGGTTCCGGGGGTTCCGGTCGTTCCGGGGGTTGCGGTCTCTTCGGCGGCTCCGTGGCGTCCGTGGGCGTCGGTCGAGGCGGTCGAGCGGGCGTTGTCTGCTGCGTTCGTGATGGCTCCTTCGTCGATTCCGCCCGCCGGGTGTCCGGCGGGCGGTTCCTGTTGGATGAGTGCTGTCATCGTCGTCGTGTCGGGCCGCCAGGCGTCAGGCCTGCCGAACGACGAGCGGGCGGAGATTGCTCGCGTGCGCTCACGCTGCCGCTGGTTCCGCCCACTGGCGTTCTGCCGCCGACTCCGCCCCCCCGGTGTCGAACGGGCGGAAAGACGCGTCAGGCGTTCACCCTGGCATCGCGACCTGTGACCGCGAGCAGGCGGACCTGCAGCGGCGCATCCTCGTCGACCTCGACCGGCGCGGCGTACAGCCCGGTCGCCGCGAGGTCCTGGATCTGCGGTTCGAAGTACTCCCACACAGCGCGGACGAGTTCATCGGGCAACGCTTCGTCGGTCCCCGTCGCGCGCGCGAGGTCCCACGTGTGGATGGTGATGTCGCTGGTCTGCTCGGTCAGGTACTCGTCTGCACGGACCACGTCGGTGCTGAGGTGCACGGGAGTGTCAGCGGGCGCGTTCTGCCATGCGCTCGAAGCTGCCGCCGCGAACTTCGCCCACTCGTCGACGAGGTCCTGCCCGATGGGTTCGAGGTCCGCCTCGGCCTGCGCGTAGTCGCACCCCGTCAGGAGCTTGGGGATCCATCGCTGTTCGTCGATGACGTGCGTCACCAGGTCGCGCGTGGTCCACTCCGAGTCGGGAGTGGACGCTTCCCAGTCGGTCACTGCAGCGACGCGGCGTCCGAACTCGGCTGCGGCGAGGGACTGCAGCGCGATCCAGTCGGTGGCCATGGTGGTGCTCCTCTTCGGTCGGGGCGGGTGCGAGGTGCAACGGGACCGACGGACGGGCGATTCCCGCGCTGAACAGGCGACACGCTACGCCCGCTCGCAAGTTCAGCGCGCGTGCGCGGCAGTGCTCGGTGTCGTCTGCGGGCCGAGGGCGGTCGGTCATCGCGACGGTCGGGCGGATCCGGCGTCGAGGTCGAGCCGGCAGCGACGGAAACACCCGCTCGTGCTCGGGCGGGCGGAATCGGTACGCGGCGGCGGGGACGGCTGCGGGAACGGCCCGCTCGTGCCCGAGCGGACGGGATCGGCGCATGCAAGGCAACGGCTGCCACAGGAAAGGCCCGCTCGAGCTCACGGGCGGGCGTCGGGCCGGCTCACCGATCACGGCTCACGGATCGAGGCATCGGGAACGCGGAACGGCCCGGCTCCGTGGGGGAGGAGCCGGGCCGTTCGCCGGGTACTGCAGGTACTTCGTTCGGTGTCCGCGGCCGTCGTCCCCGCGCTCGGGCGGGACGACAGCCTCGGTTCAGTGACCCGGAGGTCAGGCCGCCTGGAGGACGAACTGCACGTCGAGGTTGATGGTGACGTCGTTGCCGAGCGTGAAGCCGCCGGCCTCGAGCGCCGCGTTCCAGTTCACGCCGAACTCGGTGCGGTCGATCTTCGTGGTCGCCTCGGCGCCGAGCTTGACCTGGCCGTAGCCGTCGGTGGTCACGCCACCGAACTCGGTCTTCAGCGTGACGTTCTTGGTCACGCCGCGGAGCGAGAGCTCACCGTCGATGAGCATGTCGTCGCCGTCCTCGCGGATGCCGGTCGACTTGAAGGTCATCTGCGGGTGCTCCTCGGTGAGGAAGAAGTCACCGGTGGCGAGGTGCTGGTCGCGCTGCGCCTGGTTCGTGTTGATGCTCGCGACGTCGATCGAGGCCTCGAGGGTCGTGTCGAGGGGGTTCTCGGCGGTGACGAGCGTCGCGTCGAAGCGCTCGAAGGAGCCCTTGACCTTGCTGATCGCGAGGTGGCGAACGGAGAAGGTGACCTCGGAGTGGGTCGGGTCGATCTTCCAGGTACCGGTCTGGTAGCCCGGGATGGCGGAGGCGTTGAGCGTCATGGTGACTCCTTACGAGAGTGTTGGTCTGCGGTTCCCGACCAGGCGAGCATCTTCATGCGCCTGCATCGATTTGAACTGTAGCCTAGCCCATTGTGCACCTGTTTGGTTGAAGCGTCAACCAATGTTCACGTGAACGTCGCAACGGGATGTCGGGACCGCGTGTCGTGCCTCCCGGCCGTGCCCGTCGTGAGCAGGCGCCGCATGCGCTCGGCGAAGTCGTCGGCGAGCGGACCGACGTCATCCGCTGTCGCCCGGACCAGCCACCAGTCGACGTCCTTCAGGTGCTCGCCGCGCGTCAGGTCCTTGCGGAACACCCGCGGGTCGGATCGGTGGAGGTCGCTCTCGTACTCGATCGCGACCCTCGCGTCCGGGTAGGCCAGGTCCACACAGGCGACCCATCTGCCTCCGACGACGACGTCGTGGTTGAGCGACGGAAGGGGGAGTCCGCGCCGGACCAGGACCAGTCGGAGACGTGTCTCGCCCGGGCTCCGCGAGCCCGGGCGCACCTCGGCGAGGGCGGCGCGAGCCTTGCGGACGTGCCGTCCGCCGCGGTGGCGGCGGACGACGGCCCTGAGTGCGTCGACCGCGCACCAGTTCAGCCACCCGACCAACGCGTCGCCGGCGATGACGAGCTCGTCGACCGTGAGGAACGCTGCCAGCATGACGAAGGTGGTGGCCGGGTCCACGATCGGGGTGGTCCCGGAACGGACGACGTTCGCGAGGTGTGCCCTGGTTCGGTGTCCGACGGTCCCGCGCACGCGGATGGCCTGGTCCTTGCCGATGGTGGTCACGTGGATGCGTCGGTCTGCCTCGAGTCTGCGCGGGAGCGGGATGCCGAGGAGGTGCGCTGCAGTGGTGTGACTGAACGCCTGGTCGTACCGGAGCCGTGGAGCGACCGCGCGTGCACGGTCCGCGCGGGAGGTGGGTGGGGTCCAGCACCGTGTGCCGTGGAAGGGTCGGCAGAGCCGTCGTGAGCGGAGTCGGCTCGCCGGGACACCGCGGTGCAGTGCCTCGCGGACGCGGAAGGGGCGTCCGCGGAGCGGCGGCGGGAAGTGGTCGGCGATGGACATGCGGGCAGTGTGTCTGATCGGCCAGGTCGGCCGTAACGGGCGTTGTCGAGCTGTGGACGGGCGCCGGACGGAGCGAGGTGTGCAGGACTCGTGCCGGTGCCGAGGACCGGTGCGTGCGGCCCGGAGCGGGCGGATCCGGTCTGTTGCTGCTCGCACCCCGAGCGGGCGGATCCGGATGAGGTCGGGAGGCGCGCGTCGCGTGTTCCGCCCGCCCACGCCGGCGGCGCCCACGCCGGCGGCGCCCATGCCGGCGGCGCCCGCGCCGCTCCACAGGTACTCGCACACCCCCTCACGAGAGCGCTCACTCCACTAGCGTCAGGAGCATGGAATTCAGGTACCTGGGCAACTCCGGACTCAAGATCTCCGAGATCACCTACGGCAACTGGCTGACGCACGGCTCGCAGGTCGAGAACGACGTCGCCACCCAGTGCGTGCGGGCAGCGCTCGACGCCGGCATCACCACGTTCGACACCGCCGACACGTACGCCAACACCGCGGCGGAGACGGTCCTCGGCGAGGCGCTCAAGGCCGAGCGTCGCCAGTCGCTCGAGATCTTCACGAAGGTCTACTGGCCGACCGGGCCGAAGGGGCACAACGACGTCGGCCTCTCCCGCAAGCACATCACGGAGTCGATCGACGGCTCGCTCGAGCGCCTGCAGACCGACTACGTCGACCTCTACCAGGCGCACCGCTACGACCACGAGACGCCGCTCGAGGAGACCATGCAGGCCTTCGCGGACGTCGTCCGTCAGGGCAAGGCGCTCTACATCGGCGTCAGCGAGTGGAACGCGGAGCAGATCCGCGCCGGTGCCGCGCTGGCGAAGGAGCTCGGCTTCCAGCTCATCTCGAACCAGCCGCAGTACTCGATGCTGTGGCGCGTCATCGAGGGCGAGGTCGTCCCCGCCTCGAAGCAGCTCGGTCTCAGCCAGATCGTCTGGTCCCCGATCGCACAGGGTGTCCTCACCGGCAAGTACAAGCCGGGCCAGCCGGCCCCCGAGGGGTCCCGCGCCACGGACGAGAAGGGCGGCGCGGACATGATCAAGCGGTTCATGCGCGACGAGGTCCTCGAAGCCGTGCAGCGCCTGCAGCCCGTCGCCGACCAGGCCGGCCTCACGCTGGCCCAGCTCGCGATCGCGTGGACGCTGCAGAACCCGAACGTCGCTTCGGCGATCGTCGGCGCGTCCCGCCCCGAGCAGGTCACCGACAACGTGAAGGCCGCGGGCGTGACGCTCGACGCTGACGCGCTCGCCGCCATCGACGAGGCGCTCGGCGACATCCCGGAGCGCGATGCCAGCAAGACGGTCAGCCCGGAGCAGCGCCCCGCGTAGCGCGCGACCGACCGACGGACGGGAGGCACGGTGCCAGCTGGCACCGTGCCTCCCGTCCGTCGTGCAGCAAGCTCACGACGAGCACGACCGTCCGGACGGACTGCCCTCCTGACACCTGATCAGCAAAAACGCTGAAGGATGTTCACTGATGAACAGCAGGTGTCGCGGAACTGGCAGGGTCCTGGCAGGGGCTGTACCCCGACCAAACCACTCCGCAACGTGCCCCCGAAGAGGGGGCATGACCCGAACCGTCACCCCCGTTCTGGTGCCACCAGGCACAGGCTCGGTGCCGACCTCCAACGCCTCGACCGCCCACTCAGCGGCGACCGGCGTCCCTGCGGCGAGCGTCCCAAGACCGGCCCTCGGCCCGCGGCTCCGCGCCACCACGACGCAGCTCGCGTCGTTCGGCGCCATCGGAGCGATCTGCTTCCTCATCGACCTCGGCGTCTACAACCTCCTGCGTGCGACGGTCCTGCCCGACGGCCCGATCGCCGCGAAGATCGTCTCCGCCGTCGTCGCCACGGTGGTCGCGTGGCTCGCGAACCGCTCGATCACGTTCCGTTCGCAGCGGCAGGTCGGCCGGAAGGAGACCCTCCGCGAGGGACTCCTCTTCGCCGTCACGAACGTCATCGGTCTCGGCATCGCCTCGGCCTGCCTGTTCGTCTCGCACTACGTCCTCGGCTTCACCTCGACCCTCGCCGACAACGTCGCCGGCAACGGGGTGGGTCTCGTCCTCGGCACCGTCTTCCGGTTCGCCGCGTACAAGGCCCTCGTCTTCCGTTCCACCGACGCTCACGCGAAGGAGCACGCCGCATGACCATCACCACCACGCTGCTGACGGCCGCCGGGCCGCTGCTGCAGCCGAACGAGGGGACCGGTCCCGCCGGGGACCTCCCGAACCGCGGGACCACGGACGTCCCGACGGGAGGCTCGGGGCAGGCTCCGCAGGTCGCCTGGTCGCTGGGCGAGTGGTTCGGCTACTCGGCGCTCATCGCGGTCTCCGTGCTGCTCACGGTGATCGCGCTCACCACGCTGTGGTGGATGCTGCACGCCTGGCGCTCACGCGACGCGCTGAAGTCGACGAGCTTCAGCCAGACCCCGCTGCCGGCCGCCCACCGCTTCACCCTGCTGGTACCCGGTCGGCACGAGCAGGACGTGATGGGCGAGACGCTCGACATGCTCGCGACGCAGGACCACCCGGACTTCGAGATCATCGCGATCGTCGGCGAGGACGACCCGGAGACGGACGCCGTCGTGCGCGCGGCTGCGGAGCGTCATCCAGGACTGATCCGCGTGGTCGTCGACGACACCGCACCGAAGAACAAGCCGAAGGCGATGAACCTCGCGCTGCAGTACGCGACGGGCGACATCGTCGGGGTGTTCGACGCCGAGGACGAGGTCTACCCGAAGCTCCTGTCGCTCGTCGACTCGCGCTTCCAGGAGACCGGCGCAGACGTCGTGCAGGGTGGCGTCCAGCTGATGAACTTCAAGTCGAGCTGGTGGTCGCTCCGCAACGTGCTCGAGTACTACTTCTGGTTCCGCTCGCGCCTGCACTTCCACGCGGGCTCGAAGTTCATCCCGCTCGGCGGCAACACCGTCTTCGTGACGAAGGAGCGCCTCGAGTGGTCGGACGGCTGGGACGCGCACTGCCTCGCCGAGGACTGCGAGCTCGGCGTCCGGCTCTCCGCCGACGGCGCGAAGGTCGTCGTCGCCTACAGCCCCGAGGCCGTCACCCGCGAGGAGACGCCGCCCACGTTCGCGTCCCTGCTCAAGCAGCGGACCCGCTGGAACCAGGGCTTCCTGCAGGTGCTCGGCAAGGGGGAGTGGAAGAAGCTGCCGTCCTTCCGCCAGCGCTTCTTCGCCCGCTACATGCTGACCATGCCGTTCATCCAGGCGGCGACCGGTCTGCTCATCCCGCTCAGCGTCCTGATGATCCTCTTCGTCAAGGTGCCGACGGCGATCGCCCTCGTCTCGTTCATCCCGGTGGCGCCCACGCTCATGCTGCTCGCCGTCGAGGTCGTCGGACTCAACGAGTTCGGTCGCATCTACAAGGAGAAGGTCCGCATCCGCGACTACGTGAAGCTCGTCCTCGGCCTGGTGCCGTACCAGGTGTTCCTCGCCGCAGCGGCCGTCCGTGCCGTCGTCCGCCACGTCAAGGGGCAGAACGGCTGGGAGAAGACCGAGCACACCGGGCAGCACCGCACGGCCTCCGCGACGCCCGAGGTCGTGGGCTTCGCGAACGCCGTCACCACCGACACCGACACGCAGCAGCGTGAGCTCGCCGGTTCGTCCGCAGGAGGTGCCCGATGACCGCCAGCATCACCCACACCACCGGGATCCCGGTGCGTGGCGCGGAGTCGTTCTCCGGCGTCCGCGGCTGGTTCCGCGTCCACGCGGCGAGCCTCGGCTGGCTGCTCCCCGTGCTCGCCGTCACCGTGGTGGTGCAGCTCTGGAACATGTCCGGCACGCCGCAGCGCATCGACGACGAGGGCACTTACACCGCCCAGGCGTGGGCGATCACGAACCTCGGCGAGATCACCCACTACACGTACTGGTACGACCACCCGCCGCTCGGCTGGATCCAGATCGCGGCCTACACCTCGGTGACGGGGGCGTTCGCGCGCTACCCGTTCGCCGTCGAGGCCGCACGCGAGGCGATGGTCTTCTTCGCCGCGGTGTCGAGCATCCTGCTGTTCGTGCTCGCCCGTCGACTGGGCGCGGGCCGTGCGACCGCCGCGGCCGCGGGCCTCGTGTTCGCCCTGTCGCCGCTGGCCCTGCAGTACCACCGCACGGTCTACATCGACAACGTCGCGACGCCGTGGCTCCTCGCCGCGTTCGTCCTCGTCCTGAGCCGGCGCCAGCAGCTCGCCGGGTTCGCCGGAGCCGCCGCGTGCCTCGGCGTCGCGGTGCTCTCCAAGGAGACGTACCTGCTCGCGCTGCCGTTCCTGATCTGGATCGCGGTCCGCCGGGCCGACAGGAGCACCCGTCGGTACACGCTGAGCGTCGCCGGGGCCGTCCTGGTCGTCATCGGTGGCGGCTACCTGCTGCTCGCCGCGGTCAAGGGTGAGCTCCTGCCCGGCGCCGGCCGGGTGAGCCTCTTCGAGGGCATCACCTACCAGCTCGGTTCGCGCACCGCGTCGGGATCGATCTTCGACGGAGGGAGCCTGGCGAACCAGGCCGCCGCACAGTGGTGGGCGCTCGACCCCGTCTTCATCGTGCTCGGTTCGGCCGCCGCGGTCGTCGGGCTCTTCCTGCGCCGGGTCCGCCCGATCGCCGCGATGCTCGTCTTCCTGCTCGCGATGATGTTCCGCCCGAACGGGTACCTGCCGGTGCCGTACGTCATCGTGCTCGTGCCCTTCGCAGCGCTGCTCGTCGCGTACACCGCCGAGCGAGCGGTCCTCGCGCTCGCCGGACGGATCCGGTCCAACGCCCGGACCCGTGTGCACGGATTCGCTCGACGTGGCTTCGGTGCCGCCTGGGCCGTGGTCACCGCAGCGGCCGTCGTCGTGGCGGTGCCGCTCTGGGGCACGCAGTTGCGCGGGTTCACGTCGGCGAACCTCGACCTGCCGATGCAGCAGGCCGAGCAGTGGGTCGGCGACAACGTCCCGAAGTCCTCGCGGCTGCTCGTGGACGACGCCATGTGGGTCGACCTGGTCCGCGACGGGTACGCCCGCAACAACGTCATCTGGTACTACAAGCTCGACACCGACGCCGCCGTCCAGCGCCAGTCGCCGAACGGGTGGAAGGACTCCGACTACGTGGTCACGACGGACTCGATGCGCACCGGCGGGAACTCCTCGCAGGACGTGTCGCTCGCCATCCGGAACTCGACGAGCGTGGCCACGTTCGGCACCGGTGACCAGCAGGTCGACGTCCGTCGCATCCACTCCGAGGGCGAGGCGGCCGCGAACGACGCGATCACCGCCGCGACGAACGGGCGGAAGACGATGGGGACCGAGCTCGCGCAGAACCCGGCGCTCCGGGCCGACGCCGGCACGAAGTCGCAGTTCCGAGCGGGGCAGGTCGACTCGCGCGCGATGCTCGCCCTCGGCCAGGTGCTCGCCGACCAGTCGGTGGCGGTCGAACGGTTCCGCCCGCTCACGGGGGAGGACGGGCAACCCTTCCGTCGGCTCGTCGTGCAGACCGCCGACCGGGCGGATGCTGCTCGTGCCGTCGCCACCTTCGATGCCATGAGCGACGGGATCCGCCCGGCCGACGTCGAGCGCGACGGGGAGCGGGTCGTCGTGACCTACACCCCGGCCGACCCCACGACGACGCCGACGAGTGCCTCCTGACCCCGGCCCCGTCGTGAGCGGGCGGAACCGGTAGCCGAACCGGCAGGCGCGAGCAGGATCCGCCCGCTCGCGCACCGCCACCGGCCACCAGCCCCACGGTCCGCCCACACCCGCACCCGCACCTGCTCCCCAGCCCCAGCCCCAGCCCCAGCCCCAGCACCAGCACCACCCGAACCGAAGGAGCACCACGATGCACGCACGCACCTCCGCGCCCACCGCCACCCGCCGCGCCGCCCGCCGCCCGGTCGTCGTCGCCGGGATCGCCGCCGCCGTCGTCGCCGCCACCGTCGGCCTCGCCGCACCGCAGACCGCCTCGGCCGCGACCGGCTCCGACGAGGGCTGGCTCCGCGTCGGCCATCTCTCCCCGGACACCAAGGGCGTCGACGTCGAGCTGACCAGCCTGTCCGGCGGCAAGACGGTGTTCGAGCTCGACGACGTCACGTACGGCCAGGTCAGCCCCTACCAGGAGCTCCCCGTCGGCACCTACGTCCTCTCGATGCGCGCTGCCGACGCCCCCGACTCCACCCCGGTGATCTCGACCGACGTCCAGGTCCAGCAGGGCGACGCGAACACCGTCGTCGCCTACGGCAAGAACGACGACCTGCAGACCAAGGCGTTCACCGACGACCTGCAGCAGCCCGGTGACGGCAAGGCCAAGCTCCGTCTCGTCCAGGCCGCGACCACGGCGAAGGAGGTCGACGTCAGCACGACCGACGGCACCGCCATCGCCGAGGACGCCTCCTTCGGCACGGCCACCCGGTACGCGACGGTCGGCGCCGGCAAGTGGTCGCTCGACGTCTCCGGCAGCGGCCAGCGCGGGACCGCCGAGGTCGACCTCGCCGGCAACACCGTCTCGACGCTCTTCGTCCTCGACGACAGCAAGGGCGACCTGACCGTCGTGCCCGTCACCGACGCGGCCGCCACGGCAACGACCCCGTCCGGTGGGGTCCAGACCGGTGGTGGCGGCGCAGCCGCCGACCGCCCCGTCACCGAGTTCACGCACGCGATCGTCGCGGCGTTCCGCTCGCTGTTCCACTGACCGACGGGCAGCCGACGGGTCGCGTGACCCGTCGGGCCCGGCCTGGAGGCGCGGATCACCGCAGCCCGAGCGCCCACCTGGTGCGCGCCTCCCGTCCGACCGTCCCCGACCACCCCGGAAGAGGTGCCGGCATGACCCGCAGGACCTGGATCCCCATCACCGCCGCAGCGGCGGTCGTCGTCGCCGTCGGCGTCGCCCTCGTCGCCGTCCGTCCGTGGAGCGACGCCGTGCCGCAGGCAGGAGCGACCTCGAGCGTGACCTCGTCGCCCGCCCCGGACGTCGACCGCAGCGCCGCCGAGCTGCGGCAGGACTTCCTCGACGACTACGTGCAGGACGGCCGGGTCGTCCGCACCGACCAGGGCGGCGACACCGTCAGCGAGGGGCAGGCCTACGGTCTGCTCATCGCCTACGCGGACGACGACCGTGCGACCTTCGGCGACATCTGGTCGTGGACGAAGCGGCACCTGGTGACCGACGACGACCTGCTCGCGTGGCGGTGGACGCCAGAGGTCGGGGTCGTCGACGGCCAGTCCGCGAGCGATGCCGACCTCGACGCCGCCCGGGCACTCGTGCTCGCCGGCGACCGGTGGGGCGACGAACGGTACACCGCCGCGGGCAGGGCGATGGCGTCGGCGATCCTCGAGCACGAGACCGCGGAGACCGACCTCGGGACGATCCTGCTGCCGGGGCCGTGGGCGGACACCGAGCCGTACCGGTACGACGCGTCCTACGCGTCACCCGCCGCGTTCCGGGTGCTGGAACGGGCGACCGGCGACCGCCGCTGGGCGGAGCTCACCGAGGGTTCCCGTGCGGTGACCGCCGCCGTGCTCGACGTCAGCGACCTGCCGAGCGACTGGTCCCAGGTGCACGCCGACGGCACGGTCGAACCGATGCCCGCGAACGGCGACCAGGGCAGCGTCGTCTACGGGTGGGACGCGATGCGGCTGCCGCTGCGCTACGCCGAGGCGTGCTCGGCCGAGGACCGCACGCTCGCCGGGTCGATCGCGCCGACCCTGCGCCGGAGCACCGAGCTCGCAGCCCAGCTCGACCTGGGCGGCACGGCCGTGACCGGGGACACCAGCGCGCTCGCCTACGCCGCACGGGCAGCGGCCGAGCACGCGGCCGGCTCGTCGGCGGCGGCGTCGGCCGACCTGCGGCGGATGGACCGGACCTCGGCGACCACCCCGACCTACTACGGCGACGCGTGGGCAGCGCTCGGCGCGACCATGCTCACGTCCGACGTCCTCGGTGGCTGCGCGACCGACGCGGGAGGCGCCTCGTGACCGGGCGTCGGACCGCGACCGGACCGAGCCGGTGGTGGTCCGGCCGCCCCGGCGTGATCGTCGGTGGAGCGGTGGCGGCGGTCCTCGTCGGCGGCGGCATCGCCGGGGTGGCCGTCGCCACCACGGGGACCGACGCCGCGGGGACCCGGACGGCGGCGACCAGCAGCCCGTCCGCGAGGACGGACCCGGGTGCGGCGGCGAACGGCTCCGGGGCCGGCGACACGTCGGGCTTCCAGGACCCCGCTGCCCCGGCGGCACGCTCGACCGCCAGGCCGGTGCGGGTGGAGATCCCGGCGATCGGTGTGTCCTCGGGCCTCGAGGACCTCGGCCGCGGTGCCGCTGGGGAGCTCGACCCGCCGGAGGACTGGGACAGCGCGGGCTGGTTCGCCGACGGCATCGTGCCGGGGCAGGTCGGGCCGGCCGTGATCGCCGGGCACGTCGACAGCCCAACGAGCGCAGCCGTCTTCTTCCGGCTCGACGAACTCGTGGCCGGGGACGAGATCCACGTGGCGATGTCCGACGGCACGACCCGCACCTTCACGGTCGACCGTTCGGAGCGCGCCGCGAAGTCGGCCTTCCCGACGAGTGACGTGTACGGCAGCGCACCGACCCCGCAGCTCCGGCTGATCACGTGCGACGGTACGTTCGACACCGCGACCGGGCACTACACGGACAATCTGATCGTGTTCGCAGACCTGACGTCGGGCTGACGCAGGGCGACCCGATACCCTTCGATGCGAACCGCGAGGAGCACCATGAGCACGTCCCTGGTCATCATCCCGACCTACGACGAGGCGGAGAACGTCCGCCCGATCGTCGCCCGCACCCTGGCCGCGACCGACGACAGCGTCCACGTGCTCGTCGTCGACGACAACTCCCCGGACGGCACCGGCGACATCGCGGACGAGATCGCGCGTGAGACCGACCGGGTCCACGTGATGCACCGGACGGTGAAGGACGGCCTCGGCGGCGCGTACCTCGCGGGGTTCGCCTGGGGCCTCGAGCACGGCTACGACAAGCTCGTCGAGATGGACGCGGACGGCTCGCACCACCCGGAGTACCTCCCGTGGATGCTCGAGCTCGCCGACTCGAACGACCTCGTGCTCGGCTCCCGCTGGATCAAGGGCGGCGAGGTCGAGAACTGGCCGTGGTACCGCGAACTGCTGTCCCGCGGCGGGAACCTCTACACGCGGATGGCGCTCGGCATCGCGGTGCGTGACGCGACCGGCGGCTTCCGGGTGTTCACGTCGAAGGCGTTCGAGCGGATCGACCTGGCCGGGGTCGCGTCGAAGGGGTACTGCTTCCAGGTCGACCTGTGCTGGCGTGCGCTCGAGGCCGGGCTGCGGGTCGTCGAGACGCCGATCACCTTCACCGAGCGCGAGTTCGGCGTCTCGAAGATGAGCGGCAACATCGTCCGTGAGAGCCTGACGCTCGTGACGAAGTGGGGCATCGACCGGCGGGTGCGCGAGGTGCGCTCCGTCGTGAAGGACCACCGCCGACTGCCCTCGGTGCGCAAGAACGCGCACGCGGTCGGAGACCAGTCCGCCTGACCCGCAACGGCCCGGAACCGGTGCCGGTGCCGGTGACGGCCCGGTACCGATGCCGGTGACGGCCCGGTACCGGTACCGGTACCGGTACTGCCGCGCCGTGCCCGGCCGGTGTCGTGGCCGCTCTGGTCCGCGGAAGCAACAGTCCCCCGTGGGGGTTCCACGGGGGACTGTCGCTCTCGCAGATCGGTCAGGGCACGTCCGTCAGCGCAGGACCACCACGCCGCGCGACGCGAACCGGACCACACCGGCGTCGACGCTCGCCTCACCGAAGCGGTAGAGCTCCTCACCGGTCGCGTCCGGGACGGACACCTCGGCAGCGTCGTCGGCGAAGTTCACCACGACGTGCACCGGCGCCGCGTCGGGCCCGAGCAGGCCGCGGGTCAGCACGAGCCAGCGGTCGTCCCCGTCGAAGCGGACGGCGTTCGCCTCGTAGCGGTGGTCGACGAAGGCCTGCTCGGTGCGGCGCAGCGCGACGAGCACGCGGTAGGCCCGGAGGATCCGCGCACCCCGCTCCGAGGTGACGTCGGCCCAGTCGAGCTTCGAGTTCGAGAACGTCGTCGGGTCCTGCGGGTCCGGGACGACCGATTCGTCCCAACCGTGCTCCGCGAACTCGGCGATCCGGCCCTTCGCCGTGATCTCGCCCAGCGCCTTCTCCGGGTGGGAGGTGAAGAACTGCCACGGCGTGGTCGCGGCGAACTCCTCGCCCATGAACAGCATCGGCGTGAACGGGCCGAGCAGCGTCAGCGCCGCGGCGATGACGAGCGACTCGTCGTCGAGTGACGCCGCGAGCCGGTCGCCCGCGGCGCGGTTGCCGATCTGGTCGTGGTTCTGGTTCGCGACGACCAGCGCCGTCGCGGGCGACGTCCCGCGGTCGATCGGTCGACCGTGCCGCTTCCCGCGGAACGACGACCAGGTGCCGTCGTGGAAGAACCCGTGCTCCAGGACCTTCGCCAGCGCCGAGAGCGGTGCGAAGTCGGCGTAGTAGCCGTTCGTCTCGCCGGTGAGCGCCACGTGGACGGCGTGGTGGAAGTCGTCCGACCACTGTCCGGTCAGGCCGTACCCGGAGGCCTCCTGCGGACGGAACATGACCGGGTCGTTGAGGTCCGACTCGGCGATGAGCGAGAGCGGGCGCCCGACGAACTCCGAGTACGCCTCGGTCTCGGAGGCCATGACCTGCAGCACGTGCGGGCGCGTGGTGTCCCGGATCGCGTGCACCGCGTCGAGCCGGAGTCCGTCGACGTGGTGGTCGCGGAACCACATCCGCACGTTGTCCAGCACGTACCGGCGGACCTCGGGGTGCTCGACGTTGACCGAGTCGCCCCAGGTGTTCCCGAGCCCCTGCAGCAGGTACGGACCGTACAGCGGCAGGTAGTTCCCGCTCGGGCCGAGGTGGTTGTAGACGACGTCCTGGATGACCCCGAGGCCCAGCGCGTGGGCGGTGTCGACGAAGCGGTCGTAGGCGTCCGGACCGCCGTAGGGGTGGTGCACGGCGAACCAGCCGACCCCGTCGTAGCCCCAGTTCCACTCACCGTTGACGGCGTTGACGGGGAGCAGCTCGACGAACTCCACACCGAGCTCGACGAGGTGGTCGAGCTTCGCGGCGGCCGCGTCGAGGGTGCCCTCGGGCGTGTAGGTGCCGATGTGCATCTCGTAGATGACCCCGCCGCGGGCGGGACGGCCCGTCCAGGCCTCGTCGGTCCAGGCGAAGCGCTCCGGGTCCACGACCTCGGACGTGCCGTGCACCCCGTCCGGCTGGTACCGGCTGCGGGGGTCCGGGCGGACGTCCTCGTCGTCGTCGATGCGGAAGCCGTAGCGCGCGCCGACGACCGGGGCGACCTCGTCGGTGCTCCACCAGTCGTCGTCACCGCGGGTCATCGCGTACTCGACGTCGTCGACGACCAGGCGCACGCGCTCGGGGTTCGGCGCCCAGACGGCGTAGCGGGCGGGAACGGTCATGCGTGACCCTCCAGGATCTCGATCTCGGCCTGCTGGTCGGAGACGGCGGTGCCGCCCGACCCGGAGGCCGCGGGGGTGGTCGTCGACGTGGACGAGGAGGCAGCGGCCGCCCCGGCGTCGGCGAGGTCGGCGGGCACGAGGAGCGCCACCGGCAGGTCCGTGAGCAGCTCGGCGAGCGCGATGCCGCGGGACGCCGGGAACCGTCGACCGGTGAGCAGGTCGACCCGGTCGAGCGGCACCGGGTGCACCAGGGTGTCGCCCCAGCCCCCGACCCGCTCGAGTCCGACGGGCAGGCGTGTCGCGACGGTCACGGCACCGCCACGGTCGAACGCCAGGACGTGGTCGGCGGCGCTGCCCGTGGCCTCGAGCCCCAGGTAGCGGGTGAACAGCTCGGGGTGGTCGCGGCGCAGGCGCAGGGCCCGGCTGACGACGAGGGTCTTCACGGCACCGTCGAGTCCGACGGCCGGCAGCCGCTCGGGGCCGTCGTCCTCGGGGCCGTCGAGCCCGGCGAGCACGTGCCGGAGCTCGGCGTAGTCGACCGGTCGGCGGTTGTCCGGGTCGACGAGCGACCGGTCCCAGCCCTCGGTGCCCTGGTAGACGTCCGGCACGCCGGGCATCGTCAGCTGCACGAGCTTCTGGGCCAGCCCGTTCGACCACCCGGCAGCGTTGATGACCTGGTCGAGCTCGTCGAGCACGGCCACGACCTGCGGATCGTCGAACGACGCGTCGACGAGCGCGTGCATCTGCTCCTCGAACGCCTCGTCCGGCTCGGTCCACGTCGTGCTGTCGCCGGCCTCGCGCGACGCCTTCTCGGCGTAGGCGTGCAGGCGATCGCGGCTCGCGGGACGTGCACCGACGACGGCCTGCCACAGCAGGTCAGCCATCACGGCGTCGTCGAGCGGGGCCAGGGACCGCAGCCGCGCGAGGGCGTCGGCCCACTCGGAGCCGAGCTCGGCGAGCACGCTGATGCGCGCACGGGTGTCCTCGCTGCGCTTCGTGTCGTGCGTGGTGAGCGTCGTCATGGTGTGCGGCCAGCTGCCCTGGCGGTCGCGCTGGGCCTGGTGGAAGTCCTCCACCGAGACGGCGAACAGGCTCGGGTCGGCGCCGACCTCGCTCAGGGTGGTCAGGCGCGACGTGCGGTAGAACGCGGTGTCCTCGACGCCCTTCGCCATCACCATGCCCGACGTCTGCTGCAGCCGGACGGCCGCGGCGTGACCGGGGTCGACGAGCGCCGGTGCGATGCGGTCGATCACGTCGTCGAGGTCCGGGCGGGCCTCGGCGGCGCGTTCGAGGGCGTCGATGAGGTGGTGGACGCCCTCGGGCAGGTACGTCCGGTAGACCTCGAAGGACGCGACGATCTCGGCGACGGCGTCGACGACGCGGTCCTCGGGCACGTCGGGTGCCACGGGGGCGAGGAGCCGTGCGAGCCGGCGGACCTCGCTGCCGAGGATGCCGTCGGCGATCCCGCGCCGGGTGTCGTGCGTGAGCTGCTGCCAGTCGGCGGGCTCGGCACCGGACGCGGCGGTGAGCGCCGGTTCACCCGCGGGGTCGACGAGGACACGGTCGACCACGGCGAGGGCGTCGTAGCCGGTGGTGCCGTCGACCGGCCACGACGACGGGAGCTGCTCGCCGGGCTCGAGGATCTTCTCGACGAGCGTGTACGCGCCGCCGGTGAGGTCGTGCAGGTCCTGCAGGTACCCGGCGGGGTCGTACAGGCCGTCCGGGTGGTCGATGCGCAGGCCGTCCACGAGCCCGTCGCGGAACCAGCCGCCGATCGTCGCGTGGGACGATGCGAACACCTCGGGCTCCTCGACGCGGATCGCCGCGAGGGTGTTGACCGCGAAGAAGCGACGGTAGTTGAGGTCGTGGTCCGCGCGCTTCCAGTGCACGAACTCGTAGTGCTGACGGGCGTGCACGGCTGCGACGTCGTCACCGTCCTGCACGGTGCCCTCGGCCGTCGGGTAGGCGGTCTCGCCGACGTACAGCCGGCCGTCCCGCAGCTCGACCGCGTCGAGCAGCCGGTCGTCGAGCACCGGGATCCGGATGCGCCCGTCCCCGGCCTGCCAGTCCACGTCGAAGGCCCACGCGACGGGGGAGCCCTGTCCGGACTCGAGCAGGGACCACCACCACGGGTTCGCCTCGGGGGTGGCGACGCCGACGTGGTTCGGCACGATGTCGACGAGGACACCCAGCCCGGCGGCGTGCGCGGCCTCGGCGAGGGCTCGGAGCGCGGCGTCGCCGCCGCGCTCGGTGTCGACGTGCGAGTGGTCGACGACGTCGTAGCCGTGCTGTGACCCGGGCTCGGCCTGCAGCACGGGGGAGAGGTAGACCCAGTCCGCACCGAGGGTGCGGATGTGGTCGACCACGCCCTGGGCGGCGTCGAGGTCGAAGTCTGCGGTGACCTGCAGCCGGTAGGTGGACGTGGGGACGCGGCGAGCGCTCACGCGGTGGCTCCTGTGGGATCGGGTTCGGGTTCGGTGTCGGAGGAGTCTGGGTCGGCGTCGGTGTCGCTGACCGGGTCCGTTGCGGACGTGCCCTCGGCCGACGCCGTGGGCTGTTCCGCCCCGGACGGAGCAGCGTCGGACGGTTCCGCCCCGGAGGGTTCCGGGTCGGTGGCGGACGCCGCCGTCGACGCCGCGGGGTTGGTCGGGGTGGACTGCCGCCCGCCCTCGACCGACTCCACCTGCGTGGTGGTGACCTCGTGGTCGGGCTCGGCGCGGAGCACGATCATCGAGCGCGCCGGTACGTCGAGCGGGGTCCCGGCGTCGAGGACCGTCTCGCGGGCGCCGGGTTCGGCCGTGTCGATCCGGACGGTCCACCCGGGCGAGTACTCCTCGGGTGGCAGGGTGAAGGTCACGACGTCGTCGTGTGCGTTGTAGTACGTCAGGAACGCCACGTCGGTCACACGCTCGCCCCAGCGGTCGCGGCCGCGGATGCCCTCGCCGTTCAGGTACATGCCGACGCTCTTGCCGAAGCCGGAGTCCCAGTCCTCGGGGTCCATCGCGTCGCCGGACGGGGTCAGCCACACGACGTCGGGCAGTGGCTCGCCCTCGCCCCGGCGCACCGGACGACCGTTGAAGTACCGGGTGCGGCGGAAGGTCGGGTGGTCGTGCCGGAGCTTCACGACGTCGGCGGTGAACTGCACGAGTTCGTCGTCGGCGTGCTCCCAGTCGATCCAGCTGATCGCGGAGTCCTGCGCGTACACGTTGTTGTTGCCGTGCTGGGTGCGGCCGAGCTCGTCGCCGTGGGCGATCATCGGCACGCCCTGGCTGAGCAGCAGGGTGGCGAGGAAGTTCCGCCGGCGCTGCAGTCGGAGCGCGGCGACCTCCGGGTCGTCCGTCGGCCCCTCGACGCCCGAGTTCCACGACCGGTTGTGGCTCTCGCCGTCGTTGTTGTCCTCGCCGTTGGCGTCGTTGTGCTTCTCGTTGTACGCGACCAGGTCGTACAGCGTGAAGCCGTCGTGAGCGGTGATGAAGTTGATGCTCGCCTTGGGCGTCCGGCCGTCGTGCTCGTACAGGTCGGCCGACCCGGAGATGCGCGAGGCGAACTCGCCGAGCGTCGAGGGCTCGCCCCGCCAGAAGTCACGCACGGTGTCGCGGTACTTGCCGTTCCACTCGGACCACTGCGGCGGGAAGTTGCCGACCTGGTACCCGCCGGGCCCGACGTCCCACGGCTCGGCGATGAGCTTGACCTGGGACACGATCGGGTCCTGCTGGACCAGTTCGAAGAAGGCCGCGAGCCGGTCGACCTCGTAGAACTCGCGGGCCAGGGCCGCGGCGAGGTCGAAGCGGAAACCGTCGACGTGCATCTCGGTGACCCAGTACCGCAGCGAGTCCATGATGAGCTGCAGCGAGTGCGGGTGCCCGACGTTGAGCGAGTTCCCGGTGCCCGTGGTGTCCATGTAGTACCGCTTGTCGTCCTCGACCAGGCGGTAGTACGCCGCGTTGTCGATGCCGCGGAAGGACAGCGTCGGCCCGAGGTGGTTGCCCTCTGCCGTGTGGTTGTAGACGACGTCGAGGACGACCTCGATGCCGGCACGGTGGAGCTCGCGCACCATCGCCTTGAACTCCTGCACCTGCTGCCCGCGGTCGCCGGACGACGAGTAGTGCGAGTGCGGCGCGAAGAAGCCGATCGTGTTGTAGCCCCAGTAGTTCGACAGCCCCTTCTCCTGCAGCGTGGAGTCGTTGACGAACTGGTGCACCGGCATGAGCTCGAGCGTCGTGATCCCCAGGCGCTTGAGGTGCTCGATGACCGCCGGGTGCGCGACACCGGCGTAGGTGCCCCGTTGCTCCTCGGGCACGTCGGGGTGCGTCTCGGTGAGGCCCTTGACGTGCGCCTCGTAGATCACCGTCTCGCCGTAGGGGACCCGGGGAGCCCGGTCACCCTGCCAGTCGAAGAACGGGTTGATGACGACGCCCTTCATCATGTGGGACGCCGAGTCCTGGTCGTCGGTCGAGTCCGGGTCGCCGAACGTGTACGAGAACAGCGCCTGGTCCCAGTCGATGTCCCCGCTGGTCGCCTTGGCGTACGGGTCGAGGAGCAGCTTGTGCGGGTTGCCGCGCAGTCCGTTCGCCGGGTCGTACGGGGCGTGCACGCGGAAGCCGTACTCCTGCCCCGGGGCGACGTTCGGCAGGTAGGCGTGCCAGACGTGTGCGTCCACCTCGACCAGGTCGACGCACTCCTCGTTCCCCGCGTCGTCGAAGAGGCACAGTTCCACGCGGTCGGCGACCTCGCTGAACAGGGCGAAGTTCGTGCCGCTGCCGTCGTAGGTCGCCCCGAGGGGGTACGGGTTGCCGGGCCAGGTGTGCAAACAGTCCTCCAGGTGTGGGTTCCGCCACGGTATCGGCGCGGGCCGTCCGCGTCCGCAGACAAGCCCCAGGGGTGGACGGCCGCAGGTGCTCGCCGGCCTGTGGAGGAACCGCCGAGTAGCCTCGCGCGCATGGCCAACATCGTGAGTCAGATCGCAGACAAGGTGCGCCCCGTGGGCGTCTCGACCAACTACGGCGAACCGGTCGAGGTCGGGGACCAGACCCTCATCCCGGTGTCCATCGGCTGGTTCGGCTTCGGCGCCGGCGGGGACGACGAGAACGGCGGCGGCGGTGGCGGCGGGGCGTCGATCCCCGTCGGTGCCTACGTGCGTCGCCCGGGGCAGGACCTGCAGTTCGAGCCGAACCTGATCTCGCTGCTCGCGGTGAGCATCCCCACCATCTGGGTGACCGGCAAGGCCCTGAGCAAGGTGATCCGCGCCCTCAAGAAGTGACCCACCGGACGGGAGGCCCGTGGCGACGCCGCCACGGGCCTCCCGTCCGTCACGCGGTCGCGACCGCGTCTAGACTGCTGCCACACACACGGGAGTCCGGGACCGCCGGGCTGAGAGGGAGCGAACGGCGCTCCGACCGTCGAACCTGATCCGGGTCATGCCGGCGCAGGGAGGAGTCAGCAACCATGCCTGCAACCACGCAGTCCGCAGCACCGTCCACCACCGTCAGGCGCTCGTTGCGCTGGCGGGTCGTCGACATCGTCGTCGCGAGCGTCCTCGCCGTCGCGATCGGTGTCGTCTTCAAGCTCTGGGAGTTCGGCTACGAGCCGATCAGCGCCGTCGCCGCCCTGGTCCTCCCCGGTACCCAGGCACTCTTCGGCGGGGTCTGGCTGCTCGCCGGGCCGCTCGTCGCCATCGTCGTCCGGAAGCCCGGGGCCGCGCTCTACGCCGAGATGGTCGCCGCCAGCGTCGAGGCACTGCTCGGTACCCAGTGGGGGTGGCTGACGCTCGAGGCCGGTCTCGTGCAGGGCCTCGGGGCCGAGGTCGTGCTCGCACTGTTCCTCTACCGGGCCTACCGACTGCCGGTCGTCGTGCTCGCCGGTGCCGCCGCGGGGCTCGCCCTCGGCATCAACGACACCGTGCTCTGGTACCCGGGGCTCGACGCGGCCTTCAAGACCGTCTACGTCGTGTCCGCCGTGGTGTCCGGAGCCGTGATCGCCGGGCTCGGTTCGTGGCTGCTCGTGCGGGCGCTCGCCGCGACCGGCGTGCTGTCCTCGTTCGCCGCAGGGCGTGAGCACGCCCGACGGACGCACGCGACCACCCCGCAGGAGTCGTCCGCCCCGACCGGCGCGACCGTTCCGCTCGACGGCGCGCAGTCCGGCACCGCGACGCCCGCTGCCGAGCAGGCCGAGCGCGGGTCCCGCGCCGCCCGGTGACGGCCGTGTCGTCCTCGGGGGCGGCGCGGATCGCCTTCCACGACTGGGGCTGGCGGTACGCCGGGCGCGACGCGTGGGCCTTGCGCGGTCTCGACCTCGTCGTCGAGCCGGGTGAGCGCGTCGCGGTCGTCGGCCCCTCGGGCGCCGGCAAGTCGACGGTGCTCCGCGCGGTCGCAGCGGTGCTGGCGGACGAGCCGGACCCCGACGACGACACCGCCGCAGCCGTGCAGGGCTCGGTCCTGGTCGACGGCGCCGACCCCCGCGCGGTCCGCGGGCGCGTCGGCCTCGTCATGCAGGATCCCGAGGCCCACACGGTGATGTCGCGCATCGGCGACGACGTGGCCTTCGGATGCGAGAACACCGGCGTCCCGCGGGCCGAGACGTGGGAACGCGTCCGGCACGCGCTCGGGGTCGTCGGCCTCGACCTGCCGCTCGACCGGTCGACGAGCCGGCTCTCCGGCGGGCAGCGGCAGCGTCTGGCGCTCGCGGGCGTGCTCGCGATGCGCCCCGGCGTGCTCGTGCTCGACGAACCGTGCGCGAACCTCGACCCCGAGGGCGTGGCGCAGGTCCACGACGCCGTGCGGGCGCTGCTGCACACCAGCGGTGCGACGATGCTCGTGGTCGAGCACCGGATCGGCACCTGGCTCGACCTGGTCGATCGACTCGTGCTCCTCGAACCCGGGGGCGGGGTCGTCGCGGACGGGACCCCCGCGTCGGTGCTCGCCGAGCACGGTCCGGCGCTGACGGCGGCCGGCGTGTGGGTGCCCGGTGCCGAGCCGGCGCGGGGATCGTCCCGGGCCGGCGGCGGACGTCCGGTCGCGCCGTCGACCGGTGCCGGCCGTCCGGTCGCGCCGTCGACCGAGCGAGCGGGCGGATCAGCACCGGGAGCGCCGGTGGCCGGGGGCGCCTTCCGCCCGCTCGACGAGGACACGGCGCTGCTCGAGGCGCGGGGACTCGCGACCGCGCGCGGGGGCATCCTCGGACGTGCCGGCGGGACCCGTGTCGGCAGCGGCATCGACCTCGGGATCCGTCGCGGTCGGGTCCTCGCGGTCACCGGTCCGAACGGCGTCGGCAAGTCGACGCTCGGCCTCACCCTCGCCGGGCTCCTGCGGCCGTCCGGAGGGACACTCCTCGCGACGCCCGACCTGGCCGGGGAGGCCGGTGACGCGCCGATCCGGTGGACGAGCCGGCAGCTCGCGGCCCGGATCGGGTCGGTGTTCCAGGACCCCGGACACCAGTTCGTGGCGCGCAGTGTCCGCGAGGAGCTCGGTGCCGGACCGCGCGCGCTCGGGATGTCGGACGCCGACGCGCGGGTGGAGGAACTCCTCGACGCGTTCGGGCTCCGGCACCTCGCCGACGCCAACCCCTTCACGCTGTCCGGCGGTGAGCAGCGGCGGCTCGCGATCGGTGCCGTCGTCGCCTCGCGGCCGCCCGTGGTCGTGCTGGACGAACCCACCTCGGGCCAGGACCGTGCGACCTGGCAGGCCGTGGTCGACCTGCTCGGGGCGCTGGCGGACGCGGGGACGGCGCTCGTCGTGGTGACGCACGACCGTGACCTCGTCCGTGCGCTCGACGCCGACGAGGTCGTGCTCGCCGCCGACGGTGCGAGGACCGTGCCGCCGGCCGGAACCGCCGTCCCGCCGGCCGGAACCGCCGTCCCGCCGGACGGACGCAGTGGCCCCTCGGCCGGACCCGGCGCCCCGTCGGCCGGACCGGACGCCCCGTCGACCGGACCCGGCGGACCCCGACCGACCACGGAGGTGCACCGGTGACCACCCCGACGACCCGCGCCGGTGCGGGCGGTCGAGCCGAGCCTCCCGGCCGGACGCGTCGCGGTGTCGCCGGCGTCCAACCCGTCGCCGCGATGCTCGGCGTGCTCGCACTCGGCCTGTGCCTCGTGACGAGTCTCGACGTCGTCTCCGCGGCCGTCGCGCTCGCGCTGGAGCTGCTGCTCCTCCCGGTGCTCCGGATCCCGCCGCGGACCCTGTTGCTGCGGGCGTCACCGGTGCTCGTCGCCGTGCCCCTGACGGCGCTGAGCATCGCGCTGTACGGGCGGCCCTCCGGGCGGGAGTGGTTCGACCTCGGCTTCGTCCACGTCACCGACGGGTCGCTGACGCTCGCGCTGGCGACCGCGCTGCGGGTCCTCGCGGTCGGGCTGCCGGCCGTCGTGCTCTTCGTCGGGGTCGACCCGACCGACCTGGCCGACGGGCTCGCACAGCTGCTGCGGCTGCCGGCCCGCTTCGTGCTCGGGGCCCTGGCCGCGGTGCGGATGACGACCCTGCTCGGCGAGGACTGGCGCCAGCTCGCCAGGGCACGCCGCGCACGGGGGCTCGCCGACCACGGGCGACTGCGGCGCGGAGCGTCGATGGCCTTCGCGCTGCTCGTGCTCGCACTCCGCCGGGCGACCACGCTGGCGGTGGCGATGGAGTCGCGCGGCTTCGGCGCTCCCGGTCCCCGGACGTGGGCGCGGCAGGCGCGGTTCGCGGGACCGGAGTGGGCGATGGTCGCCGTGCTGGTGGGGATCGGTGTCGCGTCGATCGGGGTGGCCGTGGCTGCGGGGACGTGGCGTGCCTGAGCGCGCGCGGCCGGACGCGACCGCCTCGGGTGCGGTCGCCGGGGGAGCGGTGCCGGATGTGACGGCCCGGGGTGCGCGGCCGGACGCGACCGCCGGGGGAGCGGCACCGGATGCGGCGCTCGTCGAGGGGATCGCCGCGGCCGCGGTCGGCGCTGCTGCCGCCACCGGTCGACGGCTCGTCGTGCTGGTCGACGGGCGCTCGGGCACCGGGAAGACCACGCTGGGCGACGCCGTGGCGGCACGGCTCGGCGCACGGGTCGTGCACCTCGACGATGTCTACCCCGGGTGGGACGGCCTGCGCGCGGCCGCCGACGCGGTCGTGTCCGACGTGCTCGGGACGCCGTCGGGGTACCGGCGCTGGGACTGGGAGCGGTCCGAGCCGGCGGAGTGGGTGTCGATCGAGTCGCACGAGCCGCTGGTGGTCGAGGGGTGCGGGGCGCTCTCCCGGCGGTCCGCCCCGAACGCGACCCTCCGGGTGTGGCTCGAGGCGGACGACGACGTCCGACGCGACCGGGCGATCGGCCGCGACGGCGAGGTGTTCGCCCGCGAGTGGGAGCGCTGGGCTGCCCAGGAGCGCGCCTTCATCGCCGCCGAGGCGCCCGCCGAGTTCGCGGACCTGGTGCTCAGGACGTAGTCGGCGGGGTCGACGGCGAGACCCGGGCTGACCGACGTCCCTCGCGGCCCGGAGCCCGAGCCCCGTCGCTCAGCCCGATACTGGCCCACCGGCACCGGCACCGGCACCGGCACCGGCACCGGCACCGGCACCGGCACCGGCACCGGCACCGGCCGCCCGGGCGTCCGCCCGCCGCGCGTCGCGCACCGGGTCGACCGCGAACACCGCGGCCACGACCGACAGCACCGCGTACACGCCGAGGTACGCGCACAGGATCCACGGCGAGCCCCCGCCCACCTCGACGAACACCGCCGCGAGCAACGGCGTCAGTCCCACCGAGAAGATCGACCCGATCTGGTACCCGAGGCTCATGCCCGAGTAGCGCCGCCCGGTCGGGAACTGCTCCGCGAACCACGCCGCCTGCGGACCGTAGATGCTGTCGTGGAACACGCTCATGCCGATCAACGCCACGAACGGCAGCAGCACCAGGGGCCCGGCGTCGAGGAACGCGAAGAACGGCCAGATCAGCACGCCGATCCCGATCGCCGACCCGATCGCGAGCGGCCGGCGCCCGACCCGGTCGGACAGCCACCCCCAGAACGGCGTCGACACGAGCGACACCGCCGAGATCACGAGCACCGCCTGGAGCCCGGCGGCCGAGCCCTCCTCGCCGCGCTTCGCCCCGAGGTAGGTCAGCGAGTACGTCGTCAGGATCGAGTAGAGCGCCGGCTGGACGAGCCGCAGCCCTGCGGTGACGAGGATCGACCGCGGGTGCCGACGGACCGCCTGCCACACCGGGAACCGCTCGACACCGCCGGACGCGCGCAGCGCCTGGAACACCGGGGCGTCCTGCACGCCGAGCCGGATGACGAGTCCGACCGCGACGATGACCGCGGAGAACAGGAACGGCAGGCGCCACCCCCAGGCCAGGAACGCCTCGTTGCCGAGCAGGGTCCGTACGAGCGTGAAGACCCCGGTCGCCAGCAGCATGCCGCCGGCGGACCCCATCTGCGTGAACGCCCCGAACAGTCCCCGGTGCCGCGCCGGCGCGTGCTCGACCGACAGCAGCGCCGACCCGCCCCACTCCGCTCCGGCTGCGACGCCCTGGAGCAGTCGCAGCACCACGAGTGCGACCACCGCGCCGACCCCGATCGTCGCCGCCGAGGGGATCACCCCGATGAGCGTCGACGCGATGCCCATCAGCACCAGGGACGCCACGAGCAGCTTCTTCCGCCCGATCCGGTCGCCCAGGTGCCCGGCCACGATGCCGCCGAGCGGCCGTGCGACGAAGCCGACACCGTAGGTCGCGAAGGACGCGATCACACCGACGGCCGGCGTGACGGACGGGAAGAACGTCGGGGCGAACACGAGCGCCGAGGCCGTCGCGTACAGGTAGAAGTCGTAGTACTCGACGGTCGTCCCGACGAACGACGCGAGCGCGACCCGACGTCGGGTCGCGTTCGTGGACGGAGACGGGGGACGGACGGGAGGCGCGGCTGCGGTCGTCTGGGTCGGCATGCCTCAGGAGCATGGTCGCCGCCCGGCCGCCGCGGAACCGCGCCCGTAACGCGAGGTCACGTCATGACCGTCGGCGCTGGCTCCCCGGACACCATGGGGGGCATGAGCGATGCACCGACCCGTCCGCTGCGCTTCGCGGCCTTCGTCATGAACACGACGTCGCACATCCAGCACGGCCTCTGGCGGCACCCGGACGCCCGGCAGACGGACTTCGACGACGTCACACTGTGGACCGACCTCGCCCGGACGCTCGAGCGCGGGAAGTTCGACGCGATGTTCTTCGCGGACGTCGTCGGCACGTACGGCCCCGCCCGCGGCGACTACGCGACGAACCTCCGCGAGGGGCTGCAGATCCCCTCGAACGACCCGTCCGTGCTGCTCTCCGCGCTCGCCGTGTCGACCGAGCACCTCGGCCTGGCGTTCACCTCGAGCGTCATCCAGGCGCACCCGTTCGACTTCGCCCGCAAGGTGTCGACGCTCGACCACATCACCCGCGGCCGCATCGGGTGGAACGTCGTGACGAGCGCCCTCGACAGCGCCGCCCGGAACTTCGGCGCCGACCGGCTCGAGGAGCACGACGAGCGCTACGCCTGGGCCGAGGAGTACCTCGAGGTCTGCGCCAAGCTGTGGGAGGGGTCGTGGGAGGACGGCGCCGTGCTCAAGGACCCGGTGCGCGGCTACGCGGACCCGGAGCTGGTGCACCGCATCGACCACCACGGCAAGCGGTACGACGTGCAGGGGCCGCACCTCAGCGCGCCCTCGCCCCAGCGGACGCCCGTGTTGTTCCAGGCCGGGTCCTCGCCGGCCGGCCGGGCCTTCGCCGCGCGGAACGCCGAGGCACAGTTCATCCTCACCTCGAACCGGGACGCCACCGAGCAGCTCATCCGCGAGACCCGAGACCTCGCCGCCGCCGTCGGCCGACGCCGCGAGGACATCGCGTTCTTCCTCGGCCTGACCTTCGTCACGGCATCCACCGAGGCCGAGGCGAAGGCGAAGGAAGCGGAGATCGACGAGTACCTGGCCGCCGACGGCTTCCTCGTGCACTCGAACCTCAGCTTCGACCCGGACACCGGCGAGCCGCTCGACCCGGCGACGCCGCTGTCCGAGGTCCGGACCCAGGCCGGGCAGTCGCACCTGCAGTGGCTCCGCGAGGCCGCCGGCGACCGCGAGCCGACCATCGCCGACCTCGCCCGGCTCTCCGCCAAGCTCCGCGCCCGGGTCGTCGGGACGCCCGAGCAGATCGCGGACGAGCTCGCCGCCTGGCAGCGGGTCGGGGTCGACGGCGTGAACGTCATCAACTGGACGCTGCCCGGCTCGTACGAGGAGTTCGTCGACCACATCGCGCCGACCCTGCAGGAGCGCGGGCTCATGCAGTCGGAGTACCGGGAGGGCACCCTCCGCGAGAAGCTCTTCGGCCACGCGCAGCTGCCCGACTCACACCCGGCGAGGCGGTGGCGCGGCGCGTTCTCCGGCGGCGCGGCCGGGACCGGCGCGGACGAGGCGCGCGACGCCGTGGAGGTGACCGCATGACGGACGCGACGACGAGCGCCGGGGGTGCGCCGGGCCTCCCGAGCGACCGTCCGGAGGACGTGACAGTGAGCGCCGGGGGTGCGCCGTGCCTCCCGGCCGACCGTCTCGCAGTCCTGCGTGCGCGCTTCGCGCCGGTCGTCGAGGCGATCCGCGAGGGCGCGGTCGCGCGCGAGCTGGCGTCCGGCACCCCTGGCGACCGCGACCTCCCGCACGCCGAGGTGCGCGCGCTGGCGGACGCGGGCTTCGGGCGGCTGCGCGTGCCCGAGGAACGCGGTGGCTTCGGCGTGACGCTCGTCGAGCTCGCGCACCTGGTGGCGGACCTCGCGGCGGCGGACTCGAACATCGCGCACCTGTGGCGGGGACACTTCGGGTACACGGAGCTCGTGCTCCTGCGTCCGGACTCGCCCGCTCGGGACGAGTGGCTCCAGCGCATCGTCGACGGGACGATCGTGGGGAACGCGACCTCGGAGCGGACCGGCACGACACTGGCGGACATCTCGACGACCGTCGCTCCCGACGACTCCGGCACGTGGCGGCTCGACGGGCGGAAGTTCTACTCGACCGGCACGCTCTACGCCGACTGGATCTACCTGGCGGCCGACCGCGACGGCGAGCGGGTGACCTTCGCCGTGCCGACCGGTGCACCGGGTGTGACCGGCGTCGACGACTGGGACGGCTTCGGGCAGCGCCTCACCGCTTCGGGGACGACCGTCTTCGACGGCGTCGCGGTCGACCCGGCGGAGGTCTCGGCCTACCGGGACGCGCCGCTCTCGCACATCCAGGCCTTCTACCAGCTGTACCTGCTGGCGGTCCTCGCCGGGATCGGACAGGCCGTCGTCGACGACGCCGTGGCGTTCGTCCGGCCGCGGACCCGCACGTACATCCACGCGAACGCCGCCGTACCGGGGGAGGACCCGCAGGTGCTGGCCGTGCTCGGACGGCTGTCGGCGGGGGCGTTCACCGCGCGGTCGCTCGTCGTCGCGGCGGCCGGGCTGCTCGACGGGGTCGTGGCGACGAACGAGCCCGGGGTGGGCGTCGACCACGCACTGCTCGACGCCGCCGAGAACGCCGTCTACCAGGCGCAGGTCGAGGTCGGGCCGCGGGTGCTGCAGGCGGCCACGGGGTTGTTCGAGGTCGGTGGGGCCTCGGCGGCCGACCGGACGCGGGCGCTCGACCGGCACTGGCGGAACGCCCGGGTGGTGGCGTCGCACAACCCTGCCGTCTACAAGGAGCGACTCGTGGGGGAGTACGTGCTGCACGGGCGGGGGCCGGTGGACGCGTGGGAGCGGTACCACGAGGTGGGGCCGACGCGGTTCTGAGGGCAGCGCGCGCGCCGCGCGCGGCGCGTGCCGCCAGCGCGAGTCTCGGCCCCGCGGACACGTTCGCGTCTTCGGAGCCGCGAAACCGTCCGCCAGCGCGAGTCTCGGCTCAGCGGGAGCCGCGAGCGGGATCCGGCAGCCTCTACGCCCAGCCGAGCTCGTGCAACCGAGCGTCGTCGATGCCGTAGAAGTGCCCGATCTCGTGGACGAGCGTGGTGTGCACCTCGTCCCGGAGATCCTCGACGGTGTCGCACTCCTCGAGGTGCTGCTTCCGGAACACCACGATCCGGTCGGGGAGCTCACCGAACCCGTACTGCCCGCGCTCGGTCGCAGCGACCCCGTCGTAGTACCCGAACAGGTCGGAGCCGTCCTCCGGCTCGTCCTCGACGACGAACACCACGTTGTCCAGCCCGTCGACCATCTCGTCGGGCAGCCGGTCGAGCTCGTCGGTCACGAGCTGCTCGAACTCGTCGGCGGACATCTCCATCACGGACTCGATGGTGGCACACGACCATCCGAGAACTGCGAAGGCCCCGTCCTTCGGGACGGGGCCTTCGACTTCTGGGGTGAATAACGGGTCTCGAACCCGCGACCTCCTAGACCACAACCAGGCGCTCTACCAACTGAGCTATATCCACCATGTCCGAACCGGCTGACCGGCGCGACCACTCAATAGTAGTACATGCCGGAGGCCGCGACGACCACGCGTGTCGCTACTCCGCCGGGGGCTGCCCGAGCCGCGGCTCCCACTTCTCGACCACCTCGGCCGCGACGGCGCGGACGTCCTCGGTCGTCGGGCCGGGCTCCGGGATGAAGCCGGCGCGACGGTAGTACTCGAGCTCGCGGATCGACTCGAGGATGTCCGCGAGGGCACGGTGGCCGCCGTGCTTCTCCGGCGCGTTGAAGTACACGCGCGGGAACCAGCGGCGGCAGAGTTCCTTGATGCTCGACACGTCGACGCTGCGGTAGTGCAGGTGCCCGTCGACGCGGGGCATGTACTTCGACAGGAAGGCGCGGTCCGTGCCGATCGTGTTGCCGGCCAGCGGCGCGCTGCCCTCGGCCGGGACGTGCTGGAGGATGTACTCGAGCACCTGGTACTCGGCGTCCGCCAGCGAGACACCGTCCGGGATCGCCTCGGCGAGGCCCGAAGTCGCGTGCATGTTCGTGACGAACTCGTTCATGTTGTCGAGCGCCGACTGGTCGGGCTTGATCACGATGTCGAACCCGGGGTGCACGGGGACGAGGTCGAAGTCCGTGACGACGACGGCCACCTCGACGAGTTGGTCGACCTCGACGTCGAGGCCGGTCATCTCGCAGTCGATCCAGACGAGGCGGTCGTTCGCAGTTGCCATGTCCTCGATCCTATTCCGCACGGGTGACGCTCCCGCGCCCGGACCCGAGGCTGTGGAGCGATCCAGGTCGGCACCGTGCCGGCTCCGCTCGAGGCGACACCGGGACGCCGTGGACACACGGCTGCCCCTGGCCGAGCGGGCGGAACCGGCAGCCGCGATCCGGAACGGCGGCAGGATCCGCCCGCTCGCGCCGCGCGCGGTCCGGATCCAGGTGGGCCGTGCCTCCCGGTCGGTCCGTGAGCGGGCGGAACCCGCACTCGCGATCCGGAACGGCGGCAGGATCCGCCCGCTCGCGGCGCGAGCGGTCCGGATCGACGTGGACCGTGCCTCCCGGTCGGTCCGTGAGCGGGCGGAACCCGCACTCGCGATCCGGAACGACGGCAGGATCCGCCCGCTGGCGACCGGGCTGTCCCTGCAGTGTCGCGTCGTGCCTCCCGGTCGGCCGTTCCAGGCGGGCGGGCGGAATCGTCGATCGGGCGACCACCACGGCGCGCCTTCCGCCCGCTCGCACTCGCGCGGTGCCCTCACCACCGGTCTGGAGGCTCGTCCCGCGTCCGCCGGTCCGCTCCGGCCCGTCATCCGGTTGGCCAGCGGGCGGAACCGGTCGGGCGGACCGCTCGGCCCGTCCTCCGGTTGCCCAGTGGGCGGAAGCGGTCGGGCGGACGGCGCCGGCCCGGCGCATCCTGCCCGCTCGCGCGGCTCGCGCGGCCTGCCGAGCGCACTCGGCCCCGAGGACCCCCCCCGTGCGCCCGAGGGGTCCACCCCTGGATCTCCATCCACTCGCCCACGCGCGTCCGCACATGACGAACGGGCGAGACCCGCGACCGGACCGGAGTCCCGACCGCAGCCCTCGCCCGCAGCGAAGCGCACCGAGCGCGAGCAGGCTCATCGCCCACCCGCGCTCGCACCGAGCGCGAGCGGGCTCATCGCCCACCCGCGCTCGCACCGAGCGCGAGCGGGCTCACCGCCCACCCGCGCTCGTGTCGACTCAGACCATCTCGCCAGCCGAGATCGCCTCGGCCTCGACACGCTCCGGCTCGGCCCCGTCGTCGACCCGCCGCAGCACCTTGGTGGTCAGCACCACGACCACGAACGCGACCGCCACCGAGACCCCGGCGAACACGTAGGCCGCCGACGGCGAGAACGAGTCGGCGAGCAGCGTCGCCACGGGCGGGGCGATCGCACCGCCGATGAAGCGCACCGCGGAGTACGCGCTCGATGCCACCGAGCGGGGGAGGTCCGTCGCCTCCATCACGCACTCGGTGAGCACCGTGTTGAGGACACCGAGCACGAGGCCGCCGATGACCACGCAGATGATGAGCCCGGCCTGCGAGGTCACGACGACCGCCGCGGCGAACAGGTCGAGGGCGAGGAGCGGCAGCGCGATCTTCAGCACGGTCGTGCGGCGCATGCGCGCGGTCAGCATCGGGGCGACCCACACGGAGGTGATCGCGAGCCCGACACCCCACCCGAAGAAGGTGAAACCGATGCCGAGTGCGCCGAAGCCGAGCGGGAACGGCGTGTACGCGAGCAGCACGAAGAAGCCGATGTTGTAGAAGAGCGCGGTCACCGCGAGGGCCGCGAGCGCCGGCTGTCCGAGGGCGCGGAACGGTGCCGAGAGCTTGGTCGGAGTGGGCTTCTCGAGTCCGGAGGTCTTGAGCAGCGCGACGACGGCGATGAACGCGATCGCCATCAGGGTGGTGACGCCGAAGAAGGGACCGCGCCAGCTCACCGACCCGAGCAGTCCGCCGACCAGGGGCCCGACGGCGATGCCGAGGCCGAGCGCTGCCTCGTAGAGGATGATCGCCGACGCCGTACCACCGGACGCTGCACCGACGATGGTCGCGAGTGCGGTGGAGATGAAGAGCGCGTTGCCCAGACCCCAACCGGCGCGGAAGCCGATGATGTTCCAGACGCTGCCCGAGGTCGCTGCGAGCACCGAGAAGACCACGATGAGCGCGAGCCCGATGAGCAGGGTGTTCTTCGCACCGATGCGGCTCGACACCCAGCTGGTGAAGAACATGGCGACGCCGGTGACCGCGAGGTAGCTCGTGAAGAGCAGTTCGGTCTGCGCGGCGGTGGCGTGCAGCGACGTCGCGATCGCGGGGAGGATCGGGTCGACCAGGCCGATGCCCATGAAGGCGACGACGCAGGCGAACGCGATCGCCCAGACGGCGGACGACTGCTTGAGGATGCTGCCGGACGCAGCGGGTGCGTGGGCGTTCACGCGTGGATCTCCGTTCTGGTGGGGTTCGTGGTGGTGCGCGAGGCGATGATGGCGGCGGCGTCGCGCAGGACGTCCCAGTCGTCGTCGTCGAGGTCGGCGAAGACCGGTCCGACGGAGTCGGCGATGGTCGCGCGCCAGGTGGCGAGCCGCTCGCGCCCCGCATCGGTGAGCTCGATGAGCTGTCCGCGTGAGTCGTCGGGGTCGACGGTGCGCGAGAGCAGACCGTCGGTGAGCATGCCGGCGACGATCCGGGTCATCGTGGGCTGTGCCACACGGGACGCGGCGGCGAGCTCACCGAGGCGCAGCGGCTGCTCGGTCTCGAGGATGCCGAGCGTGCGCCAGACCGCGGCCGAGGTGGCGTCGCCGGAGGCCTGCGCCGCAGCACGGACCAAGCGGTTGACCGAGATGATCAGCGTCTCCAGTGCCTGCGCCCGTGATGCTTCCATGTCTGAACTATATAGCGGTGCTATACATCCGTCAACAGGGCGCCCCTGGTAGAAGGGACGCATGAGCGACATCACCATCCACGAGGGCGACGAGTACACCGCGATCTTCCACGGCGGTCCCTTCGACGGCACGACCGACACCCGCACCGCCACGAGCGACGCGGTCGACGACGAGGTCACGGTGTACGCGGACGTCGAGGGCCTGCAGACGGCCTTCGCCTACAAGGCCACCAAGACCCGTCAGGTGCTCGACCAGACCTCGGTCGAGTACGAGTACGACGCCGCTGACTCCGACCCGGTCGACGACCTGCAGGACCGCGGCGACCGCAGCGGCGAGTTCGACCGGGAGTAGATCGCGCGCCGCGCACGTTGCACCGTCCCGTGCAGCTCGACCTCTGGACCTCCGCCTTCTGCGCCCCGTGCGCAGCCGCCCGCCGTGTGAGCGGTGAGGCAGCGGCGCTCGTCCCCGGGCTCCGGGTCACCGAACGCGACGTCGCGGCACACCCTGACACTGCAGAGGACCTCGGCATCCGTTCGACCCCCACGATCATCGTGCGTCGGGACGACGGTGCCGAGGTCTTCCGTTCGCCGGGCGTCCCCTCGCGGGACCAGCTGCTGGTGGCGGTCGCGAAGGCGCTCTGAGCGGACCCGGTCGGGAGGCACGGGTCACGTCCGCCTCGTCCGGTCACCGTGGAGCCGTGCTCGGCCAGGAGGCGCGGTGCATGTCCGCCACGTCGGTCGCGCCGGCAGCGCGCGCCCTCGCGCGAGCGGGCGTTCCCTGCTGTCCGGCGGTGCCGCGCGGACCGGTTCCGCCCGCTCGGTGCGTCGGTCGTCCGGGCTGCCGGGCGTTTCCGCGCGGGCGGGCGTTCCCTGCTGTCCGGCGGTGCCGCGCGGACCGGTTCCGCCCGCTCGGTGCGCCGGTCGTCCGGGCTGCCGGGCGTTTCCGCGCGGGCGGGCGTTCCCTGCTGACTGGCGGTGCCGCGCGGACCGGTTCCGCCCGCTCGGTGCGCCGGTCGTCCGGGCTGACCAGTGCGACCCCGGCGGGCGGGCCCTTCGTGCTCACCGGCGGCACGCGCCGCACCCCTTCCGCCCGCTCGGGACGGACGGAGCAGTTGGGCGCGATCGCCGAGGGCCGGCCTCGTGCGTGGCAGTGCAGCGCCCCGACGACCGACGGCGGTAGAATCGTCGCCGCTCGCCTCCGTAGCTCAGTGGATAGAGCAGGTGGTTTCTACCCTCCGTGTCGCGGGTTCGATTCCTGCCGGGGGCACACGCGACGAGAGGCCGCCATCCGTCGGGATGGCGGCCTCTCGTCGAACGGGGGAAGTCTCAGTCGTCCTCGGCTCCTCGGCGTCGCAGTTCGCTCGCGCTGATGGGCTGGGTGTACGGCGAGGCGTCGTCGTCGTCCTCTCGAGCACCCAGCGTCGCGTTCGCCGCCCCGGGCCGGTCGAGCCCGGTCGCGGACGCTGCGGCACGATTCACGTGAGCGTCAGCCGACGTCGGGCTCGCGACCCGGGGCGCGGAGGTCGGCCGGTCGTCGGAGCGGGCATCACCGCCACGATCGGTCACGTCGACCTCGCCGGAGTCCGAGGAGTCGTCGCTGCGAGAGCCGAGGTCGTTCCGAGCGCTCGGAGTCGTGCCGTTCCCCGGACGCGCCGACGCGATCGGCGACCCGAGCGGAGGGCGGACCGGCGTGCCGTCGAGCTGGACCGTCTCGCGGTCGCCGTAGGGGCGCGTCCGGTTGTCGGCAGCACCTCGGACGTCGTCGATGGGGGTGGTGGCGTCCTGGTCGACCGCCGGCGCAACGGTCGGACCCGAGGTGCGGCCCGCCGACGTCGCGGCCGCAGGGGAACCGACGGGAGACTGCTGCGGCGCAGGACGGAGCGAGGTGGTGGTCGGCGTCGGGCGCGACGGGGCCGTGCCGGCGTCTGCCTCGGCCGACCGCTGCTGCTGCTGACCGGCGTTCCAGTCCTGCTGGCGGGCGATGAGGTCGGCGTCGGGGTCCGGGGAGTCGAACTTCCAGCGTTCGAGATCGGCCTTGAACAGCTTCTTCGCGCGACCTGGCTTGCCGTTCCACTCGAGCAGACGGTCGCGGAGTTCACCGAGCGACTGGTCCGCCTGCGAGGTGAAGGTCGAGGAGTTCCGCTTGATGTCGGCGATCTCGTGCTGCACCCAGTCGGCGGCCAGCGGAGCACCGCTCACCGGCAGGAGGCGCAGCCGCACGTCGGCATCCTCGGCGAGGTGGTCGGCGTAGGCACGTTCCTCGTGTCCGAGTGCTCCCCAACGCGAGGCCTTGCGCGCCGCGGTGACCACGCCCGCGACTGCTGCGTTCCGGCTCTCGCGGTCGTGGAGCGCGACGACGCGCTTCGTTGCCGCGCGTCCGATGAGCGCGGCGATCACTCCGGCGACGACGATCGCGACGAAGGGGATGATCGCGCCGGACAGCACGCGCCATCCCTCGTCGGATGCTGTCCAGTCGGTCAGGTCGTTCCACCAGTCCATGGGCGAACACTACGCAGCGTGCGACGCAGAACCGCGGAGGCCGGACGGCGTTCCGTCGAGCCGGACCGCGTTCCGTCGAGCCGGGCTGCGCTCCGTCGAGCGGGGCGGCGTTCGCTCACGCGGGGCGGTCGCCCGTCGGGCGGCGCGGTCGACGGGCGCGGCCGGCTGGTCAGCCCCAGCGCAGGCAGTCGACGGCGTCGTCCGCCGACCACACGTTCGGCAGCTCGACGAACCGTCGCTCGACCGCCACGTAGCGACGGGCGCGGTAGGCCGTGCCGCCCGCGACGTCCACGCGGTCGACGTACCCGACGATCTCGCCGTTGGTGCGGGTGACCCGGCTGAGGTCGTCTCGCACGTCGAGCACGCGCAGGTCGCCACGGCTGCGTGCGACCGGCGTGGAACGGATCCGGAACGCTGGTTCGGTGCTGGTCTGCACGGGTGCCTCCTGCTGGTTCGTCGTGGTCTTCGTTGCCTCGACGGTACGGCTGACCACCGACACTCCACGGCCGTGCAGTGGCGTCAGGGGAGCGCTCACGGCGAGGACGATGCTGTGCAGGAGAAGTACCCCGCCCCGTACTCCGTGAGCACAGGAGGGTACGGTGGCGCGCATGACGACGTTCGTGCTCGCAGGTGGATGCTTCTGGTGCCTCGACGCGGTGTACCGCACGTTGCAGGGCGTGCAGGACGTGGTGTCGGGCTACACCGGCGGCGTGGTCGAGGAGCCGACGTACGAAGCGGTCTGCACCGGTGCGACCGGTCACGCCGAGGCGGTCGCGGTGACCTTCGACGAGTCGGTCATCCCCGCCGACGTCGTCCTCGACGTCTTCTTCACGCTCCACGACCCGCGGCAGCTGAACCGCCAGGGTGCGGACGTCGGCACCCAGTACCGCTCGGCGATGTTCCCTGCGGACGACGAGCAGCGAGCGCTGTTCGAGCGGGCGGTGCAGCGCGCTGCGGACATCTGGGACGGCGGGATCGTGACGACGATCGAGCCGCTCGGTAGCTTCTTCCGTGCGGAGGAGCACCACCAGGACTTCTTCGCGAAGAACCCTGGTCAGGGCTACTGCCTCGCGGTCGCGCTGCCCAAGGTGAACAAGGTCCGCAAGGCCTACAGTCAGTACATCCTGGCGTCCTGAGACGCGGACGTCGGGGCCACGAGGAGGTGGTCGAACGATGATGGACAACACCGGGACCTGGGTGGCCGTCGGTCCGGCGGGCGCGGTCGGGAGCATCCGCCGCGCGTCGGACGGCTTCCACGTCGAGCTCTACGGTCGACGGGGCCGAGGCAGGACCTACCCGTCGCTGGAGACCGCGAAGGGTGCGGTCCACGCGGCGCTCGGGCCTCTCGCCGACCGACCCGAGCTCCGCGCGCACTGACCCGCCGGCCTGGAGGTTCGGGGGAGTCTTCCTCCACAGCCCACCTTGATGAGTCGGCTGCTCACAGATCGAGCCCCGGGCCGCCAGCGCGGCCCGGGGCTCGCAGACGATCGAGTCATGAACGACACGATCACCGTCTGCGGCATCGTCGCGACCGAACCCCGGCACCTCGTCACCGACACCGGCATCGCCATCTCGAGCATGCGTCTGGCGTCCCCCTCCCGTCGTTGGGACCGCAGCACGTCGTCATGGACGAACGGTCCGACGAACTGGTACACGGTCACCGCCTTCCGGTCCCTCGCGGCGAACGTCCACAAGTCGCTGAAGAAGGGCGATCGCATCCTCGTGACCGGACGCGTCCGGATCCGCACCTGGGAGCGTGACGGGCGGAACGGGACCGCGGTCGAGATCGACGCCGACGGCATCGGGCACGACCTCGCCTGGGGCATCAGCAACTGGATCCGCGTCCCGCGGCACGTCGGCGACTCGAACGCGGGTCCCGGGGTGCCGCCGGGGGTGCCGACGGTGGATCCGGACACCGGCGAGGTGACGGGCACGGTGCCCGAGGACGACCACGCGACGCCCGTGCTCGGCGGAGACGGCGACGATGCCCTGCCCGGGGCAGCAGACGGGCCCGCGCTGCCGCGCCACGGCGCCCGGGACGGCGGCGTCCTGAACGACGGCGTCCCGGGCGACGGCGTCGCGGACGGCGGCGACCCGGAGGACAGCGGCGCGCGGGCAGCCGGAGGGGTCGCCCCGGTCCTGCCCGGATCCCGGGAGCCCGAGCCGGGACCCGACGCCCGTGCCGTCGCATGAGTCGTCGGACGAGTCATCGCCGGACCGTCGGCCGCGCGCGGCACCCGCGTCCTGCCGGTGCTGGCCGCCTCGGCGCGAGGCACTCGCGTCCTACCGGTGCCGGCGCCTCGGCGCGCGCCCCGCCGTGGTCCTGTCGGCGCCGCCGATCCACGAGCCGTGCGCTGCGGCGCAGGGGGGAGCGGTGACGTGCCCGGGTCAGTAGACTTGCGCCGATATGGCTGAGTACATCTACCAGATGGTCCGCGCCCGCAAGACGGTCGGCGACAAGCTGATCCTCGACGACGTCACGATGTCGTTCATCCCCGGCGCCAAGATCGGCGTCGTGGGGCCGAACGGCGCGGGCAAGTCGACGATCCTGAAGATCATGGCGGGTCTCGACCAGCCGTCCAACGGCGAGGCGAAGCTCACGCCGGGCTTCTCCGTCGGCATCCTCATGCAGGAGCCCGAGCTCGACGAGTCCAAGACCGTGCTCGAGAACGTCCAGATGGGCGTCGGTGCGATCAAGGGCAAGCTCGACCGCTTCAACGAGATCTCCGCGCTGATGGCGGAGCCGGACGCCGACTTCGACGCCCTCCTGGCCGAGATGGGCACCCTGCAGGAGGAGATCGACGCGGCCGACGCGTGGGACCTCGACTCCCAGCTCGAGCAGGCCATGGACGCGCTGCAGTGCCCGCCGGCTGACGCGCAGATCGCCAACCTCTCGGGTGGCGAGAAGCGCCGCGTGGCGCTCTGCAAGCTGCTCCTCGAGAAGCCCGACCTGCTCCTCCTCGACGAGCCCACCAACCACCTCGACGCCGAGTCCGTGCTGTGGCTCGAGCAGCACCTGTCGAAGTACCCCGGCGCCGTGCTCGCCGTCACGCACGACCGGTACTTCCTCGACCACGTCGCACAGTGGATCGCCGAGGTCGACCGCGGTCGCCTGTACCCGTACGAGGGCAACTACTCGACCTACCTCGAGAAGAAGCGCGAGCGTCTCGAGGTCCAGGGCAAGAAGGACGCCAAGCTCGCCAAGCGTCTGTCCAGCGAACTCGAGTGGGTCCGGAGCAACTCGAAGGGCCGCCAGGCGAAGTCGAAGGCCCGTCTCGCCCGGTACGAGGAGATGGCTGCCGAGGCCGAGCGCACGCGGAAGCTCGACTTCGAGGAGATCGTCATCCCCGTGGGCCCGCGTCTGGGCTCGCAGGTGATCGACGCCGAGAAGCTCCAGAAGCAGTTCGGTGAGCGCGTCATCATCGACGGCCTGTCCTTCACGCTGCCCCGCAACGGCATCGTCGGGGTCATCGGCCCGAACGGCGTCGGCAAGACCACGCTGTTCAAGACCATCGTCGGCCTCGAGCCGCTCGACGGCGGCCAGCTGCGGATCGGCGACACGGTCGACATCTCGTACGTCGACCAGAGCCGCGGCGGCATCGACCCGAACAAGAACCTGTGGGAGGTCGTCTCCGACGGCCTGGACTTCATCCAGGTCGGCAAGACCGAGATCCCGTCCCGCGCCTACGTCTCGCAGTTCGGGTTCAAGGGCCCGGACCAGCAGAAGAAGGCCGGTGTGCTCTCCGGTGGTGAGCGGAACCGCCTGAACCTGGCGCTCACGCTCAAGCAGGGCGGCAACCTCCTGCTCCTCGACGAGCCGACCAACGACCTCGACGTCGAGACCCTCGGCAGCCTCGAGAACGCCCTGCTCGAGTTCCCCGGCTGTGCCGTGGTCATCACCCACGACCGGTGGTTCCTCGACCGCATCGCGACGCACATCCTCGCGTGGGAGGGCGTGAACGAGGACGGCACCCCGAACTGGTACTGGTTCGAGGGCAACTTCGAGGCCTACGAGGAGAACAAGCTCGTGCGCCTCGGCCCGGACGCGAACAAGCCCGGTCGCTCGACGTACCGCAAGCTCACCCGCGACTGACCCGTGGCGAGGCTGCACGCTCCCGTCCGCATCCGGTGGAGCGACATCGACGCGTACGGCCACGTCAACAACTCCGCGATGCTGCGCCTCCTCGAGGAGGCGCGCATCGCGGGGTTCTGGGGCCACGACCCCGCTGACGTCGCGCCGGAGGACGACCTGCCGGACCCGATCATCGACGGTCGGCCCGGCTCCGGGACGATGACGGTGATCGCTGCCCAACGTCTCGAGTACCTCGCATCGATCCCGTACCTGCGCCGACCTCTCGACGTGCAGATGTGGATCGGACGAGTCGGTGGCGCGAGCATCGACGTGTCGTACGAGATCTGGTCACCCGTCGGAGTCGAGCCGCAGGTGCTGTACACGCGCGCCACGACGGCCCTGGTGATGGTCGACGCGGCCTCGAACCGGCCTCGGCGCCTGTCCGAGGCTGAGCGCGCCGCCTGTGCGCCGTTCGTCGAAGCGCCCGTACAGTTCTCCCGCCCGTAGCGGCGGGACCACCGGTGTGGTCCTCCCGGTCCGTAGCGGCTGGACCGCCGGCGCAGTTCTCGAGCCCGTAGCGGCCAGGACGGGCGGCACCGTGTGTCCGCCAGGAGCGGGCAGGGCAGCCGTCAACGCGGGACGCGCAGCATCCCCTCCTGCGCCACCGATGCCAGCAGCCGACCGTCGCGCGCGAACATCCGCCCGAACGCCAGTCCCCGGCCGCCCTGGGCGCTCGGGGACTCCTGCGCGTACAGGACCCAGTCGTCGGCACGGCCGTCGCGGTGCCACCACATCGCGTGGTCGAGGCTCGCGCTCTTCACTCCCGGCGTGCCCCAGGCGACGCCGTGCCGCCGCATGATCGGCTCCAGGATCGACATGTCGCTCGCGTAGCCGAGCACGGCCCGGTGCAGCGACGGGTCCTCCGGCAGGTCACCGTCGACGCGGAACCACACCGCCTGGTGCGGGACGCGCTCGCCCTGCACGTCGACGAACACCGGGCCTTCGACGTGCCGCAGGTCGATCGAGCGTTCCGCCCAGGCCTGCGCCACGGGGTGGTCTATCGCGGACAGGATCGACGCAGCCGAGGGCAACGACTCGGGATCGGGGGTGCCGACGGGGAACGGGTCCTGGTGCTCGAGTCCGTCGTCCGGTCGCTGGAAGGAGGCGATCATCGAGAAGATCGGCACACCGCGTTGGTAGGCCTGGACACGGCGCGTGGCGAACGAGCGGCCGTCGTGGATGCGCTCGACGGCGAAGGTGATGGGCACGTCGATGTCACCGGGACGCAGGAAGTACCCGTGCATCGAGTGGATGTCGCGGTCCTCGATCGTGTGCTGCGCGGCGACGATGCACTGCGCGAGCACCTGTCCGCCGAAGACCCGGCCGCCGGGCGACCAGTGGCTGGCACCGGTGAGGATCGTCTCGCCCGTGCTCGCGCCGGTGTCCTGCAAGCGGAGGGTGCTGAGGAAGTCGGGTTCGCCGTTCACCCCCGCAGTCTACGAACCCGTCGCCGGTAGGATCGGTGTCGACATGGGCACCTCGTTCACGCTTCCCGACGCCGCTTCGCTCGGCGACCTCCGCACCTACCTCGGACGCGCTGCCCGGATCGAGGACGGCTCCGTGCGGCTCATCGCCGACTCCGGCGTCCTCGCCGTCTACGCCGCGATCCTCTACCCGGTCGGGCTCCTCGACGAGCTGCCGACCGTGCTCGGCCTCCGCACCTTCTCCCTGACCGAGCCAGCGACGATCGACGCGGTCGTCCCGCTCGCCTCCCTGCGGGAGCGGCTCCGTGTGCTGGCCGAGGAACAGGACGCCGCCGGTGCCGACGGTGCCGATCCGACGCGACCGACCCCGATCGAGGTCGGGCTGCCGCACGAGGTGCACACCGTGACGTGGGCCGCGATCTCGCCGCCCCGCGGGGGATGGGTGCCGCTGCCCGACGTCTCGCCGGAGCTGCTCCGCCGCGCTGCCCGCGACGGGATCGCCGAGGTCGCGGACGCCGTCCCGTCGAACGCCGGTGACGCCATCGTCCGCCGCATCCGCGCCGAGGTCTGGGGCCGTCCCGTCCCCGGGATCGAGCACGTCCCCGCAGCAGCCGGGTTCGCGGGGGAGAGCCTCGGCTTCCTCGGGCACGATCCGGTCCGGCTGTTCGAGACCGGCCCCTGGAGCCGCCTGACGACGTCGCGCGGGCACATCCTGGTGAAGCGACGCGCCTGGAGCCTCGACCACTAGTGCCGCCGCGGCACTGCCGATCCCTGCACGGTCGCGCCTGAGCCCTCGTCCGTCCACACCTCCGACGGGCACCCGGTCAACGCCGTGACCGGCATGGTTGGGTTGCGTCATGCACGTCTTCCTCACCGGCGCATCCGGGTACATCGGGTCATCCGTCCTCCGCGCACTCCTCGCCCACGGGCACCAGGTCACCGCGGTCGTCCGTTCCGACCAGAAGGCGCAGGCGGTCCGTGACGCCGGCGGCCAGGCGGTCGTCGGCGACCTGTCCGACACCGAGCTCGTGCGCCGACTCGCGCACGAGAGCGATGCCTTCGTCCACACCGCGTCGGCCGAGTCGGTGGACCCGGACTTCACGGCGACGGTGACCGAAGCGTTCTCGGGGACGTCGAAGCCGTTCATGCACACGGGCGGCATCTTCACGTTCGGCGACTCGACCGACATCTCGGAGCAGTCGCCAGTCGACCCGCCGGAGCTCACGGCGTGGCGCGCTCCGATCGAGGCGCGGGTCCGCGCGAGCGACGCACGGACGACGATCGTCGCACCGGGCATCGTGTACGGCCGTGGCGCGGGCATCCCGGCGATGTTCGTCGGCGACGGGGAGCACGAGGTCCGGCTGGTGGGCGACGGGTCACAGCGGTGGACGACGGTGCACGTCGACGACCTCGGCGAACTGTACGTCCTCGCCGTGCAGCGCGGCGAGCAGGACGGCTACGTCGTCGCCGCGACCGGTGACAACCCGACCGTGCGCGAGATCGCCGAAGCGGGCGCGCACGGGTCGCCGGTCGTCGCCGAGAGTGCCGACGACAGTCGGGAGCGGCTCGGGCGCACGTACGCGGACGCCCTGCTGCTGCACCAGGAGGCCTCGGGCGCGCACGCGCGTGCCGCCTTCGGCTGGAACCCGACCCGACCGACACTGGTCGAGGACCTCGCCAGCGGGTCCTCCGCCCGCTGAACCCAGGTGCGGGGCGGACGGGAGACCCGTGGCGGCCCCGCCACGGGCCTCCCGTCCGCGTCCCGCCCGGCAGCGACCGACACAGGACGGACCCGCTGTCCGGCTCGGCATCGAGCGGACCGGCCGGCTACCGAGCGGACCGGCCGGGTACCGAGCGCACCGGCCGGCTACCGAGCGGACCGGCCCGGGTGCGAGCGGACCGGCCCGGGTGCGAGCGGACCGGCCCGGCGTCGAGCGGAGAGGACGCTCAGTCGAACGTGTTCGTCATCGCGTGTGCCGCCCGGTCGAGGTACGCCCACAGTTCGGCCCCGTCGAGGGGCGCCAACCCCAGCGACTCGACGGCCTCGTGCATGTGGTGGAGCCAGCGCTCCCTGGCTTCGGAGGTGATGCGGAACGGGTTGTGGCGCATCCGGAGCCGGGGGTGCCCGCGCTCCTCGCTGTACGTGCCGGGGCCGCCCCAGTACTGCTGCAGGAACGCCGACAGCCGCCAGATCGCACCGTCGAGATCGTCAGCCGGGTACATCGGCCAGATGACCTCGTCCTGCTGCACCCCCTCGTAGAAGCGTCGGACCAGCCGGTCGAAGGTGGGAGCACCGCCGATGCGTTCGTACAGGGAGCCGGTCGCGCTGGCGCCGTGCTCGCCGACGCGGAGCGTGATCGGCTGCGCCGGTACGCCGCCCCGGTCCCGAGGGGTGAGGTCGCTCACTGGTGGTCCTTCCCGGGGTCCTGGCCGCGGTCGGTGTCGTCGGTGCGGATCGCCCGTCCGAACAGGTTCCCACGCTTCCCGCCGCGCGACTTCGTCGGTGCGGGCGTCGGCTGCGTCCGGACCGACCGGAGGCCGTTGATCGAGGTGGCGTTCTCCCACCCCTCGGGCATGATCATCGCCATGGCGGGCAGCGTGACGCCGAGCTCGTCGACGGCGCGCTTCAGCCGCACGCGCATCTCGCGCCCGACGACGTCGAGCTCGGACGCACGGGTCTTGACGACGAGACGGAACACCATCCCGGCGTCGGAGATCGACTGGAGGCCCCAGATCTCCGGCTTCTCGACGATCCGCTGACGCCAGCGCGGCTCCTGGGACATCGTCACCGCGGCACGCAGCAGGGCGTCCTGCACGGCGTCGATGTCGGTCTCGTACGGGACGGTGATGTCGACCAGCACGCGCGACCAGCCCTGGGACAGGTTGCCGACGCGCAGGATCTGCCCGTTCGGGACGAACCACAGGATGCCGTTCACGTCGCGGATCTGCATGACGCGGAGTCCCACGTTCTCGACCACGCCGGTGGCCTGCCCGGTGTCGACGACGTCCCCGACGCCGGCCTGGTCCTCGAGGATCATGAAGACGCCGGAGAGCAGGTCCTTCACGATGCTCTGCGCACCGACGGCGAGGCCCGCGGCGATCAGCGAGGCGCCACCGACGATCCCGACGGCCGCGCCCTGCCACACGGCGGTGACGATGACGATCAGCGCGATGACCACGACGACGACGGTCGCCAGGTTCTCGAGCACACTGCCGAGGGTCCGGGTCCGTTGCACGACGCGGGCGGTCTGCACCGGCGAGGCGATGAGTGCCTGGGTGTCGTCGACGTTCTGGCGGCGCTTCGCCCCGTTGACCACCTGGTCGACGACGCCCTTGATCACGCGCCGGAGGATCAACCGCAGGATGATCGCCGCGATGACCGTGATGACGATCGTGATCGGTGCTTGCCAGGTGTCGACGAACTGGGTGAATGCGTTCGACGCCCACTTCGAGACGTCGTCGGTCGTGTTCGCTGCCGAGTTCATCATCCGGACGATGCTAGAGGGCGGGGCCTCGGCGACCCTTGAGGATCACCGAGGCCCCGCCCCTGCACTACCGTCGGACGCGGATCAGGCGTCGGCCCCCTGGACCCGCAGCGCACGCTCGGTGCCCGCGAGGTTCTCGGACACGATGCGGCGGAGCGCCGGGGTCTCCGGGTGCGCCTCGAGCCACGCGTTCGCGGCGTCGCGGAGCTCGACCGACGCGAGCGGCGCCGGGTAGAGGCCGCTGACGATCGTGTCGGCGATGTGGTAGCTCCGCTCGGCCCAGATGCGGGTCAGCACGTCGAAGTACCGCGACACGAGCCCCTCGAGGACGACCGGGCTGTTGGTGTGCTGGAAGCCGACGGTCGTCTGGCGGACGATGGCGTTCGGCGCCTCGGACGAGTCGACGAGCGACGAGAACGCCGCGAGCTTGCCCTCGGCGGTCGGGATCGTCGCACGCGCCCGAGCGGCGGCCTGCTCACCCGAGGCCGTCTTGTCGGCGGCGAGCTCGGCGTCGACCTCGTCGTCACCGGCAGCACCGGCGAGGACGAGGCCCTCGAGCAGCTCCCAGCGCAGGTCGGTGTCGATCTCCAGGCCCTGCAGGGTGACGGACCCGTCGCGCAGGCCCTGCAGGGTCGTGACGTGCTCCGGCGTCGAGGCCATCTGCGCGAAGAACTTCACGAACTGGAACTGGGCGTCGGACCCGGCCTCGGCCGAGGAGGCCAGCTGCCAGAGGGTGTCGCCCACGGTGCGGACGGTGGCGTCGACCTTCGCCGGTGCCACGTAGCTCCGGGCGGTCAGCAGCAGCTGCGAGAGCGTGGTGCGGATCGTCGTCGACTCGGTCTCGGTCGCGATGTTGCCGAGCACCAGGCGGACGTAGTCGCTCGCGGGCGACTCGGCGTCGCGCGTGGCGTCCCACATCGCGCCCCAGACGATGGAGCGGGCGAGCGGGTTCGCGATCGCGGCGAGGTGCTCGATCGCGGTGCGGCGGGACTGCTCGTCGAGACGGATCTTGGCGTAGGCCAGGTCGTCGTCGTTGAGGAGCACGAGGTCGCCGCGGTGCACGCCGACGAGCTCGGGGACCTCGGTGCGGGCACCGTCGACGTCGATCTCGACGCGGTGCGTGCGCTCGAGCTTGCCGCCGGCCGACGCGGTGTCGGCACCGAAGGGCGCCGACTCGTCCGTCGTGAAGCCGTAGACGCCGATCGCCAGGCGGTGCGGGCGGAGCGTCGGGTGGTCGGCCGGAGCCTCCTGCAGCACGGCGAAGGACGTGATCACGCCGGACTCGTCGACCTCGATCTCGGGGCGCAGCGTGTTCACGCCGGCGGTCTCGAGCCACAGCTGCGACCACTCGGACAGGTCGCGGCCGCTGGTCGCCTCGAGCTCGACGAGCAGGTCGCGGAGCTCGGTGTTGCCGTGGTGGTGCTTCGTGAAGTAGGCCGAGACGCCTGCGAAGAACGCGTCGATGCCGACCCACGCCACGAGCTGCTTGAGGACGGAACCGCCCTTGGCGTACGTGATGCCGTCGAAGTTGACCTGGACGTCCTCGAGGTCGTTGATCGTCGCGACGATCGGGTGCGTCGAGGGGAGCTGGTCCTGGCGGTAGGCCCAGGACTTCTCCATCGCCTGGAAGGTGGTCCACGCCTCGGTCCACTCGGTGGCCTCGGCCGTGGCGATGGTCGACGCCCACTCGGCGAACGACTCGTTCAGCCACAGGTCGTTCCACCACTTCATGGTGACGAGGTCGCCGAACCACATGTGCGCGAGCTCGTGCAGGATCGTGACGACCCGGCGCTCCTTGATGGCGTCGGTGACCTTCGAGCGGAAGACGTAGGTCTCGGTGAAGGTCACGCAGCCCGCGTTCTCCATCGCGCCGGCGTTGAACTCCGGCACGAAGAGCTGGTCGTACTTCTCGAACGGGTACGGGACGTCGAACTTCTCCTCGTAGTAGGCGAAGCCCTTCTTGGTCGTCTCGAACACGTACTCGGGGTCGAGGTACTCGGCGAGCGAGCGCCGCGCGAAGACGCCGAGCGGGATGGTCCGACCGTCGCGGCTCGTGAGCTCGTCGCGGACGACCTCGTACGGGCCGGCGACGAGCGCGGTGATGTAGCTCGAGATCGTCGCGGTCGGGCTGAACGCCCACGTGGCGATCTCGCCGTCGACGTGGGGCTCGGGCGTCGGGGAGTTCGAGACGACCTGCCAGCGCGACGGTGCCGTGACGGTGAAGGAGAACTCGGCCTTGAGGTCGGGCTGCTCGAACACCGCGAACATCCGGCGCGAGTCCGGGACCTCGAACTGGGAGTACAGGTAGACCTCGTCGTCGACCGGGTCGACGAAGCGGTGCAGGCCCTCGCCCGTGTTCGTGTACATCGCGTCGGCGACGACCACGAGCTCGTTCTGCTCCTGCAGGTCGTCGAGCTGGATGCGCACGCCGTCGTTCACCGCGGCGACGTCGAGCGCCGAGCCGTTCAGGGTGATCGAGTGCACGGTCTTCGTGATCGCGTCGATGAAGGTCGAGGCGCCGGGCGTCGCGGTGAACCGGACGCGCGTGGTGCTGCCGAAGGTCTCGGCCCCGCGGGTCAGGTCCAGCTCGACGTCGTACGTCTGCACGTCGACGATCGCGGCGCGTTCCTGGGCTTCGGTTCTGGTGAGGTTCTCTCCGGGCACGGACGCTCCAACTTCGCTTGCGGCGCGGACGATCGATGTCCGCGGTGAGGGGATCCCGGCAGGCGTCGTGCGCCGTCGGGACGATGGGATCAGCCTAGCGAGCGCGCGTACGCTCGCAGCGTGACCGAGACGACTGTGGACAACACCGAGACCGCCCGCACCGCCGTGGAGTTCTGGTTCGACCCGAACTGCCCGTGGGCCTGGATGACGAGCCGCTGGGTCGGCGAGGTCGAGCGCCAGCGCCCGATCGACGTGACCTGGAAGGTGATGAGCCTCTTCGTCCTCAACGAGGACCAGGACATCCCGGACGAGTACCGGGAGCGGATCCACAAGGGACAGCTCTACCCGCGCATCGTCACCGCCGCGCTGCTCCGCCACGGCCAGGACGTCGTCAAGCCGCTGTACGACGCGCTCGGCGAGCACGTCCACCACCGCCAGGAGTCCGACCCCGACCAGGTCGTGCCCGCCGTGCTCCGCGAGCTCGACCTCGACGAGGACCTGCTCGAGTACGCGTGGACCGACGAGGTCGACCAGGCCGTCCGCGCGAGCCACCAGGACGGCATCGACCGGGTCGGTCAGGACGTCGGCACCCCGGTCATCGCCGTCGAGGGCACCGCGTTCTTCGGCCCCGTGATCTCCCCGGTGCCGAAGGGCCAGGAGGCGCTCGACCTGTGGGACGGCGTCGTCGCCGTCGCGAAGGTCCCCGGGTTCTTCGAGCTCAAGCGTTCGCGGACGGTCGGTCCGATCTTCGACACCGTCGAGTAGCCCGACCGGCGTCCACGACGCGACCGGTGGACGGACGGACGGGAGGCGCGGTGCGGCTCCGCCCCGCGCCTGCCGTCCGGCCGGCACCCCATCAGGCCAGGGGCAACCGCATCAGGGTCAGGTCGAGCCACCGGTCGAACTTCCGCCCGACCTCGGGCAGCACGCCGACGGTGGTGAAGCCGAGTCGCTCGTGGAGGGCGATCGAGCCGGTGTTCGTCGAGCAGATGCCCGCCATCAGGACGTGCACGCCGGCCGAGCGGGCGTGTGCGACGAGCGCGTCCATGAGCACGGTGGCGATGCGCCGGCCGCGGAACGCCGGGACGACGTAGACGCTGTGCTCCGCGGTGTGCCGGTACCCCTGGTGCGGCCGGAAGGCGCTGTAGGTGACGTACCCGGCGACGGTGCCGTCGACCTCGGCGACCAGGACGGGCAGCCCGGCAGCCCGGCGCTCCGCGAGCCAGCCGTCGAAGTACTCCCGCGGGTGCGGCTCCTCCTGCCAGATCGCGGTCGAGTGCAGCACGGCGTCGACGTGCAGGGCGTGGACGACGTCGAGGTCACGCGGCTCGCAGTCGCGGACCGTGACCGAGGACGCCGACTCCGTCGCATATGCTGTCGCCATGTCTCAGATCGTAGACGACTTCTCGGCGACGGCGGAACCGGTCACCGAGCACCCGGACGACGCCGACCAGCGTCGCCTGGGGGAGCGACTGCAGCGCCTCCGCACCGAGCGGAAGTGGAGCCTGACCGAACTCGCCGAGGAGTCCGGTGTCTCCCGCGCGATGATCAACCGCGTCGAGCGCGGGGTGTCCAGCCCGACGGCGACGATCCTCGGGCGACTGTCCGGGGCGTTCGGACTCACGATCTCGCAGCTCCTCGACGAGGCACTCGACCACGAGGTGCCCAGGGCGACCGACCCGGACGAGGCGCGTGGCGTCCAGCGCGGGGTGACCGCCGACTCCTGGACCGATCCCGAGACCGGGTACCGCCGTCGTCCGGTCTCGAGCGCCGACTTCCCCGCGGACGTCACGGAGGTGCGCCTCCCGGCCGGTGAACAGGTGGCGTACCCGGCGTCCGCCTACGCGTTCCTGCAGCACTGCATCTGGGTGGTCGACGGCGTGCTCGAGGTCGTCGTCGGCGACGAGCCCACCCGGCTCGGTGCCGGCGACCGCATCGAGCTCGGTGAGCCCGCCGACGTGGTCTACCGGAACCCCGGCGCGGAGCACGTGCGGTACGTCGTCGTGGTGGTCCGGGCCCCTCGGGGCCGGGAATAGGATCGGAGCCATGCGCATCCACCTCGGAACGGACCACGCCGGCCTCGAGTTCACCAAGACCCTCGCCCAGCACCTCACCGAGGCGGGGCACGAGGTCGTCGACCACGGGCCGACCGAGTACGACGCGCTGGACGACTACCCCTCGTTCTGCATCAACGCCGCGCACGCGGTCGTGCAGGACCAGCGCGCGGGCGTCGAGGCGCTCGGCGTCGTCTTCGGCGGGTCGGGCAACGGCGAGCAGATCGCCGCGAACAAGGTGGAGGGCGTCCGCGCTGCGCTGGTCTGGAACGAGTCGACCGCGCTCCTCGCCCGCCAGCACAACGACGCGAACGTCATCTCGATCGGCGCGCGCCAGCACACCGAGGAGGAAGCGATGCGCTTCGTCGACCTCTTCGTCGCCGAGCCCTTCTCGGGCGAGGAGCGTCACGCTCGCCGCATCGCGCAGCTGGCCGAGTACGAGACGACGGGGCACATCGCCGGTCGGCAGATCGACGAGTAGTCCGGGTAGACAGGACCGATGCCAGAGGGTCACTCCGTCCACCGCATCGCGAACCAGTTCTCCCGGCACTTCGTCGGCAAGCGCTGCGAGGTCTCCAGCCCGCAGGGGCGGTTCGCCGCCGGTGCCGCCCAGCTCGACGGCAAGCGCATGGTCGCCGCCCGGGCCGTGGCGAAGCAGATGTTCCTGGAGTTCGAGGACGACCTGTTCCTCCGCGTCCACCTCGGGCTCTACGGGGCGTGGGACTTCGCGGGCGTGATCTCGTCGGCCGAGGCCCTGTCCGAGGACGGCGACGGCGAGGAGTCGCTGTCGTCGATCGGCGCCCCGCGACTCGCCCGGTACCGGATGGCCGAGCAGGAGAAGCCGGAGGACCCGATCGAGTCCTTCCCACCGGACCCGGTCGGGCAGGTGCGCGTCCGCATCCTGACCGAGGACACCGTCGCCGACCTCCGCGGTCCGACGGCCTGCGTCGTCGAGGACCCGGCCGGGGTGCAGCGCGCGCTCGACAAGCTCGGGCCGGACCCGATCAACGACGACGGCCCGGAGGCCGAGCAGACCTTCGTCGACAACGTCCGGAAGCGGAACGTCGCGATCGGGCAGCTGCTCATGGACCAGGCCGTCGTCGCGGGCATCGGCAACATCTACCGCGCCGAGCTGCTCTTCCGGCAGCGCATCGACCCGTACAAGCCCGGCAGGAAGATCACCGTCGAGCAGGCGAAGGCGCTGTGGCAGGACTGGTCGAAGCTCCTGCACGCGGGGGTCCGTGACGGCCTCATGCTGACCATGGACGACCTGTCCGAGGCCGACCACGCCAAGGCCGTGCGCTCGCGGAAGGACCGTCACTGGGTGTACCACCGCGAGGGGGAGCCCTGCCGGGTGTGCGGCACCGAGATCCGGATGGCGGACATGGCCGGACGCAAGCTCTACTGGTGCCCGAAGGACCAGGAGTAACGCCGGGGACCAGGAGGAGCCAGGGGACGAGGAGGCGCCGGCGCCGCTACAGGTCGCGGTGCGTGAACCGTCCCGCGATCGCGGTCCCGAGCACCTCGGCGTGCCGCAGCGACGCCGAGTCGGCGACCGCCAGCGGGTCCGCGGCGAGCAGCACCAGGTCGGCGACGTCGCCGACGGACACGCCGACCCGACCGCCCTCGGTCGAGCCGCGCCACGCGGTCAGCGCCGCCAGCCGCTCGGACGGGTGCCACGGTGTGCGTCCGTCGCGGTCCCGCCCGACCGCGGCCGCCATCGACACCCACGGGTCGAGCGGCGCCACGGGAGCATCCGACCCGAGCCGGAGCTCCGCACCGGCCCGGTGCAGCGACGCGAACGGGAAGGCCCGGTCGGTCATGCCCGCCCAGTACCGGTCCGCGATGTCCCGGTCGTCCATCGCGTGCTCGGGCTGCACGGACGCAGCGACCCCGAGCCGGGCGAACCGGTCGACGTCGGTGTCGACGAGCAGCTGTGCGTGCTCGATGCTGCCTCGCGCGCCCACGGCCTCGAACACGTCGAGCGCCAGGGTGTTCGCCCGGTCGCCGATCGCGTGCACGGCGGGGACGAGTCCGGCGTCGACCGCGCGCCGGACCATCGCGACGAGGTCCTCGAACGGGTACGCGAGCACCCCCTCGCCCGACGTCAACGCGGCGGTCCGGGTGCCGAGCGAGCCGTCGGTGATCACCTTGAACGGACCCGTCCGGACCAGGCCACGGGTACCGTCCACGACGTCGCCGGTCCGGAGGCCACGGGCGATCGCCGCGTCGAGGCCGCCCGGGTACACCCCGCAGTCCACCCGCAGGCCGTCGGTGCCGGCGCGGACCCGTCGCGTCCAGCGGTCGAGTCCGGACACCATCTCGAGGTCGACGACACGCGTCACGCCGCGGGCGGCCGCTGCGTCGACCGCCTCCGCCGCCCAGTCGTCGAGGACGTCGTCCGACACCCGGGACAGCACCGCGGTCACGTCGAAGGCGTCCTGCTCGCGCAGGACCCCGTCGTCCCCGGCGGTGAGCGGCCGTCCGACGAGCGCCGAGCAGTGGGCGAGCGCGAGCGCGTTGCACCACACGGCGTGCAGGTCGGCGCTGATGACGACGACCGGGAGGCCCGGTGCGGCTCCGTCGAGCAGCTCGCGTCGTGCGGGGCGCGGCCAGGTCCCGTCGCGGTAGCCGTGGCCGACGAGCACCAGGTCCGACACGCCGGTGCGCGCGACCGCGGCGAGCGCCTCGGCGGTCGCCTCCGCCGACGTGCAGGCGGACACGTCGACGCGCCGGCGGACCAGGGCCCACTGGTCGAAGTGCACGTGGTGGTCGACGAGCCCGGGACCGAGCCACGCGCCGTCGGTCTCGACGACGTCGGTGTCGGCGCCCGTGGGCGGGTCGAGCGTGCCGGCGGGGGCGACCGCGTCGACGCGGCCGCCGACGATGCGCACGTCGCACGGCGCGCCGGAGGTGCCCACCCGGCGGACGGTGCGGAGCAGGACGTCGGTCACGATGCCTCCCGGTCGTCCCGGCGCGCCACCTGGGCGCGCTCGACGGCGTCGGCGAGCGCTGGCGAGGCGTACGGGCCGTCGCCGCGGAGCCCGGCGACGATCCGCTCGACGACCTCGGGAGCCTTGTTCTGAGAGAGCTTCGCGCGGGCGTCGAACCGGGTGACCCGGATGCGGATGCCGACGGTGCCCTTCGCCGCGCGGCGGGCGGTCGCGGGGTCGACGTCGAGGGACACCGGCTCGGGCATCACGCGCTCGAAGTGGTCGACCAGCTCGCCGAGCACCCGGAAGTTCTCCTCGTCGGACAGGATCTCCGGCGTGCCCCAGCAGTGCGCCGTCACGTGGTCCCAGGTCGGGACGAACTGCTCCGGTGGGTACCAGGCGGGGGAGACGTAGCCGTGCGGGCCCTGGAACACGACGAGGACCTCGTGCTGGCCGAGCTCGTGCGCGACCTCGTCCGGTCGGCCGACGTGCGACACGAGGACGAGCGCGTCGGGATCGTCGTCCGGTCCCGGCGCCTCGAGCAGGAACGGGTAGTGCGAGGCGACGAGCCCGGCGGCGGTGTGCGACACGATCGTCGCCCACGGGTGCCCGTCGATCAGGCGTCGCACCTCGTCGACGTCGGTCATGAGGAAGTGGGGTGTGTGCCGCATGCGACGAGCGTGGCACATGCGAGGCTGGTCGGCATGGAGAAGCGCGCCGCGTACGAGTCCGTCCTGCCCTACGTCCGTGAGTGGATCGACTACAAGGTGTGGCAGCTCCGCCTCCCGGGCGTGCAGGTCGCGATCGGATTCGAGGACGAGGTGCTGTTCTCCGAGGCCTGGGGTCACGCGGACGTCGAGGCCGGACGGCGCCTGACGACCACGGACCTGTTCCGGATCGCGTCGCACTCGAAGACCTTCACCGCGACCGCGCTGCTGCAGCTCGCCGACGCCGGCGCGCTGCGGCTCGACGACACCGTCGGGTCGTTCGTGCCCGCCCTCGTCGACGCCGGGTCGCCGATCGCCGACGCGACGGTGCGCGAGCTCATGGAGATGGGCGGCGGTGTCGTGCGTGACGGTGCCGACGGCGACCACTGGGCGCTCGACCACCCGTTCCCGGACGCCGACCAGCTCGTCGCGCTCGTGGTCGAGGGCGGCGCGAAGGTCCCCGTCGGCTCGGCCTTCAACTACTCGAACCTCGGCTACGGCCTGCTCGGACTCGTCATCGAGGCCGTCACCGGCACGACCTACGCCGAGCACGTCCGGCGTGCGATCGTCGAGCCGCTCGGACTGACCGGCACCGGGCCGGAGTACGACCCGGCGCGCGAGGACGAGTTCGTCGTCGGCTACACGGGCCTGCACACCGCCCGCACCCGCCAGCGTGTCCCGCACGTCACGACCGGGGCGCTCGCCGCGGCGACGGGCTTCCACGGCACCGCGTCCGACCTCGTCCGGTACTTCTCGGCGCACGTGCCCGGCCGGGGTTCGCTGCTGTCCGACCACGCGAAGCGCCTGGCGCAGCGGAAGGCCTGGAGCGCGCTCGACACTGATCCGGCGGCGCGCGGCTACGGCGCGGGCTTCATCGTCGACCGGATCGGCGGGCGCGAGGTCCGCGGGCACTCCGGCGGCTTCCCCGGACAGATCACCCAGACGGTGTTCGACCCGGCGTCGTCGCTCGTCGTCTCCGTCCTGACGAGCAGCGCGACCGGCCCGGCGGGGATGCTCGCGACGGGCATCGTGCACCTGCTCGACGCCGCGGCCGACGAGCACGCCCCCGGTCCCGAGCTGCCCGAGGGCGTCGACACCGACCGGTACACGGGACGGTTCACGACGTTCGAGGGCATCACCGACGTCGCACGGGTGGGGGACCGGCTGCTCGCGATCGACCCGACGCAGCCGGTCCCGACCGAGTCCCCGGTGCGGCTCCGGGTCGTCGACGAGGACACGCTCGTGATGGCGGCGGGGAACCGCTTCGGCTCGGTGGACGAGCGCATCACCTACGCACGCGACGAGGACGGCACCGTCGTGTCGTTCCGCGGGGACAGCGGCATGACGCACCGCCCGTGGTCGGTCCCCGAGGAGTCCCCGGAGGTCGCCGCCGCCCTCGTCTGACGGCGCGACGGGCACAGGGGGTGGGGACAACCCCACCCCCGATCCGGGAGACGGCAGGATGGGACGCGGGGACGGGCTCCGTGAGGCTGGACCCATGACCGACACCGACCGCCTCGACCAGGCCGAGACCGTCCCGCTGGACGACCACGCCGCCGATCGTGCACAGACCGTCCCGCTCGACGGAGCCGTGCCCCAGGGAGCCACGAAGCCGATGCCCGAACAGCCCCGCACGCCCGACGGCGGCCCGTCCTCGGCGCCCTCGGGATGGGGTGCGACACCGACCACGGGGCGGGCGTCCGCTCCGGGGGAGCAGCCCTTCGCCGCCGCGGGTGTGCCGGGGCAGCCGCCCTTCGCCGCCGCGGGTGTGCCGGGGCAGCCGCCCCTCGCCGCCGCGGGCGCGTCGGGCAACGGGGGTGGTGCCGGCTCCGGCATGACCGCCGGTCGCTTCTACCGCGAGGCCTGGCGTCGCCTGCCGCGCGACTTCGGCTACATGGCGCTGACGGCCGTACTGCTCTGCACGCTGTACGCAGCGTTCCCCGCGGCGCTGTTCGGACGGGGCCTGCGCGACCTGTTCAACCCGTTCGTGCTCCTGATGTTCTTCATCGCGCTGTTCGTGGCGCGGTGGCTCGGCCAGTTCGAGAAGCTCCGCATCGGGTGGGCAGACCCCCGGCCGATCCGTCCGGTGGACTGGACGCCGCGGTGGCAGCAGAACTGGTGGACGCGCACCGGGTCCGCGGTGGCGAACCCGCACTACTGGCTCTACCTGCTGCACGCGGCCGTGGTCTACCCGCTCGCGGCACTCGTGACCGTGGGAGCCGGTGTCGTGCTCCTCGCCGGGTTCGCCTGGCCGTTCGTGGTCGCCGTCGCCTGGGGCTTCCTCGGCGTGGGCGGCATGTACCTGCCCAGCTCGGACAGTGGTGCGCTGCTCGCGATCGGACTCCTCGGCCTGCTGTCGATGGCCGCGTCGGTGGCGCTCCTGCCCCTCTGGGCACGTGGCTCCGTGCTCGCCCACTCCTGGATCGACCTCGGTCTGCTCGGTGGCTTCCGTGCCGAGCAGCTCGAGCAGCGCGTCGCCGGGCTGCAGGCCTCCCGCGCCGGTGCCGTGACGGCCGAGGGCCAGGCACTGCGCCAGATCGAGCGCGACCTGCACGACGGTCCGCAGCAGCGGCTCGTCCGGCTCCGCATGGACCTCGCCGCTGCCGAGCGCGCCTTCGACCGCGACCCGGAGAAGGCGAAGCGGCTCATCGGCGAGGCGACCGAGCACGCGCAGGACGCCCTCGACGAGCTCCGCGCCCTGTCCCGCGGCTTCGCACCGCCGATCCTGCTCGACCGCGGACTCGTGGCGGCGCTCGAGGCACTGGTCGCCCGGACGCCGATCCCCGTCGGGCTCGACGTCCGCCTGCCCGAGGGGCTCGAGCTCGCGACGGAGATCCAGCGCAACGTCTACTTCACGGTGAGCGAGCTCCTGACGAACACGACCAAGCACGCCGGTGCCTCGACGGCCGGCGTGTACCTCGGGCTCATCGTCGACGCCTCGGGCCTCTGGTACCTGACGGTCAGCGTCACCGACGACGGCCGTGGTGGCGCACGACCGCAGGAGGGCCACGGCATCGAGGGCCTGATGGGTCGGATGCGCGCCCTCGACGGCGAGCTCGTCGTGAACAGCCCCGAGGGCGGTCCGACCGAGGCCACCGCCCGGATCCCGCTCGGAGCCCTGAACGGCGTCCCCGTCGTCCGCGGGTGACGGCGTCGGGAGCGGCCCGGCGCCACGGTCGGCGCACCCGCTCCCACTAGGCTGGTCGGCATGAGCGACGGCCCGGGTGCAGCACGCATCCGGGCCGTCGTCGTCGACGACGCGGTGCTCCTGCGCGAGGGGCTCGCCCGCGTGCTCGACGAGGCCGGCATCGACGTCGTCGGCCAGTACGCCGACGCGGACGCCTTCCTCGCCACGCTGCCCGACCGTGCCCCGGACGTGGTCGTCATGGACGTGCGGATGCCGCCGACGTTCACCGACGAGGGTGTGCGCGCCGCCGTCGCCACCCGCCGCGTCGCACCCCGCACCGGGGTCCTGCTGCTGTCCCAGTACGTCGAGGCCACCTACGCCGAGGACGTCCTGGCCGCCGGGGCGACCGGCATCGGGTACCTGCTCAAGGACCGCGTGACCCGGCTCGAGGAGATCGACGACGCCGTCCGGCGCATCGCCGCGGGCGGCACCGTGCTCGACCCCGAGGTCGTCACGCAGCTCATGGGTCGCCGGCGGGACCCGCTCGCCGCCCTGACGCCCCGCGAGCGCGAGGTCCTCGGGCTGATGGCCGAGGGGCGCACGAACGCCGCCATCGCCCGTGCGCTCGTGATCGGCACCGGAGCCGTCGAGAAGCACGTGTCGAGCATCTTCGGCAAGCTCGCCCTGGAGGACACCGGTGAGGACCACCGCCGCGTCCTCGCCGTGCTCGCGTACCTCGGCTGACCCGACGCATGGCGACCGCACCGTGACCCGCGTCCCCGCACCGGTGCTCGCCCTCGCCGCGATGCTCTCGGTGCAGATCGGTGCCGCGCTGGCGAAGACCCGCTTCGACGAGGTCGGGTCGGTCGGTGCCGCTGCGCTCCGGCTCGTCATCGGTGCGCTCGTACTCCTGCTCGTCGTGCGCCCGCGCGTCCGGCACTGGACCCGCGGGCAGTGGGCGGCGGCGGTGCTGCTGGGCCTCGCGCTCGGCGGGATGAACGTCTTCATCTACGTGGCCTTCGCGAGCATCCCGATCGGCGTCGCCGTGACGATCGAGTTCCTCGGACCGCTCACCCTGTCGCTCGCGCACACCCGACGGTGGCGGGACGTCACGTGGGCGGCCCTCGCGCTCGCCGGGGTCGTGCTGCTCGGTGTCGGTCCGGCCGCGGTCACCGCGGTCGGGGGCGTCGTCGCCGCGATCGCCGCTGCCGCGTGCTGGGCGGGCTACATCGTGATGAACCGTCGGGTCGGTGCCGCCATCCCCGGGGTCGACGGGCTGGCGGTGTCGATGGTCGTCGCGATGCTCGTGTCGCTGCCGACCGGGCTCCGTCCGGCCGTCGACGGCGTGGTCGGCGACCCGTCGCTGCTGCTCGTGTTCGCGGGCGTCGCGCTGCTCTCGACCGTGCTGCCGTACGCCCTCGAGATGCTCGCGCTCCGCCGGATGCCCACCCGGGTGTTCGGTGTGCTGCAGAGCCTCGGTCCGGCGATCGCGGCCCTCGCGGGCCTCGTGGTGCTGCGGGAGGAGCTCGCGGTGCAGGAGGTCGTCGCCCTGGCCTGCGTGAGCGTCGCCAGCGTCGGGGTCACCCTGTCGGCGCGACGCGGTCGCGCGCGACCGGACGCGGGTCGGACGGGAGGCGCGGGGCAGGTTCCCTGACGTCGGGGACGTCCGTCGTGCCTCCCGGCCGACCGCCTACTCGGCGCGCAGGAAGTCCGCGTACGTGGGTTCCGACTGCACACCCGACAGCAGGGCCGGATCGTTGATCCGGCGCTCGACGTAGGCCGCGATGACCTCCGGCGGGGTGAGCACGTGGGCGACCCAGGACGGCACCTCGTTCCTCTTCACGGTGCCTCCTCTCGTCGGGTCGTGGCCGTCGAACTCCTCGATGATCGTGTAGTTCGACGAAGCGGTACGGGCAGAACGATCCTCGTGATGCGGGTGGAAGTCAATGCGGTGCGTTCCCCGGATGCCGTGGGTCGGCGCGGAGCGTGCGGTGCTTCACGGCGGACCGCCAGACCCAGGCGTGGGCCTGCTGCCCGAACTGCGCCCACTCGACGAGCACGGCGTCACGGGTCCAGCTCGTCGCGAAGCCCTTCACGCGGATGTGGAACGTGGGGAACTGGATCCACGCCCACACGGGTGCGGGGGTGACCGCGTGGCAGACGTCGGGCCCGCGGGCATCCTCCGACAGGGAGTAGGCGCGCGGGCGTTCGACCTCCGGGTGTTCCGGGGGCTGCCACCGGTTCTCGCGACGCCGTCCCACAGGAGTATTCGAACGTGTGTTCGAACCGGCGTCAAGTCAGCCGCGCGGTCAGCGTGGGGATCGGCCGCCGTGCGGGCGTGTCGGTGTGCGACCGGTGGAGTCGCGCACGCTCAGGGTCAGCGAGGGGCCGGGGCGCGAGGGCAGGACCGCGCCCGAGTCGATCTGCTCGCGCAGGAGCACGGCGGCCCGCTGCCCGAGCTCGACCGTGTCGCGGGTCAGGGACGTGATCGCGGGTCGCACGAGGCGGATCATCGCGGAGTCGTCGAACGAGACGATCGACACCGCGCGGGGGACCGCGATCCCCATCTCGCTCGTGACGCCGAGGCCGGCGACGGCGAGCACGTCGTTGTCGTACACGATCGCGGTCGGCCGGTCGGTGCCGGACAGCAGCGTCCGCGTCGCACGGGCGCCGGCCTCCGCGGAGTAGTCCGTCGGGATCGACACCGTCCGCTCGAGCCCCTCGGCCGCGGCGAACGTCTCGAGGCGCGCCGTGCGCATCGCCGTGTGCTCGAACTCCGGAGGACCGGCGACGTGGGCGATGCGGCGGTGACCGAGGGCGTGCAGGTAGCGCAGGACGGTCTCGGTGGCGTCGGAGTCGTCGATCCAGACGCTCGGCGCCGCACCCGCCGGTGACGGGTGGGACCCGACGACGACGGCCGGCATCCCGAGCTCGGCGAGCAGGGCCAGGCGGTCGTCGTCCTGTCTCGGGTCGATCACGACGACGCCGTCGACCCGGTGGCCTCGCCACCAGTCCCGGTACGTCTGGAGCTCCTCGTCCGCATCCCGCGCCACGAGCAGAGTCATGCCGACGTGGGTGCCCGCGAGACCGAGCTGGATCCCGGAGATCAGGTCGCCGAAGAACGACTCCGTCCCGAGGGTGCGTGCGGGCCGGTTCAGCACGAACCCGATCGAGCCCGCCCGGGCTCCACCGAGCGCGCGCGCCGCGGTGTGCGGCTGCCAGTCGAGCTCGCGCGCGATCTCCTGCACCCGTCGACGGGTCTCCGGGGAGACGCCCGGTCGGTCGTTGAGCGCGAACGACACCGCGCTGATGGACACGCCGGCTCGGGCGGCGATGTCGGCGATCGTCGTCCGACGCTTCGGTTGCACGGGGTTGACTATAACGCTTTAGTCCCGCACAGTGGCACGCAACCCGGTTGCAGCACACGATGGCTGAACCGCTTGAGCAGGATGACGAAGGAGTCACAACGCCATGAGGACCACACCACGACCGACGAGAGGCCGCGCGGCAGCGCTGCTCGCGACCGCGGCGGCCACCGCCCTCGTCCTGACCGGCTGCTCGAGCGGCAGCAGCGGCGCGACCGGCGGAGGGAACGGCAAGGTCGAGGGCACCATCACCCTGCAGACCTGGGCGCTCACGCCGACCTACACGGACTACCTGCAGGGCGTCATCGACGGCTTCGAGCAGGAACACCCCGACGCGAAGGTGAAGCTGCAGGACCAGCCGGGCGACGGCTACGCGGACAAGGTGCTCAGCCAGGCGTCGTCGAACTCGCTGCCGGACGTCATCAACCTGCCGCCGGACATCGCGCTGCCGCTCGCGAAGCGCGGGTTCCTGCAGGACGTCTCGAAGGACGACAGCACGCTGAGCAGCACGTACGTCGCCGGCGCGTTGGACTCGTACGAGTACAAGGGACTCGACGGCACCTACGGCTACCCCTGGTACCTCAACACCGACGTCGACTACTGGAACTCGACGATGTTCGCGAAGTGCGGGCTCGACGCGAACGACCCGCCGAAGACCACCGACGAGCTGTTCACGCAGGCGAAGACGATGCACGAGAACTGCCCGGACGACTACCTGATGAGCCGGAAGCCCGGGCTCGGTGACTTCACGCTCGCCGGCGTGAAGGTGGTCAACGGGGACGGGACGAAGTTCACGTTCGCGGACTCGTCGAAGGCCGCCGACCTGATCGACCGGTACAGGACGGCGTACCAGGACGGCTACATGCCGTCGAACGTCCTCAACAGCGACTACCTCGGCAACTCGACGCTCTTCACGCAGGGCAAGGTCGCCTGGACCACCGGTGGTGCGACCGCGCTCGCCGACATGGAGAAGAGCAACCCGTCGCTCACGGGCAACGTCACCGTCAGCCCGGCGCTCGACACTCCGCCGCTGTACGTGCAGGGCCTGTCGGTGTCCAGCAAGTCGAAGCACCTCGCCACCGCCGAGGCGTTCGCGCAGTACATGACGAACGCGAAGAACCAGGAGGCGTTCGCCCACCAGGTGAACATCTTCCCGTCGACCGTCTCGTCGCAGTCCGACCCGTACTTCTCGAAGGACGACGGCACCGTGAACGGCAAGGCCCGCGTGCTCGCGAACGAGGCGCTCAAGGAGGCGAAGGTCCTCAACCCGGTCGAGGCGAACTCCGCGATGACGGACTTCCTCGACCAGCAGATCGCCCTCGCCATGAAGGGGCAGGTCTCGCCGGAGAAGGCCCTGCAGACCGCGCAGGACAAGATGAACTCGCTCCTGGCCAACGGCTGATGCGCGCCAACCGCTGGTTCACGCCCTGGCTGCTCGTCCTGCCGGCACTCGTCTGGCTCCTCGCGTTCAGCCTCTGGCCGTCGATCAACACCGTCCGGTTGTCGTTCACGAACGCCAGCCCGCTCGGGGGCGTGAGCCAGTGGGTGGGCGTCCGCAACTTCCAGACCCTGCTCGCCGACCCGCAGGTGTGGGAGGCGTTGCTCAACAGCGTCATCTACATGGCGATCTGCCTGCCGCTGCTCACCGTCCTGCCGCTGCTCATCGCGGTGCTCGTGCAGCAGAAGCTCCCCGGGATCGCGTTCTTCCGTACGGCGTACTACACGCCCGTGATCGCCTCGGCCGTCGTGGTCGGGCTCATCTGGACGTGGATCCTCGACGACCGCGGCGTGGTGAACGAGATCGTGAAGGCGCTCGGTGGCGCGGGCATCCCGTTCCTCACCGACCGGTGGCTGCTGCTCATCAGCGCGATCAGCCTGACGGTCTGGAAGGGCCTCGGCTACTACATGATCATCTTCCTCGCGGCGCTCGGGAACGTCGGCAAGGACCTGCACGAGGCCGCCGCCCTCGACGGTGCCGGGTCGGTCCGCCGCTTCTGGTCCGTGACCATGCCCGGTGTCCGCGGCACCATGACGCTCGTCGGCATCCTGGTGTGCGTCAGCGCGCTCCGCGTGTTCAGCGAGCTCTACATCCTCACCAACGGCACCGGCGGACCCGGCGGGCAGGACAACTCGCTCGTCATGCTCATCCAGCAGTACGCCCGCGGCTTCACCGGCAACCTCGGCTACGCGTCCGCGCTCAGCCTGCTGCTCTTCGTGGTGACCCTCGTGCCGATGCTCGCCCTGGCGCGCATGAACAGCAAGGCGGACAAGTGACGAACACGACCAGCACCACGGAACCCGTGATCGGGGGCGCCGCCGGCGTCGCCGCACCCGCACCGGACGTGACCGGCGCGACGGCACGCGGACGCGCCTCCGGTCCGACACCGCGGAAGCGCCGCCAGGTCTGGGGCGTCATGTCCACCCGTGAGAAGGTCGTCCGCTACGTCCTGCTCGTGGTGGTCCTCTTCATCACGATCGGCCCGTTCCTCTGGCAGTTCTCCACCTCGCTCAAGGGTGCGGGTGAGGACATCTACACCGCGAACCCGTCGTTCATCCCGAGCGAGCCGACGTTCGACAACTACCTCAAGGTGGCGGCGGCGATCCCGGTCTTCCGGTACATCGGCAACTCGCTGCTCGTCGCCGCGATCGACGTGTTCGGCAACATCGTGTTCGCCACCCTCGCCGGGTTCGCCCTCGCCCGCCTGCAGTGGCGCTTCCGGAAGGTCGTGCTCGGCCTCTTCCTGGCCACCCTGGTGCTGCCGGGCGAGGCGACGATCATCAGCCAGTTCGTCACGGTCAAGGACCTCGGGCTCGCCGACAACCTGGTCGGCGTCGCGCTGCCGGGCATGATCGCCGCACTCAACGTGCTGCTCATGTTCAACGCGTTCCGGCAGATCCCCGAGGAGATCGACCAGGCCGCGGTGGTGGACGGCGCGAACGCGATGCAGCGCCTCCGGTACATCTCCCTGCCCGCCGTGCAGGGGACCATCGCGGTGATCGCGATCTTCTCGTTCATCGGTGCGTGGGACGACTTCCTCTGGCCGCTCATCGTGCTGCAGTCGCCCGAGAACCTCACGCTGACGGTGGGACTCCAGTACCTGCAGGGCACGTTCGCGACCGACCAGCGCATGATCGCCGCCGGCACCATGATCGCCTTCATCCCGATCGCCGTGATCTTCGCCGTCCTGCAGCGCTTCTTCTTCAAGGGCGTCGAAGAGGGCGGGGTGAAGGGCTGATGCGCTTCGGTGTCAACCACACCCCGTCGGTCGGCTGGTTCCACTCGTGGCTCGACTTCTCGCCGGCGGACACCGCGCGGGACATGGAGCAGATCGCCTCGCTCGGTGCCGACCACGTGCGGATCTTCCCGCTGTGGCCGGTCGTCCAGCCGAACCGGACGCTCATCCGGGAGTCGGCGTTGCGCGACGTCGCCACCGTCGTCGACATCGCCGGCTCCTTCGGGCTCGACGTGAACGTCGACGCGCTGCAGGGGCACCTGTCGAGCTTCGACTTCGTGCCGTCGTGGCTCGACAGCTGGCACCGCCGGAACATGTTCACCGACCCGGACGTGGTCGCGTCGACGGCCGCGTACGTCGAGGCACTCGCCGCGGCGGTCGCCGACAAGCCGAACCTGCTCGGCATCTCGATCGGCAACGAGGTCAACCAGTTCGCGCACGCACCGCACCCCGCACCGCACGACATCACCGCGGAACAAGGACACGCGTGGGCCGCGGCGATGGTCGCGGCGGCGCGGCGCGGGCTGTCCGGTGGGTCCACGGTCGGGTCGTCGGCCGGCCAGGAGGCACCACGCGCGTCCGCCTCGTCGGCTCCTGCCGCCCCCGGGTCGCGTCCTTCGCCGCTGGTCACCGTCGCGCAGTACGACGCGGCCTGGTACGACGACACGCAGCCCTTCGGTCCGGCCCACGCGGCGGACCACGGCGACGCGACGGTCACGCACTCGTGGGTGTTCAACGGGTCCGCGGCCCTGCACGGCGCACTCGGCGCCGGGTCGGTGCGGCACGGGGAGTACCTGCTCCAGCTCGCCGCGGCCTGGAACAGTGAGCCCGGTCGACCGAACTGGCTGCAGGAGGTCGGCGCCCCGACGAACGTCGTCGACCCGGCCGACGCCGCCGCGTTCACCGACCGGACCATCCGGCACGTCGCCGGCGCCCAGGACCTGCTCGGGGTGACCTGGTGGTGCTCGCACGACGTCGCACGGTCGCTCGCCGACTTCCCGGAGCTCGAGTACGACCTCGGGCTGTTCACGAACGACGGCCGGCTGAAGCCCGCGGGCGAGGCGTTCGCCGCCCTGGCCCGGACCGGTCTGCCCGCCCCCGCGGCGCCGCCGACCACCGCGGTCGTGCTGGACGACGTGCTCCCGGACGGCTCGCCCCGGTACGGGGTGCGTGCGGACTGCGCCCCCGGTGGCCGGTTCGCGGCCGCGTGGCTCGCGTGCGCCGAGTCCGCCACGGACGGCCGCGGACCCCAGGTCGTGCTGCGCTCTCGGCTGTCCGACACCGCGCACACCGCGGCCAGGGGCATCAGGAGCACCGTGGAGGTGCCGGACGACCTCGCCGGCACCGCGCTGTCGATCGCCCACCCCGCGACGATGCCCTGACCCCGGCCCACCACGGCCCACCGCCCCGCCCGACCACGCCCCGATCCGACCACCCGGAAGGACCCCATGCACGACGACATCCCCCTCACCACCGGACGCGCCCGACGGGTCCTCGACGAGCGGATCCTGCCCGCGGTGCACGCGACCGCGGTGCCGCTCGGAGCCGCCTGGCACGAGCTGCCCGGTGAGCCGGTCCCGCTCGCCGCCGGTCTGCAGCTCGACTTCACGCCGTACGAGGTGGGAACGCCGTGGGGCGCGGCCTGGGGCACGACGTGGTTCCGGCTGTCCGGCACGATCCCGCAGGAGTACGCCGGGCAGCGCGTGGAGGCGGTGATCGACCTCGGCTTCGACGAGAACATGCCCGGGTTCCAGTGCGAGGGGCTCGTGTACCTGGCCGACGGCACCCCGGTGAAGTCGATCAACCCGCGGAACCAGTGGGTGCTCGTCACCGAGCGGGCCGAGGGCGGCGAGACCGTCGAGCTCTTCGTCGAGGCCGCGTCGAACCCGGTGCTGCTCGACTACCACCCCTTCCTGCCGACGCAGGAGGGCGACGTGCAGACCTCGTCGTCGAAGCGGCTGTACACGAGCCGCCGGATGGACCTCGCGGTGTTCGCGTCCGAGGTGCACGACCTGTCGCTCGACCTCGAGGTCCTCCTCGAACTCCAGGCCCAGCTGCCCGACGGCCCGCGGCGGATGCGGATCCTGCAGGCACTCGACGACGCCCTCGACCGGCTCGACCTCCAGCACATCGTCGGGACGGCAGCGGACGCCCGCGCCGCACTCGCCGGCGTGCTCGCCGCGCCCGCAGCGGCCTCGGCGCACACGATCTCGGCGATCGGGCACGCACACATCGACTCCGCGTGGCTGTGGCCCGTCCGCGAGACGATCCGGAAGGTCGCCAGGACGACCTCGACGATGACCGAGCTCATCGACCAGACCGACGACTTCCTCTACGGCATGTCGAGCGCGCAGCAGTACGCCTGGATCAAGGAGCACCGGCCCGAGGTCTACGCGAGGGTGCAGGCAGCGGTCGAGGCGGGTCGCTTCCTGCCGCTCGGCGGCATGTGGGTCGAGTCCGACACCGTGATGCCGACGGGCGAGAGCATCGTGCGGCAGTTCTCGCAGGGACAGCGGTTCTTCGAGCGGGAGTTCGGCATCCGGCCGAAGGGCGTCTGGCTGCCGGACAGCTTCGGGTACTCGCCGGCGCTGCCGCAGCTCATGCGCCGCGCGGGCTTCGAGTGGTTCTTCACCCAGAAGATCTCGTGGAACCAGGTGAACAAGTTCCCGCACCACACCTTCCTCTGGGAGGGCATCGACGGGTCGCGGGTCTTCTCGCACTTCCCGTCCATGGACACCTACAACTCCCGGCTCTCCGGGGAGGAGGTCGCGAAGGCCTCCCGCCAGTTCCGCGAGAACCGCCTCGCCACGGGGTCGATCGCCCCGGTCGGGTGGGGTGACGGTGGCGGTGGCACGACGCGCGAGATGACCGGCACGGCCGAACGCCTCGCCGACCTCGAGGGCAGCGCGAAGGTCCGGTGGGAGCACCCGGACGCGTTCTTCGACCGGGCGAAGTCGGAGCTGCCGGACCCGCCGGTGTGGGTGGGGGAGCTGTACCTCGAGCTGCACCGCGCCACGCTCACCAGCCAGCACCAGACGAAGCAGGGCAACCGCCGGTGCGAGCAGCTGCTCATCGAGGCCGAGCTCTGGGCCACGACCGCCGCGGCACGCACCGGGTTCGTGTACCCGTACGACGAGCTCGACGCGCTCTGGCAGCAGGCCCTCCTGCAGCAGTTCCACGACATCCTCCCCGGCACCTCGATCGCCTGGGTGCACCGCGAGGCGGTCGCGAAGTACGCGGAGACGGCTGCAGCCCTGACCGCGATCATCGAGGACGCGCTGTCGGCACTCGCCGGCCCCGGGACGGAGACCGTCGTCGTCAACCCGGCCCCGGTCCTCCAGGCCGGTGCTCCCGCGCAGGGTGCGCTCCCGGCGACCGACGTGCCCACCGCGGAGCCGGTCTCGCTGGCCCAGCAGGACGGCGGGTACGTGCTCACCAACGACCTGGTGCGGATCGTCGTGACCGCACAGGGGCTCGTCACGAGCGCCGTCGACCTGGCCACCGGACGCGACGCGATCGCCCCGGGGCAGGCCGCGAACCTGCTGCAGCTGCACCAGGACTTCCCGAACATGTGGGACGCGTGGGACGTCGACCGGTACTACCGGAACCGGGTCGAGGACCTGGTCTCCGTCGAATCGCTCGACGCGTCGGTCGACGCCGCCGGGATCGCGCGCATCGTCGTGTCGCGCTCGTTCGGGGACTCCACCGTCACGCAGGAGATCCTGCTCGCGCCCGGTTCCCGCACGCTCGAGTTCGACCAGACGACCGACTGGCACGAGACCGAGAAGTTCCTCAAGGTGGCGTTCCCGCTCGACGTCCGCGCCGAGCACACGGTCGCCGAGACGCAGTTCGGCGCGCAGAAGCGCGTCACGCACACGAACACCTCGTGGGAGGCCGCGAAGTTCGAGACGTCGATGCACCGCTACGTGCTGGTGGAGGAGCCCGGGTTCGGGGTCGCCCTCGTGAACTCCTCGATCCACGGCTTCGACACCACCCGTGACGCCGTCGACGGCCACGTCACCACCACCGTCCGGCTCTCGCTGCTCCGCGCACCGCGCTTCCCCGACCCGGAGACCGACCAGGGCGTGCAGACCCACCGGTACGGCATCGTCGTCGGGACGGACCAGCTCGGCGCGACCGGGGCCGGCATCGTGATGAACGCCCCGGCACGGCGCATCGCGGGCGCCCACGGCTTCGAGCCGCTCGTGCAGGTGTCGGGCGACGTCGTGCTGTCGAGCGTCAAGCTCGCCGACGACCGCTCGGGCGACCTGGTCGTCCGCGTGTACGAGCCGAGCGGGCGGCGGGGGACCGGAGGCATCGCCGTGGCCGAGCCCGGCGTCTTCGGCGACCCGATCGAGGTGACGCTGCTCGAGGAGGTCGACGACGCCCTGCCGGGCGTCGCCGCGCTCACCGACGGTGTCGCGGCCTTCCCGGTCGACGCGTACGAGGTCCGGACCTTCCGCTACCCGCGCGCCTGAGACCCCGCCGCCGGGGGTTCGGGATCCCCGGCGGCGGTCCCCGGTCGGCACCGGTCGACCGGTCCACCACTCGATGAGGAGTGACATGAAGCAGTCCGTGAAGATCGGCATCGTGGCGGCGCTCGCCGCGATGCTCGCAGCACCGATGGTGCCGGCCGCAGCGTCGGCGGCGCCGTCCCCGACCGGCCTCTCCCACGGGGTCGGCGCGCACCACGGCGTCGGCCACGGGGAGCAGCCGCGCGCCGTCCCCACGAAGGACGGCCCGACGAGCATCGCCTACGTCGAGGTCAACAACGACCAGCTCGCGAACGTCGGCCGCTACCGGCTCGCGAACGGCGCGAACGCCTTCGACGTGGCGATCATCTTCGCCGCGAACATCAACCGCGACGCGGACGGCAACGCGGTGCTGTACGCCAACGAGAACGTACAGCGCACCCTCGACGACGCCGCCACGCAGATCCGGCCGCTGCAGGCGAAGGGCATCAAGGTGTCGCTGTCGATCCTCGGCAACCACCAGGGCACCGGCATCGCGAACTTCCCGACGCAGGCCGCCGCCGAGGACTTCGCGGCCCAGGTCACCGCGACCGTCGCGGAGTACGGCCTCGACGGGGTCGACCTCGACGACGAGTACTCCGACTACGGCACGGACGGCACCCCGCAGCCGAACCAGCAGTCGATCGGCTGGCTCGTCAGCGCCCTGCGCGCCGACATGCCCGACAAGCTCATCTCGTTCTACGACATCGGCCCGGCGTCCGACGCCCTGTCGTCGTCGAGCAGCGCGATCGGCTCCCAGCTCGACTACGCCTGGAACCCCTACTACGGCACGTACTCGGCGCCGTCGATCCCGGGGCTCGGCAAGGACCGGCTCTCGGCGGCGGCGGTCGACATCCAGAACACCCCGCAGTCGACGGCGGTGTCGCTCGCGCAGCGCTCGAAGGCCGACGAGTACGGCGTCTTCATGACGTACAACCTGCCGGACGGCGACGTCAGCGGGTACGTGTCCGGGCTGACGAACGTGCTCTACGGGCAGAGCACGACCCACGAGTGAGGACGACCGACCGATGAGTGCTGAACGCCGTGGCGGCCCGACCGGCCCCGTGACCGCGGTCGCGGCCCGGAACGGGGTCGGGTTCGTCTCGCAGCAGGCGACCCCGATCGAGCAGACCGACCCGACGAGGACCGTGCAGGTCCTCGACGGGCACCGAGGTCACGACGTCGGGCCGACCGACGTCCTGACCTGGGTCTGGTTCCCGGAGCGGTCGCTGCCCGACGGGCGGACCGAGCCGACGACCACGGACCTCGACCGGTTCTGGGCCGCCACGGCGTTCGCACTCGACGTCGTCTTCACCGACGGCACACGACTCAGCGCGGGCGGCGCCCGCGACCAGTACGGCGACCTCGTCACCCCCGAGGCGCAGGACGACGCCCGCAAGCAGTGGGTCGACCAGTGGAACCGGCGGACCGTCGACCTGTCGGCGCACGTCGGCCGGACGGTGGACCGTCTGGAGGCCCGGCTCGGCCGGGCAGACCGGCCCGCGCCCGACGGTGACCCCGGTACCGCCGTCCGCGGCTGGCTCGACGACGTCCGGATCGGACCCGCCGGGCGCGCGACCGGCCACCTGCCAGAGGGTGCCCGACCGCTCGACCACGTCCGCACCACGCGTGGCACCCACTCGTCCGGCACGTTCTCGCGCGGCAACACCGCGCCCCTCGTCGGGCTCCCGCACGGGGGCGTCTTCGGCCTGCCGATGACCGACGCTGCCGACAGCCGGTGGCCGTACGCCTACCAAGAGCACAACCGGCGGAGCGACAACCGGCCCACGATCCAGGCGTTCGCGACGAGTCACCTGCCCTCGCCGTGGATGGCCGACCGCGGGGTGTTCCAGGTCATGCCCTCCCCGCTCGCCGACCCCGACCTCGACCGGACCGCCCGCGCGCTCGGCTTCGACCACGTCGACGAGGCCGACGGCCCGCACCGCTACCGGGTCACCCTCGACGCGGGCGTCACCGCCGAGATGACCGCCGGGGAGTTCGCCCTCGCGTGGCGGTTCACCGGCGTCCGCAGCGTCGTCCTCGACCACCACGGCGTCCTCCGCTCCTGCACGGTCCGCATCGAGGACGGCACCGCGGTCGTCGACGCCCTGCTCGACGACCGGGCCGAGACGCCGCCGCACCACGTGCACGTGCGGATCGGGAACGCCCTCGCCGACCGGACGACGTTCGTCGACGGCGAGCTCCGCGGACGGGTCGAGGTCGCCGGTGACGTGGACGTGCTCCTCGGCATCTCCACCGTGTCCGCCGAGGACGCGGCCGCGAACCTCGACGCCGCCGGGGACTTCGACACGATGCACCAGCACGCCGAGGAACGCTGGACCGCCGAACTCGACACACTGCAGGTCGAGGGCGCCACCCCGGACCAGCTCGTCTCGCTGTACTCGGGCCTGTACCGGGCGTTCCTCCACCCGACCCGGGCGGGGGAGACCGCGCTGACCGGGAGCCCGCGACACCGTTCCCCGTACGGCGGCGTCCTGACCGTACCGATCCGCGACGAGCCCGGGCCCGAGGTCGTCGACGGCCCGTTCACCACCACGAACGGGTTCTGGGACACCTACCGGACCGCCTGGCCGCTGCTCGCGCTGCTCACGCCCGACACCGCTGCCGACCTCGCCGAGGGGGTCGTCGGCCACTTCACTGACGGCGGGTGGACTCCGCGGTGGAGTGCGCCCGGGGCCGAGGACGTGATGACCGGCACGACGAGCGACACCGTCCTCGCCGACCTCGTGGCGAAGGGTGTCGACGGCTTCGACGTCGAGCAGGCGTACCGGTCCGCGGTGCGGAACGCGACCGTCCCGTCACCGGACCGACGCGTCGGGCGGAAGGGGAGCCTCCCGGGTGACCTCCGCGGGTACGTCGACACGGCGACCGACGAGGGGATGTCGTGGACCCTCGACGCCGCGATCAACGACTGGGGCGTCGCCGTCCTGGCCGACGCGATGGCCACGCGAGCCGCGGCCACCGGTGACGCGGACGGCGAGCGACGGTACCGGGCCGAGCACGAGTGGTTCGCGCGCCGCTCGCTCCGCTACCGGAACGTCTTCGACCGGGAGCGCGGGTTCTTCATCGGCCGCACGCCGGACGGCGCCTGGCGGTCCGGGGACGACTTCGACCCGGACGTGTGGGGGAGCGACTACACCGAGACCAACGCCTGGGGCACGATGTTCACCGCGCCGCACGACGGCGCCGGGATCGTCGACCTGCACGGTGGACCGGCCGGCTTCGACGACGCCTTCCAGCGGTTCCTGCAGCGGCCCGAGACCGGCGCCACCGACCGGTCCGGGTCCTACGGGTTCGCCATCCACGAGATGACCGAGGCGCGCGACGTCCGCACGGGGATGCTCGGCCTGTCGAACCAGCCCGCGCACCACATCCCGTTCTTCCCGATGTTCACCGGACGGCACGACGACGCACACCGCATCGTCCGCGAGTGCCTCGACCGGCTCTTCGTCGGCTCCGACCTCGGACAGGGGTACCCGGGCGACGAGGACAACGGCGAGATGAGCGCCTGGTACGTCCTCGCCACGATCGGCCTGTACCCGCTGGCGCCGGCGACCGGCACCTACGTGCTCGTCCCGCCGTCGGTCCGGCGGTCGGTCCTGCGACGGCCGGGAGGCGCGTCCACCGTCATCGAGACCGCCGGGGACGGACGGTTCATCGCGTCCGTCACGGTCGACGGTGACCCGTGGGGCTCGATCAGCATCCCGCACACGGTGGTCGCCGCCGCGGAGCGGATCGTCGTCACGCTGTCGGAGGCCCCGACGGGGTGGGCTGCGGACACCCGACCGGTCTCGGCGTCCGAGCTGCACGGCTTCCGGGACACCCCCGACGACGTCCTGCCCGTGGGGGCGTCGCCCCTGACCGACGACACCGGACTGACCCCGGTGGCGCTCGCCGCGGGCGAGTCGGTGTCGGTGCCGGTCACCGCGGCAGGGACGTCCCTGTACACCGTGACCGCGGCAGCGCCGGTGACGGCCTCGTGGCGTGCGGTGCTCCGGAGTGCGGACGGCACGGTGGTGCACGCCGTCGAGGAGCGGGACGCGGCGTTCACCTGGGCCGGGCAGACCCGGGTCTTCCGGTTCGCGGGCGGGGTGACCGGCGGGACGTTGGCGTTCGAGGCTGCCACACCCGTGGTGCTGACGCAGCTGCAGCTGATCGCGGCCGACAGCACGGTCACGGACGGGACCGACGTGCACTGACCCGGCGCACCCGGTGCTGGTCGGTCCGCCACGAGGGGGACCGGCTTGTACCCCGTTCGTGGGCTGTCGCGCTCCGGGGACACGGGGTGGAATGGACGGTGCAGGACACCCCTGCGTGCTTCACCCGGAGGAGCCGCATGACCGTCACGCTCTCCCGCCCGCACTCGGCGCCGCCCGGTGCGGTGCCGGCACCCGCACCGCTGCGGCCCCTGCCGTCCGTCGCCGTCCGGTGGCTGCTCCGCGCCGCCTTCGCGCTGCCCTACGTGGCCCTCGCGCTCGTGGCGTCGCGCATCACGACGACGCCGCTCATCGGGCTGACAGGCAACCAGGTGACGCTCGACCGGGCGACGGCCGCGCTCGACGGCGGCGTGGTGCCGGCCATCGGGCAGCTCTGGCCGCTGCTCTCCGGGGTGCTCCTGCGCTTCATGCCCTTCGGTGTGCAGGGTGCCGCGGTGCTCGGCGGGATCGTCGCCGGCGTGCTGCTCCAGCTCCTCGCGCAGGACATGCTGCGCCGCGGCCTGCGCATGCGCGAGGTCGTCGCGTTCACGATCGCGCTCGGCGCCAACCCGCTGTACGCCTTCCTCGCGCTCGACGACCTGCAGGCGTTCCTCGGCATCGCCCTCTTCGCCCTGGCCGTCGTCGACATGGTGCGGTTCTTCGCGTGGGGGGACACGCAGGCGGGGTTCCGCGCCGGCCTCGCGCTGATGCTGTCCACGCTGGTCGACCCGATGGGCTTCGTCTACGTCGGCATCGCGGCGCTCGCCGCCCCGTTGCTCGACCTGGCACGGCACGACCAGCGCGGCATCCGGCGGGCGAACGTGCTCGTCCTGGTGTTCCCGAGCCTCGCCGTCGCGCTCTCGACGGCCGTCCTCGACCTCATGGTGCTCCACGACCCGTTCGCGGCGCTGCGCGGGACGATCAGCGTGTCCGAGGAGCGACTCGACGGCCTGCGCCACCTCTTCGCCTCGGCGGACGGCCTGCTCCTGGTGACGATGCTCGTCGCCGGCGCCACCCTGGCACTGCTCGTCCGCCGGCCCGGCGCGATCGCCCTCGTCGCGGCGCTCTTCGTCGGGACCGTGGGCGGGTACGCGATCGGGCTCGTGCCGGTCGCGACGGCCGGCAACGTCTTCGTCACGATGCTCAGCGTCGCGATCGCGATCCTGCCGCCGGTCGCCGGCCGGGTCACCAGCACCCTGGTCGTCGTCCTCGCCGTCCTGCAGGTCCCGCTCGCGTGGGCCGCGGCCTCCGAACGCCAGGTCGTCGTCGAGTGGATGCACGCCGTCGTGGCGGTGGTGCTCCGGTGACCGCCGTCGGAGCGCGGCCGCCGGTGGACGCCGAGTCGACCGTCGTGGTCGGGGGGACCGGTCGGCACCGCGGCGAGGACGTCGACTGGCGACCGCGGCACCGGTGCTCCGTGCAGCGGCACGTCGAGGAGGGCTGGGTCGCGTCCGCCCGCATCCGCGAGGGCGTCCTCGTCCTGACCAGCGGTCGGTCGGACCCGGACGTCCTCCGCGCGGCGCTCACCGAGGAGTTCGGCGAACCCGTCGTCCTCCGCGGCGCGTCCGAGGCGGACGTCCGGCAGCGCATCGCGTACGAGCTCGAGGAGGAGGTCGCCGACCTCGCCGCCCACGGTCTCGCCCGGACGAACCCGGCGCTGTCCGCACGGACCGTCCTCTCACGAGGACAACGGGTCGGCGGTGCGGTCGCCCTGCTCCTGTTCGCGGTGTGCCTCGTCCTCGCACCGGGCAGCACGGTCGCGATCGCGACGGCGGTGCTCTCCCTGGGGTTCCTGGCCGGGATCCTCTTCAAGTTCTGGGTGTCGATGGTCGGGGCCCGCTTCGACCTGGTCGAGCAGGTCTCGGCCGAGGACGTCGCCGCCCTGGACGACGACGCCCTGCCGACCTACACCGTGCTCGTGCCCGTGTTCCGCGAGGCGAACATCGTGCACGACCTCGTCCGGAACCTCGAGGTGCTCGACTGGCCGAAGGACCGGCTCGAGGTCCTGGTGCTCGTCGAGGCCGAGGACCACGAGACCCGCGAGGCCGTCATCGACGCAGCCCCGCCGGACTGGATGCGCATCGTCATCGTCCCGCCGGGGTCACCCCAGACGAAGCCCCGCGCGTGCAACGTCGGCCTCGCCATCGCGCAGGGGGAGTACGTCGTCATCTACGACGCCGAGGACCGTCCCGACCCCGACCAGCTCAAGAAGGTGTTCCTGACCTTCGACCGCGCCGGGGGCGACACCGTGTGCGTGCAGGCGGCGCTGAGCTACTTCAACGCCGACGAGAACGCGCTCACGCGCATGTTCACGCTCGAGTACTCGTACTGGTTCGACTACATGCTCGCCGGCCTCGACGCGCGACAGCTGCCGATCCCGCTGGGCGGGACGTCGAACCACTTCCGCGCCGAGCTGCTCCGTGAGCTCGGCGGGTGGGACCCCTACAACGTGACCGAGGACGCCGACCTCGGCATCCGCGCGTCCGCCGTCGGGTACCGCGTCGCCGTCGTCAACTCCACGACGATGGAGGAGGCGAACACCTCGATCCCGAACTTCGTCCGGCAGCGCTCCCGGTGGATCAAGGGCTACATGCAGACCGCCCTCGTGCACGCGCGCAGGCCCCGGGCGCTCGTCCGCGAGATCGGCCCGCGTCGCGCGGCCGCGTTCGCCCTGCTCATCGCGGGGACGCCGCTGACGTTCCTCGGGATGCTGCCCGGCGTCCTCGTGACGATCGCGACGCTCGTGCTGCCGGCCGACTGGACCGCGCCGCTGTTCCCGGCGCCGGTGCTGTGGCTCTGCGTGCTCGACTTCCTGCTCGGCAACGCCACGATGATCTACCTGACGATGATGGGACCGTACAAGCGCGGGCGGTTCGACCTGATGGGCTGGGCGCTCCTCAACCCGCTGTACTGGATCCTGCACTCGGTCGCCGCGTACAAGGGCCTGTGGCAGCTGATCACCCGGCCGCACTACTGGGAGAAGACCGAGCACGGCCTGACGAAGACGACCGCCTGATCGCGACGACGGGGACGACGGTGTGGAGGGGATGACGGGAATCGAACCCGCGTGGCCAGTTTGGAAGACTGGGGCTCTACCATTGAGCTACATCCCCGCACTGCGGCACCAGTCCGCAGCGCCACCATCGTAGCGGACGAACGGCCCCCGACATGCCATCGAACGTGCTGCCGCAGCCGGACGGCTCCGACACGCGCCGGATCAAGCGCTCGCGGGTGCTCTCGTTCGTGCTGCTCGCCGTCGCCGCCGTGGTGTTCTCGCTCCGTCCCGAGGCCTTCGGCGACCCGCAGGCCCAGCCCTGGCACGCCCTGCTGCACGTCTGGCGCATCGTCCTCGGCGTCGCGCTCGTGGTCGCCGCGCTCGGGGTGCAGGTCGCCGTCGGGGTGCGGTGGCGACGGGGCCTGCGGCGCAGCGCCGAGCAGGAACCGTCCACACGCGGCACGCCGCCCGGGAACCAGGCAGCGGGGGACCGCTAGACTCGTCGCGGTCGTGCGTGCCCTCGGGCGTGCGCGGTCACCTGGCCCAGTCACGGGGCGTAGCTCAGCTTGGTAGAGCGCCCGCTTTGGGAGCGGGAGGTCGCAGGTTCGAATCCTGTCGCCCCGACCAGGTCCACTCGAACGTCAACCAACAGGAGTACATCCCTTGGCCACCAGCACCGTCGACAAGGTGAGCGACACCCGCGTCAAGCTCACCGTGAACGTGACGCCGGACGATCTCAAGCCGAGCATCGACCACGCCTACAAGCACATCGCCGAGCAGATCAACATCCCCGGCTTCCGCAAGGGCAAGGTCCCGCCGGCGATCGTCGACCAGCGCGTCGGCCGCGGCGAGGTCCTGAACCACGCCGTCGGTGACGCCATCGACACCTTCTACCGCCAGGCGGTGGAGGAGCAGGAGCTGCGCATCCTCGGCCGTGCCGAGGCTGACGTCGCCGAGCTCCCGAACGTCGCGGACTTCTCGGGCGACCTCGTCCTCACCTTCGAGGTCGACGTCCGTCCCGAGTTCGACCTCCCCGCGTACGACCAGTACGAGCTCACGGTCGACGCCGTCGAGGTCTCCGACGACGAGATCGAGGAGGAGCTGCAGAACCTGCGCACCCGCTTCGGCACGCTCGTGACGGTCGACCGCCCGGCCGAGACCGGCGACTTCGCCCAGATCGACCTGACCGCCACCATCGGTGACGACGAGGTCGACTCGGCCACCGGCGTCTCCTACGAGATCGGCTCGGGCGACCTGCTCGAGGGCATCGACGAGGCGCTCGAGTCGCTCACCGCCGGTGAGTCGACCACCTTCGAGTCCACGCTGGTCGGTGGCGACCGCGAGGGCGAGACCGCGCAGATCGCCGTCACCGTCACCGCCGTCAAGGAGCGCGAGCTCCCCGAGGCCGACGACGAGTTCGCCCAGATCGCCAGCCAGTTCGACACCATCGACGAGCTCAAGGCGGACCTGAAGGAGCAGATCGCGAAGTCCAAGACCTTCGGTCAGGGCGCCGCGGCTCGCGACAAGCTCGTCGAGAAGCTCATCGAGGACGTGGACATCCCGATCTCGGAGCAGCTCATCGAGGACGAGGTGCACCGTCACCTCGAGCAGGAGAACCGTCTCGAGGACGAGGAGCACCGCAAGGAGGTCTCCGAGTCCAGCGAGAAGGCCTTCCGCTCGCAGCTGCTCCTCGACGCCATCGCCGAGAAGGAGGAGATCCAGGTCTCCCAGGAGGAACTCACGCAGTACCTCATCCAGGCGGCGTCGCAGTACGGCATGGAGCCGGCCGAGTTCATCAAGGTGATCGACCAGAACGGGCAGATCCCCGGCATGGTCGGCGAGGTCGCCCGCTCGAAGGCGGTCGCGACCGTCCTGTCGAAGGTCACCGTCAAGGACACGAACGGCGACGCCGTCGACCTGTCCGCCTTCACCGCCGGTGTGGCGCAGGAGTCGGCTGACGACGAGTCGGCCGACGCCGACGAGGTCACCGAGGCCGACGCGAAGTAACGCGACGCGCTGACGGACGGGAGGCACGGTGCCAGCTGGCACCGTGCCTCCCGTCCGTCGTCCCGGCACCATCCGACCGCCCAGAGCGAACAGACGCGAAGTGGTGCGTTGCACCCGATAAGTTCGACATCAAGCGACAACTGAACGGGAGCTTTTCCATGGCCGAAGCGACACTGAACCCCAGTGTTTTTGACCGCCTTCTGAGAGACCGGATCGTGTGGCTCGGCTCTGAGGTCCGCGACGACAACTCGAACGAGATCGCAGCGAAGCTGCTGATGCTCGCCGCCGAGGACCCCGAGAAGGACATCTACCTCTACATCAACTCGCCCGGTGGCTCGATCACCGCGGGCATGGCGATCTACGACACGATGCAGTTCGTGCCGAACGACATCGTCACCGTGGGCATCGGCCTCGCCGCCTCGATGGGGCAGTTCCTGCTCTCGTCGGGTACCCCGGGCAAGCGCTACATCACCCCGAACGCCCGCGTGCTCCTGCACCAGCCGTCCGGTGGCTTCGGCGGCACCGCTGCCGACATCCAGACGCAGGCGAAGGTCATCCTCGACATGAAGCAGCGGATGGCGGAGCTCACGGCGGAGCAGACCGGCAAGACGATCGAGCAGGTCCTCAAGGACAACGACCGTGACAACTGGTTCACGGCGCAGGAGGCCCTGGAGTACGGCTTCGTCGACCACCTCCGCGCCTCGTCGGTCGAGGTCGTCGGCGGCGGCGGCACCGTGAGCGACGGCGAGACGCCGACCGCGGCAGCCGAGCCCGAGTCCAACTGACCACCACCGAAGAGAAGGAAACGAGAATGCACCTCCCCATGCTCGGTGGCGCGCAGAACGTCCCGGCTCCGTCCGATCGCTACATCCTCCCCAGCTTCGAGGAGCGCACGGCCTACGGCTTCAAGCGGCAGGACCCGTACGCGAAGCTCTTCGAGGACCGCATCGTGTTCCTCGGCGTCCAGGTGGACGACGCGTCCGCCGACGACGTCATGGCACAGCTGCTCGTGCTCGAGTCGATGGACCCGGACCGCGACATCGTGATGTACATCAACTCGCCCGGTGGCTCGTTCACCGCGATGACGGCGATCTACGACACGATGCAGTACATCCGTCCGCAGATCCAGACGGTCTGCCTCGGCCAGGCCGCTTCGGCCGCGTCGGTGCTCCTCGCCGCGGGGACCCCCGGCAAGCGTCTCGCGCTGCCGAACGCCCGCGTGCTCATCCACCAGCCCGCCGTCCAGCAGGGTGGCGGTCAGGCGTCCGACATCGAGATCCAGGCGGCGGAGATCCTCCGCATGCGCACCTGGCTCGAGGAGACGCTGTCGAAGCACTCGAACCGGACCCCGGAGCAGGTCAACAACGACATCGAGCGCGACAAGATCATGTCCGCCGAAGAGGCACTCGAGTACGGCCTGATCGACCAGGTCCTCACGAGCCGCAAGAACCTGCCGGCGCTCGTGAAGTAGCGCTGCACGCGCGAAGGCCCCGCACCGATCGGTGCGGGGCCTTCGTCGTGTCCGGTGCGGCGTCGGGGGCGCGGATCCGGCCTGGAGGCGCGGTGCCGATCCGGCGGGGCGGTTCAGTCCTCGTCGCGGTCGTCGGTCGCCGGGGCGGCCGGGCGGCGTCGGAGCAGCAGCAGGACCGCCACGACGACGCCGGCGAGGACGATGCCACCGGCGCCGATGAACAGGGCGTCGGTCGCGCTCGAGTCACCGCTGGCACCGGTCGGGGCGTCGGGCGCGCTGGATGCCGAGCCGCCTCCGCTGCCGTCGGCGCAGGTCGCCGGCGTCGCGGTGCCGCGGTCGGGCGTGAAGCCGGCCGGGGCCTTCCAGGTGAAGTCGTACCGGTCGGAGACCGTGTGGCCGTCGGCCGAGACGATCTGCCACTCGACCTCGTACTTCCCGGAGTCGCCGAGGGCGGCCTTCGTCGTCATCGAGGGGCCGTCCACGGAGACGCAGCCGTCCTCGTGGTACCGACCGTCCGGGCCGATGACCCGGAAGGCGAAGCCCGAGTCCGACCCGCCGATCGCCAGGAGCCGGTCGTTCGTCGTGATGTCGAAGCGGTCGGGGAGCTCGGTGAGCGTCCCGCCCACCTTCGGCGTCGACGACACCAGGTAGTTGTGCGCGCTGGCGGGGGCGGCGAGCCCGAGGATCGCACCGCCCGCGACGGCGAGGGTCGCGGCGGTCGCGGCCACGGGCCTCCAGACCGGACGCCGGTCACCCGGGGGCCGACGGGCGCGCGTCGGCCGTGCGGTCCGGGTCACTTCGAGGCGTCCCGGCGGCGCGTGGCGGCGACGGCGACGACCAGGCCGACGGCCCCGACCACCAGGCCGCCGAGGCCGAGGAAGCGACCGACCAAGTCGGGCTGCGCCGCGGTGGTCGTGGTGTCGCTCGCGGTGGCCGTCGTCGCGTCGTCGTCGTCACCGCTCGCCGCGCTGGCGGCGGTCAGGACGATCGACGGCGCGGGGTGCTCCGGCTCGGACTCGCCGCTCTTCTGCACCTGGTCCCAGTCGGTCGACCCCTGCTCGCAGGTCTGCACGACCGGGAAGGCCACGCGGTCGCCCGGCTTGCCGTCGGGCAGCGCGAAGGACAGCGAGAAGGTGTCGCGCTCGTCGGCGGGCAGCGGGGTCTTCGCGGTGTAGGTGACGCTCGTGACGCGCTCGGCGCCGGCCTCGGACTCCTCGTCGCTCGCAGCGCTGCTCGACGGGGCGGTGTAGGGCTCGGTCGCCTTCGTGATCGTCCAGTTCGGGTTGACGGTCGGCGTGACCTCGATGACGGACTCGGGCACCTGGAAGACGAGCTTCGTGGTGGGGGAGCCGTCGCAGCCGTGCGGCACCGAGAACGTCGCGGTCGTGTACGAGTTCGCCGCCGTCGAGGTCGCATCCGCCTCGACGTGTGCGCTCGCGGCGGCCGCGGTGCCGAGGACGATCGCGGCGGTGACGCCGAGGGTTCCGGTGCCGAGGAGGGCGAGGCGCTTCGTCATGGGGTCCTTCCGGTTTTCTACAACTTGTAGAGGAACGTGCCAACGGTACCAGGTGTGCACGCCCTGGGCGAACGCGTGGGGACAGGCCGGACGGCGTCGCCGTGGGTGTCACCGGATGCGGTTAGAGTCGATCACATCGGGCGGGTCACCAGCCTGCATCGCTGAACTGCACCGGTCATCCAAGGAGGGCACCGACATGGCACGCATCGGGGAGAGCGCTGACCTGCTCAAGTGCTCCTTCTGCGGCAAGAGCCAGAAGCAGGTCCAGCAGCTCATCGCCGGGCCGGGGGTGTACATCTGCGACGAGTGCGTCGAGCTGTGCAACGAGATCATCGAGGAGCGCCTCGCCGAAGCGGGTGAGGACACCACGAACGGCGACTTCGAGCTGCCGAAGCCCCGCGAGATCTTCGACTTCCTGCAGGAGTACGTGATCGGCCAGGACCCGGCGAAGCGCGCGCTGGCCGTTGCCGTCTACAACCACTACAAGCGCATCCGCGCACAAGGGCAGATCACCGCTGCCGAGGACCGCGACGACGTCGAGATCGCGAAGTCGAACATCCTGCTCATCGGGCCGACCGGCTGCGGCAAGACCTACCTCGCGCAGACCCTGGCGAAGCGGCTCAACGTGCCGTTCGCCGTCGCCGACGCCACCGCCCTGACCGAGGCCGGGTACGTGGGCGAGGACGTCGAGAACATCCTGCTCAAGCTCATCCAGGCCGCGGACTACGACGTCAAGCGTGCCGAGACGGGCATCATCTACATCGACGAGGTCGACAAGATCGCACGCAAGGCGGAGAACCCGTCGATCACGCGCGACGTCTCCGGCGAGGGCGTGCAGCAGGCGCTGCTCAAGATCCTCGAGGGCACGACCGCGTCGGTCCCGCCGCAGGGCGGTCGGAAGCACCCGCACCAGGAGTTCATCCAGATCGACACGACGAACGTGCTGTTCATCGTGGCGGGGGCGTTCGCGGGACTCGAGGACATCGTGTCGTCGCGCGTCGGCAAGCGCGGGATCGGGTTCGGCGCTCCGCTGCACAGCCCGCTCGACCAGCAGGACCTGTTCGCCGACGTCCTGCCCGAGGACCTGCACAAGTTCGGGCTCATCCCTGAGTTCATCGGTCGTCTGCCCGTCGTCACGACGGTGTCGCAGCTCGACCAGGCGGCGCTCATGCAGATCCTGACCGAGCCGAAGAACGCGCTGGTGAAGCAGTACCAGCGGATGTTCGCGATCGACGGTGTCGAGCTCGACTTCGACCGCGGGGCGCTCGAGGCCATCGCGGACCTCGCGGTGCTGCGCCAGACCGGTGCCCGCGGCCTCCGGGCCATCCTCGAAGAGGTCCTCGGCCCGGTCATGTTCGACGTGCCGTCGGACGACGACGTGGCGCGCGTCGTCATCACCCGCGAGTCCGTGCTCGAGAACGCCGCGCCGACGATCGTGCCGCGTCCCCGGGCGAAGCGCGTGGAGAAGTCCGCGTAGCGTCCGACGCCCGCAGGCCGACGGCCCGGTCCCCGCGTGGGGCTGGGCCGTCGCCGTGAGCGGGAGGGGGCGCGGGTGCGGGAGCGTTCGTGGGAGCGGTGCGCAGGCGGACCGGGGCAGTCCGCGGTGTGACGTGCCGCTGCACAACGGGAAGCACGTCGCGCCGCGGACTTCCGCGGCGCGGCGGCGCGCCGCGGCGCGGCGCCGCGCTACTCGAGCCCGCGACGGCGCAGCAGCGGCCCGACCTCGGCGTCGCGGCCGCGGAACGCACGGTAGGCCTCGAGGGGGTCCTGCGCGCCGCCGACCCCGAGCACGAGCGACGCGAACCGCTGCCCGGCCTCGCGCGAGAGTCCGCCGTGCTCGCGGAACCACTCGACGGTGTCCGCGTCGAGCACCTCGGACCAGATGTACCCGTAGTACCCGGCGTCGTACCCGCCCGAGAACGTGTGCGCGAAGTACGTCGACGAGTACCGCGGCGGCACCGCGGCCACGTCGATGCCCGCGGACGCGAGGGCCTGGCGCTCGAACGCCTCGACGTCGGTCACCTCGGCGGCCTCGGCGGCCGACAGGCGGTGCCACGCCTGGTCGAGCAGCGCCGCGGCGAGGTACTCGGTGGTCGAGAAGCCCTCGTTGAAGCCGGCGGAGTCGCTCAGTCCGAGCACGAGCTCGGGCGGCAGCGGCTCGCCGGTCTCGTGGTGCTTCGCGTAGTTCGCGAGGACCGAGGGCCAGGTCACCCACATCTCGTTGACCTGCGAGGGGAACTCCACGAAGTCCCGTTCGACGTTCGTGCCCGAGAACCGCGGGTAGGTCGTCCTGGCGATGAGCCCGTGCAGCGCGTGCCCGAACTCGTGGAAGAGCGTCTCGACCTCGTCCTGGATCAGCAGCGTGGGAGAGCCGGCGGCGGGCTTCGCCACGTTGAGGTTGTTCACGACGACGGGCAGCGTGCCGAGCAGGTGTGACTGCTCGACGACGGGGTTCATCCAGGCACCGCCACGCTTGCCGTCCCGTGTGTAGAGGTCGAGCAGGTAGAGCCCGACCTCCTCCCCGGAGTCGCCGTGCACCTCGAAGACCCGGACCTCGTCGTTGTAGCCGTGCAGGTCCGAGCGTTCGGTGAACGTCAGTCCGTACAGGGCGCCGGCGGCGTGGAACACCCCGTCGTGCAGGACGCGGTCGGCCTCGAAGTAGGGCCGCAGCGCCGAACTGTCCGCGGCGAACTGCTCGCCGCGCAGGACCTCCGTCGCGTGTGCCCAGTCCCAGGCCTCGACGTCGAAGCCGACCGTGCGGGAGCGGACGGCGCGCTCGTCCTCGGCGTTCGCGGCGGCGGCCGGGACGAGCGAGGAGAGCAGGCCGTCGACCGCCTCGGGCGTCCCCGCGGTCTCGTCGGCCGTCACCACGGCAGCGTGGTTCGGGAAGCCGAGGAGTTCGGCCCGCTCGGCCCGGAGCCGGACGATGCGCAGCAGGACCTCGCGGTTGTCGTGCGCGTTCCCACGTCGCCCCCGCGACAGCGAGGCACGCATGATCCGTTCGCGCAGGCCACGGTCGGTCAGCGAGGCGAGCCACGGGTGACCCGTGTACAGCGGCAGCGTCACGAGCCAGCCGTCGAGGCCGCGGTCCGCTGCGGCTGCGGCGGCGGCCGACTTCGCGCCGTCGTCGAGTCCGGCGAGCTCCTGTTCGTCGGTGACGTGCACGGCGAGGTCGTTCGTGTCCTCGAGCAGGTTGCGCTCGAAGGTCGTGGTGAGCGTCGAGAGTTCCTGGTTGATCGCGGTGAGACGCTCCTTCCCACCGTCGTCGAGGCCGGCTCCCGCGAGCGTCATCTCGGTGTGCACCCGCTCGACGAGTCGACGGTCCTCGTCGGACAGGTCCGCACGCTCGTCGAGCGAGGACCGCACCGCATCGACCCGTGCGTACAGGCGCGCGTCGAGGGTGATCGCGTCGCGGTGGGCGGCGAGGAGCGGCGACTCCTCGGCCTCGAGGTCGTGCAGCTCGGGCGTCGAGTCGGCGGAGGACAGCGTGAAGAAGACGTGCGAGACCCGGGTCAGCAGCTGCCCGGAGCGTTCGAGCGCCACCAGCGTGTTCTCGAACGTCGCTGCACCGGGATCGGCGGCGATGGCCTCGACCTCGGCACGCTGCTCGGCGATGCCGGCGTCGAACGCGGGACGGAAGTGCTCGAGCCGGACGTCGTCGAACGGCGGCAGGGCGTAGGGGAGGGTGCTCGGCTGGTCGAACGGGGTGTCCATGGCCCCACCCTACGGACCGGACCGGACGCCGGTCTGGAGGCACGTGGCGGGCCCGCCCCGCGCCTCCCGGCCGACGTCGGGTCGTGTCGGGCGTCGTGTCGTCGAGCGTCCGGTCGGAGCGTCAGGTCAGCGCGTCGGGTCAGCGCGTCCGGTCGGTCCCCGCACGCATGGCCACGTCGATCAGCGTGGCTGCCGCGCGCCGCGCGTGCCGTGCCGGCGTCGTGTCGCCCGCGATCGCGGCCGTCGTCTGCGCACCCTCGGCGAGGAGTGCGAGCTGGGCGGCGAGCTCCTCGGCCGCGTCGAGGTCCGGCACGGCGGCCGCGGCGAGCCCGGCGACGTACCGCTGGAACGAGTCCTTGTGCTCGCGGGCGATCTCGGCGACCGCGGGGGAGGTCGCACCCAGTTCACCGAAGGCGTTGATGAAGCCGCAGCCGCGGAAGGTGTCGTCGCCGAACCACTGCTCCAGGAAGTCGTACATCGCGAGCAGCCGGTCCCGCGGGGTCCCCGCTGCGGCCACCGCCTGCTCGATGCCCTGCTCCCAGAGGTCGTGCCGCCCGCCGAGCACCGCGGCGACGAGCTGCTCCTTGCCGGGGAACACCGAGTAGAGCTTCTTCAACGAGACGCCGGCGGTCGTCCGGATCTCGTCCATGCCGACCGACTGGAACCCGCGGGCGTAGAAGAGCGCGTCCGCGGCGTCGACGATGCGCTCGCGCACCTGCGGGTCGGTCGTGCTGGCGGTGCCGGACACGGGCATCCCCTTCCTCCGCTGCGGTCCCACTCGTCCCCGTCGCCTCGGGAACGGACGTTCTCCAGTGTAGGCCGCGTCCCCCGGTCCCGGTCGAGCCCGGGATCGGGGGGGACGGCCTAGTCCTCCTCCGGCGCGTCGTCCGGGTTCGTCACCTGCGCACGCCCGGCGGGGTCGAGGTGGATCGACGTGCCGTCGTCGAGCTCGACGATCGGCTTGCCCTCGAGGTACGTCAGCGTCCAGCGCCAGGTCGATGCGTCGACCGACGCCGCCGCCAGCTCCTCCTCGACACCGCGCGCGGCGACGACCATCGCCTCGGGGAGTCGCTCGGGTGGCTGCCCACCCACGTTCCAGCGTGTACCCAACTGCATCCGTGCCTCCAGTGCCGACTCGTACTCGTGCTCGTGACGACGGGCCGGGCCGCACGCGACCCGGCCCGTCGACGGACGACGCTACGCCTGCTGCTCCGCGAGCTCGATCTCGGTCACCGCGAGCTCCTCGCCGTCCGTGAACGACAGGTTCTCGATGCGGCCCACGGCGGCCAGGTCGACCGCCGCGCGCTCGATGAGCGCGCGCTGGTCGGCCGGAGCCGCCACGACGGCACGGGTGACCGGCGTCTTCTGGGACGCCTTGGCGGCGGTCTTCGCACCGCGGATCCCGATCAGCGCCTGGCCGACGGCGGCCAGCAGCCCGGACGGCTCCGCCTGCGTCGGGAGCTCCGCGACCGTGGGCCACGCGGCCGTGTGCACGCTGGTGTCGTGGGTCCAGGCCCACACCTCCTCCGTCGCGAACGGGAGGAACGGTGCCAGCAGACGGAGCAGCGCGTCGATCGCGGCGCGCAGCGCCAGGACCGCACTCGCCTGGGTCTCGTGCGTCGCGTCGGGCGCGGTGCCGTATGCACGCTCCTTGACGAGCTCGAGGTAGTCGTCGCAGAAGGTCCAGAAGAACCGCTCGGTGACCTCCAGCGCACGGGCGTGGTCGAAGCCGTCGAACGCGGCGGTGGCCTGCTCGATCACGGAGCCGAGCTCCGCCAGCACGTCGACGTCGAGGGGCTCGGTGACGGTCGTCGCACCGCTCGGCAGTTCGAAGCCGTAGACGAACTTCGCCGCGTTGAGCACCTTGATCGCCAGCCGGCGACCGACCTTGATCTGCTTCGGGTTCTGCGGGTCGAAGGCCGCGTCGGTGCCGAGCTTCGACGAGGCCGCCCAGTAGCGGACCGCGTCGGCGCCGTGCTGCTCGAGGATCGAGAGCGGCGTGACGACGTTGCCCTTCGACTTCGACATCTTCTTGCGGTCGGGGTCCACGATGAAGCCGGAGATGCTCGCGTGCTTCCACGGCGCGACGTCGGCCTCGAGCTGGCTGCGGAGCGCCGTCGTGAAGAGCCACGTCCGGATGATGTCCTGCGCCTGCGGGCGGACGTCGTACGGGAACACGAGGTCGTAGAGCGCCGGGTCCGTCTCCCACTTGCCCGCGAGCTGCGGGGTGAGGGACGAGGTCGCCCAGGTGTCCATCACGTCGAGTTCGCCCTGGAACCCGCCGGCGACGCCGCGCTGGTCCTCGGCGTACCCGGGCGCCGGCTCGGACGCCGGGTCGACGGGCAGCTGTGCCTCGGTCGGGACGATCGGCTGGTCGAAGACCGGGTTGCCGTCGGCGTCGAGCGGGTACCAGACCGGGATCGGCACGCCGAAGAAGCGCTGGCGCGAGATGAGCCAGTCGCCGGAGAGGCCACCGACCCAGTTGTCGTAGCGGACGCGCATGAAGTCCGGGTGGAAGGCGATCTCCTCGCCGCGCTTCCGCAGGGTCTCCTTGAGCTGCTCGTCGCGCGCGCCGTTGACGATGTACCACTGGCGGGTCGAGACGATCTCGAGCGGCTTGTCGCCCTTCTCGAAGAACTTCACCGGGTGGTTGATCGTCTTCACGTCGCCGACGAGCTCGCCCGACTCGGTGAGCGCGTCCACGAGGACCTTCTTCGCCGAGAAGACGGTCTTGCCGGCCATCTCGGCGTAGAGCTCCCTGCCGCGGGTCGACTCGATCCACGCGGGCTCGTCCGAGCGGACGCGGCCGTCGAAGCCGATGATCGCGCGGTTCGGCAGCTGCAGTTCGCGCCACCACACCACGTCGGTGGTGTCACCGAAGGTGCAGACCATCGCGATGCCCGCGCCCTTGTCCTGCTGCGCCAGGTGGTGCGCGAGGACCGGGACCTCGACGTCGAACAGGGGGGAGCGGACGGTCGTGCCGAACAGGTCCTGGAAGCGCTCGTCGTCCGGGTGCGCGACGAGGGCGACGCAGGCGGGGAGCAGCTCCGGACGGGTGGTCTGGATGACGACGTCCTCGCCGCCGTCGGTGCGGTGGAACGCCAGGCCGTGGTACGCGCCGGGCATCTCCTTGTCCTCGAGCTCGGCCTGCGCGACGGCGGTGCGGAAGGTGACGTCCCAGAGCGTCGGGGCGTCGGCCTGGTAGGCCTCGCCGCGCTCGAGGTTGCGGAGGAACGCACGCTGCGCGCTCGCCCGCGAGGTGTCGTCGATCGTGCGGTACGACTGCGTCCAGTCCACCGACAGGCCGAGCGTGCGGAAGAGGTGCTCGAACTGCTGCTCGTCCTGCACGGTCAGGCGCTCGCACAGCTCGATGAAGTTGCGGCGCGAGATCGGCAGCTGGTCGCCCGCCTTGCTCGACTTGCCGTCGCCGCCCTCGAACGGCGGCACGAAGGCGGGGTCGTAGGGGAGCTGCGGGTCGCACCGGACGCCGTAGTAGTTCTGCACGCGGCGCTCGGTCGGCAGGCCGTTGTCGTCCCAGCCCATCGGGTAGAAGACGTGCTTCCCGCGCATGCGCTCGTACCGGGCCTTGAGGTCGGTGTGCGTGTAGGAGAACACGTGCCCGATGTGCAGCGAACCCGACGCGGTCGGCGGCGGGGTGTCGATCGAGTACACCGCGTCCTTCGTCGCGCTGTCGCGGTCGAAGCGGTAGGTGCCGTCCTGCTCCCAGACCGGACCCCAGACGTCCTCGAGGCCGTCCACCGTGGGCTTGTCGGGCATGGGCTTCGTCATGGCAGGGCCTTTCGATCGATGTGTGCGGCACCGAGTCCGTGGTGAGGTGCCTGAGTGTCGCGCGTACAGTACGCGGTGGCCTCATCGTAGCGGTCCGCCGCGTCGGAGCGCTCCATCTGGTAGGCTGTCGGAGTTTGTCCGGCGAGCGCGGTGTTCGCGAGGACTGCACAGTCGCTCTCCGCCGGATGCCCGAAGGCAAGACACAGCACTACCGGAGGAACGAACTTGGCACCGAACGACGCACACCAGCACGGCGACCGGCCGTTGCGCACGAAGAGCGCAGCGAAGCGTGCACGCCGCAAGCTGACCGAGGACGACGTCACCGTCGTCGAGGAGTCGCTGCTCAAGCGTGCCGTCGCCGCCGCGGCCCTCGGCAACGCGATGGAGTGGTTCGACTTCGGCATCTTCGCGTACCTGACGGTCACGATCTCGAAGGTGTTCCTGCCGGCGGGCGACCCGACGTCGAACCTCGTCGCGACCTTCGGGTTCTTCGCGGCCGCCTTCATCGTCCGCCCGATCGGCGGCGCCGTCTTCGGCCCCATCGGCGACAAGATCGGCCGGCAGAAGGTCCTCGCGCTGACGATGATCCTGATGGCCGCCGGCACGCTCATGATCGGCCTCATCCCGTCGTACGCGACGATCGGCTTCTGGGCCCCCGTGCTGCTCCTCGTCGCCCGCTTCGTGCAGGGCTTCTCGACCGGTGGTGAGTACGGCGGTGCGGCGACCTTCATCGCCGAGTACTCGCCCGACAAGCGCCGCGGGTTCATGGGCTCGTGGCTCGAGTTCGGCACGCTGGCCGGCTACGTGCTCGGCGCGTCGATCGTCACGATCCTGCAGTACGCGATGCCCGAGGACACCCTGCTCAGCTGGGGCTGGCGCATCCCGTTCATGATCGCCGGTCCGCTCGGCCTCATCGGGCTCTACCTCCGCCTGAAGCTCGAGGAGACCCCGGCCTTCCAGAAGCAGCAGGAGCAGGCCGCCGAGCGCGAGTCGCAGAAGACGCCGTTCCTCAAGCTGTTCGCCGAGAACTGGCGCTCGCTCATCATCTGCATCGGCCTGGTCCTCGTGTTCAACGTGACCGACTACATGCTGCTGTCGTACATGCCGACCTACCTCGAGACGAACCTCGGGCAGAACGCCACGTTCGGTCTGATCCTCATCGTCATCGTGATGATCCTGATGATGGTCGTCATCACCTTCGGTGGTCGCCTGTCCGACAAGTTCGGCCGCCGGCCGGTCCTCGCCGCAGGCTGCATCGGCTTCATCGTGCTGTCGTGGCCGGCGCTCAAGCTCGTCCAGACCGGGACCGGTGCCGGGGTCTTCTTCGGCCTGCTGATCCTCGGTCTCGTGCTCGTCACGTTCACGTCCACCATGCCGTCGACGCTCCCCGCGCTGTTCCCGACGATCATCCGCTACGGCGCGCTGGCGATCGCGTTCAACGTGTCCGTCTCGCTCTTCGGTGGCACGACGCCGCTCGCGACGCAGGCGCTCATCGCCGGGGCGAAGGACGCCGGGCTCTCGTGGGCCGAGGACATCCCGGCCTTCTACCTCATGCTCGCGGCCGTGATCGGCCTCGTCGCGGTGTTCTTCACCAAGGAGACGGCTGCGACGCCGCTCATGGGCTCGGGCCCCACGGTCGCCCACGAGGACGAGGTCGCCGACGTCATCAAGGACTACAACGACCCGACCTCGGAGCTCGCGCAGTCCGACTGGGCGAAGGACTTCTCGACGAGCGAGATCCCGATCATCTCGGGGGACACCCCGAAGCCGGGGTCCGACAAGGAGCCCGCAGACTCGTAGCCGCCGCTGTCGGCCGGGAGGCGCGGTGCACGTCCGCCACGGACGCGCACCGTGCCTCCCGGCATTTCCGCTCCGTGGGCGCTCCCCGAGTCTCGGCTCGGCGGACACGTTCGCGACTTCGGTACCGCGAACGTGTCCGCCTGAGCGAGACTCGCCCGCTGGCGCTGCGCCGCTGCGCCGCGGCGCCGGCGCGCAGCGCTCAGGCGCCGCGGGCGAGCCGGGCGGCAGCGTCGACCAGGCGCGCGGTCGCCGGGTGCTCCGGCGCGCCGAGCACGCGCTCCGCGGGGCCCTGCTCGACGACGCGGCCGTCGTGCACCACGAGCACCTCGTCCGCCATCCGTCGGACGGCGCGCAGGTCGTGCGACACGAACACCATCGCCACGCCGGTCTCGTCGCGCAGTCGTTCGAGCAGCGTGAGCACCGCGTCCTGCACGGTCGCGTCGAGTGCCGTCACCGGTTCGTCGAGCACGACCACCTCGGGCGACGTCGCCAGCGCCCGGGCGATCGCCAGTCGTTGCCGCTGGCCGCCGGAGAGCGTGCGCGGGGCGCGTGACCGCAGCTCGGGGTCGAGTCCCACCTGACGGAGTGCGGCGTCGACCGGGTCGGCCAGACCACCCCGCGCCCGCCGCTCCTGCCCGCGGGACAGGGCGTCCGCGAGCACCCGTCCGACGCTCCACCGCTCGTCGAAGGTCGCCCCGGGGTCCTGCACGACGGCCGCCACCCGGTGCCGACGAGCCCGGCGCTCGCGCTCGGGCAGGGGCACCCACGGGTCGCCGTCGAGCGTGACGGTGCCGGCGTCCGGCGTCTCGAGTCCGAGCAGCATCCGCGCCACCGTCGTCTTGCCCGACCCGGAGGCGCCGATCACACCCGTCACGCGACCCGGTCGCACGGTGATCGACACGTCCTGCACGGCGGGCACCCCGTCGAAGGAACGGGTCAGTCCGGAGCCCTCGACGAGCGGGGCCGACGGCGCACCGGGGCCGGGCACCGGTCCCACGGCCCGGCGTGTGTCCGCCCGTGCCGCCCGCACCAGGGCTGCGGTCGCCGGGTGCTGCGGTGCTGCGAAGACCTCGGCGACCGGTCCGTGCTCGACCACCGTCCCCTCGTCGACGACGAGCACCCGGTCCGCCCACCCGGCGACGAGCCCGAGGTCGTGCGTGATGACCAGCAGCCCGGCGCCGCGGTCCTGCACGGCCCGGAGCTGCTCCATCACGGTGACGGCCACGGCGGCGTCGAGGGCGGTCGTCGGTTCGTCCGCCACCACGAGCGCGGGGGAGGCCACGGTCGCCGCCGCGATCAGCGCGCGCTGTCGCATGCCTCCGGAGAGCGTGCCGGAGCGCCGGCCGTCGGTCGCCATCGCGGGGTCGAGCCCCACGCCCGCCAGTGCGGCGCGCACGGCATCGACCCGTTCTGCTGCGCGCAGGTCGGTGTGCAGGCGCAGGGCGTCGGCGACCTCGCGGCCGACGGGGCGGAGGGGGTCGAGTGCGCCGAGGGCCTCCTGGCCGACGTAGCCGACGGTGCTCCCGCGGAGCCGACGCCAGCGCCGCTCTGCGAGCCCGCGCACGTCGGAGCCGACGAGGTCGAGGCGGTCGGCGGTGACCGCGGCACCCGCTGCGGAGAGCCCGAGCACCGCCCGGGCGGTCACGGTCTTGCCGGAGCCGGACGCCCCGACCAGGGCGACGCACTCACCGGCGTCGACGTGCAGGTCGACGCCGTGCACCACCGTCGCGCCGTCGATCGACACCGCGAGCCCGCGGACGTCGAGCACGCGGGTCCCCACCGGCCGTGCTGCACCGGTCCGTCCCGCGACGTCGTCGGGCCCCCGCTCGGAGCCCCTCACCGCACGGCCCCCGTCCGCCGCACCGCACGGCCGAGCACCGTCACCGCGGTCGCCAGCACCACGATGGCGAGGCCCGGGAAGGTGCTCATCCACGGCGCGGTCAGCAGGTAGGTGCGGCCGTCCGCGAGCATCGCACCCCACTCCGGCGCGGGCGGCGGGGTCCCGACCCCGAGGTAGCTGAGCGCCGACGCCCACACGACCGCCTGGCCGACCCCGAGCGTGGCGACGGCGACGACGGGCCAGAGTGCCGCGGGCAGGACGTGCCGGAACACGATCCGGCCGGGGGAGCGGCCCTGCAGCACGGCGGTCTCGACCACCTGCGACGACCGCGCACTCCGGACCAGGCCGCGGACGATCCGGGCGTACCCGGGCGCCGTGGCGAACCCCACCGCCAGGGTCGCGGGCACCGGTCCGGGGCCGGTGACCGCGATGACGACGAGCGCGACGAGCAGCAGCGGCAGCGCGAACGCCACCTCGGTGACCCGGCCGACGACCGCGTCCACGATCCGACCACCGAGTCCGGCGAGCGTGCCGAGCAGGATCCCGGTGAGACCGCCGACGAGCGTCGCGGCGACCCCGACCACGAGTGACGCCCGTGTCCCCGCGACCACGCGCGCGAGCACGTCGCGTCCGGACTCGTCGGTGCCGAAGGGGTGCGCCGGTCCGGGTGGCGTCAGGGCGTCGGCGGGGTGCACCGCGAGCGGGTCGCCGCCGCCGAGCAGCGCCGGCCAGACCGCCGCCAGCACCGCGACCGCGACGACGACCGCCGCGACCGAGCCCGCCGGGCCGAGCGTCCCCCCACGGAACCGCTCGGACCGTCGGGCCCGCCCCTCGGACGCACCGGCCGGGAGGCCCGGGTCGAGCACCCCGCTCACCGTGCGTCCACCCCGCCCTGCGTGCGCACGCGCACTCGCCCCACGCGACCGGCCGGGCGTCGGTCGCGGGTCCGCGGGTCCACCGCCCGCTCGACCAGGTCCGCGACCGCCAGCACGACGACGTACGCCGCGGCGGACACGAGGGCGATCCCGGCCACCAGGGGCATGTCCCGCTGGGTGACCGCGGTGACCAGGGCACGACCGATCCCGGGCAGCGCGAAGACCGACTCGACGACCACGGCACCGGAGACCAGCGAGCCGAAGGCCCACGCGGACAGCGCGATCCCGGGGAGCGCCGCGTGCCGGAGCAGGTGACGACCGAACAGTCCGACGCGGGTCTCCCCGCGGCCGCGGGCTGCGAGGGCGAACGCGGAGCGCTGGGCGTCGACCACGCCGTCGCGGACCGTCTCGGCGAGGTACCCCGCGACCGGCACGGCGACGGTGAGCACGGGCAGGACCCAACCGCGCAGGCTGCCGTCCGACACCGCCGGCACCCACCCGAGTGCGCTCGCGAAGACCACGATGAGCACGCTGCCGAGCCAGAAGTGCGGCACGACGCTCGCCGTCACGGTGATCGCGCCGGTCAGGGCCGCGGCGATCCGCCCGCGCTGCGTCGACCACCACGCGGCGCCGATCGCCAGGACCCAGGCGACGACGAGTCCGGCGACGGCGAGCGTCAGCGTCACGGGGACCTGCTGCGCGAGGAGCTCGGACACGGGCGTGCGGAACGCGTACGAGTCGCCGAGGTGCCCGGTCGCCAGGCGCCCGAGGAACACCGCGTACTGCACGAGCACCGGCCGGTCGAGGCCGTACTCGCGGCGGACCGCCTCGACCGCCTCCGCCGAGGCCTGGGACCCGGGGCCGCCGAGGATCGCCAGCGCCGGGTCACCCGGGATCAACCGGATCGCGACGAAGACGATCGTGGCGACCGCCCAGAGCACCCCGATGCCGCCGGCCGCACGGCGGAGACCCCACAGGACCCACGCCGACCACCCGCGACGGGTGCCGGTGCGTGGCGGACGCGGGGCGGGCCTCCCGGCCGGCTCGCCCGTCAGCGCGCGATCCACGCGGTGCCGAACCACGGGGTGGAGACCGACGTGGTCCCGATGCCGTGGACGGCGGAGCGGTACAGGAAGTGGTTCTGCTGGTCGTAGAGCGGCAGGACGGTGCCGCTCGCCAGGATCCGCTGCTGCGCCTGGCGGTAGAGGTCACCGCGCTCGTCGGCGTCCGACGTGCGTGCCGCCCGCTCCAGCAGGTCGTCGACCGTCGGGTCGTCGAGCTGCGCGAGGTTCGCGAAGTAGCCCGACGGTGCGGGCTCGATGCTCGCGCTGTCGTACAGGATGCGGAGGACGTCCGGGCCGACCTTGGTGTACGGAGCGCTGACGACGTCGTACTCGTTCGCGGCGAGGGCGGCGTACCAGCTGGAGAGGTCGAGCTCCTCGAGCCGCACGTCGAACCCGACTGCCTTCTCGGAGGCCTGGACCTGCTGGAACAGGCTGCGCTCCGCGGGCACCGACTGGTTCGTCGACACGGGGAAGGTGACGGTGAGCCGCTGCCCGTCCTTCTCGCGGACGCCGTCGCTGCCGACCTTCCAACCGGCCTCGTCGAGCAGGCGTCCCGCCGTCTTCGGGGAGTACTCGAACAGCGCCGGATCGGAGTACCCGTCGGGCTCGACGCTCGACAGCACCGAGTACGAGCGCTTCGCGGTGCCGAGGAACAGGCTCTGCAGACCCGGGTCGATCTCGGCGCCGGCGATGAAGGCCTTCCGGACCGCCTCGTCGCGGAACACCCCGTGCCCGGAGTTCAGTTCGAGGCGGTTCGAGGCGCCGGGGCGCGGGGCGTCGAGGTCGCGGATCGCGCCCTTCGTCGAGGCACTCTTGAGCTGGTCGGGCTGGGCGTTGTCGATGACGTCGACCTGACCGGCCTGCAGTGCGGCGTAGCGCGAGGTCGAGTCGGGCAGGAAGCGCCACGTGATGCCGTCGAGGCGGGGCTCCGTCGAGCCGGTGAGCGGCGTGTACCCGTCGTTCTTCGTCAGCGTGATGCGATCGCCCCGCTGCCACTCCGTGACGGTGAACGGGCCCGTGCCGACGGGGGATGCGCAGTTCGTCGCCTGCGGCCGCTGCAGGGCCTTCGGCGACTCCATGCCGACCCAGGGCTGCGAGAACGACTCGAGCAGTGCGCTGTCCGGGCGGCTCAGGGTCAGCGTGACGGTGTGATCGTCGGTCGCCGTGGCCTTCGTGATCGACTGCAGGGCGAGGTAGCCCGTGCTCGACGCCGTCGTCGGGTCCTGCACGTGCTCGATGTTCGCGACGACGGCGGCCGCGTCGAACGGGGTGCCGTCGGAGAACGACACGTCTGTGCGCAGGTCGAGCGTCAGGGTCTTCCCGTCGTCGCTCGTCGCCCACCCGGTCGCGAGGGCCGGCGTCGGCTTCCCCGCCCGGTCGAGCCCGGTGAGCATCTCGATGTACTGCGTCGACAGCAGGGCCTGCGGGTAGTTGCCGCCGACGTGCGGGTCGAGGCAGGTCGGCTCGGCGTCGCCGGAGGCGTACGTGAGCGTCCCGCCGCTGACCGGCGTGCCGGCGTCGGTGGCGGTGCCGCCGCCGGTGCAGGCGGTCAGGGCCAGCAGGACCGCGGTGGCTCCCGCGGCGGTGAGGAGAGCGCGGGTGCGTGATTTCTGTACTCGGTACAAGATCATGGCTGCACGAGTCTAGCGGTTTACTGGCGGCATGGACGAGACGATGCGCCGCGGTGGCCGCCCCCGACGCTCGAGTGCCGAGGTCCTCGCCGACGCGGCTGCCGAGCTGTTCCTCGAGCAGGGGTACGCGCGGACGACCGTCGACCAGATCGCGGCCCGGGCCGGGGTGAGCCGAGCGACGTTCTTCAACTACTTCGGGGCGAAGTCGGACGTGCTCTGGCTGGAGCTCGACGCCGCGGTGGCCGACCTGCCCGCGTTCCTCACCGCCTCGACGGAGTCCTCGCCCGTGCGCGCCGTGGAGCAGGCCGTGCTCGCCGCGGCGCGGGCGCACGACCCGGACCGGGTGCCGTGGGCGATCGCCCAGGCCGAGGTGATGGACATCGGCACCGAGCTCGTCGCCAGTGTGGCGGCGCGGGTGATGGCGCAGCACGGGGCGGTCTCGGCGTTCGTCGGCTCGCGGACGGGGGAGCACCCGACGTCCCTGTGGCCGCAGACCGTGTCCGGGGCGATGCTCGGGGCCGCCGCGGCGGCGTTCGGGGTGTGGGTCGCCGACGGTGTCGCCCGCAGGTCCCTCGTCGAGTACGTCGGCGCGGCGCTGACCCCGGTCGCGGCGGGCCTCGACGCGCGCTGACCCGACAGGCGCTACTCGGTGCGGAGCGTCCCGGCGCCGCCGGCAGCGACGTCCTCCACCGTGCCGTCGCGCACGATCCCCGGGACGTCGCCGTCCCCTCGGGCTGCGAGCGACGCGTCGCCCGGGATGCTCAGGGTGAGGACGGCCTCCTCGATGTACCGGCTCTCCTCGAGCGACGCCTCGACCCGACGGAGCCGGACCGCGACGTGGTCCTCGAGCTCGTTGCCGGTCAGGTCGACCGCGGCCACCAGGAACACCCGGGACGGTCCGACGAACTCCAGGTGCAGGTAGGTGACGCGCTCCACCTCGTCGCGGCGGAGCAGCTCGGTGAGCACGGCGTCCTCGAGCTCGGGCGACGTCGCCTCGCCGACCAGGAACCGGCGGTTGCGCTCGATGAGGACGATCGCGACGACCCCGAGCAGGAGTCCGACCGCGATGGAGCCGATCGCGTCGAACACCGCGAGGCCGGTGAGCTGGTGCAGCAGCACGCCGAGGAACGCGATCACGAGGCCGACCAGCGCCGCGGCGTCCTCGGCGAAGACCGCCCGGAGCGTGGGGTTCGACGACTGCAGCACGTGGCGGAGCACCGGGACGCGGCGCTTCGTGGCGGCTCCGTGTGCCTGGCGGTAGGCCTGCAGGAAGCTCGTGCCCTCGAGGACGAACGCGATGCCGAGCACGACGTAGTTGAGCACGACGTCCTCGGCCGGACCGGTCTCGCCGAGCTCGGTGATGCCGTGCCAGATCGACACGACGGCACCCGCGGTGAAGAGGCCGAACGCGGCGAACATCGACCAGATGTAGGTCTCGCGGCCGTACCCCAGCGGGTGCTTCCGGTCCCGCTTCTTCGCGCCGCGTCGTTCGGCGACGAGCAGGAAGATCTCGTTGCCCGTGTCGGCCCACGAGTGCGCGGCCTCCGCGGTCATCGACGCTGAACCCGAGACCAGGGAGGCGACGGTCTTGGCGATGGCGACGAGCAGGTTGGCGGCGAAGGCGATGACGACGGTGAGCAGGGACTCCGGACGGTCCTGCTTCTCGGACGAGGGCATCGCTCCAGCATGCTCCGACTCTTGTAGACTCGTCCCACCAGGCGTCGAACCGGCCATCACCGGTGAGCCTCCGGAAGAACGCGGCAGCACCACCGCCGTCAGTAGACCCGGGCGGACCGGACCGCACCCCATCCGGCGAACGAGCGGTCGGTCGCAGCGCGAGCAGCGTCCGGCAAGCGAGGTGGTACCGCGGAGCACGCTCCGTCCTCGTGGAGACGAACCGAACCCACAGGAGCAGCTCGTGGCCTACCCCCTCAACGTCCCCACCGACGGTGTCGTCCCGTCCCCGTCCTTCCCCGCCGTCGAGCAGGGCATCCTCGCCTTCTGGAAGGGCGACGACACGTTCCAGGCGTCGATCGACCAGCGCGAGGGCTGCACGGAGTGGACGTTCTACGACGGCCCGCCCTTCGCGAACGGCCTGCCGCACTACGGTCACCTGCTGACCGGCTACGCGAAGGACGTCTTCCCGCGCTACCAGACCATGCGCGGCAAGCAGGTGCACCGCCGCTTCGGGTGGGACACCCACGGGCTGCCCGCCGAGCTCGAGGCCATGCGGCAGCTCGGGATCACCGAGAAGCACGAGATCGACGACATGGGCGTCGACGTCTTCAACGCCGCGGCCAAGCAGTCCGTGCTGCAGTACACCGACGAGTGGCAGGCGTACGTCACCCGTCAGGCGCGCTGGGTCGACTTCGAGGACGACTACAAGACCCTCGACGTCACCTTCATGGAGAGCGTCCTGTGGGCATGGAAGCAGCTCTGGGACAAGGGCCTGGCGTACGAGGGCTTCCGCGTCCTGCCGTACTGCTGGAACGACCAGACGCCGCTCTCGAACCACGAGCTGCGCATGGACGACGACGTCTACAAGATGCGCCAGGACCAGTCGGTCACGGTGTCGTTCCCGCTGCAGGGCGCCCGCGCCGCTGCACTCGACCTGACCGGGGTCCGTGCACTCGCCTGGACGACGACCCCCTGGACCCTGCCGACGAACGCGGCGCTCGCGGTCGGTCCGGACATCGCCTACGCGGTCGTGCCGGCCGGGCCGGGAGGCGCGGCTGACGGTGGCGACGCCGGCTCGGCTCGGTACCTCCTGGCTTCGGACACCGTGGCCGCCCACGCGAAGGAGCTCGGCTACGAGAGCGCGGACGACGCGCTCGCCGCCGTGCTCCGCACGGTCGTCGGCGCCGAGCTCGACGGCGTCGAGTACGAGCGCCTGTTCGACTTCCTGGCGGAGGCCGAGGGCTACGAGCACGCGTGGCGCATCCTCGTCGCCGAGTACGTCGAGACGGGTGAAGGCACCGGCATCGTGCACCAGGCCCCGGCGTACGGCGCCGACGACCAGGAGGTCTGCGCGGCCGCCGGCATCCCCGTGGTGCTGTCCCTCGACGAGGGCGGACTCTTCACGGCGCAGTTCGGCGACGTCGCCGGCATGCTCTGGTCGGACGCCAACAAGCCGCTGACGAAGGCCGTGCGCGAGGCGGGGCGACTGCTCCGCCAGGCCTCGTACGAGCACAGCTACCCGCACTGCTGGCGCTGCCGCAAGCCGCTCATCTACAAGGCGGTCTCGTCGTGGTTCGTCCGCGTCACCGAGTTCCGCGACCGCATGGGCGAGCTCAACCAGGACATCAACTGGGTGCCGGACAACGTCAAGGACGGTCAGTTCGGCAAGTGGGTCGGCAACGCGATCGACTGGTCGGTGTCCCGCAACCGGTACTTCGGCACGCCGATCCCGGTCTGGGTGTCGGACGACCCGGCGTACCCGCGCCAGGACGTCTACGGCTCGCTCGAGGAGCTCGAGCGCGACTTCGGTCGCCTGCCGCTGAACGCGGACGGCGAGGTCGACCTGCACCGTCCGTTCATCGATGAGCTGACCCGGCCGAACCCCGACGACCCGACCGGGCAGTCGACCATGCGCCGCATCTCCGACGTGTTCGACGTCTGGTTCGACTCCGGCTCGATGCCGTACGCGCAGGTGCACTACCCGTTCGAGAACCGCGAGTGGTTCGAGGAGCACAGCCCCGCGGACTTCATCGTCGAGTACATCGGGCAGACCCGCGGCTGGTTCTACGTCATGCACGCGCTCTCCACAGCGCTGTTCGACCGCCCGGCCTTCCGGAACGTGATCAGCCACGGCATCGTGCTCGGCTCGGACGGCCAGAAGATGTCGAAGTCGCTCCGGAACTACCCGGACGTCTCCGAGGTGTTCGACCGCGACGGCGCCGACGCGATGCGCTGGTTCCTCATGTCGTCGTCGGTCATCCGCGGCGGCAACCTCGTCGTGACCGAGGAGGGCATCCGCCAGGGTGTCCGCGAGTTCCTGCTGCCGCTCTGGTCGACGTACTACTTCTTCACCCTCTACGCGAACGCCTCCGGCGACACCGGCTACCAGGCCTCGCGCAGCACGGCGAGCACCGACGTGCTCGACCGGTACCTGCTCGCGAAGACCCGGGTGCTCGTGGCGGACGTGACCACGCACCTCGACGCGCTCGACACCCCGCTCGCGGCCCAGGCCGTCCGGGACTTCGCCGACGTGCTGACCAACTGGTACGTCCGTCGGTCGCGCGACAAGTTCTGGCTCGGTGCGGACTCCTCACCCGAGGCCCGCGCGGCGTTCGACACGCTGTACACCGTGCTCGAGACGCTCACCCGCGTCGCCGCCCCGCTCGCGCCGCTCGTCACGGAGGAGGTCTGGAAGGGCCTGACCGGCGGGCGCAGCGTGCACCTCGAGGACTTCCCGGACGCGGCCGAGTTCCCGGCCGACGACGCCCTGGTCGCCGCGATGGACCGCGTGCGCGACGTCGCGTCGAAGGGGCTCGCGCTCCGCAAGGCGACCGGCCGCCGTGTCCGTCTGCCCCTCGCGACCCTGACGCTGGTCGTGCCGGACCCGGCAGCGATCGAACCGTTCGCGGACATCCTGCGTGACGAGCTCAACGTGAAGCGCGTCGTGCTCGAGCAGCAGGAGGAGTCCTCGCTCGGCCGCTACGGCATCGAGCGGAAGCTCACCGTCAACGCCCGCGCCGCCGGCCCCCGGATCGGCAAGCAGGTGCAGCAGGTGATCCCGGCCGCAAAGAAGGGTGACTGGGTCGCGACCGAGTCCGGCGTGACGGTCGGCGGCGTCGACCTCGTCGAGGGCGAGTACACGCTCGACCTCACCGTCGCGGACGACTCCGTCGCGGTGGCGTTCCTCGACGGCGGCGGCTTCGCGGTGCTCGACACCGTGACGACCCCCGAGCTCGAGGCCGAGGGGCTCGCCCGCGACGTCGTCCGCGCCGTGCAGCAGGCCCGCCGCGACGCCGACCTCGACGTCAGCGACCGCATCGTCCTGACGCTCCGGGTCTCCGAGGACGCCGAGGACGCGATCCGCACGCACGAGCAGCTCATCGCGGGGGAGACCCTCGCGACGAGCGTCGAGGTGACCACGACGACGTTCGCTCCCGGCGAGGGCTCGGACGTCGGCGACGGTGCGAAGGTGTCCGTGGAGGTGGCACGCGCATGAGCGACAGCGAGCAGTACGACGACGACCACGACGGCATCGAGGACCTCGGTCCGCTCGACGACACGGCCGGGGTCCGCATCCCGGTCGGACCGTCCGGCGAGGAGGCCCCGACGGACGCGCTGCCGTACGGCGGCGACGACGACGAGGTGCAGCGCGTCGAAGCCGCCCTGTACGCCCGGATCGGCGAGCAGGCACCCGAACGTCGGTTGACCGCCACCCGACGGGCCGTCGAGCTCCTCGGCGACCCGCACCTGGCGTACCCGGTCATCCACGTCACCGGTACGAACGGCAAGACATCGACCGCGCGCATGGCCGAGAGCATCGTCCGCGCCCACGGGCTGCGCACCGGCCTCATGACGAGTCCGCACCTGGTGTCGATCCGGGAGCGCATCGTCATCGACGGCGAGCCGATCGCGGCCGACCGGTTCGTGGAGAACTGGGACGACATCACCCCGATCCTGGCGATGACGGACCAGGAGCTCACCGACAAGGGCGAGCAGCCGCTGACCTTCTTCGAGGCGCTGACCGTCCTGGCCTTGGCGTGCTTCGCCGAGGCACCGGTGGACGTCGCCGTCATCGAGGTCGGCATGGGCGGCGAGTGGGACTCCACCAACGTGGTGCAGAGCCAGGTGCAGGTGATCACCCCGGTGGCGATCGACCACGCCAAGCAGCTCGGGTCGACCGTCGCCGAGATCGCGCGCACCAAGTCCGGCATCATCAAGCCGTCGTCGTCGGTCGTCTCCAGTGCCCAAACGCCCGAGGCCCTCGCGGAGCTCGAGCGGGCCGCGGAGCTCACCGAGTCGACGCTCGCGGTCGAGGGCACCGGGTTCTCCGTCGTGTCCGACACCCCGGCCGTCGGCGGACAGCTCGTCACCGTGCAAGGCATCGCCGGGCGCTACGACGACCTGTTCGTCCCGCTCTTCGGCCAGCACCAGGCGCACAACGCCGCCGTCGCGATCGCCGCGGTCGAGTCGTTCCTCGGGCGGGGCTCGCAGGCGCTCGACGAGGACGTCCTGTCCGAGGGCCTCGCGAACGCGACCAGCCCCGGCCGGCTGCAGCCGATCGCGCAGGAGCCCACCGTCGTGGTCGACGCCGCGCACAACCCGCACGGGGCGCGCGCCCTGGCCGAGGCGCTGCCGGTCGCGTTCCCGTCCGAGCACGTCGTCGGCGTCGTCGGGATCCTCGGCGACAAGGACGCCCGCGGCTTCGTCCGGGCGCTCAAGGACACGGTGCAGACCTTCGTCGTCACGCAGCCGCCGGGGGACCGTGCACTCGACGCGGACGCGTTCGCCCGCATCGTCGTGGCCGAGGTGGGCGAGGACCGGGTGGTCGTCGAACCCGCGCTCGAGCAGGCACTGCAGGAAGCGCGCGACCTGGCGGAGGAGGCGGACGTCGAGGACGCCCTCGTGCTCGTCGCCGGCTCCATCGTCATGGTGGGGAAGGTCATGGACCTGGTCCACGCGGAAGGGCTGCGTTCCGGGGGAGGCGAGGCGGAGTGACGGACGCACCTCGGGCCTCCCGGCCGGGTCGACAGCCGCGCGTGCGGAAGCCGCGCCCGCAGCGCGGTGCCCGCGAGAGCCTCCTCGCGATCACCCTCGGACTCGAGGCCGTGATGTTCTTCTTCCCGATGCTCGTCGTCTACGGGAAGGGCACGCTGTCGCCGCTCGCGGCGTTCGGTGGCGGCATCCTGGCGATCATCGTCCTCGCAGCTGCCTCACGCCTGACGGGCAAGCGCGCCGGTGTATGGTTCGGGTGGCTGCTGCAGGCGGCCATCCTCGCCACCGGCTTCATCGAGCCGTTCATGTTCGCGGTCGGCGCGGTGTTCCTGGCGCTGTGGGTGTTCTGCTTCGTCAAGGGCGGTCAGCTCGACCGGCAGAACGCCGCGTTCCGGGACGCTCAGGCCGAGGACTGACCACCACCGAACCACAGGAGAACTGCGTGTCCGATCTCGAAGAGACCCTCGTCCTCGTCAAGCCCGACGGCGTCGCCCGCCAGCTCACCGGAGAGGTCCTCCGTCGCATCGAGACCAAGGGCTACGAGATCGTCGACCTCAAGATGGTCACGGCGTCGCGTGAGCTCCTCGACCAGCACTACGAGGAGCACCAGGGCAAGCCGTTCTTCGAGCCGCTCGTCGAGTTCATGCAGTCCGGCCCGGTCGTCGCCGTGCGCGTCGCCGGCAACGGTGTGGTCGCGGGCTTCCGCTCGCTCGCCGGCACCACGGACCCGACCTCGGCCGCCCCGGGGACCATCCGTGGCGACCTCGGTCGCGACTGGGGCCTCAAGGTGCAGCAGAACCTCGTGCACGGCTCGGACTCCCCGGAGTCGGCCGCCCGCGAGCTCGCCCTCTGGTTCGCCTGATCGACCGAAGCGGAGCACAGACGCGATGACGAACAACGACCGTCCCACGAAGAACGAGCGTCGCCAGCACGCCCGTGAGGTCGCTCGCCAGCGGGCCGACGCCGAGAAGCGCCGCAAGCGCCGCAACAAGTGGTTCCTGCAGGGCGGCATCGGCCTGGGCATCGTGGCCGTCGCGGCGATCATCGCGATCGTCGTGGTGAACGTGAACAGCGGGGGCACCACCTCCGCCGCCGGCCCGAAGAACATGGTCACCGGTGGCATCCAGTTCACCGGCGGCGACGGCAAGATCACGCCCGTCACGACCGGAGCGGTCTCGGCGGACGGCACCCCGTCCCCGGTCGCCACGGCCGACAGCGACGGCAAGGTCAAGGTCGTCGAGTACGTCGACTGGGCCTGCCCGGTCTGCAAGCAGTTCGAGGGCGCCTACGCCGACCAGATCACCGACTTCGTCGAGAACGGCCAGGCGACGCTCGAGATCCACCCGGTGTCGATCCTCGACCGCAGCTACCTCGGCTCGCGCTACGCCAGCCGTGCCGCGAACGCCGCGATGTGCGTCGCGAACTACGCGCCGGACAAGTTCCTCGACGTGCAGACGCAGTTCTTCGAGAAGCAGCCGGAGGAGGGCACGAAGGGCCTGACCAACGCCGAGATCGCCGACCTGGTGAAGGCCGGCGGGGCCACCGGCTCCGATGTGTCCGAGTGCCTGTCGAACGAGACGTACAAGGGCTGGGTCACGAAGATCACGAACCAGGTCACCTCGGACCCGGCGGTCGCCGGTCCCCAGGGCTTCGGCACGCCGACGATCCTGGTGAACGGGCAGCGTGTGAGCACCCTCACCGACGTCGTCCCGACCATCGAGGCCGCCGCGAAGTAGTCGGCCCCGCCGCACTCGGCCCCGCGCTCCCGATCCGGGAGCGCGGGGCCGAGCGCTGTCCCCGGGCTGCCCGGGGCGCGCTACGGGGACCGTTCCGCGCGTGGAAGACCGTTCCGCGCGTGGGAGGTCGTTCCGCGCGTAGGAGGTCGTTCGTTTCGTCCTCCCACGAGCGGATCGTCATCCGATTGCAGCTGTGATGGGACGAAGTGCTCGCGAGTCCTGAGTCCCTGGTAGTCGCACCGCAGGCAGTACCCGGATCCGAGCGTCGCAGCCTTGGAACCCGGCCCATTGAGACGATCCGAGCGTGCTGTGCCGATCAGGACCGATCCGACGGCCCTCCCGAGCGGGCAGGACACGCCGCTGGCGATCCGCGCGAGGGCACGACTCGTCGCCGGAGAACGTCGAGCGTGACGGATCTGGCCCGCTCGGCGAGCCGGGAAGGGCTCACCCGGAGCGACGCGGCAGCGTCAGGCGGGCCGGGACGCCCGTCACGAGCGCGGCGTCAGAACGGGAGCGTCGAGAGCACGCGGGGGAACACGATGAGGATGCTGACCACGATCACGGCGTAGTTCGCCAGCACGAGCGCCCACGAGTAGGGCAGCAGCGAGCGCCCGACCCGCTGGAGCCCGGCGCCGAAGCGTCCCTGCGCCGCGTTCCAGGTCGTGAAGATCCAGAACATCGGGATCGTCACGGTCCACACGAGCAGGCACCAGGGGCACAGGTAGCCGATGACCCAGACGGTCTGCGTGAAGAGCCAGGTGACGAACACCCACGCCAGGAACACTCCGGCGTTGAACAGCACCCAGAACCAGCGGTGACCGTTCCGCATGCCGGCGAGCAGCATCACCCCGACGGCGATCGGGGCGACGAAGCCCATCACGCCGAGGAGCGGGTTCGGGAACCCGAACAGGGAGCCCTGCCAGCTCGTCATCACCTGCGAGCAGTTCACGAACGGGCTGACGTCGCAGCTGAGTGCCTTCGACGGGTTCTCGTACTTCGCGAACTCGTCCAGCACCAGGTTGAACGCGGCGAAGAGGCCGACTGCTCCGGTGACGATGAGGAAGACCGCCATCGCGACCGGGCGGCGGGGCGTGGTTGCGCTCGTGCTCACGGCGTCATCATCGCATGTCCGTTCCGGACCTTTCCTGGCACCTCGTGCGACAATGACAGCAGTCGCGCGGCCGATCCGTGCGGCGAGAGAGCTTTCCGGGCGCAGCCCGGACGATCAGGCGCGGTGAGAGCGCGCCGTGACCGGGACTCGCGTCACATCCGATGCCGAGCCGGTCGGGCCGGGTGTCCGACACGGAACGACACCGGACCGCACGCCGGGACGACGAACACCGGTCACGAGAACGAACACGGGGGCGTGGACGCCACCCGTGACAACCACAGAATTCCCGCCGTCCGTCAGGACGCGAGTGGGGCCGAGGAGTGCACCAGATCCATGGTGGAGCAGAACACCGACAACCCGAACAACGAAGAAGTCGCACCGAAGCGCCGTGGCCGCCTGTTCGGCAGCCGTCGCGCCCGGTCCACCGGCCAGGAGGCCCGTGGTGACGTCGACACCGACACCAGCGACATCGAGACGGTCGCCGTGACCGACGACGCGCCGACCGACGAGACCGCTGCGGTCGACGGTCCGGTCACCCCGGACAACGTGCCGTCGGACAGTGCCGCGACGGATGCCGAAGCGACGGACACCGAAGCGATGGACACCGGAGCGACGGGCAGCGCGCCGACGACCCCCGAGCCGACGACCCCTGCGTCGACGGACACGGCGACGGCGGACGACGCCGTCGAGGTCGCGGTCGAGCACGTCACGGCCGCCGCGGCTGAGCCCCAGGACGTCTCGACGGTCACGGGCAGCCAGCCCGTCGTCGAGGCGTCGTCGGACGGCGGTGCAGCCGGCATCGAGCGCAGCACGGTCGCGGACGCACCCGCTGCGACCACAGCAGCCGACCCGGACGGGGCGACCACGGCGGACGACGCGTCCTCCGCGGTGGCGACCGACGCGGTCGAGGTGGGCGGTGCCTCCCGGCCGGAGCCCGCATCTGCTCCCGAGGCGGACGAGCCCTTCGTGCCGAAGGCGACCAGCACCCTCAGCCTGATCTTCCACGCGCCGGTCCTGCCGGACCTGCCGGCCCTGCCGGCGCGCGCTGCGCGTGACGAGGACGACGACGAGGACGACGAGCAGGGCGGCAGCCGCCGTCGCTCGCGTCGTCGCGGGAGCAGTGCCGACCGCCAGGAGCGCGGCGTCCGCGAGCCGCGCGACCACCAGGAGCCGCGCCGCCGCGAGCCGGAGCTCATCACCGAGCCGCAGCGCATCAAGGGATCCACCCGCCTCGAGGCGAAGAAGCAGCGTCGCCGCGACGGCCGTGACGCCGGTCGTCGTCGGACGGTCATCACCGAGGACGAGTTCCTCGCGCGCCGCGAGAGCGTCGACCGCCAGATGATCGTCCGGTCGAGCTCGTCGAAGATCGAGATCGGCGTGCTCGAGGACAACGTCCTCGCGGAGCACTACGTCACCAAGTCGCACAACGTCTCGCTCATCGGGAACGTCTACCTCGGCAAGGTGCAGAACGTGCTGCCCTCGATGGAGGCGGCCTTCGTCGACATCGGCCGCGGTCGGAACGCCGTGCTCTACGCGGGCGAGGTGGACTGGAACTCGGTCGACACCGGCAACCACGGCCGACGCATCGAGGCCGCGCTCAAGCCCGGGGACAAGGTCCTCGTGCAGGTCACCAAGGACCCGGTCGGGCACAAGGGTGCCCGTCTGACCTCGCAGGTCTCGCTGCCGGGTCGCTACCTGGTCTACGTGCCGAACGGCTCCATGAACGGCATCTCGCGCAAGCTGCCGGACACCGAGCGCGCGCGCCTGAAGAAGATCCTCAAGGAGGTCCTGCCGGAGCACGCGGGCGTCATCGTCCGCACCGCTGCCGAGGGTGCGACCGAGGAACAGCTCACGCGCGACGTGCAGCGCCTGACCAGCCAGTGGGACGCGATCCAGAAGAAGGTGCAGAACGGGCACGCCCCGGTCATGCTGCACTCGGAGCCGGACCTGCTCGTCAAGATCGTGCGTGACGTCTTCAACGAGGACTTCACGAAGCTGATCATCGACGGCGAGGCCGCGCGCGGCACCATCGAGGAGTACCTCGACGCCGTGGCGCCCGACCTCAAGGACCGCGTCGAGATCTACGACGGCCCGGACTCGTTCGAGGAGTACCGCCTCAACGAGCAGATCGAGAAGGCCCTGGACCGCAAGGTCTGGCTGCCCTCGGGTGGCTCGCTCGTGATCGACCGCACCGAGGCCATGACGGTCGTCGACGTCAACACCGGCAAGTTCGTCGGCTCCGGCGGCAACCTCGAGGAGACCGTCACCAAGAACAACCTCGAGGCGGCCGAGGAGATCGTCCGACAGCTCCGCCTGCGCGACATCGGCGGCATCATCGTCATCGACTTCATCGACATGGTGCTCGAGTCGAACCGCGACCTGGTGCTGCGTCGTCTCGTCGAGTGCCTGAGCCGCGATCGCACGAAGCACCAGGTGGCCGAGGTCACCTCGCTCGGCCTCGTGCAGATGACCCGCAAGAAGATCGGCGTCGGGCTGCGTGAGTCGCTCGACGAGGTCAACGCCAAGGTCAACGACAACAACGCGGACCCCGGGCCCTCGAAGGGGCGCCGCAAGGGCCGCGGCAACGGCGGCTCGACCGGTGGCAACGGCAACGGCAACGGCAACGGCCAGGGAGGCAACGGGCACGGTGGCAACGGCGGCTCGGGCAACGGGGGCTCCGGCAACGGGTCGACCGGCCAGTCGTCGCAGGCGCACCAGATCACCGAGGACGTCAAGAACGCGCTGTCCCGCATCGCGGCCTCGACCCTGCCCCACGACGAGGCGTCGTCCGGCGAACCGGTGACCGGCGTGGCGTCGCCGCGCGGCGGCGCGGCGACCCCGGACCCCGAGGCCGCGGTCTCCGCCTCGGCCGATGCACCAGCGTCCGGTCCGTCGCCGGTGTCCGCGCCGGAGCGTGGCGCGGAGGACGCCGGTGGTGCGGGCAACCGTGACGGCGAGCAGTCGTCCGGGTCGAAGCGACGCCGCCGTCGTGGCGGTCGTGGTGCCGGCAGTGCTGCACCCGAGCAGCGCGGTACCGACGAGCAGGATGCCGAACAGCACGGCGGCGAGCAGCGCGGGTCCGCCGTGCGCGACACTGACGAGGCCGTCCAGCACCGTTCCGGCCGCGCGGGTTCCGCTGGCGCACAGGAGGCCCCTTTGCAGGGGTCCGCTCCCGAGCCGTCCGCGCAGGATGCCGCTCCGGCGAAGACTGCGCCGACCCGTCGCCGCGTGAGCTCGAGCGCTCCCGTCACCCCGACCGAGAACACCGTCGCGATCCTCGACATCCCGGTGGCCGTGACCAAGCGTGAGCCGCGTCCGGTCCGGGACGACGCGGAGTCGCTCCTCGACTCCGTGCTGCAGGCCCTCCCGGAGCCGAAGCAGCCGGGGCAGGGCCGATCGCGGTCGCGCCGTGTGTCGTCGCCGAGCATCAGCGCACCGGCGTCCTCGGACGACGACGGGCAGGACGACGGCGCCGTGATCGTGGGGAACTGACGTGACCCACGCGGGCGACCCGAACGGTCGGCAGCAGGACCGCGGGTACTACGGTGCGGGCTGGTCGCAGCCCGCACCGCCCGCGGCCGGCCAGCCCGGTGGCCCGGCGTGGCCCGGCCAGCAGCACGTCGGCCAGCAACCCGGCGGCCAGCAGCAGCCGCCGTACGGCCGCCCGCAGGACGGTCAGCAGCCGTACGGTCAGCAGCCGTACGGCCAGCCGCAGGACGGCCAACAGCCGTACGGCCAGCAGGGCCGGGTGCGGTCACGGCCGCCCCGGACCGCGGATCCGCGCCGGGCGTTCGCACCCGGAGCGTCGGTCGCCAACGTCACGGGGGCCCTCATCGCCGTCGTGTCCGTCGTGCTCGTCGAGGTGGTGTCCGGCGTCCTCGGGCTGCTCGGGGCGTCCCTCGTCGTGCACCCCTTCTCGACGTACGGCACCGGGGCGAGCCTGCTCGGCAGCTTCGTGTCGGGCGTGTTCGCCTCGCCGTTCCCGTTCTACGTGGGAGCGTTCACGGCCCTCGCGTTCCTCACGCCGATCGCGCGGCGGAGTCCGCTGCCGACGGTGCTCCTCCGTGCGGTGCTCGCCGGCGCCGTGGGGACGGTCGCCCTGGCGCTCGTCGGGGTCTTCACCGGGTCCTACGCCGCGGTCCGGACGGGGTCGGGTGCCCGGCTCGTCATCGACGTCCTCACCGGGCCCCTGCAGAACGGCATCCCCTTCACCCTCATGCTCCTCGCGACGTCGACCGTGGCGTGGCTCTGGCTGGGACGTCCACGGGGAGGACGCCCGGGGCAGGGGCCGACGGGCGGACGACCGGGGACGGTCCGTCCTGCGGACGCCGTGCCCGCGCCGACCGTGCAGCCCGCCGTGCAGCCCTACGGTGCGCAGCAGCAGCAGCAGCAGCAGTACGATCAGCCGTCCGGGTCCCAGCAAGCCGCCGGCCAGCCGCCCGTGCAGCGGCCCGACGACCGTTGAACGCCGCCGACGCGCTGACACCGACACGCTCGGTCGCCGGGCACCGCCGGTGCGCTGGCACAGCCACCGGCGGGAGCCCGGCTCCGGGCGTCCGTCGTCGGCTCGCTCGACCCCGCGCAGCCACCCGTGCACTGCCGGACCGCCGGACCGCCGGACCGCCGAACCGCCGAACCGTGCCGACCGCACGGCGCGAGCTGTTGCTGACCACCGGGAAGCACCTCGCGCCACGCCGTCACGTGGTTCGACGTGCTCGACGTCGTGCGGACGCCGACAGCGCCGCCACACTGCCGCTCGCCGGCCGCCGGCTGCCGGCGACCGGCGGCTGCCGGCGTCCGGCGTCCGGCGCCCGGCCTCCCGCTGCTGCCGTCCGCTGTGGCAGCCGGCCGCCGACCGCACGCTGCGGCGGGTCGCATCGATCGTCGTGCCAGGGCCGACGGGACCGCGGCGACCCCGCGTCCTGCCGGGTGGTCCACCGGGCGCGACGCTGCGTGGCGGCGGCGGGGCGCGCCTCCCGGCCGTCGCGCCGCGGACCCGTGCGACGCGCCACGGAGGGAGCGCGTCGCCGACCGTCCGCGCGGCCTGCGCGGACGGTCAGTGCGCGTGCCGGCCCCGACCGCGCTTGTCGCGCTGCGCCACCCGCAGGCCGCTCGCGATGAGCCGGAGCACCAGCTCGCGCCCGGTCACCGCCGTCGCGCCCGCAGCCACCAGTTCGTCGTAGCGGGAACGCGGTACGTCGTAGTGGTCGTGGTCGAACGCGCGGCGGGGGATCCCGGCCCGTTCGGCGAAGGCGTGGAGTTCGTCGTAGGATGCATCACTGACGAGGTGCGACCAGACGGTGTCGTGGGCGGGCCACGTCGGCGGGTCGATCAGCACGGTCACGCGAGTCATCGTACGTGTGTCGCCGTTTGACCGGACCCGGGGGGATCGAGTATTCTCGATCCCTGGTGTCAGCGGGCCGTTCTGCCTGCGTCGCCGATCGGGCCCGGCCTCCGGGAGCCGCTCGTGCAGAAGTGGGCACCCGAGACTTCCCTCAAGCAGAGTACGTAAGGAATTCCACGTGGTTTACGCAGTAGTGCGCGCCGGCGGCCGTCAGGAGAAGGTCGAGGTCGGCACGATCCTCACGATCGACCGTGCCAAGGCCGACGACAAGGGCAACATCGACCTCGCCCCGGTGCTCCTCGTGGACGGTGACAAGATCACGTCGGCGGCTTCCGAGCTCGCGAACGTGACCGTCACCGCCCAGGTGCTCGAGGACCTCCGCGGCCCGAAGGTCGTCATCCAGAAGTTCAAGAACAAGACCGGGTACAAGAAGCGCCAGGGCTTCCGCGCTGAGCTCACCCGTGTCAAGATCACCTCGATCGCGTAAGGCGGGAGTAGAAGATGGCACACAAGAAGGGTGCGAGCTCCACTCGCAACGGTCGTGACTCGAACGCACAGCGCCTCGGCGTGAAGCGCTTCGGTGGCGAGGTCGTCAACGCCGGCGAGATCATCCTCCGCCAGCGCGGCACCCACTTCCACCCGGGCGCCAACGTCGGCCGCGGTGGCGACGACACGCTGTTCGCCCTCTCGGCCGGTTCGGTCGAGTTCGGCACCAAGGGCGGCCGCAAGGTCGTCAACATCGTCAACGCGTAACACCAGCGACGACAGACTCTGCGGGAGGGGCGGGCCACGTGCCCGCCCCTCCCGTTCTTTCGTGCACGACCTCGAGCGCCGCGGTACCGTCCGCGCGCTCGAGCCAGAACCAGGAGTGGACCCATGGCGACCTTCGTCGACCGCGTGACCCTGCACCTCACCGCGGGGAACGGCGGCAACGGCTGCGTGTCGGTCCGCCGTGAGAAGTTCAAGCCCCTCGCCGGCCCGGACGGCGGCAACGGCGGTGACGGCGGGGACATCGTCCTCGTCGCCGATCCGCAGGTGACGACCCTGCTCGGCTACCACCGCTCGCCGCACCGCTCGTCGAAGAACGGCCAGCCGGGCATGGGCGACATGCGCAGCGGTGTCAGCGGCGAGACCCTCGAGCTCCCCGTCCCGATCGGCACCGTGGTGCACGACGAGGACGGCGAGGTCCTCGCCGACATGACCGAGCCCGGCATGCGCGTCGTCGTGGCCCCCGGCGGTCAGGGCGGTCTCGGCAACGCCGCGCTCGCGACCACGAAGCGCAAGGCCCCCGGCTTCGCGCTGCTCGGCACCCCGGGGTGGACCGGCGACGTCAGCCTCGAGCTGAAGACGATCGCCGACGTCGCCCTGGTCGGGTTCCCGAGCGCCGGCAAGTCCTCGCTCATCGCCGCGATCTCCGCCGCGAAGCCGAAGATCGCCGACTACCCGTTCACGACCCTGACGCCGAACCTCGGCGTCGTCGAGTCGGGCGAGGTCCGCTTCACCGTCGCCGACGTCCCGGGCCTGATCGAGGGCGCGTCGGAGGGCAAGGGCCTCGGCCTCGAGTTCCTCCGGCACGTCGAGCGCTGCGAGGCGCTCCTGCACGTCATCGACTGCGCCACGCTCGACCCGGGCCGCGACCCGCTCTCCGACCTCGACGTCATCCTCGGCGAGCTGGAGCGCTACCCGGTGCCGGAGGGCCAGACCCCGCTCCTCGAGCGTCCGCAGCTCGTCGCGCTCAACAAGGTCGACGTGCCCGAGGCAGCCGAGCTCGCCGACTTCGTCACCGCCGAGCTCGAGGAGCGCGGCTACCGCGTGTTCCCGATCTCGACCGCGTCCCGCAAGGGTCTGCGCGAGCTGACGTTCGCCCTGGCCGAGGTCGTCGAGCAGGCGCGTGCCGATCGTCCCGCCGCGCCCGAGCAGGAGCGCATCGTCCTCCGCCCGAAGGCCGTCAACGAGAAGCCCTTCACCGTGCGCGCCGAGGGCGGCGAGGAGCACCGCTTCTACCGCGTCCGGGGCGACAAGCCGGAGCGCTGGGTCACCCAGACCGACTTCACGAACGAAGAGGCGATCGGCTACCTGGCCGACCGGCTCGCGAAGCTCGGCGTCGAGGACGGCCTGTTCAAGGCCGGAGCGGTCGCCGGGTCCACCGTCGTCATCGGCGGGGACGGCGGCATGGTGTTCGACTGGGAGCCCACGCTGACGTCGACCGCCGAGCTCATCACGAGCGCCCGCGGCACGGACGCCCGCGTCGGCGGATCGTCGCGCCCGACGCGCAACGAGCGCCGCGAGGAGTACTTCGAGCGCATGGACGCCAAGGCGGCTGCGCGCGCCGAGCTCGAGCAGGAGCGCGTGTCCGGCCTGTGGGCCGACGACGACCGGGACGACCAGGACTGACCGACGCATGACCGACGCGCGCGCACGCACCGAACTCGGGCCCGTCAGCCGGCGGCAGGACGTGCCGCGTGCGCGCCGGCTCGTCGTCAAGGTGGGGTCGTCGTCGGTCAGCGGTGACAACACCGGGCAGATCGCCGCGCTCGTGGACGCCCTGGCGGCGGCACATGCGCGTGGCACCGAGGTCGTCCTCGTGTCCTCCGGTGCCATCGCCACCGGGTTCCCGTTCCTCGGGCTCGAGGGACGCCCCGAGGACCTGGCGACCCAGCAGGCAGCGGCCGCGACCGGGCAGAACGTGCTCATGTTCCGGTACCAGAAGGAGCTCGACCGGCACGGCATCGTCGCGGCACAGGTGCTCCTCACCGCGGGGGACATGCAGAACCCGACGCACCGGGTGAACGCGCAGCGGGCGGTCGACCGGTTGCTCGCGCTGCGGGTGCTCCCCATCGTCAACGAGAACGACACGGTCGCCACCCACGAGATCCGCTTCGGGGACAACGACCGGCTCGCGGCCCTCGTCGCGCGGCTCCTCGGGGCCGACGCGCTCGTGCTGCTGTCCGACGTCGCGTCGCTCTACACCCGTCCGCCGGAGCACCCGGGGGCCGAGCCCATCGACGAGGTCCCGTTCGGTGACGAGCTCGCCGGCGTGACCTTCGGGTCGGTCGGGGCGGCCGGCGTCGGGACCGGCGGAGCGGGCACGAAGGTCGCCGCGGCCCGGCTCGCGGCCGAGGCGGGGACGTCGGTGCTCGTCACCGGGACCGCGCTCGTCGACCGGGCACTGGCCGGGGAGCACGTCGGCACCTGGTTCCACGCGGCGCCGCGGCGCTGACGGGGGTCGGTCGGCCGGGAGGCACGGTGCCGGCCCGCGACGTCGGCCTGCGGTCGAGACGTCGGCGTTCGGTCGAGACGCCGCGGCACGCCCCGCCCTGGCGGCACGATCGCGAGCGGTACCGGGCACCCGCGGGCGTGAGCGGATTCCTGCACCCGAGTGGCGCCTCCCGGCCGTCCCCACAGCTGCGACCCCACCAGCGTCACGAGCCCGGCGGTCGACCTAGTATCGGACCATGTCGCCGATCGTCACCGCCCCCACCCTCACCGACAAGCTGGTCGCGGCGCGTGCCGCCTCGACGGCGCTCGCGACGGCGACCACGGCGGTCAAGGACCAGGCACTGCGCGCCGTCGCGGTCGCCCTGCGCGCCGGGACGGACGCCATCGTCGCGGCGAACCACGGAGACCTCGTCGCGGGCGAGGACGGCGGGCTCTCCTCCGGTCTGCTCGACCGCCTGCGCCTCGACACCGCACGGATCGACGCCCTCGCCGGGGCGGTCGAGCACGTGGTGGGACTGCCGGACCCGGTCGGCGACCTCGTCCGCGGGTCTCGGTTGCCGAACGGACTCCAGCTCACCCAGGTCCGCGTGCCGTTCGGGGTCGTCGGGGCCATCTACGAGGCGCGCCCGAACGTGACCGTCGACATCGCCGCGCTCGCGCTGAAGAGCGGCAACGCCGTCGTCCTCCGTGGCGGATCGGCAGCGCAGCGCACCAACGCCGAACTGGTCGAGCGCATCCGCGGGGCGGTGGCCTCGGTGGGGCTGCCGGCGGACCTCGTGCAGACGATCGACGAGTTCGGGCGCCAGGGGGCGACCGACCTGATGCGTGCTCGCGGGCTCGTGGACGTCCTGGTGCCGCGGGGGAGTGCCTCGCTCATCCAGACCGTCGTGACCGAGTCGCAGGTGCCCGTGATCGAGACCGGTGCGGGCGTGGTGCACGTGTACCTCGATGTGTCGGCACCGCTGGAGCGCTCGGTCGACATCGTGCTGAACAGCAAGGTCCAGCGGCCGAGTGTCTGCAACGCCCTCGAGACGCTGCTCGTGCACGAGGCGGCTGCCGAGCGGTTGCTGCCGGTGCTGGCCGACCGCCTCCGAGCCGCCGGCGTGACCCTGCGCGGCGACGACGCCACCCGGACCATCGTCCCCGGCGTGCTCCGCGCGACCGATGCGGACTGGGCGACGGAGTCGATGGACCTGGACCTGTCGATCCGGGTCGTACCCGACGTCGACGCGGCGATGGCGCACATCGCGCGGTGGTCGACGCGCCACACGGAGTCGATCGTGACCGACGACGTCGACACGGCCGAGCGCTTCCTGGCCGAGGTCGACTCCGCGGTGGTGATGGCGAACGCGTCGACGCGCTTCACCGACGGCGGCGAGTTCGGTTTCGGCGCCGAGGTGGGCATCTCGACGCAGAAGCTGCACGCGCGCGGCCCGATGGGACTGCCCGAGCTCACCAGCACCAAGTGGATCGTGCGCGGGCACGGACAGATCCGCGGCTAGACTGGGCCGCGACTTCCCACCCGATCGAACGGAGCACCGGACCGATGACCTTCCTCGCAGAAGCTGCTGAGCACGCCTCCGGGGTGCCCGCGTTCGTCTTCCCGATGTGCGGCGCGCTGTTCTTCACGTTCCTCGGGTTCGTCACCTGGAGCTTCCGCGACGTCGCGTACCGTCACTCGCACAAGTTCGAGGCCACCCGCCACCACGAGACGGGTGTCGACGAGTTCGGTCACACCAAGCTCTGACACGCCGCTCGATGCTCGAGAGCACGGGGCGCCCACGCATCGGCGTGATGGGCGGCACGTTCGACCCGATCCACCACGGGCACCTCGTGGCGGCGTCCGAGGTCGCGCGTGCCTTCGACCTGGACGAGGTCGTCTTCGTCCCCACCGGTCAGCCGTACATGAAGTCGGACGTCACCGACGCCGAACACCGGTACCTGATGACGGTCATCGCGACGGCGTCGAACCCGATGTTCACGGTCAGCCGGGTCGACATCGACCGTCCGGGGCCCACCTACACGATCGACACGCTCCGCGACCTGCGTGACCAGCGACCGGATGCGCAGCTCGTCTTCATCTCGGGCGCGGACGCCGTTCAGCAGATCCTCGACTGGAAGGATCATGATGGCCTCTGGGACCTCGCGCACTTCGTCGCGGTCACCCGTCCGGGCCACGACCTGAGCATCACCGGACTCCCCGAACGAGACGTGAGCTTGCTCGAAGTCCCTGCACTGGCGATATCCTCGACGGATTGCCGCGACCGGGTCAGGCGCGGCCACCCCGTGTGGTACTTGGTCCCGGACGGGGTCGTCCAGTACATCTCCAAGCACCACCTGTATCGGAGCGTTGCATGAGTTCGTCCGACGCGCAGCCGCCTCTCTCGCGGCGTGAGGCGCGCGAGCGGGAGCGTGCCGCCGCAGCCGGCGGGCAGCCGGTCACCCCGCCGCCGACCGTCGCAGCACCGTCCGACCAGTCCGAGGCCCGTCGGCGACCGGGCTCGCACGTCGCGCCGTCGCCGAGCGGCCCCGCGCAGTCGGCAGCCCGTCCCGCCTCCGGCGACTCCGCTCCTGCCCCGCAGCCCGCCGGCGCGGTGTTCCCGCTCACCCCGGCTCCGGCCTCGGCGACGGAGATCGTGCCGGGGACCGGCGGCCTCACCCGTCGTCAGCTCCGCCTGATGCGCGAGGCCGAGGGGCAGGCGGTGCAGCCCGTGCCGCTGCGCGCGCCGACCCCGCAGTCCTCCGACCGCACCGTCCAGGACGTCATCGGGTCGGTCGGTCACCTCGACCAGGACACCGAGCGTCCGCGTCCGGCCTCGGCAGACCGCGGGTCGTCGACCCCGCCGCGTCCGGTCCCGGCGTCCGCGGATCGTCCGACCTCGGCGCAGGACCCGGTCCGGTCCGCCCAGGTCCCGCTCGCCCCGACCCCGGTCGTCGACGCCTCCGAGGCGACGGACCGGACCGGCGACGCCACGGACGCACCCGGTCAGGAGCCTGCCGCCGAGACCGAGATGCTCGACGCCGCTGCGGTGGCCCAGGCGACCGAGGCCGACGGCTCCCCGGACGCGATCGAGCCCCTGAGCGAGGCCGCGGCGCACGCCGAGGAACCCCGACGCCACCGCACGACCTGGGCGCCGCCGGAGACCGACGACGCCCCGACCACCGGCGACGCCCGGGCCACCGACGACGGCCAGACCACCGACGACGGCCAGACCGACGACGCACGGCGCTCGGACGGTGCCGCGGACGACGATGCCGCCCGAGTGGCACCGTCGTCGGCGCGGATGCCCTCGTCCTCGACGCCCGTCGTCTTCCCGCTGTCGCTCGACGACGACACGAACGAGGTCCCGATCCAGCGCCCGACGCCGGCGACGGATTCCCGTCCCGACGACGGCGCCGACGCCGTCGGTGACGCCCCCCGCGTCCCCGCCGCGTTCCGTCGGAGCCCCGAGCCGAAGCCGGTCACGACGGCCTTCGAGCCGCCGGCCGGTCACTGGACCCAGCAGGCGCGGGACGCCGGTGACGCCGAGGTGCACGACGTGACGGGCACGCGCCGCGTCGCGGTGCAGGACACCAACTCGATCGTGCTGCCGAACTCGGCGCTGGCCGACCCGACCGGGGCCCTGAACGCCACGGGTGAGGTCATCCTGACCGGTTCGATCGACCTGCCCGCATCGCTGTCCTCCACCGGGTCACACCGACCGATCGACGGGTCCGAGGTCGACCGTCTGCTCGAGCAGCACGACGAGCAGCCGGAGACGGACGCGAGCCCCGTCCGGGCGAGCCGTGCGGTGTCGAGCCACACGTCCACCCGTCAGGTCGTGCTCGCCGCCGCGAAGCCGAAGGAGTCCCGGACCCCGGTCATCCTCGGCGTCACCGTCGGCGCCGTCGGTCTGGCGGCCGCCGGGGTCATCATCGTCGCCCTGCTCACCACCCACCTCGGCGGCTGACCGCCCGCCGACCCCTCGTCGAACGTCGCCCCGTCGCCCGACCCGGCCCACCGGCCTGGCCGCTGTCGGCGGGGTGGCCTATGATCAGGACCCACCACACGGACCCGCAGAGCGCGGTGCCGACGACCGGAAGGACTCCGTGACCGCCTCCTCACGCGCACTGGAACTCGTGCAGATCGCCGCCCAGGCGGCCGACGCGAAGCAGGCCGAAGACCTCGTCGCCCTCGACGTGACCGGGCCGCTGCAGCTCACCGACGTGTTCCTGCTCGCGACCGGCCGGAACGAGCGCAACGTGCTCGCCATCGCGGACGAGGTCGAGGACCGTCTGATCGCTGCCGGCGCCAAGCCGCTCCGACGCGAGGGCCGGACCGAGGGCCGCTGGGTCCTCATCGACTTCGGCGACATCGTCGTGCACGTCTTCCACGAGGAAGACCGTCAGTACTACTCGCTCGAGCGCCTCTGGTCGGACTGCCCGACGATCCCGCTCGAACTGCCCGTCGACCACACGGCGTAGTCGCGACGCGCCCGGGTGGCGGAGACGATTTCGTCACCCGGCGTTCGCGTGGTGTACGATTTCATGGTGCCGCCGGGAACGGGGGCACGGAGCAACACGATCTGGGTCTGTGGCGCAGCTGGTAGCGCACCTGCATGGCATGCAGGGGGTCAGGGGTTCGAGTCCCCTCAGATCCACCGAAGAACACGACGAAGCCCCGCCGGACCCCCGGCGGGGCTTCGTCGTTCCGGGCCGCCGCACCCCAGTACGCTGTTGCGCATGAGCAACGTCGCCCCCGTGGCCGGTTCCCAGCCGACCGGTCCTCACCTGGCCGGATCCCCGCTGTCCGGGTCCGCCCTGACGATCACCGCCGGCGGGTACACCGCCGAGATCGCCTCGGTCGGGGCGTCGCTCCGGACACTCCGCGCCGACGGACGCGACCTGGTCGTCCCGTTCGCCGCCGACGAGGTCCGTCCGGCCTTCCGCGGCGCCGTCCTGGCTCCGTGGCCGAACCGGGTCGTCGACGGCCGGTACACCTTCGGCGGACAGGACCACGAGCTCGCCCTGACCGAACCGAAGCGGCACCACGCGCTGCACGGCCTCGTCGCCTGGACCGACTTCCGCATCGTGGCCCACGAGCCCGACCGTGCCGTGCTCGCCACGACCGTCCCCGCGCAGGAGGGGTACCCGTACCGCGTCGAGGTGCTCGTCGAGTACCGCGTCGACGCCGACGGGCTGCACACGACCGTCACCGGGACGAACACCGGTGGGGACGCGGCACCGTGGGGGACCGGGCCGCACCCGTACCTCGTCGCCGGCGCCGGTCGCGTCGACGACTGGACCCTCACCCTGCCCGCCGCCGAGGTGCTCGAGGTCACCGAGGACCGTCTCGTGCCGACCGGCACCGCCCCCGTGCACGACGAGTTCGACCTGCGCACCGCGACCGCGATCGGCGACCGTTTCATCGACCACGCGTTCACCGGGTTCGACCGGAACGGCGACGGGCTGGCGACGATCGTGCTCACCGCGGCGGACGGCCACGGGGTCCGGGTGTCCTTCGGGCCGGAGTGCGGCTGGGCGCAGGTGCACACCGCTGACCACGTCGTGCCGGAGTACCACCGCGTCGGCCTCGCGGTCGAACCGATGACCTGCGCGCCGGACGCCTTCAACGCTGGCGAGGAGTCCGGGCTCGTCGTGCTCGCACCCGGTGCCGCGCACGCCGCCTCGTGGACGATCGCCGCGGTCTGACCCGAGCGCGGGTCCTCGCGCGTCGCCTCGACGTCGCCCCGGACCTCGGTGCGCTGGCGGCTGCCACCGGCTCCGACGTCGTCTGGCTCGACTCCGGGCTGCCCGAGGGTGCGCCGGAGGCCGCTCGTGGACGCGCCCGGTGGTCGGTCCTCGCCCACACGGACGGGCCGTTCGCGACGCGGTTCCGGCACGAGGACCGACACGCGGTGCTCGAGGTCCCGTCCGCTGCGCAGCGGTGGTTCGGGCCGTCCCGCACCGAGGCGCGTGCCGCCTTCACCGTGCTCGACGACCTGCTGACCCGGACCCCGGCGCTCGAGGCCCCCGTGCCGGGCTGCGGGTTCGCGCTCGGCTGGGTCGGGTTCCTCGGGTACGAGCTCGGTCGCGAGTCCGGCGGCCCCGACCGCGCCGCGGCACACGCGGACGCCGACCTGCGCTTCGTGGACCGCGCGCTCGTCGTGCACGCCGACGGTCGTGCCTGGGCGCTCGCCCTGGTGACCGACGACGAACCGACGGCCAGTGCGGCGAACCGGGCGTGGCTCGCGGGGCCGCACACGGGGCGGCCGTCCGTCGACGCGACGGACGGCACCACGGGCCTCCAGGCCGGTGCGGACGGGCGCGTGTCCCGCGACGCGTACGAGGCAGCGGTCGAGGCGTGCCGCGCCGAGATCCGTGAGGGGAACGCGTTCCAGGTGTGCCTCACGACCGCCTTCGCGGTCGGTGCATCCGGACGGGAGGCCCTGCCCGCGCCCGCCACGGACCCGCACCTGGTCGAGTACCTGCGACTGCGGCGGGCGGACCCCGTCCCGTTCGGTGCCTACCTGCGACTCGGCACGCTGCGGGTCGCGAGCCGCTCGCCGGAGCGGTTCCTGCGGGTCGGTGCCGACGGCACGGTCGTCGCCGAGCCGATCAAGGGCACGCGGCCGCGTGACCCGGACCCGCGACGTGACGCCACGGCGCGCGCGGCGCTCGCGGCGAGCCCGAAGGACCGCGCCGAGAACGTCATGATCGTCGACCTGCTGCGGAACGACCTGCTCCGCTCGGCGGTGCCCGGGTCGGTGCACGTCGAGCGGCTCTGCGACGTCGAGACCTACGCGACCGTGCACCAGCTCGTGTCGACGGTGTCCGCCGTGCTGCCGGCCGGGGCGTCCCGTGCAGCGCTCGTGCGCGCTGCGTTCCCGCCGGGATCGATGACCGGGGCGCCGAAGATCAGCGCGATGGCGATCGCGGACCGGCTCGAGGGGGCACCGCGGGGCGTGTACTCGGGGGTCGTTGGCTACTTCTCCGCGGACGGTGCGGTCGACCTGTCGGTGGCCATCCGCACACTGGTGACGGTGCTGGACGACCGGGGAGCGGAACGCGTCCGGACGTTCGGGGCCGGAGGCGCGGTGACGTGGTCGTCGGTCGCGTCGGACGAGGCGGACGAGGTCGAGACGAAGACCCGGTCGGTGTTCGGAGCACTGGGGGTCTCGGCCCGCTGGTGAGCAGGGTGCCCGGGCGCGGGTCGGGACCGCGTCCCGGCACCGGTCGGGCATGTCGAACGGGTGTTCGAAGTCGTTGTCCACCGGATGTCGGACCCGGTTGACATCATCGAACACATGTTCGAATATGAGGGCATGCAGACGGCGGCGGCACTCCTGTCGCCCGGGCCCGAGGGGGCGACCGGGCCCGACGGTCCCGCTCGCCCCGGGGGCCGCTCCGGGGCGTCCCGACCGACCCGGCGCGTCGACCACCTGGGGGACGCCCGGGCGGCGCTCGAACGCATCACGTTGCTGCGCTCCCGAGTGTCCGAGATGGAAGCACCCCGCGTCGACGTCCAGGGGCTCCCCACCGCCGACGCCCTGCGGTCGCTGCTGCCCGGTGGCGCGATCCGGGTCGGTGGCTCCTACGCCGTGCAGGAGTCCGTGCTGCTCGCGATGACCATGCTGCAGGCGGCCTCGGCCGAGGGGGCCTGGTGCGCCGTGGTCGGTGTGCAGTCCTTCGGGGTCGAGGCGGCGGCGGCGATGGGCATCGACCTCGAACGACTCGTGCTCGTGCCCGATCCGGGCGACCAGTGGCTCACGGTGACCGCAGCCCTCGCCGACGTGGCGCAGATCGTCCTGACGCGACCGCTCGGCCGGGTCGTGCCCGGCGACGTCTCGCGGCTGTCCGCGCGGCTGCGGCAGCGCGGTGGAGCGCTCGTCGCCCTCGGCACCTGGCCGGGCGCCGACGTCACGCTGCGGGTGAGCGGCTCGGTGTGGACCGGCATCGGCGACGGCCACGGGTACCTGGCGGAGCGGCGTGCCACGGTGACGGCGTCCGGCCGCGCGGGAGCAGGTCGACCCGTCAGCGCCGACCTGCTGCTCCCGGCGGCGGACGGTGCGGTGCGACCCGCCGCGCCCCTGGTCGCCCGGGCCGGTGGGACGGACACGGGCGCTCCGGGCAGCGTCGGCATCGCGGCCGCCGACGGTGCCGGGGACTCCCGGGTGCTCCGCCCGGTCGCGGTGGCGTCGTGAGCCCGCGGGGACGGGCCCGTGCCGCCTCGCCGCGCGGCACGACCAGGGGGACCGCCGGCGCCGGGGTGCCGGGGCCGGGGGCCGTGCGTGCCGATGCCCTGGCCCGTGGCGGCGCCCTGCCGGAACCACCGCCTGCGCGCACGATCGTGCTCTGGTGCCCGGACTGGCCGGTGATCGCCGCCGCCCGGGCCGCGGGGTCGCCGCCCGAGCACCCGTTCGCCCTGGTGGCGAAGGGGGTGGTGTTCGCCAGCTCGGCCAGTGCCCGGCAGCAGGGGGTGGTGCGGGGCCTCCGCGTGCGCGAGGCCCAGGCGCGCTGCCCGGAACTCGTGGTCGAGCCCTACGACGACGCACTCGACCACCGCGCGTTCGAACCCGTCATCCGTGCGATCGAGGAAGCGGTCCCCGGGGTCGAGGTCCTGCGACCGGGGACGATCGCCCTGCGCTCCCGGGGGCCTGCGCGCTACTACGGTGGCGAGCGGGCGGCCGCGGCGACGCTGGCCGGGATCGCCGCCGACCACGGTGCGCCCGGTGTGCGTGCCGGGGTGGCGGACACCCCGTTCGCGGCGGAACAGGCAGCGCGGTCGCGTCCCGTGCGCCCGGGGGAGCGGGTGCGCATCGTGCCGGTCGGCGGTTCGGCCCCGTTCCTGGCGGACCTGCCGCTCGGCGTGCTCGGCGACCCGGACCTGGCGATGGTGCTCGGGCGGCTCGGCATCGCCACGCTCGGCGACTTCGCCGCGCTCGGCGACGAGCAGGTGCGCGACCGGTTCGGTGTCGCCGGGGCGTTCCTGCACCGGCTGGCGGGCGGTCGCGACCCGCGCGAGGTCGCAGCGCGGGCGGTCCCGCCGGAGCTTCGGGTCGAGGCGTCCTTCGAGCCACCGCTCGACCGTGCCGACCAGGTGGCGTTCGCCTTCCGCCGTTCGGCCGACGACTTCGCCGCACGGCTGCGCGCGGCCGGACTCGTCGCGACCACGATCCGGGTGGGCATCGTCGACGAGCGCGACCTCCTGCTCGAACGGACCTGGGTGCACCCGCGCTGGTTCGACGCCGCCGACGTCGTCGACCGCGTGCGCTGGCAGCTCGCCGGCGGCGTGGACCCCTCCGGGCTCGAGGCGCCCGTGGTCCAGGTGGTGCTCGAGCCGGTCGCGGTCGACGACGCGTCGAACCACGAGCGTGGGCTCTGGGGGACCGGACCCGACGAGCGGGTGCACCACGCCCTCGCCCGGGTGCAGGGGCTCGTCGGACACGAGGGCGTGGTCACCCCGCGGATCGGCGGGGGCCGCACGCTGGCCGAGCGCGTCGTGCTCGTGCCGTGGGGCGACGCCCCGGTCGGCGGCGAGCGGGCGTTGGCGACCGTCCGCGACCGGCCGTGGCCCGGCAGGCTCCCGGGGCCGCCACCCGCGACCGTGCTCGAGCGACCCCGTCCGGTGGACGTCGTCGCTGCGGGGGGTGACACCGTCGACGTCGACGACCGCGGCGCACTCACCGCGGTGCCGGAGCGGTTCCGGGCCGAGGGTGAGCGGGGCGGCCGGTTCGCGTCCGTGACCGCGTGGGCGGGGCCGTGGCCGCTCGTCGTGCGCTGGTGGGAGGCCGGCGGGCGGCGACTGCACCGGCTGCAGGTCGTCGACGACGACGGCCGGGCCTGGTACCTGGTGCTCGCCGACCACCGGTGGTGGGCCGAGGCGGTCGCGACGTGAAGGAGACCTGATGGGCTACAGCAACCCACCGATCCCGTGGTCGCAGTTCGAACGCGCCCTGTCGGACAAGCGGCCGGACAGTACGCACGCCGGCGACGGCGGGGACAGCCCGGCCTGGTCGCGGAAGCGGTCCCGGTACGTCCCGCCGACACCCGCCGCCGACGACGACGCCCCGGTCGTGCCGTACGCCGAGCTGCACGCGCACTCGACCTTCAGCTTCCTCGACGGCGCCAGCGGTCCGGAGCACCTGGTGGAGGAGGCCGCACGCCTGCACCTGCACGGCCTGGCGCTGACGGACCACGACGGGTTCTACGGCGCTGCCCGGATGGCCGAGGTGGCCGAGGCGTACCCGACCGTGACGACCGTGTACGGCACCGAGCTGTCCCTCGGGCTGACCGAACCGCAGAACGGCGTCCCCGACCCGGAGGGCACACACCTGCTGCTGCTCGCCGACGGGCAGGACGGCTACCACCGGCTCGCCGCGGCCGTCACGCGGGCGAACCTGGCAGCAGGGGCCGAGAAGGGGCGGCCGCAGTACGACCTCGACGAGCTCGCGGCGCAGGCCGACGGACACTGGCGGGTCCTCACGGGCTGCCGGAAGGGCACCGTCCGCCAGGCCCTCGAGCGCGGGGGCGAGTCGGCGGCGGACGAGGCCCTGCGTGCGCTGCTCGACCGGTTCGGCACGGCCGGGGTGGTCGTCGAGCTGACCGACCACGGGGAACCGCTCGACACCGCCAGGAACGACGTCCTCGCGACGCTCGCGGCACGGCACGGACTCCCCGTCGTGGCGACCGGGAACGTGCACTACGCGACCCCCGACCGCTTCCCCGTGGCGACCGCGCTGGCGGCCGTGCGGGCACGGCGGAGCCTCGACGAGATCGACGGCTGGTTGCCGGCGGCCCCGACCGCCCACCTGCGGTCCGGTGCCGAGATGGCCGCGCGCTTCGCGCGCTGGCCGGGCGCCGTCGAGACGAGCGTCGCCTTGGCCGACGAGCTCGGGTTCCGGCTCCGGACCGCCAAGCCCGGGCTGCCCGACGTCGAGGTCCCCGAGGGGCACACGACGATGTCGTGGCTGCGCGAGCTCACCTGGCAGGGCGCCCGTCGGTTCTACCCGGGCAGCGCCGACGGTGTCGACCCGCAGAAGCGTGAACGCATCGAGCGGGAGCTGTCCGTCATCGCGGACAAGGACTTCCCGGGGTACTTCCTGATCGTGCGGGACATGGTGCAGTACGCCCGGCAGCGGGGCATCCTGTGCCAGGGGCGCGGCTCGGCGGCGAACTCGGCCGTCTGCTACCTGCTCGAGATCACCGCGGTCGACTCCATCCGGTACGGACTGCCGTTCGAGCGGTTCCTGTCGGCGATGCGCGACGAGGAGCCCGACATCGACGTCGACTTCGACTCGGACCGGCGCGAGGAGGTGATCCAGTACGTCTACGAGAAGTACGGACGGTTCAACGCGGCGCAGGTCGCGAACGTCATCACCTACCGGCCGAAGGGCGCCGTGCGGGACATGGCGAAGGCGCTCGGGCACAGCCCCGGGCAGCAGGACGCCTGGTCGAAGCAGGTCGAACGGTGGGGGTCGGTCACCGAGAGCCAGGACCACGACATCCCGGACACCGTGGTCGACATGGCCCAGCAGGTGCTCGGGTTCCCACGGCACCTCGGCATCCACTCCGGGGGCATGGTGCTCACCGACCGGCCCGTCGGCGAGGTCGTGCCCATCGAGCACGCCCGCATGGACGGCCGGACCGTGCTGCAGTGGGACAAGGACGACTGCGCCTTCATGGGGCTCGTGAAGTTCGACATGCTCGGGCTCGGGATGCTCGCGGCGCTGCAGTACTCGTTCGACCTGGCCGACGAACACTGCGGGGAGCGCTGGGACATGCACTCGATCCCGAAGGAGGAGCAGGGCGTCTACGACCAGCTCTGCCGTGCGGACACGATCGGGGTGTTCCAGGTGGAGTCCCGCGCACAGATGGGCACCCTCCCGCGGCTGCTGCCCCGGCGGTTCTACGACCTGGTGATCGAGGTCGCGCTCGTGCGTCCCGGTCCGATCCAGGGCGGTGCCGTGCACCCGTACATCCGGCGCCGGACGGGCGAGGAACCGATCACGTACATCCACCCGTCGCTCGAACCCGTGCTCGAGCGGACGCTCGGGGTCCCGCTCTTCCAGGAGCAGCTCATGCAGATGGCCATCGCCGTCGGCGGGTGCTCCGGGGACGACGCGGACCTGCTCCGCCGGGCGATGGGCTCGAAGCGTGGCCTCGAGAAGATCGAGCGGCTGCGCGAGAAGCTCTACGCGGGGATGGCGGCGAACGACATCCACGGCGAGGACGCCGACACGATCTACGCCAAGATCCAGGCGTTCGCGAACTTCGGGTTCGCGGAGAGCCACTCGATCAGCTTCGCGCTCATCGTCTACGCCAGCGCCTGGATGCGGCTGCACTACCCGGGGGCGTTCCTGGCGGCGTTGCTCCGGGCACAGCCGATGGGGTTCTACTCACCGCAGACCCTGGTCGCCGACGCCCGGCGGCACGGGGTGCGGGTGCTGCGGCCGGACATCCTGCGCTCGGCGGTCGACGCGACGCTGGAGCCCCTGCCCGACGCCGAGAGCGGTGCGACCGGGGCCGACGCCTGCCTGGCCGGGGAGCAGCCGCCCGTGCTGCCGTTCGACGGCTCGCTGCCCGACGACACCGCGGAGCACCGACGCGACGGGGCCTTCGCCGTCCGCCTGGGCCTGGCCGAGGTCGCCTCGCTCGGCCGGCGGAGCGCCGAGGCGATCGTCGCGGAGCGGGCGGCGCACGGGCCCTTCACGGACATGTCCGACCTGGCCCGTCGTGTCCGGCTGACGACCGCGCAGCTCGAGGCCCTGGCCGCAGCGGACGCCTTCGCCGGGCTCGGGATCGACCGGCGCAGCGGCATGTGGTCGGCGGCGCAGGCGGCTGCGGAACGACCCGACCAGCTGCCCGACACCCAGGTCACCGTGCAGCCGCCGCTGTTCGGGCAGATGACGAGCGGGGACGTCCTGATCGCGGACATGTGGTCGACGGGCATGTCGACCGACGACCACCCGGTCCACCACGTCCGCCCGCGACTGCGCGCCCGCGGGGTGCTCAGCGTGCAGGACACCGCGACGGCGGAGACCGGACGACGGGTCGAGGTGGGCGGCATCGTGACGCACCGGCAACGCCCGGCGACGGCGTCGGGCATCACGTTCCTGAACGTCGAGGACGAGACCGGGCTGGTGAACGTCATCTGCAGCGTCGGCGTGTGGGGACGGTACCGGCGGGTGGCACGGGAGTCGCCGGCCGTGGTGGTGCGGGGGATCCTCGAGCGGTCGCCGGACGGCGTGGTGAACCTGGTGGCGGACCGGATCGAGCACCTGCCGCTGGCGGTGCGGACCCGGTCGCGGGACTTCCAGTGACCGTCAGGACGCGGTCTGCTCGCGCACCACGGGGATGCGCACGGTGACCTCGAGACCACCGGACCGGACGTTGCGGAGGGCAGCCGTTCCTCCCGACCGTTCCGCGATCGCGCGCACGATCGCGAGCCCGAGGCCCGAGCCGCCCGGCACCGGCACCCCGCCCGTCGCCGGGTCCGGGTCGCGGCGCGACGTCCGAGCCTCGTCCGGCCGGGTGAACCGGTCGAACGCGACGGGGATGAACGACTCCGGGACACCGGGTCCGTCGTCGGTCACCTGCAGGACACCCTCGTCGCCCTCGACCCGCCACGACACGAAGACGCCACCACCACGGGGGAGTGCGGCGACCGCGTTGCTCGCCGTGTTGGTGACGAGCTGCGCCATGCCACCGGTGTCGAGGCGGAAGCGTGGTTCCGCCGCTCCGACCGGGTCCGGGGTCCGTTCGAGGTCGAAGTCCACCGTGATGTCCTTCGCCGAGGCGATGAGGCGCACCCGGTCGACGGCGGCCATGACCTCGTCGCCCAGGTCGCTCCAGGCGGTGGTCGGCTGCGCGCCGTCCTGCTCGCGTTCCTCCGCGTCCTCGATGCGCGACAGCGTGAGCAGGTCGTTCGCGAGCCGCGAGAGCCGGGCGACGCTCCGCTTGGCGCGGTCGATGTGCGCCGCGAGCGCCGCAGCGTCGTCGCCGTCGAGCGACGCCAGGTCGAGCTGGGTGGTGAGGATCGCGAGGGGCGTGCGCAGCTCGTGGCTGGCGTCGGAGACCATCTGTCGCTCGCGTTCGGTCACCTGGCGGGTGCGTGCGAGGAAGGCGTTCAGCGTGGTGGCGAGCGAGGCCAGTTCGTCCTGCGCCGGACCGACCGGCAGCTCGGCGCGCTCGGGGGCGACGGAGAGCCGTTCGGCCTCGCGGCGCATCCGGTTCACCGGGCGGAGCGCCGCGGTGGCGAGCGCCCACGACGCGATGCCGAAGGCGATGAGGATCGCGAGGCCGGTGAGCGACAGCGTGGTGGTGAGGTCGTCGACCACGATCGCCTCGGCCTGCGAGTTGCGTGCGGCGACGACGGTCCAGCGTCCGGCGGCGTTGACCGGGTGCTCGATGACGACGCGGTACTCGGACCCGGAGACGGTGATGAGCGACGTGCCCGACTCGGTCGACGTCAGGCTGCCGAGCGCCCGCTCGACCCGGGGCGGCATGGTCGACAGCCGGATCTGGCCCGACGGGGCCACGACGGCGACGAGCTGGGCGTTGCCCGGTGCGGACAGGTCCGGGTCGCTGTCGACCTCCAGCGTCGCCACGTACGGGTCGACGTCGGCGTCGAGCAGGGTGCGGGTGGCGCTGGCGACGACGCTGACGACCTGGAAGCGCATGACGAGCACGAGCAGCAGGATCACGACCGCCGCGATCGCCGTCGAGCCGATCGTGATGCGGGCGCGGAGCGAGAGCACCCGGAGCGGCCGGGGCAGGCCGCGTCCGCCGCGGACCGTCCCGGTCGTGGGTGCCGACCCGGTCACGCCCCGAGCAGGTCGAGCCGGTAGCCGCGGCCCCGGACCGTCGCGATGGCGACCGTCGCCTCGTGCGAGGTCAGCTTCTTGCGGAGGTACGAGATGTACTGCTCGACGACGTTCGGGTCCACGTGCTGCGAGCCGTCCCAGACCTCCTCGAGGATCTTCGGGCGGTCGACGACGGTCCCGACCGACCGGGCGAGCAGCCGGAGCAGGGCGAACTCGGTCGGGCTGACGGCGACGCGCTGCCCCTTGATCGACACCCGTCGGGCCTCGGAGTCGATGGCGACGTCGCCGACCTCGATGACCCGCTGCCCGGCAGCCGACTCGCGGCGACCGAGCGCGCGGAGGCGGGCGGTCAGCTCGGCGAACGCGAAGGGCTTCGTGAGGTAGTCGTCCGCACCCGCGTCGAGTCCGAAGACCCGGTCGTCGACGGCGTCACGTGCGGTGACGAGCAGGATGCGCACGGGGTCCTCCCGCTCGCGGATCCGGCGGGCGAGCTCGAAGCCGGACATGCCCGGCATCATGACGTCGACGACCGCGAGGTCGAAGGCCTGCTCGCCGAGGGCGATGAGCGCCTCGACACCGTTCTCGACCGCCGTGACGCGGTACCCCTCTGCCGCGAGCCCACGCTCCATGAGCGCGCGCATCTCGTCGTCGTCCTCGACCACCAACAGGCGCATGATCGACCTCCTCGGCCCCCATCGTGGCAGGGAACGGCGGTCCGTGGGCGGTTCCGGGTGGGAAGAGGCTGAATCTCGTCACAGTGACCCCGCCACGCCACCCGGACGAGGGCAGAACGGTCCGTCCCGCAGAGGGGGGTATCGGCCTCGCGAGCAGCGCGTTGCTAGGCTCCGCAGCGGACACGGCGTACCCGACGCAGTGTCCCGAGGGGGCACCATGCAGGATCAGGAGAACCGTCCGTACCGTCCGGACGACAGCGTCCACCCGGCCATCGTCCGGTTGCACGCGGAGCTCGAGGCGGCACGGCACGGCATCGACGTGCTCGGCGAGCTGGAGGACGCCCGCCGCGAGCGGGTCGTCGCGGAGCTGCTGAGCGCGGTGCCGGACGTCGCGAGCCGTGCGGCGTACGAGGCCGGCGCCGATCGCGCGGTCGCGACCATCCAGGGCTTCGAGGGGGTCCGCTCCGACGAGCACGAGTCGGGGACGGCGCTGTGGGACCGACTCGTCCTCACGGCCGTCGAGGCAGCGGCCGCGGTGGAGCCGACCGAGGTCGAACGGACTGCCGTCGAGTCGACTGCCGTCGAACCGGCCGCCGCGTCCGAGCCGGCAGCAGTGGGCGGGGGATCGCCCACGCTCGCTCCCGCCGCGGACGCCGCACACCCGGCGGCGTCCGGTCACGCCGCACACCGCGCCACGGCCTGACGCCGCGCGCCGCGCGGGCCTCAGTCGTCCTCGCCGAGCAGCTCCTCCCGCACCCGTCGGATGTCCTCGAGCAGGGCGCCGATGAGCACCCAGTGCCGCGAGTTCGGCCGGACGACCTCCAGCGGCGCCGTCAGCGCGGGCTCCGCGGCCGTCGTGTCGTCGGCGGCGGTGCCCGTGAAGCCGTCGCGCTCCGCGTGGTGCAGCCGCGTCGCCTCGACCCGTGCGCTCAGTGCTCGGACGTCCGCCCCGATCCGCGCGACCTCGGTCGCGATGCTCCCCACCACCGGGTCCGACCGGAGGTCCGGCGCCGTGTTGTCGCGGATCGCCCGGGTCATCCCGGTGACCCGGGTGACCAGGACGCGGAGGTGCTCCGCGACCGTCGTGTCCCGCTGCAGGATCGTGCGGTGCCGGCCACCACGGGGGTTCATCGTCAGCGACTCGCCCGCCGCGGTGAGCGAGGCCTCGGCGCGGGCATGCTGCTGCCGGAGGGCCCGCGCCTGGCGCAGGGCCTCGTCCCACCGCTCGGCGTCCCAGCCCTCGGTGAGGCCGATCGCGATCCGCTCGAACGCGGCGGCGGTGTCCCGGGCCAGTCGGGCGACCGCGAGGTGCGCCGGTTCGAGGAGCACGGGCGGCACGATCACGGCGTTCACCGCGAGTGCGACGACGGCGCCGACGACGGTCTCGAGGACCCGGTCGGCCGAGTAGTTCGGCGTGACGACCCCCGCGGTGAGCACGAGCATGCCGCTGATGCCCACCTGGGTCGCCGACGTTGGGGTCAGACGGAGTGCCCAGCTCAGCAGGATCGCCAGCACGATGACGACGAGCACGACCCAGACGCCGTCACCGAAGACCAGGTGGAAGGCGGTCGCCAGCACGACGCCGAGCACCACGCCGGCGCTGCGCTCGAGGCCCTTCACGAACGACTGGTTGATGCTCGGCTGCACGACGAGCAGCGCGGCGATCGCGGCGAAGGTCGGGAACGGCCCGTCGATGAGCGCACGGCAGAGCAGGACCGCCGCGACCACCGCGACCGCGGTCTTCACGACCTGCAGGAACGGTGTGCGGCTGGAACTGCGGAGGCGCGCGACCGGGTTCACGACGACCACGGTAGCCACCAGCCGCACGCCGAGCCGTGCACGATGGCGACGAAACCGCCGCGGCACGGTTGACTGGTCCCGTGTGGCCCAACCACGAGCGCATCATCCCGCAGGCCTTCGCCGGCTCCGGGACCTCCGTGGTCGCCGCGCGCGCCCACTCGGTCGAGCCGTCGGGCAACGGCTACCTGTACGGCTACGAGGTCGACACCGTCGACCGGGCCGGTCAGCGCGCCACCGTCCTGACCTACGTCGACACGGGTGGCGCCCACGACCAGAACAGCGCCGTCGTCACCGACCCCGCCACGGGCGAGCCGGTCTCGGTCTGGGCCTACCCGAACGACCCGGGCCTCCCGGTGCTGCCGCAGGTGACGTACCGCGACGCCGTCGCCGAGCTCCTCGCCGGCCTCGGCCTGCCGGTCACCGCCCCGACGCTGTCGGTCGCCGCCTACCGTCCGGGCAAGCGCGCGGTCGTGCGCGTGGACGCCCCGGAGCGCGTGCTGTTCCTGAAGATCGTCCGCCCGCACCGCGTCGCGCCGATCGTCGAGACCCACGAGCAGTTCGTCGCCGCCGGGCTGCCGGTCCCGCGGGTGCTGTCGAGCCGGGGCGACGGCCTGCTCGTGCTCGAGCGCATCCGCGGGGTGCCCGCGGGCAGCCGCATCACCGAGATCGCCGACGACCCGCGGTTCGTCGCCTCCCTCGCCGCCCTGACCGGCCGGATCGCGACGGTGCCGATGACGCAGCAGGCCCGCGCGGACGCGATGGACCACGCCGACTGGCACCGGCGCACGCTCGTCGCCGCCCTGCCGCAGGACGCGGCCGAGATCGACGAGCTCTACGACGGCATCGGGCGGCGGTCCATCGGTTGGGGGGCCGCCCCCAAGCAGGTGGTGCACGGCGACCTGCACCTCGAGCAGGTCTTCGTCGACGAGGACGAGCCGTGGCGCATCTCCGGCCTGCTCGACATCGACACGGCGGGCTGGGGGTTCCCGGTCCGCGACGTGGGTGCGGTCGTCGCGCACCTGGTCGTCACCGGCCTGTGGCACCGGTCCCGTGGGGACGCCGAGCGCGGGGCAGCGGCGGAGCGGCTCGCCGACGCGGTCGCCCGCGACTGGGTCGCCCGGAACCCGGCCGAGGCCGACCGCATCGGTCCGGCGATCGGCGCGCAGCTCCTCGCGCACGCCGGTGGGCAGGCGACGACCGGGTCCGAGAACGGCATCCGGACGGCGCAGCAGCTGCTGGCGGCGACGCGTGCGGCGCTCGCCGAGGCGGCGCCGACGGTGCCGTCGGCCGGCACCCTCCGTCCGCGGTCGGCACCGCAGGTCTGACCCGGCCGTCGGACGGTCGCCGGCCGCGCGGTGGTGGTGGGCAGCGCCTCCCGGCCGTCGTGGCGTCCCGTCCACCGCGCGGCCGGACGGGAGGCGCGACGCGCGCGGGTCCCGTCGAGTCGCCTCCGTCGGGGGTGCGGGAGTAAACTGAGCCCAGCACGCACCGTGTCGTCGCGTGCCGCGTCGTTTCCGGACGTGGCAGTCGGTCACTTGACCGACGTGGGGACCGGATCCGTGGGCGTCCGACGGGCACCACGTGCGTGCGACGGCGCCGGGTCCCGGCGCGGATCGTCGTGTCGAGCACCCGAGGGGTGCCGGCCGCACGGACCGCGGGAGTCCACCGGACGTCCCACGGCGGGACCGGCGCACGAGCGGGCCAGGGTGGCCCGCGGACCGGGGTCGTGCCAGACGCCGGTCGAGGACTTCCCGCCACGACGGCGGCTCGCCCGTGGAGAACGGGCGGAACAGGAGGAGCGTTGGCTCGATCAGGCACCCGGCGAGCAGCCGGCGGGACGCGGACCGCGTCGCGCCGTACCCGCCCGCTGGACAACGACGGCGTCATCCCGGTGCTCGCCCGCGCGGTGCGCGAGGTGGAGGCGGCGGCGCAGCGCGGACCGCTGAAGGCGTCCAACCGGTCGAAGTTCCAGGCGGTCGCGCTGCTGATGCGCGAGGAGCGCGCACGGGTCAAGGCCGACCCGGAGCTCACCGACGCGCAGCGCGCCGAGCAGCTCAAGCGTCTCGACGGTGTCGCCACGATCCTGGCGAAGACCGCCGCGCGGGACACCAGCGTGATCCAGCTGCTGACCGAGGAGGCCTCGGTGAGCGAGGCGACCCGCACGGTCAAGCGCGACATGATGATCGCCGGCGGCATGGAGCTGCAGCCCGAGGACCTCGTCATCGCGGCCGAGCCGTCCCCGGTGGTCGACGCCCCGGTGCGCTCGGTCGTGCCGCAGGCGGTCGTGCAGCGCCAGCTGGCCAACCCCTTCTTGGCGCCCGACTTCGCCCTCGCCGACCAGCCCGTCGCCCACCCGCGTCGCCTGGCGAACTGGGAGCTGTTCGGTCCGCTGTTCAAGTCGTTCGAGTACGGCGCCGGCGGTGGCGCGGCGTCGATGCCGTTGCCGGAGCCGACCTCGCTGCACTCGCGGTCCGGCACCACGCTGATGAAGCACCAGGCCGAGCTCGTCGCCGCCGCGGCGCAGGGACACCGCACGTTCCTGCTCGCGGACGAGCCCGGCCTCGGCAAGACCGCGCAGTCGCTGCTCGCCGCCGACGCCGCGAACGCCTTCCCGCTGCTCGTGGTCGTGCCCAACGTCGTGAAGACCAACTGGGCACGCGAGGCCGAGCGCTGGGTGCCGAACCGCACCGCCACCGTCATCCACGGCGACGGGGACGACCTGGACGGCTTCGCCGACATCGTCATCGTGAACTACGAGATCCTCGACCGGCACGCCGGCTGGCTCGGGGCCTTCGGCTTCAAGGGCATGGTCGTCGACGAGGCCCACTTCATCAAGAACAAGGAGTCGCAGCGTTCCCGGTTCGTGCTGCAGCTCGCCGAGCAGATCCGTGCGCGGGTGTCGTCGCCGCTGTTCCTGGCGCTGACCGGTACCCCGCTGATCAACTCGGTCGAGGACTTCCGCACCATCTGGGAGTTCCTCGGCTGGATCGACGACAAGAAGCCCCGCGCGACGCTCATGAACGAGCTCGAGGACATCGGGCTCACCCCGGCCGATCCCGGCTTCTTCGTCGAGGCCCGCAAGGCCGTCATCGACCAGGGCATCGTCCGCCGCCGCAAGGTCGACGTCGCCGCCGACATCCCCGCGCGACGGATCGCCGACATCCCGGTCGAGCTCGACGGCGACGAGGGCCGCTCCATCCGCGACGCCGAGCGCGAGCTCACCGCGAAGCTGGTCCGTCGGTACCACCAGGCGCTCGACGCCCGCACGGGGCAGGACCCGGTCGTCGGCATCGACCACAAGCTCGTCCGCCAGGTCGCGCGGTGGGAGCTCGAGGACCAGGACGCCTCGTCGACCGGCGAGAACGTGTTCTCGATGGTGCGGCGGATCGGTCGTGCCAAGGCGCAGCTGGCGGCGGACTACGCGGCGCAGCTCGCCTCGAACGTCGGCAAGGTGGTCTTCTTCGCGAAGCACCTCGACGTGATGGACCAGGCCGAGGAGGTCTTCGCCCGTCGGCACCTGAAGACCGCCACCGTCCGCGGTGACCAGACGCCCGCACAGCGCACGGCCGAGATCGATGCGTTCGTGAACGACCCCGACGTCGCCGTCATCGTGTGCTCGCTCACCGCCGCCGGCGTCGGCCTGAACCTGCAGGTGTCGTCGAACGTCGTGCTCGCCGAGCTGTCGTGGACCTCGGCGGAGCAGACGCAGGCGATCGACCGCGTGCACCGCATCGGACAGGAAGAGCCCGTCACCGCGTGGCGGATCATCGCGGCGCAGACGATCGACACCAAGATCGCCGAGCTCATCGACTCGAAGGCGTCCCTGGCCGCCCGCGCGCTCGACGGGTCGGACGAGGAGATCGCCGATTCGGGCGACATCCAGCTCGACGCGATGGTGGCGCTGCTGACGGAGGCGCTCGGGGGCTGAGCGCCGGGTGCGCTCGGTCGCTCGCGGAGTCGGCGACGGCGGCCGCCGCCCGGTGCCGGTTGTCGGCGCCGGCTCCGGTCGCGTTGCGGCACGACGTGCTCCCGCACAACGAGAAGCGGGGGGGGGCCCCCCCCCCCCCGGGGGGGGGCCGGGGGGGGGGGGGGGGGGGGCGGGCGCCCGCCCCCCCGCCCCCCCCCCCCCCCCCCCCCCCCCCCGGGGGGGGGCCCCCCCCCCCGGGGGGCGCCCCCCGC
>NZ_JBIVRJ010000002.1:654695-801204 GCF_044755625.1 Curtobacterium sp. NPDC092190 | reverse complement strand
GAAAGCGCCGAACCGAGTTGATTCTGACTGTTGACTGTCTACTGACAATCTTCAATCCAAAAGGAATTGTCTCCGACGACCACAACCAAAGCTGCAATCGCACGGGGTCAAAATAATTGGCATTGACAATGTGCACGCTGTTGAGTTCTCAAGGACCAGACGCACCCCCCACTCAGCACCACCACAGTGGAACCTCATCAGAGGGGCTGGAAGTTCGTTGCCGGGGAAGAACCGTGGCGGACAAGATCCCCAGGTGAACCCGGTGACCGTCTCGGCCGTTCCGTTCTCCGCCTCAGCGGCAACGAGTGATTACTCTACGCACGGCCCGACCACACCACCAACACCACCCACATCCCGGGCGTGTCGCCCTGTCGGCACCTCGTGGCCCCGGTACGGCGAACGGCCCGCTCCCCTGTGGGAACGGGCCGTTCGGGTGTCGCGAGCACTCAGTGGCGAGCGATGACCGGGTTCTTCAGCGAGCCGATCCCCTCGATGAGGACCTCCACCACCTCACCGTCGCGGATGGCCCCTACCCCGGCCGGGGTACCGGTGAGGATGACGTCGCCGGGCAGGAGGGTCCAGATCGACGACACGAACTCGACCAGGGACGGGATGTCGTGCACCATCTCGCTGGTCGACGCCGCCTGGCGCAGCTCGCCGTCCACGCGGGTCTCGAGTCGGATGTCCGACGGGTCGATCTCGGTCTCGATGACCGGACCGAGCGGACAGAAGGTGTCGAAGCCCTTGGCTCGCGTCCACTGTCCGTCGCGGGCCTGCAGGTCGCGCGCAGTCACGTCGTTCGCGATCGTGTACCCGAGCACGACGCTCGCGAAGTCCTCGCGCCGGACGTTCTTGGCGAGCGAGCCGATCACGATGGCGAGCTCGCCCTCGTGGTCGACACGGCCGACCTCGGCCGGCAGACGGATGGGGTCGTCCGGACCGATGACCGCGGTGTTCGGCTTGAGGAAGACCACGGGGTCGTCCCCCGAACGCTCGTCCATCTCCGACGCGTGCTCGGCGTAGTTCAGGCCGACGCCGATCACCTTCGACCGAGGGATCACCGGTGCGAGGAGCTTGGCGTCGGCGAGCGGCACCCGCTCCCCCGTCGTCTCGAACCCCTGGTACATCGGGTCCCCCGCAAGGACGACCAGGTCACGCTCGTCGAGGATGCCGTACCGCGGGTCTTCACCCGTGCTGCTGAACCGTGCGATCTTCACTGTTCGACCCTACCGATCCGCGGCTCAGGCCGGGTCCGTCAGGCGCGTCATCCACCCGTGGGGGTCGGGACGACGGCCGTACTGGATGTCGGTCAGCTCCTGGCGGAGCGACATCGTCAGCTCGCCGGCACCGACGGTGGGCGACCCGATCGTGAAGCCCTCGCCGCGGAGCTCCGCGATCGGCGTGACCACCGCGGCCGTCCCGCAGGCGAACGCCTCGGTGATCGAGCCGTCGGCCACCCCGTCCCGCCACTCGTCGAGCGTCACCCGACGACGCTCCACCCGGAGCCCGCGGTCCTCGGCGAGCTGCAGGATCGAGTCGCGGGTGATGCCCTCGAGGATCGACTCCGAGTCCGGCGTGACGAGCGTGCCGTCCGACCGCACGAGCACGACGTTCATGCCGCCGAGCTCCTCGAGGTACCGGCCCTCCTCGGAGTCGAGGAACATCACCTGCTGGCAGCCCTGCTCGTAGGCCTCCTGCTGCGGGAGCAGGGACGCGGCGTAGTTCCCGCCGGTCTTCGCAGCCCCGGTCCCGCCACGTGCGGCACGGGCGTACCTCGTCGACAGCCAGATGCTCACGGGCTTCGGTCCGGACGTGAAGTACGCCCCGGCCGGGCTGGCGATGCAGTGGTACGCGACCTCCTGCGCGGCACGGACCCCGAGGAAGGACTCGGTCGCGATCATGAACGGACGCAGGTACAGGCTGGTCTCCGGCGCCGACGGCACCCAGTCCACGTCGGCGCGGACGAGCTGCCGGACCGACTCGACGAAGACCTCGAGCGGCAGCTCCGGGAGCGCGAGCCGACGGGCCGAGCGCTGGAAGCGGCGCGCGTTCGCGTCCGGCCGGAAGGACCACACCGACCCGTCCGCGTGGCGGTAGGCCTTCATGCCCTCGAAGATCTCCTGCGCGTAGTGGAACACGCTGGCGCTGGGGTCGAGGGTCAGCGGTCCGTACGGGTGGATCGATGCGCTGTGCCAGCCGGCTTCGAGCGACCACGCGACGGTGGCCATGTGGTCGGTGAAGTACTTGCCGAAGCCCGGGTCGGCGAGGATCTCCTCGCGCTCGGCCGCGGCCCGACGCTCGGGCGACGGCGTGTTCGCGAACTCGAGGGCGAAGTCGCCGTCGGTCTCGGTGTCGGTGCTGCTCATCGGGGTGACTCCTGTCAGGCGGTGGTGGTGCGTGCTGCGACCGCGGCGGCGATGGCGTCGCCGACCTCGGCCGTGCTGCGCGGCGTGGTGCCCCGGCTCGCGAGGTCGTCCTCGACCGCCTGTGTCACGGCCGCCGCCAGGTCTGCACGACCGAGGTGGTCGAGCAGCAGGGCGACGGACAGGACGGCGGCGGTCGGGTCGGCGACCTGCTGGCCTGCGATGTCCGGCGCGGAACCGTGGACCGGCTCGAACATGCTGGGGAAGGTGCCGTCCGGGTTGATGTTCCCCGAGGCCGCCAGACCGATGCCGCCGCTGATCGCGCCGGCCAGGTCGGTGATGATGTCCCCGAACAGGTTGTCGGTGACGATGACGTCGAACCGCCCGGGCTCGCGGACCATGTGGATCGTCACCGCGTCGACGTGCTGGTAGTCGACGGTCACGTCCGGGTGCTCCTCGGCGACCGCCGCGACCGTCCGCTGCCAGAGGGAACCCGCGTGCACGAGCACGTTGCTCTTGTGCACGAGGGTCAGGTGCTTCCGCGGGCGGCGGGAGGCGAGGTCGAAGGCGTACCGGACGACGCGCTCGACACCGTGTGCCGTGTTGAGGGACACCTCGGTGGCGATCTCGTGCGGCGTGCCGACGCGGATCGCGCCGCCGTTGCCGACGTACGGGCCCTCGGTGCCCTCGCGCACGACGACGAAGTCGACCGCGCCCGGGTCGGCGAGCGGGCTCGCGACCGAGGAGTACACCGTCGTGGGGCGGAGGTTGACGTAGTGGTCGAACGCGAAGCGCAGCTTCAGCAGGAGTCCACGCTCGATGATCCCGCCCGCGAGTCGCGGGTCGCGCGGGTCACCGCCGACGGCGCCGAGCAGGATCGCGTCGTGCTCGGCGATGGCGGACATGTCGTCGTCGGTGAGGATGTCGCCCGTCTCGAGGTACCGGGCGGCACCGAGCGAGAAGGCGGTCTCCTGCACGTCGAGGTCGTCCGGCAGCACCGCGTGCAGGACCTTCAGCGCTTCGTCCACCACCTCGGGCCCGATGCCGTCGCCGCGGACGACCGCCAGCTTGACCGTCTGTGCCATGTCCCGGACCCCTACAGCGTGATGTCGATCTCGCGGAGCGAGGTCGCGTCGATGGTGGAGCGCACGTGCTCGAGGATCTCCGCGGGCACCGGCGAGTCGACCGTCAGGACGCTCAGCGCCTGCCCGCCGGCGGCCTCGCGTGAGATCTGCATCGCGGCGATGTTGATGCCGGCGTCGCCGAACTCCTTGCCGTAGACCGCGACGATGCCGGGGCGGTCGGTGTAGACCATCACGACGTGGTGCGCGTCGAGGGCGACCTCGACGTCGTGGCCGTTGATCTCCACGAGCTTCTCGACCTGCTTGGCACCGGTCAGCGTGCCGGACACGCTGATCGCGGGCCCGTCGGACTGGGCACCGCGGATGGTGAGGACGTTGCGGTACTCCGGGCTGTCGGCGTCGGTGATGAGCCGGACGCTCACGCCGCGCTGCTCCGCGATGAGCGGGGCGTTGACGTACGAGACCTGGTCGCTGACGACGTCGGTGAAGACGCCCTTGAGGGCTGCGAGCTTCAGCACGCTGACGTCGTACTGCGCGAGCTCGCCGTGCACCTCGACGTCGATGCTCGTCACCGGCGAGGTGGCCAGGCCGGTGAAGACCTGACCGAGCTTCTCCATGAGCGGGATCCCCGGGCGGACGTACGGGTCGATGACGCCGCCGGCGACGTTGACCGCGTCCGGCACGAGTTCGCCGCCGAGCGCGAGGCGCACGGACTTCGCGACGGAGACGCCGGCCTTCTCCTGGGCCTCGTCCGTCGAGGCGCCGAGGTGCGGCGTGACGACGACGTTCGGCAGCGCGAGCAGCGGCGAGTCCTTCGGCGGCTCGGACACGAAGACGTCGAGGCCGGCACCGGCGATCTCCCCGGACGTGAGCGCCCGGTGCAGGGCGTCCTCGTCGATCAGGCCGCCGCGGGCGACGTTCACGACGAACGCGGTCGGCTTCATGAGCGCGAACTGCTCGTCCGAGATCATGCCCACCGTCTCCGGCGTCTTCGGCATGTGGATCGTGGTGAAGTCCGCACGACGGAGGAGGTCCTCGAGCGACACCAGCTCGACCCCGAGCTGCTGGGCCCTGGCCGTCGTGACGTAGGGGTCGTACGCGATGACCGAGACGCCGAACGCCTGCAGGCGCTGCGTGATGAGCGCGCCGATGCGGCCGAGGCCGATGATGCCGACGGTCTTCTCGTAGAGCTCGACGCCCGTGTACGACGAACGCTTCCACGCGCCGGCGGCGAGCGACGCGTGGGCCGCGGGGATGTGGCGCGCGAGCGACAGGATGTGGCCGACCGTGAGCTCGGCGGCCGAGATGATGTTCGACGTCGGCGCGTTGACGACCATCACGCCGGCGGTGGTCGCCGCCTTGATGTCGACGTTGTCCAGGCCGACGCCCGCGCGGGCGACCACCTTGAGCTGCGGCGCCGCGGCGATGGCCTCGGCGTCGATCTTCGTGGCGGACCGCACCAGCACGGCGTGCGCGTCGGCGAGGGAGGACAGGAGCGCGGCACGGTCGGTACCGTCCACGTTCCGGATCTCGAAGTCGGGCCCGAGGGCGTCGACGGTGGCGGGCGAGAGTTCTTCGGCGATCAGGACGACCGGCTTCGGCACAGCTGCAGTTCCTCACACGAGACGGGCGGTATCCCACCATCGTATCGACGCGGGGACCCGGTTACGACCGCACCGTCGGTCCCCGACGGAACCACGCGCCGGTCCGGAGGCGCGGAGCCAGCGGGCACCGTGCCTCCCGTCCGTGGGACGGTCGCGACGTGCGTCAGAAGTCGAGCAGGCGCGGCACGAACAGCTGGAGGTCGAGCCAGAGCGCGCCCGCCGCCGCGAACGCGACGACGAAGACTCCGACCGTCACCGACAGCCGAGCCCGGCGCGTCGTCCAGAGGGCGACCAGGAACGCGACGGGCGCGATCGCGATGTCGAGGACGAGCCAGCCCCAGGGGGTGCTGCGCTGCAGCGACGAACCACCGGAGGTCGTCTCGAGGAACGTGTTGAACGCGCGAACCGACTGCGAGACGGTGACGAGGTTCCCGACACTCTGGACGGTCATGTAGGCGAACAGCGCGCCGAAGACCACCCAGACGACGATGCGGCCGACGAGCGGGGACGAGGTCCGGCGGGCTGCCGGTGTCGTGGCGGTCACCCGAAGCTCCTGGTCATGAGGAACGGCCAGGGGAAGAGCACGGCGGCTCCGAGCAGCATCCACAGCAGCCGCGTGCGGGTCCGACGACCACGACCGGCCCAGAGCACCACGGTGAACCACAGCGCGGGCGCGACGATCGACAGGAAGCGGAGGACCTCGACGAAGACGGTCAGCAGCGTGTCGACGTTCGCGACGTACGCGGTCGAGGCGGTGAGCAGCCACGCCACCGTGTAGAGCAGGTAGAGCCCGCCGAAGACCCCGAAGCCGACCAGGGCGCCGGAGGTCTCCGGGCGCTCCGGGTCGCGTCCGCCGTGGCCCTTCACCGTGACCGGGTTGTGGGCCGCGTCGACGTGGGTCGCGTCGTCCGCGTCGCCCCAGCTGAGGGCGTCGTCGTCGTGGTCGACCGAGCCGTCGGGCGGGGATGCTGCCGTGGTCATGGGGACGATTCTACGAGGGACCCGCGACGGCGGACACCACGAGGGACCGCTCAGACGTCGGCGGGCTGGGTCGCGAGGACCCCGGCGACGACGTCGCGCACCGCGGGGAACAGCGGGTGGCTCTCCACGAGCCCGGTCAGGATCTCGGTGAGTGCGTGCGCCGTCGCGCCGGAGCGGAGCAGGGCGTGCAGCTCGATCGACTCGGGGTCGTTCTCGTCGTCGAACGCCAGGGCGACCCGGACCGCTCCGAGCAGGTGCTCGACCGGGAGCCCGCGTTCGGCCAGCTGCGACGCCGGGCCGATGAAGCGCTCACGCCGTCCGAGCTTCCGCAGCGGGTTGCGCCCCACACGCGCCGTGGTGTCCGGCAGGAGCGGGTTCGCGATGCGGGTGAGGTTCGCAGCGACGTAGCGGGCGTGCTCGGCCGGGTCGAACCCGTGCTTGGCGACCAGCAGCGCGGTCGTCTCGGCGAGGACCCCGTCGACCTCGGCGCGGACCTCGCGGTCCTCGAGGGCCTCGCGGATGAGTCGGATCCCGCGGACGAAGCCGTGGTACGCCGCGGTCGCGTGGGCGGTGTTCACCGTGTAGAGCTTCCGCTCGACGAACGGCTGCAGGTCGTCGACCCAGGTGACGCCGTCGATCTGCGGCGGCTCGGCGTCGGACGGAGCGAAGGGGGTGCGCTCGATGACCCACTCGTAGAACGGCTCGAGCACGACGTCGAGACCACCGGACTGTCCGAGCACCCCGGACTGGTCCGGGACGATGCGGTCGATCGCGCAGTTCGCGAAGACCGCCGCGACGTGACGGTCCTCGAGGATCGGGGCGCGTCGGATGCTGGCGTGCAGCGAGTCCGTCGCGTTGAAGGCGTTCTCGCAGGCCACGACCGTGACGTCGCCGCGCTCGGGCGCCCGTGCCGCGAGGCCCTCGGCGATGACGGGGGCGACGAGCGGCAGCGTGCGTGCACCGACGGCGGTCGTGACGACGTCGGCCTCGGCGATCGCCTGGACGACGCGCTCACGGTCGGTCTTGCTGCTGAGTGCACGGAAGCCGTACACGAGGTGTTCGACGGGCTGCTCGCCGACCTCGTGGACCACGAAGCGGCCGGCGTCGTTGAGCGCGGAGACCACGCGGTCGTCCACGTCGACGAAGGTGAGCTCGTAACCGCTCGCGACCAGGAACTGACCCACGAACCCGCGCCCGATCTTGCCGGCGCCGATGTGGACCGCTCGCTTCGTCACCGCCATCCGATGATCCTCCCACGTCGGAGGACCCGGTCGTGACCACTCCTCGCGACGCCGCGGAGCGGCATCGGCAGCACTGCAGGACGGGTCACGGAAGCGGAGCGCCCGGGTACGGGGACGCCACGGGGGCGCCAGGTGCTGGCGCTGGAGCTGGAGGGGTACAGGTGCATGTCGTTCGGGTCACGTCGCGAGGCGGCGGTGCGAACGCACCGCCGCCTCGGGAGTCGGGTGGTCGACCGCAGACTACCGCGCGGCCGAGCCGTCCACGTAGTCGGCGTCGTTCGACTTCCACGCGAACAGCGCGCGGAGCTCGCGGCCGGTGGCCTCGATCGGGTGGCCCTCGCCCTTCGCGCGGAGCTCCTTGAACTCCGGCGCACCGGCGTCCTGGTCCTCGATGAAGCGCTTGGCGAAGGTGCCGTCCTGGATGTCGGAGAGCACGGCCTTCATGTTCTCCTTGACCTCGGGCGAGATCACGCGGGGGCCGGAGACGTAGTCACCGAACTCGGCGGTGTCGGAGATCGACCAGCGCTGCTTGGTGAGGCCGCCCTCCCAGATGAGGTCGACGATGAGCTTGAGCTCGTGCAGGACCTCGAAGTAGGCGATCTGCGGCTGGTAGCCCGCCTCGACCAGGGTCTCGAAGCCGTACTGGATGAGCTGCGACGTGCCACCGCAGAGGACGGCCTGCTCACCGAACAGGTCGGTCTCGGTCTCCTCGGTGAAGGTCGTCTTGATGCCGCCGGAACGCAGGCCGCCGATGGCCTTGGCGTACGACCAGGCGAGGTCCCAGGCGCTGCCGGAGGCGTCGACCTCGACCGCGACGATCACGGGCACGCCGCGGCCGGCCTCGTACTCGCGACGGACGGTGTGCCCCGGGCCCTTCGGCGCGACGAGCGCGACGTCGACGCCCTCGGGGGCCTCGATGTAGCCGTAGCGGATGTTGAAGCCGTGGCCGAAGACGAGCGTCGCGCCGTCCTTCAGGTTCGGCTCGATGTCCTCGGCGTAGACGATGCGCTGCACCTGGTCCGGCGCGAGGATCACGACGACGTCGGCGTTCTTCGTCGCCTCGGCCGGGGTGAGGACCTCGAAGCCCGCCTCGGTCGCCTTGTCGCGGCTCTTCGAGCCCTCCTGGAGGCCGATGACGACCTCGACGCCGGAGTCACGGAGGTTGAGCGCGTGGGCGTGGCCCTGCGAGCCGTAGCCGATGACGGCGACCTTCTTGCCCTGGATGAGCGTCAGGTCGGCGTCGGCGTCGTACACGATGTCAGTCACGAGGGTGTGTCTCCTTGGTTCTGGTGGCTTGTGGTGTGCGGACGGGAGGCGCGTGGCGGGACCGCCCCGCGCCTCCCGCCCGGAAGCGGGGTGTGCTCAGCGCACGCGGTCGGTGATGCTCTTCGGCCCACGGCCCATGCCGAGCAGACCGGCGCGGGCGAGTTCCTTGACGCCGTAGGGCTCGAGGACGCGGAGGATCGCCTGGATCTTGCCCGGGTCGCCGGTCACCTCGACGATGAGCGAGTCGGTCGCCACGTCGACGACCTGCGCGCGGAAGAGGTTCACGGCCTCGAGCACGGCCGAGCGGGTCTGGTTGTCGACGCGGACCTTCACGAGCATGTGCTCGCGCTGCACCGACTGCGAGAAGTCGAGCTCGACGATCTTGATGACGTTGACGAGCTTGTTGAGCTGCTTCGTCACCTGCTCCAGTGGCAGGTCCTCGACGTCGACGACGACCGTGATCCGGGACAGGCCCTCGACCTCGGTGCCGCCCACGGCGAGCGACTCGATGTTGAAGCCGCGCCGGGCGAACAGCCCCGCGACGCGCGTCAGCAGACCCGGCTTGTCCTCGACGAGGAGGGAGAGGACGTGGCTCATGCGGTTTCTCCCGTCATGTCGGCGTCCTCGTCGTCCCAGGTCGGGGCGAGGGCCTGGGCGTACTCGATGGACGAGTTGCTGACCCCCTGCGGGACCATGGGCCAGACCATCGAGTCGCGGCTGACCACGAAGTCGATCACCACGGGGCGGTCGTTCGTCTCGAGGGCGAGCTGGATGGCGGCGTCGACCTCGTCCGCCTTCTCGACGCGGATGCCGAGGGCACCGTAGGCGTCGGCGAGCTTCACGAAGTCCGGGACGCGGCGCGTGCCGTGACCGGTCTGCAGGTCGGTGAAGGAGTGTCGGCCGTCGTAGAACAGCGTCTGCCACTGCCGCACCATGCCGAGCGAGGAGTTGTTGATGACCGCGACCTTGATCGGGATGTCGTTGATGACGCAGGTCGCGAGCTCCTGGTTCGTCATCTGGAAGCAACCGTCGCCGTCGATCGCCCAGACCACGCGGTCCGGTTGAGCGACCTTCGCGCCCATCGCCGCGGGGACCGAGTAGCCCATGGTGCCGGCGCCACCCGAGTTCAGCCAGGCGTTCGGCCGCTCGTACCGGATGAACTGCGCGGACCACATCTGGTGCTGACCGACCCCGGAGGCGAACACGCCCTCGGGACCGGTGAGCTCACCGATGCGCTTGATGATCGCCTGCGGCGCGAGCAGTCCGTCGGTCGGCTCCGCGTACCCGAGCGGGAAGTCCTGCCGGAGCTGGTCGAGCTTCGCCCACCAGGCGCTCGTGTCCGCCCGGTCGGCGGAGACGTCCTCCCAGGCGTCGAGGAGGTCGACGAGGACCTCGCGGGCGTCGCCGACGATCGGCACGTCGGCGAAGCGGATCTTCGAGATCTCCGCGGGGTCGATGTCGACGTGCACGACCTTGGCGTGCGGCGCGAACTCGTCCGCCTTGCCCGTCACCCGGTCGTCGAAGCGCGCACCGAGGGCGACGATGAGGTCGCTCTCCTGCAGGCCGAGCACCGCGGGCACCGTGCCGTGCATGCCCGGCATGCCGAGGTGCTGCTGGTGCGAGTCCGGGAAGGCGCCACGGGCCATGAGGGTCGTGACGACCGGCGCACCGGTGGCCTCGGCGAAGCGCAGGAGCTCGGCCGACGCACCGGAGCGGACGACGCCGCCGCCGACGTACAGCACCGGACGCTCGGCCTCGGCCAGCAGCTGGGCCGCGGCCGTGATCTGCTTGCCGTGCGCCTTCGTGACCGGACGGTAGCCGGGCAGGTCGATCTTCGGCGGCCAGACGTACGGCGCCGACTTCTGCTGGGCGTCCTTCGTGATGTCGACGAGCACCGGGCCCGGACGACCCGTCGTGGCGATCTGGTGGGCCGCGGCGAGCGTCGCCGGCACGTCGGCCGGGTCGGTCACGAGGAACGAGTGCTTCGTGATCGGCATCGTGATGCCGACGATGTCGGCCTCCTGGAAGGCGTCGGTGCCCATCAGGGTCGAGAACACCTGCCCGGTGATCGCGATGAACGGCACCGAGTCCATGTAGGCGTCGGCGATCGCCGTGACGAGGTTCGTCGCACCGGGGCCGGACGTCGCGATGGCGACACCGACCTTGCCGGACGAGGAGGCGTACCCCTCGGCGGCGTGGCCGGCACCCTGCTCGTGGCGCACGAGGACGTGACGGATGGTCGTCGACGCCATGAGCTCGTCGTAGAACGGGATGATCGCGCCGCCGGGCAGACCGAAGACGTCGGTGATCCCGAGGTGCTCGAGCGTCCGCAGGACGGCTCCCGAGCCGGTCAGGATCTCGGGCGACCGCCGCGTACCGGCGGCCGCGGACAGCGGAGTGGCTTCCGTGGGCATGAGGTGGTCCTTGCCTGGAGGGATGGCGGTTCGAACGTGTCGACGCTAGCCCGTGACCGCGCCCTTGGCGGCGGACTGGACGAGCTTCGCGAACTTCGCGAGGACTCCGCGGGTGTAGCGCGGGGGCAGCGGGGCCCAGCCTTCTCGGCGGGCCTCCAGCTCGGCGTCGTCGACCAGTAGGTCGAGCGAGCGAGCCGCGATGTCGACACGGATGCGGTCGCCATCGCGCACGAATGCCACTGGACCTGCGTCCACGGCTTCCGGTGCGATGTGGCCGATGCACAGGCCGGTTGTGCCGCCTGAGAATCGTCCGTCCGTCAACAGTAGTACATCCTTGCCCAGGCCCGCGCCCTTGATGGCCGCGGTGATGGCGAGCATCTCGCGCATGCCGGGACCGCCCTTCGGACCCTCGTAGCGGATGACCACCACGTCGCCCTTCTGGATCCGTCCCTCGGTCAGGGCGTCCATGGCCGCGCGCTCGCGGTCGAACACCCGCGCCGGGCCCTCGAACACGGCGGCGTCGAAGCCGGCGGTCTTCACGACGGCACCCTCGGGCGCGAACGAGCCCTTGAGGATCGTCAGGCCACCGGTGGTGTGGATCGGGTTGTCGAGCTTCCGGAAGACCTCGCCGTCGAGCTCCGGCGGATCGATCTCGGCCAGGTTCTCGGCGAGGGTCTTGCCGGTGACGGTCATGACGTCGCCGTGCAGCAGACCGGCCTCGAGCAGCGCCTTCATGATCACCGGGATGCCGCCGTTGCGGTCGACGTCGACCATGACGTACTTGCCGAACGGCTTCATGTCCGCCAGGTGCGGCACCTTCGAGCCGATGCGGTTGAAGTCGTCGAGGCTCAGCTCGACCTCGGCCTCGTGCGCGATCGCGAGCAGGTGCAGCACGACGTTGGTCGAGCCTCCCAGCGCCATCGCGACGGCGATGGCGTTCTCGAACGCCTCCTTCGTCAGGATCTGGCGGGCGGTGAGCCCGAGGCGCAGCATGTTGACGACCGCCTCGCCGGAGCGGTGGGCGTAGTAGTCACGGCGACGGTCGGCGCTCGGCGGGGCCGCGGACCCGGGCAGCGACATGCCGAGGGCCTCGGCCACGCTCGCCATCGTGTTCGCGGTGTACATCCCGCCGCAGGCGCCCTCGCCCGGGACGATCGCGCACTCGATCTCCTTGAGCTCGGCCTCGGTCATGGTGCCGGCCTTGCACGCACCGACGCCCTCGAAGGAGTCGATGATCGTGACCTCCTTGAAGGAGCCGTCGGCCTGCTTCACGTAGCCCGGCATGACCGAACCCGCGTAGAGGAAGACGCTCGCGAGGTCCAGGCGCGCGGCGGCCATGAGCATGCCGGGGAGCGACTTGTCGCAGCCGGCGAGCAGCACGGTGCCGTCGAGGCGCTCGGCGTTGACGACCGTCTCGACGCTGTCGGCGATGACCTCGCGGGAGACGAGCGAGAAGTGCATGCCCTCGTGGCCCATCGAGATGCCGTCGGAGACGGAGATGGTGCCGAACTGCAGCGGGTACCCGCCGCCGGAGTGCACGCCCTCCTTCGCGCCCTGGGCGAGGCGGTCGAGCGAGAGGTTGCAGGGGGTGATCTCGTTCCAGGACGAGGCGATCCCGATCTGCGGCTTGTCCCAGTCGGCGTCGCCCATGCCGACGGCGCGGAGCATGCCACGCGAGGTGGTCGCTTCGATCCCGTCGGTGACGACCCGGCTGCGCGGCTTCACGTCGATGTCAGGCATGGAGGCAGTCTAGGACCAGTTGGGATACCAACCGGACACGACGCCGCGGACCCCCTTGGAACTGACGGGCGGACGGGAGGCGCGGGGCCGGGTCGTCAGCGCGTCGCGCGCAGGCGTCCGAGCTGCTTCAGGACGTCGGTGAGCGCCGCGGGGTCGGCCACGCGATGGGCGGCGAGCGTGTCGCCCTCCCCCACCTTCACGCCGACGTCGCCGTCGCGGAGCACCCGGAAGGCGTCCTCGTCGGTGACGTCGTCGCCGGCGAAGAACACCGCGTCGGCGCCGCGGAGCTCGCGCAGTCGATCGATCGCGTCGCCCTTCGTGACGTGCCGGACGGCGAACTCGACGATGTCCTTACCGCCGCGCTCCAGCACGTCCGGGTCTGCTGCGTGCGCCGCCTCGTGCGCCGCCGCGTTCGCCGCGGCCGCGTCCTCGGCGCTCGCCCGTCGGGTGTGCACACCGTGGCCTGCCGGCTTGTGCTCGATCACGACGTCGGGGAACCGTGCACCGACCTCGTCGAGGGCAGCGCCGACCCGTTCGACCCGCGCGAGCTCGTCGTCGCTCAGCGCGGCCTCGTCGTGGCCGTCCACGCGCCACTCGACGCCGTGCGACCCGACGAGCGCCATGCCGTCGGGTGCGTGCGACACCCGGGCGAGCCCCTCGAGCGGACGCCCGGAGACGAGCACGACCTCGGTGTCGCGGGCGCGCTGCAGGGTGAGCACCGCGGCCCAGGAGCCGGGGAGCGCCCCGACCCGTGCGGGGTCGTCGGCGAAGGGTGCGAGCGTGCCGTCGAAGTCGAGGGCGACGAGCAGTCGCGGCGCAGCCGCGAGCGTCTCGAGGGCCGCCGCCAGGACGGCCGGGTCGGTGGAGACCTCAGGCACCGCGTGCCTCCCGGGTGTCCTCGGCGGCACGCGCCTTCTGCGCGTCCTGGTCGAAGATCGACATCCCGTCGTCCTCCGCCTCGCGGTGCCGCTCGCCGCCGTCGTCGGACGGGTCGATCCGCGACCCGCGCGGGGCGTGCCGGTCGAGCGCCTCGAGGAACGAGCGGGACCACCGGGCCACGTCGTTGTCGCGGACGCGCTTGCGGAGCGCGCGCATGCGCGTGGAGCGCTCGCGGCGGGGCATCTCGATGGCGCGCTGGATCGAGTCCTTCAGCGCGCCGATGTCGTGCGGGTTGACGATGACGGCCTGCTTGAGCTCGTCGGCGGCACCCGCGAACTCGGACAGGATGAGCACGCCGTCGTTGTCGAACCGGGCGGCCACGTACTCCTTCGCGACCAGGTTCATGCCGTCGCGCAGGGCCGTGACGAGCATGATGTCGGCGGCCAGGTAGAGCGCCACCATCTCCTCGCGCGGGTACCCGTGGTGCAGGTACGCGATGGGCTGGTGACCGATGACCCCGAGGTCGCCGTTGATGCGGCCGACGGTGAGCTCGATCTCGTCGCGCAGCGTCGCGTAGGTGTCGACCCGCTCGCGGCTCGGGCTCGCGACCTGCACGAGGGTGGCGTCCTCGACCGCGATCCGGCCGTCCTCGACGAGCTCGCCGAACGCCTTGATCCGGTGCCGGATGCCCTTCGTGTAGTCGAGCCGGTCGACGCCGAGCAGCACGGTCTTCGGGTTGCCGAGACTCTCGCGGATCTCCCGCGCGCGCTCCTGCACCTCGGGCCGGTGGGCGATCTCCTCGAAGCTCTCGGCATCGATGGAGATCGGGAAGTGCCGTGCCTCGACGTGCCGCACGGTGATGCCCTTGCGGCTCCGCGGGGCCGCCGGGTCGTCCACGGGGACGTCGATGGTCGACCCCTTGGTGGTGTAGCCCTTGATGTGCCGGACCGCGCGGAGGAAGTCGCTCGCGTCGTCCTGGCGCTGGAAGCCGATCACGTCGGCACCGAGCAGCCCGTCGAGGATCTGCGCGCGCCAGGGCAGCTGCGCGTAGATGCCGACCGGTGGGAACGGGATGTGGTTGAAGAAGCCGATCGTCAGGTCGGGGCGGCGCTCCCGCAGCAGCGCCGGCAGGAGCTGCAGCTGGTAGTCCTGCACCCACACGATGCCGTCCTGCTCGACGATCTCGGCGATCTGGTCGGCGAAGCGCTCGTTGACGCGTCGGTACGCGATCCACCAGTCGCGGTGGTAGCTCGGGTGCTCGATGACGTCGTGGTAGAGCGGCCACAGCGTGTCGTTGCTGAACCCCTCGTAGTACTCCTCGACGTCGGCGGCGCTGAGCGGCACCGGCACGATGTGGATGCCCTCGTTGTCGAACGGTGCGACCTCGACGTCCGGCTGGCCGACCCACCCGACCCAGGCGCCGTCGTTGGCGCGCATGACCGGTTCGAGCGCCGTCACCAGCCCGCCGGGCGAGTGCCGCCACCCCTCGTTGCCGTCCTCGTCGACGACGCGGTCCACCGGGAGGCGGTTCGAGGCGACGACGAAGGCGTAGCGGTCCGGGTCGGTGTCTGCTGCCATGGGGTGCTGGTGTCTCCGTTCCCTCCGGCCGGTGCGCCGGGATCGAGGCCGACGGTACCAGCGGAGGGGCGGCCGGCTCTCGGTGCGCCGTCACTAGGCTCGTCGCCATGGTCATGACACGGGCGTGGCGGGACGGCACCGCGGTGGAGCGGGACTTCCCCGTCGAACGGGTGTCGGACCTGCTGGAGCGCGACGACGGCACCTTCGTGTGGGTGGACCACGTCGACCCGGACCCCGGTGACCTGGACCAGCTCGAGGACGAGCTCGGGGTGCACGCGCTCGCGGTCGAGGACGCCCTCGAGCACGGGCAGCGGCCGAAGCTCGACCGCTACCGGGACAGCCTGTTCCTGGTCGTCTACGACGTCGACGGCCTCGACGCCGAGGGCGAACTCGTCACGCACGAGGTGAAGGCCTTCGTCACGCACCGGGCGCTCGTGACCATCCACGGCCCCGACGTCGACCTCGGCGCCGTCGAACGGCGGCTGGAGGCGAACGCCGACCTGGCCGACCGCGGGGTGCCCTGGCTCGTCTGGGGACTCCTCGACGCCGTCGTCGACCACGCCACGAAGGCCGTCGAGGACATCGAGGCACGCATCGACGACCTCGAGGACGACCTGTTCGAGCACGGGGACCCGCGCGAGCAGCAGGTCCAGCGCCGGTCCTTCCGGCTGCGGAAGGCGCTCGGCGTGCTCCGGCGGCAGGTCGTGCCCACGCGCGACAGCGTCGGGTCCCTGCTGCACGGCGACGCCGAGACGATCGCCGACGGCATCCGCCCGTACCTCCGTGACGTCGAGGACCACCTCGTGACGATCGCGGACTCGGTCGAGCAGCTCCGCGACGCGGTGTCGAGCGTCCTCGACACGAACCTGAACCTGGCGTCGAACCGGCAGAACACCGTGATGAAGAAGGTGACGAGCTGGGCGGCGATCATCGCGATCCCGACCGCCATCACCGGGTTCTTCGGGCAGAACGTGACGTTCCCCGGGGAGGGGCACTGGAGCGGACTGGCCGCGTCGGTGTCGCTGATCGTCGCGACGTCGCTCGTGCTCTACCGCGTGTTCAAGAGCAAGGACTGGCTGTAGCCGGCCGCCTCAGAGCTGCAGCGCGAGCACACCGGCGACGACGGTGAGCGGCGCGACCACGCACCCCAGCGCCATGTAGCGTCCCCACGACAGGTGCACGCCCTCGGCCGACAGCCGTGCGTGCCACAGCAGCGTCGCGAGCGAGGCCCACGGCGTGATGAGGCACCCCGCGTTCACGCCGACCAGGAGCGCCGCGTAGCGCAGCGCCTCGTGGCCGGCGGCCGGCTCGAGCACCAGGTACGCGGGCAGGTTGTCGATCGCGTTCGCCGCGACCCCGCCGGCACCGCCGAGCAGCAGGAGCGACCCGGTGTCGGTGCCACCGGACAGCGCCTGCACGATCGGGTCGGTGAGCCCCGTGGCGTGCAGGGTCTCGACGACGACGAACAGCCCGGCCGCGAAGACGAGCGTCGCCCAGGGGACGCGGGACGGCCGGAGCTCGGACGGCGCGCGGAACGCGGCGACGACGACGAGCAGCGCCGCCGCGACGAGCGCCGCGACCCAGACCGTCACGCCGGCGGTCAGCGCGACCACGAGCAGGACGAGCACCACCGAGGCCGCCCAGAAGAACAGCGGGTCGCGCGGCCGTCGCACGTCGACCGGCGTGTACCGGCCGAAGAGCTTCCCGCGGAACACCACGAGGAGCACCGCGCACGGCACGACGACCCCGGCGAGCGCCGCCCACACCATGAGGCCGGCGAACGGGATCGGGCCGTCGAGGCCGATCCCGTCGACGGCGAGCAGGTTCGTCAGGTTCGACACCGGCAGCAGGAGCGACGCCGTGTTGGCGAGCCACACGGTCGTGAGCGCGAAGGGCATCGGCGGCAGCCCGACGCGACGCGCGAGCGTGATGACGATCGGGGTGAGGAGCACCGCCGTGGTGTCGATGCTCAGGAAGACCGTGCAGACCACCGCGAGCACGACGACGGCCGCCCAGAGGCCGATCGTGCGCCCGCCGCCGACCCGGGCCGCCAGGTCGGCGAGCCGGTCGAAGACCCCGGCGTCGGCCGCGAGCTCCGACACGATCGTCAGCCCGAGCACGAACGCGAGCACCGGGACGACCCGGTCGGCCAGCGCGCCGAGGTCCGAGAGGGGCAGCAGCCCGAGCGCGACGCAGACGGCGCCCACGACGAGCAGCACTCCCCCGATGACGGCCTGGCGCACGGTGTCTCCTCGCTCTGCGGACCGGCAGGGCGACCGGCGGCGCTCCAATGTAGCGGCCGGTAGCGTGGCGGGGACGACCAGGAGGAGGAACCCGTGCGGAAGTTCATGTTCAGCGGTGCGGTGTGGAGTTCGATCATCAGCGGCTACAGCGTCGTGCAGACCACACGGCAGGGGCCGCGCGACTGGCGCCTTGCCCTCACGTGGATCGCGTGGCTCGCGACGACGATCGTCGCGCTCGGCACGGTCGTCGAGGACGACCGAGCCGTCAAGGCGCGCCAGCGCTAGGACGCACGTCGCGGTCACGACGGTGACCGGACGACGGACGGGAGGCGCGGTACCCACCGGTACCGCGCCTCCCGTCCGTCGTCCCGTGGCGTCGCGACCTGCGGACGCCCGTGCGGTCAGCGCAGGCTGTCAGGGCGTGCGGTCAGCGCTCGGGCGGGACCTCGTCCGGACGGATGTCGGACGTCTGGATCGGACCGGTGAACAGCGCGGTGCGCTCGTCGCCCTCGCGGAAGAGCGCAGCGTCCTGCTCCTCGGTGCGGGCGCGGCGCTCGCCGACGCGCTCGGTGCCCTGCGTGACCTGCACCCGCTGACGGGGCAGGGCGTCGGGGTGCTCGCGCTGCACCCACTCGACCATCTCCTCGCGGACGTAGCAGCGCAGGTCGAACAGGCCGCCGGCGTCCGGAGCGGACACCAGGATGCGGACCCGCACGAGCCCGCTCACCGCGTCGGTGACCTGGAGCACCTTGGTCCGACCGTCCCAGATCGTCGAGGTCGACAGGATGCGGTCGAGCTCCCCGCGCATCTCGGTCGGACTGATCCGCCAGTCGAGGTCGAACTCGACCGCGCCCAGCAGCTCGCTGCCGGTGCGGGTCCAGTTCTCGAACGGCGTGGACGTGAAGTAGGTCGACGGGAGCACGAACCGGCGGTCGTCCCACAGGTGCACGACGACGTAGGTCAGGGTGATCTCCTCGATGCGCCCCCACTGCTGCTCGACCACGACGACGTCGTCGACGCGGATCGACCCGGAGAACGCGAGCTGCATGCCGGCGAACACGTTGCCGAGGGTGGACTGCGCCGCGAGACCCGCGACGACGGAGATGAGTCCGGCCGAGGCCAGGACGCTCGCGCCCGCGGCCTCGACCCCGGGGAAGGTCAGCAGGATCGCGCCGACCGCGATGATGACGAGCACGGCGACCGTGAGTCGGCGGATGATGAGGACCTGGGTGCGGATGCGCCGTGCCACCCGGTTGTCGGGGACGTCGACGCGGTAGCGGTGCAGGCCGAGGTCCTCGAGGAAGATGGCGATCTGGCACGCCAGCCAGCAGCCGACGGCGATGGTGGCGATGAGGAAGGCGTGCGAGACCTCGTCGCGCCACGGGTAGGTGTCCTCGTCGTGCGGGATGCTCGTCGTGAAGGCCGTCCAGAGCAGCGCGATGAGCAGGATCGACCGCGCGGGGTGCTTGGTGCGCCGGGACAGGACCGCGGCCCAGCGTTCCCGGCGGGCGATGGTCCGGAGCACGAGGTGCAGGACGAGCGCTGCGGCGGCCGTCACGAGCAGGGCGATCCCGATCGCGACGAGGAGTCGGAGGAGGGTGTCCATCCGTCCATGCTGTCGGACCGGCGTCGGTGGGCGTTCAGCGTCGGCACACCTGTGGTGTCGTTCAGGGTGGGCTCCCGTTCCACCCCGGGCCGTCCACGCATGTAGGTTGGCGCGCATGACAGCGCAGAACGACACGGGTGTTGCGAAGCCCGCGAACGACTTCTCGCACGAGCAGGAGGGCTACCAGCACGGTCTGAAGCCCCGGCAACTGCAGATGATCGCGATCGGTGGAGCCATCGGCACCGGGCTCTTCCTCGGCGCGGGTGGACGCCTGAACACCGCCGGCCCCGCGCTGGCGGTCACCTACCTGATCGCCGGCGTCTTCGCGTTCTTCATCCTGCGCGCGCTCGGCGAGCTCGTCCTGCACCGCCCGTCCTCCGGGTCGTTCATCTCCTACGCCCGCGAGTTCTACGGCGAGAAGTTCGCCTACGCAGCCGGGTGGATGTACTTCCTGAACTGGGCGATGACCTCGATCGTGGACACGACCGCCGTCGCGCTGTACCTCCACTACTGGAGTGCGTTCACCGCGGCACCGCAGTGGCTCCTCGCACTCATCGCCCTCGTCGTCGTGCTCGCCGCCAACATGGTCGCCGTCAAGGTGTTCGGCGAGCTCGAGTTCTGGTTCGCGCTCATCAAGGTCGCCGCACTCGTCGCGTTCCTCGTGATCGCCCTCGTCTGGCTGATCTTCGCCTTCCCGGTGGAGACCGGCGGCGAGGCGGTCCGCACGGGCTTCTCGATCTGGGCCGACAACGGCGGACTCATCCCGAACGGCGTGCTGCCGGCGGTGCTCGTCGTCCAGGGCGTCGTGTTCGCCTACGCCGCCATCGAGCTCGTCGGCACCGCGTCCGGCGAGACCCAGGACACCGAGAAGGTCATCCCCCGCGCCATCAACTCCGTCGTCTTCCGCATCGCGGTCTTCTACGTCGGGTCGGTCGTCCTGCTCTCCCTCCTCCTGCCGTACACGTCGTACAAGGACGGGCAGAGCCCCTTCGTGACGTTCTTCTCGTCGCTCGGCAACCCGCAGGTCGGCGTCGTCGCTGGGTCGATCATGAACTTCGTGGTGCTCACCGCGGCGCTCTCGTCGCTGAACGCGGGGCTGTACTCCACCGGCCGCGCGCTGCACTCGATGGGCATGAACGGCTCCGCGCCGAAGTGGACCACGAAGATGTCGAAGGGCGGTGTGCCGTACGCCGGCATCCTGCTCACCGCGGCGTTCACCGTCGCGGGCGTCGCCCTCAACTACTTCGTGCCGGCGCAGGCGTTCGAGATCGCGCTGAACGTCGCGAGCCTCGGCATCATCACCGCGTGGGGCACGATCATCCTCTGCCAGATGAAGCTGCGGCAGTGGGCGAAGCAGGGGCTCGCGAAGGAGCCGTCGTTCAAGCTGCCCGGCGCTCCGGTCACCTCGTGGTTGACGCTCGCGTTCCTGGCGTCGGTGGTCGTGCTCATGGCGATCGACTACCCCGTCGGCACGTACACGATCGCCTCGCTCGTGGTCATCATCCCGCTGCTGATCGTCGGCTGGTTCCTGCAGCGCGACCGCATCCTCCGCATCGCCGCGCTCCGCGAGGGTGTGACCGGGCCGTTCCCGATCGGTGTGCGCGACCCCGCGAACCAGGTCCGCCGCGACGGACAGGACGGGTCGGGCAGCTCCCGCGGCTGATCGCGCCTCCCGGACAGGGTCCGGTGCGCGCCGGTACGATCGGCGCGTGCCGGACCCTTCTGTCTCCCCCACGCTCGACCTCCAACTCACCTGGCGTGGCACCTTCGGGCGGATCCGGGTCTACGACGACACCGTCCGCGCGGAGACGAGCTTCGAGCGCGACGCACTGACGCAGGTGCCGACTGACCTGATCACCGGGTGGCGCATCGAGCCGTGCGACTTCGACGCGGTGTGCGTGGAGTTCGTCTGCGAGGACGAGACGTTCCGCGTGCTGCTCGACACCGGCGACGAGCGGGTGGCGCGGCTCGGGCTCGAGCGGGCGCTCGGGGCGCCGCTGCCGCCGGCTTCCTGAGCCGTCCGGGTCGCTCGCCGCGCGCGAGACGCCGGCGTCAGTGCGAGACGCCGGCATCAGCGCGGGACGCCGGCGTCAGCGCGAGACGCCTGCATCAGTTCGAGACGCCTGCGTTCGTGCGAGACACCGCAGGCGCCGCGAGACGCCGCCGGATACAGCGGCGTCTCGCCGGCACGGCGGCGTCTCGCCGGGACGGCGGCGGCTCGCCGGGACGGCGGCGGCTCACGAGCGCATGGTGACCACGGACGGACGGGAGGCGCGGTACCAGCCGGCACCGCGCCTCCCGTCCGTCAGGTGGCCACTCGGACCGCGTCAGACCAGCAGCAGGATCCCCGCGACCACGGCGGCGAGGGCGATCGCGAAGGCGATGAGCAGCAGCACCAGGTGCACCGTGTAGAACGTCGTCGGCTTGCCGGCCGCGTCGCGCGCCCGGCTGTCCTTCGCGACCCGCTGGAAGAAGCGCGGCCAGGTCACGAGGTTGAACACGGCGGCGAGGAACAGGACGATGGCGGCGAAGACGGTCACCCGACGAGTCTAGACAGCGACGCGATCCCGGCTCGTGACCGGAGCGTGAGCCCGGGGGTGCTCGGCCGCCCCCAACGCGGCCGAGACCTCCCCGGCGTGCCGACGACGAGGGACCCCGCCGTGTAGCACGTGCTACAGACCCTACACGGAAGCACGCCGCAACGTCGAGCGCTGCTCGGGAACGTGATCCGACCGATGCAGACGAGCAGGACTCAGACGGAGTCGCGAGCAGGCGCGAGCGCTTCGTCGAGCGCGGACTCCGCCTCGGCGAGCACGATGCGCTCGTCGGCGTCCAGCGGTCGGCGCGAGCGGCGGGCACCGTCGTTGATCTCCACGATGGTCCGGCTGAGCCGCGTCGCGGTGTCCTCGGTCGCCGGGTAGGCGTTGTCGGTACCGATGCGGGCGTGCAGCGGCTCGAGGGCGGCCAGGGCGGCGTCCAGGCGGCGCGCACGGCGTCGACGGGAGAGCTGGTGGCCGATGACCAGCAGCAGCATCCCCGAGGCCATGCAGAGCACCGCGCCGGGCGTCGTGACGTCGTACGGCGGGGTGAGCGCGCGGGTGACGTCGAGGCGACCGACCACGTGTGCGACGTCCATCACGGCGACGACGACCATCCGCACGACACCGAGGACCCCGCCGAGCACGATCACCCACAGCCCGACCAGGTCCGCCGCCGTCCGGGCCTCCCGCAGGCGCATGATGCAGATCACACCGGTGGCGCCGACCGCGGTGCCGAGGTAGGTCGTCTGCGCGATCGAGTAGACGGCCGCGGCGGGCTGGTGCCCCGCGACGAGCATGAACGTCGTCGTGGTCGGCGGCTGGTCGAGCGCGAGGAACGCCGCCACGACCACCACCACGACGACCACGAACGCGACGATGATGGCGGTCCGCAGCCACCGCCACGCTGCGCCGACGGCCTTCGCGACGCCCCAGAGGAGCGTGCTCGTCCCGGCGATCATCAGGCAGTCGCTGACGACCGTGACGACGTTGCGGCCACCGACGAGCGGGTCGAGCCAGCGGTACAGCGGATCGACGTTCGTGACGATCGTCGCGGTGAACAGCAGGAACGTCACCGCGAGCGTCCGGTCCTGCCCCCGCTGCAGTCGGAACAGCACCACCGTCCCGACGACGAGGACCACCGCCATCGTGACGGAGACGATCACCCGAAGACCCCGCGGAAGGCGCTCGGACGACCTCGGTTCGACCGGATGAGGGCGGCGAGGCGGTCGGCGAAGAGCTCGGCCTCGTGCTCGTAGGTGTTCGAGAACAGCCCGCGCGCGAGTGCTCGCTCCACCTTGTACTCGGGGACGTCCGGGATCACGTCGCGCACGTAGGCCGACTGTGCCGCGTGCTCCGAGTGCCGGTGCAGCACGTGCCCGAGCTCGTGGCCGATGACGAACGACCGGAACGTCGCCGAGTTCGTCGGGGAGATCATCACGAGGTGCTGGTGCTCGAGCGTCGCCACGAACCCGCAGACCGGCTCGGCGCTGAGGAACGACTCCTCGCGCACGACGACCGGCTTGCCGACGTGGTCGGCGGCAGCGGCGACGGCCTGGTCGATGTCCGACCAGCCCTCGGCTGCCCCGCGGGCCCAGAAGGCCTCGACCGAGGGGTCCGTCACGCCACACCCCCTCGTGCCGACTCCTCCTCGAGCACCTGGGCGATGCGCCGCAGGGCCTCGGGTGAGAGCTCCCCCGGGAACGTCCGCGCGGCGAAGCCGCTCACCCGTGCCGACCGCAGCGCACGGACGAGCGCGATCTGGGCGCCGATCCGTTCGGGCACCGCACTGTCCTCGAGCAGGAAGCGTTCGTCGACCTCGAAGAACCCGGCGAGCAGGCGCAGGAGGTCGGTGTCCCGGTTGCGTCGGCCGTCGCCGGAGAGCATGTACGTCCACTTGGCGCGGGAGAGCGAACCGCCCTGCGCCGCGACGTACTCCTCGATCGCCGCGAAGGGCACGGGAGCGCCGCGCTGCGACTCCTCGAAGTCGAGCAACAGGTTGAGTCGACGAGCGAGCTCGGCAGCGTCGAGCGCGCCGCCCCTGGGATCCACGGTCGTCATGTCGATCGGACTCCTCCCCAGTCGTCGGCTGTGCACGCCATGGTAGCGCGGGCCGCCGACGGCGCGCGGCTACCCTCGAGCACGTGCCCCGCCACTTCCCGTCGACCATCGCCGGCACCGTCGAGCACGAGATCGTCGTCACGAGGTCGCGGTTCGTCACCACGGTCGTCCCCGTCAGCGGGGTCGAGGACGCGGAGCGCGCCGTCGCCGAGGTCCGCCGCCGGTACTGGGACGCCCGGCACAACTGCTCCGCGATGGTCACTGGGGTGCTCGGCGACCAGGCACGGTCCTCCGACGACGGGGAGCCGTCCGGGACCGCCGGGGTCCCCATGCTCGAGGTCCTGCGTCGCCGCGACCTGACCGACGTGGTCGCCGTCGTGACCCGGTACTTCGGTGGGGTGAAGCTCGGTGCGGGCGGACTCGTCCGCGCGTACTCGACCTCGGTGTCCGAGACGCTGGACCGCGCCACGACGCTGCAGCGCGTCGAGCTGACCCGCGTCGACGTCACCGCGCCCCACGCGGACGCCGGCCGCATCGACAACGTGCTCCGGCAGTGGGTGCAGCAGCACGGAGCGACCTTCGACCCCCCGACCTACGGCAGCACCGTCGGGTTCACGCTCTGGGTCCCCGAGGACGCGCTCGACGTCCTGGGTGCCGAGCTCGCGGCGGCGACGGGCGGTGCCCTCGCACCCCTCGTCGGCGGGACGCGCGTGGTCGACCTCCCGACCACCTGAGGCCGCCCCGGGTCGGACTCGAGAGCACGTCCGAGATCCTGGTCGCGGATCTGCGCCCCGACTGCAGTCCGCGCGTGTCGCCCTCCGGGGCCACCGACCGGACCGTCCCGGGGAACGAAGAAGGCCCGGTCGGAGTGATCCGACCGGGCCTTGCGGTGCGCCCCCTCGGACTTGAACCGAGAACCCACTGATTAAGAGTCAGTTGCTCTGCCAATTGAGCTAGAGGCGCATGGTGTTCAGTTGTCTGTCGCTCTCGCACTTCCGTGCTGCAACGGGAAACAACATTAGCATGACTTTCGCGTGCCCACGACCACTCGGGCGCCGCGACCGAACAGGAGCACCATGACCGACCGTCTTGCAGCCGGCGACACCGCCCCCGACTTCACCCTCCCGGACCAGGACGGCGCGCAGCACAGCCTCGCGGACCTGCGGGGTCGCAAGGTGATCGTGTACTTCTACCCGGCGGCGTCGACCCCCGGGTGCACGACCGAGGCCTGCGACTTCCGCGACAACATGTCGTCGCTCCAGGCAGCCGGCTACGAGGTCCTGGGCATCTCGAAGGACGAGCCCGCGAAGCTCAAGACCTTCCAGCACGAGCAGGCGCTGACCTTCCCGCTCCTCAGCGACCCGGACCTGGCGGTGCACCGGGCGTACGCCGCGTGGGGCGAGAAGAACAACTACGGGAAGATCGTCACCGGCACGATCCGGTCGACGGTCGTCGTCGACGAGGACGGCGTCGTGCAGCTGCCGCTCTACAACGTGAAGGCGACCGGGCACGTGGCGAGCCTGCGGAAGAAGCTCGGCCTGGTCTGAGACCCGGCCACGTCACGGACGGGAGGCGCGCTGCCAGCTGGCAGCGCGCCTCCCGTGCGTCGGCACGTCCCGTTGAGCGGGGCGCGCTCTCGTCCGTCCCGGGGTCGCGGCTACTCGTCGCGAGCGTCGCGCGGGACGAGCCACCCCGTCACGGCACGCGAGAGCACCAGGGTGAGCCCGAGCAGCGCGGGGATCAGGAGGGCCCAGCCGACCCAGGCGACCCGGAACACGCCCTGGAACGCACCGATGGCCAGGGCGCCCTGCATCACCTGCCACACGAGGATGCCGGCGCGGACCCACGCCCGACGGTTGCGCAGCCCGACGACCAGCGAGACCAGCCACAGCGCGGCGACCGCGCAGAGCAGGGTGAGCGCGACGGCCGAGGCGATGCTCGACGACGGGGCGACGATCGACTCCACGAGCAGCACGACGGTCGTGACGACGAGCGCGAGGGCCTCGAGCCCCACCACGACGAGCAGGGTCGTGACGGCCGGCGGGCGGCCCGGGACGTGGTCCGGAGCGGTCGGGGTGGTGTCGGGCACAGCAAGCCTCCAGCATCGGGACCCTTGATTTGGTCATCCCAGTATGGAACGATATTCGAGGTCGTTTGGACGGCACGATGTGGTGTGCGTCTCCCGCGGTTCGACGCTTCTCCCCCGAGCGTCCAGCGGGCGTCAGACTCGCTCCCAGCGGAAGCCTCCCCCACAGGTTCCCCTCGTGCCCTGTGCATGCCAGCGTTCCGATCCCCGAGCCGCGGCCCCGGCCTGCCGTTCGAGCATCGACATCAAGGAGCACCACACATGGACTGGCGTGACCAGGCAGCCTGCCTCACCGCGGACCCCGAGCTCTTCTTCCCCGTTGGGAACACCGGACCGGCCGTCGACCAGATCGAGAAGGCGAAGTCGGTGTGCGCGCGGTGCACCGTGACCGAGATGTGCCTGCAGTACGCCCTCGAGAACAACCAGGACTCCGGTGTCTGGGGCGGCCTGAGCGAGGACGAGCGTCGTGCGCTGAAGCGCCGCGCTGCCCGCGCCCGCCGCGCCTCCTGACGCAGCGCTCCTGACACGACGACGCCCGTCGCTCCCCCGGGAGCGACGGGCGTCGTCGTGCGCGCGGGCGTCGCAGGCGTGCGGTGCCGCCCGCGATCGCCGTGGGACCGCCGCCGTCGCCCGCCTCCGCCGTGGGACGGCCGCACAACCGGAAGCACCTCGCACCACGGATACCCGCGGCGCGAGGTGCTTCCGGTTGTGCACGGGCAACGGACGCCACACGAACACGCCCGCGACGCGTCGGCCTAGGCGGCGCCGGCGGCCGTCAGCCAGCGGAACGGGATCGTGATCGTGACCTCGGTCCCGCTGCCGGTGAGCGTGTGCCAGTCGATCGTGCCGCCGAGCTCGCCCTGGATGAGCGTGCGGACGATCTGCGTGCCGAGACCCGAGCCGACCTTGCCCTCGGGCAGGCCCACACCGTTGTCACGGACCTCGATGTCGAGGTGGTCGTCGGCGCGGTTCGCGACGATCTCGACCTCGCCGTCGCGCCCGTCGAGCCCGTGCTCCACGGCGTTCGTGACGAGCTCGGTGAGCCCGAGCGCGAGAGGCGTCGCGGCCTCGGAGGGCAGCACGCCGAACTCGCCGGTCTTCTTCGGGCGGACGGTGGTGTTGTGCGACGCGGCGACCTCGGTCACGAGCTTGAGCACCGAGTCGAACACCTCGTCGAAGTCGACGTTCTGGCTGAGACCGGTCGACAGGGTGTCGTGCACGACGGCGATCGCAGCGACCCGGCGCATCGCGTTCTGCAGTGACGTGCGGGCCTCGTCGGAGTGGGTCCGTCGGGCCTGGATCCGCAGCAGCGACGCGACCGTCTGCAGGTTGTTCTTCACCCGGTGGTGGATCTCGCGGATCGTCGCGTCCTTGGTGATGAGCTCACGCTCCTGGTGCCGCAGCTCGGTGACGTCGCGGCAGAGCACGATGGCGCCGATGCGCTCCCCGTGGTCACGCAGCGGGATCGATCGGAGTGACACCGTCACGCCCTTCGCCTCGACGTCGGCGCGCCACGGCGCACGACCGGTCACGACGAGCGGGAGGGACTCGTCGACGTCGAGCTTCGAGCCGATGAGCTCGGTGGTCACCTCGGCGAGGGACTTCCGCTCGAGCTCCCCCTCGAAGCCCATGCGGTTGAAGGCACTGAGGCCGTTCGGGCTCGCGAAGGTCACGGTGCCGTTCGTGTCGAGGCGGAGCAGACCGTCGCTCGCGCGGGGCGCGCCGCGGCGCGGACCAGCCGGCGCCCCGAGGTCGGGGAAGTCACCGGTCGCGATCATGCCGAACAGGTCGTTCGCGCTCGCGGTGAAGTTCAGCTCCTGGCGGCTCGGCGTCCGCATCTCGTCCTGGTTCGAGTGCCGGGTGACCACCGCGATCGGACGGTCGGTCGTCTCGGTGCTGTTCGTCGTCAGCCGGCGGAGCACGGGGATCGCACGGACCCGGGTCGGCGTGTCCTCGTACCAGTCCGGCTCGGCCGAGTCGACGACCGTGGCGCTCGCGAAGCACTGGGTGACCTGGTCGCGCCACTCCTCACGCATCTCCTGCCCGACGATGTCGCGGTAGAACAGGGTCGCCGCCGAGCTCGGACGCGCGTGCGCCACGGCCATGAACGAGCCGTCCACGGCCGTCGGCACCCACAGCACCATGTCCGCGAAGGAGAGGTCGGCGAGGAGCTGCCAGTCCCCCACGAGCAGGTGGAGCCACTCCACGTCCGCTTCCGAGGACCGGCCTTGCGCGAGGACGAGATCACTGAGGGTCGACACCCGGCAAGTCTAGGTGCGCCCGTCTGTGGAGAACGACGTCCCTCCACAAGCACGATGACGTCGGTATTTCACATGCGCCATTCGTCCGTACGCTCGGGACTGGAGGGGACATGGCGGCAGGAGAAGCGCGTCCGATCACGGCGGACGACCAGAGCGGACCGGTACCGCGGACGCTCGCGCCGGTGACCGGGACGACACCGAGGAGCGAGTCCGAGCACCGGGAGCTCGTGGCGGCGGGCAGGGGCCACCCCGACGTCGCGGACGGCGCCGAGGCCGGGACGTCGTCCGAGACCACGACCACGACGGCGACACCGGACGTCACCGACACGGCGCGAGCACTCGGGCTGTGCGTCGTCGAGGTCCTGACCGGTGGGCGCGAGGTCGACAGCATCGCGCGCTGGATCACCGAGGACGTGCAGCGGCACCTGCTGCAGCGTGCCGCCCTCGGCGCTCGAGCGCGGTCGATCGGGAGACGGTCCCGCGCCCGCCCGATCCTGCAGGTCGGGAGCGTCCGGGTCTGCGAGCCGGCACCCGGCGTCGCTGAGGCAGCCGTGGTGGTGCACACGCGCAGCCACGCGCGTGCCGTCGCGCTCCGGCTCGAGCTGCGGCAGGGGCGTTGGCGAGCGACCGCGATCGGGGTGCTCTGATCCCGCACCGGGGACACGACGGACGGGAGGCGCGGTGCCGTCCGGCACCGCGCCTCCCGTCCGTCGTCGTGGGGCGTCAGCCCTTCTTGGCGGCCTGACGACGCTCCGCGCGGTTCCCCGCGGCGGCCTGACCGGAGGCGGTCGCCGCGTTGCCGAACGCCGACCCCTGCTCCGGGCCGGCGGCCTCTGCCTCGGCCTCGGCCTGAGCGCGCTGCGCGCGAGCGGTGGCGGCCTGCTCCAGGCGTCCGCGCTCGTCGCGCACCTCGACCTCGCCGTCGATCGACGGCGCCGAGTACTCGAGCCCGGTGGCCTCGGACTCCCCGAGCCCCTTCGCCTCGATGACCGCGTTGTCGCCGTCCGACTGCACCTGGACCTCGAGGTTGAACAGGTACCCGACCGACTCCTCGCGGATCTGGCCCATCATGCTCTGGAAGAGCGCGTAGCCCTCGCGCTGGTACTCGACCAGCGGGTCGCGCTGTGCCATCGCGCGGAGGCCGATGCCGTCCTTGAGGTAGTCCATCTCGTACAGGTGGTCCCGCCAACGACGGTCGATCACGGAGAGGACGACGCGGCGCTCGAGCTCGCGCATGGCCTCGTCACCGAGGAGCTCCTCACGCTGCTGGTACGCGAGCTTGGCGTCGGACAGGATCTCGCGTGCCAGGAACTCGCGCGTCGCCTTGCCCTTCGAACCGGCCTCGGTGATGACCTCGTCGATGGAGATCGAGATCGGGTACAGCGTGCCGAGCTCGGTCCACATCGCGTCGAGGTCCCAGTCGTCCGGGGAGCCCTCGCCGGTGTGCGTGTCGATGACGTCGTCGATCACGGCCTTGAGGAACGACTGCGCACGGTCGTTGATGTCGTCGCCCTCGAGGATGTGACGACGGTCGCTGTAGATCGCCTCGCGCTGGCGGTTCAGGACGTCGTCGTACTTCAGGACGTTCTTGCGGATCTCCGCGTTGCGGCCCTCGACCTGCGCCTGGGCGGACCGGATCGCCCGGCTGACCAGCTTGTTCTCGATCGCCATGTCGTCCGGCACGTTCGAGCGGCCCATCAGGCTCTCGGCCGCACCGGAGTTGAACAGGCGCATCAGGTCGTCGGTCAGCGACAGGTAGAAGCGGCTCTCGCCCGGGTCGCCCTGACGACCGGAACGCCCTCGGAGCTGGTTGTCGATGCGGCGCGACTCGTGGCGCTCCGTACCGAGGACGTACAGACCGCCGGCGTCGCGGACCTTGTCGGCCTCTTCCTTGATCTCGGCCTTGACGCGGGCGAAGACGTCGTCCCAGGCGGCCTCGTACTCCTCCGGCGTCTCCGTCGGGGACAGGCCCTTGGCGTGCATCTCCTGCACGGCCAGGAACTCGGAGTTGCCGCCGAGCATGATGTCGGTACCGCGGCCGGCCATGTTCGTGGCGACCGTGACGGCCCCGAGTCGACCGGCCTGCGCGACGATCGCGGCTTCGCGGGCGTGGTTCTTCGCGTTGAGGACCTCGTGCTTGACGCCCTTCTTCGCGAGGAGCTTCGACAGGTACTCGGACTTCTCGACGCTCGTGGTGCCCACGAGGACCGGCTGGCCCTTCTCGTGGCGCTCGGCGATGTCGACGGCGACCTGCTCGAACTTCGCCTTCTCGTTCTTGTAGACGAGGTCGGTCTGGTCGATGCGCTGCATCGGCTTGTTCGTCGGGATGGGGACCACGCCGAGCTTGTAGGTCGACATGAACTCGGCCGCCTCGGTCTCGGCGGTACCGGTCATGCCGGAGAGCTTCTGGTACAGGCGGAAGTAGTTCTGCAGCGTGACGGTCGCGAGGGTCTGGTTCTCGGCCTTGACCTCGACGCCCTCCTTCGCCTCGATCGCCTGGTGGATGCCCTCGTTGTAGCGCCGGCCCATGAGGATGCGACCGGTGTGCTCGTCGACGATGAGCACCTCGCCGTTCATCACGACGTAGTCCTTGTCCTTCTTGAACAGGGCCACGGCCTTGATCGAGTTGTTCAGGAAGGAGATGAGCGGGGTGTTCGCCGACTCGTACAGGTTGTCGATGCCGAGATAGTCCTCGACCTTCTCGATGCCGGGCTCGAGCACGCCGACCGTGCGCTTCTTCTCGTCGACCTCGTAGTCCTCGCCCGGGATCAGGCGGGTGGCGATCGACGCGAACTCGGTGAACCAGCGGTTCGCCTCGCCCGAGGACGGCCCCGAGATGATGAGCGGCGTGCGAGCCTCGTCGATGAGGATCGAGTCGACCTCGTCCACGATCGCGAAGTAGTGGCCGCGCTGCACCATGTCGGAGGCCTGCCACGCCATGTTGTCGCGCAGGTAGTCGAAGCCGAACTCGTTGTTCGTGCCGTAGGTGATGTCGGCCGCGTACTGCTCGCGGCGCTCGGCCGGCGACTGGTTCGCGATGATGCAGCCGGTGCTCATGCCGAGCGCACGGAAGACGCGACCCATGATCTCGGACTGGTACGACGCGAGGAAGTCGTTGACCGTGATGACGTGCACGCCGCGCGACGGGATCGCGTTGAGGTAGGCGGCGGTCGTCGCGACGAGGGTCTTGCCCTCACCGGTCTTCATCTCGGCGATGTTGCCGAGGTGCAGGGCCGCGCCGCCCATGAGCTGCACGTCGAAGTGCCGCATGCCGAGGGTGCGCTTGGCTGCCTCGCGCACGGCGGCGAACGCCTCCGGCAGGAGGTCGTCGAGGGACTCCCCGTTGGCGTACCGCTCGCGGAGCTCCTTCGTCTCGTCCTGGAGCTCCTCGTCGGTGAGGCTCGCGAAGTCGTCCTCGAGGTCGTTGATGGCCGAGGCGTACGCCTTCAGCCGTCGGAGGGTCCGTCCTTCGCCGATGCGGAGGACCTTCTCCAGCACGTTTGCCACGTGAGCTCCTTACGGGGTCGTCGCGCGCGACCTGCGCGATCCGAACAGCCAGTCATGCTAGCAACCCGCCGGAGCGCTGCGCTGGGAGACGGGCGGTGCACCGAGCAGGGACGGCCGACGAGGGCAGCGGGTGCGCACGGTCCGACGAGGACCGCACGCACCCGCTGGACGGCGACGGTGCGCTACGCGACGGCCGCTGATCCGACGGCGTCGGCGTCGGCGGTGCTGCCGTCCGCGCTCCCGTCGTCGATGCCGATCACGCCGTAGTCCCAGCCCTTGCGGCGGTAGACGACGCTCGGGCGCCGGGTCTCGGCGTCGACGAAGAGGTAGAAGTCGTGCCCGACCAGCTCCATGCGGTAGAGCGCGTCGTCGAGGGTCATCGGGGCCTCGGTGAAGACCTTCTGCCGGATGACCACGGGCGAGTACGGCTCGACGTCCTCGTCGTGCGACTCCTCGACCACGGGGACGGCACCGGTCGCGACGGTCTCGATGAGCCGTCCGTCGGCCGGCGTCACATCCATGTGCTCGAACCCGGTGCCGGCGGCCTCGGCCACGGAGGTCGGGCGGTGGCGACCGCGGTGCACCTTGCGGCGGTCACGTGCCCGACGCAGGCGCTCGGTGATGCGGGCGAAGGCGAGGTCGAACGCCGCGTACTTGTCCGAGGCGGCGGACTCGGCCCGCACGAGGGGCCCGGGTCCGATCAGGGTGAGTTCGACGCGGTCCTCGCCCTGGGCGCCGCCGGCCTTCTCGTTGTGGCGGCTGAGGCGCACCTCGAAGGCGAGGGCGCGGTCGGCGAGCACGTCGATCTTCTCGGACTTCTGTTCCACGTAGGTGCGGAATCGATCGGTGACCCCGACGTTCCGGCCCGTGATCGTCACGTCCATGTGGCGGCTCCCATCCGTACTTCGGCGCGTCGCCTCCATCCGGCGATCCCGAACGCCTTGCCGCGAGGCTAGACCCCCGGCCCGAGCGGCGTCACCACCCACCGGCGGGTCGCGCCGGACACCCACCCGACGCTCAGGCGTCGCCGGGCGTCCACCCGGCCGACCAGCCGCCGCACCCGCGGGGCCGGCGTACGACCCGTCCTGGTGCGGCCCGAGCGGTCACTCCTCGACCTCGGCGAGCGCGACGCACCGCACCACGCGACCCCCGGCCGCACGGACCGCGCGGACCGCCTCGGCCATGGTGACGCCGGTCGTGACCACGTCGTCGACCACCACGACGTCCCGACCCGCGACGTGCGCCGCACGGAGCGTGCCCACCGTCGCCTCGACCCGTTCGAGTGCCGTCCGCTCCTTCTGGCCGTGCGCGACGCGCGTCGTGGCCCGGGAGCCGGGCCGGTCCGCGGGGACCCGCCCCCGGACTCGCCGGAGTGCCCGGCGCGGCGCGCGACGGGCCCGCCCACGCGCAGCACCCGCGCGGCGGAGCAGCAGGACGACCGGGTCGAAGCCCCGTCGCCGCGCCCCGGCAGGCGACGGCGGCACGCGGACGAGCAGCGCTCCCGGGACGTCGGCCAGTGCCCGGTCGACGAGCGCGCCGAACCGTGGCGCGAGCACCGGCACGAGGTCCGTCCGGCCACGGAGCTTCAGCTCGAGGACGAGGGCCCGCACGGTGTCCCGGTAGGCGAAGGCCGCGTCGAGTCGGACACCCGCGACCAGCCGGCGTCGCTGCGGCTCGGCGTCGAGTACGTCACGGCAGGGCCGGCAGACCGCGCGGTCCGGCGCACCGCACCCGACGCAGGCCACGGGGAGCACGAGTCCGAGCACCGCGGCGACGGCGTCCGACCAGGCAGACGGTGCGGTGGCAGGGGCGGTGGGAGGGGCGCCGGCAGCGCGGGTGCGGCGGCGCGGGTCGGTCCGGGACACGGGTCGATCGTGGCGCCGGCACACCGCCGAGGTGGGCCGTCGCGGCGGACGGTGGACGGGCCTCCAGGCCGCGCCGCGTGTGCAGGAACGGCCGCGCCGCGTGTGCAGGGACGGTCGCGCCGCGCGTGCAGGAACGGCCGTGCCGCGCGTGCAGGGACGACCCTGCTACCCGCGCAGGGGCGGCCGCGCCGCAGGAGCGGCGCGTGCCGCGTCAGCGCTGGGTACCGAGCACGTCCGCGGTGACCCCCGTGGTGTCCCAGCGGCCGCCGGTGGACTGCAGGACCGTGCCGTCCGCCATGCGCAGCAGGACCGATCCGCCGCTGCCGCCCGCCACCGAGGACGCCGTCCCGTCCGGCTTCGGCAACGTCGTCGACTGGCCGCCGACCGTCGACCGGACGACCTCGGGGCCGGCCTCCGTCTGCCCGACCGACACGACGTCGCTGTCGTTCACCCAGGCCGCACCGACGGCGTCACCCGTGGTCGCCTGCACGCGCACCGGCGAGCCGAGGCCCGTCGGCGTGCGGTCGCTGCCGCGGACGATCGCCATCACGTACAGGGCGGGCCCGTCGCCCGTCTCGATGAGGGCGAGCGCCCGTGTGGAGTCGCGGGAGACCTGGAACGAGACGAGCCGACCGCGTGGCAGCGTCGTGGCGACCTCGTGCGGGTCGCCACCCAGCCCGTACGCCGTCACCCGGCTCGTGTCGTCACCGCTGCCGACCCAGACGAAGCCGAGGTCGTCGAGCGTCGGCGGGACCAGTCCGTCGGTCGCGTCGATGCGCAGCGCGTCCCGACCGCGGACCACGACCACGCCGCTGGCGTTGCCCACCGCGGCGACCGTGCCGGACGTGGAGAGCGAGAACGACTCCGGGTCGAGGGAGGCGATCGTCGTGCTCGCGTCGCCGCCGAGGGCCGCGATCCGACCGCTGCCCGTCGCGTACCCGACCTCGTCGTCGCGGTCGACGAGCGGTCGCGGGTCGACGTCGGGGTTGAGACGCGCCGTCGCGTCCTGCTGCTCCGGCTCGGCGAAGGTCGCCCCCTCGATGGTGATCGAGACGGACGACACCGAGGCGACCGACGCGAGCGAGCGGGTCAGCTGCTCGCGCATGCGCGCCTTGTCCTCGCCGCTCGAACCGAGGGCGTCGCGCGACAGGTCGACGAGCGCGGAGCCGTTCTCGATCGTGACCGCGTTGAGCGAGAGCTGCGTCCCCTCCGGGAAGGCCGACACGACGGCGCCCTTGAGCCAGTCGGACGGCCCGGCCAGCAGCGCACTGGCGATGCGGGTGCTCGTGGACGACCGGGCGAGGAACCACCGTTCGTCGGGCACCAGGTAGCGGTACGTCGGGTCGAAGAAGTAGAGCGCGTGCTGCTGGAACTGCGACTCGAAGCTCACGGGCGTGAGGATGATCCCGTCCGGGGCGTAGGCGATGCGCCACTCCCCGTCCTCGCGGACGAACTGGAACGTCAGGGTCGACGTCGTCGGCCGGACCGCCTGGGTGTACTCGCCGTCGGCGTCGACGGTCGCACTGGCGGTCAGCGTGTAGGTGAGCTCACGGTCGGCGACCCGCTCGACCGCGCCGCTGCCCTGCAGGACGGTGACGCCGCGGCGCGGGTTCCACTTCTCGGCGAACCCCGTGGCGAGGAACTCGCGGGCGGTGCCGTAGTCGTCCTGCGCGCCGGTGCCGGCGGCGACGAAGCCGCGCAGGATCGCGGTCTGGTCCATGCCGGCGACCGGTCGGTCCGGGCGGAGCTCGAAGCCGGAGATCGCCTCGTCCTTCACCGACTGCCCGGTGCGCACGCCGCCACCCGTCGGGATCGCCGCGCACGCCGAGAGGGCGACCACGGAGAGCGCCGCGAGCGTCACCACCACCAGGGTCCGGAGTCGTGCGCGCATCAGTCCTCCCCCCGGACGGCGCGGGGGCCGTCGTAGGTCTCGTCGAGTTCGGGCAGCGGGATGGCGGAGGTCGCGGTGCCGAGCGACTCGCCACGCGGCAGGGTCAGCACGAACGTCGAGCCCTCGGCGGGGCGCGACCACACGTCGATCCGACCGCCGTGCAGGTTCGCGTCCCCGAGGGAGATCGCGAGACCGAGGCCGGTGCCGCCGATGGTGCGCTTGCGGCTCGGGTCGGCGCGCCAGAAGCGGTCGAACACCCGCGCTGCGTCCTCCGGTGGCATCCCGACGCCCTGGTCACGGACCGCGATCGCCACGGACCGGGAGTCGCTGTCGACGACGACCTGGACGGGCTTCGCGTCTCCGTGCTCGACCGCGTTGCCGACCAGGTTCCGCAGGATCCGCCGGATGCGCTTCGCGTCGAGCTGCATCGTGGTGTGGCCGCCGGGGGTGACGAGCTGCAGGTCGACGCCGGCGCGGTCGGCGAGCGGGCGGAACTCCTCGACGATGTCGGCGGCGAGCGCGGCGGGCACGACGGGTTCGGTGTCGAGCTGCACCGCCTGGGCGTCGTACCGGGAGATCTCGAGCAGGTCGGCCAGCAGCAGTTCGAAGCGCTCGACCTGTGCGTGCAGGAGCTCGGCGGACCGGCTCACCGACGGCTCGAAGGCGTGCCGCGAGTCGTAGAGCATGTCGCCCGCGAGCCGGATCGTGGTCAACGGCGTGCGGAGCTCGTGGGACACGTCGGACACGAAGCGCTGCTGCACGCGGGAGAGCTCGGCGAGCTGGGTGATCTGCCGGCTGACCGCGTCGGCCATGTCGTTGAAGCTGCGCGCGAGGATCGCGATGTCGTCGTGGCCCCGGACCGGGATGCGCTCGTCGAGCCGGCCGGCGGCGATCTTGCGACTCGTCTCGGCGGCACCGCGGATCGGCACGACGACGAGCCGCACCACGAGCGAGGTGACGAGCGCGATGAGGACGATCAGTGCGACGCCGCCGACCGACAGCGTCTGTGACACGAAGTCGAGGGTCTGCTGCGCGTCGGACAGGTCGTACACGATGTAGAGCTCGTACTGTCCGGCGCTCGGGACCTGCAGGACGGACCCGACGGCCAAGCCCGGCTCGCGCCGCCCGTCGTCGTCGAGCTGCACGGGCTGCAGGCTCAGTCGCCCGGTGTCCTTCCCGACCTCGCGCCGGAGCTCGTCGGTGATGACGGCGTCCGGGAAGCCCGGGCTCGCCAAGGTCTGCAACGTCTGCGGCGTCGACTGCCCCGGCGTCCGCTCGATGGCGATGCTCGTGCCGCCCGGGCTCGTCGTGTTCGACAGGATCGCCTGCTGCGCCTCGCTCTGCAGGGTCTCCAGCTCGGTCTGGTTGTTGTCCTCGGCCGCGGTCGCCGCGTCGAAGATGCCCTGCGCGACGATCGTCGCCCGGGCCGACTCGGACTCGATCTGGTCGCGGCGCTGCGCGTAGACGTTGTTCGAGATGCTGATCATGACCGCGGTGCCGATGACGGCGACCGCGAGGCCGGTCGTCGCGACGGTGATCGCGACGCTGCGCACCATGAGCGACCGGCGCCACAGCCAGGCGACCGCGTACCACCCGCGACGGAGCCAGCGGCGGAGCCGACGCCGCACACGGGCGGCGCGACCGGGGAACCCGCGGCCGGCCCGCGGTGCGCCCCCGCCCGCCGCGGTACCGGACGACGCCGACGACACGGTGCTCAGGCTCCTCCGGCCCGGTAGCCGACACCGCGGACGGTGGTGACGATCTTCGGGTTGTCCGGGTCGTGCTCGATCTTCGCGCGGAGCCGCTGCACGTGGACGTTCACGAGCCGGGTGTCCGCCTTGTAGTGGTAGCCCCAGACCTGGTCGAGGAGCATCTCGCGGGTGAAGACCTGGTTCGGCTTCTCGGCGAGCGCGCGGAGCAGGTCGAACTCGAGCGGGGTGAGCGCGATCACCGTGTCGCCGCGACGGACCTCGTGCGCGGCGACGTCGACGGTCAGGTCGCCCGCGTGCAGCACCGACGCGTCCCCCGCCGTCGGCCGCAGCCGCGTCTTGATGCGCGCGACGAGCTCCTTCGGGTTGAACGGCTTGACGACGTAGTCGTCGGCGCCGTTCTCGAGGCCGGCGACGACGTCGGCGGTGTCGCCCTTCGCCGTCAGCATGATGATCGGGGTGCCGCTGTCCGCGCGGATCCGCTTGCAGACCTCGATGCCGTCGATCCCCGGCAGCATGACGTCGAGCAGCACGAGGTCGGGCTTCGTGCTGTGGAACGTCTCGACGGCGTCGTTGCCGTCGGCGCTGAACTCCGGGTCGTACCCCTCGGAACGGAGGACGATGCCGATCATCTCGGCGAGGGCCTGGTCGTCGTCGACGACGAGGATGCGCGGTGTCATGTGCATGGACTCCGTGGGACGGGCGGCGGTGCCGAGAGCCGGCACCCACAGTCACGATAGCCGAGCACCCGTCGCACCGGGATCTTGCGACAGTATGGGTGCACGGTCGCGCGTTCCGCTGCGCGACACGAGCACGACGAGGGGGCGGCGATGGCCGACTGGCAGGTTCCGGGATCCGGTGGGGGCGAGGACCGGGCGGGAGGCCCAACCCACCCCGCAGGGCAGCCGTCGTCCGCCGGGTGGTCGGGGCAGCAGCCGTGGCCGGCCCAGCAGGGCTGGCAGCAGCACGCCGGCCCCGGGCGTCCCGGTCCCGGTCCGCAGCGACCGCCGGCGCAGCGCCCGGTCGTCCCGCTCCGGCCGCTCGGCCTGGGCGACGTGCTCGCGGGGGCGTTCACGGTGTTCCGGCGGAACCCGCGCGTCCTGCTCCTCTGGAGCCTGCTGCTCAGCGGTGTGCTCGGGCTCCTCGCGACGCTGGCGAGCACCTTCGGGCAGCAGTCGCTGCAGGCGCGCATGTCGTCGGCGGTCGAGGCCGGCGGGAGCGGCGCGGGGGACGTCGTCGCCGGGTCCGTGACCCTCTTCCTCGTGCTCTCGGTCGGGCTGCCCTTCCTGGCCTACCTGGGCCGGGCCTTCCTCGTCGCGCCGGTCGCGGCGGACACCGGGCAGCGCGTGCTCGGGCGCCGCGCGAGCTTCCGCGGCCTCTGGGCGCTCCTCGCCGGTCGGCGGTGGCCGGTCCTCGCGTGGATCCTGCTGCAGCTCGCCGCGGGCCTGGTCCTCGGCGCGGTGTTCGGCGGACTCGTGGTCGGCATCGCGGCCGGTCTGGTCGCGGGTCGCTCCGGCATCGGCGGCTTCATCGGCGCGTTCTTCCTGCTCGCCCTCGGCGCACTCGTCGTGGTCGCCTGGCTGGCGACGAGGTTCGCGTTCACCGTCCCCACGATCGCCCTCGAGGGCCGGGGCGTCTTCTCGGCAGCGGCGCAGTCGTGGCGACTCACCCGCGGGGCGTTCTGGCGCACCTTCGGCATCGTCCTGCTCGTCCAGGTCGCATTCGGGATCGCGGGGTCGATCGCGTCGATCCCGCTCACGTTCGGCACGGTCCTGGCCATCGGCGCCTTCGACCCGCTCGGGCAGACGGGCGCGGCCGCCGGTGTGGGCGTCGGGGCCGTCGTGGCCATCGTGCTCGGTGCGCTGCTGTCCATCGCCGTGCAGTGCGTCACCGACGTGCTCAGCGCCTCGGTCCTGACCTTCCTCGCCCTCGACCGCCGCATCCGCACCGAGGCGCTCGACCAGCGGATCGCCGCGCACCTGGACACCGGGGAGCCGTCGGACCCGTTCGCACCGGCGCCCGCCGTCGCCCGCCCGCCGTGGCCCGGTCAGCAGGGGCCCGGACAGCACGGCCCCGGACAGCCCTGGCCCGGACAGCAGGGCCCCGGACAGCCCTGGCCGGGTCAGCCGTCGACGCAGCAGTGGCCCGGCCCACAGCAGCCGTCGCAGCAGTGGCCGGGGCAACCGTGGCCGGGCGGCTCGTGACGCTCGGTCCGGACGAGGCACGTCGACTGCTCGAACGCGAGCTCGAGCGAGCCGACTACGACGGTGCGCGCGCGACCTGGTGGGACCGGGCCTCGCGCCACGTGCTCGAGTGGCTCGGGTCCTTCCGCCCGGGCGGCGGGCTGGACTCCCCCGTCCTCGGGCAGTCCGTGCTCTGGATCGCGGTCGTCGTGCTCGTGGCGGTCGTCGTGCTCGTGGTCGTCGCCCGCGGTCTCCCCCGTCGCCGGGCCCGCACCGCGCGGTCCGACGACGGGAGCGTCTTCGACGCCGACGACGTCCGGTCCGCCCGCGAGCTCGGCGACGCCGCCCGCTCCGCCCTGCGCGCGGGCGACTGGTCCGCCGCGGTCCTCGACGGGTACCGCGCCGTCGCGCGCGGACTCGCCGAACGCGACCTCGTGCGCGAGGTCCCCGGCGCCACGGCACGGGCCGTCGCCGGCCGCGCGGCACCGTGGTTCCCCGACCACGCGGACCGGATCGACCGGGCAGCGCGCGCCTTCGACGACGTCCGGTACCTCGGCACCGAGGCCGACGAGGCCACGGCACGCTCGGTCATCGACACCGAGGCGACGGTGCGCGGTGCCCGACCCGCGGTCGCACCGGCGGTGTCGACGTGAGCGCCGCCGCGACCGCGATCCGCGTCGTCCGCGCCCCGGGCAGGCTCGGTCGTGTCGCCTTCTGGGTCGTCATCGTGCTCGTCGGCCTGCTGCTCGCCGGGCTCACCGCGGCGGTGCAGTCCTCCACCGACCCGTCCCGCGAGCCGCTCGACCCGGCCTCGACGACGGCGAGCGGTGCCCGGGCGCTCGTCCGGGTGCTCGAACAGCAGGGCACCCGGGTCGACGTGGTCGACCGCGTGGACGGCCTCGACGGCGACGCACTCCGCGGTGCGACGGTCCTGGTCGACGACTCCGCCGGCGCCCTCGACGCCGGGGTCGCCCGCCGACTCGGTCGCTCGGCCGAGCACGTCGTCCTGGTCACCACGGACCAGGCCGCACTCGACGCCCTGGGCCTCGACGTGGTCGCCGCCGGCCCCGTGCTCGGGGACGACACCGTCGCGACCACCGGGTGCGCCGTCCCGGCCGTCGCCGCCGCCGAGCGCATCACCACGAGCGGCCAGGGCTACCGCCCGCCGTCGGACGGCCCCGTCCCGTCCGGCACCGACCTCTGCGCCACGACCGGCAGCGGGGACGACCGCGTCGCCGGCATCGTCCGGACCGCCACGCCCGGCGGCGACGTCACCCTGGTCGGCACGACGGGGGCGCTGCGGAACGACACGATCACGACCGCGGGCAACGCCGCCTTCGCACTCGACCTGCTCGGTTCCGGTGACCGGCTCGTCTGGTACACGCCGACCCGGACGTCGGCCGACGCCGCGCCGACGATCGGCTCGCTCGCACCGTCGTGGGTGCCCGGCGCCCTGCTGCTGCTCGGCCTCGTCGCGGTCGCGGCCGGTGTCTGGCGCGGTCGCCGGCTCGGGCCGCTCGTCGTGGAACGGATGCCCGTGGTCGTCCGCGCCTCCGAGACCACCGAGGGGCGCGCACGCCTCTACGCCAGGACCCGGGACCGCACGCACGCGCTGGACACCCTGCGGCTCGCAGCGCTCCGACGGGTCGGGCACCGCCTCGGGCTCCCCCGCGGTGCGCACGTCGACGAGGTCGTCCGTGCCGCGGCCCGCGCGACCGGTCGTCCCGACCCCGCCGTCGGCGCCGTCCTGGTGGGCGGCCCGACGACCGACGACCGTGCGCTCCGCGACGGCGCAGCGGCCCTCGACGAGCTCGAGCGTGCCGTCCGCGCGGCGACCGGCGCCCCCGTCCCGCAGACCTCCACCCCCCGAACGCCCCACCGCAACCGACGAGGAGCACGACCGTGACCGATCCGTCACCCGCCCAGGAACCGAACGGCACGACCCGGACCGACGCTGCGTCCACCACCAGGACGCGGCCCGCCACGGAACCGGACGCCACGTCACGCCCGACCGGCGGCACCGACGCGCTCCGGGACGCCTTCGGCCGGCTCCGCGCCGAGGTGGGCAAGGCCGTCGTCGGCCAGGAGGGCGCCGTGTCCGGGATGATCGTCGGCATCCTCGCGCAGGGCCACGTCCTGCTCGAGGGCGTCCCCGGCGTCGCGAAGACACTGCTGGTGCGCAGCCTCGCAGCGGCCATGTCGCTCGACACGAAGCGCATCCAGTTCACCCCGGACCTGATGCCCGGGGACGTCACGGGCTCGCTCGTGTTCGACGCGTCGACCGGCACCTTCCCGTTCCGCGAGGGCCCGGTCTTCACGAACGTGCTGCTCGCCGACGAGGTGAACCGCACGCCGCCGAAGACGCAGTCCGCACTGCTCGAGGCGATGGAGGAACGCCAGGTCAGCGTGGACGGCGCCGCGCGGCCGCTGCCCGACCCGTTCTTCGTCGCCGCGACGATGAACCCCATCGAGTTCGAGGGGACCTACACGCTGCCGGAGGCGCAGCTCGACCGCTTCCTGATGAAGCTCACGCTCGACGTGCCGCCCCGGGACGTCGAGTGGCAGGTGCTCCGTCGGCACGCGGACGGCTTCGTCCCGCGGGACGTCCGGTCCGCCGGGGTCCGGCCGGTGCTCGGCGTCGACGAGGTCCTCGCGGCGCAGCGGGCCGTCCGCGCGGTGGGGGCGCGCGACGACGTCCTGGCGTACGTGGTCGACCTCGCCCGCGCCACCCGGCAGGCGCCGTCCGTCCGCATCGGCGTGAGCCCCCGCGGTGCGACGGCGCTCCTCGCCGCCGCGAAGGCGTGGGCGTGGCTCACCGGCTACGACGCGATCACGCCGGACCACGTGCAGGCGATGCTCCTGCCGGTCTGGCGGCACCGGCTGCGCGTGGCCGCGGACGCCGAGCTCGAGGGCGTCGGGGCGGACGGGGTGCTGCAGCAGGTCGTCGAGCAGGTCCGGGTGCCCTTCTAGTGGCCGTCTCCGGTCGCTTCGTCGCGCTCCTGGCGGTCGCGATCGTCCCCACGGTGCTGCTCGGCAGCGCCTGGGGCGGCGTGGCGTGGGCGGCCGTCGTGGTGCTCGCCGCCGGGCTCGACGTCCTGCTCGCCGCCGATCCGGGCTCGGTCCGCGTCGAGCGACGGATGCCGCAGCTGGTCCGACGCGGCAGCACCGCCGACGGCACGCTCGTCCTGGCGAACGACGGACGTCGGCCGCTGCGCGCGGTCGTCCGGGACATGTGGGAGCCCTCCGCCGGCCACGGGCCGCACCGGATCCGCTCGACGGTGCCCGCCGGGGAACGCCGGACCGCCCGGGTGCGCTTCACGCCCTTCCGTCGCGGCCGTCGCACCAGCGCCGGGGTCGCCGTCCGGTCCTTCGGCCCGCTCGGCCTCGCCGCCCGGCAGGCCGTCCTGGACGCGCCCGGTTCGCTGGTGGTCACGCCGCCCTTCCGGTCGCGTCGGCACCTGCCCTCCCGGCTCGCCCGGCTCCGCGAACTCGACGGTGAGACCACCCTGCAACTGCGGGGTCACGGGACGGAGTTCGACTCTCTGCGCGACTACGTGCGCGGCGACGACGTGCGGTCGATCGACTGGCGCGCGACCGCCCGGCGGCAGGACCTGGTCGTCCGGACGTGGCGACCGGAACGTGACCGCCGCGTCGTCATCGTCGTCGATGCCGGTCGTGCCGGCGCCGGACGCGTCGACGACGAGCCGCGGCTCGACACGTTCATCGAGTCCGCGCTGCTGCTCGGCGCGCTCGCGACGGCTGCCGGCGACCGGGTCGAGCTGGTCGTGCTCGACGACACCGTCCGCGACCGGGTGCACGGTGCGACGCGGACCGACGTGGTGCGACGCTTCGGCGAACGGCTCGCACTCGCCGAGCCGGGCCTCGCGGCGACGGCGTGGTCGGCGGTCCCGGCAGCCGTCGACGCCGTGACGACCTCACGTTCGTTCGTCGTGCTCCTGTCGAGCCTGGACTCCGTCGGCGCCTCGGCCGACCTGCTCGCGGTGCTCCCCCGGCTCGCGCGACGGCACGCCGTCGTCGTCACGAGCATCGCGGACCCGGCCGTCGAGCGGATGGCGAGCGGGGTCGCCGAAGCCGGTCACGGGACACCGGAGCAGCGGGACGGACGGGTGTCGCGCCTCCTGGCCGGGTCCGGTGCCGAGCGCGACGTCTACCGACGAGCGGCCGCGGAACGGACCCTGCTCGACGCGGACGGCGTCGGGGACGTCGCACGCCGGGCCGGCGCCGAGGTCGTGCGCGGTGGGCCCGGGGCCGTGCCACCGGCCGTCGCCGACGCGTACATCCGCGCGAAGGCGGCCGGCCGGCTCTGAGCCGCGGGCGGCGGGCGCACGACCCACAGCGCAGCCCTCGGCTCAGCCCGCGGTGAGCGCCGTCGCGCCGCGCTCGAACTCCTCGACGTCACCGCGCTCACCCGCGCGGAACGCACGGCCGCCGAGCACCCACTGGTACCAGAGCACCGCGGCCAGTGCGACCGTGCCGATGCCGATCTTCACCGGCCACGGCCAGTCCTGGCGGGTCACCACGCCCTCGACCAGCCCGGAGAGGAGCAGGGTGAGCGCGAGACCGACCGCGACCGTGAGGAGGGCTCGACCGTCCTCCGCCAGGGCCTGCGCCCGCGTGCGCGCACCGGGGGCGATCCACGACCAGCAGATCATCAGGCCGGCGGCACCGGCGAGGAAGACCGAGTACAGCTCGAGCTGACCGTGCGGAGCGATCCAGAGGAAGAAGTCGCCGAGCCGCCCCTGCGAGTGCATGATCGCCGCGGAGACGCCGAGGCTCACCGCGTTCTGCACGATCGACACCGGGACGTAGAGCCCCGTGATGCCGAAGGCCACCATGCGTGCCGCGATGAAGGCGTTGTTCGACCACACCTGCGCGGTGAACGCCCCCAGGCCGTGATCGGAGTAGTACGCCTGGAAGTCCTCCGTCGCGTACTGCCGCAGGGCCTCCGGCGTGCCGAACGTCGTGACCGCTCCCGGGGTCGACGCGATCCACACGGCCACGATCGCCGTGATCGCGACCGTTGCCGCCGCGACCCAGACCGTGACCCAGCGGATGCGGTACAGCGCCGCCGGGAGGTGCCGCGCGAAGAACGTCGTGACGGCGGTCAGGGGGTCGACCGGCGTGCCCGTGAAGCGCAGTCGTGCGCGGAACACGGTGCGGGACAGGCGGTCCCCCACCGCGGAGCCGGGCGCGACGCCGCGGACCCGCGCGAGGTCGGTCGCGACCTCCTGGTAGCCGCTGACCAGCCGGTCCGCGTCCGCGCCCGACCCGTGTCGGGCGCGGGCGAGCCGGTCGACCTCGTCCCAGCGGTCGCCGTGCACCGCGCTGTAGGCCTCCAGGTCCACGTGCCTCCCCCGATCGCACACACCGGGCCCCCGAGGGGACCCGCTCACGAGAGAATGATCCCATGGGGAAGACGCGCGTGCCACGCGACCTGTCCGACGCCCGCTTCGGCGGGACGCTCGACGAGACCGCCGACGAGCTCGTCGTCGGCGAGGCCGTCGCGCTCGACGTGCAGCCGGCCGGCATCGTGCTGCGACTCGCGGCGGCGCTGCTCGACGGGGTCTGCCTCGTGGCGCTGCTCGCCATGCTGCTGTTCGGGCTCGCGAGGGTGTGGCCGCCCGGCGCCGACACCGTGTGGCTGCTGCCCCTCGGCATCGGGGCCGCGGTGACGGTGCTCGTGCTCGTCCCGGCCGGGGTCGAGACCGTCACGCGGGGCAAGAGCGTCGGACGGTACGCCGCCGGGACCCGGGTGGTGCGGGTCGACGGGGGCGCGATCGGGTTCCGGCACGCCTTCACCCGCGCACTGGTCGGGCTGCTCGAGCTCTGGTCCACCCTGGGCTCCGTCGCGTTCGTCGTGGCGCTGTTCGGCTCGCGCCCCAGACGCCTCGGCGACCTGCTCGCCGGCACCTTCGTGCAGCACGAACGCGGCGCACGTCGGCGTGACGTCGAGGTCCTGCTGCCGGTCGAACTCGTGCCGTGGGCAGCGGTGGCGGACGTGTCGGCGCTGCCGCAGCGGCTCGAGGACCGCCTCGGGGCCTTCTTCCGGTCGGCCGGCGACCTGCGGCCGGAAGCGCGCGAGACCGCCGCGCGGATGCTCGCGGCGGCGGTCGCGGAGCACGCCTCACCGGTGCCGGACGTCCACCCCGAGGTGTTCCTCGCGGGCGTCGTCGCCGTGCGGCGGGAGCGCGACGTGCGGGCACTGCGGGCGCGGGCAGCACTGCTCGACGGTGCAGCGGCCGTCGCCGGGGCGAGGCCGCCGGGCTTCCCGCGCTGAGGCGCTGGCGCCGCCCCGCGCGGCGACGGGAGCCGAGCAGCAGCGCGGTGCCGGCGCGGTCAGTACCGGTAGTGGTCCGGCTTGTAGGGGCCCTCGACGGGCACACCGATGTAGGCGGCCTGCTCCGGCCGGAGCTCGGTGAGCCGGACCCCGAGGGCGTCCAGGTGCAGGCGCGCGACCTTCTCGTCCAGGTGCTTCGGCAGCACGGAGACCCCCGTCGGGTACTCCTCGCGCCTCGTGTGCAGTTCGATCTGCGCCAGGACCTGGTTCGTGAACGAGTTGCTCATCACGAACGAGGGGTGCCCCGTCGCGTTGCCGAGGTTCATCAGCCGCCCCTCGCTCAGCACCAGGACCGAGCGGCCGTTCGGCAGCCGCCACTCGTGCACCTGCGGCTTGATCTCGACCTTCTCGACCCCCGGCAGCGCCTCGAGCCCCGCCATGTCGATCTCGTTGTCGAAGTGTCCGACGTTCGCGACGACCGCCAGGTGCTTCAGCGCGAGCACCTCGTCGACCCCGACGACGCCGAGGTTGCCGGTGCAGGTCACCACGATGTCGACCTCGCCGGCGACGTCCGCCAGCCGGGCGACCTGGTAGCCGTCCATCGCCGCCTGCAGTGCGCAGATCGGGTCGACCTCGGACACGACGACCCGGGCGCCCTGGCCGCGGAGCGCCTCGGCGGCGCCCTTGCCGACGTCCCCGTAGCCCACGACGAAGGCGACCTTGCCGCCGATGAGCACGTCGGTGGCCCGGTTGAGCCCGTCGGGCAGCGAGTGCCGGATGCCGTACTTGTTGTCGAACTTGGACTTCGTCACCGAGTCGTTGACGTTGATCGCCGGGAAGCGCAGCTGGCCCTTCCGAGCGAGCTCGTACAACCGGTGCACGCCCGTGGTGGTCTCCTCGGTGACGCCCTGCACCTCGGCCGCGATGCGGGTCCAGCGATCGGTGGAGCGCTCGAGCGACGCGGCGACGGTCGCGAGCACGATCCGCCACTCGGCGCTCGCGTCGGCCCCCGGCTCCGGAGCACGTCCGGCGGCCTCGGCGTCCGCACCGGTGTGCAGGAGCATCGTCGCGTCCCCGCCGTCGTCGAGGATGAGGTTCGGCCCCGTCCACGACTCCCCCGCTGCAGCGGCCTCGGCGCTCCAGTCGAAGATGCGGTCGGTGCACCACCAGTACTCGTCGAGCGTCTCGCCCTTCCACGCGAACACCGGGACGCCCGCGGGTGACGCCGGGGTCCCCGTGGGCCCCACAGCGACCGCCGCGGCGGCCTCGTCCTGCGTGGAGAAGATGTTGCAGCTCGCCCAACGGACCTGCGCGCCGAGGGCGACGAGGGTCTCGATGAGGACCGCGGTCTGGACCGTCATGTGCAGGGACCCGGCGATCCGCGCACCGGCGAGCGGCTGCGACGGCCCGAACTCCTGACGCAGGGCCATCAGGCCCGGCATCTCGTTCTCGGCCAGGCGGATCTGGTGGCGACCCGCCTCGGCGAGGGCGAGGTCGGCGACGCGGAACGGGGCGGCGGTGCGGGTCTCGGTCGACATGGCGTCAGTCTGGCACGCCGGGAGGCGCGGACCGTCAGACGACGTCACGGACGTCGGGCGGGCCTCCAGGCCGCACCGGGAGACGCTGGACGGACCGGCTCACCTCCGGCGGGGGGGCCGGGACACGTCCCACCGGAACCGACGCACACGGCGGCCGTCGGTCGGCGGCGCGGGCCACCGGGACCGCCGTGCGCCGCTTCAGTCGGCGGGCGCTGCGTCCCGCCGGATCGGTTCGCGCCGCACGACGTCCCAGCCGCGGGGCACGCGCAGGCGGGCCGCGTGGCGGGCACAGAGGTCGTACCCGTGCGGCTCGACACGGGTGGAGAGGGGCCCGACGACGACCATGGAGTCGCCGTAGTCGTACGTCAGGGTCGCCGAGGCGCTCGCGCCACAGGCGACCTTGCTGCAGATCCGTACGTCCATACCGGCACCGACCCTACCGGGCGGACCACCGCGACGGCCTGCCGAGGGCCGTCGCCGGGGTCGGCCACGCCCTCGCCGCGTACGATGGCGGGATGCGTCGGAAGCACCCCACCGTCACCCCCGTCGACCGCGCCCGTGGTCGGTCACGGCACGGACGCGGTGGCCGGTCGAGTGTCACCGGACCGGAGCTCGCGCCCGTCATCACGCGCGCCGAGACGTTCGACCGCATCGTCGGCGACACCGCCCACTACCTGATGGGGCTCTGGCCGGACGAGCTCGCCGGGGTGGTGTTCCAGGTGGCCGACATGCCGACCGACCAGACGCTGCCGGACCGCCTCCCCCGCTGGCGGGTCGACCGCGACGACCGGCGTGTGACGCTGTTCCGGATCCCCGTCGAGCGGGTCACCCGGAGTCCGGAGAAGGACGACACGGACCGCCGCGTGATCATCGAGACCGCGGTGTTCCGTGCGGTCGGCGAGCTCATCGACAAGGACCCGTGGGACCTGGCGCCCGACCGGTACCGCCACTGGTGACCGACAGGGACGACGCGCCGGACGGGCACCGCCACCGCTGATCGACGGGCCTCGGCGTCAGGGGTAGACGCGCACCGGGGTCGAGACCTCCGTCGCCGGCCGAACCGGGAAGCCGGCGATGCCGTCGTCCGCGTCGTAGCTGACGCCCGCGACGAGCCCCTCGGCGCCGGTGAGCTCGAGCTGCGTCGACACGGGGACCTGCACGGTGGCCGTGCTGCCCGAGGCGACGTCCACCTCCTGCTCACGGTCCCCCGAGGTGATCGTCACCGTCGCGTCCGACCGCGTCGGGTTGACGAGGGTCATCCGCGACCCGCCGCCGGGCGCGACCGCGGTCACGACACGGTCGCCGAGGGGCTCCGCGGACGCGAACCAGCCGAGGTCGGTCCGACCGTCGTCGGTCGGCTTCGTGGTGCGGGCCCCCGCGACGAGCGGCTCCGTCGACGTCACCGTGAGCGAGTACCGCCCGTCCGGGAAGTCGTCGAGGGCGACGTCGGTGACGACCCCGGGCTCAGCGGTCGCGTTCACCGTCGACCCGCCGCCGTCCGCCGTCGTGATGCCGACGGTGACGCGTGCAGCGCGGTCGCCGGGGACGAACAGGCGGAGCACCGGGGTGGCGTCCTCGGTGTCGTCGCCGCGCTGCGCCTCCTCGGCGCCGCTCAGCACGACCGCGGGGATCACCTGCGTCCGCGCCGGCGCGGCGCCGCCGGAGACGACGTCGTAGCCGCCCGGGGTCAGCGTCCGCACGATGCTCTCCTGCATGTGCGCGACGATCTGCCCGCCGGACGAGGTCACGTGCACGACCGTCGACCCTTGGTCGGCGACGAAACCGGACAGCGGCACGACCTTCTGCGTGTTCGGTGCGACCACGATGCCGGTGGTCCCGGGCGCCTGCACGGTACCGGAGGCGTCGAACACGTCGAGGTCCACGGTGGCGTTGACGTCCGTCGGGTTCGACAGCGTGATGAGGCTGGTCCGGCCGGTCTCGGTGGAGCCGCCGACCAGCCAGGTCGACTGGCCGGGGTCGTCGCAGGACGCCGCGCCGAAGCCGACGAGGTCCCCCGACGACACGCTCTGCGAGGTGCTGCCGGCGACTCGCGGCGTGCTGTCACCGGCGGGCGCGGTGAGGAGCTGGGGGTTGCTGCCGCCGGTGGTCGACGAGCCGAGGGTCGACCGATCGACGGTGCTGCCGGTGGTGCCGGTCGCGACCTCCGACGACCCGACGGTGCTGGCCGTCGTCGCGTCGTTCCCGGACTCGTCCGAGAGCCGCAGCGCGCTGCCGGCGCACACGCGCTCGGCGTCGGCGGGCACCGGCGTGACGAGTCGACCCGCCGGGCGGAGCGCGGTGCTCTCGGTGCCGATCGCGTGCGCGGCCGTCACGGCGCCGGCGGCGACGACCACGGCGACCGCGGTCGCGGTCCCGCGGACGACCCACCGTCGGACGGACCGGTGCTCGGTGTTCATTCGTCGCGCTCCTCGTCGAAGGTGGTGGCGGGTTCCTCGGCCTCGATGACGTTCGAGGTGGCACGGCGGCGACGCGGGGCGGTCGGGACGGCGAGCAGGGCCGCTGCGCCGAAGACCACGCCGAGCACGATCAGGTACAGCACGTGCGTCGCCTGGGTCGCGGCCGAACCGGTGGACACCCGGTCGACGTCCCCCTCGTAGTGGAAGAGCCGACCGGAGGTGGTCTCGCCGATGCTCGTGAACCGGGCGTCCTGGCCGATCGCTCCGGCCGCACGGTCGTGCACCTGCTGCGCCGCGTCGGCGTCCGGTGCGTCGTCGAGCAGCACGAACGAGATGCCGAGCTCGCGGAGCGCGGGTTCGGGGTCGTACCCGCTGCGGCTGGCGAGGTTCCCGGCGAGCGTGGCCAGCTGCGCGCCCGACCTGCTGAGGCGGAGCGCGGTGGAGTCGAGCGTCGTCTGGTCGTCGAGCGTCGAGCCCTGGCCGCGTTCGAGCGACACCGCGAGGGAGCCGTCGGTCTGCGGGTCGACCACCAGCGTGCCGACGTCCGGGTTGGCCTGGGCCTCGGCGTTCACGTAGGCGCTCAGGACCCGTCCGGTGGTCGGCTGCAGGAGCGTGTCACCGAGGGTGGACGCGGCGAAGGCGGGGGTGACCGCGACCCCGGCGAACACCGCCGCGACGAGTGCGGTGACCGGAGCGGTCCGCGGCAGCACGTCGATGCCGATCGACGCCGCGAGCACGATGCCGAGCGCCGTCACGGACAGGGCGCTGCCGGGCCACACGATCGTCGTGGTCGAACCGACCCCGGTGACGGTGAGGTGGGTCGCACCGAAGGCCGTCGCGTAGCCGAGGAGCGCCAGGACGAGCGCTGCACCGGCGACGGCCCAGCGGTGTCCGAGGAGCGCCCCGACCGCGAGCACGACGACCGGCAGCGCGAGGACGGCCATCGCGACGGGCAGGACCGACGCCGCGAGCCCGAGGGGCGTCGTCGCGGGGAGCCACCCGCTCCAGTCCGGCAGCGGCTGCCCGACCGCGAGCTGGAGCGCCGAGGGGGCGCGCGTGGCGGAGGGGACGCCCGGGTCGGCGAACACGGCGAGCGGGTTGCCGCGGGCGACCTGCGCCAGGACGAGCGGCAGGAAGAGCACGGCGGCGGGGACCGGGATGAAGACCCGACGGTGCGCACGCCGCCAGCCGACGACGAGGGACACGACCCACCCGACCAGCAGGACCGGCAGCAGCGACGGCGCCGAGGCCGCGACGACCGCGAAGAGCAGCGACGCGCCGGACGCCCATGCCCACGAGCGGTGCGCCTCGAGCACCGCCAGCAGCAGCCACGGGAGCAGCACGTGCGCGATGACGGCCCCGAGGTGTCCGGTCGTGACGGCGCCGACGAGCGTCGGGGTGATCGTGTACAGCGCGGCACCGACGACGGGCACCCAGGTGCGGGTGGTGACCTTGCGGACCACGAACCAGGCGCCGAGCGCGGCGAGCGGGAACGAGAGCAGGAGCACGACCACGACCGAGGTCGACGGCGACCAGGCGGTGATCGAGCCGAGCACGGCGAGCACGGCGGCGAACGGGTCGCTCGGGCCGGTGGAGCCGGTCCCGACCGAGTGCCAGCCGTAGCCGACGTTCTGCCACAGCCGCCCGACCGAGGTGCTGAGCGGCAGGAGTCCGCCGCCCGTGACCGCGGGGGTGCCGAGCAGCGGGTACAGCGTCACCACGCTGAGCGCGGCCGCCGCGAGCACGACCCACACGCCGCCGTCGCCGAGGAACGATGCCCGCGCGATCGGGGCGTCCTCGACCCGGGCGAGTTCGACGTCGCGCGATGTGGTCCGTCGCTCGTGCACCCGGCGCCAGCTGACACGGAGGGGCTCGACGGCAGCCCACCCGACCCGACGGGTCCGCGCGGCGTTCGCCCGCGCCCGTCGGACGCCGCCACCGAAGGCCACGGCGAGGGCGGCGGCGAGTTCGCCGGAGACCGCGGCGGGGTGCTTCGCGACGAGGTGGCCGACGGCTCGGACGAGCGCGGTCGGCACGAGCAGCAGCCAGTGCAACCAGAGCAGCCCGGCGGGGGCGTACGTCAGCCGGCGGTGCAGTTGCGCCTGGCGGTGCAGGCGCACGCGCCGCCCCTCGGAGACGCGCTTGCGACCGAACTCCTCGATCGGTCCGGCACTCGTCACGCGGGCCTCGGGCACCACGGCGACGCGGTGTCCGGCGAGGCGCGCACGGATGCAGAGGTCGAGCGCGGCGTCGACGTCCGGCAGCGCCGGGTCGAAGCCGCGGAGTTCGCGCCAGACCGAGCGGCGCACGAGCATGCCGGCGGCGGACACGCCCATCACGTCGGTGTGCCGGTCGTGCTGGCCCTGGTCGAGCTCGTCCTGCACGAGGGCCAGCGATCGGCCGGCGCGCGTCGTGCTCTCCCCGAACGCACGGATCCGTGCGGGGTCGTCCGTGTCGACGAGCTTCGGCCCGGCGACCACGACGGACGGCGCGATCTCGACCGCGGAGAGCATCTCGGCGAGTGCGGTCGGTGCCGGAGCGTTGTCGTGTCCGAGCAGCCACAGCCACTCGTCGGGCGCTGCGTCGGTCCCGTCGTCGCCGTCGGCGGTCGGCGCTTCGCGCTCCCCCGCCGCGACGGCCTCGCCGAAGGGGCGCCCGGCGGGCAGGCGCACGAGCCCGGCGGACCCGCCCAGGGCGAGCTCGGCCGTCGACCCGTCGGTGGAACCGACGTCGACGACGACCAGGTTGTCGGGGTGCCGGGTCTGGGCGACGAGGGCGTCCAGGGTCCGGTCGAGGTGCTCGCCGCCGTTCGCGGTCACGAGGACCGCGGTGACGCGGGGCTGGGCGGACCGGGGCTGCGCGGGACTGGGCTGCATGACGCGCGTCACTCTACGGTCTGGAGGCGCGGGACCGGTCTGCGGGAACGGCGCGCCGTCAACCTGTGCGCACCATCAACGGACGGTGGGTGGCGGAGGCGGGAGGCGCCTCCAGGCCGACCGACGCCCGTCGCGCTGCGCGCGGTGGGTGCGTCAGGCGCGGCGGCGGAGCTTCCGGCGCTCGCGTTCGGAGAGGCCGCCCCAGATGCCGAAGCGCTCGTCGTTCTCGAGCGCGTACTCGAGGCACTGCGACCGGACCTCGCACGACCCGCAGATCTTCTTCGCCTCGCGGGTGGAGCCGCCCTTCTCGGGGAAGAACGCCTCGGGGTCGGTCTGGGCGCAGAGCGAGTCGACCTGCCACGACAGCGGGTTCTCCTCGTCGCCTTCGGCACGGCGGACACCGGGGACACCGAGCGACACCGGGTCGACGTGCCAGTCCTCCGGCACGCCGGCGTGGAAGTCGGAACCGTTCACCCTGATCACCCCTGACATGTCGACGACGGCCTGCAACGACCGAAGCCGCTGCCTGTAATTACAGCGGTGTGATTCCGTTCCGTCAAGTCGCGGATCATAGAAGGTGCTGACCGCTGCGGCGTGTCATGTCCCCCGTACGGGCGTGTCGCAGGCCGTCTGTCCGGCGATCGGGGGACACACTGCGCACTCCGACCGCCGTGCCCGGGCCTCAGCCGACGCGGCGACGGGCCTCCCAGGCGCTGGACACCATCTCGTCGAGCGAGTGCCGCATCGCCCAGTCGAGGTCGCGCGCGGCGGCCTCGCCGGTCGCGACGATCCGGGCGGGGTCACCCGGACGCCGGGGCGCGACCTCGGGCTCGAACGCGATCCCGGTGCCCGACGCCATGGCGTCCATGATCTGCCGGACGCTCACGCCGTCCCCGCTGCCGAGGTTGTAGGCGCGCTCGAGCTGCTCGCCCGCCTCGAGCTTCTGCGCCGCGACGGCGTGCGAGTGCGCGAGGTCGGCGACGTGGATGTAGTCGCGGACGCAGGTGCCGTCCGGGGTGTCGTAGTCGTCGCCGTTGATGCGCGGCACCCGGCCGGCGAGCAGCGCCTCGAACACGAGCGGGAACAGGTTGTGGGGGCTGGCGTCGTACAGGTCCGGCTCCCCCGACCCGACGACGTTGAAGTAGCGGAGCGAGGTGGTGGCGAACCCGGCGGCGACCTCCATGTCCCGGAGCAGCCACTCGCCGATGAGCTTGGACTCGCCGTAGGGCGACTCGGGTGCCTTCGGGGTGTCCTCGACGACGACGTCGACGTCGGGTGTGCCGTAGACCGCGGCGCTCGACGAGAACACGACCTTGGTGACGCCGTTCTCCGCCATCGCCCGGAGCAGGGTCGCGGTACCGGTGACGTTCTGCTCGTAGGTGTGCAGCGGCCGCTCGACCGAGACGCCGGCGTACTTGAAGCCGGCGACGTGCACGACGCCGGTCACCGCGTGCGCACGGAGGGTGCTGGCCAGCAGGTCGCCGTCGAGGATCGTCCCCTCGACGAACGGCACGTCCTCCGGCACGAAGGCACGGAACCCGCTCGACAGGTCGTCGAACGCGACGGTGTCGATCCCTGCGGCGCGCAGCGCGCGGACGACGTGGGACCCGATGTACCCGGCACCGCCGGTGACCAGCCAACTCATGCTCGTCACGCTAGCGGACGGCACCGTCCCCCCGGGCCGCAGGCCGCTGCGTGTTCACGCACCGGTCGCGATGAAGACCGTGGACGTCAGACCGGTCGCGGCGTCGGCCTCGACCGTCACGTCGCCCTCGTCCGGCGTGACGTAGCAGGACTCCCCCTGGCGGAGCAGGGTCGCGGACCGCGCGCCGACGAGGGTCACGGCACCCGTGGTGCAGACCGCGATGCTCGGGCCGGAGAGCGGTGCCACACCGCCGGTGCCGAGGCCGACCGGACGACCGTCGCCGGTGACGCGGACGAGCGCGAACCCGACCCCGTCCGGAGCGAACCGGTCGACGCCCTGGTCGAGGCGTTCCGGGGTCAGCACCGGTGCCGGGTACGCGGTGAAGTCGAGCACCCGCAGGAGTTCCGGGACGTCGACGTGCTTCGCCGTCAGGCCACCCCGGAGCACGTTGTCCGAGGGCGCCATGAGCTCGATGCCGAGCCCGTCGAGGTAGGCGTGCACGTTGCCCGCGGGCAGGTACATCGCCTCGCCGGTCCGGAGCGTGACGCGGTGCATGAGCATCGACACGACCACGCCGGGATCGCCCGGGTACGCGGCGGCCAGGTCGACCACCGTCTGCACGTTCGGGGTGCGGTCGTCCTCCGGCAGGGCGGTGGCGAGGTCGGACGCCGCCTGCACCACGGCGAGCGCCGACGCGTCGGCGGTCTCGAGCCAGCGCACGGTGTCCTCGAGCCCCTGCGCGAGGTGCGCGAGCAGCGGTCCGAGCCGTCCGCTCCCGCCGTCGAGCGACTCGACCTCGGCCACGGAGTCACCGACCGGGCGGAAGCCGCTGAGCGCCTCGAACCGGTCACTGAGGGCGACGACGAGCTCGGGCTTGGGGAACGGGTCCTTGTAGTTGCGCGCCGGGTCGTCCAGCGGGATCCCCGCGGCCTCCTCGCGCGCGAAGCCCTCGCGGGCCTGCTCGGGCGTGGGGTGCGCCTGGAGCGACAGGGGTGCCGCCGCCGCGAGGAGCTTCAGCAGGAACGGCAGGCCGCTGCGGTCCGGGCCGAGCGCGGCCTCGGGCTCGGCGTCGATCCAGTCGCGCAGGGTGTCGGCACCGCCCACCATCGCCGGGTTCACGACGACGCTGGGGCTCCCCGCGTGCGCGCCGAGCCAGAGCTCCGCCTGCGGTGCACCGGTGACGGTGCGGCCGAGGAGTTCGGGGATCGCGCTGGTGGAACCCCAGGCGTAGTCGCGTGGCGTGTTGGTGATGCCGAGGAACATGCCGCGAGCGTACCGGGCGGGGACCGGCGCCCGCTCGGCGCCGCACGTGGTGCCGGAGCCGGCCGGGGCATCGACGATCCGCTCTCGCATAGACTCCCCGCGATGTCCGAGCCGCGCCGCCCCGAGTCGACCCGATGGGACGTGCAGGCCCTGCGCGCCTTCGCCGTGCTGGCCGTCGTGCTGTACCACCTGTGGCCGAACCGGCTGCCCGGCGGCTTCGTCGGGGTCGACGTCTTCTTCGTCGTCTCCGGCTTCCTCATCACCGGCCACCTCGTGCGCGAACAGGCCGCGACGGGGCGCATCCGCCTCGGCGCCTTCTGGGCACGACGTGCCGGGCGGTTGCTGCCCGGCGCGTTCCTGACGCTCCTGGCCACCGGCGCCGCGGTGCTGCTGCTCGTCCCGAGCTCGCTGTGGGGGCAGTACGGGCGCGAGCTGATCGCGTCGACGGTGTACCTGCAGAACTGGCAGCTCGCGTCCGACGCGGTCGACTACCTGGCGAGCGACAACCGGCCGTCGCCGTTCCAGCACTTCTGGTCGCTCTCGGTCGAGGAGCAGTTCTACATCGCACTCCCGGTGCTCCTCGTGCTGCTCGGCGCCGTGCTCGCCCGCGCCCGGCGTCGGGACCCCGTCCTCACGGCACGCCTCCTGCTCGGCACGGTCGCGGGGGTCTCCCTCGCGTGGTCGATCGTGCAGACGCAGACCGCGCCCGGCATCGCCTACTTCTCGACCGCCACGCGCGCGTGGGAGTTCGCGCTCGGCGGGTTGGTCGCGACGGTCCCGCTCGCCGTCGCCCGTTCGCGTCGGGCGCGTGCGGTCCGGACGGGAGGCACGTGGCTGGGCGTCGCGGGACTGGTCGCGTCGGTCCTCGTGATCACGCCGACGACCCCCTACCCCGGCACCGCGGCGCTCCTGCCCGTCGTGTCGGCCGCGCTCGTGGTCGCCCTCGGTGCCCGCAGCGGCCTCGACGTCGTCGGCCGGACCCCGCCGGTCGCGTTCGTCGGCCGGACGTCGTACGCGGTCTACCTGTGGCACTGGCCCGCCGTCGTCCTGCTGCCGATCGTGCTCGGCCACCAGCTCGGCACCACGAGCAAGGTGGCGGTCCTGGTCGGGGCGCTGGTCCTCGCCGCGGCGTCCACGCTGCTGGTCGAGGAGCCGCTGCGCGCTCGGGTCCGTTCCGCACGTGTCCGTCCGCGACGCGTCGCCGTGCTCGGCGTGGTGGCGTCGGTGGCGGTCGTCGCGCTCGGCGCCGGGACGCTGGCCGCGGTGCAGGTCCAGCAGGTGCAGGCGGCCGCGTTCGCCGAGCGCCTGACGCGCGGGGACGTCGACTGCTTCGGCGCGGCCGCGCGCATCGGCTCGGACGACCCGTGCGTCAACCCGCGCCTCGCCGACGTCCGGGTCCCCGCCCCGGCCGCCGCGCAGCACGACGACGCGAACTCGGGCGACTGCTGGTCGAACACGACGGCCGACTTCAACGTCTGCGCGCTCGGACCGAGGACCGGGTACCGGAAGCACCTGCTCGCCGTCGGTGACTCGCACAACAACGCCCTGATGACGGCCTACCGCGCGGTCGCCGAGCGGGAGCACTGGCGCATCGACGTCGCCGGGCACATCGGCTGCTACTTCACGACGGCCGTGCAGCAGGCCCCCACGCAGGGCTACACCGACAGCTGCCAGGGCTGGAAGCAGAACGCCGTGGACTGGGTCCGGCAGCACGACGACGAGCTCGACGCCGTCGTGGTGACGCACGCGGCGACCAAGAGCCCGGTCATCGTCCCCGACGGCAGCAGCAACGACGCGACCGTGGTCGACGGTCTCGTCGGCGCGTGGCGGGCGGCGACGGACGCGGGCGTCCCGGTGATCGCGATCCGCGACAACCCGACCGCGCGCGACGACGTCATCGCGTGCCTCGCGCAGATGCAGGGCCCGACCACCGGGGCCTGCGACCTCCCGCGCGACCAGGCCCTGGCGGCCTTCGACGGCAGCGAGCAGGCCGTCGCGGCGATCGGGGACCGTGCCCGGTACGTCGACATGACGGACTGGTACTGCGACCGGACCACGTGCCCCACGGTGATCGGCGGGGTCGTGACGCACCGCGACCCGACGCACCTGACGGCGACGTTCGCGACGACGCTCGCCCCGGCACTCGGCGACCGGCTCAGCTCGGCGCTCGCGTCGCTCGAGCGCTGAACCGGGGGCGCTAGCCTGTCTCCCGTGACGAACACCTGGCCGATCGCCCGCGGGACCGTGTCCGAGCGTGAGGCGTTCGCCCTCGCCGTGACCGTCCTGTTGACGATGTTCGCCGGTGACGCGGTCCCGAACACGACGACGTGGTACGGAGCCGCGACGATCTGGGCGATCGAGGCCGCCTGGGGCATCAGCGTCGTGGTGCGTGCGCGACCGCCGCTGACCCGGACGCCCCGCGCGCTCTGGTTCTTCCTCGCCTGGTGCCTGGTGTCGGTCGCGTGGTCGCACTGGCGACCGGCGACGCTCGCGAGCATCGTGGCGCAGGTGGTCTGCGCGCTGGTCGCCTTCGCGATCGCGTCGACGCTCTCCTGGCGCCGGATCCTCGACGCCGCGAGCACCGCGTTCCGCTGGGTCGTCGGCCTCTCCCTGGTCTTCGAGGCCGTGGTGGCCGTCGTCGTGCGGCACCCCATCGCGCCGATCTGGACCGACTACGGCGACCGGGACATCCCGGACGCCTTCTACTTCTCGCGCGCCGAGCTGTTCACCGGCGGACGCATCCAGGGTCTGCCGGGCAACGCCAACCTGCTGGCGATGGTCGCCCTGCTCGCGGCGATCGCCGTCGCGGTGCAGCTCGTCGACGGCCGGATGCGCCGGGGCCGGGCGGTCGCGTGGCTGGTCGTGGCGGCCGCCACCCTGCTGCTCACCCGGTCCTCGACGGTGTTCCTGGCCGTGGTCGCGGTGGTCGTTGCCCTCCTGGTCGCCCTGTGGATCCGACGCGTCCCGAGCGGGCGCCGGGGACCGCGTGTGCTCGCGGTGGTCGCCGGCCTGGTCGTCCTGGTCGTCGCCGCCGTCGCCGCGCGCGTTCCGTTGCTGGCGCTGCTCGGCCGTTCGTCCGACCTGACGGGCCGGGGCACGATCTGGACCGCGGTCGTGGGTCTGGCGGAGCAGCACCCGGTGCTCGGCTGGGGGTGGATCGGCTACTGGTGGCCGGACATCCCGATGCTCGCCGAACTCGCGCCGCGGAACGGCGTCCAGTACCTCCAGGCGCACGATGCGGCGCTCGACGTGTGGATGCAGACCGGCCTGGTCGGTCTGGCGCTCTTCCTCGTGTACGTCCTGACCACCTTCGGCAGGTCGTGGTCGGGGGCCGTGCGGGAGTCCTACGGTCCCGGGCTCGTGCAGCGGCCGTTCGATCCGGTCTCGCTCTTCCCGCTGCTCGTCGTGGTCGCACTGCTCGTGCAGGCGCTCGCGGAGTCGCGCCTGCTCTACCAGGGGAACTGGGTGCTGTTCGCCCTCGTCGCGATCAAGACGCGGATCGTGCTCGTGAACGAGGAACCGCCGTCGACCGGGGACGGGCCGCGCACTCCCCTCGCGCAACGCGCCTTCCGCGCCACGTCGGGCTGAGGGGCGGCGTCACCGCCCGGTGGCACCGGTGCCGAGCACCAGCACGCAGGGCACCCGTGCCTCCCACGGCAGCGCACCGATCACCACCGTCCCGGCAGGGTCCTGTCGGCACCGTGCCTCGGCGGCGACCACCTGCGGGTACCACTCCGGCCCCGTCGCACGCTGGGCCGTACCGGGGAAGGCGGCGACCCAGGTGGCCGCGAGGACCGCGACGACCGTCCACCCGAGGGCGCGGCGGACCACCCGGACCGACCGGTGCCCACCGACGACGGTCGCGTCCGTGCCCGTGCCCGCGTCCGTGCCCGCGTCCGTGCCCGTGGCGTGCAGGGCGCCCGACCGCAGCACGTGTCCGACGAGCACCGACGCCGACACCACCAGCGCTGCGCTCAGCAGCATGCCGGCCGCGGCCGCGTAGCGCGAGGGTGTCGCGTCGAGCAGCGCGCCGGGGTCGGACCGGGACCACCGTCCGTTCGCCGAGGCGTTGGCCAGCAGTGCCGCCGACCACACCACGACCGACCCCACGGCGAGGGCAGACGCCAGCAGCACCGCACGACGGCGTCGCTCCCGCAGCCCGACGACGACCGCCGTGACGACGATCGCGACGAGCACCGCAGCGGGGACCCCGACCACCCACCAGCCCGAGGCCACGACCGCGCGGCCGACCGCTGCCAGGTCCGCTCGCCACAGGCCGCCGACGGTCTGCAGCAGGTACCCCGAGGCGACGTCGCGGACCGAGGGGTCGCCCCGCGGCGAGTCCCGGTCGGTGGTGAGGGCCGTCACGACCTGCGCGGCCCCAGCGCCGAGGGCCGCGACGGTGACGGGCAGCGCGCGGAGGACGCGCGCACGGCGGGAGGGCACCGCGGACGATGCGGGGGGCACCGCAGCGGACGCCGCGTCGGCGCGTCCGGCGGACGCTCCGGTCGCCCGGGCTCGGTCGCGTCCCGGCACCCAGGCGAGCAGGAGCAGCGGCAGGAAGAGCAGCGCCTGGACCTCGGTGGTGAGGACGAGCACGGCGACCAGGGCGAGCGTCACCGCCCCGGTCCGGGTCCGGGCACGGTGCGCGAACACCCACGGCGCGAGCAGGAGGGCGGTGGTGTGCAGGTTCGCAGCGTTGCCCAGCACCTCCCACGGTGCCGTGGGCAGCAGGACCGGCACCGCGGCCAGCACGACGCGGAGCACCGGCGACGGCACGGCGTCCGCGGCGAGGACGAAGACGCCGGCGCACGCAGCTCCGGTCAGGACGCAGCAGAGCGTCGTCACCGTGAGGGCGTACCAGGCGATCGGCAGCGCGAACCCGACGTCGACGACGAGTCGCGGGACGACGTGCAGGTACCCCGCGTACGGCTCGACGACGCTCGCGGCTGCTCCGAGGGCGAGGTGCTCGCGGAAGAAGAGCCCGGCGTCCTCGGCCCAGGCGGTCCCGCGCGCGACGGGTCAGAGTCGGACCCACGCCGCGAGCGCCGCCAGCAGCCCCACCCCGACGGCCGCGCCCGAGCGTCGGAGCCGGTCCCTCGTCGATGTCATCGGGGTCCGACGCTAGCGAGCGATCGACGATCCGCGATATCGACGCTCCGGTACGGCGCAGGTCCCGTGCGGCCGAGTACGTCAGACTGGACGGATGACGGACGGCAGGACGACGCGACGCATCCGCGCGCGCCGGTACCTGTCCGCCTGGATCGGATTCTCCGCCGGCGGTCGGTTCAGCCAGGCACTCGCGACGACCATCGTGCTCTTCGCGTTCGGCGAGCCGACCGTCCGCGTCCTGGTGGGTCCTGCCGGCACCTGGTCGGTGCTCGTGACCCTCGCCGTGCTCGCCGGGCTCAGCCTGCTCGGGCAGCGCTACCGGATCGAGTGGCACGGCGTCCTGCCGCTGTCACTGCTCGTCTTCGTCGGGTACTGCGCGCTGAGCGTGCTGTGGAGCGAGTACTCCTGGGTCGCCCTGCGCGGGCTCACCGCCACCGTCGGGTTCGTCGGACTCGGACTGTACCTCGCGCTCGGTCGCGACCTCGTCCAGGTCATCCGGGCGTGCGGCGACGCCTTCCGCATCCTGCTGGTCGTGTCGCTCGGGCTCGAGGTGCTGTCGGGGCTCGTGCTCGACCTGCCGATCCCGGCGTTGGGCATCCGCGGTGACATCGCCTTCGGCGGTCCGATCCAGGGCATCGGCGGGACGCGCAACTTCATGGGCTTCATCGCGGTGACCGCCCTGGTGACGTTCGTCGTGGAGTTCCTCACCCGCTCGGTGGCCCGGTGGCGTGCCGTCGCGTCCATGGGCGGCGCGGTCGTGACGCTCATGCTCGTGCAGTCGCCGATCACCGGGCTCGCGACGATCGCCCTCGCCGGGACCGCGCTCGCCCTCTGGACCCTGCGGCACGCACGGCCCTCGGTCCGGCCGCTGCTCGACGGCGTCCTCGCCACCCTGGTCGTCGCGGCGGGAGTGGTGCTCGTCGTGACCCGTGCACGGGTGCTCCCCCGCATCGGAGCTGCCGGTGGGACGACGACACGGCTCGAGCTCTGGGAGCAGATCCGCACGTTCATCGAGCAGAAGCCGATCCAGGGCTGGGGCTGGGTGGGGACCTGGCCGAGCGAGCCCGTCGTCCCGTTCGTCACGTTCATCGATCCGTCCGGCGCCCGGTTCACGTCCGGGTTGGACGCGGCCGTCGACGCCTGGCTGCAGGTCGGCCTCGCGGGCATGCTGCTGCTCCTCGGAGCGGGACTCCTCGCCTTCGCCCGGTCGTGGGTGACGGCGACGACCTTCCCCGGCGTGGCCTACGTCTGGCCCGCGGCGGTCCTCGTGCTCCTGGGCGTGACGAGCCTGGCCGAGAGCTACCTGCTGCACGGCGCGGGCCTGATGCTCTTCGTCACGGTGCTCGTGGTCGCCGCGCGCCGACGCTCGTGGCGCGTGCGGCTCCCCCGGCTCGAGGAACGCCCGCACCCCTGACCGTGCGCGGCTACCGACCGCGTTGCCGTCGCAGCCGATCGCGTTGCCCTCGCAGGCGACCCCGCGGCCGGTGGCCGGCGCCGGGCCGGGGCCGGGGCCGGGGTCCCTAGCGTCGGGTCCGCGGTCGGAACCGGCGCTGGAGCCCCCACTGCGTCGTCCGCACCATCGCCTCGACGATGATGTCCTTGCTCATCTTGGAGACACCGTGGATGCGGTCACGGAACCGGATCGGCACCTCGACGATCCGCCCGCCGAGGTCGTGGGTCCGGATGGTCATGTCGATCTGGAAGCAGTAGCCCTTCGAGTCGATCGACCCGAGGTCCATGCGCGCGATCGCGTCCGCCCGGTAGACGCGGAACCCGGCGGTGATGTCGTGCACGTCGATGCCGAGCATGATGCGCGCGTAGGTGTTGGCCCCACGGCTCAGGAACTCGCGGCGCTTGGGCCAGTCCACGACCGAGCCACCGCGCATCCAGCGCGAACCGATGGCGAGCAGGACGTCGTCCGACGGGTCCGCGTCGGCGACCGCGGCGATGAGCGCCGGCAGGCGGTCGGCCGGGTGCGAGCCGTCGGCGTCCATCTCGACGAGCAGGTCGTAGCCGTGCTCGAGCCCCCAGCGGAACCCGGCGACGTACGCCGTCCCGAGGCCGAGCTTGCCGGAGCGACGGAGCAGGTGGACCCGCTCGTCGGTCCGGGCCATCGCCTCGACGAGGTCGCCCGTGCCGTCCGGGCTGCCGTCGTCCACGACGAGCAGCCCTGCCGAGGGGACGGTCTCGAGGATGCGTGCCGCGATGTCCTTGATGTTCTCGGCCTCGTTGTAGGTCGGCACGATCACGAGGGGCTTGGCTTCGGTGTTGCGGGTCATGTCCTGCTCACGGTCGGGGTGGTCCGGCGCGGTCAGCGCTCGGCGTCCTGGTCGATGACGGCACACGGCACCGTCACGGCCCACTGCGGGCCTGGGGCGATCTGCACGGAGGCGGTTCCGTCCGGGTGGGCTTCGCACCGGCCCTCCGACGTCCGGACCTGCTGTTCCCAGATCGGTCCGCCCTGCCGGTTCGCCTTGTCCACCGCGAAGTTCGCCGCGAACGACGCGACGACCGCCAGCAGCAGGAGCGCGCCGGCTGCGGTCGCGATCCAGGCGGAGGGAGTGCGTGGTCGGTCCCGCGGACCCCGGACCCAGACACCCGGCAGGCGGACGCCGCGGCTCAGTGCGACGTCGGCGATGACGACGAAGGCTCCGATGACGTAGATCGAGGCTGCGGCCGAGTACCGGAAGGTCCAGTTCCCCAACCACTTCGCCGTGTCGAAGTGCGCGAAGGCGAGCATCTCGTTCGGGTTGAGCACCACCGCGCCGAACCACACGGCGGCCGAGCCCCAGAGCATCGCGCCGAGTGTCCAGCGCTGCGCGGACGTCCCCGCCCAGAACGCGAGCGCGGCGAGCAGCACGGCGAGGGCGAGCGGCACGAGGACGACCCAGGTGCCGTGGTGCGCGATGACCTCGCCCACACGCGGCATGCTCCACGTCGCGGAACCGGCGAACGGCTGCACCGCGTACCCGAGCAGCATGTCCGCCACGGAGTCGGGCTCCGCGGTCGGCGCGGCACGCGGGTGCGAGAGCGTCGTCACGACCTGTGCGAGACCGCCCACGAGGGTGCCCGCGATCACGGGCCAGCGCCGGCGGTTGCGGATGCCGAGGAGGAAGAGCGGGAAGAACGCGACGACCTGGATCTCGGTGAGGCCGGCGAGCAGCGTCGCGACGCCGAGCACGATCCCCCGCGTCCACGAGCGGACCGGCGCGAGCAGGGCGAAGGGGACGAGGAACATCAGGAACCAGTGCAGGTTCGCGGCGTTGGCCTGGATCTCCATCGGTCCGAGCGGCACCAGCGCCGGGACGAGCGCCAGCAGGAGCCGGGCGACGACGGAACGGAGCACGCCGGCCGTCAGGACCCAGACCGCGGCGCCGACCGCTGCCGTGACGGCGACGCAGAGCGCGGAGACGGTCACCGCGAACCGGTCGACCGGGGCGACCTCGCTGGCGATCGCGATCACGATCCGGGGCACGACGTGCAGGTAGCCCGCGTAGTCGTGGAAGAGCGCCCCCGCGAAGCCGAGTCGGTACTGCTCCTCGAGGAACACCTTGCCGTCCTCGGCCCAGAGCGTGTTTCGGACCTCGGGTGTCAGGCGCAACCACCCGAGGGCGGCGATGACGAACCAGAGGACGACGGGGACCGCGACCGTGGTCAGTCGCCGACGGAAGGTCGTCGTCCCGCCGGCCGCACCGTCCGTCACCCCCGGCGCGGGCGGTCTGGTCTCGAGCACCGGACGATCCTCTCACAACGGACGGCGGCGGCGGCGCACCGTCGAGGTGCGTCGCCGCCGTCGTGGGCGGACCGGGCACGGTCCGCGCCCGGTCTACGGGACCTTCACCGTCCGGCACCCGAGCGTGGTGTTCGCGCCCGCCTGCGAGTCGATCGCGTAGACGCAGACCGAGCGGGACCCGGTCTTCGCCGGGAGCTTCACCGAGAACCCGTGCGCGGCGCCGGCGCCGGAGTACGCGGCGGCGACGTCGGGACGCGACGTCTTGGCGACGACGCGCTTGCCGACCCCGTCGACGTAGACGTCCACGGGGATCGACGTCGCCGGCGTGTCCGTGTCGATCGCCCACCCGGAGACCTGCACCGCCTTCGAGACACCCGTCACGGCGTCCAGGCTGCCGATCGGCTTCGCGTTCGTCACGGTCACCTGCTTGCACCCGATCGACGCCGACGCCGGCCCCGCGCCGACGCCGTTCACCTGGACGCACACGGTGTGCTTGCCGGGCGTGGCCTTCCAGGTGCCGGAGAAGCCGTGCGCGGTCCCCCACGCCGGGTAGGTCTTCGCGACGTCCTGGCGGGCGCGGTCGGCCCGGATGCCGTGACCGGCTCCGTCGATGATCACCCGAGCGGTGAGCGACTGCGTCGAGTCCCCGTCGATCGCCCAACCGGACACGCGGATCGAGCTCGACGTCGTCTTGATGGCGGTGATCTTGCCGATCGGGGTGCTGCCGGGCGTCACCACGGTGCGGCAGGTCCCGATCCTGCGGTCCGATCCGGCCTTCACGTTGACCCCGGTCACGCAGTACTCGTGCGTGCCGACCGTCGTGCGGACCGTGGTCGAGAACCCGTGTCCGCCGCCGAGCGCCGGGTACTTCGCCGCGACGTCGGACCGCATCGTCCCGGCGCTGATGCGGGTCACGTAGGCGCCGTCACGGTAGATCCGGACGCCGATCGCACCCTTGGCCTCGGGGTCGACGGCCCACCCGGTGAGGGTGACGGTCCCGCCCTGGTTCGCCACGACCGAGTCGAGCGACCCCGTCGGGGACCCCTCCGCCACGGTCACGGACCGGCACCCGAGCGACACGTCGCTCTTCCCGTCGGCGGCCTTCGCCGTGACGCACACCTGCTGCGTCCCACCCGGGACCGTCAGCGTCGCGCTGAACCCGTGCTTCGGCCCGGCTGCCGGGTAGGCGGCGCCGATGTCCGGTCGGTTGCCGGTCGCGGCGAACGTCCCGGTGACCGACCCCGCGGTGACGACGACCTTCGTGCCCGCCTTCGTGGCGGTGTCCAGCGCCCACCCGTTGACGGTCACCGCGTTGTAGGCCGTCGAGACCCCGTCGAGGCTGCCCTTCGCGGTCGTCGCCTTGCCGGTCGGGCTCCCGAACCAGTCGCTGTACATGCGCCAGAAGTTGCGGTTGCCGTAGGCGGAGCAGCCGTCACCGGTGCCGTACAGGTTGTTCAGCGCGGCGGTGTTCGGCGTGTAGGGCGTGTAGTAGTACAGCGCGGCCGTCGCCTTGTTCTGCACGTTCACCGGCTTCGTGCCGCAGGACACGGGCACGTTGTACTGGATGTTGCGGGTGGCACCCGGGTTGAACCAGGTGAAGTAGTTGCTCGTCCCCGGCGGGTTGCTGTACCGCTTCCACTGCCAGGCCGACCAGTACATCTGGTTGCCGACCCCGGCGTACGCGGGGTCGCAGCGTCCGCCGACGTTGTCCGGGCACGCGTAGCCCATCGCCCGCTCGAGCACCGCAGCGGAGGGACCGCGGTTCGTGACCAGGCTCTGCTCCTTCTGCAGCGTGACGAGGAGCACCTTGGGGCTGATGCCGCAGGCCTTGCTGACGCGGGTGACGATCTGCGCGGTGGAGAGGGACGAACCGCCGGTGACGGCCGAGCACATGGCGTCCCCACCGCGGCTGTTCATCGAGAACCGCCCGTTGCGCAGGCAGTGGCTGTTCGTGCAGGACGACACCTGGCTGTCCAGGAACGCCTGCACCTGGTCGGCGGTCATCGCCGTGCCGTCGTAGAAGTTGGCGTCGGAGATGATGTTGCCGGCCTGGAACGACGACCCGCTGAGCGCCGAGGCGGGCTCCTGCGATGCGGTCGGACCGGACACCTGCAGACCGACGAGCACGCTGGCGACCGCCAGCACGCTCGCAGCCATGGCGAGGAGCTTCTTCACGTCGGGGGCCTTCCTGAGGGGCGGACGACGGGTGCGAGCGAGCACGTGCTCCGGGAGCGGTCCGGAACGACCCTGTCCACGGTCCAGACCACACGTGTCACGAAACTGTACCTCCGTCACAGTGATCACACAGCCCCCGCGTCGACCCCCGTCCGGGAGGCGCACCGCACCGCCGCCGGTTCCCCGCCGGTCCGGCGGGGAAGCGGCTCCACCCCGCCCCCGCTCGATCCTGAGACGGCGCTCAGGCGCCGGCGTCGAGCAGTGACTCGACGGCGCGACGTGCCGCAGCGCCCGTGCCGTCCCCACGTCGGGCGCGACGCGCGTGCGCGACGAGACCGGGTGCCTCCCGACCGAGTCGCGCCCACTGGGCCGGCGTCAGCTGTCCACCTGCGGGGCGGACCAGGTCCCGGGCGGCCCGTGCGAGCGTCCGCAGGACGACCCGGCGCACCATCTGCGGCGAACCGTTCCGCAGCACGACCGCCAGGCGGTTCCGCATGCTCTGGTACCGCACCAGCGGGGAGTCGCTGCCGGAGCTCGCCGCGTGACGGTGGGTGACGACCGCGTCCGGGGCGTGGCGGACCTCGTACCCGGCGAGCCGGAGCCGCCACGACACGTCGAGGTCCTCGTAGTACATGAAGAGGGACTCGTCGAAGCCCCCGACGTCGGCGAGGGCGTCCCGGCGCAGGAGGACCGCCCCGCCGGAGAACCCGAAGAGCGGCGCGGTCTCCGGGGCGTCCTGCAGCGGCCGCAGCCAGTCGCGGTCCCGGCCGTTGCCCGAGCGGTCGAGCACGACCCCCGTGCCGTTCACCAGCGTGCGACCGTCGGCGTCGCGGCGCCACCGTCGACCGTCGACGCCCACCAGGTCGTCCGGACCGGGGGCCGTCGCGGCGGGGACGGGCACGAAGCCGCCCTCGAGCACGACCGTCGCGGCGACCCCGGCCACCCGGTCCCCGCCTGCGGCGAGCGCGGCGAGGCCGCGAGCGAGGAAGCCGTGGTCGGCGACGGCGTCGTTGTTGAGGAGCGCGACGACGGGTGCCGAGGCCGCGGCGATGCCCCGCGCGACCCCGCCGGCGAAGCCCGCGTTCGTCGGCTCGGCGACGATCACGACCGCGGGCAGGTCGGCGCGGTAGGCCGCGACGGTGCGGTCGTCCGCCTCGTTCACGACGAGCACCACCTCGACCTCGGCGTCGACCCGCTGCGACCGCACGGAGTCGATCGCTCGCCGCGTGAGCTCGGGCTGGTGCCAGTCGACGATGACCACGGAGACGTCCACGGGACCAGTCTCGCAGGCCGCGTGCCCCCGGTCCGCCGAGAGCGCCCGGGTATAGTGGTGCCGCTTTCCGGGCTCCGTCCCGGAGGGCGCCCCCGCAAGCCGACGTACGGAGTCCTCCCATGTCCACCTTCGCGCCCCGCGTGTCCGTCGTCGTCATCAACTTCCGCGGCACGGACGACACGCTCGAGTGCATCGCCCGGCTCAGCGAGGTGGACTGGCCGGCCGACCGGCTCGAGATCGTCGTGGTCGAGAACGGCTCCGGCGACGACAGCGAGGCACGTCTGCGCGCCGAGCTCGGCGACCGGGCGAACGTCCGCATCATCGTCTCCCCCGAGAACCTCGGCTTCACCGGCGGCAGCAACCTCGGCGCGCGCGAGGCGACCGGCGACGTGGTCGCGTTCCTCAACAACGACGCCAAGCCGCACCCGGACTGGGTGAAGGAGGGCATCGCCGGGTTCGCCCCGAGCCCACGCGTCGCCGCCGTGGCGAGCAAGGTCCTCGACTGGGAGGGCCGCACCATCGACTTCGTCGAGTCCGGCCTGAGCTGGTTCGGGATGGGCTACAAGGCGCACATCGCCGAGGTCGACGACGGCCGCTTCGACGAGCCGCGTGACCTGCTCTTCGGAACCGGGTCGGCGCTGTTCGTCCGCCGTGACGTCTTCCTCGAGGTCGGCGGCTTCGACGACGGCCTCTTCATGTTCTACGACGACGTCGACCTGGGCTGGCGGCTCAACCTGCTCGGCTACCGCGTCCGGTTCGCGCCACGATCGGTCGTCTTCCACAAGCACCACGGCTCGATGAAGTCGTTCGGCGACCACCGCGAGATGTACCTGCTCGAGCGGAACGCCCTGCACCTGCTCTACAAGAACCTGTCCGAGGAGAACCTCGGCGTGTTCCTGCCGGCGGCCCTCGCGCTCCTGGCCCGACGCGCGGTCGCCAAGAGCGGACGGGACTCGCAGGAGTTCGACATCCGCCGCTTCACGGGTGCGCCCGACGAGTTCGACCCGCTGACGCCGATCTCGAAGGAGACCGTCGCCGGTTTCTTCGCGCTCGACCAGTTCGTCGCCGACCTGCCGCGCCTGTCCGAGGAGCGTCGCCGGATCCAGGCGCAGCGCGTCCGGAGCGACAAGGACGTGTTCCGCCTGTTCGGCGACGCCTTCAAGCCGCTGTTCGAGGACGGGTACTTCCTCGAGGGCTACCGCGCGATCCTCGAGTCCTTCGACGTCGAGGCGCCGATGCACCGCACGAAGGTCCTCGTCATCACGGGCGACGCCCTGGGCGAGAAGATGGCCGGCCCCGGTATGCGGGCGTGGAAGATCGCCGAGTCCCTCGCCCCGGACAACGACGTGCGCCTGGTCACCTGGAACGTGGCGAACCGCAAGTCCGACGCCTTCGACGTCGCCCGTGTCCCGCTGCAGCACGAGCGGACGATGCGGGAGCACGAGGAGTGGGCGGACGTCATCTTCTTCCAGGGCTACGCGCTGCACCACTTCACGACCCTGCAGCGGTCGAACAAGATCATGGTCGTCGACCTGTACGACCCGATGCACCTCGAACAGCTCGAGCAGGCACGTGACAACGGCGACGTGGGCTGGCGCAACCAGGTCACGAGCACGACCGAGGTCATCAACGCACAGCTCGAGCGCGGCGACTTCTTCCTCTGCGCCTCCGAGCGCCAGCGCCTGTTCTGGCTCGGTCAGCTGGCGGCGGTCGGTCGCGTCAACCCCGACAACTACCTGGCGGACGACAACCTCGAGAAGCTCATCGCCATCGCCCCGTTCGGCATGGACTCGAAGCCGCCGCAGCACGAGCGCAAGGCGATCCGCGGCGTCACGCCGGGCATCGGCGAGGACGACAAGGTCGTCATCTGGGGCGGCGGCATCTACAACTGGTTCGACACCCCGTCGCTCGTCCGCGCGATCGCCCAGGTCGCCGAGCGCCACGACGACGTCCGGCTGTTCTTCCTCGGCGTCGCACACCCGAACCCGGACGTGCCCGAGATGGCCATCGTCTCGGAGACCCGCCGCATCAGCGACGAGCTCGGCCTGACCGGCAAGCACGTCTTCTTCAACGAGCAGTGGGTCGCGCTCGACGACCGCCAGAACTACCTGCTCGAGGCCGACGCCGGCGTGAGCACGCACTTCGCGCACATCGAGACGACGTTCTCGTTCCGCACCCGGATCCTCGACTACATGTGGGCGAACCTGCCGATCGTCACCACCGACGGCGACAGCTTCGGCGACCTCGTCGCTGCCGAGGGCATGGGTGTCGCGGTCGAGGAGCGCGACGTGGACGCCCTCGCCGCAGCCCTCGAGTCGATGCTGTACGACCCCGAGGCCGCCCAGGCTGCCCGCGACGCGGTCCGTCGCGTCCGGAGCGACTTCACGTGGGAGCGGGCACTCTCACCGCTCGTGGAGTTCTGCAAGGACCCGCAGCCGGCGGCGGACCGTGCGCACGACGCCGCGGTCCCGGCCGGATCCGTCACGGCGGGGAGCCGTCCGCGCGTCGCGCTGAGCCCGGCGCGCCAGCGGGAGATGGCCTTCCACGAGATCGCGAACAGCCGCCACGGCGTCGTCCGCGACGTCCGGCTGGCGACCTGGTACCTGCGGCAGAACGGCGTCGGCGGGCTCCGCGCCAAGGTGCAGGACCGCGTCCGGCTGATGCGGGAGAGCAGGAACGGGCGCTGACGTCCACACCGGGCACACGCGGGCACCGTTGTACAGTTGTCCGTCGCCCCGGTGCACCCGTCCCAGCGCACGAACACAGAGGAACCCATGAGCAACATCGTCAGCGAGCGGTTCGAACGCCTCCGGCAGGAACGCATGGTCCCGGCAGGGCGTCCGGCGTCCGCCGTGGTGGGCTCGATCCGTGAGGTCCTCGCGCACCGGCAGCTCCTCGACCTGCTGATCCGCCGCGACCTGAAGTCCCGGTACAAGGACAGCGTGCTGGGCTTCGCCTGGACGCTGATCCGGCCGCTCGTGCAGCTCGCGATCTACTACTTCGTGCTCGGCCAGATCCTCGGGGCCTCGCGGAACATCCCCGAGTTCGCGATCTACGTCTTCTCCGGCCTGACGCTGTACGGCCTGTTCAGCGAGATCGTGGCGTCCGGCACCGCGTCGATCGTGAGCAACGCGGGGCTCATCAAGAAGGTCTACCTGCCGCGCGAGATCTACCCGCTCGCGAGCGTCGGGTCCGCGCTCTTCAACTTCGGCGTGCAGCTGGTCGTCCTGCTCGTCGCCGCGGTGCTGCAGAGCGGCTTCGCCTGGTGGCGCCCGGACCTGCTGTTCTTCTTCCCTGCCACGCTCGTGATCCTGATCTGGGCGACGGCGCTCGCCCTGCTCCTCGCCGCACTCAACGTGTACCTGCGCGACATGCAGTACCTGGTCGAGGTGCTCGTGCTCCTGCTCATGTGGGGCTCCCCCATCGTGTACAGCTGGCAGATGGTCGCGACACGCGCGCCGGAGTGGCTCCTGACGCTCTACACGTCCAACCCGATCACGCTCGCCGTACTCGGCATCCACCGGGCCTTCTGGTCCGCCGGCGACGACGCGCAGTACCCCGACCACCTGCTGCTCCGCCTCGGCATCGCCGCGGTCGTGGGCCTCGTGGCACTGCTCGCGTGCCAGCGCGTGTTCGCCAAGCTGCAGGGCAACTTCGCCCAGGAGATCTGATCGATGAGCATCGACAACGACACGACCACCGACGCCGGCTCGCCCGCGTCGCCCTTCGCCGGCGCCCCGGACGTCGTCACGGTCCGGAACGTCTCCAAGAAGTTCACGATCCGCAAGGACAACTCGCTCAAGGAGCGCGTCGTCACGCTCGGCCGCGCCGGCCGACGGCACAGCGAGGACTTCTGGGCGCTCCGTGACGTCAGTCTCGACATCCCGGCCGGCACCACCATCGGGCTGCTCGGACCGAACGGGTCGGGGAAGTCGACCCTGCTCAAGACGATCGGCGGCATCCTCGAGCCGAGCTCCGGCACGGTCGAGCGCCGGGGGCGCCTCGCCGCGCTCATCGAGCTCGGTGCCGGCTTCCACCCGGACCTGACCGGTCGCGAGAACGTCTACCTGAACGCCGCGATCCTCGGGCAGACGCAGGAGGAGACCGAGGCCCGCTTCGAGGACATCCTGCAGTTCTCGGGCATCGGTGACTTCATCGACACCCAGGTGAAGTTCTACTCGTCGGGCATGTACGTCCGGCTCGCCTTCGCCGTCGCCATCAACACCGACCCGGACGTCCTGCTCGTCGACGAGGTCCTCGCCGTCGGCGACGAGCAGTTCCAGAAGAAGTGCCTCGACAAGATCCGCGAGTTCCAGGAGCAGGGCCGCACCATCATCCTGGTCTCGCACTCGCTCGGACAGGTGCAGGAGCTCTGCGACTCCGCGGTGGTCCTGCACCACGGTGAGGTCAAGTTCCAGGGGTCCGCTCGGCTCGCGGTGAAGAACTTCCGCGAGATCCTCGAGGACCGTCGTGTCGCCGAGGTCGAGGCGAACCACCCCGAGGAGCAGGCCACCCCGGGCAAGGTCGAGCACGTCGAGCTCGAGATCCCCGGCAAGCAGCCCGGTGTGGAGCACGTGCACGGCGACGACCTGGTCGTCCGCGCGACCTTCTCGCACACCACCGTGCTGCCCGAGTGGCGCGCGGGCATCAAGATCGAGACCCACCTCGGCCACCCCGCGTTCGGTGTCGACAGCCGACACACCGGCACCATCTACCCACCCCTCGAGGGCACCGCCACGGTCGAGTGGCACCTGCAGGACCTGCGGCTCGGCGGCGGACAGTACTTCGTGCACGTGTTCCTCGCGAAGCCGAACGGCGAGCACATCGTGATCCAGCGCGAGGCAGCTCGCTTCGTCGTCGCCGACGAGGACACACAGTCCGGCATCGCCTGGACGAAGACCACCGAGCGCCAGGTCCACTGACGTGGGGGCAGTCCCCGTGCTCGTCGACGCGACCTCGGTGCCGCCGAGCCGCGGCGGCGTCGCGCGCTACATCGCCGGTCTGCTGCAGGGCCTCGGCGACCTCGACGTCCGCGTCGACGTCGTCGTGAAGCCCGGCGACCTCGCGTGGCTGCGCGGACTCGCACCGACGCACCGGTACCACGCCTCCCCCGGCTGGACCGCATCGCGGCCGCTCCGGCTGCTGTGGGAGCAGGTCGGTCTGCCGGGGCTGCTCCGTCGCACCGGGGCGACCGTCCTGCACAGCCCGCACTACACGTTCCCGGTGACCCGGGCTTCCCGGACGGTCGTCACGCTGCACGACGCGACGTTCTTCTCCGACCCGGCGGCGCACTCGCGCCTGAAGCGCACCTTCTTCCGCACGTGGACCCGGCTCGCACGGCGGAGGGCCCGAGGCACGGTCGCGCCGAGCGCGGCAACGGTCGCCGAGCTCGACCGGCTGGCCGGTCGCGCCCGCCGAGCGACGGTCGTCGCGCACCTCGGGGTGGACGCGACCGTCTTCCGCGTGCCGTCCGCCGCCGAGACGGCGGCCTTCCGCGCCGCACACGACCTCGGCCCGGACACCACCTGGATCGCGTTCCTCGGGACCGTCGAGCCGAGGAAGCAGGTGCCGGCGCTCCTCGCCGCGCACCGAGCACTCCGCAGTCGGGGCGCCGCCGTCCCGCCGCTGCTCGTCGCGGGAGGCCTCGGCTGGGACGAGGAGGCGCGGGCCGAGCTCATCGCCGTCGGCGACGAGCCCGGCGCACCCGTGCGCTACCTCGGCTACCTGCCGATCGAGGAACTCCACGTCCTGCTCGGCGCCGCACGCGTCACCGCCTACCCGAGCACCGGCGAGGGCTTCGGGCTGCCGGTGCTCGAGGCCATGGCCTCCGGCGGCGACGTCCTGACGACCCGGCGGCTCGCGATCCCCGAGGTCGGCGGAGATGCCGTCACGTACACGGAGCCGGACACCGACGCCATCCGCGACGCCCTCGCGGCGATGCTCGCCGAGCCCGCCGACGTCCGGGCGGAGCGCGTGCACCGTGCGCGGGTACGGAGCGCCGAGTTCACCTGGGCCGCCTGCGCCGAGCGCCACCTGGGGGTCTACGCATGAGCGACCGGACCGAGCAGGGCGGTGCGGTCCCCCACCGTGCCGCGATCGTGACGGTGTCGTACGAGTCCGGCGACGTGCTGCCCGCGTTCCTCGCCTCCACCGCCGCCGCGAGCAGCCGGGACGTCGAGGTCGTGGTCGCCGACAACGACTCGGCGACCGCCGACGCACTCCGCCGCGTGACCGAGACGGCCGGGGCGCGCTTCGTCGCGGTCGGCGCGAACCTCGGGTACGGGGCCGCCGTGAACCGCGCCGTCGCCTCGCTCGACCCCGACGTGCGGTGGGTCCTCGTGTCCAACCCCGACGTCGTGCTGTCCCCCGGAGCGCTCGACCGCCTGATCGCCACCGCCGAGACGGACGGGACGATCGGGGCCGTCGGGCCGCGCCTGCTCGAGCCCGACGGTGCGGTCTACCCGTCGGCGCGGCTCGTCCCCTCGCTCCGCACCGGGCTCGGCCACGCGGTCTTCGCGAACGTCTGGCACGGTAACCCGTGGACGAAGCGCTACCGGCAGGAAGGTGACCACACGGTGCGTCGTGACGCCGGCTGGCTGTCCGGCGCGTGCGTGCTCGTGCGCCGCGACGTGTACGACCGCCTGGGCGGCTTCGACGAGACCTACTTCATGTACTTCGAGGACGTCGACCTGGGGTGGCGCATCGGCCGCCTCGGCCTGCGGAACGTGTACGAGCCGGAGGCGGTCGCCACCCACGTGGGCGGTACCGCGACGCGTGGGTCCTCGGAGCGGATGCGCCGCGCCCACCACGAGAGCGCGTACCGCTTCCTGGCCGGCAAGTACGCCGCGTGGTGGCTCTGGCCGCTGCGAGCGGTGCTGCGCGTGGCGCTGTCCGTCCGTGCACGTGCCACGCGGACCCGCTGAACCCGGATAACCTCTCAGGGAAGCACGCCCACCCGCCCTCCCCCGACTCGGATTGCAGCACATGATCCTCGCCGTCACCCTGATGGTCCGCGACGAAGCGGACGTCATCCCCGCCTGGCTCGACCACCACGTCGCCCAGGGCTTCGACGTCTTCGTCATCACCGACAACGGTTCGGTGGACGGGACGAGCGCCCTGCTCGAAGCCTTCGCCGAACGCGACGACGTCACCGTCGACCTGCGCCACGACCCCGTCCACCGCAAGCAGCAGGGCACCGTCGTGACCGGCATGGCCCGCGACGCCGCGTCGGTGCACGGAGCCGACTGGGTGGTGAACGCGGACGCCGACGAGTTCATCCTGCCCGTCGACCGGACGCTCACCGTCCGACAGGTCTTCGAACGCCTCGACCCGGTGATCGGCGCGTTCTTCGTGCCGGTCGTCAACCTGACCGGCGAACTCGCCGAGTCCGGGGCCGGCATCGAACGCCTGCACTGGCGCGACGAGCGGTCCGTCGAGGAGCTCCGGGCCGTCGGTCTCATCGCCCCGCCCACCGCGAACACGGTGCACGTCGGCGACCCGGCGGTCACGGTCGTGCAGGGCAACCACCGTGCGAGCGTGGCGAACGGTGCTCCGGTGCCGGAGGGCCTCGCGCTCGAGGTCCTGCACCTGCCGTGGCGGTCCTGGGCGCAGTACGCGCACCGCGTCGAGGTCACCGGCCGCGCCTACGACGACAACCCGGACCTCACGCCGAGCCCGCGGCACCACGGCATGCGCGACTGGCGCCGGCTGCAGGAGGGGGTGCTCGAGGCCGTCTTCTCGCTCCGCTTCGTGACCGACGACGAGGCAGAGGGCGGACCCTTCACTCGTGACGACGGCATCGCCGAGGTCCTGCACCGTGCGGGCTCGACCGCGCTCGGTGCGCCGGAGCCCGTCGTCGCACAGCAGCGGCTGGAGGCCCTCCGGTCGTTCGGGCGCTCGATCGCCGACCGCGACGCCCGCATCGCCGCGCTCGAGGACGAGGTGCGCGACAGCGCGGAACTCGCCGACTCGCTGCGCCGGACGGTGCAGTTCGAGCGCGACGCGCACCGTCGGACCGAGGCGGCACTGGCCGCCGTCAGGGCCCGACGGATCGTCCGCCTCGCCGACCGAGCCGGGGATGCCGCCCGGCGCATCCAACGACGCTGACCCGCGTCGGGCGCGCGGCTCAGCGTTCCGCGCGCGCCCGACGGACGGCGTCGAGCAGCGTCTCGGCCCGGTTCCGGAACGAGTGCTCGGCACCGATCCGCTCCCCCCGCGCCACACGGTCCTCGAGCGTCGCCGACTCCCCCGCGCGGACGGTCTCCCGGAGCTGCTCGACCGAGGTGTACGTCCGCACCGCGCCGTGGAAGAGGTCGTCGACCCCCGGCACCGGATCGGTCACGACCAGCGCTCCGGATGCAGCGGCGTCGAACAGCCGGTTCGACAGGAAGCCGTCCCGCGCCATGTCGTCCCAGTGGTCGTTGAGCACCACCCGGGCGGTCCGGTAGAGCGCCGGCAGTTCGTCGTTCGCCACGAAGACACCACGGTGCACGCCCTCGGGCAGGAGCCCCTCCCAGCCCTCGCCCCACACCGCGAGGTCCACCCCGGCATCGACCGCGTCGCGGACCACGGGCCGGAACACGCGTCGTGTCTTCCCGACGAACGCGGCGTCGAGCGCACCGAAGGCGGCGTCCGGAGCACCCGGGTGGAAGCGGGCAGGGTCGGTCGCCTGCAGCAGCGGCGCGACCGGCAGCCCCGTCTCCCCGGCGACCCGCGTCGCCCACACCGGCCCGGCGGCGAACCGCAGGTCGTAGCGTGCCAGCTCCGCCGGCGTCACGAGGTCCGGGTGCGAGATCACCCAGAGCACGTTCGTCGCCGAGGGGTGCACCGGGGTGTCGTCGAGTCCGCGCAGGGTCAGCGCGACGTCGTCGAGGTGCTCGGAGAAGGGTCGGACGTGCGACTCGCGGTGGTCGACGACGACCTCCTGCCCCAGATCCCGCAGCGCCCGCGCGAGGTCGCGCGCGAAGAACGTGTCCCCCCAGTCGTCCCCCCGTGCCCCCGGGTGCGCCGCGATCCGCAGCGACCAGCGCAGCCGTTCCCCGCGGTCGCGCAGGGACAGCCGCTCGGTGCCCCGCTCGGCGCGGACGACGGGTTCGCGGAGCGCCACGGGCGCACCGACCGGGTCCGCGGTACCCCGGGCCGGGAGGAACCCCAGGCGCTCCAGCGCCGGCGCGGTGCACTCGTCGCGACGTCCTCGCCAGACCGCGAGTGCGTCCGCCGCGTCCGCGTCGTAGCGCCGTTCGCGGACGGCCGGGTCGCCGTAGGCCCGCCCGAGCGGCACGAGGACACAGTCGCCGTGCAGGTCGTCGGCGGTGTCGCGGGTCAGCCGGGCGACCGCGGTGCGGGTGTCGACGGTGCGGACGGGGTCCGCGAGCGCGGCGACGGGCGCGGCGAAGCAGGGCAGGTCCGCCGCGAAGACGGCCGTGCCGTCGAGTCCGTCGGCGTCCTCGGCGGGGTGGCCGCGCAGCAGCGACGCGACCGGGGCGGTCGGCTGGGGCAGGGCCGCGCCGGCGCTCAGCACCACGTCGTCGGCCGACCGGACGACGGCCACGGCGACCCGTGCCTCCCGGCCGACCGTCGCGACGAGCCGGGCGTGGGCGCCCTCCGGGAGGGTGATCGCGGCGTCCTGGACCACGACCGTGGCGGACCGGAGCCGCGCGCGCGCCGCGGCGACCGCGCCGCCCCAGGTCGCAGCGACCGTGCGCCGCGCGACCACGTGGTCGGCCGCTGGCTCGACCGGCGCGTAGGTGCTCGTCGGGCCGGCGTGCACGTCGTACGCGCTGACGACGACCGTGCGTGCGCCTGCGGCGACCGCGGCGGCGACCGCCGGACGGTACGCTCCGTCCCGGAACGACCGCTCCTGCACGGTCACGACGACGTCGAACCCGTCCGGTGCGACCGTCGGTCGGGCCGTCACGAGGGACGTGTCGACCGGGAGGCGCGGCTCGGCCGCTCCGTCGACCGCACCACCGCGGGTGGTGGCGTCGCGACCCGTCCGCTCGGCTCCCGCCGCAGCGGTCCGCCCGAACAGCCGGCCGAGCCGGGACGCCATCAGCCCTGCAGCAGGGCGTTCAGGTAGACGCCGTAGCCGCCCTTGACGAGGGGTGCCGCGAGGTCGGCGAGCTGTGCGTCGTCGATCCACCCGTTGCGCCAGGCGATCTCCTCGATGCAGCCGATCTTGAAGCCCTGGCGGTCCTCGATGACCTTGACGTACTCGGACGCCTGCATCATCGACTCGAACGTGCCGGTGTCGAGCCAGGCGGTCCCGCGGTCGAGGACCTGCACACCGAGCTTGCCCGCCTCGAGGTACCGCTCGTTGACGGTGGAGATCTCGAGCTCGCCACGAGCGCTGGGCTCGATGGTCTTCGCGATCTCGATGACCGAGTTGTCGTAGAAGTACAGCCCCGGGACGGCGTAGTTCGACTTCGGCTGCGCGGGCTTCTCCTCGATGGAGACCGCGGTGAACGCGTCGTCGAACTCGACGACGCCGTACGCGGTGGGGTCGGCCACGTGGTAGGCGAAGATGGTCGCGCCGTCGACACCGGTGTTCTTCCGCAGGTTCGTGCCGAGGCCGGTGCCGTGGAAGATGTTGTCACCGAGGACCAGCGCGACGCTGTCGTCGCCGATGAACTCCTCGCCGATGACGAACGCCTGCGCGAGCCCGTCCGGGCTCGGCTGCACGGCGTACTGGATGTCCATGCCGAGCGACGAACCGTCGCCGAGCAGGGCCTTGAACTGCTCGTTGTACTCCGGCGTCGTGATGACGAGGACCTCGCGGATGCCTGCCATCATGAGCGTGGACAGCGGGTAGTAGACCATCGGCTTGTCGTAGATCGGCATGAGCTGCTTGCTGATGCCCTTGGTGATGGGCCAGAGGCGCGTGCCGGAACCGCCGGCGAGGATGATGCCCTTCATCGGACCGTCCTTACTTCTTCGTGCGGAGGGACTCGGTGTAGGCCACCGCTTCCTCGTAGGTCGGCAGCAGACCCTGCTCGGCGGCCTGCTCGAGCGTCGGGGCCGAGGTGTCCTTCTCCGAGAGCACCGGCTCGCCGATCCCGTCGGGCAGCTCCAGGCCGACCGTCGGGTCGAGGATGCTGATGCCCTTCTCGCGCTGCGGGTCGTAGTGGGCGCTCACGAGGTAGTTCACCGTCGAGCGGTCCTCGAGCGCGACGATGGCGTGGCCGAGTCCCTCGGACAGGTAGACGGCCCTGCGGTCGACGTCGTCGATGCGGACCGCGTCCCACTGGCCGAACGTCGGCGACCCGACGCGGATGTCGACGATGTAGTCGATGAAGGCCCCGCGGACGGCGGTGACGTACTTGGCCTGGCTGGGTGCGACGAGGGCGTAGTGGATCCCGCGGGCGACACCGGCGGACGAGATCGACATGTTCACCTGGCGGAGGTCGAGCGGGTGACCGACCGTCTCCTCGAGGACGTCGGCACGGTACGCCTCGAGGAACGCTCCTCGTGCGTCGCCGTGCTGGACGGGCGTGAACTCCCACGCGCCGGGGATCTTCAGTTCGCGGATCTGCACCGGGGCAGCCTAGCAAGGCGACGCAGCGGGACGTCGGTGGGCCGCACCGCGACGGCGACCCGGCCGACCACGCTGCCGGGGCCCGGGCAGACCGGCTCGCTCAGCCGATCCCGAGCGCGCGGCGCCAGGCCCGCTCCCCGGCGTTCGGAGCGCCCGCGGAGACGATCCGATGGGCGGCGACGTAGGCACGTGCGCGGCGGTTGCGCTCGGGGCCCTCCCGGAACGCGGTGGCCAGCGCGGTCCGCCACTCCTCGGGGTCGTCGCCGACGAGGAGCCCGCCGTTCCGGTCCGCACCCGCGTAGGACGGCCGGGCGGAGCCGACGAACGGCAGGCCGAGCATCGTGACCTCGAGGAACTTCAGGTCGCTCTTGGCGTCGTTGAACCGCTCTCCGGTCAGCGGCGCGACCCCGGCGGACCACCGATCGGCCTGCTCCGTCAGGAAGGCGACGAACGCCGGGTAGTGCGTCGCCCCCTCGGGGAGCGTGATCCGGTCGAACCAGGTGCCGTCCTCCCCGGTGACACCGATCACCTCGAGCCGCACCCGGCGACCGTCCTCGGTGACGAGACCGTCGAACACCGGGCGGAGGAGTTCGAGGTCCGCCGCGTGCGTCGCGCTGCCCATGTACAGGACGCGCCGGTCGCCGGTGCTCGGCGGCTCGGCAGGACGGGAGGGCCAGAGTCCCGGCTGCACGCCGTTCGGGACGACGACCGCGTCGACGCCCTGCGCCGCGAGCACCTCGCGCAGCTGCTCGGTGGCGACCACGACCGCGTCGGCGGACCGCACGAGCCGTTCGACCGACGCCAGCCGGTCCGGCGCGTACTCGACACGGGCCAGCCGGGCACGCGCCTCGGGCGTGAAGAAGTCGTCGTCCACCTCGGCGACGATCCGCGTGCCCTCGTCGCGTGCCCGCGCGAGCGCGGCGTCGAGCGACGCGAGCGGGAACGCGTCGCGCTGCACCAGGACGGCGTCGAGGTGCGCGGTGTCCGAACCGTCGGCCCACCGCACCGGGTCGACCTGGACGGTCCGTGCGAGGCCGTCCGCCGCGAGTGCGGACATCCGACCGGTCACCCGGACGTGCGCGGACGCCGGGTGGACCCCTCCTGCCCCGTGCACGACGAAGCCGACGAGCGGTGGGGGCGGAGCGGGGGTGGTCCCGGCGCGCCGGAGGACGCGGGCGATCGCCGACCTGAGGGGTGCCATCGCTCCATCGTGGCACGGCCGGCCACGGCGTTCTCGACTCGGTTCCCGCTTGTGCGTAGACTCGACCGCCTGTGTGTCCGCGAAGACACGCGTCCGGCCGTGCGGCCGGGACCCGAAGATCCCGGGCTGCAGCCCGGCCGACGACCCCCAGGACCCGCCACCCGTGAAACTGTTCGTCCAGATCCCCTGCCTGAACGAGGAGCAGACCCTCCCGTCGGTGCTCGAGACCATCCCGACCTCGATCCCCGGCGTCGACGAGATCGAGATCCTCGTCATCGACGACGGCTCGACAGACCGCACGGTCGAGGTCGCCCGTGCGCACGGCGTCCGGCACTTCGTCCGGCACACGAGGAACATGGGTCTCGCGCGGTCCTTCCGCGACGGGGTCGACTACGCCATGCTGCACGGCGCCGACATCGTGGTGAACACGGACGGCGACAACCAGTACCCGCAGTCGCAGATCGCCGACCTCGTCCAGCCGATCCTCCGTGGCGACGCCGACATCGTGATCGGCGACCGGCAGACCCGGACCATCGAGCACTTCTCCGGGTTCAAGAAGTCGATGCAGCGCTTCGGCTCCTGGGTCGCCAGCCGGGCCGCCGGCCTCGACCTGCCGGACGCCGCGAGCGGGTTCCGCGCCTACTCGAAGTACTCGCTCATCCGTCTGAACATCGTCACCCGTTTCAGCTACTGCATGGAGACGATCGTGCAGGCGGGCTACAAGCGTCTCGCCATCGCCAGCATCCCGATCACGACGAACGCGAAGACGCGCGAGTCCCGGCTGTTCAAGAACATCTGGCAGCACATGTTCCAGTCCGGGTCGGCCATCGCGCGGGTCTACCTGATGTACCGGCCGATGGCACTGTTCGCCTGGGTGAGCGCCGTCTTCGGGGTGGCCGGACTGATCCCGTTCGTCCGGTACCTCGTGCTGCTGTGGACGGACAGCGGCGGCAACCACCTGCAGTCGCTCATCCTGGGCATGGTGCTCATGATCAGCGCGCTCCTGTCGATCACGATCGGCGTGGTCGCGGACCTGACACGACTGAACCGGACCCTGGCCGAGGAACAGCTCGACCTGCAGAAGCTCGCGCGCTACGGCGACTGACGCCGGACCGGCCCCCGCTACACTCGACCCCGACCGCCGTCGGCTCCTCGTGACCGACGCACATCGGCCACGAAAAGGAAACCAAGCGTGAAGATCCTCGTCACCGGAGGGGCCGGCTTCATCGGCTCGAACTTCGTCCGTCGGACCCTGGAGGACGCCTACCCGGGGCTCGAGGGCTCCGAGGTCGTCGTCTACGACGCCCTGACGTACTCGGGCAACCTCGAGAACCTCGCGCCCGTCGCGGACTCCCCGCGGTACACCTTCGTGCAGGGCGACATCCGTGACGCTGCGAAGCTCGACGAGGTCGTCCCGACGGTCGACGCGATCGTGCACTTCGCCGCGGAGTCGCACGTCGACCGCTCGGTGCGTGACTCCGGGATCTTCGTCGAGACGAACGTCGTCGGCACCCAGCGCCTGCTCGACGCCGCGCTCCGGCACGGGACCGAGCGGTTCGTGCACGTCTCCACCGACGAGGTCTACGGCTCCATCACCGAGGGCTCGTGGGCCGAGGACCGTCCGCTCGAGCCCAACTCGCCCTACTCGGCGTCGAAGGCCGGGAGCGACCTGCTCGCCCGGAGCTACCACCGGACGCACGGGCTGAACCTCTCGATCACGCGCTGCTCGAACAACTACGGGCCCTACCACTTCCCCGAGAAGGTCATCCCGCTCTTCGTCACCAACCTGATCGACGACCGGCACGTGCCGCTGTACGGCGAGGGCGACAACGTCCGCGACTGGCTGCACGTCGACGACCACACCCGCGGCATCGCGATGGTGCTGACCCGTGGGCGCGCCGGTGAGACGTACAACATCGGTGGCGGCACCGAACTCACGAACAAGGAGCTCACGCAGCTCCTGCTCGACGCGACCGGCAAGGACTGGTCGTACGTCGACCGCGTGCAGGACCGACTCGGCCACGACCTGCGCTACTCGGTCGACATCTCGAAGATCCAGGCAGAGCTCGGCTACGAGCCGCAGGTGCCGTTCGAGCAGGGTCTCGCCGACGTCGTGCAGTGGTACCGCGACAACCGCTCGTGGTGGGAGCCGCTCAAGGAGCGCGCGGCGATCGCATGACGCGCTACCTGATCACCGGGGCAGCCGGCATGCTCGGTCAGGACCTCCAGCGATCGCTGGCAGGGCGTGACGTCACCGCCCTGTCCCGCGCAGACCTCGACGTCACCGACCAGGCTGCCGTCTCCGACGCGGTGGCCGGACACGACGTCGTGGTCAACGCCGCGGCGTACACCAAGGTCGACGACGCGGAGTCCGACGAGGACGCCGCCGCCGCCGTGAACGCCCGAGGTCCCGAGGTCCTCGCCACCGCGGTGGCGGCGACGGGCGCACGCCTGGTGCAGGTGTCGACGGACTACGTGTTCGACGGCACGGGGACGACCCCGTACGCCGAGGACGAGCCGACGCGGCCCCTCGGCGCCTACGGCCGGACCAAGTCCGCCGGCGAGGCAGCGGTCCGCTCCGTCGCGCCGGACAGGTCGTACATCGTGCGGACGGCCTGGCTCTACGGTGCCGGCGGCCCGAACTTCGCGAAGACCATGGTGCGGCTGGCGGCGTCGCACGACACCGTGAGCGTCGTCACCGACCAGGTCGGGCAGCCCACATGGACCGCCGACCTCGCCGACCAGATCGTCGCGATGCTCGACGCCGGTGCTCCTGCCGGCATCTACCACGGCACGAACGGTGGCCGGGGTTCCTGGTTCGACTTCACGCGGGCGATCTTCGAGGAGGTCGGTCTGGACCCGGAACGCGTGCTGCCCACGGACAGTTCCGCGTTCGTCCGTGCCGCGCCCCGGCCGGCGTTCAGTGTCCTCGGACACGACGGCTGGCGACGTGCCGGCCTGGCGCCGATGCGTGACTGGAGGGACGCCCTCCACGCCGCCGCGGCCGCGGGTGTCCTGACCGCCTGACCGGACGAGGACGACGACGGGGCACGAGACCGGAGGGTCTCGTGCCCCGTCGTCGTCGGCACCCGTTGGCCGCGGGTGCCCGGTGCCCGTCCTCCCGCTGGTGCGGTGGGACGGTCAGCGCCGGATGCGGAACGTCACGGGGGTCCGGACCTGCTTGCCGTTGTCCGCGATGAACTCGACCTTCGTGGTGCCCGCACGTTCGGGAACACCGGTGACGGTCAGCGTCTCGGGGTCCCAGGAGAGGCCCGCGGGCAGCGATGCCGAGAAGGCCGTGACGACCGCCGGGAACGGACTGTCCGCCTGGAACTGCACGGACGCCTGCTGCCCCACCCGGAGCGCCACCGTCGAGGGGACGTCGACCTGGGGTGGCAGCTTGACCTCGACGTTCCGCGTGTACTCCAGGGTGCCGTCGTACTCCGCCGTCGTCGACAGTGTGCACATGACACCGTTCTGTCCCGGGTAGAACAGCCCTTCCCGCTTCGCGCAGGTGTTCTTCTCGATCCCCGGCTGCGTGCCCGCGGTCAGGGTCACCTGGACCGGGTCCGAGTCCGTGACCCACTCGGAGAAGGTGGACGCTGCCAGGACGGTGTCCTCGACGTCCATGCCGTTGATGCCGGCGCGTGTGAAGTCGGTGTCGGAGAGTGTCGCGCCGCTGAGGTCCGCCTGGGTGAGGTCGGCGTCCCGGAACCGGGCACCGCTGAGGTCGGCGCCCGAGAGGTCGGCGCCGTAGAGGATCGCTCCGTCCAGGTCGGCGCCTCGCAGGTCCGCTCCGGACAGGTCGGCGAGTCGGAGGTCGATCCCCGACAGGTCACGGCCGGCCAGGTCGTCGCCGGAGCACTCGGTGTGCGACGCCGGCGACGCGCCCGCGACCACCCGGCAGGCGCCGACGACCTGCGCGTTGGGTGCCGAGAGGAACTCGTAGCCGACGGCCAGCACGGCGACGACCAGCACCACGAGCGCGACGGACCAGTGCCGTCGGGAGAGCCGTGGGCGGATCTGACCGGTCCGGATCGTCGGGTCGTCACCGGCGATCGTGTCGCCGATGTCGGGCTCGGTGGGACGTTCGGTCACGAGGCGACTCCCGTCAGGAAGCTCGGCAGCAGGTGGAGCGCGATCGGCGTGTACCAGCCTTCGCCGCGCGCGTAGGTGAAGAACGCGATCGGTCCGGCGTACGTCACCAGGGTGAGGACGCCGAGCAGCACCGCCGGCACGACGAGCACACGACGCCACCAGAGCGGCAGCGTGCGCCAGAGCGCCACAGCGGCGATGATCGCGAACACGTAGATCAATGGCAGCACCGGCAACAGGTACCGACCGGAGAAGGCGTACTCGTTGTCGAGCCGGATGAACGTCCGGAGGTTGAAGAAGAACATCGCCACCACGTAGCTCCCGGCGACGAAGAGCCCCCAGACCGATGCCCGCGTCCGGACGAGGCTCCGGAAGGACAGCAGCGTCGCGACGACCGCGACGACGAACGTGACCGCGCCGGCGATCTGCACGACGGTGGAGACCTGCCACACGGTGTTGCGTCCGCGGTAGAAGAACATGCTCTGGAAGTAGGCGCTGATCCAGCTGCCGACGAACTCGAAGAGGTCGAACGGCGTCTGCGGTACGGCGTTGACGATCCCGAGGTCGTGCGCCCTCGCCGCCCAGTAGTTCCGCCGGTAGATGTCGAACGCCAGGCACTCCTGGTGGGTGTGCAGCTTGGTGCAGGACGGGTTGAACTGGCCGTAGACGAGGAGGTTGCCGCCGATGCGCTCGAGCAGCACCGCCGCGGTGACCACGAAGAGCAACGCCCACAGCGACGACGTCACCGGATGTTCCGCGAAGACCCGACGGAAGCGCTGCACCGGGTGTGCGAACGTGCGGACACCGTCCCGCTGCAGCACGAGGGCGACGGCGACCGCGACCGCGACGAGCACGAACGGGACGAACGTGTACTTCACCACGATGGCGAGGGCCCCCAGGACGAGGGCACGGAAGAGGTCCGAGTACGCGTGTCCGCTCGAACGGATCAAGCGTGCGCAGAAGAGCAGGCAGAGGAAGAACAGCGTGTTGGCCGGGGTGTCGTACGTGACGGCAGCCGCCTGCCACTCGTACCGGCCGGTGCCCGCGAGCAGCACCACGACGAGCGTCGCGACCCAGGGCGCCGTACCCATCGTGCGGACCAGGCGGTGGACGACCACGAGACCGACCGCCGCGATCAGGACGTTGGCGAAGCGCAGCGCCACCACGATGACCGAGTACGGTGCGCCGAGGTCGAGCAGCGGCTTCACCGGGAAGCTCATCACGTAGTAGTAGACGTAGCTCGGGAAGCGTTCGATCTCGCCCATCTGCAGCAGGCTCGCCGGGGCGTCCGTGATGACGGGACCGGCCCAGACGCTGCGCCCCGCGTAGTACAGGATGTTCGCGATGTGTCGGTTCTCGTCCGGCGCGATGGTCCCCGCGTAGGGCACGTTGCCGACGCCGTCGACGACCGGCATGTGGACGGCGACGGAGAACACCGCGCCCACGAGCACGAAGAGGACGAGCGTCAGGCGCAGGGTCCAGGGGTTCTCGAGGACGCGGACGAGCGGAGCAGCGTGGAGGGCGCGCAGCCTGCGCCCCGGTGCGGTTGTTGTTGCCAAGGGTCCCCTTCGGTCCGTCCAACCCTAACGAACGACCCTGCCACGACCGAACGCACCCAGGAGCGAGCGGACCCCGCTGGTAGGGTCGGAGCCCGTCCACCAGCACCACGAGGAGCCACCGATGACCACCCTCCGTGTGATCCTCGACCAGGTGATCTCGCCCGTCCCCGGCGGGATCGGGCGGTACGCGGAGGAGCTCACCCGGCAGCTCGTCGCGACGGCACCGCCGGGATGCGACGTGGAGGCCGTCGTGTCCGCAGCGCCGGCCGCCGACCTCGACCGCCTCCGGACCCTGCTCCCCGGACTCGCCGGGTTCGACCGTCTCCCCCTCGGCCGACGCGAGCTCGCCCTCGCGTGGCAGGCCGGGCTGGCCAGAGGGGCCTCCGCCGGCATGGTCCACGCGCCGAGCGTGCTGGCGCCGTTGGTCCGGCACGACCGGTTCCAGGACCCTGGTCACCAGACCGTCGTCACCGTGCACGACGTGGTGCCGTGGACGCACCCCGAGACCCTCACGCCCCGTGGGGTCCACTTCCACAAGTCGATGGTCAAGCGCGCCTGGCGCCACGCGGACGCGGTCGTCGTCCCCACGCACGCCGTGGCGGCCGAACTGAACCGCATCCACCGCTTCGACGAGCGCATCCGGGTCATCGGCGGCGCACCGAGCGGACGACTCGCCGTCCCGCCGGACGCCGACCTGCGCGCCGAACGCCTCGGACTCCCCGAGCGCTACGTGCTCGCCGTCGGCACGCTCGAGCCGCGGAAGGGCCTCGGCCACCTGATCCGGGCCATGGCCCACCCCTCCGCCCCCGCGGACGTCCCCCTCGTCGTGGCAGGCCCGGACGGGTGGGGGGACGTGGACGTCCACGGTACGGCCGAGGCCGCCGGGCTCGCGCCCGACCGGGTCAAGGTGCTCGGGCGCATCGAGGACGCCGACCTTGCCGTCGCCTACGACCGGGCCACGGTCTTCGTGTTCCCCAGCCTCGCCGAGGGCTTCGGTCTGCCGGTCATCGAGGCGATGTCGTTCGGCACCCCCGTCGTGCACTCGGACGACGCCGCCGTCCGTGAGGTCGCTGCGGACGCCGGCGTGACCGTGGCCCGCCACGACCTCGAGGGCTACCCGGAGCGCCTGGCACAGGCCGTCTTCCAGGTCGTCAACGACCCGGTGCTCGCGTCACGACTCGCCGTCACCGGACCCGACCGGGCACGGATGTTCGACTGGCGGGACTCCGCCGAAGAGGTCTGGCAGCTGCACGCGGACCTCTGACCCCGTCGGGCACGACGACCAGCGGGCACGACGACCGACGGGCAGGAGGACCAGCCGGCACGACGATGCCTCCGACCCGGGCGCAGCCCCGGTCACGGGACTGCACCGATCCTCCGCGCCGCCGTGTCGGGCGGACGGATCGTCGGACAGTGCTGCGATCATCACACCCATGACGCGTCCTCACCGTACCTCGGCCATCGTCACCGCGATCGCGCTCGCAGCCGGGCTCGGCACCACCCTCGCATCGTGCTCCCGCGCCGACGACCCTGCACCCTCGACGTCGGCGTCCGCCGCCACCCGGACACCGAGCACCAGCCCGACGCCCACGCGTTCCGCCCCGGTCCCGGAGCCGGCCGGCACCCCGACGGCGGGCAGCGACACGTCGAGCGCGGGCCCCACCGAGGACGCCCCCGCCGACGGCAGCGGTCAGGGAACGGGCAACGGCAGCGGGGCCGACGCACCGGCCACCGTCGACTGGGCGGCCGTCGCCGAGCAGGGCATCGCCGCCGCCGGCGGCGGGACCGTGATCTCGATCGCCGGCTCCGGGGACGACTGGACTGTCCTGGTGTCCGGTCCGGACGGCGCACGTACCCAGTCCGTGGTGTCGGCCACGCTGGGCCGGGTGACGTCGGGCCCGTTCCCCAAGGACAGCGACGCGGCGACGCGGCAGTCGGACGTGTCCCGGACCGAGGGCCTGCAGGTCACGGCGGACCGCGCGGCCACCTCGGCTCTCGGAGCGGTGCCGGGCAGCACGCTCGTCTCGGTGGTGCTCGGTGGTCCGGCTGCTGCCCCGGTGTGGACCGCGACGACCTCCACCACCGGCGGCACCACGACGGTCAGCGTCGACGGCAGGACGGGCGCCGTCAGCGTGTCCTGAGCGGCCGCCCGCGAGCGCTCAGAGCGCCTCGCGCAGGGCGCGTGCCTTGCGCTCGACGACCTGCTCGAGTCCGTCGGCGTACTCCGCGAGGGCCGATCGGACCCCGGCGTCGGTCGTGCCGATGATCCGCGCGGCCAGCAGACCGGCGTTGGCCGCACCGTTGATCGCCATGGTCGCGACCGGGATCCCGGCCGGCATCTGCACGATCGAGAGCAGCGAGTCGAGCCCGTCGAGGCGCGCGAGCTGCACGGGGACCCCGATCACCGGCAGCGTGGTCAACGACGCGACCATGCCCGGCAGGTGCGCCGCTCCACCGGCTCCGGCGATGACGACACGGATGCCCCGGTCGGCAGCGGCACGGGCGAAGTCGACCATCTTGTCGGGCGTCCGGTGCGCCGAGACGACGTCGGCCTCGAACGCGATGCCCAGTTCCCCGAGGATGTCGGCGGCCGCACGCATGGTCGGCCAGTCCGAGTCGGACCCCATGATGATCGAGACGAGCGGTGCGGTGGCGGCGGTGGTGTCGGTCACGGCACGAGCCTAGCGGCGGGTGAGGGCCCGGCGTCCGTCCAGCAGACCGGCGAGGATGCGGTCAGTCGTCGAAGTGCGCTGCCGCGGCGCGGGCGCGGTAGGCGACGTCGTCCACGTCCTCGCCCAGCACCGTGACGTGCCCGACCTTGCGGCCGGGACGGGGGGCCTTGCCGTAGAAGTGGAACCCGGCCTCCGGGAAGTCCGCCAGTGCGGCCGGGTAGCGGGCCGCGAGGTCGCCGTCGGCCGGCCCACCGAGGACGTTGACCATCACGGCCGCCGGCGCGTGCATGCCGGTCGTGCCGAGGGGCAGGTCGAGGACGGCGCGCAGGTGCTGCGCGAACTGGCTCGTCGTCGCCCCGTCGATCGTCCAGTGCCCGGTGTTGTGCGGGCGCATCGCGAGTTCGTTGACCAGGATCCGCTCGTCGGCGGTCTGGAACAGTTCGACCGCCAGCACCCCCGTCACGCCGAGCTCCTCGGCGATCCGGACCGCGAGGGACTCCGCCGCGTCCGCCAGTCGCCCCGCGGCGGCCGGCGCCGGCGCGATGACCTCGGCGCAGACGCCGTCCCGCTGCACGGTCTCGACGAGCGGCCAGGCCACGACCTGGCCCGAGGGGCGACGTGCGACGGACTGCGCGAGCTCGCGGGTGAAGGGGACGAGTTCCTCGACGAGCAGGGCCTGCCCGTCGCCGAGCTCGGCGACGGCGGTGAACCAGTCGTCGACGTCGGACGGGTCGGAGACGACACGGACACCCTTGCCGTCGTAGCCGCCACGCGGGGTCTTCACGACAGCGCGTCCGCCGTGGTCGGCCAGGAAGGCGGCGAGGGCGGACCGGTCCTCGACGGCCGCCCAGTCCGGGACGGGGACGCCGAGCTCGCTGAGCCGTCGGCGCATGGTGATCTTGTCCTGCGCGACCGCGAGCGCGTCCGGCCCCGGGTGCACCGCGACGCCCTCGTCGACGAGGCGTCGGAGGACGTCCTGCGGGACGTGCTCGTGGTCGAAGGTCACGACGTCGACGCCGCGCGCGAAGGCGAGGACGGTGTCGACGTCGCGGTGGTCGCCCTCGGCCGTGGCGGCGATCGCGGCGGACATGCCGGGCCCCTCGGCGAGGACGCTGATCTCGAGCCCGAGCTCGACGGCGGCGGGGACCATCATCCGCGCCAGTTGTCCCCCACCGATCACTCCGACGTGCAGCGCCATCCTGTGCGTTCCTTCCGCGATTCCGGACCTCGGTCCGCGACCGCTCGACTACAATCCGTCGAGGCCGATCATCGATCTGCCCCGTTCCGACCGCTGGCCGGTCCCGGCCAACTCTACGGAATCAGGAGAGCACGTGCGGCGACTCATCGCACAACTCGCACGCTTCGGCGTGGTCGGGGCGATCGGCTTCGTCGTCGACCTGGGGGTCTTCAACGTCCTCCGTGCCACGGTGCTCTCACCGGACGAGGTGCACAGCGGTCCGTTCTGGGCGAAGGTCGTCTCCACGACGGTCGCGATCTTCGTGAACTGGATCGGCAACCGGTACTGGACGTTCCGGCACCAGCGCCGCTCCGTCGCTGCGAAGGAGGGCTTCGAGTTCGTCGTCGTCTCCCTCGGCGGGATGGTCATCTCGCTCGGCTGCCTGGCGGTCTCCCACTACGCGCTCGGCTTCACCTCGGCACTCGCCGACAACATCTCCGGCAACGTGATCGGGCTGGGGCTCGGCACGATCTTCCGCTTCTGGCTCTACAAGGTGTGGGTGTACCACCCCGACCGGGTCGAGCAGGAGTCCGCCCGGCGCGCGGACGCGACGCCGGAGACGGTCCGCGTCCCCGAGGTCTGAGTCCAGCCGCTCCCGCGCCGTCCGTAGGATGGTCCGGTGAGGACGCCCGGACTCCGAGACAGCGCACCGCCCGTCGATCGTCGGGAGCGCGTGGCCGTCGCCGTGGTCACGGTCACGTTCGGGCTCTGGTTGCTCGTGTAGGCGCTGGTCGTCCCCGTGTTCCAGGCTCCTGACGAGACCGCGCACATCGACGCGACGGTGCACCTCGCGACGGGTGCCCCCTGGGTGGCTCCCGGGGAGATGCACGTGCTCAACGCGGTGCAGGCCGCGGCCGCGCAGCAGGCGACCCTGCCCAAGTCCGAGTGGTCGGACTTCGCGGAGCTGCTCGGGGGTGCTCCGGGCGAGTCGAGCACCGTCGACCAGATGACGCAGCACCCGCCCACCGCCTACCTGGTGGGGGCACTGGTCCTGAAGGCCGTCCACTTCGCCGGCCTCCGGTGGGACCACGCCGTCCTCGTGCTGCGCCTCGTCGACGTGGCGTCGGTCACCCTCCTCCCGCTCCTGACCTGGGCCTCGGTCCGGCGTCTGACCCGCTCACCTCGCGCGGGCCTGGTCGGGGCGCTGGCACTGTTCGGCGTCCCGCAGCTGGCCTCGATCGCGTCCTCGGTGTCGAACGACGCACCTGCGATGCTGTTCGCGGCCGTGGTCGCGTGGCTCAGGGTCCGCCTGCTGACCGGCGACCACCGCTGGCGGGCGACGCTCGCCCTCGGTGTCGTGCTCGGCGGCCTCGTGTGGATCAAGGGGACGGACTCCCCGCCGTCCCCTTCGCCGCGCTCGTCGTGCTCGTCGCCGGCAGCGGGGTGCTCCCGCTCCGCACCCGACTCGTCCGGACGGTCGTGACGATGGCCGTCACCGCGGGCATCGGCGCCTGGTGGTGGGTCCACAACGTCCTCGCGTACGGGCGGGTGCAGCCGAACGGGTACACCGCGATGCGTCCGCCCAAGGAGTTCCCTCCCGGCGAGCACCCGACGCTGTCGCACTTCCTCGACGTCAGCTGGGGGACGTTGGCCCGGACCTTCTGGGGCAGCCCCGGCATCAAGGCCCAGGTCTCGATCGGTGACGTGCTCACCAGCGTGCTCACCCTCGTCACGCTCGCCGTCGTCGTGGCATTCGCCTTCCGCAAGGGTCCGGACCGCCGCGCCGTCGTCGTGCTCGCGGTCTTCCCGGCACTGCTCACCGCGATCCAGACGTACACGAGTGCCCACGCCTACCTGACCACGACCGAGGTCGCCGCGACGCAGGGCCGCTACCACTTCCCCGCGATCGTCTGCCTGGTCGCCGTGAGCGCGATCGCGTGGCGGCGGATGGCCGGCGGACCGACTGCGCGGGCCCGGACCGCCGTCGGACTGTCGATCGCGCTGCCGGCGGTCGGGCTCTACGGACTCGGCGTGGTCTCCAGCTGGTTCTGGAACGCCGCGCGGTTCCCCGTCACACCCGCCGGTGTCGAGCGGTACGTGGCGCTCGGTCCGGTCCCGCCGTCGGTCGTCGCTGTCCTCGTCGCGCTCGTGCTCGTCGGTCTCGTCGCGACGGTGACCGCGGTGGTGCGCAGCGCAGCGCTGACGCGAGCACCCGGGGTGGTCACGACCGCCTGACCGCCGGCCGACGTCGGAGCCGGTCGACGGGCCGCCGACCTGCCGGTCAGCGCCCCGGAGCGGGCTCGACCCCGGCCGGGTCGGCCTGGTCCGGTCTCCCCCGCTTCGAGAACCACGTCGGCACAGCGGCGGTGAGCAGGAAGAGGCCGTCGACGGCCAGGCTCCAGACGCGGGTGACGACGACCACGACGAGCGCGATCGGTCCCGGCATCACGAGGCCGAGGAGGAGCGCCTGGACGCCCTCGCGCACACCGAGCCCGCCCGGGGCGAACACGGCGAGCATGCTGATCGCGGAGGCCATGCTGGCCGCCCCGATCACGAACGCCGCGTCCGCGGGACGCAGGGACGGGTAGACGGCGAGCGTGATGAAGTAGTACGCACTCCCCGAGAGCACGGCGCCGGCGACGTAGAGCCCGGCACCGCCGAGCACGGTGCCGAGGCTCGGCGCGACGTCGGCGTCGAGCGGCGGGCGGCGGAGGATCCGCAACGCCGTGCTGATGAGGAAGACGAACACCCTCGGCACGAGGCAGACCACGCAGCCGATGAAGGCGACGACCATGAGCGCGATGATCCAGGGGTCGAGCGTGTGCGTCCGCGGATCGATCAGCAGGAGCACGAGCGCCAGCGCCAACGTCGCGGCGATCTGCAGGGCGCCCTCGAGCAGCCCGCTCACCCCCAGCCGCGCGCGGGAGACGCCGTGCTTCGAGGCGAAGTAGACCTTGCCGATGATCCAGGTCGCGGCTCCCGGGATGTAGCGGCCCATCCACGACTTTGCGTAGACGAAGGTCAGCGCGACACCGCTCCCCCGCAGGCCGGTCGCGCCGAGGCGCCGGAGCAGGAAGAACCAGATGCCGACGCCCCAGTACCGGAAGCCGAGGCTGATGACCGTCGCCACGGCGACCCACCACCAGTTCCAACGGATACCGGCGAGCTGCCCCCAGTCGACGCTGCGGACGTAGAGGAAGAGGAACACCGCGAGCAGGACGTAGAAGGCGATGGGCACCGCCCGTCGCAGGACCCGCTTCGTCGTCGGGCTCACCGCACGCCCTCGGTTCCGCGGGCGAAGTCCGTGTGCAGGGCACCGGTCATGCGCTCCACACCGGCGGAGAGGTCCGCGACCACACGCTCACGGTGCTCGTCGAGGTCCTCGAGCGACGCGACGACGTCGGCGACGAAGGTCGGCTCCAGGGCGTCCTCGATCGGGCGGGCGTACCGCTGCTGGCCGATCTGCTCGAAGAAGAGCCGCCCCTTGTCGACGTAGTACAGCACCGTGGCCGGCACGCCCGCGATCGTCGCCACGATCGCCGAGTGGAGACGGCTCGCGATGAAGAGCCGACTCCGCGACATCAGACCGGCGTACTCGGCGGGCGAGAACTCGTCGGCCTCGACGACGTGCGCTCGGCCGCCGTGGCGCATCTGGGCGATGACCTCGCGCGCGAACGCGGCGTCGCCCTCGGAGGCCTCCATGTGCATGGGGTAGAAGACGACGTCGACGTCCCACCGTTCGACGACCGTGTCGACGAGCTCCGCGAGCGCCGCACGGTAGGTCACGAGGTCGGCGGACTCGACGTGCGACCGACGCAGCGCCTTCGGGATGAAGCGGAACGGGATCCAGCCGCTGCGCTTGTAGTGGAACCAGCGTCGGACGCCGATGCCGACCGACCCGTCGAGCTGCTCCGCCGACAGGCCGGTGGTCCGCTGGAGCCGCGCGAGCACGTCCGCGTCCGGTGCGGTCACGGTGCCGACCACCGCGGGGTCGAAGGAGGCGATGACGGGCGTCCGGACACCCCACGAACGCAGCTTCTCCCGCGACTCCTCGTCGCGGACGATGAAGACCTCGGTGAGGTCCACCGTCGCTCGGATCAGCCGCTTGCTGATACCGGCGGACGTCGGGCCGATGCCCTGGAACGCCCCGACGACGTGCCGGTTGACCGCACGGACGAGCACGAACTTCAGCAGCCAGTAGACCAGGCCGAGCTTGTTCGTGTAGTCCTTGAGGATCTCGCCTCCGCCCCAGAGGACGACGTCCGCGGTCCGGGCAGCCCGGAGCAGGCGGAAGAGGTCGCCGATCCCGGTGCTGTACGGCGACATCGGGAGGAACCGGATGCCGAACCAGGCTCCGTCGCGCTCGGGGTACTGCGACAGCGACACGATCTCGGCGCCCGGCCACCGCCGGCGGGCGAGCTCGATGTTCCCGGCGAGGATCGCCCGGTCCCCTCGGTTGTGGGGCGAATCGCTATTGTGGATGAGTACGCGCACGGGTCTCCTGCTCCGGTCCTGCCGGCCTGCGCAGCGGTCGCACCGCGGGCCCCGAGCAGCGTACCAACCCGCGCGGTGTCCCCGATCGAACGGGACCCGTCCGCCGAACGACCGTCCACCCGGAAGGCGCCCCCTTGCCCGCACCCGTCCACCCCAGCACCGGTCGTCCCCGCCTGCTCGTGCTCGCATCCACCTTCCCCGCCCACCCCGACGACGGCGTCCCCGCCTTCGTGCTGGACCTGGCACGGCAGGAAGCGGTCGAGTTCGACACCGCGGTGCTGACACCGCGGGTCGCCGGGGCCGCCCGCTCGGAGACGATCGACGGCGTCCGGGTGCGTCGGTTCGCCTACTTCCCGCGGCGGTTCGAGGACCTGGCGGACGGCGCGATCCTGGACAACCTCAAGGCCGACCGGAAGCGTCTGCTCCAGGTGCCGGCACTCCTCGCGGCGCAGTTCCTCGCGGTGCGTCGAGCCGTCCGTGCCGCACGTCCCGACGTGATCCACGCGCACTGGGCGATCCCGCAGGGGCTCGTCGCGGCACTGGCCGCGCCCGGGGTGCCCCTCGTCGTCACGACGCACGGCGGCGACGTCTACGCGCTCCGCGCCGCGCCGCTGGTCCGGCTGAAGCGCTGGGTGTTCGGGCGTTCGGCGCACGTGACCACCGTCAACGACGAGATGCGGGCCCGCCTGACGGAGTGGGGTGTCGACCCGGCGCGGTCGAGCGTCGTCCCGATGGGCGTCGACCTCGCGCCCGCGGTCGCGGCCAGGGAGACCACCGTCCGGCGGCCCGGGCACGTGGTGGCCGTCGGCCGGCTGGTGGAGAAGAAGGGCTTCGGGAACCTCGTCGAGGCACTCCGCGGTCTCGAGGGCGTCGACTGGTCGTTGACCGTCGTCGGCGACGGCCCGTGGCGCGAGCGCCTCGAACGACAGGCCGCGGGGCTGCCGGTCACCTTCGTCGGGCAGCGCGGCAAGAGCGAGGTGCTCGCCACCCTGGCGTCCGCCACCGTCGTGGCCCTGCCGTCCGTACCGGCCGCGAACGGCGACCAGGAGGGACTCCCGGTGACGCTCCTCGAGGCGGCGGCGGTCGGCGCGGCGATCGTGGCCAGCGACCTCCCCGGCATCCGGGACGTCGTCCGCGACGACGTCTCGGGTCTGCTCGTGGAGCCCGGCGACGTCGACGCGCTGCGCGCCGCCCTCGAGCGAGCGCTCACGGACGCCGATGCCCGGGAGCGCCACCAGGCCGGAGCGACGGCCGCTGCGGCCGAGTTCGCGACCGATCGCATCGGCTCCCGCTACCGGGACGTCCTCCGCGCGGCCGTCGAGCGCCGCACCCCGCACCGGGACTGAACGCCGCCGGCCGGGTCCTCCCCGTCCGGAGACGACCGACGGCCGCTCCCGGTGAGGGGAACGGCCGTCCGGAGACGGCTGACGGCCGCTCCCGGCGAGGGGAACGGCCGTCCGTCGTCAGCGGGGTCGGAGCGCTAGCGCCCCATGCCCCGGTAGGTGAAGCCCGCTGCGGTCCAGGCCTCGCGGTCGAGGCAGTTGCGCCCGTCGACCACGACCGGCGACGCGACGAGCGAGGCGACCTCGGCCGCGTCGAGCTCACGGAACACCGACCACTCGGTCAGCACGAGCACGATGTCCGCGCCGGTGACCGCCTCGGTCGGCGACCCGACGTACTCGAGCTCCGGGTGCAGCCGACGAGCGGTCTCGATCGCCTCCGGGTCGTACGCCGCCACCGACGCACCGAGCCCGAGCAGGCGTGCCGCGATGTCGAGCGCCGGGGAGTCGCGGACGTCGTCCGAGTTCGGTTTGAAGGCCAGGCCCAGCACGGCGACGCGCTTCCCGGTGATCGTCCCACCGAGCAGCTCCGTGGCGAGGTCGACCACGTGCGCGCGTCGACGGAGGTTGGTGGCGTCCACGTCGGCCAGGAAGGCGAGGGACTCTCCCACGCCCAGCTCGTCGGCGCGGGCCTGGAACGCGCGGATGTCCTTCGGCAGGCAGCCGCCACCGAAGCCGAGACCGGCGTTGAGGAACTTCCGACCGATCCGGTCGTCGTGCCCGATCGCGTCGGCGAGCGCCGTGACGTCGGCGCCGGCGACCTCGGCGATCTCGGCCATCGAGTTGATGAACGAGATCTTCGTCGCGAGGAACGCGTTCGCGCTGATCTTCACGAGCTCCGCCGTGGGCAGGTTCACCACGAGGCGGGGCGTCCCCGCGGCGAGCGCCTGCGCGTAGACCTCGTCGAGCGCCGCGACGGCACGCTCGCCGGCCTCGCCCTCCGGGACGCCGTAGACGAACCGGTCGGGCGAGATGGTGTCCTGCACGGCGAAGCCCTCGCGGAGGAACTCCGGGTTCCACACCAGGGTCGCGCCGGGGACCGCTGCCTCGACCTCGGTGGCCAGGCGCGCGGCGGTGCCGACCGGGACGGTCGACTTGCCCACGACGAACTCACCGGCCGACAGGTGCGGCGTGAGCGAGGCGACGGCGGCGTCGACGTACCGCATGTCCGCGGCACCGGTGGGTCCCTGCGGGGTCCCGACCGCGAGGAAGTGCACGGTGGACCCGGCGACCTCGGCCATGTCGGTGGTGAAGCGGATGCGACCGGACGCCAGGGCCTCGGTCAGGATCTCGGGCAGCCCGGGCTCGAAGAAGGGAGCCTCACCGGCGGCGAGCCGTTCGATCTTCGCGGGGTCGACGTCGACCGCGACGACCTCGTGTCCGAGCTTGGCCATTGAGGCGGCGTGCACGGCACCGAGGTACCCGCAGCCGATGACGGAGATACGCACGGCTCGACGCTACCGGCTAACGAGGAAGACTCCCAACCCGGACGTTCGGCACCTCACCGGCCGGCGTCACCCCAGGTCGGTCGCGAGGGTCCCCCGACGATCTCGTCCCAGTCCGGCTCGCGGTGCCGTCGGCGGGCTTCGTGCGCCTCGACCAGGTCGTGCAGCACGGCCACCACGAGGTCGGCGTGCGGGACGTCGGCGAGCACCACGGGCGTGTCCTCGCCGGGGAAGACGAGCACGTCACCGGACCGCCACACCCCCTGCAGGCCGCGGCGCCGCACCGTGACGTCGTACCCGCGGGAGTGCAGGAGCTCGCGACGGGTCCGGGTGCCGAGACCACGGACCACCACGAGCCGCCGGGTCGTCACCACGTACCGCTCGGACATCCACCGGAGCAGCGGGACGAGGCCGCCGAGCACGACGAGCAGGACCGTCAGTCCGGCGACGACCGCGTTCAGCCACGCGAGCTGTGCGCGGAACACGCCGAAGCCGAAGCCCCCTGCCAGTGCGACGACCACGACGAAGACGGCCGGACGGACGAGTCGGCGCGCGTGCGGCCGCAGCCGCGCGACCACGCGTTCGGGCGGCGGCTCGGCGGTCATGCCGTCATGCATAGCGCAGGTGGGTGAGGTCCCCCACCGCGACGCCCCTGGTTCGGCCGTCCCGATCCCGGATCGTGATGCGACCGTCGTCGTCGATGCCCGTGGCGTCGACCTCGTCGACAGTGCCGTCGGGCAGTTCCAGACGGACCCGGCGACCGATCGTGCCGCACGCTGCGCGGACGCGTGACCGGACGACCCCGGCGGCCGCACCTCCGTCCACCAGCGCACGCACCGCCTCCAGGACGGCCGTCGTCCAGGTGGACAGCACCGCGTCCGCCAGGCCGTCGGCGTCACCGGTCGCGCCGGCGACCGCCAACGACGTCGCGGTCGGCGTCGGCAGGGCGTCCTCCGGGATCGTCAGGTTCACGCCGGCGCCGACGACGACGCTGCCGTCGGCAGCGACCTGGCAGAGGATGCCGCACACCTTGCGTCCGTCGACCAGCACGTCGTTCGGCCACTTCACCAGGACACGCGGCTCCGGCACGGGCGTCGCGGCGTCGGCGTCGGCGGCCGGACGGGAGGCCCTGGTCACCGTGTCGGCGTCGCCCAGCACGGCGGACACCGCGTCGCGCATCGCGGCGCCGGCGACCAGGGGCAGCCACCCGCGGTCGCGGTCGGCCAGGTCGGCGCGGACGAGCAGGCTCACCGCGAGCGTCTGCCCGGTCGGCGCGCTCCATGACCGGTCGAGCCGCCCGCGCCCCGCCGTCTGGTCGAGCGTGACCACGGCGCTGCCGTGCGCCCGACCGGGCGCGACGTCCAGCAGGTCGGCGTTCGTGGAGCCGGTACGCCCGACGGCGTCGAACACCCCACCGGCGGCCTCGACGACGGCACGGGCGCGCGGCAGGACCGGCGGGACGGGTGTGGACATGCACGCAAATCTACGGGCAGGAACCGTGGGGGTCCTCCAACCGGCCCCGCCGTGCCCGCCGGTAGGGTGAGCGGGTGACCACAGGAGACACCCCCGACCTCTCGACCACGGCCGGTCGCCTCGCGGACCTGCGCGAGCGCTACCACGAGGCCGTGACCGCCGCGGGCGAGGCCGCCATCGCGAAGCAGCACGCGAAGGGCAAGGGCACCGCCCGCGAGCGCATCGAGCAGCTCCTCGACGAGAACTCGTTCGTCGAGTTCGACGAGTTCGTCCGCCACCGCACGACGTCGTTCGGCATGGACGCGAAGCGCCCCTACGGCGACGCCGTCGTGACCGGCGTCGGCACGATCCACGGCCGCAACGTCGCGGTCTACGCGCAGGACTTCACCGTCTTCGGTGGCTCCCTCGGCGAGGTCGCCGGCGAGAAGATCGTCAAGGTGATGCAGCACGCACTGAAGACGGGGGTGCCGATCATCGGCATCCTCGACTCGGGCGGTGCCCGGATCCAGGAGGGCGTGGTCGCCCTGGGCAAGTACGGCGAGATCTTCCGCCTGAACACCCAGGCCTCCGGGGTCATCCCGCAGATCTCCATCGTCATGGGTCCGGCAGCCGGTGGTGCGGTGTACTCCCCCGCGCTCACCGACTTCGTCATCATGGTGGACAAGACGAGCCACATGTTCGTCACCGGTCCGGACGTCATCAAGACCGTCACCGGCGAGGACGTCGGCTTCGAGGAGCTCGGCGGCGCACAGACGCACAACGCCGTCTCGGGCGTCGCGCACTACCTGGCCGAGGACGAGACCGACGCGCTCGACTACGCGCGTTCCCTCGTCGGCTTCCTGCCGGACAACAACCTGTCCGACCCGCCGGCCTACGACGTCGCCCCGGAGCTCGAGACGACCGACGCCGACCACGAGCTCGACGTCGTCATCCCCGACTCGACGAACCAGCCGTACGACGTCACCACGATCGTCGAGCACATCGTCGACGACGGTGAGTTCCTCGAGGTCCAGCCGCTCTTCGCCCCGAACATCATGGTCGGCTTCGGCCGCGTCGAGGGTCGCACCGTCGGCATCATCGCGAACCAGCCGCAGGCGATGGCCGGGACGCTGAACATCGACGCCGGCGAGAAGGCGGCCCGCTTCGTGCGGTTCTGCGACGCGTTCGGCATCCCGATCCTGACCCTCGTCGACGTCCCCGGCTACCTGCCCGGCACCGACCAGGAGTGGACCGGCGTGATCCGCCGCGGCGCGAAGCTGCTGTACGCGTACGCCGAGGCGACCGTGCCGCTCGTCACCGTCATCACGCGGAAGGCCTACGGCGGCGCCTACATCGTGATGGGCTCGAAGCAGCTCGGTGCGGACATCAACCTGGCGTGGCCGACCGCCGAGATCGCGGTCATGGGCGGCCAGGGCGCGGTCAACATCCTGTACCGGGCCGAGATCAAGCGCGCGGAGGAGGCGGGCGAGGACGTCGCCGCGGTGCGCACCAGGCTCGCGAACGAGTACACCTACAACGTGGCGTCGCCGTACCTGGCGGCCGAGCGCGGCGAGCTCGACGGCATCATCCAGCCGCACGCGACCCGGGTCTCGGTGATCAAGGCGCTGCGGGCACTGCGCGGGAAGCGCGCGTCGCTGCCGCCGAAGAAGCACGGGAACATCCCGCTCTGATGGGACGACACGCAGCACACCTCCCGGCGGACGCCACGATGCCGGCCGCAGCGGACAGCCCGGTCGGCGCAGACACCACGGTCGGGCCGGACACCACGGTCGGGGCCGACGTCCGGGTCGTCGCGGGCGACCCATCGCCGGAGGAACTGGCGGCCGTCGTCGCCGTGCTCCAGCGGCAGGCCGACGAGGTCGCCGCCACCGGTCGCGCCGAGGTCACCGAGTCGCCACGGACCGGGTGGGACGCGTCCGCCCGTGGCCTCCGCCGGCCGCTCGAGCACGGCTCCGGCGCCTGGGGCCGCTCGTTGCGCTGACCGACGGTCTGCGAGCGGCACGCCGCACGTCCCTCCACGGACCCCCGCCGTTCCCCGGCGGGGGCCTTGCGCATCCGGGGGTACCGGCGGCACGATGTACCCCTCTCGCACCGCGCGACCCGGTCGTCCACCTCGGGTTGCGGGGTGCACTTCCCGGTCGGTCTCCCCTCGGCCGGGGGACACGGCGACCGCGGAACCACCGGGAAGGCGTGGTTTGTCCCCCATAATGACGACTGACACGGCTTCGGGCAGCGGGCATAGTTGTCTGTGTTCGGTGTCCTTCCCAGAAGAACATCGTTGGTCGGTGGCCGACTAGGGTACGACGCCTCCGACCAGCTGCGAGCCAGGGCGACATTCGGGTTGTCGCTCAGGCTCGGGTCGTGAACGGGCCGGCCCCTCGGGACCGGCCCGTTCCCCGTTCCCCGTTCCCGGGTGGCCTTGCGCGCGCGTCTCGCTGCACGGCGGCCGCCGGTGCCTCCTCAGACCGTCGCGCGGCGCGGGATCTCGGTCCAGAGCACCACCGACTCGTCCTCGTCGCCGTCGTCGTCCGATCCGACGCCGAGCGCCGCGGACTCGCTCGCCGCGGTGTCCAGTCGCAGCCCGACGATGGTGACCGCCGCCTCCGACCCCTCGGCCACCGTCCGGACGATGACGTTGTCCGCCTCCCGGGCTCGGCGCAGCGCACCGGCGATCTCGGCGTGCACCCGGCGGAGCTCGTCGATCTCCAGGTCGTCGAGGCCACCGTCGTCGTGCAGCTGCACCGTGGCTCCCCGTCGCCGCAGGCGCATGACCTCGTCACGGACGTCGTCGGACAGCAGCGACCGACCGCGGATCTCGTCGCGGATCGCCTGCTCGAGGTGCAGGCACTCGGCCCGCTCGGCGTCGGTCAGGTCCCCGCCCCGGTCGATCACCTGCTGCAGCATCGGCAGCGCCATCCGGGTGGTCTGGCTCAGGCGGAACTGCCGTTCGAACACGTGGGCGTCCTGCGCGGCCTGCCAGTCCGCGGTCTCCTGCTCGGCACGGATGAAGTCGCGCGTGGTGCGGGTCGCCCGGTCCATCGCGACGGTGAAGCCGGTGGCGACGGCGACCCACGTCAGGTTGCCGACCAGTCCGAGCGCGCCGAAGGCACCCGGTCCTGCCCAGACCACACCGAAGACCGTGACGAAGCCGACGCCGACCCACGCGAAGGCGCGGCGGCCCCGCACGACGAGCACGACCATGAGCGTGCCGACCGCGGCGACCCACCAGGTGATCGAGTCGTCCTTCACCGTCGGGTCGACGACGGGGGCGGCGATGACCGGCATGACCAGCGCGGTGGCGAGTGAGAAGCACGCCGCCCAGACCGGGAGGGTCCGACCGGGCAGGAAGATCGCGACGGCGCTCGCGGCGGCGTAGAGCGCCATGCACGTGAGCACCGGACCGACGTCACGGACGAACGGGAACGACGCCACGCCCAGCACGAGGTGGAAGACGGAGAACAGCGCGGCGAGCCCGATGGCGATCCTCGCCGGCAGCGACACCCTCATGCGGACACCTCCGGGTGCCACTCGAGGCGGACCCGCGTACCCGCCCCGGGGTTGCTCGCGACCACCGCCGTGCCGCCCACGGCCTGCACCCGTTCGATGATCGAGCGGCGGACGCCGAGCCGCGCGGCAGGGACGGCAGCGAGGTCGAACCCGGCGCCGTCGTCACCGACCTCGACGTGCACGGCGCCACCACGCTGCTCGACACGGACCCACCGCTCGACCCCTGCCCCGCCGGCGTGCTGCACGCTGTTGACGCACGCCTGCAACGCCGCGGATGCGAGCGCGTCCGCGATCGTCGCCGGGATGCGCAGCCCGCCGACCGGGGCGTCCCGCAGCCGGACGGGAGCGGCGAGCGCTCCGACGGCGTCGGTGATGCGGACGCGGAGGTCGTGCACCGTCACGGGCGGGGCCGCCCCCGGCAGGTCGGCCGCAGCGGCGCCGAGGTGGTCGATGGCGTTGCGCGCCATGCGGGCGGCGAGGGCCTCCGCCTCGGGCGTGTCCGCGCGTGCGGCCGAGAGCAGCGTGGTCAGGACGCTGTCGTGGACGATCGCGTCGACCTGCACCCGCTCGACCTCGGTCGCGTGCTCGCGGATCGCGAGCGAGTAGCGCCGCACCGCGGTGGCCTGTGCGGCGTCCACCGCAGCGGCGGCCCGACGGAGGAGCACGGCGATGACGAGGACCGCTCCGCTGAGGAGCGCCGAGTACACGCCCTGGAGCACCGCGCTGGCCCCGGCGTCGCCACCGAGCGGCGTGAGGCGCACGACGACGTAGACGGCGGGCACGAGCGCGGTGTAGACGGTCGCACGCCACGGAGCGAAGCCCATCGCCGCCGCCGTCGACCCCACGGTGAGGAACCACCACGGCCAGGGGTACTGACTGTCCGGGATCGGCTCGCGGACGGTGAGCGGCCACGTGACGAGCACGACGAGGAACAGCAGCGCGCACACGATCTGGGCGACCTGCGCGAACCGCTGCGCGAACGCGGACACCCCGACCGCGACGAACGACGCGCCGAGGACCGCCGCGGCGACCGGGCCCCACACGGGATCGAGCCACGGCAGCTGCCGCACGACGGCGGGCGCGTAGACCGCGCCGTACCCGACCGCGGCGACCGCGATGAGGATCGCGAAGAGTCGTTCGACCGATGCCTGCGTCAGCGCGGGTCGCACACCGCGCAGAGGGTCGACGCCGAACGGTGCCGCCTCGGTCGGCGCGACGTCGTCCGTCGCGGAGCCCGACCCGTCGGGCGCCCCGGCCGGCACACCTGCCGACCGTGCCGGTCCGGCCGTGGTGGCCATCGAGGTCAGCGGCCGTCGGCGTCGGGGTCGATGCCCGAGTCGAGCCCGGGCAGGATGCCGTCCTCGACCGCGCGGCGCAGCAGGTCGACCTTCGTCGGCGCCGGACGCCCCACCTCGACGTACTTCACACGGATGCGGTCGAGGTACTCGCGCGCCGTCGAGTACCCGATGCCGAGCTGCTGCGCCGCGAGCTTGAGCGGCAGCCCGGAGGCGTAGAGGTGCAGGATCTCGCGCTCGCGGCGTCCGAGCTGCGCCTTGGCGAAGTCGCGGTCGGCGTCGATGGCGCTCGCCCACTCGAGGTTGTTGAGCACGTCGCCGCGGGCGACGGTCGCCACGGCCGCCATCACGGTCTTGGTCGCGGACGACTTGGGGATGACGCCGGCCGCCCCTGCGGCCAGTGCCTCGCGCACGCTCGCGACGCGGTCGGCGATCGAGTGGACGAGCACCGCGGAGCCGGTGCCCTGCACACCCTTGACGTTCGCGGTCACGGTCGAGCCGTCGCCGAGCGACAGGTCGAGCACGACGACGTCGACCTCACGCCCGCCGAGCTGGGCGACGTACTCGGGCACGCTCGCGGCGGTGAGCACCACCTCGAACCCCTCGTTCTGGCACGCCGCCTGGATGCCGAGCCGCACGGACTCGTGGTCGTCGACGATCGCGACGCGGACGGGCCTGGTGGCCAGTCCGGTCGTCCCGCTGCTGGTGTTCGTGTCTGCTGCCACGGTGACCTCTCGTTCCGATGCGCGCCCGGCCCCTGTCGCCGGGAGCGATCACCGACCAAGGATACCCAGGTCGGACCCAGGCTCCGAGTTGTGGGACACCGCGTCACACTGCGGACCCGGGGTCAGGCGATCGGGACCAGCCGCGCGACCGCCTCGAGGTGGTGGGTGTGCGGGAACAGGTCGAACGCACGCAGCGCCTCGAGCCGGTACCCGAGGTCGGCGAAGGTCGCGACGTCGCGCGCCAGGGCGACCGGGTCGCAGGCGACGTAGACGACCTGCGCGGGCTGGAGCGCGGCGACCTGCACGACGACCTCGCGGCCCGCGCCGGACCGCGGCGGGTCGAGCACGACGGTGCCGGCACGGAAGCGCTGCAGCTCCGGTCGGGACGCGTCGGCGGCCGTCCGGGCGAGCCAACGGTCCACGCGGCCGGTCTCGGCTCGCGCGCCGATCCACTCCGCCAGGTTCTCCTGCGCGTGCTCGGTGGCCCGGGCCGCGCTCTCGACGCTCGTGATGCGGGCCTTCGGGCCGACGACGTCGCCGAGTGCCGCCGCGAGCAGTCCGACGCCGCCGTAGAGGTCGAGGTGCTGCCCCTCCGGGTCGAGCCGGTCACGGTCGACCAGGTCCTGCACGGCCGCGGTGAGCACGGCCGGCGCCTGGCGGTGGACCTGCCAGAAGCCGTTGTCGTCGACGGTGAACGAACGCTCCCCCACGACCTCGGTCACGACGGTGGGCTTCTGCTCGTCGATGACGAGCCTGGCCCCCTCGGCGCCGCTCGGCGCGAGGACGTCGACGACCGACGCGCCCGGCATCGCACCGCGCCCGAGCGGCGCACTCTCCTGCACACGCGCGGAGGCGAGCGGGAGCGAGGCCACCGGCACCACCGTGTGGGAGCGCGAGGCGAACGGGCCCGCTGTACCGTCCTCGTCGACGTGCAGCCGGACGCGCGTGCGCCAGCCGAGGCCGTTCGACTCCTCGTCACCGGGGGCGGCCTCGACGGTGACGTCGTGTCCGAGCACCTCGGTGAGGTCCGTGCGGGCGAACCGCGCGAAGGCGTCGACCAGGACGTCTCGCTTGAGGGTGCGCTGGTGCGGCAGGGCGATGTGCCCGAACTCCGCACCGCCGGCGCGCACGGCGGGGTCGCGGTCGAGGGCGGCCTCGGGCCAGACGTGGTCGACCCGGTGCTCGCTCGGCGTCAGGACGGACACGGTGTCGGCACGCCAGAACGACTTCTTGCGGTCCTCGGTCACGCGCGCGACGACGCGCTCGCCCGGCACCGCGTCCGAGACGAAGACCACACGCCCCTCGTGCCGTGCCACCGAGATGCCGCCGTGGGCGATCCCGGTGACGTCGAGTTCGAGCAGCGTTCCGACGGATTCACCCATGGTTCGATGTTCCCATGCGTCTGTACCTCGCGAGTACCTCCCCCGCCCGCCGTGCGCTCCTGGCGCAGACTGGCATCGAGCCGGTACTCGTCGCGCCGGGCGTGGACGAGGACGCCGCCGTCGCCGCCGCGCGGGCCGCGCTCGGCCGAGAGCTCACCGGTCCGGAGCTCGTCGGGCTCCTCGCGGTCGCCAAGGCGGACGCCGTCGCGGACGCCCGCGTCGCCGGGTCCGCCGTGGACGGCTTCGTGTTCGGCGGCGACTCCGCCTTCGAGGTGGACGGCGTCCTGCACGGCAAGCCCCACGACCCGGAGGTCGCGAAGGAGCGGTGGCGGCAGATGCTCGCCGCGGGCGGCGGCACCCTGTGGAGCGGCCACTGCGTCGTGGACCGGCGCCTCGACCGCGGTCTCGACACGGCCCCGGACGCGACCGGGGACCGGCCTGGAGGCGCGGGGCGGACCGGCACCGTGCCTCCTGTCCGACGGGTGGATGCGGCAGACGGCGGGCCGCTGGGCATCGCCGGTCACCTCGGTGACGTCGCGCCGGGCGGGTCCACGCTGGTCGCCGCCGGCGACCACGTCGTCGCCGTGGACAGCGCCGTGCTGACCTTCGCCGAGGACGTGTCGATCGAGGAGATCGACGCGTACGTGGCGACGGGTGAGCCACTCGAGGTCGCGGGGGCCTTCACGATCGACGGACGGGCCGCGGCGTACATCACGCGCATCGACGGAGCACCGTCGGCCGTGGTCGGGCTGTCGCTGCCGGTCCTGCGGTCGATGCTGCTCCATGGCTTCGGCGTCGCCTGGCACGATCTGTGGGCGCTGTAGACATCCACACTGCTGGACGCCGTTTCTTTGTACGTGCCGGTCAAAACCGGCCGCCGCTGCACGAATACGCTGACGTACCATGCCCCGTATCAGCAAGGTCCTCATCGCGAACCGCGGCGAGATCGCCGTCCGCATCATCCGCGCGGCCCGCGACGCTGGCAAGGCCTCGGTCGCGGTGTACGCCGACCAGGACCGCGACGCCCTCCACGCCCGCCTCGCCGACGAGGCCTACGCGCTGAACGGCACCACGAGCGCGGACACCTACCTCGTGATCGACAAGATCATCTCGGTGGCCCGCCGGTCCGGCGCCGACGCCGTGCACCCCGGGTACGGGTTCCTCGCCGAGAACGCCGACTTCGCCCGTGCCGTCATCGACGCCGGGCTCACCTGGATCGGCCCGTCGCCGGAGTCGATCGAGCAGCTCGGGGACAAGGTCTCCGCGCGCCACGTGGCCGAGAAGGTCGGCGCGCCGCTCGCGCCGGGCACCATCGAGCCCGTCGCGGACGCTGCCGAGGTCATCGCGTTCGCGGACGAGGTCGGTCTGCCGGTCGCCATCAAGGCGGCCTTCGGCGGCGGCGGCCGTGGCCTGAAGGTCGCACGCACGCGCGACGAGGTCGCCTCGCAGTTCGAATCGGCGACGCGCGAGGCCATCGCCGCGTTCGGTCGCGGTGAGTGCTTCGTCGAGAAGTACCTCGACAAGCCGCGCCACGTCGAGACCCAGTGCCTGGCCGACGAGCACGGCAACGTCGTCATCGTCTCCACCCGCGACTGCTCGCTGCAGCGTCGGCACCAGAAGCTCGTCGAGGAGGCCCCGGCGCCGTACCTGACGCCCGAGCAGCAGACGCGCCTGTACGAGTCGTCGAAGGCGATCCTCCGCGAGGTCGGCTACGTCGGTGCCGGCACCTGCGAGTTCCTCATCGGCGCCGACGGCACCGTGTCCTTCCTCGAGGTGAACACGCGCCTGCAGGTCGAGCACTGCGTCTCCGAGGAGGTCACGGGCATCGACCTCGTCCGCGAGCAGTTCCGCATCGCCGAGGGCGGCACGCTGGACTACGCGGACCCGGCACCCCGCGGTCACTCGTTCGAGTTCCGCATCAACGGCGAGGACCCGGGACGGAACTTCTTCCCGGCCCCCGGTCCCGTGCACGCGTTCACCGCACCGTCGGGCCCCGGCGTCCGCGTCGACTCCGGTGTGGTCTCCGGCGACGTCGTCTCCGGCTCGTTCGACTCCATGCTCGCGAAGCTCATCGTCACCGGCGCCACCCGCGAAGAGGCGCTCGAGCGGTCGCGCCGCGCCCTGGCCGAGTTCGAGGTCACCGGACTGCCGACCGTGCTGCCCTTCCACCGTGCGGTCGTGTCGGACCCGGCGTTCGCGACGGACGACGAGACGCCGTTCAGCGTGTACACGCAGTGGATCGAGACGGACTTCCAGAACGACATCCCGGCCTGGAGCGGTTCCCCCGAGGAGCTCCCCGCACCGGCCGCCCGTGAGAGCGTCGTCGTCGAGGTCCAGGGCAAGCGCATCGAGGTCACCATGCCCTCGATCGTCGGCGGTGGCGCTGCCGGCGCCGCCGGTCGGCGTCCGGCCGGTCCCTCCGCTCCCCCGAAGCGCCGGTCGTCCGGCGTGAAGGGCGGGCTCGTGTCCTCGGGCTCGGTGACGTCCCCGATGCAGGCAACCGTCGTGAAGCTCGCGGTCGCCGAGGGTGACACCGTCGTGAAGGGCGACCTGCTCGTCGTCCTCGAGGCCATGAAGATGGAGCAGCCCGTCCAGGCTCCGCGCGACGGGGTCGTGACCGGCTTGAACGCCCCCGTCGGCCGGACGATCTCGTCCGGCCACGTGCTGCTCGAGCTCGCGTAGCGCGCCGCAGGCCGGGCGCCGCGGCCGCGCGCCGCGCGGCGCCCGCCGGCCCCGCACCGCACAACCGAAAGCACCTCGTGCCACGCAGTTCCGTGGCGCGAGGTGCTTTCGGTTGTTTCCGGGCACGTCGCGCCGGCTGCCGTCCGCAGGAGGATCGCTCACCGGACGGTCGTGAAGTGGCCGCGCGCCGTCGGCACCCCGACGCAGCGCAGCACCGAGCGCAGCCGATCCGTGTCGTCGGTCTCGACGACGCTGATCCGGCCGAGCGCTCGGACGTCAGGGTGGCGACGAAGCCGGTCCTCGCGCCGCTTCTCCGCGACGAGCACGTCCTCGGCCGACATGCCCGCGGCACGCATGGACGGGTCGGCGTACTTCACTCGACCGTCGAACTCGAGGACCACGCCCTGGTCGGCGAACCAGAAGTCGACGACGCCGATCGGCCCCGAGCCGTCACGGAACTCCTGCTGCAGCATCGGCCTCGGCGCCCCGACCTCGTCGAGCGCCACGCGGGCGACGGACTCGCCCGGCGACCCGGAGCGCGCGTCTGCGAGATCCAGAGCCCGCTCCGCCCTCGCTCGGAACTGTACGGCGGTGCTCTCGTCCAGTGTCGCGCGGAGTTCATCGAGGCTGGATCCGCGGGCGAGCGCACGGTCCACCGCAGGCACGCTCGTCCGCAGCGGGTACGCCACGGCGAGGTCGACCACCGTGCTCGCCAGGTCGGTCAGGGCTCGCCCGTTCGCCACCATGTACGACGTCCGGAGTGTGCGCCCCGCGCCGGCCCGCTTGTGCACGGAGCGCAGCGACTGAACGGTGGATCGCAGCGGATCGATCACCTCGATCGGGACCGGGAACTCGCCGGGCCAGGGCAGCCCGTGCAACGCCGCGGCTGAGGCGTGCGAGACGACCAGTCGCGGGGCGAGCCGATCGTGCAACGCCTTGATCCGAGCGATGTGCCGCTCCCCCGGGGTCGCCCGTCGCCAGTCGTCCGCGACGACGAACCGGCCCGGGGCCAGTCGTACGAGCTCTCCCCGCAGCGCGCGATCGCGGTGGTCCCGCCCGCGCCGCCCGGTCTCGTCCGCGCCGCCACCGACCAGGATCTCCAACGTCGCCATGTCCTGAGCGTGGCGCGCGCGCAGACCGGTCACGCGCCTCCCGGCCGTGCCTGTGAGCAGCGAGCGCTCGTCCCCGCTCTGTGCAGGAGGACCGGCCGCCCTACGAGGTCCGCACTCGTCCTCGGTCCCGTGGTGCCCGGATGCCTATCGGTGGTGTCAGCTGCTCGTGCACAACGGAAAGCACCTCGCGCCACGTGATTGCGTGGCGTGAGGTGCTTTCGGTTGTGCAGGCAGCGGCGGCATCCGCACAGCGGCGCGGGCGGCGCCGCCAGCGGCGGCGGCGCGGCGGACCAGCGCCGTGCCGCTACGACACGCGGGGCCGCACGTCGGCGGCGAGGGCGTCGACGAGCGCTTGCGCCTCGGCCGGCGAAGCCGCCACCGTGTCGATGTAGACCTTCACCTTGGGCTCGGTGCCGCTCGGGCGGACGATGACCCGCGCGCCGCCCTCGAGGTCGTAGCGCAGGATGTCGGACGGCGGGAAGCCCTCCACGCCGTCCGAGTAGTCCGTCACCCCGGTGACCGTACGGCCGCCGAGCGACGAGGGCGCCGATGACCGCAGCGACGTCATGATCTCCCCGATCCGCGACCGGTCGTCCACGCGGGTCGACACCTGCCCGGAGGCGAACGCCCCGAACTCTGCCGCGAAGGCGTCGAGCTGGTCGGCGACGGTCCTGCCCTCGGCTGCGAACGAGACGGCGAGGTCGAGCATCGCCAGGGCCGCCGAGATGCCGTCCTTGTCGCGGACGACGCCGGGGTCGACGAGGTAGCCGAGCGCCTCCTCGTACCCGAACACCAGGTCGGGCACGCGGGAGACCCACTTGAACCCCGTCAGGGTGTCCCGGTACCCGAGCCCGTACCGCTCCGCGACACGGGCGAGCGCGGGCGAGGACACGATCGACGCCGCGAGCACACCCGTCCCGTCCGACGAGCCCGCGGCCTGCGCCCGCGCCGCCGCACGCCAGCCGAGCAGCCAGCCGACCTCGTTGCCGGACAGGCGACGGAACGAGCCGGCACCGTCGGGGATCGCCAGGGCGAGGCGATCGGCGTCGGGGTCGTTCGCGATGACCAGGTCGGCCCCGACCGCGACACCGCGCGCGATCGACAGGTCCATCGCACCCGGCTCCTCCGGGTTCGGGAACGACACCGTCGGGAATGCGCCGTCCGGCTCGATCTGCTCCGGCACGACGGCGGGCTCGGCGAACCCCGCCGCGGCGAACACGGCTCGCGCGGTCTCCCACCCGACGCCGTGCATCGCCGTGTAGACGACCTTCGGTTGCGCGTCGACCGGGAGGGCCGGGGCCGGCACCGTCGCGGCGGTCGCGTCGACGTAGGCCCGGGCGAGCTCCGGACCGGCGACCGTGTAGTCGGTGGCGCGCGTGAGGTCGCGGACGTCCCCCGCGGCGACCGCGTCGATCGCCGCGGCGATCTCGCCGTCGACCGGCGGGACGATCTGCGAGCCGTCGTCCTCGCCCCCGAGGTACACCTTGTAGCCGTTGTCCCGCGGCGGGTTGTGGCTCGCGGTCACCATGACGCCCGCGCCGACACCGAGGTGGCGCACCGCGAACGCGAGCACCGGCGTCGGGAGCGCGGACGGCAGGAGGGTGACCTCGAGCCCGAGGCCACGCATGACCTCGGCGGAGTCGCGGGCGAAGACGTCGGAGTTGACCCGGCCGTCGTAGCCGATCACGACGCTGCGGTCACGACCGGTGTCGATCAGGAAGCGCGCGAGCCCCGCCGCGGCCTGCGTGACGACGACGCGGTTCATGCGCTGCGGCCCGGCGCCGAGCTCGGCGCGGAGGCCGGCGGTGCCGAACTGCAGGCGACCGGCGAACCGCGAGGCGAGCTCCTCGGCGTCGCCGCGGTCGATCAGCTGCTGGAGTTCCGCACGGGTCTCGTCGTCCGGGTCCTGCTCCACCCACGCGCGGGCGCGGGACAGGACGTCCTCGTCCACGGCGGCGAGGGCACCGCCGTCACCGAGGTCGCCGTCCGCGATGGCGCCGTCCGAGGCGCCCTCGTGCCGGGTCACAGCGCCGCCACCACGCGGGCGAGGAGGTCCGCGATGACCGGCTCGGCCTCGCGCCCGGCCTCGAGCACCTCGGCGTGCGAGAGCGGGGTCTTCTGGATGCCCGCGGCGAGGTTCGTGATGAGCGAGAAGCCGAGGACCTCCATGCCCGCCTGACGGGCGGCGATCGCCTCGAGCGCGGTCGACATGCCGACGATGTGCCCGCCGATGGTCTTCGCCATCTGCACCTCGGCCGGGGTCTCGTAGTGCGGGCCGCGGAACTGCGTGTAGACGCCCTCGTCGAGGGTGGGGTCGATCGACTTCGCGACCTCGCGCAGCCGTGCCGAGTACAGGTCGGTCAGGTCGACGAACGTGGCGCCCTCGAGCGGGCTGTCCGCCGTCAGGTTGATGTGGTCGCTGATGAGGACCGGAGTGCCGGGCGTCCAGTGCTCCTTGATGCCGCCGGCGCCGTTGGTCAGCACCATGACCGACGCCCCGGTCGCCGCGGCGGTGCGGACGCTGTGCACCACGCGACGGACGCCGTGGTTCTCGTAGTAGTGGGTCCGTGCACCGATGACGAGTGCGTGCCGGCCGTCCTGCAGGCGGATCGACCGGACCGTGCCGGAGTGTCCGGGCACCGCAGAGGCGCTGAAGCCGGGGACCTCGGCCGCGGGGATCTCGGACACCGTCTCGCCGATGATGTCGGCGGCCTTGCCCCAGCCGGAGCCCAGGGTCAGGGCGATGTCGTGCCGCTCGATGCCGGACCGGTCGGCGATGACGGCGGCGGCGTCGCGGGCGACCTCGAACGGGTCGGCGGCGGGGTCGTTCAGCGGGTTCTCCGTGCTCATGCCCCAACTCTAGAGGCAGCGTCGGGAGCTGCTCAGTGCTCCCCGAGCGCCCGGTCGACCGCGGCCGTGATCTCGCCCTGGTCGAAGTGGTTCCGGATCACGATGACCTCGGCGTAGGTCTCCCCGATCGCCTCGACGAACTCCTGGCTGGTCAGGATCACGTTGGCGTCCTCGGCCACGGCGCGCACCGAGGCGACGTCCGCCGCGACGACCGACGCCGAGAGCCCGAGCGTGCCGAGGGCCTTCTCCGCGTTCACCTTGAGGATCCCGCTGGACCCGATCCCCGCACCGCAGATCGTCACGATCTTCACACCGACACCCCCATGATCGTCCGGACCTCGTCCGCCGAGCCCGCCGCTGCGAGCCGCGCGGTCACCGTGGCGTCGTTGAACGTGTTCGCGATGTCGCCGATCGACTCGAGGTGCGTCCCGACCTCGGCGACCGCGAGCCCGAGGACGACCGACACCGGGTCGTTGTGCGGGTGCCCGAACGACACCGGTTCGCGCAGGGTCACGACGGCCAGCCCGTCCCGCAGCACCGCCGGTCCCGGCCGGGCGTGCGCGAACGCGAGTCCGGGCGAGATGACGATGTACGGGCCGTGCTCCTCGACCAGCTCGATCATCGCGTCGGTGTACGGCGGCGTCGCCGACCCCGAGGTGACGAGCGCGGCACCGGCGAGCCGGAGCGCGTCGCGCCACGAGGACGCGCTCGCTCCGAGCACGACGGCGTCGTCCGGCAGCGGCGGCAGGGACATCGCTAGGCCTCCTGGTGTCCGGCCGTGATGGTCGCGATGATCTCCTCGCGGTCCTCGAGCGGCAGGAACGAGCCGAGCGCGGCGTTGATCTGGAACGCGGCGAGGTCGTCGAGGTCGTAGCCGAAGGTGCCGGCGAGCAGGGCGAGCTCGCGCGACAGCGACGTGCCGCTCATCAGGCGGTTGTCGGTGTTCACCGTCACGCGGAAGCCGAGCTGGTACAGCACGTCGAACGGGTGGTCGGCGAGGTCGTCGCCCCACGCGGCGATCGCACCGGTCTGCAGGTTGGACTGCGGCGCGACCTCGAGGGGGATCTCGCGGTCGCGGACCCACGACGCGATCTCGCCCAGCGACGCCAGCGTGGAGCCGTCACCGGCGTCCGACAGGGTGATGTCCTCGAAGATCCGGACGCCGTGGCCGAGGCGGAGCGCCCGACCGTCCACCAGCGCGGAGCGGATCGACGCCAGCCCGTCGGCCTCGCCGGCGTGGACCGTCACCGGGAACAGCTCGGATGCCAGGTACTCGAACGCCGCACGGTGGTTCGCGGGCGGGAAGCCTGCCTCGGCCCCCGCGATGTCGAAGCCGACCACGCCGCGGTCCCGGTGCCGGACGGCGAGCTCGGCGATCTCGAGCGACCGGTCCGCATGACGCATCGCGGTGACCAGCTGGCCGATCCGGATCGCGCCACCGGCGGCGTCGACCGCTTCCTCGATGCCGGCCTGCACCGCCTCGACCGTCTCGTCGAGCGTCAGCCCACCCCGCAGGTGCTGCTCCGGTGCCCACCTGATCTCGCCGTAGACGACCCCGTCGGCCACGAGGTCCTCGACGAACTCCTTCGCCACACGGTGCAGCTGCGGCGCGGTCTGCATCACCGACGTCGTGACGTCGAAGGTCTGCAGGTACTCGACGAGCGAGCCGCTGTTCGACTGCTCGGCGAACCACGCGCCGAGTGCCTCGGGGTCGGTCGTCGGCAGCTCGATGCCCGCCTCGTCCGCCAGGTCGACGATGGTCGCCGGGCGCAGACCCCCGTCGAGGTGGTCGTGCAGCGAGACCTTGGGCAGGTCGTCGATGACCGCTCCGGCGTCGGGCAGGCGGTGGGTCGGGGCGTCGGCGCTCATGCTCCCAGGCTAGCGGTGGTCGCCGACGCCGCGTCGGCACCTGTGCACAACAGACGGACGGACCGACTGGAGGCTCCCCACAGACGAGTGGGGAGCCTCCGGTCGGTGTGGCCGGGCCGCGGCGCTCAGCCGGTGATGCGCTCCCGCACGATGGGGCCGCGCTCGGGCGCGGACGACCCGATCGCCCACGCACCCTCGAGCGACTCCAGCGCGCGGTCGAAGCGCGCCGGCTCGTCGGTGTGGAGCGTCCAGAGCGGCTGGCCCGCGGTGACGGTGTCGCCGGGCTTGACGTGCAGCTCGATGCCGGCTCCCGCCTGCACCGGGTCCTGCGCGCGGGCCCGGCCGGCGCCGAGACGCCACGCGGCGATGCCGAACGGCAGGGCGTCCTGCTGGACGAGCACACCCGACTCCGTCGCCGTGACCACGTGCTGCTCGCGGGCGACCGGCAGGTCCGCAGCGGGGTCGCCGCCCTGTGCCTCGATCATCCGGCGCCACGTGTCCATCGCGCGACCGTCGGCCAGCGCTGCCGCGGGATCGGCGTCCGGCAGCCCGGCGAGCCGCAGCATCTCCGACGCGAGCTCGACCGTCAGCGAGACCACGTCGGACGGGCCGCCGCCGGCCAGGACCTCGACCGACTCCCGGACCTCGAGCGCGTTGCCGATCGTCAGGCCGAGCGGGACCTCCATGTCGGTGAGCAGCGCCGAGGTCGCCACGCCCGCGTCGTTGCCGAGGTCGACCATCGTCTGCGCCAGCTCCTTCGACGCCTCGTACGTCGGCATGAACGCACCGGAGCCGAACTTGACGTCGAGCACGAGCGCACCCGTGCCCTCGGCGATCTTCTTCGACATGATGCTCGACGCGATGAGCGGGATGCACTCGACGGTGCCGGTGATGTCACGGAGCGCGTAGAGCTTCTTGTCCGCCGGTGCCAGTCCCGAGCCGGCCGCGCAGATGACCGCCCCGACGTCGCGGAGCACCTCCATCATGCGGTCGTTCGAGATCGACGCCTGCCATCCGGCGATCGACTCGAGCTTGTCGAGCGTGCCGCCGGTGTGGCCGAGCCCGCGGCCGGAGAGCTGGGGCACCGCCACCCCGAACGACGCGACGAGCGGCGCGAGCGGCAGCGTGATCTTGTCCCCGACGCCTCCGGTGGAGTGCTTGTCCACCGTGGTCTTGCCGAGGGCGTCGAACGACATCCGCTCCCCCGACGCGATCATCGCGAGCGTCAGGTCCTTGATCTCCCGCCGTTCCATGCCGTTGAGGAAGATCGCCATCGCCAGGGCCGCCATCTGTGGGTCCTCGACGTACCCGCGCGTGTACGCGTCGACGAGCCAGTCGATCTCGGCGGTGGCCAGGGCCTCGCCGGAGCGCTTGGTGCGGATGAGGTCGACGGTGTCGAAGGGCTCGACTGCCATGTCAGTGCTCCTGCTGGTAGGTCGCGAGGGTGCGGGGCCCGAACGCGTCGGGGAGCACCTGGTCGATCGTGCGGATGCCCGAGACCGTCTCGAGGAGCATGCCCTCGGTCGAGTGCTCGAACAGCAGCTGCCGGCACCGGCCGCACGGCATGAGCGTCGCACCGTCGCCGTCCACGCAGGTGAACGCGACGAGCTTGCCGCCGCCGGTCATGTGCAGCTGCGAGACGAGCGAGCACTCGGCGCACAGGGTGACCCCGTACGACGCGTTCTCGATGTTGCAGCCCGAGACGATCCGTCCGTCGTCGGTGAGCGCAGCAGCGCCGACCGGGAACGACGAGTACGGCGCGTAGGCCCGCCGCATCGCGGCGGTCGCAGCGTCCCGCAGGGCGCCCCAGTCGACGTCGACGCTCGCGTCGATCACGGTGTCCGGGTCGGACGGGAGGCTCGTGGCCGGGTCCGTCCAGGACGGCTCGCCGGTCGCGGGGCCGATGGTGACGCTCCCCACCGGCACGGCCGGACCGCCGCTGGCGCGTCGCTCCGGTACCGGCGGCGTGGGCCCACCGTCTACAGCGTTCGTGTCGGTCATGTGCCGCGCCTCCAGGCCGTCAGCTCTTGGTGTACGGCTTGCCGGCGGCAGCCGGTCCGCGCGACTGCCCGACCAGGCCGGCGACCGCGAAGATCGTGACCACGTAGGGCAGCATGAGCAGGAACTCGCTCGGCACCGGGGAGTCGATCGCGCCGAGGATGTTCTGCAGGTTCGACGCGAAGCCGAACAGCAGCGCCGCGAGCGTCGCCCGGATCGGGTCCCAGCGACCGAAGATGACGGCGGCCAGGGCGATGTAGCCCGCGCCCGCGGTCATGTCCTTCGTGAACGGGCCGACCGCGTCGAGCGTGAAGTACGCGCCGCCGAGACCGGCGATCGCGCCGGCGAGCGAGACGTTCCAGAAGCGCGTCCGCGCGACGTTGATGCCGACCGTGTCGGCGGCCTGCGGGTGCTCGCCGACCGCGCGGAGGCGCAGGCCCCAGCGGGTCTTGAACAGCGCGAAGGTGACGACCGCGACCGCGACGTAGGCGAGGTAGACGACGACCGTCTGCTCGAAGAACACCGGGCCGATGACCGGGATCTGGTGCAGGACCGGGATCTCGAGCTTCGGGAAGCGCACGCCGATGTTGAGCGTCTGCTCGTTCGGCGAGAGCACCTGCGAGTAGAGGAAGCCCGTCAGGCCCGAGATGAACGCGTTGATGACGACACCGACGATGACCTGGTCGACCAGGTACTTGATGCTGAACGCCGCCAGGAGGAACGAGACGAGCACGCCCGCGACGAGCGCACCGACGAGGCCGACCCACGCGGAACCGGTCAACGATGCGATCATCGCCGAGGTGAACGCGCCGGCGAGGAACTGGCCCTCGATGGCGATGTTCACGACGCCGACACGCTCCGAGATGACGCCGCCCAGGGCACCGAACACGAGCGGGACGCTGAGGCCCAGGGCGCCCAGGAGCAGGCCCGGCACGGGGATGGTGTCACCGGCGGCCGACCAGGCGAGGAAGCCGACGACGAAGACGACCGCGAAGACCGCGGTCAGCCAGAGCGGGATCCGGCGGTTCGCGCGGACCTCGACGACGGCGTACACGGTGGCGAGTGCCAGCAGGACGATGACGACGATGCCGGTGCCGGTCGCGGGGAGCGGCACGTTCGGCAGCGCGAAGAAGTCGCCGCCGTTCGCGAGCCGGAACGTGGTGTCGCCCGCACGGTGGAGCACGCCGAAGAACAGCAGCGCGAGCAGGGTGAAGACGCCGAAGCCGATCGGGGCCTTCCAGCTCCGGGTCGTCTCGATCGGGCGGTCGGACAGCGCCGGTGCGGGCGCCGCGGTGGTGGTGGTGCTCATGCGGCGACCGCCTTCCGGGAGTTCTTCGCGGCACGACCGCGACGACGCGCACCCGGCTGCGGGATGCGGAAGATCGCGCGGACGAGCGGCGGTGCGGCGATGAACAGGACGATGAGCGCCTGGATCACGCCGACGATGTCGATCGGGATGTCGTTCGCGGCCTGCATGGCGTAGCCGCCGTTCTTGAGGACGCCGAACAGGATCGCGGCCCAGAACACGCCCCACGGCTTCGAACGGCCGAGGAGGGCGACCGTGATCGCGTCGAAGCCGATGCCGGCGTCGATGCCCGAGGTGAAGCCCGAGGTCACGGCGCCCTGCACCTGGTAGGCGCCGGCGATGCCGACGAGCGCACCGGAGATGACCATCACCCAGATGGTGAGCGCGGGGACGCTCATGCCGGCGACGCGGGCGGCGCGCGGGTTCTCACCGATCGTGCGGAAGCGGAAGCCGAGCGACGACTTGTTGACGAGCCACCACACCACGACCACGGCGATGAGCGCGACCACGAAGCCGAGGTCGATGCCGTACCGGGGACCGAACAGCGCCGGGAAGACCGCGCTCTCCTTCGTGGCGGGCGAGATCGGGTTCGAGCTGCCCGGCGCCTGCAGCAGCCCCGGCGTGCGGAGCAGGTAGCTGACGAGGTAGAGCGCGACGTAGTTGAGCATGATCGTCAGGACGACCTCGTTGGCACCGGTGCGGGCCTTGAGGACCCCGACCAGGCCACCCCAGACCGCACCGCCGACGATGCCGGCGACGACGGTGAGCGGGATGTGGATCGCGGCGGGGCCGTCGAACGAGAAGCCGACCCAGCCGGCGGCTGCGGCACCGATGAGGATCTGACCCTGGCCGCCGATGTTGAAGAGGCCGGCCCGGAAGGACAGCGCGATGCCGAGGCCCGCGGCGATCAGCGGCACGGCGTAGTCGACCGAGCGCGTGATCGGCGCGATGGCCTGCGCGAAGGAGCTCGCGCCGAAGTTCACGACCGAGCCCTGGAAGAGCGACCGGTACGCGCCACCGACCGCGGTGCCGACGGCCTGGAAGGTGTCGGCGGGGCGGGCGAAGAAGTACCCGGCCGCCGCGCGGACGTTCTCGTCGGTGACGGCGATCAGGATTCCGCAGGCGACGAGGGCGAGGACGACGGCGAGGACGGTCACGAGCACGGAGCCGTTGACGATGCTCTGCAGCGCCGTGCTCCAGCGGTCACCGCCGGCAGCCCGACGCTCGGTGTCGTCCGCCGAGTCCGTCATGAGGTGCGGGGTGCCCTCGACGTCCTGCATGCGGTCGTCGGTGGGTGCCTCGGCCGGGGTCGCCGGCTGCGTGTTGTCTGGCGTGGGGGTGCTCACGCTGCCAGCTCCGTTCCTTCTGGGATCTCCCCGGCCATCATGAGGCCGAGGACGTCGCGCGGGGTGTCCGCGGGGACGATGCCGACGATGCCGCCGCGGTACATGACCGCGATCCGGTCGGCGAGCGCCACGACCTCGTCGAGCTCCGTGGAGACGACGATGACCGGGACGCCGGTGTCGCGGGTGGCGACGATGCGCTTGTGCACGAACTCGATCGAGCCGACGTCGATGCCGCGCGTGGGCTGCGCGGCCACGAACAGCCGCAGCTCGCGGCTCAGCTCGCGGGCGAGGACGATCTTCTGCTGGTTGCCGCCCGACAGCCGACCGGCCGCCGTGGTGCGGGACGGCGTGCGGATGTCGAACTCCGCGATCTTCTCGTCGGCGAACGCGTCGCGCTCGGCGGCGCGGATCGTGCCGGCCCGCACGAACTCGTCGTGGTCGGCGCGGTCGAGCATGAGGTTCTCGGCGATCGTGAACTCCCCGACCAGGCCGTCCTCCTTGCGGTCCTCGGGCACGAAGCCCACCCCCGCGTCGAGGACCTGCTTCACCGTGCGACCGGTGAGCTCCTTGCCGTCGAGCGTGATGCGACCCGCGTGCACGGGCTCGAGGCCGATGATCGCCTCGGTCAGCTCGGTCTGCCCGTTGCCCTGCACACCGGCGATGGCGAGGACCTCGCCGCGGCGGACGGTGAACGAGACGTCGTCGACGAGCACGACGCCCGACGGGTCGGTGACGGTCACGCCCTCGACCACGAGGGCGTCCTCGCCGCCGGACGCGGGCGTCTTGTCGACGACGAGCGAGACGGCCCGGCCGACCATGAGCGCAGCGAGCTCGTTGTTCGTCGCGGTCGGCGAGGCCTCGCCGACGACCTTGCCGAGGCGGATCACCGTGATCCGGTCGGCGACCTCGCGAACCTCGCGCAGCTTGTGCGTGATGAAGACGATCGCGGTGCCGGCCTCGCGGAGCTGGCGCATGATGCCCATCAGCTCGTCGGTCTCCTGCGGCGTCAGGACCGCCGTCGGCTCGTCGAAGACGAGGACCTTCGCGTCGCGGGACAGCGCCTTGATGATCTCGACGCGCTGCTGCACGCCGACGGGCAGGTCCTCGATGCGGGCGTCGGGGTCGACGTCGAACCCGAAGCGGTCGCTGATCTCGCGCACGCGCTTGCGGGCGCCGGCGAGGTCGAGACGACCGCCGAAGGTCGTCTGCTCCTGACCGAGCATGACGTTCTCGGCGACGGTGAACACCGGCACGAGCATGAAGTGCTGGTGCACCATGCCGATGCCGGAGCGCATGGCGTCACCGGGGCCGTCGAAGTCCTGGACGACGTCGTCCAGCAGGATCTCGCCCTCGTCCGCCTGGTACAGGCCGTAGAGCACGTTCATCAGGGTGGACTTGCCCGCACCGTTCTCGCCCAGGAGGCAGTGCACCTCACCGGGTTCGACCGTGAGGGAGATGTGGTCGTTCGCGACCAGGGGGCCGAACCGCTTGGTGATTCCGCGGAGCTCGAGCTTCATGTTGTCTACTGCGTTCCTGTTGGTCAGCGCGTCACCCGTCGGTGGACGCGCGGAAACGCGGGCGGAGGATCGATCCCCCGCCCGCGTTCACCCGACTACTTGTCCGACTGCGTCTCGACCGTGATCGAGCCGTCGATGATGCCCGACTTGATCTTGTCGAGCTCGTCCTGCAGACCCGAGTCCACCTTGGACTCGTAGTCGTGGAACGGCGCGATGCCGACGCCGTCGTTCTTCAGGGTGCCGACGTACGGCTCCTTCGAGAACTTGTCGTCCGCCGCCTGCTCGACGACGTCCTTGACCGCCGGGCGCATGCCCTTCATCACCGAGGTGAAGGCGATGTCCTTGTAGCGGGGGTCGGCCTCGTAGAGGTCGCTGTCCGCACCGATCAGGACGGAACCGTTGTTCGCGTCCTTGATCGCCTCGGCGGCCGACTGGTAGATCGGGCCGCCGACGGGCAGGATCACGTCGGCGTCCTGGTCGAGCAGGGTCTGCGCGACCGACTTGGCCTGCGTGCCCGCCTCGAAGCCACCGGTGAAGGAGCCCTTGCCGGTCTCGACGTTCCAGCCGACGACCTTGACGTCCTTCTTCTTCTGCTCGTTGTAGTACTTCACGCCGTCGGCGAAGCCGTCCATGAAGATGGTGACGGTCGGGATCTGCATGCCGCCGAAGGTGCCGACGACGCCGGTCTTCGAGTAGGACGCCGCCGCGTAGCCGGCCAGGAAGGCGGCCTGCGAGGTGTCGAACGTGATCGGCTTGACGTTCTTCGCGTCGATCGAGTTGTCGTCGATGATCGCGAACTCGGTGTCGGGGTTCGCAGCTGCCTGCTTCTTCGTGGCGTCTGCGAGGTTGAAGCCGACCGTGATGATCATGTTGCAGTTCTGGTTGACGAGCTGCTCGATGTTCGAGTCGTAGACCGTGGCGTCCTTGGACTCGGCCTTGTTGTAGTCGGCGCCGAGCTCCTTCGCCGCGTCGACCATGCCGTCGAAGCCGAGCTGGTTGAAGGACTTGTCGTCGAAGCCACCGGCGTCGGAGACCATGCAGGGGCGGAAGTCGGTCTTCTTCGCCGAGGTGGTGTCGGACGGGGCAGCCGAGCAGCCGGCCAGGACGGCCATGGTGCCGGCGAGCGCGAGGCCGCTGAGCAGGACCTTGCGGGTACGAGATGTCACGGGTTGGTTCCTCCGGGGGGCGGTGCCCGGACCACGTGCGTTCCGGGCGATCGTGGCGACAGTACACGACCGTCGGGCCGGTACAGAACGCCCCTGAGGGACTCCTGGGATCAGTTACGGGATCGCGACCCCGCCGAAACGCGCCCGTAACGCCGACGTCCCCCGTCGCCGCGCTCCCGGGGGACGATCCTGGCATTTCGTGGTGGAGCGCTACAGCAGGCGGGACCCGCCGTCGATCGTGCACGGAAGCACCAGTCGACGGTCGCGCATCACTCGTCGGCCTGCTGCTCCGCGATGCGGTCGGCGTCGCCGGGGAAGCACAGCGAGACAGCCTGGACGGTGGAGCTGCCGGGGACCGCGGAGAAGCTGATGGACGCGATGTCCCCTCCTCCCCCGCCGAAGACCACCGGCCCGGTGCTCGTGTCGCGCGCAGTCACGCGCATGCCCTGTGCACGCCAGTGGTCGGCCATCGCCGTGCGTTCCTCCTCCGGCCGCCCCTCGATCGGGGCTGCACCGCGCTGGCCGGCACAGCCGACGGTCGTGACCACAGACAGCAGCAGCAGCGCCGTGACCGTGGTGATGCGACAGGCAGGACGTCTCGCCCGTATCTGCCCCAGCATCCGTCGGGCCAGCTCAGGACCCGCTGCTCTGCTCCTCTTCGATCTCATCGGCACTCCCCGGGAAGCAGAGCGATTCGGCCTCCAAGGTGTACTTGCCAGGGAACGCGTACAGATCGATCAACGCGGTCGACGCTCCACCTCGTCCGACGACGACCGGGCCGTCAGGATCCGCGACTCGTTCGACGGTCATGCCCGCGGACTGCCAGGTACTCGTGACCGTCGCAGCGTCGTTGTCCGGACTGCCACCTTCGTCCGTCCTGGTGATCAGGTAGACCCAGTTGGCTCCTTCTCCACCGTCGGGAAGCGTGCAGCTGTCGACGTAATCCGGACCCTGCGTGGTGACCCACTCGCCCCCGAGCTCCGACGCGGTCCTGTCGACGAGCTCGGTCATCTTCCGCTGAGCAGTCTCGGGGTCCATCTGGGCCGTCCTTCCGTCTCCGGATGGCGTCTCGCCGACCGAAGGATGTCGAGCGCAACCGCTGATGAAGATCAGCAGGGCAAGGGGTGTGAGGGCAACGCTCGTCAGGCGCCGCACGGTCAGCTGGGCAGACATTCGTCTCCTCTCGAGGCTCTCCGGCCTTTCATCCTGATGACGCCGGTGTGAGCTCGGCATCGCGGCCCGTGGTCGCGAGTCCCACGTTGCGCAGGCTCTCGGTACCTCGGTCGAGGTACCCCCGAAGGTCACTCCTCAACGGATCGTGATGGAGAACCGGTGCGAGGTCCGTCCCGTCCGCAGCCGTCGCGCCGTCCACTCCGAACACGTCCACGCCGAAGATGTCGCGTGTCGGGTCCACGTGGTGCGCGTAACTCTGTTCACGGCCGAACTCGGCCCATTCGTCCCCCAGACCTTCCTTGCCGGTCGGCGCGTCCTTCGCCCGTGCTGCGTAGACGTGGTCGGCGTGGATGTCGGTGATCGAGCGCAGGTGATCCGGAAGCCCGGCCGAGCCCAGAGCGACGAAGCGATCGACGTGGACACCCTGCTCTGCGAGGGCGACGGCCGCGGTCGTCGTGCCGTACGAGTGCGCCACGACGTTCGTCTCAGGCATCTGGCCCGCACGGACCGCGTCGAGTCCCCGGAGCGCGTCAGCCAACTGTCCGCCGCCCTTCTTCGCCTTGCCCATGAACAGCACGTCCTTCTCGTCTGGGGTCTCGTAGCCGACCCACGCGACGACCGCGTGCGACGGCGATCCCGGGCGACGGGCTTGCTCCTGGTAGATGTTCTGGGCGCCTCTCGACCACATCGTCATGTCCGCGGACGTCGTGTTCATGCCTGGGACAGCCCAGGTCACCGAATCAGCACGATCGAGATCGCCGATCGAGACAGCAGCGAGCGGCGGTCGATCGTCGGTGAGTGCGATGAGGAAGCGCTTGCCGTCGGAACCCTTCTTCGTCAAGGCAGCATTGACGTTCCGGAGGGCCTTGCGGTCCGCGTACAGCGCCGTCAGTTCCCGCGCCAACACCCGTGAGCCGTCACCCGCCGATGCGACCGTCCGCTCCAGCTGCTCGATCTGGCGCTCCACGTCGACCAGTCGCTGGTTCAGCACGAGGGCGTTCGCCGTACTCCGCGCCCAGTACGGGACACCCTCGAGGTTCCCGAGTCGCGCGAGCACGTCCGTCGGGAAACCGTCGAACACGCTGGCGTCGGCCGTCGTCAGCCCGAGCGCAGCCCAACGCTCCGCGACCGCCGTCGGCGTCAGGTGCTCCGCGAACAGCCGTTGGAGGGCAGGCGCCGCCTGTCCGGTCGCCGCGATGTCGAGAGCCGCGTTCGACAGCGACCCACTGCCGCCGGCGGCCTCGAAGGCGTCGGCGATCCTGCCGATCCAGCTCCGGTCCTCGTCGTTCTCGCGCACGTAGCGCGCGAAACCCGCCGGCATGCTCGCGCGGTCGACCGTGACCCAGGCGCAGGAGGACCGGAAGGAGGACCACGCCGATCGCACGCGCTCGGACTCGGCCGACGCGGTCGTGTCCAGTCCCGAGGTCGTCGTCACGAAGGCCCGGAGCGCGCTCGGATCGGCAGAACTCCTGCCACGGCTCGCTCCGTCGCCGTAGCGCGCACGCTCCCGACCGCGGAACTCGGCGTCGACCTCCGGCCTCGGCTCGGGTTCGGTCGCCGGCTCGGGATCGGTGAAGCGCTCCAGTGCGTCGACGACCGATCGTCCTGCGGAACCGGCGAAGGCCTCGGCCACGGACGCCGCCCGTTTCCGCTCGGCGTCACGCGCCTTCCAGTCGGCGTGGTCACGCTGGCGCTCCCGTTCGCGCTCCGCAGCAGCGACCGCGGCGTCGATCTGGTCGGCGAGGTCGACCAGCACGCCCGCCAGTCGTGCCCGGTCCTCGGCCTCGACCACGGCCGCCTCACGGAACCGGTCGGCGTACGAGCCAGCAGCGTCGTCGAGCGCGGATGCGACGGCGCCCGACCGCGGACCGGCCTGCCCTCGCAACGTGTCAGCGGCTCGTCGCGCGACACGTGCGAGCGCACTCGCATCCGAAGTCTCGAACTGGATGTCCCCCATCAGCACTCCCCCGAGTCAGCCCGGCCCCCGCGACCGGAACATCACCGTACACCAGGTCGGCGGACCGTCAGAGCACGTCCCCCCGACCGCTCAGCTTCAGTGCGTCCACCACGCCCTTGACCCGCTGCGCGTTCGCGCTCGTGGTGACGAGCAGCGCGTCCGGGGTGTCGACGACGACGATGTCCTCGACCCCGATGAGCGAGATGAGCCGCTGGCTGTGCGCCACGACGATGCCGCTCGACGAGTCGGCGAGGATCCGCGCGCCGTCGCCGAGCACGGCGAGGTTGTTCGCCCGCCCGCCGGACTGCAGCTTCGCGAGCGAGGCGAAGTCGCCGACGTCGTCCCAGTCGAAGTCGCCGGGCACGACGGCCATGCGCCCCGCGGCGGCGGCGGGCTCGGCCACGGTGTAGTCGATGGCGATCTTCTCGAGCCCCGGCCAGATCGCGTCGACGACCGCGCCGCGCGAGGAGGTGTCCCACGCCGCGGCGAGCTCCTCGATGCCGGCGAGCAGCTCGGGCTTCGTGCGACCGATCTCGGCGAGCAGCACGTCGGCCCGCGCGATGAACATGCCGGCGTTCCAGAGGTACGAGCCGTCCTCCAGGTACCCGCGGGCGGTGTCGAGGTCGGGCTTCTCGACGAACGACTTCACCGCGTGCACCGTCGACGCACCCTCGACCGGGAGCGCGGCGCCGTCGGCGTGGATGTAGCCGAAGCCGATCGCCGGCTCGGTCGGGGTGATGCCGATGGTCGTCACGTACCCGGCGCGTGCGGCGGCGACGGCTTCGCGCACCGAGCGGCGGAAGCCCCGGGCGTCACCGATGACGTGGTCAGCCGCGAACGAGCCGATGACCACGTCCGGCTCACGGCGGCGCAGGATGGCGGCGGCGAGCCCGATGGCCGCGGTCGAGTCCTTCGGCTCGCTCTCGAGCACGACGTTGTGGTCGGCCACGCCGGGCAGCTGCGCCTCGACGGCTGCTCGGTGCGCCCGCCCGGTCACGACCATGATCCGCTGCTCTCCGGCGAGCGGTGCGAGCCGGTCCCAGGTCTGCCGCAGGAGCGACGCGCCGGAGCCGGTCAGGTCGTGCAGGAACTTGGGCGCGTCGGCGCGCGAGAGCGGCCAGAGGCGGGAACCGATGCCGCCGGCCGGGATGATCGCGTAGAAGTCCTCGAGTGCGTCTGCCACCCGCTCACCGTACCGGTGTCGCCGGACGTGACCTGGACGCCACCCGGACGACCATCGCACCGCTCCTGCGGGTGCCCGCAGCGGCCGCTCGCACCGGGACGGGCCGCCGCCGACGGGACGGCCGTGCCCCGCGCCTCCCGACCGGCTCGCAGCGCAGCGCGAGTTCACCGGCTGCGCGCCGCCCGTTCACCCGCGCCGCCCCGGCCGGTCACGGCGCGCGCGGACCATGGACAGCACCATGAGCGCACGCAGCGTGGAGCGCGGCACGTCCCAGCGGACCGTCGCCGTCGTGACCGAGAGCTTCCTGCCCACCCTGAACGGCGTGACCACCAGCGTCCTGGCGGTCCTCGACCACCTGGAGCGCCGCGGCCACCGCGCGGTCGTCATCGCCCCGGACACGCCCGGTCTCGCCCGGTTCCGCTCGGGGACCCGGATCGAGCGCTACCGGTCATTCGACGTGCACCGGGTGCCCGCCGTGGCCTACCGGCAGTTCCCGGTCGCGCTCCCCCACCCCGTGCTCGACACGATCCTCGCCGCCTCCGGCGCCGACGTGCTGCACGCGGCGAGCCCGTTCCTGCTGGGCGGTCGCGCGATCACGGCGGCCGGGAGGCTCGGCATCCCCTCCGTCGCCGTCTTCCAGACCGACGTGGCCGGGTTCGCCCGCCGCAACGGCCTGACCGCGACCGTCCCGTTGGTCAGGAGGATCCTGGGCCGCATCCACGCGGGGGCGTCGCTGACGCTCGCCCCGTCCAGCGCGACCGCGGCGATGCTCGCCGAGGACGGCGTGCCCCGCGTCGCCCGCTGGGGCCGCGGTGTCGACACCGACCTGTTCAACCCGGACCGGCGACGCTCCGCGCACGTCCGTGCGGCGCGGCGGCGGATCGCGCCGGGTGGCGAGACCATCGTCGGCTACGTCGGTCGGCTCGCACCCGAGAAGGAGGTCGAGCGGCTCGCCGAGCTCGGCGGCGTCCCGGGCATCCGGCTGGTCGTCGCCGGCGGCGGGCCGTCGCGTGCGTCCCTCGAGCGTCGGCTGCGACACCTCGACGTCACGTTCACGGGACCCCTGCGCGGCGACGCCCTGGCCGACGCCTACGCGATGCTCGACGTCTTCGTGCACACGGGGCCGGCCGAGACCTTCGGGCAGACCCTGCAGGAGGCCCACGCGAGCGGCCTGCCGGTCGTCGCGCCGGCGTCCGGGGGCCCGATCGACCTCGTCGCGCCCGGCCTCGACGGCGAGCTGTACGACCCGGACGTGCCCCAGGCGCTCCGTCACGCCGTGCTCGGGCTCGTGACGGACCCGGCGGCGGCCGCACGGATGGGCTCGGCCGGGCGTCTCCGGGTCGAGGGCACCACGTGGGAGGCCGTCGGCGACCAGCTCCTCGCACACCACGACACCGCCCGCACGATCGGGGCTCCGCCGACCCTGTCCCGGACCCTCCGTGTCGGGTGGGACGAGAGTGTCAGCGCACGCGCATAGGATGGGACGTGTTCCACACGAACACGAACGGCAAGGGCTCGCCGATCGGACGAGCCCGTCCTATGGGAGGACTCGCTCATGGCCGAGCAGACCGCAGGCGGGACGACGATCGTCGAACCGAGAGTGACGATCGAGGCGCCCCGTGCGTCCCGGAAGCTCGAAGGAACGCTGTACCGCGGGTCCACGGGGATGTGGTCCTGGGTGCTGCACCGCATCACCGGTGTCGCGATCTACTTCTTCCTGCTCGTGCACATCCTCGACACCGCGCTGGTGCGCCTGTCCCCCGAGGCGTACAACGCCGTGATCGGCACCTACAAGACGCCGATTATGAACATCGGTGAGATCGCGCTCGTGATGGCGATCGTCTTCCACGCGCTGAACGGGCTGCGGATCATCCTGGTCGACTTCTGGTCGAAGGGGCCGAAGTACCAGCGCGCCATGTTCTGGATCGTCCTGGTCGTGTGGGCCGTCCTGATCGCGGGCTTCCTGCCCCGTCAGCTCATGAACCTCGTCGCGGACTTCCAGTAGGCGAAGGGACCCACGGACATGACCACGCAGATCGTCGAGCCGCCTCGTTCGGCCGCAGCCGCCCGCCGCACCACCAACTGGGAGAAGTGGGGGTGGATCTACATGCGCGCTTCGGGCGTCCTGCTCGTCGTGCTGATCTTCGGCCACCTCTTCGTCAACATGGTCGCCGGCGAGGGCGTGAAGCAGATCGACTTCGCCTTCGTCGCCGGCAAGTGGGCGAACCCCTTCTGGCAGGTCTGGGACTCCCTGATGCTCGTCCTCGCCCTCGTGCACGGCTCGAACGGCATGCGGACGATCATCAACGACTACGTCGCGAAGCCCGGCATCCGGAAGACCCTGCTGCTCGCGGTGCTCATCGCGTGCGTCGCGCTGGTCGTGCTCGGCCTGCTCGTCTGCTGGACGTTCGACCCGTGCCCGGCGGGCGCCGCCGCTGCCGACCTGCCGTCGTTCTGCCCCGCGCAGTAGCAGCACGGCTCGGCCACGAGCACCGCGCCGTAGACCCACGCGCACGCCGCGACCTCCCCGCCGGCGCGCTGACCCACCCCGAAAGGCCCCAGTGAGCGAGACCACCGTCCACCACCACCAGCACGACATCGTCATCATCGGCGCGGGCGGTGCCGGCATGCGTGCCGCCATCGAAGCCGGCCCGAAGGCGAAGACGGCCGTCATCTCGAAGCTCTACCCGACGCGCTCGCACACCGGTGCGGCCCAGGGCGGCATGGCTGCGGCCCTGGCCAACGTCGAGGAGGACTCGTGGGAGTGGCACACCTTCGACACGATCAAGGGCGGTGACTACCTGGTCGACCAGGACGCCGCCGAGATCCTGGCGAAGGAGGCGATCGACGCCGTCATCGACCTCGAGAACATGGGCCTGCCGTTCAACCGCACGCCCGAGGGCAAGATCGACCAGCGGCGCTTCGGTGGGCACACGCGTGACCACGGCAAGGCCCCCGTCCGCCGGGCCTGCTACGCGGCCGACCGCACGGGCCACATGATCCTGCAGACGCTGTTCCAGAACTGCGTCAAGCTCGGCGTCGAGTTCCACAACGAGTTCTACGCGCTGGACCTCGTCATGGTCGACGTCGTCGGCGACGACGGGGTCACCCGCCAGCAGCCCGCCGGCGTCGTCGCCTTCGAGCTCGCGACCGGTGAACTGCACGTCTTCCACGCCAAGGCCGTGATCTTCGCGACCGGCGGCTTCGGCAAGATGTACAAGACGACCTCGAACGCCCACACCCTGACCGGTGACGGCGTCGGCATCGTCTGGCGCCAGGGTCTGCCGCTCGAGGACATGGAGTTCTTCCAGTTCCACCCGACCGGCCTCGCCGGCCTCGGCATCCTGCTCACCGAGGGTGCCCGCGGCGAGGGCGCGATCCTCCGCAACGCCTCGGGCGAGCGCTTCATGGAGCGGTACGCCCCGACCATCAAGGACCTCGCGCCCCGCGACATCGTCGCCCGGTGCATGGTGCAGGAAGTGGCCGAGGGGCGCGGTGCCGGTCCGAACAAGGACTACGTCCTCCTCGACTGCACCCACCTCGGTGCCGAGGTGCTCGAGACGAAGCTGCCGGACATCACCGAGTTCGCCCGCACCTACCTCGGTGTCGACCCGGTCGTCGAGCCGGTGCCCGTGATGCCGACCGCGCACTACGCGATGGGCGGCATCCCGACGAACACCAACGCCGAGGTGCTCTACGACAACACCACGGTCGTGCCCGGCCTGTACGCCGCCGGCGAGTGCGCCTGCGTGTCCGTGCACGGCTCGAACCGCCTCGGCACCAACTCGCTGCTCGACATCAACGTCTTCGGCAAGCGCTCGGGCAACAACGCGGCCGAGTGGGTGCAGACCGCCGAGTTCCTCCCCCTGCCCGAGGACCCGGCCGCCGGCGTCCGCGGGATGCTCGACCAGCTCCGCGCCTCGACCGGGACCGAGCGCATCGCCGTCCTCCGCAAGGAACTGCAGGACGAGATGGACAAGAACGCGCAGGTGTTCCGCACCGACGAGTCGCTCGGCAAGATGACCGAGACGATCCACCAGCTCCGCGAGCGGTACCTGAACATCGCCGTGCAGGACAAGGGCAAGCGCTTCAACACCGACCTGCTCGAAGCCGTCGAACTCGGGTTCCTGCTCGACCTGGCCGAGGTGGTCGTGTTCTCCGCGCGGAACCGCAAGGAGAGCCGCGGCGGCCACATGCGCGACGACTACCCGAAGCGCGACGACGAGAACTACATGCAGCACACCATGGCGTACCTGACGGGCGACCCGCACTCGTCACTCGCCGACGACCACATCACACTCGACTGGAAGCCCGTCGTCGTGACGCGGTACGAGCCGATGGAGAGGAAGTACTGATGACCGACACCCTGGTCTCCGACAGCCCGCGCACCGACACCGTGCAGAGCGCTCCTCCCGGATCGTTCCCCGTCACGATCATCGTCCGCCGGTTCGACCCGGACGTCGACGACGAGCCGCGCTGGCAGGACTTCGACGTGATGATGCTGCCCACGGACCGCATCCTCGACGCCCTGCACCAGATCAAGTGGGAGCAGGACGGCTCGCTCACGTTCCGTCGGTCCTGCGCGCACGGCGTGTGCGGCTCGGACGCGATGCGCATCAACGGGCGCAACCGGCTCGCGTGCAAGACCCTGATCAAGGACCTCGACGTGTCGAAGCCCATCTACGTCGAGGCGATCAAGGGCCTGCCCCTCGAGAAGGACCTGGTCGTGGACATGGAGCCGTTCTTCCAGTCCTACCGCGAGGTCCAGCCGTTCCTGCAGGCCTCGAGCAAGCCGGAGAAGGGCAAGGAGCGCGTGCAGTCCGTCGCCGACCGCGCCCGGTTCGACGACACCACGAAGTGCATCCTCTGCGCCGCGTGCACCTCGTCGTGCCCCGTGTTCTGGACCGACGGGCAGTACTTCGGCCCGGCGGCGATCGTCAACGCACACCGCTTCATCTTCGACTCGCGCGACGACTCGGCGAACGTGCGCCTCGACATCCTCAACGACAAGGAGGGCGTGTGGCGGTGCCGCACCACCTTCAACTGCACCGACGCCTGCCCGCGCGGCATCCAGGTGACCAAGGCGATCTCCGAGGTCAAGCAGGCGATCATGCGCGGCGGCGTGTGAGACGTCGACCCACCGGGGCCACGGCGGAGTCTCGGCGAACGGCATGGAACCGGCCGGTAGGCTCGCGCCCATGACGTTCGCGGAGACCCGCCCCATCCTGGACCAGCTCGGCTACACGATCCGCTACGTGCAGCTCCCCGGTGAGACGCTCGGCGAGCCCCCGGTCGAGGGTGCCCTCCGGGTCGTCCCGGCCGAGGCGCACGGCGACTTCGCGCTCGAGGTCGTCGACTACGGCACCGCTCGCCGACTCGCCACCGCACGTGGTGAGGACGACGCCGTCGAGATGCTCCGCCGCTTCCTGAACCGCGCCTTCCCGACACCGCGGGACATCCCCCGGCACGAGCTCGACGGGCTGCGTGACCGTGCTGCGTCGACGTACCCGCAGCTCGCGCAGCAGGTCGGCCAGGCCGGCCCGCAGGGGCTCACCATCCAGATCCCGGCCGGCGTCCCCGTCGACCGCGTCGGCGGCCCCGACGGCTACCTGCTGCACCCGCTCGACACCCCGCTCCCCCAGCGGTCGCTGCCCCCGCACGTCGCGGCGGCACCCGAGGTGCACCGCTACGTCGTCGACCGCCCCTTCATGGTCACGGTCACGTTCGTGCAGCCCTGGTTCGACCAGCCGGGAGGCGCGCTCCGGTTCGCGACGGCCGACCCGTCCGTCACGGTGCGCGACCTCGTCGTGGACGGTTCGCTGGTCCGTCTCCGGGTGGTCTGACCCTCTGCCCACCCCCCTGACGTGACGAAGCGGCCCACCCCTGCCGGGGTGGGCCGCTTCGTCGTGTCCGGGCGCTCAGACCTGCGGGCCGGGCGCCTCCGGTCGGTCGTACTGCGCACCGGCGGGGCTCGACTCCAGGCACCCGAACACGATGCCGGCGACCCCGGCCGCGAAGGAGACCAGCCAGAAGGGGCCGGCGAGACCGGCGTCGTGCACGCGGCGCCAGCCGAGCGCGAGGGACGGGACGAACGTCGCGAGTCCCCACAGCCCGAGCAGCCCGGCGAACAGGAGCGCGACCGCCGGGAAGCCGCCGGTCGAGGTCGTGGTGCCGTACTCGTCCGTCGTGGTGGCACCGGCCGCCCAGACGAGGATCGAGGCGATGTACGCGCTGAACAGGACCGTCACCACGATCGCGTTCGCCAGGTACCACCACCAGAACTCACTGCGGCTCGCGCGTCCGTCGAACCGGGCGTACTTCTTCCAGAACCGGACGAAGGCGTCGAGGAACCCGGCGCCGTACCAGGGCGCCCAGAGCGGCGGGGCGCCACTGGCGTCCGTCGGGATCGGCGCCTGCTGCTGGTACTGCGGGTACGGCTGGCCGTACGGCTGCTGCTGGTGTTGGGGGTAGGGCTGGCCGTACGGCTGCTGCTGGCCGTACGGCTGCGGCTGGCCGTACGGCTGCTGCGGCTGCTGCGGCTGCGGCTGCGGCTGCGGCTGCGGCTGCTCAGGGTTCCGGTCGTGCTGCTCGCCGTTCGTCACCGCGATCCCTCCGGTCGGTCGAAGCGGGCGCCTGCGGGCTTGGAGTCGAGCAGGGTGAAGACGAGGAGCGCGATCCCGCCGAAGAACGGGACCAGGCCGAGGAAGAAGAACGGGCCCGCCAGGTTCGCGTCGTGCAGGCGTCGCCACGCCAGGGCGATCGAGGGCAGGACGATCACGAGCATCCACAGGGTCCCCACGTACCCCATGATGAAGAACAGCGCGGACGGCTCGCTGACGACCGTCTCGACCCCGGACGGCGTCACGTACGTCTCGCGGCCGGACTGCGCGAACCCGATGCCCCAGATCGCGCCCAGCACGACGGAGATCGCGACGTTCCAGAGGTACACCCACCAGAACTCGCTGCGGCTCGCACGCCCGTCGAAGCGGACGTACTTCCTCCAGTAGCGCGCGTACGCCTGGACGAAGCCGATGCCGTACCAGGGTGCCCAGAGCGGAGGGCGCCCGTCCGGTCCCACCGGCGCCGAACGCTCGAACAGCGCCTGGCCCTGCGGTCGGAACTGCGGCGGCTGGTCGTACTGCGTCTGCTGGTACTGCGGCTGCTGGTACTGCGGTTCCGCCGGTGGGCCCGTCGGTCCCGGTCGATCGGTCGGTCGTTGGTCGCTCACGTGATCCCCCTCGTGGTGTTCGGTCGTGCGACGTACCCGTCGAGTCAACCAGACCCGAGTGCGCTCACGGGATCAGCGCGAGCTTGCCGCCCGGGTGCTGCGACTCGAGCAGCTCCGCCGCGGCCTTCGCCTCGGCCAGCGGGAAGGTCCGGGCCACCGGCACCTCGAGCTCCCCCGCCGCGGCGAGGTCGATCAGCCGCTGCCGCACGGAGTCCCGGAAGGCCTGGCTCTCCGGCTGCGAGCCGCCCACCGCGGGGAAGCCGTCCTGCTGCGCGCGGCCGAAGGCCGCGATGGTCACGATGCGGGAGCGGTCGGCGACGAGTGCCAGCGACACGTCGACCGCCTCGTCCGTCCCGACGCAGTCCAGCGCCACGTCGACACCGGAGGGTGCGAGGCCCCGGACGCGCGCCTCCAGGCCGTCACCGTACGCGACCCACTCGCCCCCGAAGCGGCGGACGGTCTCGGCGTTGCGTTCCGAGGCGGTGCCGATGACGCGCGTGCCGAGCTGGCGGAGGAGCTGCAGGACGGCGACCCCGACCGCACCGGAGGCGCCGTGCACCAGGACCGTGTCGCGCCCCTCGGCACGGGTGACCCGGATCATGTCGGCGGCGGTGGTCCCGGCGAGCAGCAGGTTCGCGGCCTGCGGGTGGTCGAGCGACGCGGGCTTGGCGAAGACGTCCGCGGCCGGGACGGTGATGCGCTCGGCCCAGCCGCCCTCGACCCGGAAGGCGAGGACCTCGTCGCCGACCGCTCCCCCGCCCGAGGCGATCTCGGTGCCGGGGCCGACCGCGCTGATCACGCCGGACACCTCGTACCCGACCGCGATCGGCAGGTCGGACCGGTCACCCTGCCGGGTGTGCTTCGTGTCGGCGGGGTTCATGCCGGCGGCACGGACGTCGATCGTGACCTCGCCGGTGCCGGGGGCGGGCACCTCGACGTCGACGTACTCGAGGACCTCGCTGCCGCCGAACTCGGGGGTGACCCAGTGCTTCGTCATGGGGTGGACGCTACGCTCCGGGACCGGCCTGCCCTCAGGTCCGGGCGCCGCCACAGCGTGACGGCGGCGTCTCGCGGGCGGCGCGGCCGTCGGACGCGCGGCGTCTCGCGGGGAGGCGGTCGCTGGACGCACGGGAGGCGCGATGCCAGCCGGCACCGCGCCTCCAGAGCGTCGTGTCGTCGTGTCAGCCGCGCGCCGACCGCACCCGGTCGGTGAACGCCGCGTGCAGCGGGTGCTGCGCGTCGAGCCCGGTGATCTCCGTCGCCACGTCGGCGTCCGAGCGGTCCGAACGCAGCAGCTGCTGCAGCTCGACGCTCTGCTCGTCGTCGGCGACGTCGAAGCGCAGCGCGGCGCCCATCGCGTCGAGCAGCGCGGTCGGCTCGGTACCGTCCTCGGCGAGGGCGGCCGCGGGCGAGACGAAGCGCTCGTCACGCGACAGCTTGCGGAGCGGCTGCCGACCGACGCGGGTGACCGTGTCGGGCAGGTGCGGGTTCTCGAAGCGGCCGATGATCGCCTGCACGTACGAGCGGTGCACCTCGGGGTCGAGCTCGTGACGACGCACCAGCAGGTCGCTCGTCTCGGCGAGCACCGACTCGAGCTCCGACCGCACGGCCGGGATCGCGATCGCGTCCGAGATCTTGTCGGCGCCGGCGAGGAAGCCGTGGTACGCGACCGTGGCGTGTCCGGTGTTCACCGTGAAGAGCTTGCGCTCGATCGACGCGGCGAGCCCGTCGACGTAGTGCGCACCGGGGATCTCCGGCTCGTTCCCGCCGAAGGGCGTTCGGTCGATGGCCCACTCGAAGTACGTCTCGACCGTCACGTCGAGGCCGGCGCCCTCGGGCTGGGCCGGGACGATCCGGTCGACGGCGGTGTTCGCGAACACGGCCTTGGCCAGGGCCTCGTCGCGCGACTCGGCCGGGAGCGCCTCGACGATGAACTCGCGCAGGCGGTCGGTCGCGTTGATCGCGTTCTCGCACGCCATGACGGCGAGGGGCGCGGCACCGGCGTCGCGCTGCTGGAGCGCCTTCGCGATGACCGGGGCGATGAACTTCAGGACGGTCGGCCCGACGGCGCAGGTCACGATGTCGGCGGCGGCGACCTCGGCGACCACGCCGGCCTCGTCCTGCGCGCTGTTCACGGCACGGAAGCCGGTGACCTCGTGGTCCTGTGCGCCCTGGCCGACCTCGTGCACGGTGTACGAGTCGGCGGCGGCGAGGGCGTCGATGAGCGGCGCGGCGACGTCCGCGAAGACGACCTCGTAGCCAGCTTCGTGGAGCAGGAGCCCGACGAAGCCGCGCCCGATGTTGCCGGCGCCGAAGTGGACGGCGGTCCCGGTCACTCGTTGACCTCACCGAGGATCGACAGGATCGCGGCGGTGTCCGGCGCGTCGGTGAGCTTCTGGACCTCGTCCTCGTCCGAGAACACGATCGCGATCTTCGACAGGATGTCGAGGTGCTCGTTGTTCACGCCGGCGATGCCGACGACGAAGCGCACGGGGTTGCCGTCCCAGTCGATCGGGGTGGCGTAGCGGATGAACGACAGGGCCGAGGACTTGATGGCGTCCTTGGCGTCGTTCGTGCCGTGCGGGATGGCGAGGAAGTTCCCCATGTACGTCGAGACGCTCTTCTCACGCTCGAGCATCGCCGGGTAGTAGTCCGCCGTGACCGCGCCCGCAGCCTCGAGGATCTCGGCCGCCTCCTTCATCGCCTCCGACTTGGTCGGGGCGGTGTCCTCGGTGTGGATGCGGATCTGGCTCTCCTGCAGGACGGGCATCGGGGTTCTCCTTGTTCTCGACGGACGTGGTGGAGGGGACGGGTTCGCACCCGTCCCCTCCGATTCTGCACTTCGTTACTGGTTCTTGAGCTGGTCGACGACCTGGTCGTACTGCGGCGCGTTCATGAAGTTGCCGACCGACACGTGCTGTGCGTTCGGGTTCTTCTGCTTCGCACGGTCGGTCAGTTCCTCCTGCGTGATGATCAGGTCCTCGGTGCCGTCGAGGTTCGCGATCGCCTTGTTGACGACCGTGACGCCCTCGATGCCCGCCTTCTTGACCTTGTTGCGCAGGACGCTGGCGCCCATGGCGCTCGAGCCCATGCCCGCATCGCAGGCGAACACGACGCTCTCGACCCGGGTCGCCGTCGCGGTGGACGCCGAACCGACGCCACCGAGCGCGGCCTCGGCCTCCTCGTCGTTGGCCGGCGCGTTGTTGCCGAGCAGGCCCGAGGTCGCGGCGTTGACGTCGCGGCCCTTGTTGGCCTGGAGCTTCGCCATCGCGGCGCTCATGTCGCCACCGTTGTTCGCCAGGTCACGCTTGCGGCTGGCGAGCAGGAAGAACGAGGCCACCGCGAACGAGACCGCCGCGGACAGGATCACCGAGAGGATGACGCCGACGTAGCTGTCCTTCGCCGTGGCGGTGAGGACGGCGATGATCGAACCGGGCGAAGCCGGGGCGACCAGGCCGGACTGGAACGCGACGTTGGTCGCGACACCGGTCGCACCGCCGAGGATGACGGCGAGGAACAGGACCGGCTTCTGCAGCACGTACGGGAAGTAGATCTCGTGGATGCCGCCGAAGAACTGGATGAGGATCGCACCGGGAGCGGTCGAGCGGGCGATGCCGACACCGAAGAAGGTGAAGGCGAGCAGGATGCCGAGACCCGGGCCGGGGTTCGCCTCGAGCAGGAACAGGATGCTCTTGCCCGACTCCTGGACCTGCTGCGCACCGAGCTGGTCGAGCACGCCGTGGTTGATCGCGTTGTTGAGGAAGAAGACCTTGGCGGGCTCGATGATGACGCTGGCGAGCGGCAGGAGCGAGCTGTCGACCAGGAACTTCACCGCGGCACCGAGGCCCTCGGCGATGAGCTTGAACAGCGGCGCGAGCCAGAAGAAGCCGACGAGCGCGAGCACGAAGCCGAGGATGCCGGCCGCGTAGTTGTTCACGAGCATCTCGAAGCCGGGCTTGATCTTGCCGTCCCAGATCTTGTCGATCTGCTTGATGAGCCACGCGCCGAGCGGGCCGCAGATCATCGCGCCGAGGATCATGATCGTGCCGTTGGCGCCGATGATGACACCCATCGCCATGATCGAGCCGACGACGGCGCCGCGGGTCTCGTAGATCATCCGGCCGCCCTGGAAGGCGATCGCGAGCGGGATGAGGTAGGTCAGGATCGGGCCGACGAGACCGATGTTGGCCACGCCGTCGGTCTCACCGAAACCGCCGAGGACGCCCACGGGCGTCCACCCGGTCTCGATGAAGAAGGCGGTGATGAGGCCCCACGCGATGAAGATCGCGATGTTCGGCATCACCATGCCGGAGAGGAACGTGCCGAACTTCTGGACGGCGACGCGTGCGCCGCCCCGCGACTTCGCGGGTGCGTCGGGCGCTGCAACGGACGACGTTGTCATGTGCCTGGCTTTCTGTGATGGGTGCTGCTGCGGTGTGAAGGGGTGCTGGGTGGTGCTGGTGCTGCGGTGGTGCTGGTGCTGCGGTGGTGCGGGTGCTGCGTGGGGTGGAGCTGGTCGGGTCAGACGGCGTGCGCGGCAGCCGCGGCGGACTTGGCCGCCGCCGCGGTGCTCGCGGCGAGTGCCGCCTTCGCCATCTCGCGGGCCTGCTCGAGCGAGTGCTTGCCGAGTTCGGCGCGCACGTCGGCCAGGGCCGCGGGGGTCATGGACAGGGTGGTGGCGCCGAGGCCGACGAGCACGACGGCGAGCAGCGGGTCGGCCGCGGCCTCGCCGCAGATGCCCACGGCCTTGCCCGCGTCGGCGCCGGCCGCACCGAGCTGTGCGACGAGGCGCAGCACGGCGGGGTGCCACGGGTCCTGGTAGGACGCGACGGTGCCGAGCATGCGGTCGGCGGCCATCGTGTACTGGGTCAGGTCGTTCGTGCCGATCGACACGAAGTCGGCGTTCGTGAAGACCTGCTCGGCCATGAGTGCGAGCGAGGGCACCTCGGCCATGACACCGGCGGTGCGGATGCCGAGCTCGCGGGCCAGGTCGACGAAGTACTCGGTCTCCTCGGCGTCGGCGACCATCGGTGCCATCACCCAGAGGTCGGCCTCGGTCGCCGCGTCGGCCTGGGCGAGCGCGGTGAGCTGGTCGCGGAGGACCTCCTCGTGGTTCCGCAGCGCGCGCAGTCCGCGACGGCCGAGTGCCGGGTTCTCCTCGTCCTTGTCGGTGAGGAAGGGCAGCGGCTTGTCCGCGCCGGCGTCGAGCGCGCGGACGACGACCTTCTTGCCGGGGAACGCCTCGAGCAGCTGGCGGTAGGACTCGGTCTGCTGCTCGACGGTCGGCGCCTTCGGCGAGTCGAGGAAGAGGAACTCGGTGCGGAAGAGCCCCACGCCCTCCGCACCGAGAGCAACGGCGCCGGCGGCGTCGGCGGGGCTGCCGAGGTTCGCGAGCAGCGGGACGGTGTGGCCGTCGGCGAGTGCACCGGCGGTCAGCGGTGCGGCGGCGGCGGCGAGGCGGTCCGCGATGCGCTGGTCGACGTCGGCCACGAGCTCGGTGGACGGGTCGGTGACGACGGTGCCGGCCGCGGCGTCCACGACGACGTGGGTGCCGTCGGACAGGTCGTCGGCGCCGGTGACGCCGACGATCGCGGTGATGCCCTTGGCACGGGCGAGGATCGCGGTGTGGGAGGTCGGGCCGCCGTCACGGGTGACGAGGGCGAGCACCTTGTCGAGGTCGAGCAGCGCGGTGTCGGCCGGCGCCAGGTCACGGGCGACGAGGACGAAGGGGGTGTCCGACTCGGGGACGCCCGGGGCGGGGACACCGCGGAGCTTTGCGATGATGCGCTGCGCCACGTCGTCGAGGTCGGCCGCGCGCTCCCCCATGTAGCCGCCCATGCCGACGAGGAGGTCACGGAACTGGCCGAACGCCTCGAACACCGCACGCTCGGCATTGGTGCCGCCGTCGATGCGGGCGTGCACGTCGTCGAGGAGCGTCGGGTCCTGCGCCATGAGCGCCTGCGCCTCGAGCACGGCCTGGGCGTCGCCGCCGGCGAGCTGTCCGCGCTTGTTGAGGTCCTCGGCCACGGCCGCGAGCGCCTCGGCGACGGCGTGCTTCGCGTCGTCCGCCGTGCCGGCCAGCGCGTCCTTCGAGGGTTCGCCGAGCGGGTCCGCCATGCGGAGCACGGGGCCGTGGGCGACGCCACGGCCGACGCCGGTGCCGAGCAGTTCGGACATTCGAGACTCCTTCATCTCCACGCGCTCACGGTGGGGGTGGTTCGTTCGGTGCGCAGCGACACGAACGGACCACGCCCGTGCGGCTTGGCAGCACACTACCCCGATCCGCGTTGACAAACAAACACATCCGGGGATAAAAATGCAGAAACAGATGCCCGTTTGCGTCTGGCGGACGAAGCGATCCGGACGGATCCGGCGCCGATCTGCCCGAGCATGCCCGTTCTGTTCCGAGCAGGCCGATCGACCGAGACGACGAGGTCCATGTACGCACCAGAGCGCCACCAGCGCATCGTCGAGCGCGCCAGGTCGCAGGGACGGGTCGACGTGAAGGACCTCGCCGAGCTGCTCGAGGTCACGCCCGAGACCATCCGTCGTGACCTCACCAGCCTGGAGCGCCGTGGGCTCGTCCGTCGTGCACACGGTGGCGCGATCCCCGTCGAGCGGATCACCCTGCACCCGGGCGTCGGCGACCGCGGCGGCATCAACCAGGCCGAGAAGATGGTCATCGCCGAGGCGGCCCTCGCCGAGCTGCCGGAGAACGGCTCGGTGATGATCGACGCCGGGACCTCGACGATCTGCCTGGCCGAGATGCTCCCCACCGACCGCGGGCTCACCGTCGTGACCCACTCGCTGCCGGTCGCCATGGCCGTCGCGAACCGGTCCGGCATCGACCTGCACCTGCTCGGTGGCAACATCCGCAGCGACTCGCTCGCCGGCGTCGGCACGTGGACGCACCAGCTCATCGGCATGGTCAGCGTCGACGTCGCCTTCATCAGCATCAACGGCATCACGCCCGAGCGCGGGCTGACGACCCACAACATGGCCGAGGCCGCCGTGAAGAGCGCGATGATCAAGTCCGCCCGCCGGAGCATCCTGCTCGCGGACCACACCAAGTTCGGCCGCGAGGAGTTCGGTCGCGTCGCGCCGCTCGCCGCGATCGACACGATCATCACCGACCCCGGCGTGAACGCCGACCTCGTGCGCGAGGTCGAGGCCGCCGGCACCGAGGTCCTCTGGCCCGGTCGCGACTGACCGGCGCCGGTCCCCGGGACCGCCCACCACGCGCTCGCTAGCATGAGCGCACCACCCGTCGACAGGAGTCCATCGATGTCCGAAGCCACCCGCACCGTCACCGTCGCCAGCGCGTCCGGCCTGCACGCCCGCCCCGCGTCCCTCTTCGTCCAGACCGTCACCGCGTCCGGTCACCAGGTGACGATCGCCAAGGGCGACAAGTCCGGCAACGCGGGCAGCATCCTCGCGCTCCTCGGCCTGGGCATCGAGAACGGCGACGAGGTCACCCTCACGGTGACCGGCGACGACGCCGAGACGACGGCCGACAGCCTGGTCGAGTTCCTGCAGACGGACCACGACGCGGCCTGAGCAGGTCGGTCGCGCGACGCGACCACGTGACGGACGGGAGGCACGGTGCCAGCTGGCACCGTGCCTCCCGTCCGTCTGTCGCGACCCACGGCGACGGGCTGCGACGGAGCCGTCGGCCCGCGTCGGTAGGGTGGTCGGCATGACACGCCTGCGCCTCGCATCCGTCAACGTGAACGGCGTCCGCGCCGCGTTCCGGAAGGGCATGGGCGACTGGCTCGCCACCCGCGACGTCGACGTGCTCGCCCTGCAGGAGGTCCGTGCCTCGACCGACGACCTGGCGGGGCTGCTCGGCGACGAGTGGGACATCGTGCACGACCCCGCGACGGCGAAGGGCCGCGCGGGGGTGGCGATCGCCTCGCGGCACCGGGCGCACGTCCACCGCGTCGAGCTCGGGCCGTCCGACTTCGACTCCGCCGGGCGCTGGATCGAGGCCGACTACGAGCTCGACGGCACCACGGTCACGGTGGTGTCCTGCTACGTCCACTCGGGCGAGGTCGACACCCCCAAGCAGGACGAGAAGTGGAAGTTCCTCGACGGGATGACCGAGCGGCTCCCCGCGCTGCGCGAGCACAACCCGCTCGCGGTCGTCGTCGGCGACCTCAACGTCGGGCACGACCAGCGCGACATCAAGAACTGGAAGGGCAACGTCAAGCGCGCCGGCTTCCTGCCGCGGGAGCGCGCCTACTTCTCGCGGTTCTTCGGCGCCGAGGGCGAGCAGGTCGAGGGCGCCGACGGGTCCACCGCGCCGGGTCTCGGCTGGGTCGACGTCGGCCGTGAGCAGGCCGGCGACGTCGACGGTCCCTACACGTGGTGGTCGTGGCGCGGGCAGGCGTTCGACAACGACTCCGGATGGCGCATCGACTACCAGGTGGCCACCCCCGACCTCGCCGCGAAGGTCACGAGCTCCACGGTCGACCGCGCTGCGGCGTACGACCAGCGATGGTCCGACCACGCACCCGTGGTCGTCGACTACGAGCTCTGACCCCCTCCCCTCCACGCAGTACAGGAACACCCTCATGACCAAGACGCGCATCTTCTCGGGCATCCAGCCGTCGGCCGGATCCCTCCACCTCGGCAACTACGTCGGGGCGCTCATGCAGTGGCGCGACCTGCAGGACGACCACGACGCCATCTACTGCGTGGTCGACATGCACGCGATCACCTCCCCGCAGGACCCCGCGGAGCTCCGTGCGAGCACCCGGGCGACCGCGGCGCAGTACATCGCCTCCGGCATCGACCCGACGAAGTCGACCCTGTTCGTGCAGTCGCACGTGCCGGCGCACGCCGAACTCGCCTGGGTGCTGAACACCCTGACGGGGTTCGGCGAGGCGAGCCGGATGACCCAGTTCAAGGACAAGTCGGCACGGCAGGGCACCGAAGCGGCCTCGGTCGGGCTCTTCACGTACCCCATCCTCATGGCGGCGGACATCCTGCTCTACGACACCGCCGTCGTGCCGGTCGGCGACGACCAGCGGCAGCACGTCGAGCTGACGCGGGACCTGGCGACCCGGTTCAACTCCCGCTTCGGCGACACCTTCGTCGTCCCGAAGGCGCAGATCGGCACCGAGACCGCACGCATCTACGACCTGCAGGACCCGACGAGCAAGATGAGCAAGTCCGCCGCGTCGGACAACGGCCTCATCCGCCTGCTCGACGACCCGAAGCGCACCGCGAAGAAGATCCGCTCCGCCGTCACCGACACCGAGCGCGAGATCCGGGCCGACCGCCAGGAGAAGCCCGGCGTGACCAACCTGCTCGCGATCCTGTCGGCGTTCACGCGGACCCCGGTCGCGTCGCTCGAGGAACAGTTCGTCGGCAAGGGCTACGGCGACCTCAAGGGTGCCGTGGCCGACGCCGTCGTCGCCGAGCTCGAGCCCGTGCGCGCCCGGACGCTCGAACTGCTCGACGACCCTGCGGAGCTCGACCGGCTGCTCGCCGTCGGCGCCGAGCGTGCCGAGTCCATCGCGCAGGCCACGCTCGCCCGCGTGTACGACCGCATCGGCTTCGTGCCCCGCTCGCGCGGCTGACGATGCTCCCCGTGACGCTGTCGTCGGACCGGGTGCACCTCACGGTGCCGACCCGGTCCGACACCGCGGCCATCACGCGGGGCTGCCAGGACCCGTCGGTCGTGCGGTGGACGACCGTCCCGACGCCGTACACGGACCGCGACGCGCAGACCTTCGTCGACGCGCTGGTCGGTCCGGGGTGGGCGTCCGACCGCGAGTACACCTGGGGCATCCGGCGCCCGGGGTCGACGTGGCTCGAGGGTGTGGTGTCGTTCCGCACCGAGCACCGCGACCTCGGCTTCTGGCTCGCACCGACGGCCCGTGGCGAGGGGCTGATGCACGCGGCGGTGGAGCTCGTCGTCGCGTGGGCGTTCTCCCAGGGGGCGCCCGACGTGTACTGGGAGTGCTACGAGGGCAACGTCGGCTCCGCCTCGGTGGCCCGCGCCGGCGGCTTCTCGTTCACCGGCACCGGGACCGCCCGGATCCCGGACCGGGACGGCGGGCCGACGACCGCGTGGACCGGCCTCCGTCGCGCGGACGGCGTCCCTGCGTCCGACCTGCCCTGGCCCGCGGCGTCGTTCGCTGACAGGGGACAGCAAGGTGACGCGTCATCGACGCCTCGTCGGTAGTGTCGGAGCGTGATGTCGCCGTCCGACCCGCGCGCCCGCCCCGAGGAACTCCGGGCGATGCGCCGCGCCCTCGAGCTCGCCGCGCTCGGACCGGTCGTCGGTGACCACGCCCGCGTCGGTGCCGTGCTCCTCTCCCCCGCCGGGGACGTCCTCGCCGAGGGCTGGCACAAGGGCGCGGGGACCCCGCACGCCGAGGTCGACGCGATGGCGAAGGTGCCCGCCGAACAGCTGCGGGGCGCCACCGCCGTCGTGACGCTCGAGCCGTGCAACCACGTCGGTCGCACCGGCCCCTGCGCGCTCGCCCTGATCGAGGCCGGCGTCGGCCGCGTCGTCTACGCCGTCGACGACCCGGGTGAGCAGGCGAGCGGCGGGGCCGAGCGACTGCGGACGTCCGGCGTCGAGGTCGTCAGCGGCGTCCTCGCCGACGAGGCCGAGGCGTTCCTCGAGCGCTGGCTGCTGTCCGTCCGCACCGGGCGCCCGTGGGTGACCGTGAAGTGGGCGTCGAGCCTCGACGGTCGCGCGGCCGCCGCCGACGGCACGAGCAAGTGGATCACCGGCGCGGCAGCCCGACAGCACGTGCACGAGCAGCGTGCCGCCCACGACGCGATCCTGGTCGGCACCGGCACCGTGCTCGCCGACGACCCGAGCCTCACCGCACGCGGCGACGCCGGCGAACTGCTCGCCGACCAGCCGCTCCCCGTCGTCGTCGGCGACCGCCCGGTACCCGACGACGCGGCCGTCCGACGCCACCCACGCGGCCTGCTCGCCCTGCCGGGGCACGACCTCGCCGCCGCGCTGCGCACCCTGCGTGACCACGGCGTGCACAGCGTCCTCGTCGAGGGCGGTCCCACCGTGGCCTCGGCGCTCGTCGCCGCGGGCCTCGTCGACGAGCTGCTCGTGTACCTCGCGCCCGTGCTGCTCGGTGGCCCGCGCGTCGCGATCGGTGACGTCGGCGTGGGAAGCATCGGCGACCGCCACCCGTTGGACATCACATCGACCACCAGCCTGGGACCCGACCTCCTGGTCCGCGCTCGACCCCACCGCGCCCGGACCGCCCGTGCCGACGACGCGACGTCGACGGCCGCGACGACCAGGACCGCCGACCAGGCACAGAACGACCGGAGCACCCCATGACCGACGCCCTCACCTCCCCCACCCCGGGCAGCCCGGTGCAGTTCGAGGTCGCGACCACCGTCCCGACCACCCACGGCACGTTCGAGATGCGGGCCTACCGCGACCTCGTCACGAGCGCCGAGCACGTCGCGATCATCGCCGCGCTGCCCGACGGATCGGCCCCCGGGGACGACGCCCTGGTCCGCGTGCACTCGGAGTGCCTGACCGGCGAGGCGTTCGGGTCGCTGAAGTGCGAGTGCGGGCCGCAGCTCGACGCCGCGCTCGACACCATCGCCACCGAGGGCGGGGTCGTGATCTACCTGCGCGGGCAGGAGGGACGCGGCATCGGGCTGATCAACAAGCTCAAGGCCTACCGCCTGCAGGAGGACGGTCTCGACACGCTCGACGCGAACCTCGCGCTCGGACTGCCGGCCGACTCCCGCGAGTACGGCGGTGCGGCGGGCATCCTCACCGACCTCGGCATCGCCCGCGTCCGACTGCTCTCGAACAACCCCGAGAAGCGTCGGCAGCTCGAGGAGCACGGCATCGCGGTGTCGTCGCTGGTCCCGCTCGTGGTCGGCGTCGTCGCGCAGAACGCCGCGTACCTCGACACCAAGCGCGACCGCATGGGCCACCAGCTTCCCGCGCACCTGGAGACCGGCGCGACCAGCTGACGGGGATGGCCGGCTGACGGCGGTGGCCGGCTGACGGACGCTCCGCGGCGCGCGGACGCTGCCACGGGCCTCCCGGCCGATTTCCAGCTGCGCGACGGGTGTCGTAAGGTGAGGGTTCCGTCACGAGCGGTCCACCACCCACCGAACGCACCCGGTCCGAGCCCGCGCCACCCCGCGCGACCGACCGGTGTCCGCAGCCTCGGTACACCGCCGCGCTCCTCGTGAGTGCTCCCCTCGGAGTCCCCGTACATGACCGCCCCGGCACCCGCCGCCACGACCGACACGAAGGCCACCGGCAACCCGCGCTCCCGCGTGATCATCGCCAGCCTCGTCGGAACCTCCATCGAGTTCTACGACTTCTACGTCTACGCGACCGCCGCCGTCCTCGTCTTCCCCACGCTGTTCTTCCCCAACGAGGACCCGACGGCCTCGCAGCTGTCGTCCTTCGTCACGTTCGCCCTGGCGTTCTTCGCCCGCCCGGTGGGGTCGATCGTCTTCGGCCACTTCGGCGACCGTGTCGGTCGCAAGGCCACCCTCGTCGCGTCGTTGCTCGTGATGGGGACGGCGACGTTCCTGATCGGCTGCCTGCCGACCTTCGCGTCGATCGGCATCTGGGCACCGGTCCTGCTCGCCGTGATGCGCTTCGCCCAGGGCGTCGGGCTCGGCGGCGAGTGGTCCGGCGCGGCGCTGCTCGCGACCGAGAACGCGCCGAAGGGCAAGCGCGGCGTGTTCGGGTCGATGCCGCAGCTCGGCGCCCCGATCGGCTTCCTGCTCGCGAACGGCCTGTTCATCGCCATCAACGCCGCGATGCCCGCCGGTGCGGACGGCACCCCGAACGCCGACTTCCAGGCGTGGGGCTGGCGCATCCCGTTCCTGCTCTCGGCCGTCCTCGTGATCGTCGGCCTCTACGTCCGGTTCAAGCTCGTCGAGTCCACGGTGTTCCGCGGCGTGCAGGAGTCCGGCTCGGTCGCCAAGGTGCCGCTCGGACGGGTGTTCCGCACCTCGTGGAAGGCCCTGATCGTCGGCACCTTCGGCATGGTCGCGACCTACGTGCTCTTCTACTTCATGACGACGTTCACGCTGTCCTACGGCACCACCGCCGCCGAGGCCGGCCCGCTGGTGCCGAAGGTCGGCCTCGGGTACAGCCGGGGCGAGTTCCTCACGCTGCTCATGATCGGCGTCGTGTTCTTCGGCGTCTTCACCCCGATCGCCGGGTGGCTCGCCGACAGGTACGGCCGCCGACGCACGCTGATCCCCACCACGATCGGCATCGCCCTGTTCGGCCTGACGTTCCAGTTCTGGTTCGCCGCGTCGACCGGGCCGATCACCGTCGTCACGTTCCTGGTCGTGGGGCTCTCGCTCATGGGCCTGACGTTCGGTCCGATGGGGGCCCTGCTGCCGGAGCTCTTCCCGACGAACGTCCGCTACACCGGGTCGGCGATCGCCTACAACGTGGCGTCGATCCTCGGGGCGTCGCTCGCACCGACGATCGCCCTGGCGCTGTGGCAGCCGGACGGCACGATCGTCTGGGTCGGGCTCTACCTGACGCTCGCCGCCGTGGTGACCGTGGTCGCGCTGTTCTTCGTCCGTGAGACGAAGGGTGCGGGGCTCGACGAAGCCGACGCAGCCGGTTCGCCGGACGCTGCTCCGGCAGACGTGCGGGCATGACCGGCGCGTCCTGACGCGACCACCCGACGGACGGGAGGCGCGGGGGCGGGGCCGGCCCCCCCCCCCCCCCCCCCCCCCCCCCGGGCGCCCCCCCCCCCCCCCCCCGCCGCGGCCGCGGGGGGGCGGCCCCCCCCCCCGCCGCCCCCACCC
>NZ_JBIVRJ010000002.1:506785-654685 GCF_044755625.1 Curtobacterium sp. NPDC092190 | reverse complement strand
CCGCAGCGGGGCCGCCGCACGCGGCGCGGGCGGGGGGGGGGGGCGGCCGGGGGCCCCCCCCCCCCCCCCCCCGCGGGCGGGGGGGGGGGGGGCGGGCCCGCCCCCGCGCCTCCCGTCCGTCGCGTCCAGGGTCGCGCGCGCGATGTCGCCTGCGCGTGCTGCCGCTGTGGGACGACACCCCCGACGTCGTCCGACAGCGGGGATGTCGTTCAACGGCGGGACAACCGACACAACGCCGCGCACCACGCTCCCACGGGACGGTGCGAAGATGGACGACGGCCGCCAGCACACCCCGCACGGGCGGCAGGAACCAGGAACGATGAGCCTCTTCTCCGCACGCCGCAAGCCGTCCGAGGGCCCACGGGCGAGCTTCGGCCGCCTGCTGACCTACCTGTTCGAGAACAAGCCCGCGATGGCCGTGATCATCGTGCTGAGCGTCCTCGGAGCCGGCGCGTCGCTCGCGCAGCCGTTGCTCGTCAACCAGGTCGTCACCGCCGTGCAGCACGGCGAGACGCTCTCGATCCTGGTCTGGGCGCTCGTCGCCCTCGTGCTCGTCTCGGGCGTCCTGAACGGCGTGCAGCACTTCCTGCTCCAGCGCGCCGGTGAGGGCGTGGTGCTCTCGACCCGCCGCAAGCTCATCGCGCGGATCCTCAACCTGCCGATCTCGGAGTTCGACACCCGCCGCACCGGCGACCTCGTGTCCCGCGTCGGCAGCGACACGACGCTCCTGCGCGCCGTGCTCACGCAGGGGCTCATCGAGTCGATCGGTGGCGCCCTGACGTTCGTCGGCGCGATCATCGCGATGGCGGTCATCGACCCCCTGCTCCTCGGCATCACCGTCGTCATCGTCCTCGTCGCGATCGTCGTCGTCGGCGGGCTCAGCCGACGCATCCGCGTCGCGTCGAAGCGTGCCCAGGAGAAGGTCGGCGACCTGACCGCGGCGGTCGAGCGGGGCATCGGTGCCGTCCGCACGATCCGAGCCGCCGGGGCCACCGGCCGCGAGGTCGCCGAGGTCGACGGACACGCCACCGAGGCCTACCGCCGCGGCCTGGACATCGCGAAGATGTCGGCGTTCGTGGTGCCGGTCGCGAGCATCGTGATGCAGGTCGCGTTCATCGCCGTGCTCGGGGTCGGGGGTGCACAGGTCGCCGCGGGGCAGATCACCATCGCCACGCTGATCACCTTCATCCTGCTGCTCTTCATGATGGTCATGCCGCTCGGGCAGGCCCTCGGTGCGGCCGTCGCGGTCGCGCAGGCACTCGGCGCCCTCGGCCGCATCGAGGAGATCCTGCACCTGCCGACGGAGGACCAGGACGACGGTGCCGTCCGGGTCGCCGCGGCGACGGAGACCGACGACGCGATCGCGTTCGAGCACGTGACGTTCCGCTACGCGCGGGCTGCGGATGCGTCGGGCGCGGACGGCGCGACGGGCGCGGGCAGCGCGACGGACCGGTCGGGAGGCTCGGGTGCCGTCGACGCCGCACCCTCCGCCGAGGACGTGGTGCTGGACGACGTGTCGTTCCGCGTGCCCCGCGGCGCGCGAGTGGCGCTGGTCGGTCCCTCCGGGGCCGGCAAGTCCACGACGCTCGCGCTCATCGAGCGCTTCTACGACCCGACCTCGGGCGTGATCCGGCTCGGCGGCGTCGACGTCCGCGGGCTCGACCGCGCCGAGCTCCGCGCGCAGATCGGGTACGTCGAGCAGGACGCCCCCGTGCTCGCCGGCACCATCCGGGCGAACCTGCTGCTCGGCTCCCCCGACGCGTCCGAGGCCGAGTGCGTCCGGGTGCTCGAGGCCGTCAACCTCGGCGACGTGCTGCACCGCGACCCCCGCGGGCTCGACGCCCAGGTCGGTGAGGACGGCGTCATGCTGTCCGGTGGTGAGCGGCAACGGCTCGCGATCGCCCGAGCGCTGCTCGCCGCGCCCCCGATCCTGCTGCTCGACGAGTCGACGTCCTCGCTCGACGGGGTGAACGAGCAGAAGATGCGGCTCGCGATCGACGCCGTCGCGGCCGACCGGACGCTGCTCGTCATCGCCCACCGGCTGTCGACCGTCGTCGACTCCGACGTCATCGTCGTGCTCGAGCACGGCCGGGTCGTCGGCACGGGCACGCACTCGGAGCTCGTGCAGTCCACCCCGCTCTACCGGGACCTCGCCAAGCACCAGCTGCTCGTCTGACGTCGATCCCGCGGAACGCAACGTGGGCGGTCTCGCGCAGCGGTATATCGCTGCGCGGGACCGCCCACGTTGCGTGGTGAGGGGAGGTCAGGCGGCGAAGGGGTCCGGCGTGAGGACGTAGACCGACTCCAGGTACTCCTCGAGGCCCTCGTGCGAACCCTCGCGGCCGAGCCCCGAGGACTTGACCCCGCCGAACGGGAACGCCGCGTTCGACACGACGCCCGTGTTCAGCCCGAGCATGCCCGTCTCGAGACGCTCGGCGAGCCGCTGACCGCGCCGGAGGTCGGTCGTGAACGCGTACGCGACGAGCCCGTACTCGGTGTCGTTCGCGAGGCGGATGCCCTCCTCCTCGGTGGCGAACCGCGTGATCGACACGACCGGCCCGAAGATCTCGGTGGTGAGGATGTCCGACCCCGGCGGGACCTCGTCGAGCACCGTCGGTGCGTAGAACGTGCCCGGACGGTCGACCCGCTCCCCGCCGGTCACGAGTCGGGCACCCCGCTGCACGGCGTCGTCGACGAGCCCGGCGGCCTTGTCCACGGCACGGTCGTCGATGAGCGGACCGATGGTGGTCCCGTCCTCGGTGCCCCGGCCGATCCGCAGTCCGTCGACCTTCGCGGTGAGCGCCGCGGTGAAGGCCTCGGCGATGCCCTCCTGCACGAAGAAGCGGTTCGCCGCCGTGCAGGCCTCGCCGACGTTGCGGAACTTCGCCTGCATCGCCGCCGTGACCGCCTCGTCGAGGTCGGCGTCGTCGAAGACGAGGAGCGGAGCGTTGCCGCCGAGCTCCATGCTCGTCTTGAGGACGTTGTCGGCGGCCTGCTTGAGGAGTGCCGATCCGACCGGCGTCGAACCGGTGAAGGTGAGCTTGCGCAGTCGGCGGTCGGCGATGATCGGCTCCGACAGCGCCTTCGCATCGCGCGAGGGCACCACGTTGAGCACCCCGTCGGGCAGCCCGGCGCGGCGGAACAACTCGACCAGGAAGAGCGTCGTGAGCGGCGTGAGGTCCGCCGGCTTCAGCACGACCGTGCAGCCGGCCGCGAGTGCCGGGCCGATCTTGCGCGTCGCCATCGCGAGGGGGAAGTTCCACGGCGTGATCGCGTAGACGGGACCGACGGGGCGTCGGAGCACGATGCCGCGTCCGGTGCCCTCCGGGTTGGTGCGGTAGTCACCCGAGATGCGGACGGCCTCCTCCGAGAACCACCGGAGGAACTCGCTGCCGTAGGCGACCTCGCCCCGGGACTCGGCGAGGGGCTTGCCCATCTCGAGCGTCATCAGGGCGGCGAGGTCGTCCTCGTGCTCGTGGGCCAGGTCGAACGCCCGGCGGAGGATGTCCGACCGTCGCCGCGGCGCGGTCGAGGCCCAGGCCTCCTGCGCGGCCACGGCGGCGTCGAGGGCGGCGATGCCGTCCTCGGGCGTCGCGTCGGCGACCTCGGCGAGGACCTCGCCCGTGCTGGGGTCGCGGACGGGGAAGGTCGCGCCGCCGCTCGCGGCGCGCCAGGAGCCGCCGATGAGGAGTCCGGTGGGGACGTCTGCGACGGCGACGTGGTCGTCCGAGACGGTGGTGGTCGGGCCGGCCGGGGTGGGTCCGCTGGTCGTGGTGGTGGGTGCGGTCACAGTACTGCTCCTCCGGGGTTCGCGAGCCCCTCGTCCATGTCGCTGTGGTCGACGTGCCCGCCGACCGCGCTGATCTCGTCCAGGGCCCGTGCGCTGCGGTCCGGGTCCACCCCGGCCACGAGGTCGTCGTAGACGGCGACGTCGTACCCGGCGGCCCGCGCGTCGAGCGCCGTGGCGCGCACGCAGTGGTCGGTGGCGATGCCGACGATGTCCACCGTCGTCACCCGACGGTCGGCGAGGAGGTCCGGCAGCGCGGTGCCGTCGTCCGTGCTCGCCTGGAACGCCGAGTAGTCCGGCCGGCCCCGCCCCTTGAACACGTCGACGTCGATGACGCTCGTGTCGAGGTCCGGGTGGTACGCCGCACCGGGCGTGCCGCCGACGCAGTGCACCGGCCACGTGTCCACGAAGTCCGGCCCCTCGGGTCCGGCGAAGTGTCCGCCGTTGTCGTCGTCGCCGTGGTGCCAGTCACGGGAGCCGACGATGAGGTCGTACTCGTCCGCGTGCCGACGGAGGAACGCGCTGATGCGCTCCGCGACGGCCGCGCCCCCGGTCACACCGAGCGCGCCGCCCTCCGTGAAGTCGTTCTGGACGTCGACGACGAGCAGTGCCCTGGCCATGCATCCATCCTGCACCCGGCACCCTGCGGCTTCGTGGACGTCAGGACGAGGTCAGGCTCCCACCGCACCGGTACGTCGCCGCGGTGACGGCGTCGAGCGCCGGCAGTGCCGCGGCACGCGGGGACCCGATCGCGTAGAACGCGAAGGTGAGGCGTCGGCCGTCCGCCGCGTCGATGTACCCGCCGAGCGTGTTCGCGCTGTCGATCCACCCGGTCTTCGCGTGCACCTTGCCGCGCGCCACCGCGTTCTCCCCCGTGAACCGGCTCGACAGGGTGCCGGAGACGCCAGCGACGGGGAGCGCCCCGGACAGCACGCCGAGGCCCTTCTCGCCCGCGGCGACCGCGACCATGAGGTGGGCGACGAAGGACGGCGACACCGCGTTCGCCGCGCTCTCCCCCGAGCCGTCCTTGATCGTGATGCCCGCGGGATCGACGCCGTAGCCGGCGAGTGCCTTCTGGTAGACGCCGGTCAGCGACGCCGCCGACCCGCCTGCACCGGACTCCTTCGACGAGACGCGCGCCAGCATCTCGGCCAGGGTGTTGTCGGAGTTCGGGATCATCTGCCCGATCAGCGTCGACACCGGCTGCGAGGAGACCGAGGCGATCTGGTCCGTGCTCGTGGTCGCGCGCTGCACCACCTGCGCGTTCCCGGCTCCTGCGACGCCCGCGTTCGCCAGTGCCGTGCGGAAGGCTGCTCCGGCGCGACCGACCGGGTCGGTGGAGCGGGGCGAGGTCGCAGCGGCCGGGTTCGCCCGGTCGCCGTCGACCATGAGCGCGGTGACCCGGGGCTGGTACCCGATGGTGCGCTCGCTCTCCGGCCAGGTCGGGTCCCACGCGTCGGCGTCGTCCCAGTAGCTGTCGTCGGCGACGATCGTCGTCACCGGGGCGTCACCGAGGGCCGCCTTCACCTGCTGTGCGAGCTGCGCGAGGGTCGGCGCGCCCGGGTACACCTTGCCGTTGCCGGCCGAGAGCGTCGCATCGCCGTGACCGACGAGCGCGACGGTGCCGTCGGCCTCCTTCGTCACCGTGGTCGGGATGCGGTGGTCGCCGCCGAGGACCGCGAGGGCCGTGGCGCTCGTCAGCGTCTTCATCACGCTGCCGGTCTGTGCCGCCTCCTCCCCGTTCCGCGAGAACAGCGTCTCCCCGGACTCCGCGTCCATGACGAAGCCCTCGAAGGACCCGAGGCCGGCTGCCGAGGCCGCGGCGTCGATCGTGCAGGTCCGCAGGGCCGACGGGCCGGCGGCGTCGTCCGGCACCGAGCGGGACTCGTCCGTCGGCGTCGCACTCGGTGTCGCGGAGCTCCGGGGCGTGTCCGACGGCGCGGGCGTCGCGGCGGCCGACCGCGTCGCCGCGGACGGGCGGGACGGCATCGTCGCGGCAGCCACGGCGACCGAGGCGCCCGAGCCCAGCAGGAGGACACCGACGAGACCACCGGCGATCCACGGGACCGGTCGGCGAGCCGCGGAGCGGCGCAGGGACCCGACGGCGCCGCGGAGGCGTGCCGGGACGGACTTCGACGTGGGCTGCTGGTCGGACATCGCGACCGATCCTACGGAACCGCGGGAGGAGCCTCCAGACCGGATCGGTCGCCGGCGCACCCGCCGGCGCACGTCAGTCGTCCGACGGCGCGTCCGATCCGTCGTCGTCGGCCGCGTAGCGGACGCCCACCTGCCGACGGGCCTCGTCCATGACGGCCGTGATCGCGATCGTCTCCTCGGGGTCCATCGGGCCACCCTCGTGCGTCCCGGAGGTGACCATCGCCTCGAACGCACGCGCCTCGTGGGCGTAGCCGGCGAGCTCCTCGCGCGAGTCGAACTCCTCGAGGACCGTGCCGTCGCGGTCACGGAGCCGCCACGTGGTGGGCGTGTACCAGGTGTCGTCGAGGTCGATGCGCCCGTCCTCGCCGATGATCGACGCGGTGTTCGGGCTCCGCAGGTCCAGGCTGAAGTGGATCATCGACTGGGCACCGCCCTCGTGGGTGAGCACCAGGCCCATCTGGGTGTCGACGCCCTGGTCGCTCAGCGTGCCGGCGGCGGTGACCGCCGTCGGCACACCGAGCACGTCCACCGCGAACGAGATCGGGTACACGCCGAGGTCGAGGATCGCGCCGCCGCCGAGCGCCGGGTCGTTCAGCCGGTGGCGGGGATCGCTGGGCAGGGCCTGGTGGTGGGTGGCCTCGACCAGGCGCGGGCGTCCGATGCGCCCCTCTGCCACGATCTCGCGGATCATCCGCATCTGCGGCAGGAAGCGGGTCCACATCGCCTCGGTCACGGCGACGTCGGCGCGGCGGGCGGCGTCGACCACCCGACGCGCCTCGGCCGCGGTGATGGTGAACGCCTTCTCGACCAGGACGTGCTTGCCGGCGTCGATCGCGAGCAGGGCGTCCTCGGCGTGACGCGAGTGCGGTGTGGCGACGTAGACGGCGTCGACGTCCGGGTCGGCGACCAGGTCCGCGTAGGAGCCGTGCGCGCGGGCGATGCCGTGCTCGGCGGCGAAGGCTTCGGCGGACTCGCGCGTGCGGCTCCCCACCGCGACGAAGTCGATCCCCGCGGCGGTGCAGTCCGCCACGAACGAGTGGGCGATGCCGCCCGTACCGATGACTCCCCAGCGAACCGTCATGCCACCTGTCTACCAGCCGGTCGCCGGGCGACGACGCGGCGGTCACCTGTACGGACCCACATGGACCACTCGGCTGACCGACAACTAGCGTGCTGCTGTCCCCCGATCGGGGGCGGTCCCCGACTCGAAGGTCACCAGGTCTCCATGCGCCGATCCCTCCGCACCGCCGTCGCCACGAGCGCGGCACTCCTCGTCGTGTCCACCGTCCTCACCGCGGCGCCGGCCGACGCGCACGGCTGGACGCCGCCCGCTCACGGCCCCGACTCCTCGCTCACCCCGAGGACGCACTTCACGATGGCCGCGGACGGCTCCTCCGGCGCCACCGAGGGCGGCGAGGGCATCCCGAACATCGACTCCGTCAAGAAGACCATCGCCACCTACTACGGCGACCCCGGCACCGGACTCGCGAACCGAACCGACTCCCCCTACGTCCGCGAGGTGCGGTCGATCGTCGACCGCGAGACACGCCAGCTCCGCCGCATCCACGACCGCGCCGTCCGGCACGGGCAGCGCCCGGCGATCGTCCTCGACGCCGACGACACCACGCTGTGGACCTACGACATGGAGGTCGCGGACATGCACTTCGTCTTCGACCCCGCGCGCCAGGACGAGTGGGTGCAGGACCAACGGTTCCCCGCGACCCCGTCCATGGTCGGCTTCGTGAACCGCGCGCAGGCGATGGGCTTCACCGTGTTCGGCCTGACCGGCCGCACCGACGACCAGAAGACGGCGACCGTGCAGAACCTGGCGAAGGTCGGCTACACGGCCTTCTCCGAGGACCACTTCTTCACGAAGTGGACGGGGACCGGCGCGTCCCAGCAGCCGTCCTGGATCACCTGCGCAGCCGCGAAGTGCACCACCGTCGAGTACAAGGCACTCACCCGGAAGCACATCGAGCAGGACCTCGGCTACGACATCGCACTCAACGTCGGTGACCAGTGGAGCGACCTGCAGGGCGGGTACGCCGACCGGACGCTGAAGCTGCCGAACCCCACGTACTACCTGCCCTCGGCGGACCTGCGCGGCGTGCGCGAACCGCGCCTCGCCCCGAGGACCCACTTCACGATGGCCGCCGACGGCTCCTCCGGCGCAACGCGGGGCGGCGAGGGCATCCCGAACATCGACTCCGTCAAGAAGACCATCGCCACCTACTACGGCGACCCCGGCACCGGACTCGCGAACCGCACCGACTCCCCCTACGTCCGCGAGACGGCCCGGCTCGTGGCACGGCAGGCCCCCGCGATCGCCCGGCAGTGCGCCGTCGCCCGACAGCAGCACCGCAACCCGGCGATCGTCCTGGACGCCGACGACACGACGCTGTGGACCTACGACATGGAGGTCGCCGCGATGCACTTCGTGTTCGATCCCGCACTGCAGGACGAGTGGGTGCAGGACCAGCGCTTCCCCGCGTCGCCGGGCATGCCGACGCTCGTCGCCGCAGCGCAGCAGGCGGGCTGCACCGTGATCGGCGTGACCGGTCGGAACGAGGCGCAGCAGGACGCCACCATCGCGAACCTGCACGCCGTCGGCTACCCGCAGTTCGCCGCGACCACCGACGGGAACCGGACCTACTACACGAAGTGGACCGGCACCGGCAGCTCCCAGCAGCCGTCGTACGTCACCTGCGCCGCCGCGAAGTGCACGACGGTCGAGTACAAGGCGCAGACCCGGGCGCACATCGAGTCCCCTGCCGGAGGCGGGTACGACGTGGTCGCGAACCTCGGCGACCAGTACAGCGACCTGCTCGGCGGGTCGTCGGACCGGAGCATCAAGCTGCCGAACCCGACCTACTACCTGCCCTAGCCGGACCGCTCGGCAACGACGGAACCCCCGGTCGGACACTGTCCGACCGGGGGTTCCGGTGTCGAGCCGCCTGTCGGAATCGAACCGACGACCTATTCATTACGAGTGAATCGCTCTGCCGACTGAGCTAAGGCGGCGGACGCTCCGTTCCCGGAGCGGCACGAGCAATGACTATACAGGTTCAGACGAGCGAACGCGAAACGAGCGCGCCGAGTTCGTCGAACGACCGCTGGAGCTCCTCGGTCAGCTGCGTCTCGGTGGCCCCGTCGGACCACTCCCACCAGGCGTGTCGGAGCGCTGCCAGCGCCACCACCGACGCGAGCCGGGCGCGGCGCCGCAGGGCGTCCGGGTCCGACGCGAGGTCCGGTTCCGTGCCCGCGAGCCGCCCCGCAACGGCCTCCTCGATCTCGGCCTGGAACTCCTTCATCGAGGCCATCCGCCGCGTGAACAGCTCCGGAGCGGCGCGGAGCACCTGCTGCCGTTCCGCGAGCAGCCCGCGTTCCTCCACCAGCTCGCCCGTCGCGTGCACGAGCAGGGTGCCGAGGTCGGACAGGAGCTCGCCGCTCGGCCCCCCGGCGCGGAAGGTGTCGAGCGCCGGTCCCGTCGGCAGCGTCGGGTCGTCGCCCAGGAGCGCCTGTTCCTTGCTCGGGAAGTAGTTGAAGAACGTCCGTGGGGACACGTCCGCTCGTCGGGCGATCTCGTCGACGGTGACGGCGGGCCAGCCGGAGTCGAGTGCGATCCGCAGGGCGGCCTGCTGGATCGCGAGGCGGGTGGCGCGGCGCTTGCGCTCACGCAGTCCGGGTGCGGCTTCGGGCATGTCGCGATCTTCTCACGGTGGTCGGGGCGATCGGCTGCGGGGTCGCGCAGGGTCGGGTGGGTGGAGGCTGACCGGCCGGGAGGCTCGGCGCACGCCCACCCCGCGACCCCCGTCGCCAGGGGTCCGGTGTCACGGCGGTCCGGGTCGCGCGGGCCAGCGCGGGGCAGCGGGTCGCGCGGGCCACGCGGGTCAGCGGAACGGGCGGGTCGGCGGCCGACCCGGGTCAGCGGGTCGCGCGGGCCACGGTCACGAGCAGCGCCTCGAGCGCGAGCAGTGCCGCGACGTTCGCCGCGATCCGCGACCGGGCGAGCGACACCGCGTCGAGCACCTCGAGCGCCGCGGACGGCGGCACCACCTCGAGCGCCCGGTCCAGCTGGTCGCGCATCGACAGGTTCACCGGCTCTGCCGGTGCACCGAGGCCGAGCAGGAGCAGGTCGCGGTACAGCGACGAGACGTCGACGAGGATCCGGTCGAGTCCGTCGCGCAGGCTGCGGGTCGCCCGACGCTTCTGGTCCTCCTCCAGCGCTCGCAGCTGCGACCGCAGTGCCGGTGGCACGGTGCCGCCCGGCTCCACGCCGAGCGATCGCAGGGCTGCGTCCCGCTCCTCGCCGTCCCGCTGCTGCGTGATCGCCTTGGCGTCCTCGTCGGCGACCGCCAGGAGCTCGGCGGCGGCCATCACGGCGTCGCCGACCGAGCGCACCCCGAGCACGGTCTCGAGTGTCCGGCGTCGGCGTGCACGGGCGTCCTCGGTCGTCGCCAGTCGCTGCGCCATCCCGATGTGGCTCTGCGCCTGCCGCGCGGCATCGGTCGCGAGGGCCCGGTCGACCCCGGTCCTGGCGACGATGAGCTCCGCGACGGACGCGACGTCGGGCACTCGGAGCCGCACCGAGCGCACGCGGGACCGGATCGTCGGCAGCAGGTCCGCCTCGCTCGGCGCGCACAGGATCCACACCGTCCGCTCCGGCGGCTCCTCGAGCGCCTTGAGCAGCAGGTTGGAGGTGCGCTCCGTCATGCGGTCGGCGTCCTCGATGATCACCACGCGGTACCGACCGACCGAGGGCGAGTAGTACGACGACGTCACCAGCTGCCGGATCTCGTCGATCGTGATGATGACGCGTTGGGTGGTGAGCACCGACACGTCGGGGTGCGTGCGCGCGGTGATCTGCCGCAGGGCGTGGTCATCGTCCGCTCCGGCACCGACCAGGGCGGCAGCGAAGGCGGTGGCGACGTTCGACCGTCCGGACCCGGGCGGCCCGGTGATCAACCACGAGTGGGTCATGCCGCCGGTCCCGTCGGGAGCCTCGGCCGCACTGCGCAGGGCCGCGACGGCGTCGTCCTGTCCGGTCAGGCCGTCCCACACGCTCACGAGGACATCCTGTCAGCAGCCACCGTCACGCCGGACCGTCCTCGTCCGCGATCCCGACGACGGCACCGACCGCGGCTCGGACCGCGCGGTGGACCGTGTCGGCAGGCTGCCCGGCGTCCACGACGAGGAAGCGTTCGGGCTCCGCAGCGGCAGCGTCCAGGAAGGCTCGTCGGACGGTCTCGTGGAACGACGCCGCCTCGGACTCCAGCCGGTCGAAGACGTTGCCCCGAGCTGCCGCGACCCGGCTCCGCCCGGCCGTGACGTCGAGGTCGAGCAGCACCGTCAGGTCCGGGAGCAGGCCGTCGGCCGCCCAGTCGGACACCGAGCGGATGCGCTCGGCACCCAGGCCCCGTGCGACGCCCTGGTAGGCCACCGACGAGTCGATGTACCGATCCTGCAGGACGACCTCCCCCCGGGCGAGCGCGGGGCGGACGACCGTCTCGACGTGGTGCGCCCGGTCCGCGGCGTAGAGGAGGGCCTCGGCGCGCGCCGAGACGTGCCCGCGCTCGTGCAGCACCATCTCGCGGATGCGCTGCCCGAGCTCCGTGCCGCCGGGTTCACGCGTGCGGACGACCGTCCGGCCGTGCTCCTCGAGCCAGGTGCTGAGGAGCTCGGCCTGGGTGGTCTTGCCCGCGCCGTCGCCACCCTCGAGGGTGATGAAGCGCCCGGTCACTTCTTCTTGGCCGCGGTCTTCCGCGCCGGCGCCTTCTTCTTCACCGGCCCCTTGGCACGCTTGTCCGCGAGCAGCTGCACGGCACGGGCGTGGTCGACGGTCTCGACGTCCTCGCCGCGCGGGATCGTCGCGTTCGTCTCACCGTCGGTGACGTACGGACCGAAGCGGCCGTCCTTCACCTTGATGGGCTTCCCGGACACGGGGTCCGCCTCGAACTCCTTGAGCGCGGCCGTGGCAGCGCGTCGGCCGCCGTACTTGGGCTGCGCGAAGAGCTCCACCGCACCGGGCAGGTCGATCTCGAAGATCGCGTCCTCGCTCGGCAGCGTGCGGGTGTCCGTGCCCTTCTTGATGTACGGGCCGTAACGACCGTTCTGCGCCGTGATGTCGTCGCCGGACTCCGGGTCCTTGCCGACGACGCGGGGCAGGTCGAGGAGCTTGAGCGCGGTCTCGAGGTCCACGGTCTGCGGGTCCATCGACTTGAAGAGCGACGCGGTGCGTTCCTTCGGCGCCGCGGCCTTCTTCGTCGTCTTCTTCGCGGGGGCCTTCGCGCCCTTCGCGCCCTTCGCGGTGGTGGTCGCCTGGTCCGCGGCTGCGGGTGCTGCATCGGCGGCCGGCTCGGTGACCTCGCCCGTCGACGGGTCGACGGGCGGTTCGGGCTCGGGGGTGCGCTCGGTGACGTACGGCCCGAAGCGACCGTCCTTCGCCAGGACCTCCTTGCCCGTCTCGGGGTTGATGCCCACCACGCGGTCGCCCACGACGGGTGCCTCGACGAGCTCGCGGGCCTTGTCGGTCGTCAGCTCGTCGGGCGCCAGGTCCTCGGGCACGTTGACGCGACGGGGCTTCTCGGGGTCGTCGCTCGGCACCTCGATGTAGGGGCCGTACCGCCCGATCCGCAGGGTCAGACCCGGCGCAAGCTCGACGGAGTTGATGTCGCGCGCGTCGATCTCGCCCAGGTTGTCGATGACGGTCCGGAGCCCGCGGTGGTCGTCGCCGCCGAAGTAGAAGCCCTTGAGCCAGTCGGTGCGGTCGGCGTCGCCGCTCGCGATGCGGTCGAGGTCCTCTTCCATGCCGGCGGTGAAGTCGTACTGCACGAGGTCGCCGAAGTGGTCCTCGAGGAGCCGGACCACGCTGAACGCGATCCAGTTCGGGACGAGGGCACTGCCGCGCTGCGTGACGTACCCGCGGTCCATGATCGTCGAGATGATGGCGGCGTAGGTCGACGGACGACCGATGCCGAGTTCCTCGAGCGTCTTCACGAGGCTCGCCTCGGTGTAGCGCGGCGGAGCCGACGTGTCGTGGCCCTTGGCCTCGACCTCGGTGACGCCGAGGTGGTCGCCCTCGGCCATCTGCGGGAGCTTGGCATCGCCGTTCTCGCCCCCGCCGTGGCGCTCCTCGTCGCGGCCTTCCTCGTAGGCGTTGAGGAAGCCGCGGAAGGTGATCACGGTGCCCGACGCGGTGAACTCGGCGTCCGTCCCGTTCGCCGTCGAGGCGATCCCTGCGACGCTGTCGGTCGACGTGATGCCGAGGACGACCGACGCGGTCGACCCCTTGGCGTCGGCCATCTGCGAGGCGACCGTCCGCTTCCAGATGAGGTCGTAGAGCTTCCAGTCGTTGCCCCGCAGCACGCCGTTCATCTCGGACGGGGTGCGGAACGTGTCGCCGGCGGGGCGGATGGCCTCGTGGGCCTCCTGCGCGTTCTTGCTCTTGCCGGCGTAGCTGCGTGGCTTGTCGGGGATCGTCTCCGGCCCGTACAGCGCCGAGGCCTGCTTGCGCGCGGCGGTGATCGCCTGCTGCGACAGCGACGAGGAGTCCGTACGCATGTAGGTGATGTGGCCGTTCTCGTACAGCGACTGCGCGACGCTCATCGTCTGCCGAGCGGAGAAGCGGAGCTTGCGGGCCGCCTCCTGCTGCAGGGTCGACGTCGTGAACGGTGCGGCGGGCCGACGGGTGTACGGCTTCGACTCGACGCTGCGGACGACGGCGTCGCCGGCCCGCTCGAGCACGGTGGTGAGCGCCGCGGCCGAGGCCTCGTCCAGGCGGACGGCCTCGCCCTTGAGCGAGCCGCGGTCGTCGAAGTCGCGACCCGAGGCGACACGGGTGCCCTGCAGTCGGGCGAGGCGCGCCGTGAAGGCGGTGTCGCCGACCTTCTCGAACCGAGCCGTCAGGTCCCAGTAGTTCGCCGACACGAACGCCAGGCGCTCGCGCTCCCGGTCGACGACGAGTCGCGTCGCTGCCGACTGCACACGACCGGCGGACAGCCCGGGGCCGACCTTGCGCCACAGCACCGGCGAGACCTCGTACCCGTAGAGACGGTCGAGGATGCGGCGGGTCTCCTGCGCGTCGACCAGGGCGGTGTCGAGCTCACGGGTGGCCTCCTTCGCACGCTGGATGGCCTCCTTGGTGATCTCGTGGAACACCATGCGCTTGACCGGCACCTTCGGCTTGAGCACCTGCAGGAGGTGCCACGCGATCGCCTCGCCCTCGCGGTCCTCATCTGTTGCGAGGAAGAGCTCGTCGGCGTCCTTCAGGGCGCGCTTCAACTCGGTGACGGTCTTCTTCTTCGCGTCGGAGACGACGTAGTAGGGCTCGAAGCCGTTGTCGACGTCGACCGAGAACTTCCCGAGGGAGCCCTTCTTGAGCTCAGCCGGCAGGTTCTTGGGCTCGACGAGGTCGCGGATGTGTCCGACGGACGCCTGGACCTCGTATCCGTCGCCGAGGTATTGCGCGATCGTCTTCGCCTTCGCAGGGCTCTCGACGATCACGAGCTTCTTCGTGCCTGGCACGTGACTCCTTGATCGATGGTGCGCGCCGGCCCAGGACCGCAACGGTGTCCGGGTCGACCGGGACAACGGTGACCGGGGGCCGACGTGCACACCATACACACACTGGTCGGGCAGCCCGCGTGGCGGCCCGGCGACGGCCACTGCGCTCACGGCGAACGGTCCGGAGCCCGCCACCGTCCGGACCCGGGCGGCGGAGCCCGCGGTGGCGCAGGCGTCGAGTGCGGCACCGTTGGCGCGTGCCACGCGTCCGGCGACGGCGCAGGGGGCGCCGGGAAGACGGTGCACGAGCACCGCAGCGGCGGCGAGCACTGCGGCGTCGGCGGCGGTGCGCGTCCGTTCGAGCAACACGCGCGTCCGAGCACCGGCGAGCGCCGCGGAGCCGACGAGCAGCGCGAGCGCCAGCACGGCGACGAGGGCGACGGTCACCGAACCGCGGTCCGGTGCCCTGCGGACCGCGACGGTCCCGGTCGGCCGCACGCGCCGGTCGGGTCCCGACGGCCGCGTCATCCGCCCCCTCCTGCCGCGCAGCCGGTCGCGCGGAGCGGCAGGACCGCGAAGGGACCGGCCGGGGTCCCCTGCACGTCCACGCACACCAGACCGTCCTCGTGGCGGACCCGTGAGGTGGCACCGGGCACGGTGGCGAGTGCCGCGGCGGCCGTCCGCTCGTCGTCGCGCCCGAGCGCCCGTGCCGCCGTGCCGGCGACCGACCCGAGCCGCCCGGCACGGTCGACCAGGACCACGCCGGCGACCAGGGAGACCAGGACGAGGGCGACGACCGGGAGCCCGACGGCGAACTCCACGGTCACACTGCCGCGGTCGGACGCGGACGGACGGAGCCCGGTCACGGGACCAGTGCCCCGCGGACGAGGTCGGTCAGGATCTGCTGGACCTCGCCCGAGCGCATCACGGCGACGAGCACACCGGCGAACGCCACCGCGGCAAGGATGACGACGGCGTACTCGGCGGTGGCCGACCCGCGATCGTCCCCGGGGCGGCACCGACGACGTCCGGCACCGGGACGAGCGGGGACGTGCACGCTCGCGGCCCACCCCCGGGCCACGCCCGCCGCGTGGCCCGGTGACGGCGCCGGCGCCGGGACCCGTGTCGGCGGCGGAGGTGTCGAGTCGGTCATGGTGTTCCCCTCTCTCTGTGGTGGTCCCACGGTCGCCCACCGGGCGCACCGTCCGACGCTCGGCGGGTCGGTCTGTGGACGGCTCAGCGGAGACCGCCGACGGTGGAGGAGAGGACCCCGACCACGACCGGCACGACGCCCACCAGGACGAACGCCGGCAGGACGCACACGCCGAGCGGCAGCACGAGCCGGACGGCCAGTCGCTCCGCCGCAGCGAGGCCCGCCGCAGCGGCGTCGTCCCGGGCGTCCTCGGCAGCGGCGCGCAGCAGCTCCGCGGCGGGCACCCCGGCGCGACGACTCAGGACCAGCACCTCGTGCAGTCGCGCCGCCTCGACCCCGTCACCGGCGGTTGCTCCGAGGGCTCCGCGCACGGCTGCTTCCGCCGACTGCCACGACCCACCACCGGTCAGCGCCACCGCCCACGCGTCGAGCAGGATGCCCGGCACGTGCCCGTCCGGCGTCACGGCGTCGACCAGCCGTCGGGTCCAGCGCTGCCCGACGAGCACGAGTCCTGCCGCCGCTGCGCAGCAGATCCACCCGACCGGCCGGGTGAGGAGCACGACGAACGCGTCCGCACCCCACACCGAACCGAGTCCGAGCCCGAGGAGCGGCAGCGCCAGCACGACCCGAGCACTCGTGCGCGGTCCGGAGAGGGCGACCCGGACGGCACGGTCGGCCGCGACTGTCCGGCGCATCGCCGCGGCCAGGGCGCGCAGGGCACCGGCAGAGGGTGCCCCGGTCCGCTCCGCCACCTGCAGGACGAGACGGACGTCCTGCCAGGCGGGAGCGTCGGCCTCGGGCACGCCACCCACGAGGGCCCAGGCCCGCGGTGGTGGCACCCCCGCACCGACGAGCACCGCGACCCGGTCCAGCACGCGCGCGGCTCCGGCCGCGTCCGGACCGGCCCGACCCCGGCGGGGACTCACGGGCCACCGCGCCCGACCGGGCGGACCTCGAGCCGCCCGTCGCGGTCGATCCCGCACGTCCCGACCGCCGTGATCCCCCGCCACCACGACCGCCGCTCGACGTGCACGACGAGGTCGACCGCGCTGACGACCTGTCGCGCGAGCGCCTGCGGGCCGAGCCCGGCCAGTGCCCCGAGGGCCTCGAGCCGCGCTCCGACGTCGGTGAGACCGTTCGCGTGCAGGGTGCCGGCCCCGCCGTCGTGCCCGGTGTTCAGGGCCCCGAGGAGCTCACGGACCTCGGCACCCCGGCACTCCCCCACCACCAACCGGTCCGGGCGCATCCGGAGTGCCTCGCGCACGAGCCGGTCGAGCCCGAGCGCACCGGTGCCCTCGGCGGTCGCCTGTCTCGCCTCGAGCGTGACGACGTGCGGGTGCTCGACACGGAGCTCCGCGGTGTCCTCGACCGTGACGATCCGCTCGTCGTGCGGCACCGCGCCGAGCATCGCCGCGAGCACGGTCGTCTTCCCGCTGCCGGTGGCGCCCGTGACCAGGACGTTGCGCCTCCGGGCGACCGCGTCCTCGAGCACGGCCCGGGGGACGACACGGAAGGCCCCGAGGCGTTCCAGGCCGGCGAGCGTCGGGCGCTCCGGCCGCGGCAGCCGGACGGACAGCGCGGTGCCACCGACGGACACCGGCGCGAGGACGACGTGCACGCGCACCCCGTCGCCGTGCCGCACGTCGGCGCACGGCGTGGTCTCGTCGACGTGGCGGCCGCCGAGGGCGACGAGCTCGGCGGCGAGCGCTCGCGCACGCCGCTCCGGGAGCTCGGGGCGGACGCGTTCGAGGCCGCGACCCCGGTCGATCCAGGTGCCCTGCCCGCCGACGACGAGCACGTCGGTCGTCTCCGCGTCCGCGACCAGGGCCGCGAGTTCCTCGAACACCGACGGATCGAGGGCCCTGCGCCGCCGAGCACGCGCGGCGCCCGGCAGGAACGGCACGCCGCTCGGCTCAGCAGGGGCGCCGGGACCGGCGGCGTCGTGATCGGCCCCGGGGGCCTCGGCTCGGTGGCGGTGCATGCGGTCGACGCTAGGTCGATCGGCGGCGGCCGCGGCAGGAATCGGTATGTCGTGTGGACGGCTCCCGCTCGACACCCTCGAGGTGCCGTGTTGTACCCCGTTACGCAAAGCCGTACCCCGTTCGGTGTCCGCAGGCGACCGTGCGGAACCGACGGCACCGGGCCCGGCGGCCGGTCGCCCGGGCACCCTCCGAGCGGACGCCGTCGCGAGCGGCCCTGCAACGAGGACGTGGACAAGTCTGTCCACTCTTCGGCACCAGGACGCCGATCGAGCCGTGCCACGCGAGCACGCTGCGCGACAGGCGTCGGGGAAAAAGAAGAGGCGGCACCTGTTGGGGGGAACCGGTGCCGCCTTGACATCGGTGGATTGGGGGGAATCCGGCCCGGTGCCACCGGAAACGAGTCCGGCAGGAACCACTGTACCCCATGACGACCCGTGCTCGGCAACCCCTCGGCCGGAATGTCCGCGGGGCCCCGCAGCACGGTCCCGCACCGGGGGTAGTCTCCGACTGCACCCCAGCCGCAACGATGCGAGAGGACACCGATGTCCACACCGACCCAGGCCGACGAACGCCACGAGGACGGCCCGACCTTTGCTCCCCCGGCGGACTTCGTCGCGGACGCCGTCGCGCGGGAGGACCTGCACGAGGCGGCCGCCGCCGACCGCGAGGCGTTCTGGGCGGACCAGGCCCGGACCCTGCTCGACTGGCGCACACCGTTCACCCGGACACTCGACTGGTCGGGCGCGCCGTTCGCGAAGTGGTTCGACGACGGCACCCTCAACGTGGCCGAGAACTGTCTCGACCGGCACGTCCGCGCGGGCAACGGCGACCGGGTCGCGATCCACTTCGAGGGTGCACCCGGCGACACGCGTCGGATCACCTACGCGGAACTCACCGCCGAGGTGCAACGCGCCGCGAACATGCTCACCGACCTCGGGGTCGCGCAGGGCGACCGCGTGGTCGTCTACATGCCGCTGGTCCCGGAGGCCGTCGTCACGATGCTCGCCGTCGCCCGGATCGGCGCCGTCCACTCGGTCGTCTTCGGCGGCTTCAGCGCCGAGAGCCTGCGCGCCCGCATCGAGGACGCCGGCGCGAAGCTCGTCGTCACCGCCGACGGCGGCTGGCGGCGCGGCGCGGTCTCCCCGCTGAAGCCCGCGGTGGACGAGGCACTGGCCGGCGAGGGCACCGACTCCGTCGAGCACGTGCTCGTGGTCAGGCGCGGCGGCAACGACATCGCCTGGAACGACCGCGACCTGTGGTGGCACGACGAGCTCGCGAAGGCAGCTCCCGAGCACGAGGCGGAGGCGTTCCCCGCCGAGACGCCCCTGTTCGTCCTCTACACCTCGGGCACCACCGGGAAGCCGAAGGGGATCGTGCACACCTCCGGCGGCTACCTGACACAGGCCGCCTACACGCACCGGAACGTCTTCGACATGCACCCGGAGAAGGACGTCTACTGGTGCACCGCCGACATCGGCTGGATCACCGGTCACTCCTACGTCGTCTACGGCCCGCTCGCGAACGGCGTCACGCAGGTGCTCTACGAGGGCACCCCGGACGAGCCGCAGCCCGGCCGCTGGTGGGACATCGTCGACAGCTACGGCGTCACCGTCCTCTACACCGCGCCGACCGCCGTCCGCGCCGCGATGAAGGCCGGCCGGCAGATCCCCGAGGCACGGAGCCTCGAGTCCCTCCGCCTGCTCGGCAGCGTCGGGGAGCCGATCAACCCCGAGGCGTGGCAGTGGTACCGGCAGGTCATCGGCCACGACCGGACGCCGATCGTCGACACGTGGTGGCAGACCGAGACCGGCGCGATCATGATCTCGGCGCTGCCCGGTGTGACGAAGCTGAAGCCCGGAGCCGCACAGACCCCGCTGCCGGGCATCGTCGCCGAGATCGTCGACGATGAGGGCCACCGCACCGACCCCGGCGAGAGCGGCTACCTGACGATCACCGAGCCGTGGCCGTCGATGGCCCGTGGCATCTGGAACGATCCCGACCGCTTCGTCGAGACCTACTGGAGCCGCTTCCCCGGCCGCTACTTCGCCGGCGACGGCGCGCGGCTGGACGGGCAGGGCGACATCTGGGTGCAGGGTCGCGTCGACGACGTCATGAACGTCTCCGGCCACCGGCTCTCCACCGCCGAGATCGAGTCGGCCCTGGTCGGGCACGAGGGCGTCGCCGAGGCCGCCGTCGTCGGTGCCGCGGACGAGACGACCGGCCAGGCCGTCGTCGCGTTCGTCATCCTGACCGCCGAGGCGGCCGAGGGTGCCGACCGCGACGCGGTCGCGAAGGAACTCCGCGACTGGGTCGGCAAGCGCATCGGTGCGATCGCGAAGCCCCGGCAGGTCGTCGTGGTCCCGGAGTTGCCGAAGACCCGCTCGGGCAAGATCATGCGTCGCCTGCTGCGCGACGCGGCCGAGGGCCGTCGCATCGGCGACACGACGACGCTCGCCGACCCGACGATCATGGCGACCATCGCAGAGCTCATGTAGCCGGAACGACGCGAGCCGCGCCTCCCGACCGGTCTGGAGGCGCGGCTCGCGTCAGCTGCGTCGCTGACGGTCCGTCAGTCGGTGAGCTCCACCACCAGCTCGACCTCGACCGGTGCGTCCAGCGGGAGCACGGCCACGCCCACCGCGCTGCGCGCGTGGACGCCGGCGTCCCCGAACACCTCGCCGACGAGCGTCGACGCGCCGTTGGCGACCGCGGGCTGCCCGGTGAAGGACGGGTCGGACGCGACGAACACCGTCACCTTGACGACCCGGGCGACCCGGTCCAGTGAGCCCGCGACCGACTGCACCGCGGCGAGGGCGTTGAGCGCGGCCACGCGCGCCTGGGCGGTGGCGGTGTCCGCGCCGACCGCGGCACCGACCTTGCCCGTGACCGACAGCGCCCCGTCGACGAAGGGCAGCTGCCCGGCCGTGTACACGTACTGCCCGGTGAGGACGGCCGGTACGTAGGCGGCGACGGGCGCAGCCACCTCCGGGATCGTCAGGCCGAGTTCCGCCAGGCGGTCGGCGGTGCTCACGCGTCGGCCTTCGGGCGCTTCAGGTAGGCGACGAGCCCGCCCTCGGGGCCGCTGACGACCTGGACCAGCTCCCACCCCTCGGAACCGAAGTTGTTGAGGATCGCGGCCGTGTTGTGGATGAACAACGGAGCGGTGAAGTACTCCCACTGAGTCATGCGGTTCCTTGCCAGCCTTTCAGTCGTGGGCGTCGTTTAGGCTGCATCCTATGTCTGCCCAGAAGTCTGCCTCGCGGACCAAGCCCGTCTCCGCGATCGGCGCCTTCGTCGGTTTCGTCGGTTTCAGTGCGCTCGCTGGTCTGCTGGTCACGATCGGGGTCACCCCGGCGATCGCCGTCGCCGGCGTCACGACGACCTCGACCATCGGCGTGTTCGAGTCCCTGCCGGAGTACATCGAGATCGGTGACCTCCCGCAGCGCAACGAGATCTACGCCTACGCGAACGGGCAACCGGTCAAGCTCGCGACGGTCTACGACCAGAACCGCGAGGAGCTCAAGTACGACCAGATCAGCGACCAGCTGAAGAACGCCGCGATCGACGGCGAGGACAAGCGCTTCTGGGACCACGGCGGCGTCGACATGACCTCGCTCGTCCGCGCCGGCGTCGGCAGCATCGCCGGCGGCCTCGGCGAGTCCGGCGGTGGCTCGACCCTGACGATGCAGCTCGTCCGCAACATCAAGATGCAGCAGGCCCTCGAGCTCCCGTCCGAGGAAGAGCGCCAGAAGGCCTACAACGACGCCGTCGAGCAGACCATCCCCCGCAAGCTCGAGGAGATGAAGCTCGCCATCGGTCTGGCGAAGAAGTACTCGCACAAGGAGATCCTGACCGGGTACCTCAACATCGCCTACTTCGGCGACCAGACGTACGGCGTGCAGGCCGCCGCACAGCACTACTTCAACAAGTCGGCGACCGACCTCACGCCGGCCGAGGCCGCTTCGATCCTCGCGATCGTGCAGTCGCCGAACACGCGCAACCTGGCGAACGAGAAGAACTACGGGGCGAACAAGGCTCGCCGCGACGTCATCCTCAAGTCGATGTACGCGCAGAAGCACCTGACCAAGGACGAGTTCGACAAGGCGATCGCGTCGGAGCCCAAGGACTACGTGCACCTGACCGAGCCGAACCAGGGCTGCCAGTCGGCGGCCGGCAACGGCGCGCAGTTCTTCTGCGACTACGCGGTCAAGGTCGTCAAGCAGATGTCACAGCTGGGCGGGACCCAGAAGGAGCGCGACCAGGCGTGGCGCAACGGCGGCTACAAGATCCAGACGACGCTGGACATCAACCTGAACGGGCAGCAGAAGGACCTGCTGAACACCTACGACCCGAACACCGAGTCGCGGCTGCAGCTCGGCGGCGCGCTCAACTCGGTCGAGGCGTCGACGGGGCGCATCCTGACGATGGCCCAGAACAAGGACTACGACCAGTCCCTGCAGTCCCCGCCGACGGCGACGTCCATCAACTACAGCGTCGACAAGGAGTACGGCGGCTCGATCGGCTTCCAGGTCGGCTCGACCTACAAGGTCTTCACGCTGCTCGACTGGCTCAAGGCCGGGCACGGCCTGAACGAGAGCGTGAACGGTACCCCGCACAACACGTCCCAGTGGACCCAGTGCGGCTCCACGATCACCTCGCCGTGGGCTCCGAAGAACGACTCCGCGGGTGAGAACGGCCAGTTCACGGTCGCCCGTGCCACAGCCCTCTCCGTGAACGCAGCGTTCGCGTCGATGGCCGCGAAGCTCGACCTGTGCGACATCCGGCAGACCGCAGTCGACCTCGGCGTGCACTCCGCCGACGAGAAGACGGAGCTGAACGCCTACCCGTCGTCCATCCTCGGGACCAACAACATCGCGCCGCTGACCATGGCGTCGGCGTACGCGACCATCGCCAACGGCGGGACGTACTGCTCGCCGATCGCGATCGACGAGGTCACGAACGCCGCGGGCAAGAAGCTCGGCGGCCAGCCGAAGCAGTGCAAGCAGGTGCTCGACCCGAGCGTCGCAGCCACCGCTGCGTTCGCCATGCGCGGCACGATCCAGTACGGCACCGCGCAGGGCGCCCAGACCCCGGACGGCACGCAGCTGTTCGCCAAGACCGGCACGACGGACGACGCCGACCAGATCTGGCTCGTGGGTGCGAGCTCGAAGGTCGCGACCGCCTACTGGCAGGGGAACACCGACGGGGCGAAGAACAACCTGCGCCACTACTACAACACCGCGGGGTACGGCTCCTACGCGTCGCAGCGTGCGCACGTGTGGCAGCAGGCGATGATCCCGATCAACCAGCTGCACCCGGCCGACCCGTTCCCGACGCCGTCGCAGACTGCGCTGCGCGGCAACAGCGTCAACGTTCCGGACGTCCGTGGGAAGACCGCGGACGAGGCCCGTGCGACGCTGGCCGGTGCCGGCTTCACGTACGTCGACGGCGGAGCCCAGCCCGGCGGCGGCACCCCGGGGACGGTCTCGTCGACCTCCCCGGGCCCGGGGTCGCTCCTGTCGACGGGGTCCAGCGTGACCGTGTACACGACCGACGGCAGTCAGACGACGGTCCCCCAGGTCACCGGGAAGAGCGTCAGCGATGCCCGCGGTGCCCTGCAGGATGCCGGCTTCACGAAGATCGCGCTCTCGGACGGCTACGCGAAGGGCGACGGCGACAACAAGTGCAGCGTCGCCGCGGTCGACCCCGGTGAGGGCACCGCGGTCGGCAAGGACGCGACCATCACGCTGCAACTGTTCGGCAACAAGAACGGCAAGGCCCCGAAGGAATGCCGGTGAACCGTGGTCGCGCCGCGCTGGGAGTGATCGCAGCGGGCGCGACCGTCGGAGCGGCGACGGCGGCGTGGGGTTCCCTCGTCGAACGTCGCCGCTTCGGCATCCGCTGGGAGACGGTCCCGGTGCTGCCGCCGGGGTCCCGGGACGTCACCGTCCTGCACCTCTCCGACATCCACATGGCGCCCTGGCAGGCCGACAAGCAGCAGTGGCTCCGCGACCTGAGCCTGGTCGAGCCCGACTTCGTCGTGAACACGGGCGACAACCTCGGGCACCCCACGGCCAACACCGCGGTCGAGTACGCACTCGAGCCGTTCCGCGGTGTCCCGGGCGCCTTCGCGCACGGCTCGAACGACTTCTACGGCCCCTCCCCACGGAACCCGTTCAAGTACTTCACCGGCCCGAGCAGCCACCCCACCGGTCGCCGTCCGGTCGAGCTCGACATCGACCGGCAGACCGCGTTCTTCGAGTCGCTCGGGTGGCTCGACGTCAACGACCAGGCCCACGCGATCGAGCTCCGCGGGTCGCGCTTCGAACTGTTCGGCACCTCGGACGCCCACCGCGACTGGGACCGCCTCGACCTGCTGCCGACCAACGTCGACGAGATGCGCAGCGCCGTGCCGTGGACCGAGGACGAGGACGGCCCCTCCCCCGTCGCGATCGGCATCACCCACGCCCCGTACCGGCGCGTCCTCGACGCCTTCGTCGACCAGGGTGCGGACATCGTCTTCGCCGGGCACACGCACGGTGGTCAGGTGCAGGTGCCCGGGGTCGGTGCACTCGTCACGAACTCCGACCTGCCCCGGCAGTACGTCAGCGGTCTGCACCGGTGGCAGCACCGTGGGCACTGGTCGTGGCTCGAGGTCTCGGCGGGCATCGGCACGTCGATCTACGCTCCGGTGCGGTTCTCCTGCCGCCCCGAGGCCGTGGTCGTGACCCTCACCGCGAAGACCTCCTGACCCGAGCGGCCGCGACGCGCCCGGGTGTACCGCGAATGGTCGTGAGCACCCTCGAACGTCCGGTAGACTTTCCTGGTCGCTCCGGTTCGGAGCAACCACACCGCGGGGTGTGGCGCAGCTTGGTAGCGCGCCTCGTTCGGGACGAGGAGGTCGCAGGTTCAAATCCTGTCACCCCGACACTGTGTTGAGACAGTAGAACAGCAGGGCCCTGATCCACTCGGATCGGGGCCCTGTTGCTTTCCCGGGACGCTCCTCCCCGCCTGTGTCCGACGACACAACGCCCGGCCGTCGAGCACGTCGACGAGACCGGGGCCGCTACGCTCGCAACCGTCATGACGATCCCCGCCCCGCTCGCCACCGTCCTCGCGGAGATCGGCGCGCACTTCCCCGAGCTCGCCGACGACCCGGTCCTCGCGCAGAGCCTCCTGGACAACGTGACGTCCATGATCAGCGAGGCCCACGAGCGTTACGCGACCGGCGACGGGGCCGCGAGCGTCGTGAGCGACCGGTACCTCGACCCCGAGCACCTCGCGACCGGCGTCCTGCACGCCGAGCGTGCACAGCACCCCGCCGGGGCCATGCTGGCGGCCGAGATGCTGTTCGACGCCTACCTGCCGGTCTTCGTCGACGAGGTCGGAGCACGCACCACGGACGAGGTCCTCCGCGCCACCCGGGCACTGCACGCGGGCGTCTGGAGTCGGTTCCCCGCAGGGGCGATCGCGTACACGGAGGCACTCCGGCAACGGGTGACCTCGACGAACCTCGACTCGCGGGAGCAGATCGCCCGCGACCTGCACGACCGTGTCGCACACGGGGTGCTCGCGGGACTGCAGCGCCTCGACCTGGTGCTGCTCACCGACCCCGCGGAGGCAGAGCGGACCGCGCAGCTCGAGTCCGCGGCGCGGCTGCTCCGAGGAGCACTGACCGACGTGCAGGACCTCGCGCTCTCCCTGCACGCCAGGGTCGGCCAGGACCGGCTGGACGACGCCCTGCGGCGGCACGTGGACGACCTGTTCCCGGGGGACGACCGCCTGGTGATCACGACGACGGGCGTCGCCGGCACCCTGCCGAACTGGAAGGCCGAGGAGGCGCTGACGATCCTCCTCGAAGCGCTGACCAACCGACGGAAGCACGCGCCCGGTTCCGCGGCGTCCGTCGAGTTCGCGTGGTCGCCGGGGACGGTGGTCGTGACGGTGCGGGACGACGGCCCCGGGTTCGCTCCCGACGCCGTCGCCGAGGGCCGCCTCGGGCAGCGCACCATGCGTGAGCGGGCCGGTGTGCTCGGCGCCCGACTGGACGTCGAGAGCGCCCCGGGCTCGGGCACCGTCGTCCGGCTGACCGTCCCGAGGGGAGCCATGTGACCGCCGTCACCCACGTCGCGATCGTCGACGACCACCGACTCTTCCGCGAGGGGCTCGCCACGATCCTGGCAGCGGTCCCGACGATCCGGGTCGTCGCGCACGGGGAGCGCCCGTCCGACGTGCTGGACTCCCCCGAGGCGGCCGCGATCGACGTGCTCCTGCTCGACGTCGAGCTCGACGGGCCACCGGCGCGGACCACCATCGCCACCGTCCGCCGCCGACACCCGCACATCAGCGTCGTCGTCCTGACGATGCACCGTGACGCCGTCCTCCGGCGCGCGCTGCTCGACGCCGGAGCCGTGGACTTCGTGACGAAGGACACCCCGAGCCGGGAGCTCGTCGGCCGGATCGTCCGAGCGACCCGCAGGGGTGCAGGTCCCGTGACGTTCCCGGTCGACCTGGTCACCGACGCCCGCGCCGGGTCACCGCTCAGCGACCGCGAGCTCGAGGTGCTCTGTCTCGTCGCAGATGCGCGGTCCAACGCCGAGATCGCCACCGAACTCGGGCTCGCCGTCGGCACGGTGAAGCGGCACGTCTACAACGTCTACCGGAAGCTCGACGTCGGGACGCGCGTCGCCGCGATCACCGCCGCGACGCGCCTCGGGCTGCTGGCCTGACGGCTCCCACGGCCGGACGGCCGCAGCGGGCGTCCGTCCGCTAGACCGTCGCCCCCGCCGGCACCAGGCGGCCCTCGGCCTGCAGGGACGCCACCACGTCGAGCGCCTGGTGCCGGTAGCGCGCCTGGGCGGCACCGGGCGCGACGATCACCCCGTCGGCACCGGTGGACGCGACGAGCTCGTTGATCTTCGTGGCGACGTGCTCGCGGTCGCCGTAGGCCTGCCGCTCCGTCCGCGCGGCGATGAACCGGCGCTCGAGGTCCGAGAACTCGTACGCGCGGGCCTCGTCCATCGACACCGGTTCGGGCTTGGCGCCCTGTCGCATCCGGATGAACGAGATCATCCCCGGAGCGCTCTGCTCCTCGACGATCGCAGGGTCCTCGTCGGTGACGACCTGCACACCGATGAGGGCGTTCGGGGTCTGCCGGAAGCGCGACGGGCGGAACGAGTCGCGGTACAGCGCGAGCGCCGCCTCGGTGTTGTCCGACGCGAAGTGGTGCGCGAAGGCGAACGACACCCCGAGCGCGCCGGCGACCTGGGCGCTGTAGCCCGAGGAGCCGAGCAGCCAGAACTCCGGCACGTCGCCGTAGCCCGGGACCGCACGGATGCGCGACAGCGGGTTCGACGCGTCCATGCCGGTGAAGAACCCGATCAGGTCGGCGAGCTGCTGGGGGAAGTCGTCGACGTCGAGCCGGTCGGTGCGGCGCAGCGCCATCGCCGTCGCGCCGTCGGTCCCCGGGGCGCGCCCGATGCCGAGGTCGACGCGGTCGCCGTACAGTGCGCGCAACGTGCCGAACTGCTCGGCGATCACGAGCGGCGCGTGGTTCGGGAGCATCACACCGCCGGAGCCGATCCGGATGCGCGACGTCGCGGCACCGACGGCGCTGAGCAGCACGGCGGGCGCCGACGAGGTGATACCCGGCATGCCGTGGTGCTCGGCGACCCAGACACGCTCGTAGCCGAGCTGCTCGGCGTGCACGGCCATGTCGATCGACCCCTGCAGGGCCTCGGTGTTCGACTGGCCGTACTCGCGGGTGGCCAGGTCGAGGACGGACAGGTGCACGGTGGCGTCGCTCATGGGGACGACAACCGTCGCCGGCGTGCGCGCATTCCGCGCCACGGGCCGGCCTGGAGGCGCACGGCGGCGCCGCACCGTGCCTCCCGTCCGGCGGTGGCCCACCTGGCGGACGTGGGCCGGATCAGTGGGCGAGCTCGCCGTCGAGCCGCCCGCCCGACTCGCTGAGGTAGCAGTTCGCGCAGAGCGACTCGTAGGTGACGTCGACCCCGTCGATCGCGACCTGGGACCCGTCGAAGACGAAGCGGCCGTCGACCTTGCGCGCGTTGAACACGGCCTTGCGACCGCACCGGCAGATGGTCTTGAGCTCCTCGAGCGAGTGCGCGACCTCGAGCAGTCGCGCGCTGCCGGGGAACGCCTCGGTGCGGAAGTCGGTGCGGATGCCGTAGGCGAGCACGGGGACCTCGTCGAGCACGGCGACGCGGAGCAGGTCGTCGACCTGGCGCGGGGTGAGGAACTGCGCCTCGTCGACGAGCACGCAGCTCACCGGACGCACCATGCCGTTGAGGCGATCCGACTCGGGGTCGGTGGCACCGGCGTCGGCGACCGCGTGCCGGACGTCGTCGTGGGGCGCGAAGACGACGTCCACGGAGCGTGTGACGCCGAGTCGGGAGACGATCTCACGGTCGCCCTTGGTGTCCACCGACGGCTTCGCCAGCAGCACGCGTTGCCCGCGTTCCTCGTAGTTGTACGCGGCCTGCAGCAGCCCGGTGCTCTTGCCGCTGTTCATCGCGCCGTACCGGAAGTAGAGCTTCGCCACTACGCGAGGAACCCGTCCTCGGCGGCACGACGGATGAGGTCCGACTTCTTCGACGCGGGACGGCCGACCTTGCTGTACTTCTCGCGGACGCGGCGGAGGTAGGTCTTGGCGGTCTCGTACTGCACGTTCATCTGCGCGGCGACCTCGTTCGTCGAGTAGCCGGACACGTACAGGCGCAGTGCCTCTTCCTCGCCCGCGCTGAGCTTCGGCCGCTGGTGCGCGCTCGCGCCGGTCGGCAGCGGGCGCCAGTCGCGCTGCGCCGGGGTCTCCCGCGAGACACCCATGACCTCGCGCGCGACGTCCATGACCTCACGCATCGGCAGCGACTTCGACAGGAACGCGGCCGCACCGGCAGCCAGGGCACGGTCGCGGGACTCGCGGCTGTCGACGCTCGAGAGCACGATGACCTTCGCCCCGGCAGCACGACAGGTGCGCACGCGGGCCTCGATCGACACCGGCTCCTTGAGCTGGAAGTCGAGGAAGACGAGGTCCGTCGGGAAGTTCTCGCTGTGCACCATCTCGAGCCACGTGTGGGCGGTGAGGGCGAGGTCGAAGTCGAAGGCGTTCACGGCGATCCAGCTCGACAGGCTGTCGAGCAGCACCTCGTGGTCGTCGAGGATCGCCAGCCGCACGCGTCGGGTTCCGGGCTGCGGGAGCGGTGGCACGCCCTCCGTGGTCCGGTTCGGGTCAGTGCTGGTCATAGGAGAACCTTAGTGCGAGGGACGATGGTCGGACGGCGACGTCGAGGTCGGGGAAGGTCACGCGGAGCACCGCGAAGTAGGGGTCGAACGTGCGGTGGATGCCGACGTCCGAGTCGTCGACCGCGAGCTCCGTGCGGACCTCGACGCGGTCGGGTGGGGCACCGGGCTCGCGCGAACGGCGGACCGTGGCACGGAACCGCGCGGGGTCCACCGTCGCTGCGCCGAGCGCCGCACGGAGGAACGTCCGGACGACGGTCCGCTGGTCGGTGTCGAGCGTCGCGATGAGGCCGTCCGGGTCGTCCACCGACTCGGCGGACCCGCCCTCGACGGCGACCGCGTACTCGAGCCACGTCCGATCGGCGTCCGCGACCATGGCCTGCCGGATGCCGTCCGCGATGGAACGGGCGCGTGCGCGGTCGGCGTCGGTGATCACCTCACGCGTCCGGAGTTCGGCGAAGAACGGGGCGACGTCGCGCGCGAGGATGACGGAGCGGTCCTGCTGCACGCGCGCGGCGATGCCGTCCCGCTCGGCGCGCGCCACCGAGTACGAGCCCGCACGGATCTGCACGCGCTCCGCCAGGCCGCCGAAGGTCCACGCGAACACGACGGACGCCGCGGTGAGGACCAGCGTCGGCGCGGCGGCGAGGAAGGCGGCGACGGACACCGGTACCTGGTGCGGGAACACGGCGGCGGCGGTGCCCCAGGCAGCTGCGTCGACCGCTGCCAGGACGAGCCCGCCGACCGCCAGGTCCCGCCACGGCCGGTAGGGCGCGACCGTCACGATCCCGGTGGCGGTGAGCAGGCACATGAAGTCGTTGAGCGCGTTGCGGTCCGGCCCCCACTGCGCCGCGACGCTCGCGGCCGACGCTGCGCCGAGCAGCACGACGTGGAGCACGTACGCCCAGCGCGGGAACGGCGCCCGGAAGGGCGACGACGACGCGATCACGACCGCGCCCGACGCGCCCAGGAGCAGCACCGTGAGGGCGCTGAGCGTCGGGCTGCCGACCACGTCGCGGTCGAACACCGACACGAGCAGCGCCCACAGCACGCCGGCCGCACCGAGCAGGACGGCGAGGGGGCGGGAACCCATCGCGCCGAGCGGGTCCCACTGCTGTGCGGTCCGAGCGCCCCGGACTGCGGCCCGCACCGCGTCGACGCGACTCACCGGGCGGCTCCGCGGTCGGACTCACCCGTGACGGCGTACGACGCCGCGCCGCCGGTCCGTGCGCCGCCGGTGTGCGCGCCACCCGTGTGTGCGCCACCTGTGTGTGCGCCACCCGTGTGTGCGCCGCCGGTGTGTGCTCCGTCGACGCGAGCCGCGTCCCCGCTCGTGTAGGGCACGGTCATCATGACGCTCGTCCCGGATCCCGGCGACGACCACACCTGGACGTCACCGCCGACGCGGCCGATGCGTTCCCGCACCGAGCCGCGCAGCCCCATCCGGTCGCTGCCGGTCTCCTGCTCGTCGAACCCGCGGCCGTCGTCGACCACCATCACCGTGCACGACGAGCCGTCGTCGAAGACGCTGACCTCGGCCTCGTCGGTCCCCGCGTGCTTGCGGACGTTCGCCAGGCACTGCCCGACGGCTCGGAGCAGCGCCGTCGCCACCGACGGGTCGAGCCGCGCCAGGGCAGCCGGATCACCGGTGACCGCGACCGCGAGCCCCGCCGCCCGGTGCTCGTCCACCATCGCGTCGAACGCGGCACCGGCAAGGGCCGGGTCCGGCTCGGACGTCGGGTCGGACGACGCGAGCCACTGCTTCCCGGTCAGCATCGCGACGTCGGCTTCGACCGTGCGCGCGAGCTGCGCGTCCATGGGGCCGTCGGGAGCGAGCGCGATGGCACCGAGGTGGTTGAGCACCGTGTCGTGCAGGATCGCCGCGGCCTCGGCCTCGACCCCGGCCCGGTAGGCGGACACGTGCTCCTCGCGCGCGGACCGGAGCAGCTCGGGCTGGACGCGCTCGGACCGCGCGGTGTTCCGGCTGGTGAAGAGCACGAGGGCGACGACGAAGCCCAGGGTGACCCAGGCGAGGATGAGTGGTCGGGGCGGCCCGTCCGCCTGCAGCACCGCGATCCCGGTCGCGAGCCGACCGACCAGGAACCCGCCGAACGACCAGACGACGACGCGACTCGCGACCGCACCGGCCCCGCCCACGAGCACGAGCGGGATCACCGCGAGCGACACCAGGTAGCTCGTCACCCAGCCGGCGGGCACCTCGCGCTGCACGATCGTGGTGAACCACCACGTGCAGACCCCGCCGGTGACGAGGAAGGCCACGGCCGAGCGCCAGGTGCCGAACTGCACGTGCACGCCGATCATCGCGAGCATGGGGAGGAGCGCGAGCACGGCCCCGGCGACCCGCACGTCGGGCTCGGCCAGTCGGTACAGCAGCAGGGTCACGGCGGCGGCGACGACCGATCCGATCGCCGCTGCGTGGAAGGCGCGCACGGTCGACCACGCGTTCACTCGCGGAGCGAGGTGCGTGGGGATGCCGAGCACGGGTCGATGGTCCTTCCGAGAGTCGTCCGGTCGCCGTGTGACGCGACCGTCCGGGGGCCGGTCGTGTACCCCGAAACGAGCGCGATCCGGCGACCCGCTCGATGCTACCGCCGATCACCGACACAGGGTGTCCCCCGAACGCGGAAGGTGGACGCTCCTCAGAACAGGGTCGGTCCGGACGGGCCTCCGATCACGGTCGTCCCGACACCGCGTCGGTCGAAGCCAGGGTCGGCACGCTTGAGCGGCGACGAGGTCGGGCGGGACTGCTCGTCGAGCGACACCGGGACGCGGTACCCGTTCGTGATGCCCCCGTTCGTGATGACCGACCCGACCAGGGCGCGCGGTCCGGTGTCGCCCGACCCCGGACGCGGTGCACGCGGAGCGGTCGCCGCCGCGGCCCGCTCGCCGGGTACGAGGTGCGCCTGCCGGTCGCTGAACCCCATGGAACCGGTCGCCGGGTCCACCCGGCCGAGTCCGAGACCGTGCGCGGCCAGGATCGGACGCACCCGGTCCGCGAGCCACCGGCGGTAGTCCGCGGGCGCGTAGGTGTTGTCGAGGTACATCGAGCGGTAGCGCGCGACGAGGTCGGGACGGGTCCGCTGCAGCCAGGCCGCCCACCACGGCTTCACGCCAGGACGCAGGTGCAGTGCGGAGTACATGACGCTCGAGGCGCCGGCCTCGGCCGCGCGACCGATCGCTTCGTCGAGGTGCGCGCGCGTGTCCGTGATGAACGGGAGCACCGGCATGAGGAACACCGAGCACTCGAGCCCCGCGTCGCGGATCGCCCGGACGGTCGCCAACCGGGCGGCGGTCGTCGGGGTCCCGGGCTCGACCTGCTGCTGCAGCTCGTCGTCGTACACGGCGATCGACATCGCCAGGTCGACCGGGACGCTCCGTGCCGCGTCGACCAACGTGGGCAGGTCACGCCGCAGCAGCGTCCCCTTCGTCAGGATGCTGAACGGGGTGCCCGAATCAGCCAGCGCGCGGATGACCCCGGGCATCAACCGGTAGCGCCCCTCGGCACGCTGGTACGGGTCGGTGTTGGTGCCGAGCGCAACGGGGTGCCGGTCCCACGACGGCTTCCGGAGCTCACGGCGCAGGACGTCCGCGACGTTGGTCTTCACGACGATCTGCTGGTCGAAGTCGGCGCCCCCGTCGAACTCCAGGTACGTGTGCGTGGGCCGCGCGAAGCAGTAGACGCACGCGTGACTGCAGCCGCGGTACGGGTTGATCGTCCACCCGTAGGTGCCGCTGCCGTCGGCAGCCGGCACACGGTTCAGGGCACTCTTCGCCAGGACCTCGTGGAAGGTGACCCCGGCGAACTCCGGTGTGGTGACGCTGCGCACCAACCCGCTGTTCGACTCGAGCCCCGGCAGGGCGTCACCGCGCTCCGCTCCGATCGACTGCCCGCTCCACCGCATGCCCTCATTCGAACACACGTTCGAACCAGGGGCAAGTCGCCCGAGCGGCGGGGCTCAGTGGTGCAGACCGAGGACCTTCGCGGTGTGCTCGAGGGTCTCGTCGGCGAGCTGCGGGTCGGCGCCGAGGTCCTTGCCGTAGGTGGGCACCATCGTCCGCACCATCGGGGCCCAGGCGTCCCACCGGTCCGGGAAGCACCGCTGCAGCATCGTCAGCATGATCGGCACCGCGGTGGACGCACCGGGGCTCGCGCCGAGCAGGCCGGCGATCGAGCCGTCGGCCGAGGTGATGACCTCGGTGCCGAACTGCAGCACCCCGCCCTTGTCCGGGTCCGGCTTGATGACCTGCACGCGCTGCCCGGCGGTGATGCGGTGCCAGTTCTCCGGTTCGGCGGTCGGCATGAAGTCGCGGAGGGCGTCGAACTTCGTCTGCTTCGACGCCAGGAGCTGCCCGACCAGGTAACGGACCAGGTCGAAGTTCGAGAACGCCACGCTCAGCATCGGTCGCAGGTTGTGCGGTCGGATCGACCGGAACAGGTCGAGCAACGAGCCCTGCTTGAGGAACTTCGGGCTGAACCCGGCGTAGGGGCCGAACATCAGCGACGCCCTGCCCTCGACGATCCGGGTGTCGAGGTGCGGCACCGACATCGGCGGAGCGCCGACGCTCGCCTTGCCGTACACCTTCGCCGCGTGCTTCTGCACGACCTCGGGGTCGTCGGTGCGCAGGAACTCGCCGGACACGGGGAACCCGCCGTACCCGCGGATCTCCGGGATGCCCGACTTCTGCAGCAGGCGCAGGGCCCCGCCGCCGGCGCCGACGAAGACGAACTTCGCCGCGATGCGCTGCGTCGACCGACCGATCTCGTTGCGGACGTCGAGCGCCCACCCCTCGGAGACCTTCGACCGCGTGATCTTCTGCACCTGGTGCGACGGCTCGAACTCGACACCGGCGATCTCGAGCTCGTCGAAGAGCTGCTGCGTCAACGAACCGAAGTCGACGTCCGAGCCGGCGGCCGAGTACGTCGCAGCGACCGGCTGGTCCTTCTTGCGCCCCGGGATGAGCGCGGGCGCCCACCGGCGGATCTGCGCCGGGTCGTCCGAGTACTCGATGCCCGCGAAGAGCGGGTGACCCTTGAGCGCCTCGTACCGCTTGCGCATGTACTCGACGTTGTCCTCGCCCCACACGAAGGAGATGTGCGGGGTCGGGTTGATGAAGTTGGACGGCTGCGGGAGCGCGCCGGTCTCGACCAGGTGCGCCCAGAACTGCCGCGAGACCTGGAACTGCTCGTTGACGGTCACGGCCTTGGCGATGTCGACGTGTCCGTCCGGCATCTCCGGCGTGTAGTTCAGCTCGCACAGCGCGGAGTGACCGGTCCCGGCGTTGTTCCACGGGTTCGAGGACTCCTGCGCGACCGAGCCGAGCCGCTCGTACACGCGGACCTTCCACGTGGGTTCGAGGCGGTGGATGATGGCGCCGAGCGTGGCGCTCATGATCCCTCCCCCGATCAGGACGACGTCGATCGGGTCCACCTGCTTCACTGCCACACGACGATCCTACCCACTGCCGCTGGGTCGCCCGGGGGCATCGTCCGGATGCGGGGCGCTGGTCGTACCCATCGCACCTGCTAGTGAAGTACGACATTCCGGATGTGGCACCATTTCACGGTCCCGATCGACCGTCCCCTCCCGGAGGCCCCACCGTGAACCACCGCCGGCGCGCCCGTCTCGCCCTCCCGCTCCTGCCCGCGGCCGCGATCGCCCCGCTCCTGCTCGGCCCTGCCGCCCTGGCCGACACGCTCCCCTCGCCGCAGCCCGAGCCACGGGCTGCGCCCGCTGCGACGCTGGAGGGCACCTTCCACGTCGTCGGCACCACCGGCTTCGTCGCCGTCGCCGACCACGACGGCCAGCCCGTGCTCGACACCCGCCCGGTCGCCGCCGACACCGCGCACTACCCCGCGCCCGGCACCACCGGTCCGCTCGTCGTCGGGTCGATGTGCCTGTCCGCCCTCAACGGCCCCGGGCTGCCCTTCGCCGTGCTGGCCGACGCCGCCGTCCCCTCCGGCTGCCTCCAGGTCCGCACCACGAGCCCCGCGCCCCACGTCGTCCGGTTCACCGCCGACGACCCGTCCTCACCGGCGAACGGCCTCGAGCTCGGCCTGCAGGCGAACGGCGCGCTCCTGGCGCTCGGCACCGCGGGGTCCGACATCGAACTCGTCACCGAGGGCCCCGTCGTCGCACCGACGCTCGACCACACCGACCTGGCACCCGGTTCCGCCCTCTCGGGCACCGCCACGCCCGGCGCGCACGTCGTCGTCGTCCGTGACGGGACGGTGGTCTGTGAGACCGATGCCGCCGATCGAGGTGCGGACGACGCCGGACACTGGTCCTGCTCGCCGATCGATGCGCTCACCGAGGGCACGTACACCCTCGAACTGTTCGCCTCGACCCCCGCCGGGCAGCTCGCGCCGCCCGTCCCCGTCGAGGTCGTCGTGTCCGCAGGGACCGGCGCCGGCGACGGTCCGGACCCCGACCCCGGTGACGGCGAGGGCACCGATCCGGGTGACGCACCGTCTCCGGGAGACGGTGCCGGAGGCACGGGCGGCACCGGGACCCCCGGTGAGGCCGACCAGACCGGCGAGCCCGGCGCGGACGGACCGTCGCCAGGACCGGCGACGACCGCCCGGACCGTCGACGCCGCGCCGCAGGGGCGCCTCGCCTGGACCGGCACCGAGGTGACCGGCCCCCTCGCCGTCGCGCTCGCGCTCCTCACCGCCGGGACCGGCGTGCTGCTGCACCGACGACGTCGCACTCGGTCCCGTTCCTGACGGTCGGGACGACGGACGGGAGGCCCGTGGCGGTGTCGCCACGGGCCTCCCGTCCGTCACGTGTCGCGTCGGCGACGGTGCTCGCTAGGCGGCGACCGCGCGCCGTTCGAGGATCGTCTCGGCGATCTGCACCGCGTTGAGCGCAGCGCCCTTCCGCAGGTTGTCGTTGCTGACGAAGAGGACCAGGCCGTGGCCGTCGGGCGCGGACTGGTCCGCGCGGATGCGGCCGACGAAGGACGGGTCCTGACCGGCTGCCTGCAGCGGAGTCGGGACGTCCGCGAGCTCGACGCCCGGGGCCGTGGCGAGGAGCTCCGTCGCCCGCTCGGGCGAGAGCGGCTGCGCGAACTCGGCGTGCACGGAGATCGAGTGCCCGGTGAACACGGGGACGCGCACGCAGGTCCCGGCGACGAGCAGGTCGGGCAGCTCGAGGATCTTGCGGCTCTCGTTGCGGAGCTTCTGCTCCTCGTCGGTCTCCCCCATGCCGTCCTCGACGATGCTGCCCGCGAGCGGGACGACGTCGAAGGCGATCGGTCGGACGTACTTGACCGGCTCCGGGAAGGTCACCGCCGAACCGTCGTGGGTGAGCGCCGCGGTGTCCTGCTCGAGCGCCGCGCGCGCCTGGCCGAGGAGCTCCTCGACTCCGGCGAGGCCCGACCCGGACACGGCCTGGTAGGTGGTCGCGACGAGACGGCGCAGCCCGGCTTCGGTGTCCAGCACCTTGAGGACCGGCATGATCGCCATCGTCGTGCAGTTCGGGTTGGCGACGATGCCCTTCGGGGCGTCGTCGATCGCGTGCGGGTTGACCTCGCTCACGACCAACGGCACCTCGGGGTCCATCCGCCAGGCACTCGAGTTGTCGACGACCACCGCACCCGCCGCCGCGAACTTCGGCGCGAGGGCGCGTGACGCCGTGGCACCGGCCGAGAACAGCGCGATGTCGATGCCCGACGGATCGGCGGTCTCGGAGTCCTCGACGACGATCTCCTCGCCCCGGAACGACAGCGTCGAACCGGCGGACCGGGCACTCGCGAAGAACCGGACGTGGTCGGCCGGGAACGCGCGCTCCTCGAGGAGGCGACGCATCACGGCGCCGACCTGGCCGGTGGCGCCGACGACGGCGACGGTGGTGCTCATGTGGTGCTCCTGCTCGTGGGTCGTGTCGGCGCGGGGCTCAGCGCCCGGTGCCGGCGTAGACGACGGCTTCCTGGTCCGCGTCCAGCCCGAAGGCCTGGTGCACGACGCGCATGGCCTCGTTCAGGGTGTCGGCGCGCGTGACGACCGAGATGCGGATCTCCGAGGTGGAGATCATCTCGATGTTGATGGACGCCTCGTGCAGGGCACGGAAGAGCGCCGCCGAGACACCGGCGTTGGTCCGCATGCCGGCACCGACCAGGGCGAGCTTGCCGATCTGGTCGTCGTACTGGATGCCCGAGTAGCCGATGTCGGCCTTGGCGACCTCGAGCGCGGTCAGGACGCCCTGGCCCTGGTCCTTCGGCAGCGTGAACGAGATGTCCGTGCGGCCCGTGACCGCCTCGGACACGTTCTGCACGATCATGTCGATGTTGGCGCCGGCGCGGGCCACGATCGTGAAGATCTCGGCGGCCTTGCCGGGGGTGTCGGGCACGCCGACGACGGTGATCTTCCCCTCGGAGAGGTCTCCGGCGATGCCGGTGATGATCGGTTCTTCCACGGTTTCCCCCTCTGCAGGGTTGTAGACGATGGTGCCCTCGGCGTTGCTGAACGAGGAGCGGACGTGCAGGGTGACGCCGTGCCGACGGGCGTACTCGACGGCACGGATGTACAGGACCTTGGCGCCGGAGGCGGCGAGCTCGAGCATCTCCTCGCTCGTGATCCGGTCGACCTTCTTGGCCTTCGGCACCACGCGGGGGTCCGCGGTGAAGATGCCGTCGACGTCGGTGTAGATCTCGCAGACGTCGGCGTCGAGCGCGGCGGCGAGCGCGACGGCGGTGGTGTCCGACCCACCGCGCCCGAGCGTGGTGATCTCGCCCGTCGTGCGGTTGAACCCCTGGAACCCGGCCACGATCGCGACGTGCCCGGCGTCGAGCGCCTCGCGCACGCGCTTCGGGGTGACGTCGACGATGCGGGCCTTGCCGTGCTGGGCGTCCGTGAGCATGCCGGCCTGGCTGCCCGTGTACGACGATGCCTCGACCCCGAGGCTCTTGATCGCCATCGCGAGCAGCGCCATCGAGATGCGCTCCCCCGCGGTGAGCAGCATGTCGAGCTCACGACCGGCGGGGATCGGCGTCACGGAGTGCGCGAGGTCGACGAGCTCGTCGGTCGTGTCGCCCATCGCCGAGACGGCCACGACGACGTCGTTGCCCGCCTTCTTCGTCTGGACGATCCGCTTCGCCACGCGCTTGATGCTCTCGGCGTCCGCGACGGACGATCCACCGAACTTCTGCACGATCAGGGCCACTGGCTGGTACTCCCGGGGACGACGGTTCCGCGACGGTCGCGCGGTCTGTCAATCGTAGAGGGTGTTCCGCGGATGTTGCGTGCGAGGCGGACTCGACGCAACGATCCTGCGCGCACGCCCGTCAGTGACCGACCACGCGTCGTCCCTCGAAGGCGCGGCCGAGGGTCACCTCGTCGGCGTACTCGAGGTCACCACCCACCGGCAGCCCGGACGCGAGTCGCGTGGTGCGGATGCCCATCGGGACGAGCAGTCGGCTGAGGTAGGTCGCCGTCGCCTCGCCCTCGAGGTTCGGGTCGGTGGCGATGATGACCTCGTCCACGGTGCCGTCGGCCAGCCGCGTCATCAGCTGCTGGATCCGCAGGTCGTCCGGACCGACACCGTCGATCGGGCTGATCGCTCCGCCGAGCACGTGGTAGAGCCCACGGAACTCGCGGGTGCGCTCGATGGCGGCGACGTCCTTCGCCTCCTCCACGACGCAGATCACCGACGGCGACCGACGGGGGTCACGACAGATGCTGCACCGCACGTTCTCGGTGACGTTGCCGCAGACCTCGCAGAAGCGCACCTTCTCCTTGACCTCGGCCAGGAGCTCGGACAGTCGTGCCGGGTCGAACGACTCGGTCTGCAGGATGTGGAACGCGATGCGCTGCGCCGACTTCGGGCCGATGCCCGGCAGCCGACCGAACTCGTCGATCAGGTCCTGGACGATCCCGTCGTACATCAGGCGCCTTCCTCGTGCAGGGCGGTCTCCTCGATGAACTGCGCGCCGAGGATCTCACGGACGACCGCCTCGCCGTACCGACCAGCGACCGGCGTCCGACGGACCTGGGGTGCAGCGGTCCGTGCCGGAGCTGGCTGCGCAGCCGCCTCCTGGGTCGGTGCTGCCTGCGCAGGTGCTGCCTGCTCGGGTGCTGCCTGCTCGGGCGCGGCCTGTGCTGAGCCGGTTTGCGCCGGTGCTGCCTGCGGTGCTGGTGCCCGCGTCGGTCGCTGGCTCGGAACACCCGAGGACGCGTGCGCTCCCGGATCGGGGAAGGGAGCACCGTCGTCGTAGGGCTCGTCGTCGAGCGGGTAGTCGTCGACCGGGACGTCCGGCCCACCGGAGGGTGCGGCGGCCGCGGTACCCGGCGCGGCGGGCGCTGCCGATGCGGGCGCTGCGGCTGCGGCCGGTGCGGGCGCTGCGCCTGCGGCCGGTGCCGGCGCTCCCGGTGCGTCGGGTGTCGGGTCGCTCGGCGCAGCAGCACGGGCTGGGCGTGTTCCGGCACCGCCGAGCGCGGAGGCCGGACGGAGCTGTGCAGCGAGGGCCGCGTCGGCGGCGGGGTCGGAGACCGGTGCGACGGGCACGACCGGTTCCCCGGTGTCGGTCGTCCCGAACGGTGCCGACCAGCCCGGCTCGAGGTGCTCGGGCACGGCGCCGGCGGTCGGGTCGGTCGCCGGGATCGTGGCGACGGCCCAGTCGGTCACCGGAGCGCTGGGCGCGGCCGGCTGCTGCCGTGTGGTCGGCTGCTGAGATACGCCCTGCTGTTGGTTCGCCTGCTGCTGCTGGCTTGCCTGCTGCTGGCTCGCCTGCTGCTGCTGGCTCGGCTGCTGCGGTGCGGTCGGCTGCTGCTGCTGCTGCGGTGCGGTCGGCTGCTGCTGCGGCGCAGTCGGGTGCTGCTGCTGCTGCTGCGTCGGCCCTTCGGCAGTCGTTGGCTGCGGCGGTGCGGACTGCTGGCGCGCGGCCTGCTGCTGGCTGGTGTCCTCCGACGTCACGTGCGGTCGCGTCGGCTGCTGCTGCGACGTCTGCCGACCCGGCTCCGACGCGGGAGCACCGGCCGAGCGCTGTTGTCCCGGCCCACGGGCGACGAACTTCACCCGCAGGCCGAGGACGTCGATGATCGCCGAGCGGAGCAGTTCGCTGACGCTCGTCGCGGGGTCGGACATCTCCTTGAACGACGCCACGTCCTGCTGGCTGGGGAAGGTGAGCGTCAGCACGTCCTCGCGCAGGGCCGTCACCTGGGCCGTGACCACCACGGACCAGGCCGAACGCCGGGCGCGCTGGACGTGCTCGACGACCTGGGGCCAGGCGTCGCGGAGCTGCTGGAAGCCGACGGCGGCGACCGGTCGGACGACCGCCTCGTCGCCGACGGCCGTCCCCTGCCCGGTGGACGACGCGTTCGCGGTGCCCGACGGATCGTGCTGGTGCTGCTCGGTCGGGTGTGCCGTCGTCATCGCACTCGACGCGCTCTGCTCCGCCGGTCGGCCCGCAGACCGATCGGTCGGGCCGTCGGCCGGACCCTGGCTCGGGGGCGTCGCCACGGCCGCCCAGGAGGCAGCGGCATCGCGCACGGCCGCACCGGGGTCCCGCGGCTCCGCGCCACGCGCGGTCGTCGGAGCCTGGTCGGCGGGCTCCTGATCTGGTCGGGTCGGCGCCGCTGCTCGGGTCGGGGTCGCGGTCGCGGTCGCGGTCGACGCAGCGGGCTGCGCAGCCGGGGAGCCGGCCTGCACCGGGGCGCTGCCCGCTCCCGTGCGCGGAACCGGAGCGCCCGCGGAGGACTGCTGTGCACCCTGCGGGCGTTCGACCACGGCCGCAGCCTGGTGCCCGCCGGCGTCGCCGACACCGACGCGACGCTCGAGCCGCTCGACGCGGGCGAGTGCACCGCGCTGGGTGTCGTCGACCTCGGGCACGAGCATGCGCGCCGTCATCAGCTCGAGGTGCAGTCGGGGCGACGTCGCACCGGTCATCTCGGTGAGCGCGCGGTTGGCGATGTCGGCGGACCGCGACAGGGCCGTCGCACCGAAGACACCGGCCTGCCGGGTCATGGTGTCGAGTTCCTCGGGAGAGATCCCGCGCAGCACGGCTGCGGCGCTCTCGTTCGTCGCCGCGACGACGATCAGGTCACGGAGTCGCTCGAGCAGGTCCTCGACGAAGCGACGCGGGTCCTGCCCGGTCTGCACCACGCGGTCGACCGCGGCGAAGGCCGAGGCGGGGTCGGCCACCGCCAGCGCGTCCACGACGTCGTCGAGCAACGCAGCGTCGGTGTAGCCGAGCAGGGCGACCGCGCGTTCGTAGGCGATCGCGCCGTCCTCGCTGCCGGCCATGAGCTGGTCGAGCAGCGACAGCGTGTCTCGCACCGACCCCCCACCGGCACGGACGACGAGCGGGAGGACACCCGGTGCGACGGAGACCGACTCCTGCTCGCACAGCTGCTCGACGTACTCGAGCATCGTGGCCGGCGGGACGAGCCGGAACGGGTAGTGGTGGGTCCGGGAGCGGATGGTGCCGATGACCTTCTCCGGCTCGGTGGTCGCGAAGATGAACTTCACGTGCTCCGGCGGTTCCTCGACCAGCTTGAGCAGGGCGTTGAAGCCCTGCGGCGTCACCATGTGCGCTTCGTCGAGGATGAAGATCTTGTAGCGGTCGCGCGCCGGTGCGAACACGGCGCGGTCGCGCAGGTCGCGCGCGTCGTCGACGCCGTTGTGGCTCGCTGCGTCGATCTCGATGACGTCGAGCGATCCCCCGCCACCCCGGGCGAGCTCCACGCAGCTCGGGCAGGCGCCGCACGGCGTGTCCGTCGGGCCCTGCTCGCAGTTCAGGCACCGGGCGAGGATGCGCGCCGAGGTCGTCTTGCCGCACCCGCGCGGCCCGCTGAACAGGTAGGCGTGGTTCACACGGTTCGTCCGCAGGGCGGTCCGCAGCGGGTCGGTGACCTGCGACTGACCGATCAGCTCGGCGAAGTTCTCGGGCCGGTAACGGCGATACAGGGCGGTGACCACGGACCAAGGGTAGCCGGGACGGCCGACAGCGCGACGCCCTCGGCGACCACCTGTGGAAGGGGCGACGAGGGACGGGACGACACCGCGCCTCCCGGCCGTCGTGACGACGGACGAGAGGCGCGGTGCGGTCGGTGTGGGCGGACGGTCAGGCGCGCCCGCGGCGGATACGGCGTGCCAGTCGGGAGAGACCGAGCAGCAGGAACCCGAGGACCACCAGGCCGCCGGCGGCACCCGCGAGCGGAGCGACGTCCGCGCCGGTGAAGGCGAGGTCGCGACCGGAACCGTTGCCGGATCCGGATCCGGATCCCGTGCCGTTGCCCGTGCCGTTGCCGTTGCCGTTGCCGTTGCCGAGCGATCCGTTGCCGGCACCGAGACCCGATCCGTTGCCGGTCCCGAGACCCGATCCGTTGCCGGTCCCGAGACCCGATCCGTTGCCTGTCCCGAGACCCGATCCGTTGCCGGTACCGATCACTCCGGTACCGGTGCCGGCTCCGTTCCCGGAGCCACCCGGCAGGCCTGGCTGTCCAGGCTGGCCCGGCTGGCCCGGCTGCCCCGGCTGGCCCGGCTGCCCCGGCTGCCCCGGCTGCCCCGGCTGCCCCGGCTGCCCCGGCTGGCCCGGTTCACCGGGCTGACCCGGCTCTCCAGGCTCCCCGGGCTGACCAGGTTCACCGGGCTCACCGGGCTCACCGGGCTGGCCAGGCTCCCCAGGTTCACCGGGCTGACCAGGTTCACCCGGCTCACCGGGCTCACCGGGCTGGCCAGGCTCCCCAGGTTCACCGGGCTGCCCAGGCTCACCCGGCTCACCCGGCTCACCAGGCTCCCCAGGCTCACCGGGCTGGCCAGGCTCCCCAGGCTCACCGGGCTGGCCAGGCTCCCCAGGCTCCCCGGGCTGGCCAGGCTCCCCAGGCTCCCCAGGCTCCCCAGGCTCACCGGGCTGCCCCGGCTCACCGGGCTCTCCTGGCTGCCCCGGCTCACCCGGCTGGGCGGCGACCACCACCACCGGCACCGTCTGGGCGGCGGACGTGGCACCCTCGACGGTCTGGGTCACCGTGAAGGTGTGCGAACCGACCCCGAGCTCCACGGACACCGACCAGGATCCGTCGGCAGCCGCGGTCGTCACGACGGGGTCTCCCGCGTCGCTGCGGACCGTGACGGTCGCACCCGGGTCCGCCGTCCCGGTGACCTGCCAGGTGGCGGTGCCGTCGGCACCGGCCGTCTGCCGGGCCCCGGGCAGGGGCGAGGTGACCGTCAGGGGGTCGGCGACCCGGACGACGATCGGCACGACCTGCGAGTCGGAGCTGTCCCCGTCCACGGTCTGCGTCGCCTGCAGCGTCCAGTCACCGGCCGGGACCTCCTCGAAGGTGACGCTCCAGCGACCGTCGCCGCCGGCCGTCGTCGTCCGGACCTGCCCGGTCGAGAGCCGGACCTCGACCGCGGCGTCGGCTCCGGCCGTCCCGGAGACGGGCACGGTGGTCGTGCTGTCGAGCCCGGGGGCCTCGAAGAGGCGACCCGGGGTCGGGTCCGTGATGACGACGTCGTCCTCCTGCGCGGCGACCACGCTGATGCCGCTGGTCACCGGGGCCGAGGTGGCCCCGCCGACCGTCTGCGTCGCCGACACGGTGTGGTCGCCGACCGGGACGTCCGGCACGGTCACCGTCCAGGAGCCGTCCGAACCGGCCGTCGTCGACACCGTGGTGCCGTCGATGTCGACCGTCACGGTGGCGCCCGGCTCGGCGGCCCCGCTGACCGGCACGGAGACCGTGTCCTGGTCCGTCGGGAACACCTGGCCGTCCGCGGGGGCGGTCACCTGCAGCGGGGCCACGGCGGCGACGGTGAAGGCGACGTCGGGTGCTGCGGTGGTCCGACCGTCCACGGTCTGCGTGGCGGAGGCGGTGTGGCCGCCGAGCGCGACGTCCGGCACGGTGACCGTCCAGTCGCCCTCGTCGTCGGCCGTGGTCGCGACGGCGGTGCCGTCGTCGATCGTGACCGACACCGTTGCGCCGGGCGCTGCCGTGCCCACGACCCGGACCGGCGTGGTGTCACCGACGATCCGGACCGTGCTGCCGGCCGCCGGCGTCGTGATGACGACGGCGTCCTCGTCGGCGACGTCCACGGTCACGTCCACCACGACGGGGTCGGAGGTGGTGCCACCGACCTCCTGGCCGACGGTGACCGTGTGGTCGCCGGGACCGACGCCCGGTACGACCGTGTCCCAGGTGCCGTCGTCACGGACGGGCACCTCGATCGGGTCGCCGTCGTCGACCACCACGGTGACCGTGCCACCGGGCTCGCCGGTGCCCGCCACGGGCAGGTCGACCGTCGGGTCGGACGCCGGCACCGTGACGACCTGGTCGTCGGTCGGCGTGGTGACCGTCAGGGGCGCGCCGGCCTCGACCGTGAACGTGTTCACGACCGGACCCGAGGTGGACCCGTCGACCGTCTGCGTCGCCCGGACGGTGTGCTCGCCCGTCGCGACGCCGTCGAACCGGACGCTCCAGGTGCCGGCGTCGGTCGCCGTCACGGTCTGTGCGACGCCGTCGTCCAGGGCCACGCGGACCTCGGCACCGGGCTCGGCCGCCCCGTTCGCGACGATCGTCGCGAGGGAGTCGTCCTGTGCGACCGTGACGGTGGACCCGTCGGCCGGGGTGGCGATCGTCAGCGGTGCCGCGACCACGACCTCGATGGCGACCGTGACCGGCTGCGACGTGGTGCCGCCGACCTGCTGGGTGACGCTGACGGTCGTGGTGCCCGCGGGGACCCCGGGGACGTCGACCGCCCAGTCGCCGTCCTCGTCGGCCTCGGTCGTGGCATCACGCCCGCCGCCGAGGTCGACCACCACGGTGGCGCCGGGCTCCGCGGTGCCGCGCACCGTGACCGTCGTCGTGGCGTCCTCGTCGGCGACCCGCACCTCGTCCCCGTCCGCGGGGGCGGTGATGACGACCGGCGCTGCCGCGACGACCTCGAAGGGACGCTCGAACGGCGTGGTCGAGGTCGAGCCGGCGACGGTCTGCGTCGCCGACACGACGTGCTCGCCGACCGCGACGTCGTCGACGTCGACGCTCCACGCGCCGTCGTCGCCCACCGTCACGTCGACCGGGTCTCGGTCGTCGACGGTCACCGTCACGGTGGCGCCGGGCTCGGCGTCACCGGCGACCGTGACGGTCGTCGTGGCGGCGTCGTCCGCGACGGTGACGGTGCCCTCCGGCTGCCGGACGACGAGCTCCGCCGCGGCGACGACCGAGATCGGTCGCGTGACGGGGGCGCTCGTGGTGCCGTTCACCGACTGCGTGACCGACGCCGTCCAGGACCCCACCGGGACGTCCTCGACGGTGGTCGCCCAGGTGCCGTCGTCGCCGACGACCGTCTCGGCGGTGCCGCCGTCACCGAGGTCGACGGTGACCGTCGCCCCCGGCGCGCCGGTGCCGGCGAAGTCGACGTCGGTGGTGGCGTCGTCGTCCGCGACCGTGACGGTCGTGGCTCCGGCCGGCGTGGTGACGGTCAGCGGCGCCCCGGCACGCACCGACACTCCGGCGCTGACGGGAGCCGAGGTGATCCCGCCGACGACCTGCGTCGCCCGGACGGTGTGGTCACCGGTCGGCACGTCGGTGAACGTGTGGGTCCACCGTCCGTCGTCGTCCGCCTCGACGGTCGCCTGTTCCCCGGTGGAGAGCGTGACGGTCACCGGAGCGCCCGGCTCGGCCGTACCGGCCGCCACGACGTCGGCCGTACCGGTCGCGTCGGCGACCGTGATGACGTCACCGTCGTCGGGGCTGGTGAGCGCGAGCGGTCGGCCCGCGCGCACCGTGAGCGTCTGCTCCGCACTGGAGGCGGTGGTGCCGCCGACCGTCTGCGTCGCCGTGACCGTCTGCTCGCCCACGCCGACGCCGCCGACGGTGACCGTCCAGTCGCCGTCGTCGTCCGCGGTCGTGGAGGCCTCGGCGTCGCCGACACGGACCGTCACCGGTGCGTTCGGCTCTGCCGTGCCGGACACCGTCACGTCACGTGTGGTGTCCTCGTCCGGGACGAGCAGGACCGCGCCGTCCTCGGGCGACGCGATGAGCACGTCGTCCGCGGCGACGAGCGTGACGTCGCGGGTCACCGGGTCGGACGTCGCCGGGCTGGAGACCCCGCTGGGCAGCGTCTGCGTGACCGACACCGGGTGCGTCCCGACGCCGACGTCCTCGAAGGTGACGGACCAGCTCCCGTCGGCGACGACGGTGGTCGTCGCTCCGGGCTCCTCGCCGTCGAGCGTCGCGACGATCGCCGCGCCGGGCTGCCCGGTGCCGGTGACCGTCACGTCCCGGGTCACGTCGTCGCCGGCGACCGTGATCGCCGCCGTGCCGGGAGCCGTGATGGCGAGGGGCGCCGCAGCGTCGACCAGGAAGCCCACGGGCAGGGCGTCCGTGCTCGCGCCGTTCAGCGACTGTGCCGCGTCGATCGTGTAGTCACCGGGGGCGAGCCCCGCTGCGTCGACCGACCAGGTGCCGTCGCCATCGGCTGCGGTGGTCGAGAGCTCGAGGTCACCGACCGTCACCGTCACGGCTGCGCCGGGTTCGGCGACACCGCTGATCGTCACCGTGGCGGTGGCGTCCCCGTCGACCACGACGAAGCGCGAGCCGCCGGCCGGGCTGTCGATGGTGATGGCGGTGCCCGGGACGACGGTGAAGTCCCGAGTCTCGGTGGGACCGGTCGTGCCGTTCACGGTCTGCACGGCCTCGACGGTGTGCTGGCCGGTCCCGAGCTGCACCGGGTCGAGGACCCAGTTGCCAGCGGGGCCGGTCACGACGACGACGGGTGCTGTCCCGTCGATGCTGACGGAGACCGTCGCACCCGGCTCCGCGGTCCCGCGGACCACGACCGACGCATCGCCGGTGCTCGTGGCGGGGATCTCCTGCCCCTCGGTGGGAGCGGTGATCTCGAGGTCGTCACCGACCTCGATCGAGATGTCCCGCTCGATCGCCGGCGAGGTCTGTCCGCCGACCGTCTGGGTGACCGCCACGGTGTGACCGCCGGTCCCGACGTCCGGCAGGGTCACCGACCAGGTGCCGTCGTCGTCCACCGTCGTCGTGACGGGCGCTCCCTCGTCGAGCACGACGTCGACCTCCGCACCGGGCTGCGCCGTCCCGGTCACGTCGACGTCGACCGTGTCGTCGTCGTTCGCGACCACGGTCGTCGCGCCCTGCACCGGTGCGGTCACCTGCAGCGCTGCCGCGGGGACAACCGAGACGATCCGCTGCTGGACCGGCGACGTCGTGCCGTTCACGGTCTGCGTCGCGGTCAGGGTGTACCGACCGACGGGCACGTCCTCGATCGTCGTCGTCCAGGCACCGTCTCCGTCGGCCGTCGTCGTGGCCGTCAGGCCGCCGCCGAGCGACACCGACACCCGGGCCCGGGGCTCGGCGGTCCCGGTGACGTCGAGGTCGGCGGTCGAGTCGGCGTCCAGGACGGGCACGGTGGCACCGTTCGCGGGGCTCGCGATCGTCAGCGGGGCACCGGCGGCGATCTCGAAGGCCGAGGTGACGGGCGCCGAGGTGGTGCCGGCGACCGTCTGCGTCGCGGTGATGGTGCGTCCACCTACCGGGACCCCCGGGAAGGTGGCGGTCCAGTCGCCGTCGTCGTCCGCCTCGGTGATCGCCGTGAAGGAGCCGCCGAGGTCGACCGCGACGGACGCGTTCGGCGCAGCGGTGCCGGTCACCGTGACCGGGGTGGTCGACGTGGCGTCGGCGACCGTCAGGACTGCTCCGTCGGCCGGCTCCTCGATGGTGATGCCGGGAACGGCGGTGACCGAGAAGTCACGGGTCACCGGAGCGCTCGTCGTGCCGTCGACGGTCTGGGTCGCCGTGGCCGTGTAGTCGCCCGCGGGGACGTCCTCGACCGTGGCGGTCCAGGTGCCGTTCGTGTTCGCCGTGGTGGTGGCGGTCAGACCGTCGCCGAGCGTCACGTCGACGCGGGCACCGCCCTCGGCGGTACCGGTGAGCACGACGTCGCGGGTGTCCCCGACGAGCGGCAGGACCGCATCGGGGGCCGGAGTGTCGATGGTCAGCGTCCGAGCGGCGACGACCTCGAAGTCCCGCGTCACCGCGCCCGAGGTGGTGTCGCCGACGGTCTGCGTCACGCTGGCCGTCTGCAGCCCGACCGGGACCGCGTCGACGGGGACGCTCCAGACGCCGTTGCCGTCCGCCGTGCCGCTCGCCGTCACGTCGTCGCCGATCGTCACGTCGATCCGTGCGTTCGCGGTGGACGTGCCGGTGAGGGTCACCGGGGCCGTGGTCCCGGTGGTGGTGAACTGCTGCCCGGCAGTGGGCGTGTCGATGACCAGCGGACGCTGTGCGACGACCGAGAAGGTCTGCGTCGTGGTCCCCGCGGCGGCGCCGCCGACCGTCTGCGTCGCGGTGACGGTCCGGTCCCCGACCGGGACGTCCGCGAGCGTGGCGGTCCAGGTGCCGTCGGGGTCGACCGTCGCGGTGGCGGTCAGGCCGCCGCCCGCGGCGAGCGCGATGCCTGCACCGGGTTCACCGGTCCCGCGCACCGTCACCGAGCGGGTGGAGGTGTCGGTCGGGACGCTGAACTGCTGCCCTGCCGTGGGTGCGGTGATCGTCGGGGCGACGAACGCCGTGGCGCGCACCGTGGAGGTGGCGAGGTCGACCGTCGCGGCGTTCGGCCCCGGCAGCACCGTGAGGCGCAGGGCGGTCACGCTCTGCGCCCCTGGGTCGTACCCGCGTGGGTCGCGGAAGCGGGGGTCTTCCTGCGCGTTCACCGTCAGGTCGACAACCTGACGGAGCAGGAGCACCACGGGCGAGAGCGCCGTCGCGACGGCGGTCGTGGTGGTGGTGAGCGTGGTGCTGAGCTGGGCGAGGGCGGCGGAGTTCGCCAGGGGCCGCACCGCGGTCTGGAGGGCCGGGACGACGGTGCCGCTGACGAGCGTCCCGAGCACGGGGGCGACGTTGATCCCGAGGATCGTTCCCGTCGACACGGAGACCTGCGGCGTGGCCGCGCCCGACACGGCGAGCGCACCGATGGTCGAGTCGACGGTCACGTTGATCGGCAGGTTGACCGCCCCGGCCGCGCTGAGCGTGGCACTGACCTGGACGCGCACCCGTGCGGCGTCGACCGCGTTCGTGACGGCGGTGCTCAGGGTGGCAGGGAGCCGTGTCCCGAGGATGTTCGTGATGCTGCTGTTGATCGCGGCGACCGCCGCGTCGGTGAGCACGGGGGTGTTCGCCGGCTGGTCGTTGAGCCGCGTCAACGTGTCGAGGTCGACGGTGATCGAACCGGTCGACGGGGTGATGGTCACCGCACCGTCCGTGATCGGCTGTGCGAGGACCCCGTCGATGGTGGGACCGAGGTCGAGGTTCGCGGTCGTCTGGACGCTCGTGTTCCGCACGGACACCAGCGGCGAGAGCAGCGATCCCAACGCCCCAGTGACCGCGTCGGTCGTCACCGCTCCGCTCAGGGCGGTGTTCACCGAGGTGGACAGCGGCGCGACGTTCGCCCGCAGGGTCGTCGCCAGTCGGGACACCGCGGGGCTGGTGAGCTGCAGGTTCGCGCCCGCGATGCGGTAGTCGCTCGCGGTGCTCACCGTCGCACCACGTGTGGCGCTGATCGTCGAGGCGAGCGCGCCCACCTGCAGCTGCGCGTTCGACAGCACGGTCGTGTCCGCGCCGACCCGGGCCAGCAGCGGGTTCAGGTTCAGCGTCGACGCACCGGCCCCGGTGCCGCTCCCGACGCCGATCGCCCCGTCGTCGCCGACGAGGCCGGAGGAACCGCGGGCGCCCGTCTGCGAGGTCGTCGCGAACTGCCCGTCGACACCGAGCGTCAGGATGCCGTTCGCGCCGAGCAGGTCGACGTTGTTCGACAGTCGGACGCCCAGGCTGTTCAGTGCGGTGAGGTCGAGCGGCTGGTTCGTCGTCCCGCCGACCGTGCTCGCGCTGCTCGCGGAGTAGGCACCACGGAGCTGGGCGAGCGCGTCGACGTCGACGATGCCGGAACCGCTGAGCAGGACGCCCTCGGCCTCGGAGACGTCCGTCGGCGCCGCTGCAGCCGGTTGGATCGCCACGGTGGCGGCGAGCAACGCCGTCACCGTGGCGACGACACCGCCGCGCAGGAGGAGGCTCCGGTCACCGGGAGCTCGTCGTCGAGCCCGGTTCCCGTCGCCGGTGATCCATCGTGTCCAGTTGACCGCTCCTGCGGGCACAGGGGTACCCCGGAGCGACACGTGCCTGCGCATGCGTGTCCCGTTTCCTGGCAGGCTCGCCTGCCACCTGATCCTCGGACTCCCCCGCTGGTGAGACGGGAGAGGGTCGGAACCCTGGTTGGGGGTTCCTGGAGGTGATCTTTACACACGAACAGGAACCGCGCACGAGGTTGCGCGAGATTTCGTCGGCGAGTCCGCTCGGCGTACCGGAACCATCGCGGATCTGCCGGAGAACGGCGAGTACTTCCCACGCACAGGACGACACAGCCCCGGAACGAAGAAGACTCCTCACGCACGGGACGACACAGCCCCGGTCGCTCCAGCTGCGTCCTCGCCCGAACGAAGAAGACTCCTCACGCACCCGCCAGAGCCCGGTTACCCTTGCTGCGTTTCCGCCCTGGGGGAGTTGGCCTGGATGGCGTCACGTGAGGAGCCTCCGGAAGTCTACCGGATGCTCCGGGCAGTATCGGACACATGAAGATCGCCATCGCCGGAGGACACGGCCAGATCGCACTGCTCCTCGCCCGCCTGATCACCGACGCGGGCCACGACGCCGTCGCGATCATCCGCAACCCTGCCCACGTGACCGACGTCGAGCAGCAGGGCGCGACGGCCCTGGTCGTCGACCTGGAACAGGTGGACGACGACGAGCTGGCGCTGCGCCTCCGTGGCGTCGACGCCGTCGTCTTCGCCGCGGGTGCCGGGCCGAACAGCGGCGCCGACCGCAAGGAGTCCGTCGACCGCGACGCGGCGATCACCCTGGCGGACGCGGCGGAGCGGATCGGGATCCAGCGGTACGTGATGGTGTCGGCGATGGGTGCTGACGCCTACGACCGCGAGCGTGCCGTGGTGCCTGCCCGGACGGAGGCGGACGTCTTCCAGGTGTACCTCCGGGCGAAGTCGGAGGCCGATGCGAACATCCGGATGCGGAACCTTGCCTGGACGATCATCCGGCCGGGAGCACTGCTCGACACCCCGCCGCAGGGAACGGTGCACGTCGGCCGGACCGTCCCCCGCGGGTCGATCCCCCGCGCGGACGTCGCCGCCCTCGTCCTGCACGCACTGCTCGACGACACCGCCGTCGGGGTGCAGTTCGAGGTGACGAGCGGCAACACCCCGATCCCGGCCGCCCTCCACGCCCTGAGCTGACGCGGGCGGGACGCTGGCGTCAGCGCGAGACGCCGGCGTCAGCGCGAGACACCGTCCACAACGCGAGACGCCGTCGGAAGTGGCGGCGTCTCGACGAGCTGGCGGCGTCTCGACGAGCTGGCGACGCCTCGACGAGCTGGCGACGCCTCGGCGACGGCGCAGCAGCAGGCGCCATGCTGCCCCGAGCCGCGCCGCGCCGCGCCACCAGCCCGACGGCCGTACAGCCCGACGGCCCTACAGCCCGACAGCCCTACAGCGCGACCGCCGCCGACTGCCGGGCGATCTCGAGCTCCTCGTTCGTCGGCACGACGAGCACCGCGACCCGCGACGCGTCGGTCGAGATTAGCCGGGCCTCCTTCGAGTGCAGCTCGTTCCGGTCGGCGTCGACCTCGATGCCCAGGTGCTCGAGCCCGGCGAGCACGCGCCGCCGCAGCAGCGCGTTGTTCTCCCCCACCCCGGCGGTGAACACGACGGCGTCCAGCCCGCCGAGCTGCGCCGTGTAGGCCCCGACGTAGCGGCGGATCCGGTGCCGGTACACGGCGAGCGCCGCCTCGGCCTCGTCGTCGCCACCGAGCGCCGCGTCCTGCACGTCGCGCATGTCGCCGTTGCCCGTGAGGCCGAGCAGACCGGACTGCTTGTTGAGCATCGTGTCGAGGTCGTCGAAGGACATGCCGGCCTCGCGGTGCAGGTGGATGAGCACCGCCGGGTCGAGGTCGCCGGAGCGTGTGCCCATCACGAGGCCCTCGAGCGGCGTGAGCCCCATCGACGTCTCGATCGACCGCCCGCCGTCGATCGCCGCGACCGACGCCCCGTTGCCGAGGTGCAGCACGATCGTCTTCAGCTCGGCCAGCGGGCGGCCGAGGAACTCCGCGGTCTGCTCGGACACGTACTTGTGGCTCGTCCCGTGCATGCCGTACCGGCGGATCCGGTACCGCTCGGCGAGGTCGGCCGGGATCGCGTACGTGTAGGCGTGCGGCGGCATGGTCTGGTGGAACGCGGTGTCGAAGACGGCGACGTGCGGCACGTCCGAGAACACCTGCTTCGCCGCGCGGATGCCCTCGAGGTTCGCGGGGTTGTGCAGCGGCGCGAGGCTGTTCAGGTCCTCGATCTGCTGCTCGACCTCGTCGGTGACGACGGTGGCCGCGTCGAAGGTGGTCCCCCCGTGCACGACGCGGTGTCCGACGACCGCCGGCGGGTGCTCGTCGAACGACGGCCCGACCTTGGCGAAGGCGTCGATCATCGCCTGGAAGCCGGCCGCGTGGTCGGGCACGGACGCCGCGTCGTTCGACGACGACTCCCCCGTCAGCGCGTTGGTGTGCTTCCACGCCCCCGAGGACTCCCCGATGCGCTCGACGAGCCCGGAGGCGAGCGTGCGCTCGCCCTCGAGTTCGATGAGCTGGTACTTGAACGAACTCGATCCGGAGTTGACGACGAGGGCTGCGGTCACGGTGGGGTGCCTTTCTCGGGACGGTCTGGAGGCGCGGTGCGGGCGGGTGGGCTGGTCGCGGTCGGCGATGGTCGGTCAGGCCGCGTCGGTCGCGGTGCCGGCCTGGATGGCCGTGATGGCGACCGTGTTCACGATGTCGCTGACGAGCGCACCGCGGGACAGGTCGTTGATCGGCTTGCGCAGGCCCTGGAGGACGGGTCCGATCGCGACCGCACCAGCCGAGCGCTGCACGGCCTTGTACGTGTTGTTGCCGGTGTTGAGGTCGGGGAAGATGAACACCGTCGCCCGGCCCGCCACGGGCGAGTCCGGCATCTTCGTGCGGGCGACCGTCGGATCGGCGGCGGCGTCGTACTGGATGGGTCCCTCGACGAGCAGGTCCGGGCGGCGCTCCCGGACGAAGGCCGTCCCGGCGCGCACCTTGTCGACGTCCGCACCGGTGCCGCTGTCGCCGGTCGAGTAGCTCAGCATCGCGACGCGCGGGTCGATGCCGAACTGCGTGGCCGTCTCCGCCGACGAGATCGCGATGTCGGCGAGCTGCTCGCTGCTCGGGTCGGGGATGACCGCGCAGTCACCGTAGACGAGCACGCGGTCGGCGAGCGCCATGAGGAACACGCTCGAGACGATCGAGGTGTCCGGCCGGGTCTTGATGATCTCGAAGGACGGTCGGATGGTGTGCGCGGTGGTGTGCTTCGCCCCGGACACCATGCCGTCGGCGAGTCCGAGCTGCACCATGAGCGTGCCGAAGTAGGACACGTCGGTGACGGTGTCGCGCGCGAGCTCCATCGACATGCCCTTGTGCGCTCGGAGCCGCGTGTACTCCTCGGCGAAGCGCTCGCGCAGCTCGGGGTCGAACGGGCTGACGAGCTGCGCACCGTCGAGGTCGAGGCCGAGCTCGGTGGCGCGTGCCCGGATCGACGTCGGCTCGCCGAGGATCGTGAGCTCGCACACCTGTCGCGCGAGCAGCGTCGACGCCGCGTGCAGGATGCGGTCGTCGTCGCCCTCGGGCAGCACGATCCGCTTGCCGTACCCACGCGCGCGGTCGAGCAGCCCGTGCTCGAACATGAGCGGCGTGACGACCCCTGACGGGGTGAGCTGCAGGCGGTCGCGCAGTGCGTCGGCGTCGACGTGCTGCTCGAAGAGCGCCAGTGCCAGGTCGGCCTTGCGGGGTGAGTCCGCGGCGAGGCGCCCCCGGGTGTGGGTGATGCGGAGCGCGGTGTCGTACGTGCCGAGGTCGTTCCGGGCGATCGGCAGCGAGCTCGACAGGCCCTCGAGCAGCCGGGTGATCTGCGGCGAGGTCTCGAACCCGCCGTTGAGGATCACGCCCGCCAGGCTCGGGAAGGTCTCGGACTGGTTCGCGAGCACGGTGGCGAGGAGCACGTCGCTGCGGTCCCCCGGCACGACGACGATCCCGCCCTCGATGAGCCGCGGCAGCACGTTCTCCATGCTCATGCCGGCGACCACCGTGCCGAGGGCCTCCCGGTCGAGCAGCGCCTCGTCACCGCGGACGAGCGTGGCGCCCGTCGCCTCGAGCAGGGCGCGCACCGTCGGCGCCACGAGCACCCGGTCCTCCGGGATGGCCCACACGGGGGTGTCCGGGTGGTCGTCGCGCACGGCGTGCTCCACGCTCTGGACGATCGAGGCCAGGGCGTCCGGGTCCGCACGGTTCACGACGACGCCGAGCAGCTGGGCGTGCGCCGCCCGGAGTTCGCTCGTGGTGACGTCCGCGACCTGCGCCATCGCCTCGGGCGTGCGGACGCCACGCTCCGAGGAGTCCCGACCGCCGAGCACGAGCAGCACGGGCGCGCCGAGGTTCGCCGCGACCTTGGCGTTGAACGACAGCTCGGTCGGGCTGCCGACGTCGGTGTAGTCGGACCCGAGCACCACGACGGCGTCGCACTGCCGCTCGACCTGGGCGAACCGGTTCAGGATCGTGCCGAGGGCGGCATCCGGGTCGGCGTGCACGTCGTCGTAGGTCACGCCGACGGCCTCGTCGTAGGAGAGCCCCACCGCGCTGTGCTGCAGCAGGAGCTCGAGCACGTAGTCCGGCTCGGCCACCGACCGTGCGACCGGTCGGAACACGCCGACGCGTCCGACGGAGCGTGCGAGGGTCTCGAGGACACCGAGCGCGACGGTGCTCTTGCCCGTGTGTCCTTCTGCTGACGTGATGTAGATGCGGGTCGACACCCCTCCAGGCTAGTCGCGGGCACACCGTGCGCTCTGGGAGCCGACGGGGCCGTGGACGGACGTGGTCGTGACCACCCCCGCGAACCTGTACCATGGGGTGTCGTCACCGCGAGGTGGCACGAGGAGAATTCGCCTAGTGGCCTATGGCGCACGCTTGGAAAGCGTGTTGGGTGCAAGCCCTCGGGGGTTCGAATCCCCCATTCTCCGCCAGCAGTACCGAAGGGCGCGTCCAGCAGGACGCGCCCTTCGTCGTTCCCGGGTGGCGCACGTCCCCGTCAGCACGGCTCCCGACCGGCACGGCTCCCGACCGGCGCGGCCCCGGCTGCGGCCCGTGGAGTCCCCCACTCGCGGGACACGATCGCTCCCCGCTCGGCCCGTCCTGGCCAGGAAACGCCCAACGGGGGTGGAACGGGCTGTCCTCCGCCCCCGCTTCGCCCTATCCTGTGCAGACGGACGACCCCGGGACGGGTCGGACACGGTGCAGCGGGCGGCAGGGGCGTCGCCCGCGGGGTGGCAGATCGGTCTGCCCGTGCGCCCGAGGGGTGAGGAGACCCAGGTGGGGGAAGCGACGGTGTCAGCTGCCGGGCGTCTGCGGACGCCGGTCCACGACGTGGTCCTCCGCCCGCGGCGCTCCCTCGTCCGGTCGACCGTCCTCAGCGTGGTCTGCTCCGCCGTCCCCCTCGCCGTCGCGCTCGTCTGGGCCTCGCTGCCGGAGCGCTGGTGGGTCCTCGTCGCCGGGCTCGTCGTCGCCGTCGCCGTGCTGGTCGGGGTCCTCTTCGTCCGACTCGGTCAGGCCTTCCTCGGCATCGACGCCGACGTCGTCGCCCTGAACGCGGTCCTCACCCCGAACCGTCGCATCGCCCGCGAGCGGATCGACCGGCTCGTCGTCACCCCGACGTACGGCGCGTCGCCCGACCGCACCACGCGTGAGCTCCTCGCGTTCGACGCCGACGGCACGCACCTCTTCCGGCTGCGCGGCGACGTCTGGGGCGACGACGCCCTCGACCGCGTGGTCGAGGTGCTGGGCGTGCCGGTCGAGCACGAGCGCCGACCGGTCCACGTCCGCGAGGCCACCCGTCGCTGGCCCACGAGCCGCACCTGGTACGAGCGCCGCGGGGGCGTGCTCGCGGTGGGTGCGGCGACCGCGTGCATCGTCGCCGGCCTGCTCGCCGTCGAGACCGTCGGCCTCCTGACCCGCTGAGACCGGCCGGGGCGACGCGCGGCACCGGGCCGGCAGCAGCTCAGCGGCGGCGGCGGAGCGTCGAGAAGATGCCCCGGACGACCTCCTTCGCGATGGTCTGCCCGAGGCCGTTCCCGAGCAGTCCGCCGAGCGGGTCGTCCGCAGTGCGCCCGGCCGAGCGCGACGTCCGTGTCGACGTCGATCGCGACCGGCGACCCGCCGCTGCCCGCTCCGCGCGTTCGAACTCGCGTTGCGTCCGCTCGTACTCCGCCTGTGCGGCCTTCTGCTCGCGCTCGTCCCGCGCAGCCTGCGCGGCCGCCTCCTTCGCCGCCGCGGTGGCGGCGCGGGCAGCCTCCTGCTCGGCGTCCGCCTGCGCCTGCGCTGCGGCGGCGTCCGCGGCGGCGGACTCCATGCGGGCGGCCAGGAGCTCTCGCGCCGACTCGGGGTCGACGGTGGTGCCGTACCGGGCGAGGAGCGGGGACGAGGCGACCAGCGCCTCCAGGACGTCCGACGGCAGCGCGTCCATCGATCCCTGCGGTGCGCGCAGACGGGTCCACGCCACCGGCGTGGGTGCGCCGTCCTCGTTCATCACCGTCACGACCGCCTCGCCGGTCGCCAGCGAGGTCAGGACCTCCCCCAGGTCGTAGTCACTCGTCGGGTACGTCGACACGGTCGCCCGCAGCGCCTTCGCGTCGTCCGGCGTGTGGGCACGGAGCTGGTGCTGCACCCGCGAGCCGAGCTGTGCGAGCACGTCGTCGGGCAGGTCCTTCGGCGTCTGCGTGACGAACACGATGCCGACACCCTTCGAACGGATGAGCCGCACGGTGCGGACGACCTGCTCGCGGAAGTCCTTCGACGACCCCGAGAAGAGCAGGTGTGCCTCGTCGAAGAAGAACACGAGCGCCGGCCGGTCGGTGTCGCCGACCTCGGGGAGTTCGTTGAACAGGTCGGCGAGCAGCCACATCAGGAACGTCGAGAACACCTCGGGCCGGTCCTGCACGCCCGGCACCTCGAGCAGGCTCACGATCCCGCGGCCGTCCGGGGCGGTGCGCAGGAACGCACGGGTGTCGATCTCGGGTGCCCCGAAGAAGCGGTCCGCACCCTGGTCGGCGAAGGTCACCAGCTCGCGCAGGATCACACCGGCGGTCTGCTTCGACAACCCGCCGAGCTCCGCGAGCTCCGCCTTGCCCTGGTCGCTCACCAGGTGGGTCAGCACGGCGCGCAGGTCCGACAGGTCGACGAGCGGCAGCCCGGCGCGTTCGGCGTGGTGGAACACCAGCCCGAGCGAGGACTCCTGCGTCGCGTTGAGCCCGAGCACCTTGGCCAGCAGGAGCGGACCGAACCCGGAGACGGTCGCCCGGATCGGCACACCGGTGCCCTGCCCGCCGAGGGAGTAGAACTCCACCGCACTCGCGACGCCGCGCCAGTCCTGACCGATCGCCTCGGTGCGGGCGAGGAGCTTCTCGTCCGGCTGCCCGGCCACGGCGAGTCCGGACAGGTCGCCCTTGACGTCGGCCGCGAACACCGGGACGCCGTTCGCGGCGATCTGCTCCGCGAGCAACTGGAGCGTGCGGGTCTTGCCCGTGCCGGTGGCACCGGCCACGAGGCCGTGCCGGTTGAGCATGCCGAGCGGGATCCGGACCTGGACGTCGGGCAGCGGGCGGCCGTTGACGAGGGCACCGAGCTCCAGGGCGGTGCCCTCGACGGCGTACCCGGTGCGGATCGCGTCGACGGCCTCCGGCCCGAGGGGGCCGGACTGCGGTGCGCTCGGCGGTGTGGTCGACGCGATCGTCGCCTCCGGCGTGGTGGTCGCGTCGAGCGGCGCGCGGCCGGGAGGCTCGGTGGCCGTCCCCGGCGTCGTCCCGCGTGCGGCCGTGCTCGCGTCGGGCGCCCCGGTCGCCTCCGGTACCGCGCTCGCGTCGGCCGCGCGGCTGAGCGCCGCCGCGAGCTCCTCGGCCCGACGAGCCGCCTCGTCCGCCAGCCGCCGTGCCTCCTCGGCCGCCGCCTGCGCCGCTGCTGCCGCTGCCCGTGCCTGCTCCACCGCGTCGGTCATGTCCGCAGCCTACGGACGCGTCGACCCTCCGGTCCGCTCGTCGTGACGACGTCCGGCTGTGCGACGTGTCAGTGCGAGAGCGCCGGCACGGTCCGCGGCCGGACGACCACCCAGAGCACGACGACGGCGACCGCCGCCGTGCATGCCATGACGCTCGCCATGGGTGTCGCCGCGGTGATGCCGAGCCACCCGACGATCGGCGAGACGAGCCCGGCGACCCCGAAGTTCAGTGCGCCGAGGAGCGACGCGGCGGTGCCGGCCTCCTTCCCGTGCGCGGCGAGACCGATCACCTGGACGAGCGGGAACGTGAACCCGCAGGCCGCGATGAAGAACCACAGCGGTACGAGGACCCCGACCAGGCCCGCACCGAGCTGGTCGAGCACGACGATCGCGACGGCGGACACGAACAGCGTCGCCGTCGAGCAGGCGAGGATCCACTGCGGACCGACCCGCTGCGCCAGGCGCGAGGACACCTGCACGCCGACGACGACGCCGATCGAGTTCACGGCGAAGAGCAGGCCGTACTGCTGCGCGTCGAGGCCGTAGACCGTCTGGAACAGGAACGGCGACGCCGACAGGTACGAGAAGAGCCCGCTGAAGACCATCGCCCCGATGAGCGCGACGCCGACGAAGATCCGGTCGGAGAGCAGGGCCTTGTAGCGCTGCCCGATCGTCGAGTGGCCGGCCTCCTTCCGCCGAGCCGGCGGCAGGGTCTCGACGATGAGCAGGGACGACGCGATGACGACTGCTGCGCCGTAGCACGCGAGGAACACGAAGACGCCGCGCCAGCTGACGAACTGCAGCATCTGCGAGCCGATCAGCGGCGCGAGGATCGGCGCGAGGCCGTTCACCATCGCCAGGCGCGAGAGCATCCGGACGAGGGGCTTGCCGCCGAACAGGTCGCGCACGGTTGCCATCGCGACGACACCGCCGGCCGCGGCCCCCATGCCCTGCAGGACGCGGAAGAGCGCGAGCACCTCGACGTTCGGCGCGAGCGCTGCGCCGACCGACGCCGCGACGTGCACCGAGGTCGCGATGATGAGCGGAAGACGCCGGCCGACCTTGTCGCTCCAGGGCCCGACGAGCAGCTGCCCGACCGCGAACCCGAGCGTGGTCGCGGTGAGCGTGAGCTGCACCGCACCCTCGCTGATGCCGAACTCGCGCTCGAGCGACGGGAACGCCGGCAGGTACAGGTCGATGGTGAACGGCCCGAGCGCGGTGAGCGCGCCGAGCACGAAGACGTAGACGAGGCGCTGCCGCCGGGTGAGCGAGTCACCGGGGTGCAGCACGACGCGGAGCGAACCGGTGGTTGCGGGCGCGGTCACGAGCGGTCCTTCACAGGGGGTCGGGTGCAGGAGAGACGGGATCGGGGCCGGTCGCCGTCGACGTGGTGGACGTCAGGACCGACCGAGCAGGACCGGGGCGGATCGACTCGAATCGATTCGGCCCCGGAACCATCCTACGGGCTGCGTGAGCGCTCTCGCGACGCCCCGACCGCAACGCGCCCGTCACACTGCGCTCCTCGTCCAGTCCGCGCGGTCGCCGTGCGGTAACGTCGGACTGCTCGACAGCCGCCTCGTGCGGACGGAACGAAGAGGGGGTGGTGTCGTGGTCGACGCCCGGATCGTGCACACCACGGCAGCACTGCGCGAGGCGGTCCTCCGACTCGCAGCCGACCGCCCGGTCTCCGCCATCACGGTCGCCGACGTCACGCGCGCAGCCGGCATCAACCGCGCCACGTTCTACTCGCACGCCGTCTCCCCCGGATCGCTCCTGGCCGACGTGCTGACGCCCGAGCTCGACCGCATCCGCGAGGAGGACGTCGAGGCCCGCCGGGCCGCCTCTGCCCGTGGGGCCGGCGAGGACGAGCTCGCCGCCATCACGCGCCGGGGCATCGACGCCGTCGTCGAGCACGTCGTGGCCCACCGCGACATCTACGCCCGCGGGTTGCCGGACACCGAGGACGCCTCCCTCCACCGCCTGCTCGTCCAGCACTTCACGGTGTCGAGCGCGCAGCACATCCGCGAGCTCGACCCCGTGTCACGCCCGCCCCTGCTCGACGACGTCGCAGCCGGGTTCGTGGCGCAGGGCTTCGTCGGCGCGATCGAGGCGTGGCTGGCCGGCCCCCGACGCTCCCGGAGGTCCCTGGTCGAGACGATCACCCTGTCGTTCCCGGCCTGGTGGCACTGAGCCGAGCCGGCACACGGCCCCGATCCAGGCCCCGACCCCGACCCCGACCCCGACGCCGAGCCGGGTCGCACTGATCGCGACGGTCCGGGTCCCGACGTCAGTCCCCGGCGCCGCTGCGCCCGTGGCGGTCTCCCGTGTCCGGCTGCTCGCCGCGCTGCAGCGACCGGACGACCTCGACCGCCGCCCGGGCGGTCGTCCCGGCATCCGCTGCCGCCGGCACGCGGTGGTCGACGGAGACACCGTCACCGCCGGTCCCGCTCGCCGGGACCGACGCACCGACCGACACCACGACCACACCGGCGTCGTGCGCCGTCTGCACCGCCTCCGCGAGCGCGTCGGCGTCGACGGCGTGCACGAGCAGCGCCTTCGCTCCCGCGCCGACGAGCGCGTCGACGGCACGGGCCTGCTCGGCCGCGGCACCGGAGGACGGCACCACCCGGACGTCCGGCGAGAACCCGGCCCGGTCGAGCCCGCGCTCGAGGTCCGCGGCGAGCGCGTCGTCCCCGGGCGCGAGCACCGCGCCGACCACCGCGTCGTCGGCGAACCCGCCGTCGGAGCTGGTGAGGTCGGTACTGCGGACCGGGGTCGGCGCAGCGGTCGTCGGTCCCTGGCACCCGGTCAGGGCGAGGGACGCCGCCACGAGGACGGCGACGACGACGGTGCGCACCCGGTGACCTCCGCTCGATCCGGTGCCCCACGCTACCGCGGGGCGGGTCACACGGCGCCGGGGGTCGGCGGTGCGGGCACGGGACCGAGGCGCCGGACCGCGACGATCCCGACGAGTGCGATCGCGGTCATCGCGACGAAGACGAGCGGGAACGACCAGTCGCCCTCGGCTCCCCCGCTGCCGACGAAGAGCAGGCCCGTGACCGCGAGGCCGACCACGCTGCCCGAGGCGTCGGCGATCGTCAGGGCCGAGCTCGCGAACCCGTCGTCGCCCTCGCCCGAGAAGCGGAGCGTCAGCATCGACAGCCGGGGGTACATCGCGCCCATGCCCGCACCGCCGACGAACCACCCGGCCACGAGCAGCCACCACGGCAACCCCCACACCGCGACGGCGAGCGCAGCGAGCAGGCTGACGAGGACGAGCGCGAGTCCGGCGCCGAAGGTCCGCGCCGCGGTGAGCCGCTGCTCCCCGAGCCGACCGTGCAGCCAGCTCGCCCCGGCCCAGCTCAGGGCGGCCACGGTCAGCGCGAGCCCCGCCGCCGAGGCGCTGAGGCCGTGCCGTGCCTGCAGCAGGAAGGGCACGTAGGCCTCGCTGCCGAAGAACGCCGCCGCGACCAGGCCGCGCAACAGCACCACGGACGGCAGGCCCGCGGCCGCCCGGAAGGTCCCGGCCGGCAGGAGGGGCCGCAGCGCCGCCCAGGCGCCGACGACCCCGATGACGACGGCCACGACCCGTGCCCACGGACCGAGGTCCGGCGCGACGTTGAGCAGCAGGATCGCGAGCGCCGCCGCGACCGACCACGCGATGCGCCCGCCTGCCACGGGGGTCGGCGCTCGACCGGCGGCGCGTGCAGGCGTGCCAGCGTCGGGACGAGGAGGGCGAACGCGACGACCGCGATGACGAGGGCGCCGGCGAAGACCCAGTGCCACCCCCACACCTCCGTCACGACCCCGGCGAGCGCCGGGCCGACGAGTGCCGGGACGACCCAGGCCGCGGCGAACCCGGCGAAGACCGGACCGTGCAGCTCGGCGGGGAAGATGCGGGCGACGAGCACGTAGAGCACGACGTCGATCGCACCGGCACCGAAGCCCTCGACCAGGCGACCGGCCAGGAAGACCTCCATCGTCGGCGCGGTCATCACGACGGCCGTCCCGACGGCGAAGAAGACCGCCGACACCCAGGCGACGACGCGGCCGCCCGAGCGGTCCGTCCAGGTCCCCGCGAGCACCATCCCGGGCACGCCGGCGGCGAGCGGGGCCGCGAACGCGAGCGCGTAGAGCGTCTGCCCGTCGAGGTCGCGGCTGATCTCCGGCATCACCGTCGTCATCGCGAGGTTCTGGAACGCTGCCACCCCGACGATGGCGACCATCCCCAGGGTCGCGAGCGCGTAGCGCCCGCTGAGGATCCCCGACCTCGTCGCCACACTGCTCACCGGGACAGCCTAGGGGCGCGCACCGACGATCCGTCAGGTCCTGATGACGGACGGGAGGCTCCCCACCGGTCCGGTGGGGAACCTCCCGTCCGTCACGTCTGCGTCAGCAGGCCGCGGTCACCCGGCCGCGGTCACCGGGACAGTGCCTGCAGCACGTCCGCGACCAGGTCGCCCTGGTCCTCGATGCCGACCGACAGGCGGACGACGTTCTCCGGGACGGCGAGCTCGGTGCCCTTGACCGACGCGTGCGTCATCTCGCTCGGGTACCCGATGAGCGACTCCACGCCGCCCAGGGACTCCGCGAGCGTGAAGACCTCGGTGGACTCGACGAAGCGCTTCGCCGCCTCGGGTCCGCCGGACAGGGCGACGGAGAGCATGCCGCCGAAGCCGCGCATCTGCTTCGCGGCGACCTCGTGTCCGGGGTGGTCGGCGAGACCGGGGTAGTACACCCGCTCGACGCCGGGCGCCGAGACGAGCGCCTCCGCCACGGCCCGCGCGTTCGACGAGTGCCGCTCCATCCGGACCGGCAGCGTCTTGATCCCCCGGGTCGTCAGGAAGGCGTCGAACGGCGACGCGATCGCGCCCGCGCCGAACTGCAGGAAACCGACCTGGTCCGCGAACTCGCGGTCCCGCAGCACGACCGCGCCGCCGACGACGTCAGAGTGCCCGCCGAGGTACTTCGTGGTCGAGTACGACACGGCGTCGGCGCCGAGCGACAGCGGCTGCTGCAGGTACGGCGACGCGAACGTGTTGTCGACGACGACCAGGGCACCTGCGGCGTGACCGACCTCGGAGAGGAGCGCGATGTCCGCGATCTTCATGAGCGGGTTCGTCGGGGTCTCCACCCACAGCACCGTCTTCGCCGGGGCGCCCTCGAGCGCTGCACGGACCCGGTCGACGTCGCTCATGTCGACGACCACGAGCTCCACGCCCCACGGCACGTGCAGGCGGTTGACCAGCCGGTGCGTCCCGCCGTACACGTCGTTGCCCATCACGACGCGGGCGCCGGGCTCGAGGTACGCGCGGAGCAGGGCGTCCTCGGCCGCCAGGCCCGATGCGAACGAGTACGCCGCGACGCCGCCGTCGAGGTCGGCGAGCAGGGTCTGCAGCGCGTCGCGCGTGGGGTTGCCGCCGCGGGAGTACTCGTAGCCGTTCCGCATGTTCCCGACGCCGTCCTGCACGTAGGTGCTCGTGACGTGGATGGGCGGGATGACGGCACCGGTCGTGGCGTCGGGGTCCTGGCCGGCGTGGACGGCGCGGGTGGCGAACTCGGTCATGCGCTGGGGTTCCTCGTGGGGTCGGGGTGGGGTCGGTGCGGGCGAGCGCTCGCTGTCGGTGCGGGCGGGCGCTCGGTGTCAGTGCGGGCGGGCGATCGGTGTCGGTGCGGGCGGGCGATCGGTGTCACTCGGAGAGCGACGTGAGCAGGTCGTGCCGGGTCAGCACGGTGACGGGCTTGCCGTCGTCGACGACGAGCAGCGCGTCGACCGTCTCGAGCGCCCGGCGGGCTGCGGACAGCGATTCACCGATGCCGATGAGGGGCAGCGGGTCACCGACGAAGCCGCTCACCGCGTCGGTCATCGCGGCGGTGCCCGTGAAGACCTGCTCGAGCAGGTCCTTCTCGGCGACCGCACCGACGACCTCGCCGATCACGACGGGCGGCTCGGCGCTCAGCACGGGCATCTGCGAGACGCCGTACGTGGACATGATCTCCACCACGTCGCGCACGGTGTCGGACGGGTGTGCGTGCACGAGGTCGGGCAGTCGGCCGTCCTTGCCGGCGACGACGGAGCCGACCGTGCGGGCGTCGTCGGTCTCGGCGAAGCCGTAGGAGCGCATCCACCGGTCGTTGAAGATCTTGCCGAGGTAGCCACGGCCGCCGTCGGGCAGCAGCACCACGACCACGTCGTCCTCGGTCAGGTCGCGTGCGGCCCGCAGCGCCGCGACGACGGCCATGCCGCTCGACCCGCCGACGAGCAGCCCTTCCTCGCGCGCCAGCCGTCGGGTCATCGCGAAGGACTCGGCGTCGGTGACGGCGAGGATCTCGTCGGGGACGCCGGCGTCGTACGCGCCGGGCCAGAAGTCCTCGCCGACGCCCTCGACCAGGTACGGCCGACCGGTGCCGCCCGAGTAGACGGAGCCCTCGGGGTCGGCGCCGACGATCCGGACGCGTCCGTCGGAGGCCTCCTTCAGGAAGCGGCCGGTGCCCGAGATGGTGCCACCGGTGCCGACGCCGGCGACGAAGTGCGTGAGCCGACCGTCGGTGTCGCGCCAGATCTCCGGACCGGTCGTCTCGTAGTGGCTCCGGGGACCGTTCGGGTTCGCGTACTGGTTCGGCTTGTAGGCGCCGGGGATCTCCCGCACCAGGCGGTCGGACACCGAGTAGTAGGACTCGGGGTGCTCCGGCGGGACCGCCGTCGGCGTCACGACGATCTCGGCGCCGTAGGCCGTGAGCACGTTGCGCTTGTCCTCGCCGACCTTGTCCGGCAGCACGAAGACACAGCGGTACCCGCGCTGCTGGGCGACGAGCGCGAGGCCGACACCGGTGTTGCCGGAGGTCGGCTCGACGATGGTGCCGCCGGGTCGCAGCTCGCCGGACGCCTCGGCCGCGTCGATGATCCGCGTGGCGATGCGGTCCTTCGACGAGCCGCCCGGGTTGAGGTACTCCACCTTCACCAGGACGGTCGCCCGGATCCCCTCGGTGACACGGTTCAGTCGGACGAGCGGGGTGTCACCGACCAGGTCGACGACGGAGTTCGCGTAACGCACGCGGCCGAGTCTAGGTGGCCGGCTCGGCCGTCGGCTGGGTTGCGACGAACGATGTCGACGTCTGGTCCTGCTGGTGGAACAGCGAGGCGTAGACACCGCCGCGCGCGAGCAGTTCGTCGTGGTCGCCCCGCTCGACGATCCGCCCGTGGTCGAGCACGAAGATGACGTCGGCCTCGCGGATCGTGGACAACCGGTGCGCGATGGCGATGGTGGTGCGCCCGGCTGCCGCGGTGTCGAGCGCGGTCTGCACGACGTGCTCGGAGATCGAGTCGAGCGCGCTCGTGGCCTCGTCGAGCACCAGGACGGGTGGGTCCTTCAGCAGCACGCGGGCGATGGCGATGCGCTGCTTCTCGCCGCCGGACAGTCGGTAGCCCCGCTCCCCCACGACGGTGTCGTACCCGTCCGGGAACGAGGCGATGGTCTCGTGGATGTTCGCGGCGCGCGCGGCGCGCTCGAGCTCCTCGTCGGTCGCGTCCGGCTTCGCGTACCGCAGGTTGTCGCCGATGGAGGCGTGGAACAGGTACGTCTCCTGGCTCACGATGCCGACGTGGCGCATCAGGTCCTCGTGCTCCAGGTCGCGCACGTCGGCTCCGGCGAAGCGCACGGTGCCCGACGACGCCTCGTACAGTCGCGGCACCAGGTACGAGATGGTCGTCTTCCCCGCACCCGACGGCCCGACGAACGCGGCGAACTGCCCGGGCTCGAGCTCGAACGAGACCCCGCGGAGCGTCGGCTTGTCCGGTTCGCCGTCCGGGTAGGTGAAGGAGACGTCCTCGAACGCGACGTGCCCCACGCGCGACGCGTCGACACGCTGCGCGTCGGGGGCATCGGTGATGGCCGGCCGCAGGTCGAAGTACTCGAAGATCCGCGCGAACAGCGCGCCGGACGTCTGCAGGTCGAGCACGACGCGGAGCAGTCCGACGGTCGGGAAGAGCAGGCGCGACTGCACCGTGGTGAACGCGACGATCGTGCCGGCCGTGATCGGGACGTCGCCGATGATCAGGAGGGCCGCGACCACGTAGATGACCGCGGGGATGATCGACAGGAAGACCTGGACGATGGCGAAGAACCACTGCCCGGACATCTGCTGCCGGACCTGCAGCTGGATCTGGTTGCGGTTCTCGTCCCCGTAGCGCCGGGTCTCGCTGCGCTGCTGGGTGAAGCTCTTGGCGAGCAGGATGCCGGAGACGCTCAGGGCCTCCTGGGTGATCGCGGTCATGTCGGACAGCGACTCCTGCGTCTGCGCGGCGATCCGGGCGCGGACCTGGCCGACCCGGCGCTGGGCGATGACGAGCAGCGGCAGGAGCACGACCGCCACCAGGGTCATCTGCCAGCTGAGCAGCAGCATCGCCACGACCGCCGCGATCACCGTGACGGTGTTGCCGAGCACCGACGAGATCGTGTTGTTGAGGACGCTCGCGACGCCGCCGACGTCGTTCTGCAGGCGCGACTGGATCACGCCCGTCTTCGTCCTCGTGAAGAACGCGAGCTCCATCCGCTGCAGGTGCGCGAACAACCGCATGCGCATGGCACCCATGACCTCGTTGCCCACCGTCGCCGTCAGGTACGTCTGCCAGATCCCGACGCCGGCGCTCGCGATCCAGAGCGTGATCATCGCGCCGACGAGCTCGAGGAGCACGGGCAGGTCCGGGCGGCCCGAGGGCGGGAAGAGCCCCCGGTCGAACGCCTGCTGGGTGAGGAGCGGCGGGATCACGGAGAGGGCTGCACCGACGAGCACGAGGACGACCGTCACCACGATCGCGCGGCGGTGCGGCACGAACAGGCCCGCGATGCGCCGGAGCAGGTGCGGGATCCGTGGCGCCTCGGCGTTGGCGGCCCGCTGCGCGGCGACGTCGCCGCTCGAGATCCGCCCGCCACCGCGGGGCCCACCCCCGCGCATCCCGTGGCCCATGCTCATGGCACCAACGTATCCCCGGCGGCGGACACGGGCGGCGGGCTCCGCCGTGGGCGTATTTGACCCCGTTCAGGGGCCGTGCGACCATCGTCCGTCCCCTTCCCCGCGCCGATCACGAGGTCCCATGACGTCCGCGCCCTCCCGCCCCACGTCCCTCCGTCACCAGCTCGCTCGCCGGAAGCCGATCGAGCAGCTGCAGGCCGAGGCCGCGGCGGGCGTCGACGGCGAGCCGCTCCGCCGCTCGCTCGGCGTCTGGCACCTGACGATGATCAGCGTCGGGGCAACGCTCGGCACCGGCATCCTCGTCGTGCTCGGGACGGCCGTGCCGCTCGCCGGTCCGGCCGTCTGGATCTCGTTCGTGCTCGCGGGCGTGGCCGCACTGCTCTCCGCGCTGTCGTACGCCGAGATGGCCGGCGCCGTGCCGACCTCGGGGTCGAGCTACTCGTACACCTACGCCACGATGGGCGAGGGCATCGCCTGGGTCTGCGGCTGGTGCCTCGTGCTCGAGTACGCGGTCTCGGTCGCCGCGGTCGCGGTCGGCGCCAGCGAGTACGTCGACGAGACCCTGCGCGTCTTCGGGCTGCACCTGCCGGCCGCGATCGCCGCTCCCCCCGGCGACGGTGGTGTGGTGAACCTGCCGGCGGCGGTGCTCGTCCTCCTCGCGATGGCCGTGCTGCTGCCCGGTGCCCGCGAGAGCGCCTGGGTGAACACGCTCATGGTCGTGGTGAAGATCGCCCTGCTCGTGTTCTTCGTGGTCGTCGCGTTCACGGCCTTCTCGTCCCAGAACTTCGCGCCCCTCGCGCCGATGGGGGCCGCCGGTGTGACCGCCGCCGCGTCGCGGTTGTTCTTCTCGTACATCGGCTTCGACGCCGCATCGACCGCCGGCGAGGAGGCGAAGGACCCCCGCCGCGACCTGCCCCGCGCGATCATCGGGTCCATCGTGATCGTCACGACGCTGTACATCCTGGTCGCGATCGCCGCGATCGGTGCCCGCCCGTGGACGTCGTTCTCGTCCGACGAGGCCTCGCTCGTCCGCATCGTGGTCGACGTCACCGGGCAGCCGGTCGTCGCGCTCGTCTTCTCGATCGGCGCGGTGATCGCCATCGCGAGCGTGGTGCTCACGGTGCTCTACGGCCAGACCCGCATCCTGCTGACCATGGCGCGCGACGGCATGGTGCCGCCGGTGTTCGGTCGGGTCTCGCCCCGGACGGGCACCCCCGTGCCGAACACGCTCATCGTGGGTGTCGTCGTCGCCGTCGGCGCAGCGCTCGTCCCCCTCGGCGAGCTGGCCGACGCGACGAGCATCGGCACCCTGGTGGCCTTCGCCCTCGTCAACGTCTCCGTGATCGTGCTCCGACGCACCCGCCCGGAGCTCGAGCGGTCGTACCGGGTCCCGCTGTTCCCGGTCGTCCCGGTCCTCGGCACGCTCTGCTGCGTGCTCCTCGCGGTCTTCCTCGGCGCCGGCACATGGATCGCGTTCGGCCTGTGGATGCTCGCCGGCGCGGTGCTCTACCTGGCCTACGGCCGCCGCCGCAGCACCCTGCGCTGACGCGCCCGCGCCCGCGACCGCCCGCCCGACCGACCGCGCGCGCCCGTGCCCCGAGACTCGGCCCCGCGGACACTTTCGCACTCGAGCACCCACGAACGTGTCCGCAGGGGCGAGTCTCACGCTCCATCCACACGTCGCCACGAACACAGCAGGACCCACAGATCGCCTCCCTGCCGCCTGTTCCGCAGTGGGAGCCCGACAGTGGAGGTGTGCGACACCACCGAGAACGACCCACCCTGCTGCGCGCCGACGGTGACGACTCACGCGCGCGGACCCTCCGCCGACAACACCGCGCTGGCCTCCTCGTCCGGCTCCGCGCCGGCACGTACCTGGCTCGCACGTCCTGGGTCGAGCTCGATCAAGCCGACCGGCACCTCGTCCGCATCTGGGCGGTCGCGCCGGTCGTACCCACCGGAGCTGCGTTCTCCCACGTGTCCGCGGCACTCGTGCACGGCTGGCCCCTGGTCGGCCCGGCGCCCGAGCGCGTCCACGTGACGGTTCCGGGGGCCGAGCGCACCGTCCACCGGGCCGGCCTCGTCCTCCACGCGACCGGTGGCGCGCAGGTGCGGCTGGCCCCGGCCCGCCTCGATGGCGTCCCGGTCACGGACCTGGTGACCACGGCATCGACGGTCGCGACCTCGATGCCCGTGCACGTGGCTGCCGTGGCGATCGACGGGGCGGTGCGCGCCGGTGCGCTGACACCGTCCGAGCTCGCCACAGCACTCCCGGCCGGCCCTGCGCGCGGATCTCGACGAGCGCAGACCGTGCTGCGGGCGCTCGACGCTCGGCACGAGACCGTCGGTGAGTCCTACACGGCCGTCCGGCTGGTCGAGAGCGGCATCGACCGGGTGGTACCGCAGCACGAGTTCCGCCACGACCACGTCGTCGACCGCGTCGACTTCTGGCTCCCGGACAGCGGGACGGTCATCGAGTTCGACGGGAAGGTCAAGTACACCGACCCGATGATGCTCGCGGGCAGGGACCCGGGTGAGGTCGCCTGGGCGGAGAAGCGCCGGGAGGACCGACTCCGGCAGCGGAGCGAGGTGCGGACCGTCATCCGCGTGACTTGGTGGCACCTGGAACGACTGGATCGTTTCCAGGGCCTCGTCCGGGCGCACGGGCTGGTGCTGTGAGACGAGACTCGGCCCCGCGGACGACTTCGCGGCACGTGAACCACGAATGTGTCCGCGAAGCCGAGTCTCGCGACGCGGACCGCCGGACCGCCCGGCCGCCGGCAGCGCGCCCCGCGCACGACGAAGGCCGCCACCCCGAGGGGCAGCGGCCTTCGCGAAGAGCAGTACGCAGTACTTACGCGAGCTCGATCGTGGCGCCGGCGGCCTCGAGGGCCTCCTTCGCCTTGTCGGCCGTCTCCTTGTTGACGCCCTCGAGGATCTTGGCGTCGGCGGTCTCGACGAGCGCCTTGGCCTCGCCCAGGCCGAGCGACGTGAGGCCACGGACCTCCTTGATGACCTGGATCTTCTTGTCACCGGCCGACTTGAGCACGACGTCGAACTCGGTCTTCTCCTCGACCTCCTCGGCGGGGGCAGCAGCGCCACCGGCCGCGGCGACCGCGACGGGGGCAGCAGCGGTGACCTCGAAGACCTCCTCGAACTTCTTCACGAAGTCCGAGAGCTCGATGAGCGTGAGCTCCTTGAAGGCCTCGATGAGCTCGTCCTGCGAAAGCTTCGCCATGATTTTCTCCTACTACTAGCTAGTACGTGTGGTTGATGAACGCGTGCCTGGTCAGGCCGCGGACTCCTGCTTCTCGCGGAGGGCGTCCACGGTGCGGACGGCCTGCGAGAGGGGTGCCTGGAACAGGTACGCAGCACCGAACAGCGAGGCCTTGAAGGCGCCGGCGAGCTTGCCGAGCAGCACTTCGCGGGACTCGAGGTCAGCGAGCTTGTCCACCTCGGTCGCGGTGAGCGGGTTACCGTCGAAGTAACCGCCCTTGACCACGAGCTGAGGGTTCGCCTTGGCGAATGCACGCAGCGACTTCGCGACGGCGACGGTGTCACCGTGGACGAAGGCGAGAGCGGACGGACCGGCGAGCTCGTCGTCGAACGAGGTGATGCCGGAGTTGTTCGCCGCGATCTTGGTCAGCGTGTTCTTCACCACGGCGTACGTGGCGTGCTCACGGATCGAGTTGCGGAGCTCCTTGAGCTGCGCCACCGTGAGACCGCGGTACTCGGTGAGCAGAACGGCGTTCGAGCTCTGGAATGCTTCCGTGAGCTCGGCGACCGCAGCTTCCTTGTTCGCCATGGTTCTCCTTGGGGTTCTTGCCGGCTAGCCCCTGGTCACCACACGCAAAAAGCTCCGGCGCAGAGGCTCGGAGCTGCTCCCCCGCGAACGGGAGGAGTGGATCTGAACACCTGCGCTGGCTGCCCCACGAGTGAGGACCTTCGGTCTGTGCGCGAGCGCACAGACGACCGGCGGTCTTTGGCTTCGACGAAGGTACCACAGGATCCGACGGTGACCAAGCGCCGGACGGGAGGCGCGGGGCGGCGCCGCCCCGTTCCTCCAGACCGTCAGGCGGTCGGCGTCACCGTGCCGGACGCGACCGCCGGCCGCGTGGCCGGCAGGTGCACCGTGAACACCGTGTCGCCGGGTCGGCTCGTGACCGCGACGCTGCCGCCGTGCGCCTGCACGACCGCGTCGACGATGGCCAGGCCGAGACCGGTCGACCCGGCGCTCCGCGACCGCGAGCTGTCTGCCCGGGCGAACCGTTCGAACAGCTTCGGCAGGAACTCCGGGTCGATGCCCTGCCCGTCGTCGCGCACGGTCAGGTCGACGCCGCCCGCCACGGGTGCGATGCCGACCGTGATGCGGGTCCCCTCCGGGGTGTGCGTCCGCGCGTTCGTCACGAGGTTCACGACCACCTGGTGGAGTCGGGCGGCATCACCGGGCACGACCACGGGTTCGTCCGGCACGTCCACCGCGATGACGTGGTCCGGCGACGCGGCGTGGGCGTCGTTCACCGCGTCGAGCACCAGACCGGTCAGGTCGACGTCGGCGAACTGGACCTCGCGGCCCTCGTCGAGGCGGGCGAGCAGGAGCAGGTCCTCGACCATGCTCGTCATGCGCTCCGACTCCGACTCGATCCGGCTCATGGCGTACACGACGTCCGGCGGCAGGTCGGCGCCCATCCGTCGGGTCAGCTCGGCGTACCCGCGGACCGACGCGAGCGGGGTGCGGAGCTCGTGCGAGGCGTCGGCGACGAACTGCCGGACCTTCTGCTCCGAGCGCTCCCGGGCCTGCATGGCGCCCGCGATGTGTCCGAGCATGCGGTTGAAGGCGGTCCCGACCCGGCCGACCTCCGTCCGGGGGTCGGTGTCGGGGACGCGGACGCCGTCGAGTGCGTCGCTCCGTTCGAGCGGCATCCGGGCGACGGACGACGCGGTCTCGGCCACGCGCTCGAGCGGGCGGAGCGAGCGGCGCACCACGACCGCGGCGACCCCGGTCGCTGCGAGCAGGGCGAGTGCGGTGACCACGAGCACCACGCCGAAGAGCTTCCAGACGCTCTCGTACACGGGCGCCATCGGCAGGCCGACGACGAGGACCGCGGATCCGAGCGACACCGCGGTGACCCGGTAGCGGCCGAGGTCGGTGCCCAGGTCGACGGTCTGGGCCGAGCCGTCGACGGTGACGTCCCCGAGCGGCCGCACGGCGGAGGACGCCAGCCGGTCGACGTCGCCGGCGTTGTCGAGCACGCTGCCGACGACGGCGTTGCCGTTCAGGAAGTAGGCCGTCAACGTGCCGGCCGACTGCCCGCTCGGTCGACCGATCTCGAGCCCGGGGCCGCCCGGTCCCTGCTGCTCGACCGACCGCTGGGCGCGCGTCGTCGCGAACGAGAGCTGCTCGTCGATCGCCGCACGCTGGATCGAGAACAGCGCGATGATGCTGCCCGCCCCGATCACCGTGCTGAGCGCGACGACGATCGCGACGATGCTCAGGACGAGCCGTCGTCGGAGCGTCACGAGGTCGGCTTGATGACGTACCCGACGCCGCGCACCGTGTGGATCATCGGGGTCTCGCCGGCGTCGATCTTCTTGCGCAGGTAGGAGATGTAGATCTCCACGACGGAGCTCTTGCCGCCGAAGTCGTACGACCACACCCGGTCCAGGATCTGCGCCTTGGAGAGCACCCGCCGGGGGTTGCGCATGAGGAAGCGGAGCAGCTCGAACTCGGTCGCCGTGAGCTCGATGGACCGACCGGCGCGGGACACCTCGTACGACTCCTCGTCGAGCACCAGGTCGCCGACGACGATGCGGGACTCACCGGCCTCGGACACCGAGATCTGCGAGCGACGGATGAGCCCACGGAGGCGCGCCACGACCTCCTCGAGGGAGAACGGCTTGGTCACGTAGTCGTCGCCGCCGGCGGTCAACCCGGTGACCCGGTCCTCCACGGAGTCCTTCGCGGTGAGGAACAGCACCGGGGTGTCGTCGTTGTTCTGCCGGAGCCGACCGAGCACCTGCAACCCGTCGAGGTCGGGCATCATCACGTCGAGCACCATCGCGTCGGGCTGCCACTCACGGGCCGTGGCGAGGGCCTGCTGACCGCCGTTCGCGCTCCTGACGTCCCAGCCCTCGTAGCGCAGCGCCATCGACAGCAGGTCGGTGAGGCTGGCCTCGTCGTCCACGACGAGGATGCGCAACGGCGTGCCGTCGGCGCGGGTGAGGCGGGGGGCTGCTGCGGGCTGGGAGATCGTCACGTCAACGAGGATCGGTGTGGTTCCTATGAGCCGTCTGTGGCCCAGCCCTCCTCGTCCTGTGGATCGGCCGACCGGTCCCGGGGCTCGTCGACGCTTCCCGAGCAGCCGCCCGGGCGGTCGCCCGTAGCGTCGGCACCATGCTGCGATCCCCGGCCTGGCCCCCGTCCGTGACGGACGTCGACACCGCGGACGTCGAGGCGGCGGCCGGGAGGACCGGCTCGTCCCCGCAGGACCGGCTCGCCTTCGCACGGTGGCTGGCCGACATCGCTCCGCCCCTGTCCGCAGGATCCGCAGGCGGCGCGTTCGCGGCCCTCGCCGCGGTCGCCGCCGCCGACGTCGCGCTCGCCCGCACCGTCGAACCGCACCTCGACGCGCTCGGCATCCTCGCCCAGGCCGGTTCGGCCGCCCCGGAGGGCTCGACGTGGGGCGTCTTCGCGGCCGAGGCACCGGGGACGACGCTCACCGCGACCCCTGACCCCGCCGCCGGTCCCGACGCCGTCCGGCTCGACGGGACGAAGCCCTGGTGCTCGCTCGCGTCGACGCTCTCGCACGCGCTCGTCACCGCGCACGTCGGTGACGACCGGCAGCTGTTCGCGGTCGACCTGCGACAGGAGGGTGTCACGGCGCACGACGAGGCCTGGGTCGCGCGCGGGATGCCCGACGTCCCGAGCGGCGCGGTCGACTGTGCCGGCGTCCGGGCGACCGCGGTCGGCGCGCCCGGCTGGTACCTCACCCGCCCGGGCTTCGCCTGGGGCGGCATCGGCGTCGCGGCCTGCTGGTGGGGCGGAGCCGTCGGGCTCGCCCGGCTGCTGCGGTCCGCCGCAGCGGGCCGACCCGACGCCGAGCTGCTCCGGGCAGCGCTCGGCGCGACGGTCCTCGACCTCGCCGACGCCGAGGACGCCCTGGCGACCGCCGCCGCCCGGATCGACGCAGCCGGGTCGGACGACGACACCGACTGGTCGCTCGTGGCGCAGGTCACGCGGTCGCGGGTCCGTCGCGCGGTCGACGCCGTGTCGCAGCGCGTCGTCGCGACGCTCGGCCCCGCCCCGCTGACGAGCGACCCCGCGGTCGCCGCACGGGTCGCCGACCTCGGGCTCTACGTGCTGCAGGACCACGGGGAGCGCGACCTCGCCCGGGTCGGACGCATCGTCACCGAACGCGGCGGTGTCGCGTGGTGAGCTTCGACCACCGCGAACCCGGGACCGATCCCGCGGCGTGGACGGCGTTCCTCCGCTCGGTGCCCGCGGTGCCGGTCGACCTGCACGGTGTCGGCTCGGTGGTCGTCGTCGCGCCGCACCCCGACGACGAGACCCTCGGCGCCGGTGGCCTGATCGCGACGGCCGCGGACGCCGGCATCCCCGTCCACGTGCTGCTCGTCACCCGCGGCGAGCGCTCGCACCCGGACTCCCCCACGGTGACACCCGCGGAGCTCGCGCCCCGTCGGGCCGCCGAGTTCCGGGCCGCGCTGCGCGTGCTGCACCCGACGGCCGGCGCGACCGAGCTCGACGTGCCCGACGGCGCGGTGCGGGAACACGTCGACGTGCTGCGCGCCGCACTCGAGCACCGCCTCGCCGGGGGGCCGCGCCCGACGCTCGTCGTCGCGCCCTGGCGCGGGGACGGCCACCGCGACCACCGGATCGCCGGCGAGGTCGCGGAGCAGGTGGTCGACGCGACGCCGGGCACCGACCTGCTCGCGTACCCGGTGTGGGCCTGGCACTGGGACGACCCGGCTGCTCCGACCGCTCCGTGGGACCGGGCCCGCGCGCTCACCCTCGACGCTGACGTCCGTGACCGGAAGGCCCGGGCGCTGGCCGCCTACCCGTCGCAGACGCTGCCGCTGTCGGCAGCGCCTGGGGACGAGGCGATCGTCGACGACCGCCACGCGGCGCACCACCTGCGGATCGAGGAGTGGCTGTTCGCGCCGGTGCGGTCGCGCTCCGGGGACTCCTTCGACGCGCACTACGCGCGGAAGCCCGAGGGGTGGGACTTCGACGGCTCCTGGTACGAGCAACGGAAGCGCGCCGTCACCCTGGCCGCACTCCCCCGCCCCCGCTTCCGGTCGGCGCTCGAGCTCGGCTGCGCGACCGGCGTGCTCACCGCGGCCCTCACCGAGCGCGCGGACGCGGTCCTCGGCACGGACGTCGCTGCCGCCGCGATCGAGCGGGCGGAGCGACGGGCACCGGGCGCCCGGTTCGAGACCGCCGCGTTCCCCGCCGAGTGGCCGGACGGTCGGTGGGACCTGGTGGTGCTCTCCGAGGTCGGCTACTACCTGTCACCGGACGACCTCGACCGCACCGTCGACCGGGTGCTCGAGACGCTCGACGACGACGGCGTGCTCGTCGCCTGCCACTGGCGCCACCCGGACGACGACGCGGTGACCGACGGCGACACGGTGGACGCGCGGCTGGCCGCCCGCTGGCCGCGGCCCGCACTCGTCCGCCACGTCGAGGAGGACTTCGTGCTCAGTGTGCTGCCGGGACCCGCCGTCACCTCGGTCGCCCGGGCCGAGGGGCTCGTCCGGTGAGCGCCACCCGCATCGACGTCGTCGTCCCGGTGCACGACGAGGAGACCTCCGTCCGCGCCGCCCTCGACGCACTGGCGACCGCCGTCACGTCACTCCACGACGCGCACCCGTCGACCCGGGCCTCCGTGACGCTCGTCCTCGACGGCTGCACGGACGGCACGGCCGGCATCGTCGAGACGGCGCGGCAGGCGGACCCCGTGTGGCGGACGGGTCGCCTGCACGTCAGGACCTCGTCGCGCGTCGGCGTGGGTCGCGCGCGGGCACTCGGCACCGCGCACGCGAGGACCCTCGCCCGAGCGACCCCGCCCGGCCGGCACTGGTTCGCGCACACCGACGCCGACTCGCGCGTCCACCCGGACTGGCTCGTGCAGCAGGTGGACGCCCTGCTCGCCGGGGCGCACGTGCTCGTCGGCGCGGTCGTCCCCGACCCGGACGACCTCGACCCCGCGGTGCTCGACCGCTGGCGGGCGGCACACCCGCCCGGGGCGACCCTCGGGCACGTGCACGGCGCGAACCTCGGCGTGCGGGCGGACGCCGACACCGCGTTGGGCGGCTTCGACCCCGTGCCCGAGCACGAGGACGTCCGACTGGTGGACCGGGCACGGGCACTCGGCCTCGACGTCCGGGCGACGACCGAGCTCCCGGTGGTCACGAGCGGACGCTTCGCCGGCCGGACCCCCGGTGGGTACGCGGAGCACCTCCGTCGCACCTACGGCGACGCCGGCTGACCCGCCCCTCCGGACCCCGCCCGCCCCTCCCGTGGGACGGCCCGACGCGCTCAGGAGACGGAGTAGTCGCAGTACGCGAACCAGCGCGAGTCGGGCGACCACGGCGGGACGTTGACCGTGCCCTGGCCGCCGTCGAGCGCGACGAGGGTCTCGGGCACGACGGCGATCCGCGCGCCCCGGGCCAGGACCCCGGGCAGCAGCCGCAGCTCGACCCGGTGGTCGGCGGGGTGCCCCTGCACGCCGGGCTCGTACGACAGGTAGAGCAGGTGCGCGCCGTCCGGGGACAGGTGCGGGAACCAGTTCACGCGGTCGTCGGCGGTGATCTGCACGGGACCGCCCGCACCGCCGTCGCCCACACCGCCGTCGCCCGCAGCGCCGTCGGCCCCGAGCCGGAGCGACGCGAGCTGCGCGGTGCCCGGCGTGAACCGCTCGGTGTTGAACAGGACGGTGGCGCCGTCCGGCGTGATCGCGCTCCCGTCGTCCGGGTGGGGGTCCCGCGTGAGGAAGGTGGTGTCACCGGACACTGCGTCGACGAGGGCGACGTCGGTCGTCCAGACCCCGTCCGGCGTGCGCTCCCCCACGATCGCCGCGAGGGTCGAGCCGTCGGGCGCGATGCCGTGCAGGTAGTACTTCCGGACCACCGGCAGCACCGCGGCGGCGTCGGTGATGCGTGCCGCCGACCCGCCCTCGGGCAACGGGACCCGGTACAGCTCGCCGTCGCGGGCGCTCACCACCACGGAGTCGTCGCCGGCGTCGAGCACGTGGTCGTTGTTGATCTCGTCGACGCCCGGCATCGGCACGCGGACGAGGGCGGTCTCGTCGAGCACCGTGTCGCTGCCCGCCGCCGGCGGGGTCAGGAGCCAGAGGTCCCCGTCGCCGTTCAGCACGAGCGTGCCGTCGTCGCGCACGTTCGGCGCCTCGACGAGCACCCGGTCCGACGAGAACACGAGCCTCGACGTCCGGGTCTCGACGTCGTACACGTGCACCCGGCTGCTCTGCCCCGGCAGCAGCTGCCGTCCTCGCTTCCCCGTCATCTGTCCATCCTGTCGCATCGGACCACGCACCGACGAGACTCGGCCCGGCGGACAGTTCCACGGGCGAAGTCCCGCGAAACTGTCCGCCGAGCCGAGTCCCGGGTAGGCCGGCCGGGCCGGGCCAGCCGGGCCAGCCGGGCCAGCCGAGCCCGGCCGGGAGCGCCTACTTCACCGCACCCGCGGTCAGACCGGCCACGAACTGGCGCTGCACGATGAGGAACGCCACCACGACCGGGATCGAGACGACGAGCGACGCCGCCATGATCTGGTTCCAGTACACGTTCGTCTGCGTGGAGTACTGCTGCAGACCGTTCGCGAGCAGCTGCCCGTCGCCGTTCGTCATCACCGAGGCGAAGAGGACCTCGCCCCACGCGGTCATGAACGAGTAGATGCCGACCGCGACGAGCCCGGGTCGCGCCGAGGGCAGGATGACCCGGAACAGCGCGCCCATCGGGCCGGAGCCGTCGACCATCGCGGCCTCGTCGAGCTCCCGCGGGATCGTCTCGAAGTACCCGGACAGCATCCAGATCGAGAACGGCAGCGTGAACGTCAGGTAGGTGATGATCAGGCCGAGCCACGACCCGACGAGCTGGATGCCGAGCGCGTTGCCGAGGTTCGTGAAGATGAGGAACAGCGGCAGCAGGAACAGCACGCCCGGGAACATCTGGGTGGAGAGCACCGCCGTGGTGAAGGTGCTCTTGCCCTTGAAGTTCCAGCGCGAGACACCGTACGCGCCGAACGTGGCGATGATCAGCGAGAACAGCGTCGCGATCGTGCAGACCACGAGCGAGTTCACGAAGTACTTCGCCAGCGGCACCGTCGACCACATGTCGATGAACGGCTGGAGGGTGATGTTGGTCGGGATCCACGTGAAGTTGTCCTGCACGTCGCCGAGCGGCTTCATCGCCGTGGTGATCATCACGTAGAGCGGGACGACCGTGAACAACGTCAACAGGACGATCGTGACGACCTTGAAGGACTTGGCGCCCATTGTTTCACGCACGGACGGACCTCCGGTTGGTCACGGCCAGGTAGATGCCCGTGACGATGAGCAGGAAGATGAGGAGCAGCACGCTCATCGCGGCGCCGGAACCGAAGTTCCAGGTGATGAACGACGCGTTGTAGATGTGGAAGCTGAGCAGGTCGGCGGCCGGCGGCTGCGCGGTCGAGCCGAACAGCACGTACGGCGTGTTGAAGTCGTTGAACGTCCAGAGGAACATCACGAGCACGAGCGTCACGTTGACCGGGCGGACCATCGGCAGCGTGATGGAGCGCCACTGGCGGAAGGGCTTCGCACCGTCCACCGACGCGGCCTCGTACACGTCGTTCGGCACCGACTGCAGGCCCGCCATGAGCATGAGGAACGCGAACGGCCAGGTCTTCCAGATCGCGACGACGACGACCGAGACGAACGCGTTCGAGCCGATCAGCCAGAACGGTCCCTGCCCACCGAAGAGTCCGAGCTGGTCGACGAGGACGTGGTTCACGGCACCCGAGTCCCGCTGGAACATGAACTTCCAGGTGATGATGCCGGCGTACATCGGCAGCGCGTACGGCACGAGGAAGAGCGTGCGGAAGAGCCCGCGGCCCTTGAAGGGCTTCTGCAGCGCGACCGCCGCAGCCATGCCGAAGGTCCACGCCAGCGCGACGACGATGACCGTGTAGCCGCAGGTGATGAGGAACGAGTTGAGGACGCCCTTGCCGATGGCCTGGTCGAAGTCGATGGCGACCGAGTAGTTCCGCAGCCCGGCGAAGGGCGCGGCTCCCCAGTTCGCGATGAAGTACTTGGTGAGCTGGACGAACGAGATCCAGATGCCGGTGAGCATCGGCACGATGTGGATGAGCAGCTCGAAGAGGACCGCCGGCGCGACGAGCGCGTACGGCAGCCAGTGGCGCTTCGGCTTCCGGCCCGGCTGCGGCCCCGACAGGGTCGGTGCCTTCGTGTGGGTCAGGTCGATGCGCTCGGAGTCGGGCAGGACCGAGGTGGTCATGGGTGGGGGCCTTCCGGCAGGAGGGGGATCGGTGCTTCGCGCGGGTCCGTGGCAGCGGACGGGAGGCGCGGCGTGCGTGAGCCGATGCGCTCACCCCCGGCGCGGGGCCGGGTGTGGAGGGGCGAGGCCCGGGGCGCGTCCTGCGGACGCACCCCGGGCCTCCCGGCCGACTAGCCGACCGACTGCGAGACCTGGTCCTGCGCGGTCTGCAGGGCCGTCTTGATGTCGCTGTCGGACACCGTGCCGCCGGTGGCGATCTTGGCGAACATGTCGTTCATCGCCTTGCCGACGGTCGACTCGAACTGGTCCTCGGCGGGCACCAGCGGGAGCGGCTTCGCCTTGTTGTTGTAGATGTCGAGGAACGTCTTCGTCTGCTCGTCGGAGACCGAGTCGGCAGCCGAGGCGAGCACCGGCAGGGCCGAGTACGGCTTGTCGAGCGTCGTCTGGGTGTCCTCGCTCGTCATGTACTTGACGAACTTCAGCGCACCGTCCTTGTTCTTCGTGTTCTTGAAGACCGACAGGTTGATGCCGGCGGGGAAGGAGGCGATGTCCTTCGCGCCCTCAGGTGCCGGGAAGGGCACCACGCCGAAGTCGTCGGCGGACATGCCGTTCGACGTGATCGTGGCGTTCGCGTTGTTCTGCGTCAGCATCATCGCGGCCTTCTTGTTCGCGAAGTCCGACACCGCCTGCGTGCCGTTGTCGTACTGCGCGTTCGAGGTGTTGACCGCCTTGTCGGACTGCATCAGGTCGAGGTAACGCTTGATGCCGTCGACGTTCGCCTTCTGGGTGAACGTCGGGTTGCCGTCCTCGTCGAACCACTCGCCGCCGTTCTGCGCCGAGTTGATGAAGGCGAAGTGCGCGTTCTCGGTGTACGAGCCACCGGCGATGGTGAAGCCGTACTTGCCGTCGGTGGTGAGCTTCTTCGCGTCGGCGGTCAGCTCCTCCCACGTGGTGGGTGCCTCGAGGCCGGCGTCCTTGAACATCTGCTTGTTGTAGTACAGGCCGTAGGCGAGGCCGTAGAGCGGGACGCTCGTGACGGTCTTGCCCGGAGCACCACCGGTGGACAGGGCGACCTTGCCGAACTTGTCGGCGCCGCCGATCGCCTCCATCTCCGAGTCGCCGAACTCCTGGAAGGCGCCGGTGGCCTGGAGCGACGTCGCCCAGGTGTTGCCGATGTTGACCACGTCCGGGCCCTGGCCCGAGGTGACGGCGGTGGTGATCTTCGTCTGCAGGTCGTTCCAGCCGATGACCTGGAGGTCCACCTTGATCCCGGTCTCCTTGGTGAACTTCTCGAGGACGGGGGTGAGCACCTCCTTGTCGTTCTGCAGGGACGTGCCCTGGTTGGACGCCCAGTACGTGAGCGTCTTCGAGTCGCCGGAGGAACCGGACGACCCGGAGGAGCAGGCCGCCAGGCCGGTCACGGTGAGTGCCGCGGCCGCGGTGATGGCCAGTGCGCGGATGGCAGTGCGCATGACTCTCTACTTTCTCGTCGTTGAGATGGTGCGAAGGGGTGTACGTGTCGGGTGCTGCTGTGTGCGTGCCGGTCGACGTCGCCGTCACCGGCGTGCGGGGTCGTCCCGATGCCCTGCCCGGGTGTGCCGTCGTCCGCGGACGGACGCCGGCGCGTCCGGTCAGGACAGGGTCGACTCCGCGGGGTCCCAGCCCTCGGGGAGGGTCGGGGAGGGTGCGACGGTGCTCTCCACGAGCACCGTCTCACCACGTTCTGCCGCCTCGGCGATGGAGACCATCACGTCGAGGACGTGGAAGGCGAGGTCGCCGGGGACCCGGTTCTCCTCACCCGCACGGAGGGAGCGGGCCAGGTCGACCACGCCCGTCCCCCGCGAGTAGGTGGACCCGACGGCGGGGATCGTCTCGGGCTCGTCGGCGCCGAGCACGTACAGCTCGGTGTCGCCGTCGAAGTCGTTCGGGTCCGGGAACACGACGGTCCCCGTCTCCCCCGCGATCTCGACGAAGCCGGTGCGGCCACGGTCGGACTCGAACGAGAACACGCTCTGCGCGCTCCCGCCGTCCTCGAACTGGATCAGCGCCGAGTGGTTCGTCGGCACGTCGACGGGGAACTCCGTCCCGGCCTGCGGACCCGAGCCGATCGTGCGGGTGGCACGGGACTTCGAGGCGGTGGCGGTGACCTTCGCGACGGGTCCGAACGCCTGCACCAGGGTGGTGATGTAGTACGGGCCGATGTCGAACAGCGGGCCGGCGCCGTCCGCGAACAGGAACTCGGGGCTCGGGTGCCACGACTCCGGGCCGGGGCTCTGGAAGAGCGTCAGACCGTTCAGCGGCGTGCCGATCCGACCGTCGCGGATCGTCCGGAGGGCGGTCTGCAGTCCGGCGCCGAGGAACGTGTCCGGCGCGACGCTGACGGTCCTGCCGGCGGCGCGCGCCGCGTCCCGGAGCTCGGCCGCGCTGGAACGGTCGAGCGCGTAGGGCTTCTCGCCCCAGACGTGCTTGCCCGCGGCGAGGGCGCGGAGGGCGACCTCGACGTGCGCGGCCGGGATGGTCAGGTTCACGACGATCTCGACGTCGTCGTCGGCGAGGAGCTCCTCCACCGATCCCGATCCGGCGACGCCCCACTTCTCGGCCTGGGCGGCGGCACGTGCCTCGTCGATGTCGGCGATGAACCGGACCTCGACGTCGGGGAAGACCGTGAGGTTCGACAGGTACTGGTCGGAGATGACCCCGGCCCCGATGACGCCGACCCCGACCGGGCCGGTGCGGCGCGCGGCGTCGTCGGACTGCTGCGCGCCCGCCGCGGTCGTCGTGTCGGTCATGCGCGGACCCCCTGCAGGAACGTGTACGAGTCGGCGACGGCCTGGAACACGTCGCCCTCGTGGCCGTCGAGCTCGACGACGTGCTGGGCGTCCGGCGCCGCGGCGACGATGTCGCGGATCGGCATGACGCCGTTGCCCACCGCGACCTGCTTCTCGTCGTCGTGCGAGCCGTCGCCGTCCTTGACGTGCAGGAACTGCACCTTGTCGCCGTACTTGCCGAGGATCGCGACCGGGTCGTCGCCACCGACCGTCACCCAGTAGGTGTCGAGCTCGAGGACGACGTCGTCGGACAGCGCGTCGGCGAAGACCTCGTAGGCGCTCACGCCGTCGATGCGGTTCGAGAACTCGAACGCGTGGTTGTGGTAGCCGAGCACGAGTCCGTGGTCGGCGGCGCGGGGAGCCAGTGCGCTGAGTTCGCGGGCGACGGCCTCGACGTCCTCGCGGGTCGTCCAGCGGGCCTCGTCGATGTGCGGGTCGATGAGCGTCCCCAGCCCGACCGTGACGCTGGCGTGGAGGATGCGCTCGAGGTCCTGCTCCCCGGCGTCCAGCAGACGGGCGTGGCCGCTCGGTGCCTGCAGGCCAGCGGCCGCCAGGGCGTCGCGCAGTTCCTCGGCGCGGTCGACGAAGCCGAAGGCCTCGACGTTCGTGTAACCGATGGACGCGATGCGCTGGAGCGTGCCCGGCAGGTCCGCCGAGAGGGCGTCCCGCACCGTGTAGAGCTGGACCGACAGGGGTTGTGTCACCAGGGGTTCTCCTCGTCGAGATGGTGGATCGTCAGTGATCGAGCGTCACACTATGGCCGCTTCTGTCGGCGGTCAAGCAGAAGTTGCGAAGTCCTCGACAGTCTTCGTTGCGTGGCGCGTTCGATGTGTGCTTCACTCCCGACATGATCGACTTCACCCGGACGGCAGCGTCGCCGCCGGTCGGAGCGAGCGAACTCTTCCAGATCCTCCGCGACGGTGTGCCGCGGACCCGGGCGGAGCTCGCCGCCCTGACGGGACTCGCGCGCTCGACGATCGCCGTGCGCCTGGACGCCCTCGTCGACGTGGGGCTCGTGGGCCCCGTGGAGACCGCCGCGTCGACCGGCGGCCGTCCGCCCGCCCAGGTCGCCCTCGTCCCGCGCGCACGCCTCGTCGTGGCCGCCGACCTCGGTGCCTCGCACGGGCGGGTCGCCGTGACCGACCTCGTCGGGGCCCCGCTCGCGACGCGGGAGGCCGCGATCGACATCGCCGCCGGCCCGGTCCCCACCCTCACGTGGCTGGTCGAGACCGTCGACGAACTGCTCGACGAGGTCGGTCGGCGGCGCGACGACGTCGTCGCGATCGGCATCGGCGTCCCCGGCCCGGTCGAGTTCTCCACCGGGCGCCCGGCGAACCCGCCGATCATGCCGGGCTGGGACGGCTTCGACGTCCCCGGATGGTTGCGCGGCCACGTCGCCGCGCACGTGCTGGTCGACAACGACGTGAACATCGCCGCGCTCGGTGAACGGGCGTACGGCTGGCCGGACCTGGACCACCTGTTGTTCGTGAAGGTCGCGACCGGTATCGGCTCGGGCATCGTCTCCGACGGGCAGCTCCGCCGGGGCGCGCAGGGCACCGCGGGCGACATCGGTCACGTGCGCGTGTCCCGCGCGGGCGACGTGCCGTGCCACTGCGGCAACACCGGCTGCCTCGAGGCCGTCGCCTCCGGCCCGGCCATCGCCCGCGCCCTGCGGGCGAAGGGCCACGACGTGCACACCAGCGGCGACGTCATCGACCTGGTGAACCGTTCGGAACTCGACGCGATCGGGGCCGTCCGACAGGCCGGCCGGGACATCGGCGAGGTCCTCGCGACCTGCGTCTCGCTCGTCAACCCGTCCGTGATCACGCTCGGCGGCTCCATCACCCGTGCCGGGGAGCACCTGCTCGCCGGTGTCCGCGAGGTCGTCTACGCCCGCTCGATGCCCCTCGCCACCGAGCACCTCGTGATCGCGCAGTCCCGTGCGGGCTCCGTCGCCGCACTGCAGGGCGCAGCCGTGCTCGCCCTCGACTACGCGCTCTCCCCCGCCGGCGTCGACGAGCTCGTCGCCCCCGCCGAGGGCCGTCAGCTCGTCTCCTGAGGGCGGACGCCGCGCGCGTCGGTTCGCGCCGTGTCGGCCCGCGGGGTGACAATCGTCCGGTGACGATCGTGCAGCCCACCCTGTGGGGCGACCTGGACCCCGGTCTGGAGGCCCTCCCCGCCTCCGCCGCGCCGGCCACGTCCGCCGTCCGGGCGGCTGCACGCGACGCTGCTCCCGTCGGTCGTCCTGCCGACGGCACACGATCCGTGCCCGGTGGCCACGATGCGTTCACCGCGCTCCGCGGGCACACCGAGCGGATCGTCGCGCACTCGTCCGACCGGGTGGCGTGGCTCCGCGCCCGCGCGATGGGCATCACCGCGACCGACGTCGCACGGCTCGCGTCGCTGCGCGCGGTCGAGACCGTCGTCGCCGAGAAGCGGTACGGCTCCCGGTTCTCGGGCAACGCCTGGACCGAGCACGGCAAGGACCGCGAGCCCGTGATCGCCGCCTGGGTCGCGGCCACGCACGGCATCGAGCCGTCGGCCCACCTCTTCCACGCGAGCACGAACCGCGCGCACCTGGCGACCCCCGACGGCGTCGGCCACGACGCGTCCGACCGACTCGTGCTCGCCGAGATCAAGACCACGGGCAAGGGCTGGCGGAGCATCCCCCGGCACTACCTGCGCCAGGTCTGGTGGCAGCAGTACGTCCTGGGGGCCGACCGCACCCTGTTCGTGTGGGAGCGCCACGACGACTTCGTGCCCGTCGCCGACGAACCCGAGTGCCGGTGGGTGGACCGCGACGACGACCAGATCCGCGGGCTCGTCCAGCTCGCGGACCTCGTGCTCGACAAGCTCCGGACGTTCCGGGTCTAGACCCGCAGCAGACGCAGCCGGCTCATCCCCACCACGAGGATCCCCATGAGCCCGATGAACACCGCGACGCCGAGGCAGTACAGCGCCACCACGCCGTAGCCCTGCGCAGGGTCCAGGAACGGGTACGGGACCCACCCGTCGGTCGCGCCGCGGACGAGCACCACGACGAGCCAGACCGCCGGGTAGACCAGGAACCACCAGACGTGCCGGAGGAGCAGCCGCGCCCGGTCGGAGAACACCAGCCAGTCGAGCACGGCGTACAGCGGGACCACCTTGTGCAGCACGTCGTTCGACCACGGCACCGTGTTCGACACCGAGGCCCCGACGAGCAGCGTGTTGTAGACGACGCCCGTCGTGGCGATGTACACCGTCGCCGCACCCCGGAACCCGGTGAGCAGCAGGTTGCTGCGCTGCCGTCGCGCTGCTGCCACCAGGGTCAGTGCGAAGGCCACCGCGACGATGATGTTCGACTGGATCGTGAAGTAACCGAAGAAGTTCCAGAAGAGGTAGTCCGGCGTCCGGGAGGTCACGAGCCACTGCGCGAGGACCGCAGCGACGACCGCGATCACGGCGACGAGCCGGAGGGAGTTCACGAGGGTCCGCACGAGGCCACGGTATCCGGTCGGACCCCCGGGAACGCAGGAGGACCCGCACCGATCGGTGCGGGTCCTCTTGGCCTGATCAGTCGATCAGATGGCGTTGACGTCGAGCGGGATGCCCGGTCCGAACGTCGTCGAGACGGCGCCCTTCATGATGTAGCGGCCCTTCGACGCGGACGGCTTGAGGCGGACGATCTCCTCGAGCGCGGCCGAGATGTTCTCGTCGAGCTGCTCCGGCGTGAACGAGGCCTTGCCGACGACGAAGTGCACGTTGGCGTGCTTGTCGACGCGGAACTCGATCTTGCCGCCCTTGATGTCGTTGACGGCCTGCGCCACGTTCGGGGTCACGGTGCCGGTCTTCGGGTTGGGCATGAGGCCACGCGGGCCGAGCACCTTGCCGAGACGACCGACCTTGCCCATGAGCTCCGGCGTCGCGACGGCGGAGTCGAACGCGGTGTAGCCCTCGGCCACCTTCGCGATGAGCTCGTCGCCACCGACCTCGTCGGCACCGGCGGCGATGGCGGCCTCGGCCGCAGCGCCCACGGCGAAGACGATGACGCGGGCGGTCTTGCCCGTGCCGTGCGGCAGGATGACCGTGCCGCGGACCATCTGGTCGGCCTTGCGCGGGTCGACGCCGAGCTTCAGCGCGACCTCGACCGTGGAGTCGGTCTTCGCCGAGCCGGTCTCCTTCGCGAGGGCGACTGCCTCGGTCGGGGTGTAGAACTTGTCGGCCTCGATCTTCGCGGCCGCGGCCTGGTAGGCCTTGGACTTCTTCGCCATGGTGTTCTCCTCAGGAGCTACGTGGTTGACGAGCCGGCGAGGCTCTCCCACGGAAAGGGGTCGGGGTGTGTGGGGCGCTGAGGCTTACGCCTCGACCGTGATGCCCATCGAACGAGCGGTGCCGGCGATGATCTTCGCGGCCTGCTCGATGTCGTTGGCGTTCAGGTCGGCCTGCTTGGTCTCGGCGATCTGACGGACCTGGTCCATCGAGATCTTCGCGACCTTGACCGTGTGCGGGGTCGAGGACCCCTTCTGCACACCCGCGGCCTTCTTGATCAGCTCTGCGGCCGGCGGGGTCTTGAGGACGAACGTGAACGAACGGTCCTCGTAGACGGTGATCTCGACCGGCACGACGTTCCCGCGCTGCGACTCGGTCGCGGCGTTGTACGCCTTGCAGAACTCCATGATGTTCACGCCGTGCTGACCGAGCGCAGGACCGATCGGCGGGGCCGGGTTGGCGGCGCCCGCGTTGATCTGCAGCTTGATGAGGCCCGTGACCTTCTTCTTCGGTGCCATGTTGTGCTTCCTCCTGGAATCGAACGCACGGGGATCCGTGCACTCTCCCGCTGGCCCGGCGGATCCGGACCGCGGTGAAGCCCCGCATGCCACAGCACGCGGGGCCAAACCTCAGTAGCTTACTACAGCTTGGTGACCTGGTCGAAGCTGAGCTCGACCGGGGTCTCGCGCTCGAACAGCGAGACGAGGACGGTGAGCTTGCCGCTCTCCGGCTTGATCTCGGAGATCGAACCCGGCAGGCCCGCGAACGAGCCTTCCTTGATGGTGATCGTCTCGCCGATCTCGAAGTCGACCTCGGCCTGCGGCTGCGCCTGTGCGGCACCGCCGGACTTCGCGCCACCCTTGGTCGGTGCGGCCTCGGCGACCTGCACGAGCGACTTCAGCATGCCGAACGCCTCGTCGAAGCGGAGCGGCGTCGGGTTGTGGGCGTTGCCGACGAAGCCGGTGACACCGGGGGTGTGGCGGACGACCGACCACGAGTCCTCGTTGAGGTCCATGCGGACGAGCACGTACGAGGGGATCCGGACGCGGGTGACCAGCTTGCGCTGCCCATTCTTGATCTCGACGACGTCCTCCATCGGGACCTCGACCTGGTAGATCGAGTCCTCCATCGACATCGAGATCATGCGGTTCTCGATGTTCGACTTCACGCGGCGCTCGAAGCCCGCGTAGGAGTGGATGACGTACCACTTGCCCGGCTTCATCCGCAGTTCGGCCTTGAAGGCGTCGTACGGGTCGACCTCGGCGGGCTCGTCGTCGACCTCGTCGGCGTCGAGGGCCTCGTCCGCGGCGAGCGTCTCGTTCGCCTCGGCTGCGGAGGCGTCCTCGAGCTCGGTCTCCTCCTCGTCCTCGACCGCCTCGACGGCGGCCTCGGCCTCGTCGGCGGAGTCGATGTCGAGCGCGTCGTCGACGACGGCGTCGGCCTCGGGGTCGCGGGACTCGGCCAGCGCCGTGAGCGCCTCGTCGATGGAGGTGTCCACCGTGCCGTCGTCCGGCTCGTCGCTCGTCCCGAGGGACTCGGCGTCCTCGTCCTCGACGGAGATCGCACGCTCCTCGGCGGACTCGACCGAACGGCCCTCGGCGGTCTCGACGTCGCCTTCCTGGTTCTCCTCGACCTCGGAGGACTGCTCGGCAGCCGTGGCGAGGTCGATGTCGTCGCGGGAGTAGTCAGACACTGCGGTTCTTTCCGTTCGGTGGTGCGGATCGGGTGAGTGGCCGGAGCGGTTCGCGTCCGTCGCCGTCTCGGGCGACCGTACTCCTGTCGGGGTCCGGCCAGGTGAACGGACGCAGCAGACCAGCCGTCAGGCCGGTCGGCGACGGGTCAGGCCGTGGGACCGTTGCCGAAGACGTAACCGACGCCGAGACCGAAGACGAAGTCGAGGATCGACACCAGGATCATCATCACGACGACGAAGACGAGCACGACGCCGGTGTAGCTGAAGAGCTCCTTACGGGTCGGCGTGACGACCTTGCGGAGTTCGCCGATGACCTGGCGGATGAAGAGGACGACGGCAGCGATCGGGCCACCACGCTGAGCACGGTCGGCCTTGGCCTTCGCGACGACGTCGTCCGCCGTCGTCTCCATGTCCTTGCTCGCCACCTTCACACCTTCCAGACTTGCAGGGCGGACAGGACTCGAACCTGCAACCTGCGGTTTTGGAGACCGCTGCTCTACCAATTGAGCCACCGCCCTGTAGGGGTCGGAACCCCCTGGGGCACGTCCCGTCACCGTTCCGTGCGCCGGTGGTCGAGTGTACGGGAGTCCGTCACACGCTGTCCACTCGGCCGCTCCCCCCGGCGTGCCGCGCCGGTAGGCTGGCGGCCGTGAGCACCGCAGCCCCCGGCCCCGAGTCCACCGCCCCCGAGACCGCGACGGACTCCGTCGCCGCGACCTCCGACCGTCCGCGCATCGCGTCGCGCATCGCCGCGATCGCCGAGTCCGCGACGCTCAAGGTCGATGCGAAGGCCAAGGCGCTCAAGGCCGCCGGTCGTCCGGTGATCTCGTTCGCGGCGGGCGAGCCGGACTTCGCGACGCCGCAGCACGTGGTCGACGCCGCCGTCCTGGCCGTCCAGGACCCCGCGAACCACCGCTACACGCCGGCGACGGGCCTGCCCGAGCTCAAGCGGGCGATCGCCGAGAAGACCGCTCGCGAGTCCGGCGTCACCGTCGACCCGTCGCAGGTCATCGTCACCAACGGCGGGAAGCAGGCCGTCTACCAGGCCTTCCAGACCATCGTGGACGAGGGCGACGAGGTCCTGCTGCCCGCTCCCTACTGGACCACCTACCCCGAGGCGATCCGCCTGGCCGGGGGCACCCCGGTCGAGGTCTTCGCGGGCAGCGACCAGGACTACCTCGTCACGGTCGAGCAGCTCGAGGCAGCGCGCACGCCGAAGACCAAGGCGCTGCTGTTCTGCTCCCCCTCGAACCCCACCGGCTCGGTGTACTCGGCCGAGCAGACGAAGGCCATCGGCGAGTGGGCGCTCGAGCACGGCATCTGGGTGGTCAGCGACGAGATCTACCAGGACCTGGTCTACGACGACGTCGCCTTCACGGGCATCCTCGACGCGGTGCCGGCCCTCGCCGACACCACGATCCTCGTCAACGGCGTCGCGAAGACGTACGCCATGACCGGGTGGCGCGTCGGGTGGTCCATCGGCCCGGCCGACGCCGTGAAGGCCGCGTCCAACCTGCAGTCGCACCTGTCGTCGAACGTGGCGAACGTGTCGCAGCGTGCCGCGATCGCAGCCCTCACCGGCCCGCAGGAGCCCGTCGCGGCGATGCGCGAGGCGTTCGACCGCCGCCGTCGCGCCATCGTCGAGGGGCTCAACGCGATCCCGGGCTTCGTCACCCCGACCCCGAAGGGCGCCTTCTACGTCTACCCCGACGTCACGGCGCTCCTCGGCCGCGAGTGGGCGGGTTCGACCCCGACGACCACGCTCGAGCTCGCGGACCTGATCCTCGAGCACGCCGAGGTCGCGGTCGTCCCGGGCGAGGCCTTCGGCCCCTCCGGCTACATCCGGATGTCCTACGCGCTCGGCGACGACGACATCGCCGAGGGCGTCCGGCGCCTGGCGGCGTTCTTCTCCGCGTAGCCCCCTCCGCAGCACGCAACGTGGGCGGTTCCCCGCAGCGCTGACCGCTGCGCGGAGCCGCCCACGTTGCGTCTCGCGAGACTGCGACGGCCGGGAGGCGCGGCGTCCGTCCGGTGGTCAGCTCGCGCCGAGCAGGTCCCCCACCACGACCGGCTCCGGGACCAGCGAGACGCCGAAGCGGTTCAGGACGGTCACCTGGACGTACCGCGCGAGCTCGGCGACCTGGGCTGCGGTGGCACCCCCGCGGTTGGTCAGCGCCAGGGTGTGCTTCGACGAGATCGCGGCGTGCGACCCGGGGACCGCGTACCCGCGGTGCACCCCCGCGTGCTCGATGAGCCACGCGGCGCTGAGCTTCACGTCCTCGCCGGCCGGCCAACGAGGGGCCTCCGGCGGCAGCGTCTCGGCGAACCCGGCCGACACGATGGGGTTCGTGAAGAACGAGCCGGCGCTCCACGTGTCCGGGTCGGCATCGTCGAGCACCATCCCCTTGGACGACCGCAGGCGCAGCACCGTCGTCCGGATGGTCATCGGGTCGACCGGGGTGCCGAGCTCGACGCCGAGCGAGCCGGCCAGCTGGGCGTAGCGGACGGGCACGCCCTCGTCCACGGTGGCGCCGAGGCGGAACTCGACCGTCAGCACCACGCCTCGTCGCCCGTGCTTGAGCGTCGAGGTGCGGTAGCCGAGCGCCAGCTCGGCCGCGTCCACCCACGCGCGTTCCCCCGTCGACGCGTCGAGGAACTCGATGCGGGAGAGCACGTCGGAGAGCTCGACCCCGTAGGCGCCGATGTTCTGCACGGGGGCGGCACCGACCGTGCCCGGGATGCCGCTGAGGGCCTCCAGGCCGGTCCAACCGTTCTCGACGGTCGTCGCGACGAACCGGTCCCACGGTTCGCCGGCCGCGACGCGGACGGTGACGCCGTCCTCGTCGGGCTCGGCGTCGACACCGCGCGTCCGGACGAGCACGACGGTGCCGGCGAAGCCGTCGTCGGCGACGAGCAGGTTGCTGCCGCCACCGACGACGAGCCACTCGTCGTCCTGCCACGCGGTGTGCGCGTGCGCGACGAGCTCGTCGGTCGTGTCCGCGACCAGGAGCGTCGCCGCAGGACCTCCGACGCGGAACGTGGTGAGGTCGGCCAGTCGCGTCGACACGGTCAGCGGAACACCACCGTGACCTGCGCCTTGCCGAGCACGGTCTGCCCGGCGGCGGTCACGGTGAGGTCGATGCGCTGCGGACGCCCCTGGTCGTCGACGGTGCCGACCTTCGCGACGACGTCGACGGTCGCGCCCTGCTCGGGGTCGACGACGACCGGGCGGGTGAATCGGACGCCGTAGCGCTGGACCCAGCCGCGGTCGCCGAGCCACTCGGCGACGGGCTGGACGGCGAGCCCCATCGTCAGCATGCCGTGCGCGAGCACGCCGGGGAGCCCGACGGAGGCGGCGACGTCGTCGCGGTAGTGGATCGGGTTGAAGTCGCCCGAGGCACCGGCGTAGCGGACGAGCGCGTCGCGGGTGAGGTGGACCTCGCGCTCGGCGACGACGGTGCCGACCTCGAGCGCGGTGGCGGGTGCGGTGGTCATGCGTCGTCTCCTCGGACCACGAGGGTGGAGGTCGCGGTGACGACGTGCTCCCCCGAGGCGTCCTGCATCGTGCTCTCGGCGGTCACCATGGCGTTGCCGCCGAGGGTCTTCACGCTGGTGACGGTGAGCGTGGCGGTCAGCTCGTCGCCCGCGACGATCGGCCGGTCGTAGGTGAAGGACTGCTCACCGTGCACGACTCGGGAGAAGTCGATGCCGGCGTCCGGCTCGGCCAGGAGCTGGGCGAGCGTCGCCTCCTGCACGACGACGGCGAAGGTCGGCGGGGCGACCACGTCGGTGTAGCCGGCGGCGCGGGCGGCGTCGGGCTCGTGGTGGACCGGGTTCGTCGCGAACACGGCGCGCGAGAACTCGCGCACCTTCTCACGACCGACCAGGTAGGGCTGGGCCGGCGGGAACGTCCTGCCGACGAGCTCGGGGTTCACTGACACGCGTGGGAGTCTACCGAGCACGCTCGACACACGCCCTCTCCCTGAGCATGCATCGGCTATGCTCGCCGCACGGTGTCCGGGGGGACGCCGGGTACGACTCCGGGGACGGGGAGGGACTCATGGAGCACACGACGCAGTACGCGGTCCACACGGGCGACCGGTGCACCGCCATGGAGGTCGCCGGCGCGGCACTCCGACAGACCGGGCACCGGGTCGAGTCGACCGGGGGCACGATCACCGCGACGATCGGCAACCGGCTGCTGACGATCCTGCTCGGCGCCCTCGTGCACCCGGCGCGGGAGTTCCGGCGGTACGAGCTCTCGACGACCGTCACGGGGACGTCGACCACGATCACGCTCCGGCACGCCCAGCACGCCACGGCGGTGTCCGGGGGCGGCATCGGCGCGGGGCGTCGGCGGAGCGCCCGGCAGCAGGTGGAGGCGACGCTCGAACGGGCCCTCCGGGGGGCGGGCGTGCTGACCGCTCCCCCGCGCTGAGCCGCGACCGCGGCGGGCGATCGCCCGGAGCCGTTCTGCGCGTAGGAGGCACTTCTGCGCGCAGGAGGACTGGCGCTCCTGCGCACCACGAGCGGAACAGCATCCCAGGTCGAGCGCAATGGGACGGAACGGACGCGGACCGGCGGACGCGTGGAGCACGGATCGCACAGAGCACCGGTCGGCACAGAGCACAGACCGGCACAGAGCACGGGTCGGCACAGCGCCGGGCGCGCGCGGGGATGGTGCAGTCCGGGAACGACGAAAGCCCGGCGATCTGGCCGCCGGGCCTGTGGTAGCGAGGACGGGACTTGAACCCGTGACCCCACGATTATGAGTCGTGTGCTCTAACCAACTGAGCTACCCCGCCGGAGATCCGGAGCGACAACAGCTCCGGGTCGGAGCCCCGAGTCAGGATTGAACTGACGACCCCTTCCTTACCATGGAAGTGCTCTACCACTGAGCTATCGGGGCGAGTGCCGCTCGGCGGCACCAGACGAGCGTAGCAGACGTGCGACGGTGGTCGGGAACCGGACGTGTCGCCCGGGCGTGCCGCCGCTCCTCCGCTAGTTCGCGTTGGCGCGGAGCCAGGTCAGCGGGTCCACCGGGACGCCACCGACGTGGATCTCCAGGTGCAGGTGCGGACCGGTCGAGTTGCCGGTCGACCCGACCTCGCCGAGTTCGTCGCCGACGGCGACCTCCTGCCCGGTGACGACCTTGAACGTGCCGTCCTTCATGTGGCCGTACACGCTGACGAACTGCTTGCCGTCGACGTCGTGCTGCACCCACACGTCGTTGCCGAAGCCGCCGTCGTGCGCCTGCACCTTGATGACCGTGCCCGCGGCGACGGAGCGGATCGGGGTCCCTTCGCCCGGGGCGAAGTCGACGCCCATGTGGTTCGTCGAGCAGAACGAGCAGCCCTCGACCTGACGACCGCCGAAGCCCGACGTGATCGGCACCCCGGTCAGGAACGGCCACTGGATCGAGCCGTTCGGGTCGTTCGAGAAGGACGACGCGTCGACGTTCTTGTACTGCGTGGCGGACGTCACCGAGTACTGGTCGCGGGTGGTCTCGGCGTCCACGGCACCGTTGCCCACGCTGAGGGACTGTGATCCGCCGGTGGCGGTGGCGCGAGCCGCGGTGGTGTCAGCCGGCGGCACCCAGAGCGCCTGCGCCGGCAGCGACGTCGACACGACCAGCCCGGCGGCGAACAGCAGTGCGCCGACGGCGGTGACCCGCGAGGCGTTCCGGCGGAAGGCGTCACCGCGCATGCTGCCCGTGGACACCGACGACGCCGAGGCGCTGCTGATGTGACGGGTCGCACGGTCGACGCGGGCGGCCGTGGCGGTGCGCCGTGCACGGCCGCGGCCGCGGCCGGCCTCCGGAGCCCTGCCGCTGGACGTCGGGGCGGTCGCGGGACGTCGCGCTCCCGACGGACGGACCGCATCCACGACCGGGGTCGGGGCGCGCGAGGCGTCCGCCGCCGGTGCGACGTCGGGCGAGACCGGCGCGGGCGGCGTGACCGCTCCGGCGGACGGTGCCGGCCGGACCGGTGAGGCCGGCGCGAGGTCGATCGGTGAGACCGGGGCTGCGGGCGTCGTCGGGGCGACGAGCTCGTCGAACGACGGTGCGTCGACCGGGGACTGCGGAGCCGCTGCGGAGCGCGGGGTGCTGGTCGCAGCCGCTCGACGCTCGGCCTCGATGCGTGCGCGTCGCGTCAGGTGCACGACCGGCTCGGTCTCGGTGCGGGTGGGCGTCTGCGCAGTCGTGGAGGCGTGGGGCATGTGTTCGAGGCTGATCCTGATCGGGGCACGGGGCGCTCGTGTGTAACGAGCAGATAACGGGACTGGAGCACGCTAGCAGGGGCCGTCGCGCACCGCCAGTCGTCTGCACGACCGTGCACCGTCCGCGAGCGGTGCCCCACCGGACCCTGCCGACACCCGGCGGGTGCGCCTCCGGGCCGTCAGTCGACGAGCTCCTCGGACTCGAGCCGACGGACCAGGGACTCCAGCTGGTCGGCCACGGCGGGGGCCGCGAACAGGAAGGAGCGCGTGCCGCCGGCCTCCCAGATCCGGACGCTCGCTCCGGCCTCGGCGGCGACGAGCGACCCCGCCGCCATGTCCCACGGGTTGATGCCGCGCTCGTAGTACGCGTCGACGGTGCCGGCCCCGACCGCGCAGCAGTCGAGCGACGCCGCTCCCGCGCGACGAACGTCCCGCACCTCGCCGATCAGGCCGGCCAGCACCGCGACCTGCTCACGCCGACGGTCGGCGGTGTAGCCGAAGCCCGTCGCGACGAGCGTCTCCGCGAGGGACGACGGGGTCGACACGCGGAGCGGGACGCCGTCGCGTGTCGCGCCCTCGCCGGACACCGCCCGGAACACCGTGCCGGTCGCCGGCGCCACGACGATCCCCGCGAGCGCCTCCCACTGCGTCGGGTCCGCGCTCCCCCGCACGACGCCGATGCTCACCCCGTACTGCTCACTGCCGTAGAGGTAGTTGACCGTGCCGTCGATCGGGTCGACCACCCAGGTGATCCCCGTGGACCCGACACCGGAGCCAGACTCCTCGCCGTGGAAGGCGTCGTCGGGACGCGCCTCGGCGATCCGCGTGCGGATGAGGTCCTCGACCTCCCGGTCGGCAGCCGTGACGACGTCGACGATGCTCGACTTCCGGTCGGCGACCTCGACCCCCTCCGCTCGTCGGCGGGCCGCGAGCGCTGCTGCCTCACGGGCGATCGACTCGGCGAGGTCGGCGAACTGGGCGGGAGCGAGGCTGTCGGGCATGTCACCAGCCTGCCGGATCACGCCCCGGAAGGACGCCAGGCCGGGAACGGCAACAGCCCCGTCCGGACCGGACGGGGCTGTTCGCTGTGGCAAGTGAGGGATTCGAACCCCCGAAGGCTACGCCGGCTGATTTACAGTCAGATCCCTTTGGCCGCTTGGGTAACTTGCCGTGTGCGCACCCGACCGGTGTGGTCACCAACCGAAGGCGCGCTGAAGAGCATACCGGACGTCGGAGGGTGCTCGTGACCACCGAACCGGGATCCCGTCGCGCGGTTAGGCTGTCCCGCATGGCAGACAGTTCCTTCGACGTGGTCAGCAAGGTCGACAAGATGGAGGCGGAGAACGCCCTCAACCAGGCCGCCAAGGAGATCGAGCAGCGGTACGACTTCAAGGGCGCCGACGCCTCGATCGCGTTCAGCGGCGAGGACGTCCTCATCAAGGCGAACTCCGAGGAGCGCGCCAAGGCCGTCCTCGACGTGCTGCAGACCAAGGCCATCAAGCGGAACATCTCGTTGAAGAGCCTGGACGCCGGAGACCCGTACCCCTCGGGCAAGGAGTACCGCATCGAGGTGAAGTTCAAGAACGGCATCGAGCAGGACGTCGCCAAGAAGATCGGCGCGTTCCTCCGCGCGAACGCCCCGAAGAGCGTGAAGAGCCAGATCCAGGGCGACGAGCTCCGCGTCTCCTCCAAGAGCCGCGACGACCTGCAGAACACGATCCAGCTCCTCAAGGGTGAAGAGTTCGACGTGCCGCTGCAGTTCATCAACTTCCGCTAGCGCCGCGCCCGTGGAGCACTGGCTCGGCGTCGCGGTCACCGTCCTCCTGGTCCTGCTGGACCTGGCGATCCGCGTCTTCTCGATCATCTACGTCCCCTACAACCGGAAGCCGCAGACCGCGACGGCCTGGTTGCTCGCGATCTTCCTGATCCCCTACATCGGGTTCATCGTCTTCATGGTCATCGGGTCGACGAAGCTGCCGAAGGCACGGCGCGAGAAGCAGACCGAGATCAACGCGTACATCCTCGAGCAGACCGAGGGCATCGAGCGTGTGCGCCGCGACCACCCGTGGCCGCTGTGGCTCGAGTCCGTGACGAAGCTGAACCGCGAGCTGGGCGCCATGCCCCTGGTCGGCGGCAACTCCGCCGAGCTCTACCCCGACTCGTACGAGTCGGTGCAGGAGATGACGCGGGCGATCGACCAGTCCCGGCGCTTCGTGCACGTCGAGTTCTACATCGCGACGCTCGACGACACCACCCGGCCGTACTTCGAGGCACTGGCCCGTGCCCAGGCACGCGGTGTCACCGTGCGGTTCCTGCTCGACCACTGGGCGAGCCGCGGGTACCCGGGCTACAAGGACACGCTCGCGTTCCTCGACCGGGCCAACATCGAGTGGCACCTCATGCTGCCGCTGCAGCCGCTGCAGGGGAAGTTCCAGCGGCCCGACCTGCGCAACCACCGGAAGATCATGGTCATCGACGGCTCGGTGGCCTTCACGGGCTCGCAGAACCTCATCGACCCGTCGTACGACCTGCAGTCGCACATCGAGAAGGGCATGGTCTACAAGGACCTGTTCGCCCGGTTCGAGGGTCCCGTCGTCGCGGGGCTCAACGCCCTGTTCGTGACGGACTGGTACAGCGAGACCGACGAGCTCCTGCTCCGCGAGAGCGACCCCGTCCAGCGCGCCGACCGCGGCGACGCGCTCGACTGCCAGGTCGTGCCGTCCGGGCCCGGCTTCGACGGTGAGAACAACCTGCGCCTGTTCAACGCGCTGCTGTACTCCGCACAGGAGAAGGTGTCCATCACCTCGCCCTACTTCGTCCCCGACGACTCGATGCTCTACGCGATCACCACGACCGCCCAGCGCGGGGTCGAGGTCGAGCTCTTCGTCGGCGAGATGGGTGACCACGCGATGACGTGGCACGCACAGCGCTCCTACTACGAGGAGCTCCTGCGCGCCGGTGTCCGGATCTGGCTCTACCGGGCGCCGACGATCCTGCACGCGAAGCACTTCACCATCGACGACGACGTCTCCGTCATCGGGTCGAGCAACATGGACATGCGGTCGTTCAGCCTCAACCTCGAGGTCTCGGTGATGGTGCGCGGCAGCCGGTTCGTCGATGCGCTCCGCGATGTGCAGGCCGCGTACAAGGACGCGTCGTTCGAGCTCACCCTGGACGCGTGGCTCGAGCGACCGCGCCGGTCCCAGGTCCTCGACAACGTCGCGCGGCTCACCGCCGCCCTGCAGTAGGGACCCACGGCCGGGAGGATCGGCGACCGCCCGCCTCCCCGGTCAGGGCGCTGCCGGCACCAGACGGGTGAGGCGAGCGACCACGCGCTCGAGCGGTCCGCTCCCGAGGAACGTGCGCCACAGCATCGCGAACAGCACCGAGCCGATCGCGAACCCCGCCCACACCGTGCCCGACTCCGGGTACTCCGGCAGCAGCGCGATCACGACGAGGTGCCCGGCGTAGACCGTCAGCGGCATCGACCCCACGGCGGCGAGCGGGAAGGCGATCCGCGAGACCGTCCGGCCGCGGCCGTCGAACACCAGGGTGCACAGGGCGAGCACCGCCACCGCGACCCCGGCGGTCCCGACGACGTCGACGACCGACGACGAGTGGTCGCGCGGGGACAGCAGCAGCTGCGCGAGCGCCACGGCTCCCCCGCTGCCGTCCGGCGCCCACGGGACACCCGGGAACGCTTCGACCCCGGCGTCGACCGGGACCGGCGCCAGGACGTTGCCGACCACGTAGGCCGCGACGGCGACCAGCAGCCCGGACGCGAGGAGCGCGACCTGCGCACGCCGCGCCTCCAGTCCGACCCTGGCGACCGCGAGACCGACCAGGACGTACGCCAGGAAGGTGACCACCGGGTAGACGAGCCCGAGTTGCACCTCCCACATGCCGGCGCCGGCGTAGGACGGTGCCGACGCGAGCGCGACCACGGGCGACAGCAGCGCGCACACCGCCGCGGCGACGAGCAACCAGCCCGGTCGCCACCGGAGCGCCGGCAGCACCAGCAGGAAGAGCGCGCCGTACGTGGGCAGGATGACGTAGACGGGTGTGCCGAGCGCCATGAGCAGGAGCCCGACCGCGACCACCGCCACGGCCCGGATCGCCAGCCGTGCTCGGATCCGCCCGATGACCGGTGGTCCTGGCGGATCCGTCCGTCCGCTCGTCAGACCGATCGAGACGCCCGCGAGCACCGCGAACAGGGTGGAGGGCCGTCCGTGCGCCACGGCGGACCACGTGCCGGGGTCACCCCAGTCCACGGCCTCGGCGATGCCGCCGACGTGGGCCGCCATCATGCCGAGGAGCGCGAGCGCTCGCGCCACGTCGACGCCCTGCAGACGACCGGGCGCGACGAGCACGCCCCGCATCGCGGCGGGCGGTGCGGGGCGTGACGCGGTCATCGTGCTGCGGTCAGCTCGTGGGCGAGGGCATGCGTCGGAGCGAGACGTCGACCATCTCGTCGCGCGGGACGACCTTGATGCGCTCGCGACCCTCCGCGGCGCCCAGGGCCTGCTCGTGCTCGTCGAGGGCGTGCCAGCCGTCGAGGTCGGTGTAGTCCACGCCGCGCTCGCGGAGCAGTGCCGGGACCGCCTCGGGCGACGGGTCGGCCGGCGTCCACCACGACGCCTGGTCGTTGACGATGTGCTGGACGGTCTCCATCGCGTCGGACTTGGTGTGCCCGATCAGGCCGACCGGGCCACGCTTGATCCACCCGGTCGCGTAGACGCCCGGGAGCGGCGAGCCGTCCTCGTCGAGCACCTGGCCCTCGCGGTTCGGGATGACGCCGGTCTTCTCGTCGAAGGGCACACCGGGCAGCGGGGAGCCGAAGTAGCCCACCGCTCGGTAGACGGCCTGCACGGGGAGCTCGCGGACCTCGCCGGTGCCCTCGACGCCGCCCTCGCCGTTCGGCCGGGTGCGCTCGTACCGCAGTGCCGTGACGTGGCCGTCCTCGCCGACGATCTCGACGGGCTTCGCCCAGAAGTGCAGGTGGAGCCGGCGACTGGCCTGCCCGACCTCACGCGTGCGCCACTGCTCCAGGACACGGTTCATCACCATGACCTGCTTGTTGGTCTGGATCGCGGTGAGCGATGCCTCGTCGTGGTCGAAGTCCTCGTCGTACACGACCATGTCGACGTCGCGGAGCTCACCGAGCTCGCGGAGCTCCAGCGGCGTGAACTTCACCTGCGCCGGACCGCGTCGTCCGAACACGTGCACGTCGGTGACCGGGCTCGCCTGCAGCCCCTCGTACACGTTCGCCGGGATCTCGGTGGGCAGCAGGTCGTCGGCGTGCTTCGCGAGGATGCGGGACACGTCGAGCGCGACGTTGCCGTTGCCGATCACCGCGACGCTCGACGCCGTGAGCGGCCACGTGCGCGGCACGTCCGGGTGCCCGTCGAACCAGCTGACGAAGTCCGCGGCACCGTGGGAGCCGTCGAGATCGGCCCCGGGGACGTCGAGCTCGGCGTCCTTGATCGCGCCGGTCGAGAACAGCACGGCGTTGTAGTGCTGCTTGAGGTCGTCGAGGGTGATGTCCTCCCCGAAGCGCACGTTGCCGAAGAGTCGGACGACTCCGCGGTCGAGGACGTCCCGCAGGGCGTTGACGATGCCCTTGATGCGCGGGTGGTCCGGTGCGACGCCGTAGCGGACCAGGCCGTAGGGCGCGGGGAGCTGCTCGAAGAGGTCGATCGACACGTCGGTGCCGTGCGCCTCGCGCAGCAGGATGTCCGCGGCGTAGATGCCGGCGGGGCCGGCGCCGACGATGGCGATTCGCAGGGTGGGCACTGATGTCTCCAGTTCGTTCGGGCGGGTGCTCCCGATGGGCCTCGGTGGGCCCTCGTGTCAGCGGCTGCGTTCGACGACGGACTCGGCGAAGCGGGTCAGCGCGCGCTTCACGGTGCCGTCGGGCAGCGGTTCCAGGGCCTCGACCGCCTCCTCCGCCCAACGGACGGCGACGGCGCGGGTGGCGGTGGTGGCTTCGTGCTCGCGCAGCGCGGCGACGGCCGACCGGTACGGCGCGGAGTCCACGGCGTCGTCGGGGGCGTCCTTCACGTCGTGCTCGATCCGGGCGAGCAGGTCGGCCGCGCCGTCGTCGGCGGCGGCCAGGCGACGCAGCTGCAGCAGCGGCAGGGTGTCCACGCCGGCGCGCAGGTCGTTGCCGGCGATCTTGCCGGTGCGGTCCTTCGCCGGGGCGAGGTCGATGACGTCGTCGACGAGCTGGAAGGCGACGCCGACCTTCTCGCCGAAGGTCCCGACGGCGTGCAGGTAGGCGCGGTCGGCTCCGGAGAACATCACGCCGGCGCGGGCCGCCGTGGCGATCAGCGAGCCCGTCTTGTCGCTGAGCACCTGGATGTAGTGCTCGACCGGGTCGTCCCCGGGCTGCGGGCCCGTCGTCTCGTGCAGCTGCCCCATGCAGAGGCGCTGGAAGGTCTCCGCCTGCATCCGGATGCCCTCGGTCCCGAGGTCGGCGGTGATCAGGCTGGCACGTGCGAAGAGCAGGTCGCCGGTCAGGATCGCGACGTTGTTGCCGTAGGTCACGTGCGCCGCCGGGACCCCCCGGCGGACCGGGGCCTCGTCCATGACGTCGTCGTGGTACAGCGACGCCAGGTGGGTGGTCTCGATGCTCACCGCGGCCTTGACCACCGCGTCGGTCACCCCGTTGCCCAGCTGCGCGATGAGCAGCGTCAGCGTCGGCCGGATGCGCTTGCCGCCCGCCGAGAGCAGGTAGCGGCTCGTGGTGTCCGCCAGGGTGTCGGTCGAGCGCATGGCCTCCTCGAGGCCCTGCTCGACGAGCTCGAGCCCGTCGTCGACCGCGCTGATGAAGCGGCGCTCGGACGGGGTCGCGAACAACCGCTCGCCGATGCCCAGCGAGGCGCGGAGGCTCGGTGCGCGGCGTGCGACCGGGACGCTCGGGTTCAAGTGCTGCTCCGTGTTCGGGGTCGGGTGACCGGTCAGGCGTCGCCGGGTTCGACGCTCGGCTGCTCGCCGGTGTGCTGGTGCTCGCGACGGGCCTTCGCCCGGCGGGCGACGGACTCGCGGACCGTGCCCGCGACGGGCTTGCGGCCGCGGTGCAGCGCCACGATGCCCGCGGTCAGGTTGCGGTGGGCGACCATCGTGAAGCCGACGCCGCGCAGCCACTGGCTGAGGACCTGCTGGTCGGGCCACGCCTCGATCGACTCGGCCAGGTAGCGGTAGGCCGCCGGGTTGCTGCTCGACAGCCGCGCGATGCCCGGGAGCACGCGCTTGAGGTACGCGCCGTAGCCGAAGCGCAGGAGCGCCACGGGCGGCGTGGAGAACTCGCAGATGACCAGTCGGCCCCCGGGCTTGAGCACCCGGAGCATCTCGGTGATCGCCTGCATCGGGTCGTTGACGTTGCGCAGGCCGAAGGAGATCGTCACCGCGTCGAACGAGTCGTCGTCGAACGGCAGGTGCTCCGCGTCACCCTCGACGAACGTGATCTCCGGGTGCCGCTCGCGCCCGACCGCGATCATGCCCGCCGACAGGTCGAGCGCCGTGACGTCGGCGCCCTTCTTCGCGAACGCCGCTGCGCTCGTGCCCGTCCCGGCCGCGATGTCGAGCACCCGCTCGCCCGGCTGGGGGTCGACCGCACGGACCGTCGCGACGCGCCACAGCGGGGCGTTGCCCGCCGAGAGGATGTCGTTCGTGAGGTCGTACTTCGCGGCGACGTCGTCGAACATGGCCGCCACCTCGTCCGGCCGCTTGCTCAGGTCCGCTCTGCTCACCGCACCATCCTAGAGGTCGCGGCCCCGGGCTGCCCGGACGCCCGGCCGGGGTCCGGCGGGTCGCTGCGCGCGTACGATCGGTCCGTGACCCGAACCACCACGGCGGCCCCCTCGCTCACGGTCTCGACCCGGATACTCGACGACCCGGGGGACGTCCTGCGCCACACCCTGCGGGACGCGCCGCTGGCGTTCGTCCGGAGCGGTGACGGCATCGTCGGGATCGGCGAAGTGCTCCGGTTCACGTTCTCCGGAGCCGACCGCATGCGGCAGGCGTCGGCGGTGTGGCGTGACCTGGTGCAGGGCGCCACGGTGGACGACCCCGTGCAGCTGCGCGGCACCGGGCTGGTCGCGTTCGGGTCCTTCGCGTTCGCCGACGACTCCGCCGAGCAGAGCGTGCTCGTCGTGCCGCGCGTGGTGATCGGCAAGCGCCGCGGCAAGGCCTGGCTCACCGCCGTCGACACGACACCGGACCCGCAGCCCCTCGCGTTCTCGCGGACCTCGGTGCCGGTGCCGGCCGTCGGCGGGCACGTCTCGGTCGCCTTCGGCCCCGGCCGGGTCGACGAGGACGCCTACGCCGCGTCCGTCGCGGACGCCGTCCGTCGGATCACCGCAGGCGAGGCCGAGAAGGTCGTCCTGGCGCGCGACCTGGTCGGCACGCTGCCCGCCGGTGCCGACCGACGGGCGGTCCTGCTCGACCTGGCGGCGGCCTACCCGCAGTGCGTCACCTTCGCCGTCGACGGACTCGTCGGAGCGACCCCGGAGACCCTCGCCCGGACCGACGGCACGGAGCTGTCGGCGCGGGTGCTCGCCGGGAGCGCCGCGCGCGGCGACGACCCGGTGTCCGACCGGGCCGCGGCCGAGGCCCTGGCGTCGAGCGCGAAGGACGTCGAGGAGCACGGCTTCGCGATCACCAGCCTGCTGCAGGCGCTCCGGACCGTCGCCACCGACGTCCGCGCGGACCCCGAGCCGTTCCGGCTCCAGCTGCCGAACCTGTGGCACCTGGCCACCGACGTCCGCGCGACCCTGCCGGTCGGCACCACCTCGCTCGACGTCGCCGACGCCCTGCACCCGACCGCGGCCGTGGCGGGCACCCCCACCGACGTCGCCGTCCGACTGGTCGCCGAGCTCGAGGGCGTCGACCGCGGTCGCTACGCGGGGCCGGTCGGCTGGCTCGGCGCGAACGGCGACGGCGAGTGGATGCTCGCGCTCCGCAGCGCCCGGATCGACGACGACGGGACCGTGCGCGCGTGGGCCGGCGCGGGGATCGTCGCGGGGTCGGACCCGGCGCGCGAGGTCGCCGAGACCGCCCTGAAGTTCCGTCCGATCCGCGACGCGCTCGCCTGACCCCTGACCCCTGACCCCTGGCCTTCGGTCCCTGGCCCCCGTGGTCAGTCGGTCAGCGGCACCTCGACCACCAGGCGCTGGGCCGGATCGGTGAGTGCACCCTCGAGGTCGCCCCACGTCCCGGCCCGTCGGTAGGACCAGCCGAGACCGGTCACGACACGCTCGACGTCGACGTGCTGCGGTGTCGTCATCATGCGGCGCATGTCCTGCTCCGGGGTGGTCGCGGCGACCTCCAGCCCGCGGAAGATCGCACCGCCACCGTCGTTGCCGACGACGACCTGGACGCGGTGCGTCGGCTCCTCGGTCCCGGTGACGAACGCCCCGAGGTCGTGCAGGAAGGTCAGGTCGCCGACGAGCACCCGCGTGGTGCCGACGGAGTCGGGCGTCCGTTCGAGCGCGGCCGCGATGCCGAGTGCGGTCGAGACCGTGCCGTCGATACCGGCGAGACCGCGGTTGGCGTGCACCCGGACCTTCTTGCCCGGGACGTGCGCGTCGGCGACACGGATGAGCTGCGAGGCACCGAGGACGAGCCGGTCGTGCGGCCAGGTGGCGCCCCAGACGGCGTCGACCAGCATGGTGCGGTCGACGGGCCTGCGACGCAGGGCGACCTCGTCGCGCAGGTACCGGTTGCGCTCGGCGCGGTCCCCCGACCGCTTCGCGTCGAGGTCCGGACCGGCGTCACCGTCCCCGAGGAGCGCGCGACTGGTCGTCACCCACCGCCCGACCCACGCGCGGTGTCCCGGGGTGGTGCGGCCCGTCACGCGGACGTCGGACACGAAGGTGGTCGCGGCGTCCGGCCGGGAGGCACGGGCCGGGTCGAACGGGTCGGCCCCGGGTCCGCGGACCACGATCGTCTCGACGTCGGCCCGCTGCAGCAGGGCCGGGACCTCGCGACTGAGCGTCGGGTGTCCGAGGACGACCGCGCGACGGACCGCTCCGCCGAGCTCGGGGTCGCGCAGCAGCTCGCGGTAGGCGACGACCAGGTTGCGCCCGAACCGCGCGCCGCTCGACACCTCGGCCAGCAGCGGCGCACCGAGCTCCCAGGCGATCCGTTCGGCGTCCTCGCCGGCGTCGTGTCCGGCGATGACGACCGTCGCGGGTGCGTCGTCCGGCGCGAGTTCGACGACCGGCAGTCCGGCGTGCACCCGACGACGGGCGTGGTCGGTGTCGACCTCGTCGTGCGGCACGGCGGCGACGTCCTCGGCACGCAGCCCGGCGGAGAGCGGTTCGCGGAACGCGACGTTCAGCTGGACGGGACCGGGCTGCCCGGTGTGCCCGGCGGCGACGGCGACGGCCTCCCGGGCGAGCGTCCGGACGGCGTCCGCGTCGACAGCGCCGTCCGCGGTGGGCGCCTGCACGTCGCGCACGAAGGACACGGCAGGGCCGAACATGCCCGGCTGGACCGTGGTCTGGTTGCTGCCGATGCCCCGCAGCTCGTCCGGCCGGTCGGCGGAGAGGACGACCATCGGCACGCCGGAGTGGTGCGCCTCGAGCACGGCCGGGTGCAGGTTGGCGACGGCGGTGCCCGAGGTCGTGACGACCGCGGCCGGACGGCCGGACTCGACGGCGAGCCCGAGGGCGAAGAACCCGGCGGTCCGCTCGTCGAGCCGGACGTGCACCGTCGTGCCGCCCGCGCGCTCGAGCGCGACCGTCGCGAGGGCGAGCGCCTGCGACCGGGAGCCCGGGCTGACGACGACGTCGGTCACCCCGGCACGGGCGAGTTCCCGCAGGAGTGCCAGGGCGAAGTCGGTGGCAGCGCTGCCGGACCCCGCGGACCCGTCAGCGATCGGCGGGGCGGTCGTCGTCTCGTTCGTCGCGGTCGCGTCGTTCATCGCGGAACTGGTCCTCGAGGTCTCGGAGGGTTTCGTCGTCCTGGTCCGTTCCGGTGCGGAGTGTCCCGGGGCCGCGCGGGCCGCCGAGGAAGTCGGGGTCGTCTTCGGGTCCACGGTACCGGGGCGTCGGCCCCGGGGTGGCGGGCGCCCGGCCGAGCACGAACCACAGCAGGCCACCGAGCACCGGGAGGACGAGCACGAGGAGGATCCACCACCCGCGCCGCAGGGAGCGGATGCGCTGCCGCGGCATGGTCGCGCAGTCGATGACCGCGTAGACCGTGAAGGCCACGGCGGCGACGGCGATGATCAACCACAGACGGACCATGCGACGACTCTAGGCAGCGCGCCTGGGACCAGGCTGCCCGTCAGCCGGTGCACGAACGACGCCACGTAGGATCATCGGGTGAAAGCGTGGCTCGTCTACACCCTTGCCCGACTCGGCATCTTCGCCGCGGCGCTGGCGGTCCTGTTCGTCATCGGCCTGCGGTGGTACTGGGCGGCGATCGGCGCCGCGCTGATCGGTCTGCTCGTGTCGTACATCGCGCTGCCCGGGCTCCGCGGTCGGGTGACCTCGGACATCGCCGCTCGCCGGGGTCGACCGGAGCGGGACGCCGACTCGGACTTCGAGGACGACTTCGTCGACGCCGCCGACACCGACGCGGCCGACACCGGTGCGCCCGCCGCCGACCGAGCGGTCTCGGACGCCGACCGGCACCGCGCGCGTCGCGAGCACGACGAGGACTAGTCCCGGTCCTCGTCGTTCGGGCGGGCGGTCGAGCGACCGAGGTCGAGCGGCGGACCGACCTCGGTCCCCGCGTCCGACGCTGCTACGGCAGGAGGACCAGGGTCAGGCCGAGCACCACGCCGTAGGCGAGCGACGCGAACGACGACAGCTGCAGCGCCGTGATGAGCTCGCGGGGCTTGCGGGACGAGACGCCGATCGCGAGCGCGGGGAGCGCGAGCAGGAGCGAGAAGTACGCGAAGCCGGTGCGGAAGTACAGCAGCACGAACCAGAGCAGCACCACGTACGGCAGCATCAGGAACAGGCCGAACAGGACCCGTGCGACGGGTCGGCCGACCACGACGGCGAGCGTGCGCTTGCCGGCCTGTCGGTCCTCGTCCACGTCGCGGATGTTGTTGACCATGAGCACGGCGCAGGCGAAGAACCCGGCGGCGACCGCAGCCGCCCAGCCGCTCGTGGTGACCGCCTGGATCTGCACGTACTGGGTGCCGAGCACGGCGACCAACCCGAAGAACACGAAGACGAAGACCTCGCCGAGGGCGTTGTAGCCGTAGGGCTTCTTCCCGCCCGTGTAGTACCAGGCCGCGACGATCGCCGCCGCCCCGACGAGGAGCAGCCACCACGTGCCGGTGAGCAGCACGATCACCAGTCCGGCGACCGCCGCCAGTCCGAAGAACGTGAGCGCGACCGTGAGCACGGTGCGCGGCTTCGCCAGCCCCGCACCCGTGAGCCGGGCCGGGCCGACGCGGAACTCGTCGGTGCCCCGGACGCCGTCCGAGTAGTCGTTGCTGTAGTTCACGCCGATCTGCAGGAACAGCGCGACCGCGAGCGCGAGCAGGGCGACCGCCAGGTGGTGGTCGCGGCCGAGGTACGAACCGAAGTCGCCCGGTTCACCGGAGTCGACGAACGCGACGCCGGTGCCGAGCACGACCGGCACGACACCGAGCGTGAGGGTCCGGAGCCGGGCGCCGCCGATCCAGTCGCTCGCGGTCGCCCGCTGCTTCGTGCGCTGCGGTGCCGCGGCCTTCGCCGGGTTGCCGCTGCGGCCCTTGACCGGGGTCCTGTTCTTCGTACGTGCCACGGCCGACCATCGTATCCGTGACCGCTAGGGGGTCGGTGCGCCCCCGCGGTCCGCGAGTGCCCGGACGGCCCGGCGGTCGGGCTTGCCGGACGCGAGCATCGGCACCGCGTCGACGACCAGGACCTCCGCGGGACGGGCCGCACGGCCCAGGGTCTCTGCGACGTGGGCGCGGACCTCGTCGAGGTCGAGCGGACGTTCCGTGACGACGACGGGCACCTCGCCCCACTCCCCGGACGCGCGCCGCGTGACGACCGCGGCGTCCTGGCCCGCGAGCTCGCGCACGCACCGTTCCACCGCCCCGAGCGGGACCTTCTCGCCACCGGACACGATGACGTCGTCGAGCCGCCCGAGCACCCGCAGCCGTCCGTCGTCGTCGGCGGTCGCAGCGTCGCCGGTCCGGTACCAGCGGTGGCCGTCGCGCTCGACGAAGGTACGGGCCGTGCGCTCGGGGTCGTCGAGGTACCCCTCGGCGAGCATCGGGCCGGCCAGTTCGAGGGCGCCGTCGACGAGTTCCGCGCGGACCGTCCCGAACGGCGTGCCGTCGTACACGCAGCCACCGCTCGTCTCGCTCGCGCCGTACGTCGTGACGACCCGGACACCGGCGTCGAGGGCACGCTGCCGGAGCGGTGCGGGCGTGGCCTGGCCCCCGACGAGCACGGCGTCGAAGCGGGTCGCGGCGGCGGTGGCGCGGGGGTCGTCGAGCACGCGGGCGAGCTGCACCGGGACGAGCGAGGTGTAGCGCCGCGGCGCCTCGGGACCGACGTCGAGCCGGTCCACCGCGTCGGCGAACGCCCGGCCGTCGAAGTGTCCCGGCGGGAGGACGACGGGCGTCGTGCCCGCCGTGACCGATCGGGTCAGCACGTTGAGCCCGGCGATGTAGTGCGTCGGCAGCGCGAGCAGCCACCGGCCGGGCCCGCCGAGCGTCGCGTCGGCGGACGCGGCGCCCGCGAGCAGCGCCTCCGACGACAGTGCCACGCGCTTGCCGGTCCCGGTGGAACCGCTCGTCTCGACCACCAGGGCGACCCGGCGGGCGACGTGCGACGGCGGGCGCGTGGGCAGCGCCGGGCCGTCCTCGGCGACGGGGAGCAGCGCGGGTCCGCCGGCGAGGGCAGCCTCCAGGCCGCGCAGCACCGCCGACGGGTCGGACGCGCCGACGGCGACCAGCGCGCGGTTCACCGGTGGGCCCGCGGGGTCAGTAGTGCCACGGGAAGGACGTCCACTCCGGCGGGCGCTTCTCGAGGAAGGCATCGCGGCCCTCGACCGCCTCGTCGGAGGCGTAGGCGAGGCGCGTCGCCTCGCCCGCGAAGACCTGCTGGCCGACCATGCCGTCGTCCACGGCGTTGAACGCGTACTTGAGCATGCGGATGGCTGTCGGGGACTTGCCGAGGATCGTCTCGCCCCACCGGATCGCCTCGCGTTCGAGGTCCTCGTGCCGGACAACCCTGTTCACCGCGCCCATCTCGTACGCGCGCTGCGCCGAGTACTCCTCCGCGAGGAAGAAGACCTCGCGCGCGAGCTTCTGGCCGATCTGGCGGGCGTAGTAGGCGCTGCCGTACCCGCCGTCGAAGGACCCCACGTCGGCGTCGGTCTGCTTGAACCGGCCGTGCTCCGCGCTCGCGATCGTCAGGTCCGCGACTGCGTGCAGCGAGTGCCCGCCGCCGGCGGCCCACCCGGGCACGACGGCGATGACGACCTTCGGCATCATGCGGATGAGGCGCTGGACCTCGAGGATGTGGAGCCGCCCCATCGACGCCTGGGCGGCAGCGGGGTCGACGCCCTTCGGCGGGGCGCCCTCGTCGCCGACGTACTGGTAGCCGCTGCGGCCGCGGATGCGCTGGTCACCGCCGGAGCAGAAGGCCCAGCCCCCGTCCTTCGGGCTCGGGCCGTTGCCCGTGAGCAGGACGACACCGACGCGGGGGTCCTGTCGCGCGTCGTCGAGGGCGCGGTACAGCTCGTCGACGGTGCGGGGGCGGAAGGCGTTGCGGACCTCGGGCCGGTCGAACGCGACGCGGACGATGCCCTGCGAGACGTGCTTGTGGTACGTGATGTCGGTGAAGTGCTCAGCGACCGGTGCGGCGGTCCAGACGTCGGGGTCGAACAGGTCGGAGACGGGAGCAGCCATGTGCCCACCGTATCGCCGGCGCCCGGCGCCCGGCGCCGGCCCGCGCCCGAGGCGGGCCGTGGTGCGGTGCCGTCCCGCGCTAGGTGCCCGAGAGGGCCTCGGGCACGAGGACGACGAGCAGCACGATGAGGATGACCGGGTTCGCGAGGAAGGCGAGCACGACCCCGATCGCGCCGTACCAACGGCCGAACGACCCGACCGCGGCGATGAAGCCGAGCACCGCAGCGATGAGGGTGAGGAAGACCACCACGAAGCAGATGCCGAACGCGAAGGTGGTGTCGCCGCCCATGAAGACCGCGAACGCACTCGCGTCGACCGCGGCGGAGACGACGGCGAGCCCGAGGGCGATCTTGCCGACGATCGGGTTCCGACGCCGCCGGGCGGACCGTTCGAGGGCCCGGGCGTCGACGGTGTTCCGCTGCATCAGCCGCTCGAAGTCGCCGGTGTCACCGGACCGGCTCCCGGCGCTCGCTGTCGGCCGTGTCGTCCCGGGGGCGGCGGCGCGCTGCGGCGCCGCCGGTCGCGCGGCACCGGAGCGCTGCACTGCCGAGCGCTGGGCTGCGGCACGTTGGGCCGCCGCGCGCTGGGCCGCGGTCGGCTGCGCGGCCGCACGCTGCGCTGCTGCACGCTGCGCGGCTGCGCGCTGCTGCGGATCCGACGCCACCGGCCCTCCCTCTCCTCGGTCCCCTCACGGACGCGCCACGGTGGTCCGTGACGACGCCGGCGCTGGGCCGACCGGTGCATGCTAGTGCCCGGCCCTGGCGGTCGGCTCCGAGGAACCGGCGGGAGCGCTGGACGCGCGACCAGCCCCTGCCGCCCACCGCGTCCGGGCACCGCACCTGCCCGTGCGCGAGGATGGGGTGTGCTCCCCGACCTCGCCGACCTGACCGCCGACGCCCACGTCGTCGCACTCCCGATGCGCGTCCGCTTCCGCGGCATCACCGTCCGCGAGGCCCTGGTGCTCCGCGGACCCACCGGGTGGACCGAGTTCTCGCCCTTCGTCGAGTACGACGACCGGGAGGCGACCGCGTGGCTCCGGAGCACGATCGACTTCGGGTGGACCGAGCACGACCCCGCCGCCGACGCCGTGCCCGTCAACGCCACGGTGCCCGCCGTCGGACCGGACGCGGTCGCCGACCTCCTGGCCCGCTACCCCGGCTGCACGACCGCGAAGGTCAAGGTCGCCGAGCCCGGCACGAGCACCGACGACGACGTCGCCCGCGTCGCCGAGGTCCGTCGGGTGATGGGGCCGGGAGCGGCCGTCCGGGTGGACGCCAACGGGCTCTGGTCCGTCGACCAGGCCGTCGAGGCCCTCGAACGACTCGCGCCGTACGGACTCCAGTACGCCGAACAGCCGTGCCGGTCGGTGCCGGAACTCGCTGAGCTCCGACGCCGGATCGCGGGACTCGACGTGCCCGTGGCCGCGGACGAGAGCGTGCGCCGGGCCTCGGACCCGCTCGCCGTCGCCCGGGCGGGGGCGGCGGACGTGCTCGTCGTGAAGGCCCAGCCCCTCGGCGGGGTCACCGCGGCACGGGCGATCGTGGCCGAGGCGGGGCTGCCGTGCGTCGTGTCGAGTGCGCTCGACACGTCCGTGGGGCTCGGGACCGGGGCGTTCCTCGCGGCGGCGGCGATGAGCCCCGGCTACGCCGCCGGGCTCGGGACGGCGGCCATGTTCGAGACGGACGTCACCGACACGCCACTGCTGCCGGTCGACGGTCGGGTGCCGGTCCGCCGTGCGGAGGTGTCGCGGGAGCTGCTGGAGCGGAACGCGGCATCGCCGGAGCGGACGGCGTGGTGGCTCGCGCGGCTGGAGCGCGTCCACGCCCTGCTCGCCGCCGCGTAGACCGGGCTGCCGCGGGCGACGACGAGGGAGCAACCGACCGAACGGTGTCCGGGCGGCGACGAGCGCGCAGGACGTGCCGCTCACGTCCGCCGGACGGGCGAGACTCGTCGGCCTCGACCGCCGAGCGTGACAGATCGTGCCCGCTCTCGCGAGGCAGGAACGCCCGGACACGACGGACGGGAGGCGCGGTGCCCGATGGCACCGCGCCTCCCGTCCGTCCCGGGGTCGCCGCCGCAGCGACGCCCGGTCGGCCTCACAGGCCGGAGTAGCTGTGCAGGCCCTTGAAGAAGACGTTGACGACCGAGAAGTTGAACATCACCGCGGCGAACCCGATGAGCGCCAGCCACGACGACCGCGCACCGCGCCACCCGCGGGTCGCACGCGCGTGGATGTACCCGGCGTAGACCACCCAGATGATGAAGGTCCAGACCTCCTTGGTGTCCCACCCCCAGTACCGGCCCCAGGCGCGCTCGGCCCAGACCGCACCCGCGATGAGCGTGAAGGTCCACAGCACGAAGCCGACGAGCAGCACGCGGTAGGTCAGGACCTCGAGCCGTTCGGCGTCGGGGAGCGTCTCCATGAAGCGGAGCTGCTTCGACGCGGGACGACCCTGGCGGTACGTCTGCACGAGCTGCGCCACGGCGAGCCCGGCGCCGAGGGCGAAGAAGCCCGTCCCGGCGATCGCGACGAAGACGTGGATGACCAGCCAGTACGACTGCAGCGCGGGCTGCAGCGGCACGACGGGCACCCAGTAGTTCACGGTCGCGATGCCGAGCAGGATGATCGTCAGACCGGTGATGAACACACCGAGGAACTTCAGGTTCTGCCAGAGCTGCACGAGCAGGAAGATCAGCGTGATGAGCGCCGTGCCCGTGAGCGAGAACTCGAACATGTTGCCCCACGGGACACGGTCGGCCGCGATGCCGCGCAGGACCGTGGCACCGACGTGCAGCACGAGCGCGAGGATCGTCATCGCCATGCCGACCCGCTCGAACTTCGTCCCGCCGCCGCCGGGGCGACCCCGGTCGGCCTCGACCTTCTCGAGCACGACCGTCCCGCCCTGCACCGTCGCGACGGTGCGCGCGGCGGGCGCTGCCGGCGCAGCAGCCGAGGCGGACGCCACCTGACCCGACCGCTTCGCCATGTCGAGCGCGAACGAGATGAACGCGATGACGTAGACCGCCATCGCGGAGTACGTCAGGACGACCGAGTAGGTCGCGAGGTTGGTCGTCATGTCCGGGTTCACGCAGGGATCCTAACTCCGAGGTCCGACAGGTGCCTCTTGGCGATGTCGTCGACGGCGCGCTCGAGGTTGGGGTCCTCGCCGCGCGCCAGGCCGGCGTACTCGAGGTCGTACTCGCCGTGCTCGGCTCCCCGGCGCGGGACCGCCTTCACCCACACGCGGCGGCGGGGCACGAACAGCGAGGTGAGCAGGCCGAGCACCGCGAGCACCGCGAACCCGGCGACGAACGCCTGCGAGGGGTCGTGGTGCACGTCGAGCGAGACGTAGCGCTTCACGCCGTCGAAGGTGATCGAGCCGGTACCGTCCGGCAGGGTCTTCGTCTGGCCGGGCTTCAGCTCGATGCTCGGGGTCGTCGACTGCCGCCCGGCGATCTGCTCGAGACCGCTGGTGTCGAGCGAGTACACGCTCTGCGGGACGCCGCTGTCGAGACCGAGGTCGCCGCGGTACACCTGCAGGGTCAGGAGCGGGTTCTGCGCGTCCGGGTAGGCGCTGGCGAACGCACCGGTCGACAGCTTCGACGCCGTCGGGTAGAAGAACCCGACGAGCCCGAGCTGCGACGGCGAGGCGTCGGGCACCTTGATGACGCCGGTGGACGTGTAGTTCGCGTCCTCGGGCAGGAACGGCACGACGTCCTGGAACGCCACGTTCCCCTTGCCGTCGCGGATCGTGACCTGCATCGCGTAGCCGTTGCCGAGCAGGTAGACGTTCGTGCCACCGACCGACAGCGGGTCGTTCACGCCGATGCGACCGGTCTTCGGCTCCTGGCCCTTCTCGCGGCTCGTCACCGTCGCCGAGTAGTCCAGTGCCTGGCCGAGGGCGTCGAGGTTCTTCTCCTCGTACGTCGTGGTGAACTTGTCGAGCGTCAGGTTGTAGCCCTGCAGGTCGGTCTGCCGGAACCAGCGGCCGGGGTTGAACGAGTCGTAGGAGCCGAGGACGTTCGAGAACGTCTGCCCCTCGACCAGGAGTCGCTGCCCGGTGTAGCTGAAGCCACCGCCGAGGCCGACCGCCACGAGCACGCCGACGAGCGCCGCGTGGAAGACGAGGTTGCCGGTCTCGCGCAGGTACCCGCGCTCCGCGCTCACGGAGTCGCCGAACCGCTCGACCCGGTAGCCGGACCGCTTGAGCAGTGCCGCCGCGCGGGTCACGGCGTCGTCGACGGACGGGAGGCTCGTGGTCGCGTCCGCCTCGACCGGGACGGACCGGTAGCCGGCGAGTCGGCCGAGACGCACCGGCGTCCTCGGCGGTCGCGTCCGGAGCGCCTGCCAGTGGTGCTTCGTGCGCGGGACGATGCACCCGATGAGCGAGACGAACAGCAGCAGGTAGATCGCCGAGAACCACACCGAGGTGTAGGTGTCGAAGACCTGCAGTGTGTCGAGCACGGGGAAGAGCTGCGGGTGGTCCGCCTTGTACTGCACGACGCCGTTCGGGTCGGCGGTGCGCTGCGGCACGAGGGATCCCGGGATCGCCGCGAGCGCCAGGAGCATGAGCAGGAAGAGCGCCGTGCGCATGCTCGTCAGCTGCCGCCAGAAGAAGCGGACGTAGCCGACGAACCCGAGCTTCGGCTGCGTCGGGCCGTCGTCCGCTCCGGGGGCCGGTGCGGCACTGTCGACGTGGTCGGACGGCCGCATCGGGTCGGCGCCCGCGGACACGTCGTCCGCGGACCCTGGTCCGCTACCCGACCGCTCGGGGGTGGTGTCGCGCTCAGACCGCGGGGACAAAGCTCTGGATCACCGCCCCGAGGCTCGACATGACGGCCGACCAGATGCCGGTGACCATGAGCAGACCGATGACGATCAGGATCGCTCCTCCGATGATGTTGACGGTGCGCATGTGACGCTTCACGATGCGGATCGCGCCGGTCGCCCACCCGGCGCCGAGCGCGACGAGGACGAACGGGATGCCGAGCCCGAGGCAGTACGCGACGCCGAGCCACATGCCCTGCCACGCGCTGCCGGACTGCACGCTGAGCAGGTTGATCGCTGCGAGCGTCGGCCCGAGGCACGGGGTCCAGCCGAGGCCGAACACGATGCCGAGCAGCGGCGCCCCGACCAGGCCCGTCGCGGGGGTCCACGACGGCTTGATCGAGCGCTGCAGGAAGGTGAAGCGTCCGATGAACACCAGGCCCATCGCGATCACGACGACACCGAGGACCTGCGTGATGAGGTCACGCCACCGGACGAGCCAGAAGCCGAGCGCACCGAAGACCGTCGTGTAGGCGACGAACACCGCGGTGAAGCCGAGCACGAAGAGCACGACGCCGAGCACGACCCGACCGCGACGCTGCCCACCCTCGGCGATCCCGCCGACGTACCCGAGGTAGCCCGGTACGAGCGGGAGCACGCACGGGGAGAGGAACGACACGAGTCCGGCCAGTGCTGCTACGGGCAACGCGACCAGCATCTGGCCGCTCAGGATCGCGTCCGCGAAGGGGTTGCCGGGCACGGGTCAGGACGCCTTGCCGTCGAGCTCGTCGCTGACCAGGGTCTGCAGGATGCTCTTGCCGTCGATCGCGCCGAGGACGCGGGCGGCGACGCGGCCCTGCTTGTCGAGGACGATCGTGGCGGGCACGGCGTTCGGAGCGATCTGCCCGGACAGCGCGAGCTGCACGGTGCCGTCGCGGGCGTCGAGGACGGTCGGGTAGTCGACGCCGAAGGTGCGCTCGAACGCCGCCGCCGTGCCCTCCTCGTCACGCACGTTGACGCCCACGAAGACCACGTCGTCGTCGGCGTACTGGTCGTGCACCTGGTTGAGGTACTTCGCCTCGGCCCGGCACGGCGGGCAGCCGGCGTACCAGAAGTTGAGCACGACGACCTTGCCGCGGAGCTCCTCCGCCGAGACGGTGTCGCCGTCGGTGTCCTTCGTCGTGAAGTCGACCGGGGCGCTCCGCTCGTCCGTCGCGACCTCGGTCACCGCACCGGTGCCGGAGATGTAGTTCTGGGTGGTGCCGCTGCCGTACTGGCGGGACAGGTCGTCGTTCGACGACGAGCACCCGGCGAGCGCCAGGGCTGCGATCACCGCCGAGGCCGCGACGGCGGCGATCCGGCTGCGTGCGGACATCAGACTGCTCCTTCGTCGACCGCGGACGCACGCAGGGACTGCGCGGGGTCCGCGTACCCGACCTCGGTGAAGCGACCGGACGAGGTGGCGGGCACACGCTCGAGGGTCGTGATGCTGGACAGGTCGCACCGACGCTTGCGCGGGTCGTGCCAGAGCGGCTCCCCCGCGAGCTTGCGGTGCACGGTCCAGATGGGGAGCTGGTGGCTGACGAGGACGACGTCGCCGCCGTCGACGCTCTCCCAGGCGGAGGCGACCGCGGCGAGCATGCGGTTCGCGATGGACTCGTAGGCCTCGCCCCAGCTCGGCCGGAACGGGTTCGCGATCCAGGGCCACTCCGCAGGGCGTCCGATGGAGCGCTTCGTGAAGCCGGGGCGCTGGCCCTCGTAGTGGTTCGTGGGCTCGATCAGGCGCTCGTCGAGCGAGACCTCGAGCCCGTAGGCGGCGGCCCAGGGCGCGGCGGACTCCTGCGTGCGCTGCAACGGCGACGCGACGATCCGTCGGACGTCGACCCCGGCGTCGTGCCAGGCGGTCGCCGATGCACCGGCCATCCGGGCGCCGAGTTCGCTGAGCCCGAAGCCGGGCAACCGGCCGTAGAGCACGCGCCCCGGGTTGTGGACCTCGCCGTGCCGGACGAGGTGGATCCGTGTCGCGGGCATGGGTTCCAGTCTAGGTCGCTCCACCGTCATCACCCGCCCCACAGCGGATTCACCGGATGTGCGACCGTTCAGCCCCTGCGACCGTTCGGCTCTGCCCGGTCGCTGCCGTCAGCCCAGCCGTCCGGTCAGTCGGCCGTGCAGTGCCACCGACCCGGTGTTCAGGTTCACGACCTCGACGGTCGAGCCGTGCCGCGCGTACCGCTGCTCCACGCCGTCGAGTGCCGCGACGGTGCTGGCGTCGAACACGTGCGCGCCCGACATGTCCACGATCACCCGCTCCGGGTCCTCGGCGTAGGAGAACCGCGTCACCAGGTCGTTGGACGACGCGAAGAACAGGGCACCGTGCACGCGGTACCGCACGGTGCGCTCGTCGACCGGCTCGCGCACCACGGACACGACGTGCGCCGCGCGACGGGCGAAGACGAGGGCCGCGACGACCACGCCCACCAGGACACCCGTCGCGAGGTTCTGGGTGACGACGACCACCACGACGGTCACGACCATGACCGCCGTCTCGCCGAGCGGCATCCGCCCGAGCGTGCGGGGCCGGACGCTGTGCCAGTCGAAGGTCGCGACGCAGACCATGAGCATCACGGCCGTCAGGGCCGCCATCGGGATCTGCGCGACGAGGTCGTGCAGCACGATGGTCAGGACGAGCACCGCCGCGCCCGCCGTGAAGGTCGACACCCGGGTCCGAGCGCCGGCGGTCTTCACGTTGATCACGGTCTGGCCGATCATCGCGCAGCCACCCGTCCCGCCGAAGAACGCCGAGGCGATGTTGGCGATGCCCTGGCCCCACGACTCGCGCCACCCGCTGGACCGGGTCTCGGTCAGGGAGTCGACGAGCTGCGCGGTCAGGAGCGTCTCGATGAGGCCGACGATCGCGACCCCGAACGCGTACGGCGCGATGATCTGCAGGGTCTCGAGCGACAGCGGGACCGTGATGCCGCCGAACCCGGGCAGCGCGGTCGGCAGGGAGCCCTCATCGCCGACCGTCGGCACCGCGACCCCGAACACGATCGTGATCGCCGTGACCACGACGACCGCGATCAACGGCGCGGGGACGGCCTTGGTCAGGAAGGGGAACGCGACGATGATGCCGATGCCGAGCGCCGTCAGCGGCCAGACCACGAACGGGACGTCGTCGCCGAGGAGGTTGGGCAGCTGCGCCGTGAAGATCAGGATCGCCAGCGCGTTGACGAAGGCCACGTTGACGCTGCGCGGGATGAAGCGCATCAGTCGGGCCACCCCGAGGAAGCCGAGCACCAGCTGCACCACACCGCCGAGCACCACCGCGGGGACGAGGTAGGCGACGCCGTGGTCGCGTACGAGCGGAGCGATCACGAGCGCGACCGATCCGGCGGCGGCCGAGATCATCGCGGGTCGCCCGCCGACGATCGAGATGACCACCGCGATGACAACGCTCGAGAAGAGGCCGACGGCCGGGTCGACCCCGGCGACGACCGAGAAGGAGATGGCTTCGGGGATGAGGGCGAGCGCCGTGACCACGCCGGCCAGGACCTCACGGGTGAGGAGCCGGGGCGACCGGAGCGCGGTGAGGACGGTGGGTGCCGCGGGGGCGAGCGGTGCGAGGGACATCGCCAGCGACCATACCCTGACGTGAGGGGAGGGTTGCGCCGGGCAGACGAGCACTCCGAGCGATCTCGCGCGGCGGTCTGCCACCATGGCTCCCGTGCACGCGATCGACTCCCCCGCCCCGACGCCGGGCGACACCATGCACATCGGTGAGCTCGCCGAGCGCGCCGGCATGTCCCTGCGGACGATCCGGCACTACGACGAGGTCGGGCTGCTCGTGCCGAGCGGACGGACCACCGGAGGGTTCCGGGTCTACACGGCGCAGGACCTCGAGCGACTGCTCGTCATCCGTCGGATGAAGCCGCTCGGGTTCTCGCTGGACGAGATGGCAGAGCTCCTGCGCGTCGTCGACGCCCTCGCCGACGCCGGACCCGAGGACCAGCCGGCACTCGCCGCCCGCCTCGACGCGTCGCTCGAGGACGCCCGCACCCGGCACGCGAAGCTCGTCGAACGGGCCGGCATGGCTGAGGAGTTCATCGGCACGCTCAGCACGCTGCGCGCCACGCTCCCCTGAGCCCCGGACGACACCCGGCAAGCGGACGACACCAGCCGGTCACCGCTCGACCTGCAGCTCCCCGGCCTCGATCAGCCGTGCCCGCTCACGCCGAGCCGCTCGCCACTCCTCCTGACGACGCAGCAACTCGTCGTGCTCCCAGATGAGACGCCGCGCCTTCCACGGGCGGAACCGGTACCGACGGCGCACCCGCTGCCGCCACTCCTCCCGACGTCGTCCGACCAGCGCCAGAACCGGGTCCTCAATCGTCATGCCTCCCCCTTCCGGTGATGAGTCCGAGTACCAGCGTTCCGAAGACGGCGTCGTCCCCGCGAAGGATCTGCATGTCGTACATCGCGTTCGCCCCGACGTCACCGACCTCGGCCCGCCCGACGTCGCCGTCGCACACCTGGTCGACCGTCCACACGAACCGCGCCCAGGCCCGGTCGCGTTCCTCGCGCCCGACGTCCCGCCGCCACCGCACCAGCGCCCAGACGCCCCCCCACGGCCGCGCCGACCAACGTCAGCACCGACCCGACCGCAGCCGCGACCACCGCCGCCACCGCGACGGGCGGCCAGGCCGCGAGTCCCGCTCCCGTTGCCGTCATCCGGGATCCCCTCTCGACTCGCGACCCGACCACACGGACGACGCTACGGACGCGCCGGGGCCGAACCGCGCCTCCCGGCCGGCGCTGTGGAGAGTACGGACCGGGACCCCACCTGTGGAGGAGGCCGTAGACTCGACGACCGTGATCGAACGCACCCGCATCGCCGACCTCGCCGCCCTCCCCGACGGCCCCGTTGCCGTCGCCGGCTGGGTGGAGACCGTCCGCGACCAGAAGAAGGTCCAGTTCGTCGTCCTCCGCGACGAGACCGGCGCCGCGCAGCTGGTGAACCCCGCCACGCGCGAGGCCGAGGACGGCGACGACGACGCCCAGGCCCGGCTCGCCGTCACGAACGAGGTCTCCGGGCTCGCGCACGGCACCTTCGTGCACGTCCGCGGCACCCTGAAGCACGACGAGCGCGTGAAGCTCGGCGGGCTCGAGGTCAAGGTCGGCTCGCTCGAGGTGGTCAGCGCCGCGAAGCCGGAGACGCCCATCGCGGACGACTCCTCGCTCGACAAGCGTCTCGACTGGCGCTTCCTCGACCTGCGCAACCGCAAGCAGAACCTGATCTTCCGCATCCAGACGACGCTGGAGCACGCGTTCCGCACGTACTGGGTCGAGCGTGACTACATCGAGATCCACACCCCGAAGCTGATGGCGTCGGCGTCCGAGTCGCGCGCCGAGCTCTTCCAGCTCGAGTACTTCGAGACCACCGCCTACCTGGCGCAGTCCCCGCAGAACTTCAAGCAGATGGCGCAGCCCGCCGGCTTCGGCGCGGTGTTCGAGATCGCGGACGCGTTCCGCGCGGACCCGTCCTTCACGAGCCGTCACGCCACCGAGTTCACGAGCGTCGACGCCGAGATCTCGTGGGTCGAGTCGCACGCCGACGTCATGGCGATGCACGAGGAGCTCCTCGTCGCCGGCTTCACCGCCGTCAAGGACAAGTACGGCAAGGAGATCGAGGAGGTCTTCGGCTTCGAGTTCGTCGTCCCGACCGCTCCGTTCCCCCGCGTCACCCTGGCCGAGGCCCGGAAGATCGTCGCCGACAGCGGACACGACGTCGTGCGGGCGGACGGCGACCTGGACCCCGAGGGCGAGCGTCGCGTCAGCGCCTGGGCGAAGGAGACGCACGGCTCGGAGTTCGTGTTCGTCACGGACTACGACGCCTCGATCCGCCCGTACTACCACATGCGTCACGCCGACGACCCGACGCTCACGAACAGCTACGACCTGCTGTTCAACGGCGCCGAGATCTCCACGGGTGCCCAGCGTGAGCACCGCGTCGACGTGCTCGAGGCGCAGGCCGTCGAGAAGGGCCTCGACCCCGAGGAGCTCGGCTGGTACCTCGACTTCTTCCGCTACGGCGTCCCGCCGCACGGCGGCTTCGGCATGGGCCTCGCCCGCGTGCTCATGCTCGCCCTGCACGAGCCGTCCATCCGCGAGGTCACCTACCTGTTCCGCGGACCGACGCGCCTGACCCCGTAGTCACCACCGACGACGACGGCCACCCTCCGACAGGAGGGTGGCCGTCGTCACGTGCGGGCCGGGAGGCGCGGGTCAGCTCTCCCAGTCGATGGCCGCTCGCCCCGTGACGAGCTCGCGGATCTCCGCTGCCGCCGCCTGGTGGTCCGGGTGGAACTGGTACTCGTCGAGACCGGCCAGGTCGTCGAACGTCGCCACGACGGCCAGGTCCTGGTTCTTCCCCGGGTAGGCCACGTTGTCGACGACCTCGAGCGACCGGATCGAGCCGATCGTGCCGACGAGCCCGGTCAGGAGCTCGCGGACGTGCTCGACCGTCGCGGTGCGGTCGAGGTCCTCGCGGACGGTCCAGGAGACGACGTGGTGGATCATGCGCTGGCCTCGGCCTTCTCTGCCTTCTCGAGGGCACCGTGCAGCCGGTCGGCGTCCACGTGCCAGTTGCTGTGGACCCGGCCGTCGACGAGGACGACCGGGATGTCCTCGGCGTACTCCTCGCGCAGCGCGTCGTCGTCGAGGATCGACCGCTCCTCGAGGGTGACACCGGGGTGGGCGGCCACGACCTGCTCCACGACCGGACGGGCGTCGTCGCAGAGGTGGCAGCCGGGCTTCGTCAGGAACGTCACGGCGGGCATGTCCCCCACGATAACGCGCCCGGGAACACGAAAGCCCCGGCGGACCGGGGCTTCGGGTGCAAGTACTGGACTTACTTCTTGTTGCGACGCTGGTGACGCGTCTTGCGAAGGAGCTTGCGGTGCTTCTTCTTCGCCATGCGCTTGCGACGCTTCTTGATGACAGAACCCATAGTGGACCTCGCTCGGAACGATGCAGATGTGTGGACACCGGGCCCGAAGAGACCGCGGAAAATCAACCCGGCCGAGTCTAGCGGAGCGCAGCGGTCCTGTCGAACGGGCGCGCGCCGGGCCGACCTCAGCCGACGTCGGCGATGCCGCCGCGCAGGAGTTCGGCGACCGCCGACTCCGGGACGCGGAAGGACCGGCCGAACCGGATCGCGGGGAGCTCCCCCGCGTGCACCATGCGGTACACCGTCATCTTCGAGACGCGCATCATCTCGGCCACCTCAGCGACGGTGAGGAAGCGCACGTCGTCGAAACTGCCGGTCATGGTCCGCCTTCGGGTTCCCGCGGATCGCGCGGGGTCGGTGTGACCAGTGTGGTCAAGGGCGAGTGTAGGGGCGCGTGGGACCACGTGTCCAGGAGACTCCGAGCGGACGCTCGACCGCGGTGCGCGAGGGGTCTCCGACCCGTCGGTCAGTCGTCCTCACCGCGGCGCGTGAAGCGCTTCCGGCTGCGGTCGACGACACGCTCCCAGCCCTGCTGCGCACCCGAGAACGCGGCGGTCGCGCGGTGCGAGGCCTCCGCCATGACGCGACCCAGCTCGGTGCCGACCTCGACGGTGGACCGCGCTGCGGTGCCGGTCCGGCGGAACGAGACCGGCTGCCCGTCCAGCGTCCACGAGGTCGTCGCCGGGGTACCGTCCGCGTCGACCGCTCCCGTGAAGGGGACGACCCACTCCTCGAGCCGGACGAGCGGCTCCGGGTCGAGCCGGTAGAAGCGGTGCTGGCCCTCCTCACGGCTGGAGACGAGACCGTGGTCGCGCAGGACGCGGAGGTGCTTCGACACGGTCGGCTGGCTGACGCCGATCTTCTCGACGAGCTGCCCGACGCTGAGTTCGCCGCCGGTGGCGTCCGAGCCGTACGCCGTCAGCAGCGCCCCGAGCAGCTCGCGCCGGGTCGGGTCCGCCACGACGGTGAAGATGTCGGCCATGCGGCAAGGCTAGCCGGACCCGTACGCATGTACCATGACCGCTGACCTGCCCACGGCTCCGGAGGCACAGGATGCTCGACCGCACCGAGCCGCTCAACCGGCACACGCCGACGAGCGGGGTGAGACGGCGTCTGGACGGTGCCCTCGGCGTCCTCCGGTCGTCGCCGTCGCGGCTCGCGATCCTGGTGTTCGTCGCGCTGATCCTCATCTTCACGACCCTGTTCATGACGCCCTGGGCGGCTGCGGACCGGACCCCGACGCACTTCGCGGACGCACTGTTCACGGCGGCGTCGGTCGTCTGCGTGACCGGGCTGGCGACGGTCGACATGGCCACGCACTGGTCGGTCTTCGGCAAGGTGCTCATCGTCGTCGGGACCCAGATCGGCGCCGTCGGCGTCCTCACCTTCGCCTCGATCCTCGGCCTGGTCGTGACACGGCGGCTGGGGCTCCGTGCCAAGCTCATCGCCGCCGGCGACTCGAACCCGCTCCGCACGCACTCCGGCGCCGTCCCCGAGGGGCAGGCCGTGCGGCTCGGGGAGGTCGGCACGCTCCTGCTCACCGTGGCGGTGAGCACCCTGACGATCGAGATCGCGATCGGCGTGCTCCTGCTGCCGTCCACGCTCGCCGCCGGCTACCCGTTCTGGACCGCCGTCGGGGACGCCTTCTACTACTCGGCGATGGCCTTCACGAACACGGGCTTCTCGCCGAACGCCGAGGGGCTCACCCCCTTCGCGAACGACTACTGGTTCCTGTCGCTCCTCATGGTCGCGGTCGTGGCGGGCTCGATCGGGTTCCCGGTGATCCGGGCCGTCACCAAGCAGTTCCGCACGCCGCGGCGGTGGCCCATCCACGTGAAGCTCACGCTGGCCACCAGCGCGGTGCTGCTCGTCCTCGGCGCGGCCGTCTACACGGCGCTCGAGGCCTCGAACCCCCGCACGCTGGGGGACGCCGGCGCCGGACACACCGCGTTCCAGGCGCTGTTCTTCTCGACGATGACGCGGTCCGGCGGGTTCGCCACGATCGACGTCGAGCAGATGCACGGCGCCAGCCTGCTCGTCACCGACATGCTCATGTTCATCGGTGGCGGTTCGGCGTCGACGGCCGGCGGCATCAAGGTGACGACGCTGGCGGTGCTCTTCCTGGCCGCGGTCGCCGAGGCCCGCGGGCGCCAGGGCATGGAGGCGTTCGGGCGCCGCATCCCCGGTGACGTCCTGCGCGTCGCCGTCGCGGTCGTGCTCTGGGGGGCGACGATCGTCGCCGTCATGACCGTGGTCCTGCTGCAGATCACCGGCGACTCGCTCGACCGCGTGCTCTTCGAGGTCATCTCCGCCTTCGCGACCTGCGGCCTGAGCTCCGGCATCTCCGCCGAGCTCCCGGAGGCGGGCAAGTACGTCCTCGCCGCCACGATGTTCCTGGGCCGGGTCGGTACAGTGACCATCGCCGCCGCGCTGGCCGCAAGCCAGAGCCGGCAGTTGTTCCGCCGCCCCGAGGAGAGGCCGATCGTTGGCTGACCGCCGTCCCCGCGCCGACCGTCGCGCACCCCACCCCGTCACCGGAGCCGTCAGCCACGACGCCCCCGTGCTCGTCCTCGGCCTCGGCCGCTTCGGCGCCGCCACCGCCGGTCAGCTCGAGCGCCAGCACCGCGAGGTCCTGGTCGTCGACACCGACGCCGGCCTCGTCCAGAAGTGGTCGGACCGCGTCACCCACGCCGTGCAGGCGGACGCGACGGACATCGACGCCCTGCGGCAGATCGGCGCGCAGGACTTCGCGATCGCGGTCGTGGCCGTCGGGTCGCACCTCGAGTCGAGCGTGCTCATCACCTCGAACCTCGTCGACCTCGGCATCCCGCAGATCTGGGCGAAGGCCGTCAGCCGCTCGCACGGCACGATCCTGTCCCGCATCGGGGCGAACCACGTCGTGTACCCGGAGCGCGAGGCCGGCGAACGGACCGCGCACCTGGTGTCCGGTCGGATGCTCGACTTCATCGAGTTCGACGACGACTTCGCGGTCGTCAAGATGTTCCCGCCGCGCGCCGTGCGCGGCAAGGACCTCGCCACGACCGTCATCCGGACCCGGCACGGCCTCACGGTGCTCGGCATCAAGTCGCCGGGCAGGGCGTTCGTGCCGGCAACCCCGGACAGCGTCATCGGCGAGGACGACGTCATCATCGTCTCGGGGACCGAGACCGACCTGGAGCGCTTCGCCGCGCTCGAGTAGCGACCCGACGTCTGACGGGAGGCCCGTGGCGGACACGGCCACGGGCCTCCCGTCCGTCCCGTGGTCACGCCGGACGGACCGACCGGCACCCGCGGTCAGGACGCGGCGATCTCCTCGGCCCGGGCGATCGCGGCGCGCGACGCGCGGGTGAAGGTGCCGGCGAGGTCGGCCTCCTGCAGGACGGCGACCGCGCGCTCGGTGGTGCCCTTCGGACTGGTGACGGCGCGGCGCAGGTCGGCGGGCTCCCGCCCGGGCGCGGCGAGGAGTTCGACGGCTCCCCGCACGGTCCCCTGCACCATCGTCGCGGCCTGCTCCGGGGTGAACCCGAGCGCCTCGGCGGCCTGCTGCCACTGCTCGACGAGCAGGAACACGTACGCGGGCCCCGATCCGGAGACGGCGGACAGGGCGTCGAGCTGCGACTCCGGCACCTCGATGACCTGTCCGGACGCGGCGAACACGCTCGAGGCGATCCCGACCGCGTCGTCGTCGGCCGTGGACCCGGCGCTGATACCGGTGACCCCGTGGCCGACGCCGATCGGGGTGTTCGGCAGCGCCCGGACCACACGGACGCCCGCCGGGACACGCGCCTCCATCGAGGCGAGCGTGGTGCCGACCGCGACGCTCACGACCACCGCACCGGGGTGGAGCGACGCGGCGACCTCGTCGAGGACCTCGCCGATCATGTAGGGCTTGACCCCGAGGACGACGAGCCCGGCCCCGCGGACGGCCTGCCGGTTCGCGTCCGGGTCGGTCTCCGTCGCCGACGCCTCGAGCCCACGCTCGCGCCATGCCGCCGCCGACGCTCCGGACCGGGTGGTGAGCGTCACGGTCGCGGGGTCGAGGCCGGCGGCGAGCAGTCCCTCGAGGACGCTGCCGGACATGGAGCCGACGCCGAGCATGGCGGTGCGGGGCAGTTCGATCGTCATGGTCCCGACCCTACCCAGCGCCCACGCCTAGGATCGGTCCGTCAGGGGGCCGCCTGCGGTGCGGGCCCGGTGCACGGCAGGGAGAAGGGACACCCGTGAGCGCTTCGGGAGGCACGAGGGCGATCGTCGCCGCACTCGCCGCGAACGTCGGTATCGCGATCGTGAAGTTCGTCGCGGCCGCGATCAGCGGGTCCGCCGCGATGCTCGCCGAGGGCGTGCACTCCCTCGCCGACTCCGCGAACCAGCTCCTGCTCCTGCTCGGCGGCCGCCGTGCCCGCCGCGCAGCCGACCAGGAGCACCCGTTCGGCCACGGCCGCGAACGGTACGTGTACGCGTTCGTCGTCTCGATCATCCTGTTCACCATCGGCGGCGTGTTCTCGTTGTACGAGGGCATCGAGAAGCTCGCCGACCCGCACCCGATCACGAACTGGTGGCTCCCCGTCGCCGTGCTCGTCGTCGCGATCGGCCTCGAGGGCTTCTCGCTCCGCACCGCCCTGCGCGAGGCCCGTCCGCACAAGGGCTCGCAGTCGTGGGTGCAGTTCGTGCGTCGGGCGAAGGCCCCGGAGCTCCCCGTGGTCATGCTGGAGGACACCGCGGCGCTGACCGGTCTCGTGTTCGCACTGCTCGGCGTCGGGCTCACCGTGCTCACCGGCAACGGGGTGTTCGACGCGATCGGCACGGTCCTCATCGCCCTGCTCCTCATCGCGGTCGCCGTCGTGCTCGGCATCGAGACGAAGAGCCTGCTCGTCGGCGAGGGCGCGAGCGTCGCCGACGTGGAGCGCATCAGGGCCGCCGTGCTCGACGGTCCCGAGGTCGAGTCGATCGTGCACCTCAAGACGCTGTACCTCGGGCCGGACGAGCTCATGGTCGGCATGAAGGTCGCGGTCGACGGGGACCGTCGGCTCGGCGACGTGGCCGCGGGCATCGACACCGTCGAGCAGCGCATCCGCGCCGCGGTGCCGGTCGCCCGCGTGATCTACGTCGAGCCGGACGTCCTCCGGACCGGGCCGCGGCCGCCCACCGAAGCGATCGTCATCCGCGCCGCCGACTGAGCGCAGGCCCGTCGAGGCAGGCCTGTCCGGACAGAGCCGTCCGGGCAGGGCCGTCAGGGCAGAGCCGTCAGCGGCGCTCGTGGAAGAACGCATCGAGCAGGTCGGCACAGGCCTGCTCGCGCACGCCCGCGACGACCTCGGCACGGTGCGGCAACCTCCGGTCCCGCGCGATGTCGTAGACGCTGCCGCTCGCCCCGGCCTTCGGGTCCCAGGCACCGAACACGATCCTCGGCACGCGCGCGGCCAGTGCGGCACCGGCGCACATCGGGCACGGCTCGAGCGTGACGACCAGGGTGTGCTCGGCGAGGTGCCAGTCCCCCGTCGCCTCGGCCGCCGCCCGCAGCGCGAGCACCTCGGCGTGGGCGGTCGGGTCCTGCCGGGCCTCGCGTTCGTTCCGGCCGACCGCGACGACCTCGCCCGCAGCGTCGAGGACGACGGCACCGACCGGCACGTCCCCGGTCGACAGGCAGGCACGCGCCTCGTCGAGCGCTCGGTCCATCGCCGCGGTGAACGGTCGTCCGGCTGGGTGCTCCACGCGTCGATCCTGCCCCATCGGCACGGTACGCTCGACACCATGCGAGTCCACGTCGCCGACCACCCGCTCATCACCCACAAGCTCTCGGTGCTCCGCGACCGGACCACACCCTCCCCGACCTTCCGTGCGTTGACGGAGGAGCTCGTCACGCTGCTCGCCTACGAGGCCACGCGCAGCGTCCGGGTCACCGCCACGCCGATCGACACCCCCGTCGCGCACACGATGGGTGTCGCGATCGCGAAGCCCCGTCCGCTCGTCGTGCCGATCCTGCGCGCCGGGCTCGGCATGCTCGAGGGCATGGTCAAGCTCGTCCCCACCGCCGAGGTCGGCTTCCTCGGCATGGCCCGCAACGAGGACACGCTCGAGCCGCAGACCTACGCGGAGCGCCTGCCCGACGACCTGTCCGGTCGGCAGTGCTTCGTGCTCGACCCGATGCTGGCGACCGGTGGCACGCTGGCCGCCGCCATCGACTTCCTCTTCGACCGCGGCGCGGAGGAGGTCACGTGCGTCTGCATCCTCGGCGCACCCGAGGGCCTGGCCGCCGTCGAGCAGGCCGTCGGTGACCGCAACGTGAGCATCGTCCTCGGCGCCCTCGACGAGAAGCTCGACGAGAACGGCTACATCGTCCCGGGTCTCGGCGACGCGGGCGACCGCCTGTACGGCCTGGCCGAGTAGCACCCGCTCCCCCGACGCCCCCGTCGACCCGGCTCCGGCCGTGTCGACGGGGGCGTCTCGCGTCTTCGGCGCTCGCGCGGGACGGTGTCGTCGTCGCGAGACGCCGCCGACTCGACGAGACACCGCCGCTTCCGGGTGCGTCTCGCGCGAAGGGCGGCGTCTCGCGCGAGAAGCGGCGTCTCGCGCGCAGACCGCGTCACGCGCACCGCGCCCCGCCCACGCGACGGCGGACGGGAGGCCCGTGGCGGGCCGGCAGCGCGCCTCCCGTCCGGCAGCGGGGTCCGCCCGACCACCGGCTGTCCGCTCTCGTCACCGTCCGTGCGGACGGTTGACAGCGCCTTGGTATACCGCGGATACTCGTCCCATGACTGCAACCGTGTCCTCCCGAGTCCTCTCCGAGGCCCTGGGGAACGCCGGCACCATGATGCCGGCGTCGGCGGTCATGCGTTGTCGAATGTGTGCCTGATCGGTACCCGTTCCAGCCGGATCCCCCGCGACACCACCCCGGTCGCGCGCGTGTGATCCCCGGGTGACAGCACCTCGGCGACGCCCCCACACCGCGTCCCGTCGGAGCGCAGACCACCCGTACCTCCCGGGAGGCCCCGGTCCACCGCAGGACCGCTGGGCGACACGGCGATCAGCCGTACCCGGACCGACGCACTCGACACCGCACGGTGCACCGCACCGCAGCCCCGCCCGGAGAACCGCCATGTCGCTCACGATCCCCCAGCCCCGCACCGCCCTCCGTCCCGCCACCACGGTGCCGACCGACCTCGGCACGGTCACCCCGATCCGTCCGCGTCGCACGCCCGTCGCCCCGCCGGTACCGAGCGGGATCCCGACCAGCCCGGTCGTCGCTCCGCAGCGGAACCGGGCGCTCCCGGAGGGCACCGAGGCGCGTGGCTTCGCGCTCTACGTCGGCATCGACGAGGCCGCGGCCGCTGCCGCCGGGACGAGCCTCGCGGCCGTGGTCGAGCAGCTCAAGGCCCTCACCGCCCAGCTCGTCCCGTCGTCGGAGACCTACGCCGCCGTCGCCGTCGCCGCCGAGGGGTCCGGGGGCCGCGACGTGGACGTGGTCCGTCTCGCGCTGCAGGACCGCTCCGCCGTGGCCGCCCGCAAGCAGGCCGAGAAGCCCGAGCCCGAGGAGACCGGTGTCGTCATCGACATCTCCCGGAAGCGCGTGACGCTCGACGGCGAAGCCGCTCCCCTGACCTACAAGGAGTTCGAGCTCCTGCAGTTCCTCGTGCTGCGCGAGGGCCAGACCGTCGACCGTGCCGCGATCATCGAGGGCCTGTGGTCCGACGACGAGGACGAGACCCCGAACGAGCGCACCATCGACGTGCACGTGCGTCGGCTGCGCTCGAAGCTCGGTGCGTTCGAGGAGATCGTGCGGACCGTGCGCGGCGTCGGCTACCGCTTCGACCGGCACGCCGACGTCGCGGTGCGCTACGCCTCGACGCCGTCGCCCGACCTCTTCTGATCTGCTCCGACGACGTTCGGCGAACTCGCAGCGAACGGAGCCCGGACACGCTGGCGCGCCGTTACCTCGCCGTTATACAGTCGGAGTCGCAGGCAGTGTTTGCTGTGGCACCGCCTGCGGAATGTGATTGCAGGACACTCTTGGTGCAAGGGAGAGGGCCGGTCGCTCAGAAGGCGACCGGCCCTCGTCACGTCCCGGCCCTCGTCACGTCCCGGCCCTCGTCACGTCCCGGCCCGGTCCGCTGTCCCCCGCGACCCGACCGGTGTCACACGCCCCTCGGTAGTGTGGACCGACCGTACGACCGGAGGGACGACGACCGTGGACGACGTACGCCGCAGCGACAAGGCGACCGCCGTCGCGGCCTGGGAAGCCCTGTTCCGGGCACAGGTGACCGTGATGCGCGCACTCAACACCGACTTCCCGGGCGGTGAGATCTCCTTCAACGAGTACGACGTCTGCTTCAACCTGTCGACGCAGCCCGGACGACGCTGCCGGATGCGCGACCTGACCGGTCACCTGCTCCTGACACAGCCGAGCGTGAGCCGCCTCGTCGACCGCCTCGCCTCGCGCGGCATCGTCGAGAAGCAACCCGACCCGTCGGATGCGCGCGGCGTGATCGTCGCCCTCACGGCACACGGCTTCGACGTCTACCGCTCGGTGGCGGTGCAGCACGCGCAGACCATCGCCGACCAGGTCGGAGCCGGACTCGACGACGACGAACTCCGCACCCTCACGGAGCTGTGCACGAAGCTGCGCACCGCAGCCGGCGGTACCGGTCCCCGTCCGGCCGAGGCGGTGTCCGCGTGAGCGGCGCGGTCGTCTGGCTGCGCGAGGACCTGCGGCTCGGCGACAACCCGGCGCTCCGTGCCGCGATCGACCACGGCGGCCCGGTCACCGTCGTGGTCGTGCTCGACGAGGAGTCCGCGGGCATCCGTCCCGTCGGCGCCGCGAGCCGCTGGTGGCTCCACCACTCCCTCGCCGCCCTCGACGCCGAACTGCGGTCCCGGCACTCGCGGCTCGTCCTGCGCCGCGGGAGTGCCGCGCGGGTGATCCCCGAGGTGGTCGCGCAGGCCGGGGCGGACGCCGTCTACTGGAACCGTCGGTACGGCAGGGTCGAGCGCGATCTCGATGCGGGGATCAAGAGCGCCCTGACGGACGACGGCACGGAGGTTCACAGCTTCGCGGCGAACCTGCTCTGGGAGCCGTGGACGGTGCTCACCGGTCAGGGCGAGCCGTTCAAGGTGTTCACCCCGTTCTGGCGAGCGGCACAGGCCATGCCCGAACCGCGGCACCCGCTGCCGAAGCCGCGCGACCTGCCCGCTCCTGCGGACGTGGACTCCGACGACCTCGACGACTGGGCACTGCTCCCGACGGAGCCGGACTGGGCCGGCGGCCTCCGCGACGCGTGGGAGCCCGGCGAGGCGGGGGCGCACCGCAAGCTCGAGCAGTTCGTGCACGACGCGCTCGAGGACTACGGCCAGCGTGACGAGCCCGCGATGGCGGCGACCAGCGACCTGTCGCCGCACCTGCGCTGGGGCGAGGTCAGCCCGTACCAGGTGTGGCACCGCCTGCACGGCGAGCTCGAGCCCGAGCAGCGCCGCCAGGCCCCGGCGTTCCTCCGCCAGCTCGCGTGGCGGGAGTTCAACTGGAACGAGTACTTCCACTGCGACGACATCGCGACCGTGAACGTCCGCCGCGAGTTCGACGCGTTCCCGTGGCGTGACGTCGACGACGACGAGCTCGACCGCTGGCGGCACGGGCGGACGGGCTTCGACCTCGTCGACGCCGGCATGCGGGAGCTCTGGCACTCGGGGGCGATGCACAACCGCGTCCGGTTGGCCGCGGCGAGCTTCCTCGTGAAGAACCTGCTCGTCGACTGGCGCATCGGCGAGCAGTGGTTCTGGGACACCCTGGTCGACGCCGACCCGGCGAACAACGCGGGCAACTGGCAGTGGGTCGCGGGCTCGGGCTTCGACGCCGCGCCGTACTTCCGCGTGTTCAACCCCGACCGGCAGATGGAACGCTTCGACCCGCACAAGGAGTACGTGCGGCGCTGGGTCCCCGCGGACGAGGAACGCCCCGAGCCGATGGTGGACCTCAAGGCCTCCCGGCAACGTGCACTGGACGCCTACGACCAGATGCGTCGCGCATGACGGTCCCGCGCGACGTGCTCGCCGAGGTCGACGCCCTGTTCGCCGCGCGGGTCGCCGACCGGGTCGCGCCGAGCAGCGTCTGGGGCGTGTTCGACCGGGAGGGCCTGGTCGCGTCCGGAGGACACGGTGACCGAGGCGACGGGAGCGCGCCCGACGCCGACACCGTCTACCGGATCGCGTCGTGCACCAAGAGCGTGACCGCGGCGACGCTGCTCACCCTGGTCGCCGAGGGGTCCGTCGCCCTCGACGACCCGATCACCACCGCCGTACCCGCGTTCGCCGAGGTCGCCCTCCCGTCGCCGGACGCCCCGGTGCCGACGCTCCGGATGCTCCTGACGATGTCCGGCGGGCTGCCGACCGACGACCCGTGGGCGGACCGGCAGGAGTCGATCGACGACGACGCCCTCGACGCCCTCCTCCGGGCAGGGCTGCTGTTCGACTCCGTCCCGGGCACCCGCTTCGCGTACTCGAACACCGGTTACGCCCTGCTCGGGCGCGCGATCGCCCGAGCAGCCGGCACGCCCTACGCCCGGGCGGTGACGGACCGCGTGCTCCGGCCGCTCGGACTGACCGACACCGTGTTCAGCGCCGCCGAGGCGCGCGGTTTCGTCGTCGTCGGCCAGCGCGACGACGACGGGTCGTGGACCCCGCAGCCGATGACCGGGCCGGGCGCGTTCTCGCCCATCGGCGGACTCTTCTCGACCGTCCGCGACCTGGCGCGGTGGGCCCGGTACCTCGCGTCGGCGTCCACCGCAGCGCCGGAGGACGGGCCGGTCTCCCCCGCGGACCGTCGCGCGATGCAGCAGGCGATGCGGATCGTGCCGTCCTCGGTGGTGCCCGCGGCGAAGCGACCGACGGCGTACGGGTTCGGACTGTTCGTGGAGCAGGACGACCGCGCGGGTGAGATCGTGTCGCACTCCGGCGGCTACCCCGGCTTCTCCGCGCACGTCCGGTGGTCGGTGGAGCACGGCCTCGGCGTGGTCGCGTTCGAGAACGCCACGCAGGCGAAGGTCTCAGCGCCGGCCGAGCGGGCACTCGACCTGCTGCTCGCCGCGGCGCTCGACGCCGATTCGGCGGCGCCGGCGGCCGCCACCACCACGAGCGGATCAGCAGCCGCGCCGGGCGTCCGTCAGACCACGGAGGCCACGCACACCGCGCGTCGGGCCGTCACCACGCTGCTGCAGGCCTGGGCGGACCCGGCCGTCGACGACGACAGCGCGGCAGACCTGGGCGCCGCCGTCTGCACGCCGAACGTCCCCCTCGACCGCCCGTGGACCGCTCGACGGCGCGCTCTGCTCGAGTCCGCGCACGCCGTCGGTGCAGACCTCGCCGCCGCACCGGTCGACGAGCAGTCCTCGGTGCCGTCGCACCTGCGCTGGTGGCTGCCCGGCAGCGCCGGCCGTCTGCGGATCGAGATCCGGCTCGCCCCCCTCGCGGCGGGTCGGGTGCAGAGCCTGACGGTGACGCCGGAGCGTGCCGAGGACTGAACCACGCGGACCGGCCGGTGATCGGCTAACATTTCAGGTGATCGTGTGCGCACGGTCGCCGACCGATCACTCGACCTCGCGGGAGACGCCATGCCCAGGAGACCCGACCCGACCCTGAAGCCCGCGATCGTCGCGAAGGTCGCCCGGCACCTGCAGGACACCAAGCTCGAGGACGCCTCCGTCCGCAGCCTCGGCCGGGTGCTCGGCACGAGCGCGTACCCGATCGTGTACCACTTCGGTTCGCGGGAGTCCCTGATCGACGCCGTGGTCGACCACCTGTCCGTCGACCAGGACCGGGCGCTCGACCCCGCCGCCGAGCCGTGCGCGCTCACCGACCACCTGCTCGCCGTCTTCGGCGGGCTCGACACCCCGGAGCGGCGACTCGCAGCCCGTCTGACGTTCGAGCTCGGCTGCGTCGAGGGCCTCGACGGCCGTGACCGCCAGCAGCGGCTCCACCGACGACGGGTCGACGAGCTCGCGGCCTGGTGCCGTGCGCACGGCCGGTGCGGGACGGACGCCGAGCGGACTGCCCGGGCGGTGGTCGCTGCGGCACGCGGTGCCCAGTGGAGCGCACTCGTCGACCCCGACCGCTCGGACGTGGACGGCGCGCTGCGGGCGATCGCCGAGGAGCTCGCGTCGTCCGTCCGCCTGGCGGCCGCCTGACGGCCACACGGCACGACGGACGGACCGGCACCGTCGGATCGAGCGGCACCGTCGGACGGACCGGCACCGTCGGACGGACCGGCGCCGTCGGACCGACCGGCACCGTCGGACGGATCGGCACCGTCGGACGGATCGGCACCGACAGACGGACGGGAGGCGCGGTGCCAGCCGGCACCGCGCCTCCCGTCCGTCAGCCGGTCAGCACGTGACCGGCAGCCGCGTCACAGGGTGACGAACGACTGCGACTTGGCGTTCGCGAAGCGGGCCGCGACGTTCTCCCAGTCGACGATGTTCCACACGGCCTTGACGTAGTCGGCCTTGACGTTGAGGTAGTCGAGGTAGAAGGCGTGCTCCCACATGTCGAGCATGAAGATCGGCACGACGCCCAGCGGCACGTTGGCCTGCTGGTCGAAGAGCTGGAAGGTCACGAGCTTCTGACCGACCTGGTCCCACGCGAGCACCGACCAGCCGGAGCCCTGGATGCCGTTGGCGACGGCGGCGAACTGCGCCTGGAACTGCTCGAACGAGCCGAAGAACTCGTCGATGGCGGCGGCGAGCTCGCCCTCCGGGACCTTCGTGTCGGGACCGAGGTTGGTCCAGAAGATCGAGTGGTTGACGTGGCCGCCGAGGTGGAACGCGAGGTCCTTCTCGAGCTTGTTGATCGCACCGAAGTTGCCGGACTCGCGCGCCTCGCCGAGCTGCTGCAGCGCGGTGTTCGCACCGGTCACGTAGGCCTGGTGGTGCTTGTCGTGGTGCAGCTGCATGATCTTGCCGCTGATGTGCGGCTCGAGGGCGGCGTAGTCGTACGGCAGCTCGGGCAGGGTGTACTCGGCCATTCGAGGTCCTTTCGATCTGGGGTTGGTGGAGCGGGCTCCGCGGCTCAGGAGAGCCGGGAACGTTCGGAGAGGGAGTGGAACTCCCGGTTGTGGTAGACGAGCGGCTCACCGTGCGCCTGACCCACCACGATGTCGAGCACCTCGGCGACGACGACGGTGGACGAGCCGATCTCGGTCGTCGATCGCGGTCGGCACCGCAGCGCCGTCGCGGCGGCGGGCAGGTACCGGTCCCCGGTCGGCAACGTGCCCCACATCGGGTCGTCCGCTGCGGGGCTGCCGGTCGCGGCGAACCGCTTGGCGAGGCCCACGCTGAGCGAGTCCACGAGGTGCACGACGAAGACGTCCGCACCGAGCACGACGCCGGCCGAGCCGGACTTGGTCGACAGCGAGAAGACGAGCACGGGTGGGTCGACCGCGACGCTCGCGACGCTGGAGGCGGTCAGGCCCGTGGGACCGTCCGGCCCCTCGGCGGTGATGACCGCGACACCGGCGGGGTGTCCGCGGAAGGCGGCCTTGTACGCGTCGGCGGTCGTGGCCGGGGCTTCGTCGGGCATGGCAGTCGTGGTGTTCCTCCGGGTGGGATCGGCCGCGGCTGCGCGGCCACCTCCCAACGTAGGACCTCGACCGGGGTTCCGGTCAACGATTCCCAGCTTCGTCCGATCCCGGGCGCGCCGGACGACCCGGCTCAGTCGCGCTTGAGCATGACCACGGAGGCCGCCGCGGCGACGAGCATGAGCACCGCCGCCACGGCGCCGGTGATCGTCACACCGGAGTCGAACGCCGCACGAGCGCTCTCGAGCAGCGCCTGACCGGCCGAGCCTCCGAGGTCGGCGGCGGCCGACACGGCACCGCCGAGGGTCTCCTGCGCCGCCGTCCGGGCCGAGCCGGCGAGGGCGTCCGGCACCACGACGTGCGACCGGTACGCGGTCGCGAGGATCGTCCCGAGCACGGCCGTGCCGAGCACCGCGCCGATCTCGTACGCGGTCTCGGACATGGCCGACGCGGCACCGGCCTTGTCCGCGGGGGCCGTCGAGATGATGAGGTCGTTCGTGACGGTCTCGGACGCCCCGATGCCGATGCCGAGCAGCACGAAGGCGAACGCCAGCGCGACGATCGACGCGTGGTGTCCGAGGACCGAGACCATCGCGTACGCGGCGGCCGAGAACGTCAGGGAGACGGCCACGACCCAGCGGGGTGCCACCCGCGCGACGATCGGCACGACGACGAGTCCGGCGACGATGGTGAGCACCGAACCGGGCACGAGCACCAGACCGGACGCGAAGGGGTCGAGCCCGGCGACGAGCTGCAGGTGCTGCGCGATGAAGAACAGGAAGCCGGTGAGCGAGAACATCGCGGCCATGTTCATGAGCACGCTGCCCGTGAACGCGGTGCTGCGGAACAACCGCAGGTCGAGCATGGGCGCGCGGGAGCGGAGCTGGCGGCGGACGAAGGCGATCCCGCAGAGCACGCCGACGGCGAGCAGCGCGATCGCGAACCCGCGCTCCTCGGGGTGCACGACCGACTTGATCGCCCAGGCGGTCGGGGCGAGGGCGCCGAGCGACAGGAGCATGCTCGGGACGTCGACGGGGCCGGGCTGCGGGTCGCGCGACTCCGGCACGGTGAACGGCACCGCGACGAGCATGACGACGAGGATCGGCACCGCGACGAGGAACACCGCACCCCAGTGGAAGTGCGCGAGCAGGACGCCGCCGACGAGCGGACCGAGTGCGTTGCCGGCCGCGAACATCGTCGACCAGACGGCGAGCGCCATCCGCCGTTCCCCGGCGTCGACGAAGACGTTGCGGATGATGGAGAGCGTCGCCGGCATGAGCATCGCACCGAAGACCCCCATGACGGCGCGGGCTGCGACGAGCATCCAGGCCTCGGTCGCGAAGGCCGCCGCGACGGACAGCAGTGCGAATCCGGTCGCGCCGATCACGAGGATCCGGCGTCGCCCGATGCGGTCGCCGATGCTGCCCATCACGACGAGCAGGCCGGCGAGCACGAGGGGGTAGGCGTCGACGATCCAGAGCTGGGTCGTCGCGCTCGGGTCGAGGGCGCGCGCGATGGTCGGCAGCGCGAAGCTCAGCACGGTGTTGTCGACGGAGATGAGCAGCACCGGCAGCATCAGGACGGCGAGCGCCGCGAACCGTCGGGCGCGGCTGCCGGTGACGGCGGTGGCGACGGGGCTGGTGAGCAGAGTGGACACGGTGACTCCCTGGGGAACGAGCCGGACCAGGTCGACGGCGGACACTTTCGGTGGGGCAGACGAGACGGGACGCGGAAGTCGTCACGCGCCCCGTCAGGACTCCATGAGTGTACCGTCTGGACGGTTGTGGTTGCAAGTGCAACCAACGGGCGGACGGGAGGCCCGTGGCCGGACCGCCACGAGCTTCCCGTCCGCCTTCCGCTCCCGTCGGCGGCCGTGGGCACTCAGGCGGACTCGCGCACCAGCAACCGGTGGCGGACGGTGCGCTGCACCGCCGCGCCGGAGCGCGGCAGGTCACCGGCGAGCATGCCGATGGCGAGGTCGAGGGCCTCGCGCGCGACCGCGTCGAGGTCGACCGCGAGCGTCGTGAGGGTCGGCGCGACGAGCGTGCCGATCGCCAGGCCGTCGACCCCGACCACCCGCACGTCGCCCGGCACGTCCACCCCGGCCCGGCGGCAGGCACCCAGGACCCCGAGCGCCATGAGGTCGTTGAAGGCCAGCACCGCGTCGACGCGACGGAAGCGCTCGAGCGCCCTGGTCGTCATCGCCGCGCCCAGCTCCGAGGTCGGGGCGTCGGCGATCGCGATCTCGGGCAGGTACCCACGGCGCCGGAGGGCGTCGAGCATGAGCCGGCCACGACCGCTCGGACGGCCGGTGTCCGACGCATCGACGATCACCGGGTGCCGGACTCCCGTGTGCACGAGGTGGTCGGCGAGGTCCTCGACCGCCTCGGCGGGGTCGATGCGGACGGCACCGCGGAGGACCTCGCCGGCAGGGTCGAGCTCCACCACGGGGACGGTGCCCAGGCGCTCGATGAGCTCGGGCGCCCGGGCACCGAGGTAGCCGAGCACCACGTCCGTCTGGACCCCGAGCGCCTGGACCGCGCGGTCCGAGTCGCCCGCGAGCCCCGCGTCGGCCAGCATGACGTCCCATCCACGACCCGCCGCGAGCCGGAGCACCGCCGCCGCGAGCTCCGGCGAGTACGGGTTCCGCAGGTCGTCGACGACGAGACCGAGCTGCCGGTCGCCACCCGTGACGAGCCCACGGCCGAAGCGCGACGGGCGGTAGTCGAGCGCCGCCGCCGCCGCGAGCACGCGCTCCTTCGTCGCCGGGCTGATGCCGTACAGGCCGTTCACCGCGCGGGTGACCGTCTGGCGCGAGACCCCGGCCGCGGCCGCGACGTCGTGGATCGTGGCGCGCGCCGGGGTCCGGCCGACGGTGCGGCTCAGGCGCGCAGGTCCAGCCACGCGACCTGCTCCGCGCTGAGCTCGACCGACAGCCCCGTCATCGACGAGCGGGCCTCGGCGATCGTGCGCGGCCCGAACAGCGGGAACGTCGGGAACGGCTGGTGCAGCACGTACGCCAGGGCGATCGCCGTCGCCGGCACGCCGTACTGCTCGCCGAGCTCACGGGCGCGACGGAGCCGCTCGAAGTTGTCGTCCGAGTAGTAGCAGCGCACCAGTTCGGCGTCGCTCGTGTCGTCCGGGGCTGCGCGGCCGGTGAAGAACCCGCGGGCCTGCGACGACCACGGCAGCAGCGGCACCTGGCGCTCCTCGAGCCAGCGCTTCGACGCCGGGTCCGTGGCGTGCTCGCAGCCGTCCCACGGCACGTCGTACGCCTCGGCCAGGCCGAAGTGGTTGCTGAGGACCTCGAAGCCGTGCTTCCCGTTCGCCGCCGCGTAGGCGTTCGCCTCGTCGAAGCGCGCCGGCGTCCAGTTCGATCCGCCGAAGACGCGGATCCGGCCGGCGCGACGGTGCTCGTCGAGGACGTCGACGAACTCCCCCACCGGCACGTCCGGGTTGTCGCGGTGCATCATGTAGATGTCCGCGTGGTCGGTGCCCTGGCGCTCCAGGCTCTCCAGCAGCTGCCGGGTCAACGACTCCGGGTCGCAGTACGGCGTGTGCGCACCCTTCGTGATGACCACGACGTCGTCGCGGATCCCGCGGTTCTGGATCCACTGGCCGAGCCGACCCTCGAGCACCCCGCCGCCGTAGACGTAGCCGGTGTCGAAGACGTTGCCGCCCTGCTCGACGAACATGTCGAAGATCGCGCTCGCGTGGGCGAGGTCGGGCTGGTTGTCGACACCCATCACCAGGCGGGACATGCGCTTGCCGACGCCGGGGACCTCGCCGTAGCGCATCGGGGCGTCGTCGCGGACGCGCAGCGGACGGCCGCTCACCGTCGGGACGTCGGCGGTCTCGGCCTCGAACGGGTAGCGCAGGCCGATCGCGGCGCGCCAGCGGTCGAGCGTGCGGGCGGTGGCGAGGCTCTCGTCCAGGGTCATCTGCGCCGCCTCGACCGCGCCTGACGCCAGCGCCGCCGTGGTCGCGTCGGCCTCGAGCGCGTAGGGCTGCGCACCGGCGAAGGACAGCGTGTGGGGCTCCTCGTCGACCGTGTGGACGGTGATCGTCGGGTCGGCGGAGAGCGTCCACGGGTCGGTCAGCACGATGCGGCCGCGCGAGCCGTGCACCGTGACGGCGTTCTCGTCCTGCACGCGGACGCCGGTGCGGACGCTGGCGGTGGTGCCGTCGCGGTAGGTCAGGTGCGCGACCGTCCACTCGTCGACGCCGGTCGGCCCGAGGGTGCCGGTGGCGGTCAGCTCGACGGGCTCGGCGACAGCGACGCCCGTGGCGGCCTGCACGACCGCGGCGGCCATGGTCACCGGGTACCCGCCGACGTCGAGGATCCCGCCGCCGGCCGTGGCGACGTCGAACAGCCGACCGGTGCGCTCCCCGCTGCGGAACGCGAAGGACGCGTCGACGTGCACGACGTCACCCACGACGCCCTCGCGCACGAGGTCGAGCAGTGCGACGGTCTGCGGGTGGAAGCGGTACATGTACGCCTCGACCAGCGGCAGTCCGGCCTGGCGGGCGGCGTCGGCCAGGGCCATCGCCGTGCCGTGGTTCGGGGCGAGGGGCTTCTCGCAGAGCACGGCCTTGCCGGCGTCGAGGGCGCGGAGCACCAGGTCGGCGTGGCCGGTGTGCACGGTCGAGACGTACACCGCGTCCACGGCGGTGTCGGCGAGCACGGCGTCGTACTCCCCCGCTCGGACGTCGGTGAAGCCGTGGTCGGCCGCCTCGTCCGCGAACGCCTGCGCCCGGTCGGTCGAGGAGCTGCCGGCGGCCACGAGGGTACCGGTGCTCGCGGGCAGCTGGGAGAGGAAGCGGCGGGCGATGCCACCCGGACCGAGGACGGCCCAGCCCGCTCTGGTCGGGGCCGGGGTCGCCGAGCCGTCCGTCCCGGGGCCGTCGGCGGGCGTGCTGGAGGGGGTCGCGGTCTGCGCTGACATGCGGATCCTGTTCGTGTCGTGAACCTTCACGGTCACGGCGACGCTAGCCGCGCAGATGCTGCGGGACAACCCGTTCGTGAACGTTCACGGAACCCGGCGGTCGTCACGGTCCGGACGGTTCCCTAGACTCGTCCGCATGGCAAGTGCCCGAGACCGTGTCCTGGACAGCTTCGTCGCCATCGTGTGCGAGGAGGGCGAGCGTCCGGCGACCCTCGACGCCGTCGCCGCGCGGGCCGGTGTCTCGAAGGGCGGGCTGCTCTACCACTTCGGGTCGAAGGCAGCGCTGGTCGAGGGGCTGTGCGAGCGCCTGTCCGACCTGTCCGCCATCGACGTCGACCGCATGCGCGACGCCGAGGACGGCGCTGCGCGCTACTTCGTGCGCAACTGCCTCTTCGTGGGCAGCGAACTCGACCTCGCCCTGCTCGCGGCCAGCCGGCTGCAGCAGGCCGGGTACGAGGAGGCCGGGCGCACCCTCGACGAGACCGAGAACGCGTGGCTGGAGACCCTGGTCGATGCGCTCGGGGACGTCCCCACGGCGCAGGCGGTCAAGTTGCTCGGCGACGGGCTCTACCACCAGGCGTCCCTCGGCGCCGCGATCGCGACCGACGTCCGCCCGAACCGCGGCACCGTCGACATGGACGCCCTGCTCGCGGTCGTCGACCGGCTCATCGCGACCCGGCCGGCAGCCTGACGTCGGCGTCTCCCGGACGTCCGTGAACCGGTCCGCTCCTTCCTGGGGATAGACTGGTCCCGATCCACCCGCTCGAACCGGAGGTACCACCGTGGGCCGCGTCATCGCCGCTTTCTTCTCGATCCTGCTGCTGCTGGTGTCGATGTACCTGTTCGGGTTCGCGTTCCAGGTGCAGTCGGGGCAGGCCTTCGTCTTCATGGGCGGCCTCGTCCTCATGAGCCTCTCGTTCTTCCTGCCGATCCACGTCTTCGGCAAGAAGTAACCACAGCCGTACCGCGACGGCCCCGCACCTCTCCGGAGGGTGCGGGGCCGTCGTCGTCCGTGCGGGCGCCGTGGCGGACGGACGGGCGGTCTGGACGACGGTCGGACGGGCGGTCGGACGGGCACGAGCACGTCGTGGTTGCAACTGATCCAGCACAACGGGAAGCACCTCGCGCCACGCAACTGCGTGGCGCGAGGTGCTTCCCGTTGCGCGGTGGGCGCGAGGAGGTGACCCTGACGCCCCGCAGGGCTCGTGCCCGCTCGGCCGCTCCTCGTCGCGGGTCAGGCCATCTGGCGCAGGCTCCGCAACGAGAGGGCCGTGGCGATCGCCGCGTGCGCGGCCTCGGCGCCCTTGTCCTCCTTCGACCCGGGCAGACCGGCGCGGTCGATGCCCTGCTGCTCGTCGTCCAGCGTCAGCACGCCGAAGCCGACGGGCTTGCCGGTCTGCAGCGCGACGCTCGTCAGACCGTCCGTCGCCGCACTCGACACGTACTCGAAGTGCGGGGTGCCCCCGCGGATGATCACCCCGAGGGCGACGACCGCGTCGAACCCGCTCTCGAGCGCCGCCTTCGCGACGACCGGCAGCTCGAAGCTCCCCGGCACCGGGACGACCTGTGCGGTCGCGCCGAGGCGCTGCACCTCCCGCTGGGCTCCGGCGAGGAGGCCCCCGGCGATCGTCTCGTGCCACTGCCCGGTCACGATCGCCACCCGGACGCCCGTCCCGTCGACGTGGTCGCGCTCCGCCGCTCCTGCTCCGCTCATCGTGTCGTTCCCTCCTGGGGTGCGGACTCCGCCGCCGCCCGGTCTGCCGCCTCGAGCCACTCGACGAGTGCGGCGATGGTGATGACGGGCACGCCCTCGCGCGCCCCGAGTTCGACGAGGCCCGGCAGACGCATCATCTCGCCGTCCTCGCCGACGATCTCGCAGATCGCCGCCGCGGGCCGGAGCCCGGCTGCGGTGACCAGTTCGATCGCGGCTTCGGTGTGCCCGGCGCGTTCACGGACGCCGCCGGGTCGGGCCCGCAGTGGGACGACGTGTCCCGGGCGGTGCAGGTCGTCCCGGACCGAGGTCGGGTCGGCGAGCACCCGCAGCGTCCGTGCCCGGTCGTGCGCGCTGATGCCGGTCGTCACACCGACCGCAGCGTCGACCGTCACCGTGTACGCGGTGCCGCGGACGTCCTCGTTGTGCGCGACCATCGGGGGCAGGTCGAGCGCATCGGCGATCTCGGCGCTGACCGGGGCGCAGATGAAGCCCGACGAGTGCGCGACCGTCCACGCGATCCACTCCGGCGAGGCCGTCTCGGCGGCGAGGATCACGTCGCCCTCGTTCTCACGGTGCTCGTCGTCGGCCACGATCACCGGACGCCCGGCGGCGATCGCCGCGACCGCGTCGGCGATGCTCGACAGGTGCGGCCCGACCGCCTGCTCGGCGTGCGGGGCGTCGACGGCGCTCACCGTGCCTCCGGGACGAGAGCCGTGGCGGCGTCGAGCCGGAGCATGCGGCGGACGTGTCGCGCGAGGACGTCGGTCTCGATGTTGACCCGGTCGCCGGGCACCCGGGTACCGAGCGTCGTGGCCTCGAGTGTCTCCGGGATGAGGCTGACCTCGAACCAGGCATCGGTCGGCGGGACGTCCTCGGCGGAGACGGCGCTGACCGTGAGCGAGACGCCGTCGATCGCGACCGACCCCTTGTCGACGACGAGCGGGCTGAGGTCGGGGGCGAGCGAGAACCGGACGCGCCGCCAGCCGTCACCGTCGGCGGTCTCGAGCACCGTGGCGGTGCCGTCGACGTGCCCCTGGACGATGTGGCCGCCCAGTCGGTCGCCGACCGAGGCCGCTCGCTCCAGGTTGAGTCGATCACCCACGTCGAGCGCGCCGTGCGCGCTCATGTCGAGCGTCTGCTTCATGACGAAGGCGGTGAAGGTCTCGTCCGTCTGCTCGACCACGGTCAGGCAGACGCCGCTCGTGGCGATGGAGTCGCCGTGCCGCGCGTCGGCGACGACCTTCGGGCCGCGGACGGTGAGCGCGACGGAGTCGCCGTGCTGCTCGACGGCGGTGACGGTGCCGAGTTCCTCGATGATGCCGGTGAACACTGGTGTCCTCTCAACGGGACTCCGGGGGTGCTCGACGATCGTCGGCATGGACGGACGGGTCGTGGCACCCCGGGTACGAGGGCACGTCCTGTCCGCCTGCGCTTCCTCCCGTCCGGACTCTCACCGTCGGTCCCGGAGTTCCGCCGGGTCAACATCGGCGGGGTTCGCACCCTGCGTCAGCTCGTGGACTGTCACCACCGGTTCGGAATTGCACCGACCCCGGAGCGCTTGCGTGACTGAAATGATACCCCACACACCGGGCGCCCGTCCGGGGCCGTTGCCCCGTGTGACGCGGAGATGCCTGCCGGGCACGGGACGGACGGGAGGCGCGGGGCGGCGCCGCCACGGGCCTCCCGTCCGTCCCGTGGTGCGTGCGGGACGCTGGCGTCGGTCCGACACGGCCGGACCGGTCTCAGCTCCGCCCGCGGACCAGCGCCACCGCCTGCCGCAGGGACAGGTCCGGCAGGTAGGCCCGCACGACGGCGACACCGATCGCCGGGAGCGCCACCGGGTCCGGGTAGGCGAGCACCAGCGGGTGCAACTCCGGCCCGAACTTCGCCTTGAAGCGCAGCAGCGAGCGGAACCCGTAGACCGGTTCGAGCACGCCGCCCACCAGGTCGAGCAGGTCCTGCACACCCTCGCCCGTGGGGGCACCCTCCGCGGACTGCGCAAGCGGTGCGGCGGACAGGCTGAGCCGCTCGACGCCGTCCTCGCGCATCCGCTGCGCCGCACTCGCGACGAGGAACTCCATCACCCCGTTCGGGGCCGCGCCCGTGCGCCGCATCACGTCGAGCGTCCACCCCACGACCCTGCCGGCCCGGTGGCTCGGCAGCCAGCTCGTGACGGCGAGGACGGTGCCCTCGGGGTCGAGCGCGACGAGCGTGCGCACCGCCGGGTCCCGCATCTCGTCGACGCCACCGAGCGTGAAGCCCATCTCGGGCAGCTCGCGCTCCGAGACCCACTCCTCGGAGATCGCCTCGATCTGCCGGACCGTCGCCGGGGGCAGGTCCTGCCACGAGGACCACAGGGCGGTGATGCCCTCGCGGTCCGCCTTGTTCACGGCGGTGCGGACGTCCTGCTTCTTCTTGCCGCTCGTGGTCCACGTGCGGGGGTCGAGGTCGGCGTCCTCCGCGACCGGCAGCGTCTCCCACCCCTGCGCGGTGAGGGTCCCGGCGGCCTCGGTCCCGATGCCGTAGAAGACGGCGGTCCAGCCGTTGTCGTCACACCACCGCGCGAACGCGACCATCGCCGCGTCGCGGGCGTCCGGCCACCCGAAGGGACCGCCGACCGTCACCGCGACCCGCCCGTTGCGGCGGAACGCGACACCGGCGCGGCCGTCCTCGCTGAACCAGTACGCGTTAGCCTGCCAGGTGGTCATCCACCCGAAGGTGTCGCCGCCGGCGGCCTCGAGCAGCGTGCGGGCGCGGAGTCGGCTCTCGCGGAGTCCGTCGACGTCGGCGTCCGGCTCGACGGCGCCCGTGGGACGGACGGCGGCACCGGCCACGACCAGCCAGAGCACCGGGCCAGCGGCGCCGAGCACGAAGCGCAGCGCCGGGTCGAGGGACGCCAGCCGGTCCCAGAACACCACGGGCGACAGCGGGCCGAGCGCCGCGACGACGAGCCGCAGCGGGTCCGCGACCGTCTCGCGCGTGGACGCCGCGGTGACGAGCACGACGGTCGTCACCACGCCGAGTGCGACGAGGACGACCACGGCGAAGGTCACGACGCGTCGCCGTGCGGGCAGCACCGTGAACGAACGGCGGAGCAGCACGAGCACGAGCGCGGTGGCGAGCGGCACGACGACGGAGGCGGTCACCGAGACGGTGACCACGAACCGGTTCTCGGCCCCGTGCAGCTCCGCCGCCCCGGCGGGCAGGAGCCCGTAGGTCACGGCGGCCGCGACGGCGAGCACGACGTCGACGACCACGGCGAGCCAGACCGCGAAGCGACTCCCCCGGAACAGCCCGAGGCCGGCGACGAGGAGCACGAGGAGCGGTGCGACCGCGAGCACGAGCGTCCACGGGTCGGTGGCCCGGTACGCCAGCAGCCCCCGCAGGCACTCGCCCGACGCGCTGTCCGCGTGGCAGCCGTGGACGGGGGTGACCGGCCCGGTGCCGACGACGGCCGCGAGCGGGGCCAGGAGCCCGACGCGGGCGCGGGAGAGGAGCGCGATGACCGGACCCACGGCCGACACGAGGACCACGGTGCCGAGCAGGACCCGGGTCTCGCGGTGCGAGCTCCTGGTCCAGCCGATCCGGGCGGGGCCCCGGCGGAGCAGGTCGCCGAGCAGCCACCCGGCCGCCGCCGCGAGCGATGCGTAGAGGTCCGAGGCGTGTCCGGCGTACAGCAGCAGCGCGGCGACGACGGCGACGACGTTGACCCGGATCCGTCGGCGCCACAGCGGGCCGGCGAACGCGCTCGCGGTGACGATCGTCCCGACGATGGCCGTCCACGGGTCGAAGCTCGTCGCGCGTCCGAGCAGCAGCGCGCCGGCCGCGCGGCCGTCCTGGTCGACGAGGGCGGTGAGGGCGCCGAGCCCCGTGCCGACGACGGTGGTCACGACGAACGCGAGGGCCGTCCGCCTGCTGCCCATCAGTCGCTCCGACGCCCCGACGAGCGCCACGACACCGGCGAGGGTGAGGACGAGCGCCAGCGCCCCGGTGGTGACGGCGAAGACCCGGAAGGGTCCGAAGTGCACGGTGTCCAGGGAGCCGGTGTGCCCGACGACGCGGACGACGAGGCCCGCGATCGAGGTGAGGAGCACGAGGACGACGACGACCGCCGTGACCGGGTGCCGCCGGGTCGACCTGACGATCCGCGACCCGAGGGCGGCCGCTCCTGACGTGGTCCTGCTCACAGCGCACCGTCCTCCTGCGGGAGACCGAGGTGTGCCAGGACGACCGGCAGTCCGTGGGCCAGCACGTACCGCACGGTGTTCCAGTCGTGCGCCGAACCGGGCGACACGATGACCTGCGTCTGCATGCCCGCACGGACCGCTGCGGCGTGCAGGGTCTCGGTCGACGCCCGGTAGGGGGCGTCGTCCTGACCGTAGCCGAAGACGGTGAGGTGGTCGTGGTACGGCCCGTGCGCCGCCATGATCGCGACGGGCGCCGCGGCACGGTAGGCGGCAGCCGAACCACCGAACGCCAGCGCGGTGCTCCGCTGCGCGTCACCGGTCACCGGGGCGAGCTCGCTCGAGATCGCCAGGGCGGCACCGAAGACGTCGGGGTGCTCGGTGGAGAACTGCATCGTGCACGTCGCGCCCTGCGAGAACCCGAGGATGCCCCAGGCTCCTGCTCCGCTGGCGACCGGCAGGTGCCGCTCGATCCAGTGCACCGTGTCCGTCATGACGTAGGTGGCGCTCCTGCCGAGGCGCCGCGAGTCCACGCACATCGGGTTCCGGTTCGGCGCCGCGAGCTGGTCCGGCGACACGACGATCGGGGCGAGGCCGTGGTGCGCGGCTGCGTAGCGGTCGAGGAAGCTGCCGAGGTCGCCGGTCTGGAACATGTCGGCCGGTTGCCCGGGCTGCCCGGAGAGCGCGACGAGGACGGGCAGCCGCGGCGGGTGGGCCACCTGTGCGGCCGGCGGGAGCCAGACCACTGCCTTGCGCGCCCGGAAGTGCGACACCGTCCCCGGGATCGTCACGCTGATGGTCTCGCCCTTCGACGGCATGCCCGCCGGCGCGTGCCAGTCCGCCGCGTCGACCTCGAGGTGCGACCCCGGGTCCGACAGCGGCGGCAGGTCCCGGCTCCGGTAGGGGTTGGTCGCGACGGCCTGCTCGATGTTCTTGTAGAACCCGAAGTCCACGTTGACGCCGAGGCCCGCCGACAGCACGAGCGCACCGGCAGCGGCGACGGCGAGGACCCGTGCGAGCCACCCGCCCTGCACCGCCACGACGAGCAGGAGCGCCACACCCGCGAACGCGAACGCCACCCACATCCGGGTGACCGGGGTGAACTGCACGCCGAAGTCGTCCTGCACGTCGCCGGTCCACCACACGGCGACGAGGCCGATCGCCGCTCCGACCGCCGCTCCCCCGACCCGGACCGCGGCACGACGCAGCCGGTGCCGCTCGTGCACCGGACCGACCAGGACCCACCCGGCGAGGAGGGCTGCGAGGACGTACACCGGGACGAGCAGGCGGCTGCCGGTGATCGGGACGCGGAGGAGTTCGTGGAGCACGGGTTCATCGTGGCCCCGCACCGCTGCCGCACAGCCTCGGAAGCGCTTCCACTGCGCACAGGTTGGGCACTGATTGCTCCCAGGGATGCTCCAGGCGCTCCACAGCGGCATCCGGTTCGCGGACACGGGTCGGAGGGGCGCCGCGGACGACGCCCCTCCGACTCCCTGGTGTCAGGCGGTGCGCCTGCGGAGCACGAGCACGCCGGCTCCGAGGAGCAGGAGCAGGAACGCGATGCCCGCCGGGACCGTCTGCGAGCCGGCTCCGGTGTACGCGAGCTCCGGCTGCGCCGCCGGCGCAGCAGCGGCGGTCGTCCCCGTCGAGGACGCCACGGTCGACCGGGAGGCGCTGGTCGCCGTGACCGCGCCGGCCGCGGTGACCTCCGTGCTCGCGACCGGGACGGTGGTCGCCTCCGGCACCGAGGTGCCGGGGGTCGTCCCGCCCGTCGTGTCACCGGGCGTCACGCCCGGGTCCGTGCCGGGGTCGGTCCCCGGGTCCGTACCGGGTTCGGTTCCCGGGTTCGTACCGGGGTCAGCGCCCGGGTCCGTACCGGGGTCGGTACCGGGGTCGGTACCGGGGTCCGTACCGGGGTCGGTGCCCGGGTCCGTACCGGGGTCGGTACCGGGGTCCGTCCCCGGGTTCGTGCTCGGAGTCGTGGTGCTGGTGCCGTCACCGACGATGCCGATGCCGTTCCCGCCGACGGTGATCGGCACGCTGATCACGGGGATCACCTGCGTCCCGCCGAGCAGACCGCCGTCACCGGAGGTCGTGCCACCCGCGACCGGGGTCGAACCCGAGCCGGTGCCGGTCGTGCCGGTGCCGGTGCTGGTGCCGTCTCCGACGATGCCGATGCCGTTCCCGCCGACGGTCACCGGGATCGAGACGACCGGGGCGACCTGCGTCCCGGAGCCCACGCCGCCGTCACCCGACGTCGTGCCACCCGCGACCGGGGTCGAACCCGAACCCGAGCCGGTGCCGGTCGTCCCGGTGCCGGTGCTGGTGCCGTCACCGACGACGCCGATGCCGTTCCCGCCGATCGTGAT
>NZ_JBIVRJ010000002.1:0-506687 GCF_044755625.1 Curtobacterium sp. NPDC092190 | reverse complement strand
CTCGGCAGGTCGACGATCGGTGACACCTGCGTGCCACCGAGCACAGCGTCGTCACCGGACGTCGTGCCACCCGCGACCGGGGTCGAACCCGAACCCCCGCCGGTGCCGGTCGTGCCGGTGCCGGTGCTGGTGCCGTCACCGACGACGCCGATGCCGTTCCCGCCGATCGTGATCGGCAGGTCGACGATCGGTGACACCTGCGTGCCACCGAGCACAGCGTCGTCACCGGACGTCGTGCCACCCGCGACCGGGGTCGAACCCGAACCCGAACCCGAACCCGGGGCAGCGGTCGGCGCCGTCCCCGTCGCGGAGCCGTCACCGAGCACCCCGATGCCGTTGCCGCCGACGGTCACGGGGACGGACACGACCGGGGCGACCTGCGTCCCGGACGCGATGCCGTCCGAACCGGACGTCACCGGCTCGGCTGCCGGTTCCGGGACCGCCGGGCTGCTCGTCGCCGCGGCCGGAGCGGACGCCGGAGCGGCTTCCGCGTCACCCGCGACACCGACGGCGTTGCCGGTGACCGACACCGGAGCGATGACGTCACCGACGACCTGCGTCCCCGACGCGAGAGCGTCCGAGCCGGTCGTCGTCGGAGCAGGAGCAGGAGCCGGGGCGGGCGCCGGAGCCGAAGCGGGCGCCGGAGCGGTCGCCACGGCGTCGCCCGCCACGGCGACCGCGTTGCCGGTCGCCTGCACCGGTGCCGTCACGACGGGCGCGACCTGGGTGCCGGACGCGATGCCGTCGTCACCCGAGGTGCCCGGGGCAGGAGCCGGGGCCGGAGCAGCCGGAGCGGGAGCCGGAGCCGAGCCGGTCGTGGACACGGCGTCGCCGAGCACCCCGAGGGCGTTCCCGGAGACGGACACCGGGGCACTGATCGACGGTGCCACCTGGGTGCCGGACAGGAGGCCGTCGTCACCGGAGGTCGTGGCGGCGTTCGCCACCGCGGTCCCCCCGAGCGTCAGGCCGCCGACGAAGAGGGTGAACCAGAGCCCTCTCGAGACGTACTTGTTCATGGTCGTTCGTTCCTCACTGATCGAGATCTGTCCTCCGACCGCGATCGCGGTCGGGTGGTGCGTGCCTGCCGTGCTGGACAGGCGCACCGATCTCAGTCAGGAGCGACGTCGTGGTCGCCGACGACGGACGCGGGGACCACGTCGTCGGCGAGGCTGCCGCGTGACCCCACGGCGAGGGAGAACCGGACACCGGAGGTGCCGTCGAGCCCGACGGGCGCGGCGCCCGCGGAGCCGGAGATGGCACCGCCCGCGGCACCGGAGACGCCCGGGCCGGACGGGAGGCCGTCGTGGCCGTCGCCGTCCGCCGGGACGAACAGCGCCGCCCCGCCGACGGTCGCCGCGGCCGGAACCGGAGCGGCCGGGGCGGCAGCACCGACGACGGTGGCGACCGCCACGTGCTCGGTGGCCGGAGCGCCGTCGCGTGCGACGTCACCCGGTACTACCGGGACACCGGCCACCGTCAGTGGGCCGCTGGCGCCGTCCACGGCGACGGCGGAGGCTGGGGTGGGCGCGTCGTGCCGGACGCGCACCGGCTGCTCGTCCGTGCCGCCCACCGGGTTCGGCGCGGTCCCGGGGACGGGCGCCGTGCCTCCCGGCAGGAGGGGCGGCAGCGGGGCCGGCGTGACGGGGAGCGGCAGGACCGGCGTCACCGGGAGCGGCAGGACCGGGAGCGCGTCCTCGACGGGCGGGAGGACCTGCTCGACCGTGCCGGGCAGCGATCCGACGGTCGTCCCGACACCGTCGACCACGTCGTCGACCGCTCCGGTGACCGGCGCGGTGACGGTGCCGACGGTGTCGTCACCGAGCAGGTCGCGGGTCACCGGGAGGGCGCGGACCACGCTGTCGACCGTGTCGACGACGCCCGTGACGGGCCGTGCTCCCGTGACCGTCTGCACCGTCTCGGTGACGGGGCGGAGGGCGCCGGTGAGGGTGTCGGTGAGCGGCCGGGAGGCACTGCTCGCCACGTCCTCACCACCGGCGGTCGTCGGCGTGGCCGGGATCGCGGCGGTGCCGGTCGGCGGAGTCGGCGACGCCTGCGGCGTGGTCGGGGCCTGCTGGGCCGCCGGCGTCTGCTGTGCGGTCGTCGTCTGCTGGGTGGTCGGAGCGACGGGAGCCGGAGCAGCGGGGGCGGGGGCTGCGGGAGCCGGAACTGCGGGAGCCGGAGCCGCTGGCACCGGGGCAGCGGCGGGCGGTGCGACGGCCTGCCGCACGGGGGCGACCGCACTGTCGACGGCCTGCGTCGCCCCCTGCACGGTGTCGCCGACGTCCTGGACCAGCCCGCTGATCAGCCCGCGCTGCTGCGGAGCCCCCTCGGCTGCTGCCGCCGGACGGGCACCGAGGAGCAGCGAGAGCAGCACGAGCGCAGCGGCGACCCCGACGCCCACGAGGGCGGTCCGGAGCAGCGCGCCCCAGGGGTCGCGCAACGGCTGGTCCATGCGCTCACCTCCTGATCTCGGCTGCGCACGTAGAGTGGTTGACCGGCACTGTACGCCGATCGATCCCGGACCGGAACCGGTCACGGAAGAAATTCTCAGGAAAGGCCGCACGTGGTCTCGATCTTCTCCGCCCCGACGCGCAACCTCGACATCGTGACGCTGCACGAGATCCTGCGGCTCCGACAGGACGTGTTCGTCGTCGAGCAGGAGTGCGCCTACCCGGACATCGACGGTCGCGACCTCGAGCCGGGCACGGTGCAGTTCTGGGCAGGTCAGGGCTCGGTGGACGCCACGCTCCGGCTGCTCCGCGAGGACGACGGCACCGAGCGCATCGGCCGCGTCGCCACCGCCCGGCACGCGCGGTCGCAGGGGCTCGGGGCGCAGCTCATGGAGGCGGCGATCGCCGAGTCCCGCTCGTCGTCGATCGCGATCAACGCGCAGGCGCACCTCGAGCAGTGGTACGGCCGGTTCGGTTTCGTGCGGTCCGGCGACGACTTCCTCGAGGACGCGATCCCGCACGTCCCGATGACGCGCACCCGCTGAGCGCACTGTCGTCCGCGTCCCGGGTCGGTGCGACGTCGTCGGCCCGGATCAGGCTCGCCGGCGCCGCAGCTCGTCGCCCGGGTCAGGCGCGCCAGCGGCGGAGCTCGTCGAACGACCGCCCCTGGTGCGCGCGGTCCGCGACGAGCCGCTCGAACACGATGTTCGTCTGCGTCGTCGCGACGGCGGGATCCCCGCTCAGCTCGTCGGCGACGAAGTCCCGCAGCTGCTCCGTCGACGTGCAGGCGATGTGCACGAGGAAGTCCTTGTCGCCGGCGAGGAACGCCACGTCCTGCACGACGGGCACCCGGAGCAGGCGCTTCGCGAAGTCGCGCAGTTCGTGCCGGGCCGCGGCGTGCACCCGGACGGACACCATCGCCTCGATCGCGAACCCGAGCTTCGCGACGTCGACGTCGGCCCGGTAGCCGCGGATCACCCCGGCGTCCTCGAGCGCGCGCACCCGCGTCAGGCACGTGGACGGCGCGACCCCGACCGCGGCGGCCAGCCGGTTGTTCGGCATCCGGGCGTCGCCGGCGAGGGTCCAGAGGATGCGCTCGTCGACCTCGTCGAGGCGCGGTGCGGGATCGGGGCGACGGACGGTTCGGTCGGACACGCCCCGACGTTACCGCTGGTCGACCCCCGCGCTACATCGCCAGCGTCATCCCGACCACGGCGACCGTCATCGCGAAGACCTCACCGCTGCGGACGGCTCGACGGTCCTCGCGCGCCCACTCGTACCGGAGCAGCCACCCGCTGAACGCGCAGTAGCCGACCACACCGGCTCCGAGGACCGCGGAGAGCGCGATCCCGTGTCCGGCGTGCCCGTCGGACAGCCCGGTCGCGTGCCCCATCAGGAGCATGCCGGCCATCACGACCGACGACAGTGCCCGGTGCACGTCCATCGGCTCCGCCCGACGCCCGTCCGGCCGACGGCGCCGCAGCACGGGCAGCGGCGCGAGGAGCAGCAGCGTCGCCGCGGCCAGCAGCGTCCACGAGGCGCCCGCCTGCACGACGGGGAGCACCATCGCCACGAGCATCACCGCGGCGGGGACGATCACACCCGGTCGGGGCCGGTAGCGGTCCCCCACGATGCAGCAGACCGACGCGAACTGCGGCACGACGAGCATCGCGTCGGCGACGGTCTCGTGCACGGCGGTCACGGCGAGCGGCGTCCGGGTCGGTCCGGTCGGTCAGTCCTGGGCGCGCGCAGCGGCCTTATCGGCACGCTCCTGCTTCACGCGGGCGTTCTCGGCGTGCACCTCGGCCTGCGTCGCACGCTCACGCACGAGCCACTCGGGCATCTCCTGCAGGAGGTCCTTGACCTCGGCGGTGGTCAGGGGCTCCTCGACCCCGGCACGCACGAGGCCGGAGATCGACACGCCGAGCTTCTGCGCGACGACCGGACGCGGGTGCGGCCCTTCGCGACGGAGTTCCTCGAGCCACGCCGGCGGCTGCGTGCGGAGCTCGTCGAAGGCGGTCCGGGTGACCGGCTCCGCGCGGAACGACTCCGGGGCTGCCGCCAGCAGGATGCCGAGCTTCTTCGCAGCCGTCTCGGGCTTCATCGTCTGTTCCTGCGCCATGCGTACCAGGGTACGGCCCCTACACTCGGTTGCATGACCGCGGCCCTCACCATCGCCTTCGTCCCGGGGGTCTCCCCCGCGAAGTGGGTCCGGGTCTGGCGGGAACGCTTCCCGGACGCCGAGCTCGGCCTGCTGCCGATCGGACCGACCGAGGTCGACGACGCGCTCACCGGCGAGGCCGACATGGCCTTCGCCCGGATGCCCGTCGGCGCCCACCTCAACGCCATCCCGCTCTGGACCGAGACGGCCGTCGTCGCGATGCCGAAGGACGCGTCCCTCGCCTCCTCCGACGTGGTGACCGAGGCCGACCTGGCCGACGTGCACGTCGTCGACGCCGGGCCCGTGCCGGAGGACGTGTCCGCCGCCCTCGACCTGGTCGAGGCGAACGTCGGGGTCGTCGTGCTCCCCCAGTCCCTCTTCCGCGCGGCCAGCCGCAAGGACCTGGTGGCGAAGCCCCTCGACGGCGCAGCGGGCACCCGGATCGCCCTCGTCTGGCGCGACGCGGACGCCTCCGACACCACCGAGGAGTTCATCGGTGTCGTGCGCGGTCGCACCGCCAACAGCTCGCGGAACGCCGCCGACCGACCGGGAGGCACGACGAACGCCGACGACGCCGGCGCGCGCGGCACGCGGGACGGCTCCGGAGCCGGTCGCGGCAGCACCGCCCGTGCCGGTGGTGGCAAGGCCACCGCGAAGCAGGCCGCCGGCGGCAAGGCGGGCGGCAAGGGCGCCCGCAAGCCGCGCGGGAGCGGACGACCGGGCACCCAGCGACTCGGCAACGGCAAGCCGAAACGCGGGTCCAAGGGCAACCGGTGACGGACACGCGGCTCGTCCCGATGCCGGCCACGCGCCTCCCGGCCTGGCTGGACCGCACGATGGCGGAGTACGTCGGATCGCGCATGCGGGCCGGTGAGACCCGCGAGCAGGCCGAGGCGAACGAGCAGCGGTCGCTCGACCAGTGGTTCCCGGACGGGGCACCCCTGCCCGACCACTTCGTCTGGGACCTGGTCGACGACGCGGACGCCGTCGTGGGGTACCTCTGGATCGGACCGTTCTCGTCGGGCAGCACCGAGTGGTGGGTGTTCGACGTCGAGGTCGACGAGCCGTTCCGTCGCCGCGGTCACGCCCGACGGGCGCTCGAGGCCGGGCAGCGGGTCGCCCGTGAGCACGGCGCCACGAGCATCGGGCTCAACGTGTTCGGGTACAACACGGGCGCGCAGGACCTGTACGCCGCGCTCGGCTACCGCGTCACCGCGACGCAGATGCAGCTCCCGCTCGACTGATCGCGGCCTGTCAGCCCCAGACGCCGGACGTGCCGCGTCGGTGGCTGCCGACCAGGTGCGTGTCGACGATGCCGAGTGCCTCCATCAGGGCGTGCATCGTCGTGGGCCCGACGAACGCGAACCCGCGCTTCCGCAGGGCCGTCGACAGTGCCACGGACGCCTCGCTCGTCGTCGGGACCTCGGCGATCGTCCGCGGCGCCGGTGTCGCGTCCGGCCGGAAGGACCACACGAGGTCGGCGAGCCCACCGTCGGCGCGCAGGGCGATCGTCGCGTTCGCGTTCGTGATCGTCGCGCGGATCTTCGCCCGGTTCCGGACGATGCCGGCGTCCGCCATCAGGCGCTCGACGTCGTCGTCCCCGAAGACCGCGACCACGTCCGGGTCGAAGTCCGCGAAGGCCGCGCGGAACGCGGGGCGCTTGGCCAGGATCGTGCGCCAGGACAGCCCGGACTGGAACGCCTCGAGCGACAACCGCTCGAACACTCCGCGCTCGTCGCGGACCGGCATGCCCCACTCGGTGTCGTAGTACTCGCGGAGCATCGGGTCGGTCGCGGCCCAGACCGGGCGCGCGAGGCCGTCCTCTCCGGTCACCAGGCCGTCGGGGATCGTCGTCGGGTCGTCGCTCACGCGTCCATCCTGGCGGACCGCACCGACGACTCCGGGGTCACCGGTCGGTGCCGTCGCCCGTCATCGCGGCCTGGTCCATCCAGACGTACTCCCACCGGTGGCCGTCCGGGTCGGTGAAGCTGCGCTGGTACATGAAGCCGAGGTCGGTCTCCGGGCGGTCCTCGTTCCCGCCGCTCATGACGGCGGCGTCGACGATGCGGTGCACCTCGTCCTTCGAGGCTGCGCTCAGCGAGTTGATCACCTCGACCGTCCCGGGGGCGGCGATCGTCCCGTCGGTGAACTCCTGGAACTTCGCGTGCGTGAGGAGCATCACGTACACGGTGCTGCTCACGACGATGCACGCGGCGGTCTCGTCGGTGAACTCCGGGTTCACCGTGTAGCCGAGCGCCTCGTAGAAGCCGACTGCCCGGTCCAGGTCGGTGACCGGCAGGTTGATGAACACCATCTGCTCCACGGTGGTTCCCTTCGTCGAGCACCAACCTGGCGCAGCCGCCCGTCGAGCGCAACCGTTCCGTCCCGGGACCGACCGCGTCCCGGCCGCTCGCTCCTTCCCAGAACGCCCGAGATGGAACGTGAGAACGGGCGTACCTGGTCGGATGATCCGACCCGGTACGCCCGTTTTCACCAGATACGCCCGTTCGTGCTGGCGGGCCGTTCAGCCGCGCAGCCGCGCGCAGCGGGGTCAGACCCGCTCGCGCCCCTCGCCTGCGGCGCGCTGGTCGGCCTCGGCCTCGGCCTGCCCGACGATGTCCTCGGCGGGCACCGGGTTCAGCCGGTCCCACAGGAAGAAGAGCAGCCCGCCGACGAGCAGCGACAGCCCGACCCACAGGTTGATGTGGATGCCGCCGGTCTTCTCGGGGTCGGTGTCCCAGTGGACGATGCCGACGATGGTGGTGATCACGCCGTAGAGCACGAACAGGCCGCCGAGGATGCGGCGCAGGTCGAGTCGGCGGGTGGAGCGGACGAGCGCCGCCTGCTCCTCGGTGAGCTTCGTGGTGTCCTCACGCATGGGAGTACTCCTTCGGGTCCGGGCCTAGAGGAACGGCAGGTAGAGGGCGACGCACAGCACGAGCGCGACGGTGCCGAGCAGCGCGGGCGAGCGGTACCAGGCGGTGTCCGTCGCGACGGCTCCGGCGGTCATGTCGATCTTGCCGACGCCGTACACCAGGCCGCCGAGCTCCGACACGTCCTTCGGCTTCGTGGCGAGCGAGACGAGCACGCCGACGACGAGCACCGTGACGAACGAGATGATCGCGCCGTACATCGTCTCGGCGGTCGCCGTCGAGAACAGCGACGGGTTCACGAGGTACGCGATCCAGGTGATCGTCGGCGTCACGATGCCGAGCACGTAGCCCCAGAGCGCGCCCTGGGTGGTCATCCGCTTCCACAGCAGTCCGAGGATGAAGACGCCGAAGAGCGGTGCGTTGAAGAACGAGAACAGCGTCTGCATGTAGGTCATGATGTTGCCGGCCTGCGCGGCGAGGAACGCCGTGCCGATGCCGACGACCACGCCGACGACCGTGACCCAGCGACCGGTCTTCAGGTAGTGCAGGTCGGGCATGTTCGGCTTGATGTACCGCTGCCAGATGTCGTACGTGAAGACGGTGTTGAACGAGGAGACGTTCGCCGCCATGCCCGCCATGAACGAGGCGAGCAGACCCGTCACGGCGATGCCGAGCACGCCGGTCGGCAGGTACATCTGGATGAGCTTCGGGATCGCGTCGTTGTAGGTCAGCTCCCCCGAGGCGAACTGGTTGCCCACGACGGCCGCGGCGATGAGCCCCGGCACGACGACGATGAACGGGATGAAGAGCTTCGGGATCGCCGCGATGAGCGGGGTCCGGCGGGCTGCCGACATGTTCTTCGCCGAGAACGCGCGCTGCACCTCGGTGAAGTTCGTCGTCCAGTAGCCGAAGGAGAGCACGAAGCCGAGGCCGAGCACGATGGCGAGCCAGTTCGCCCCGATCGGGTTCGTGACGTCGCCGATGCCGGTGCCCGTCCAGGCCTGCAGGTGCTGCACGCCCTGGGTCTGCTTGATGGCCTCGGTGAGACCGCCCCACCCGCCGACACGGTGCAGGCCGACGATCGTCAGCGGCACGAGGCCCGCGATGATCACGAAGAACTGCATGACCTCGTTGTAGATCGCGCTGCTCAGGCCACCGAGGGTGATGTAGGCGAGCACGAACGCGGCGGACACCAGGATCGCGAGCCACTCCGGCCAGCCGAGCATCGCCTCGATGACGATCGCCATGGCGTAGAGGTTGATGCCGGCGATGAGCACGTTCGACACCGCGAACGCGATCGAGTTCACCAGGTGCGGCGCCTTGCCGAAGCGGCGGAGCATGAACTCCGGCACCGACCGGACCTTGGACCCGTAGTAGAAGGGCATCATCACGAGCCCGAGGAACACCATCGCGGGCACGGCACCGATGAGGTAGTAGTGCAGCGTCGCCATGCCGATCTGTGCGCCGTTCGCCGCCATGCCGAGGATCTCGGTCGCGCCGAGGTTCGCGGACACGAAGGCGAGGCCCGTGATCCAGGCCGGCATCGAGCGGCCGGACAGGAAGAAGTCCATGCTCGTCCGGACCTGCTTGCGGGCGGTGAACCCGATGCCGATGACCACCGCGAAGTACACGATGATCATCAAGTAGTCGACCCAGCCCAGTTCGAGCCGGATCCCGTTGGTCGCCGCAGCGAGAACCATGCGATCTCCACATCAGTGTGTTGCAGTCGGCAACTGCGCCGACCCGAGCGGGAACGTTACACCGCGATGTGACCGTTCACATAGCTCGCGCATCCGTCGCCGTGGCCGCAGCCCCGTCGCTCGGTAGGCTCTCCCCATGAGCGAGCCGGTCACCGACACCACGACACGCCCCCGGCGGATCCTCGTCCTGAACGGGCCGAACCTCGACATCCTCGGGCGTCGCGACCCGGCACAGTACGGCACCGTGACGCTCGCCGAGCTCGAGGCGATCGTGCACACGGAGGCGGCGGTCCACGAGCTCGAGGCGGACTTCCGGCAGACCAACCGCGAGGGCGAGCTCGTCGAGTGGCTGCACGAGGCGCTCGACGACTTCGTCGCGGTGGTCGTCAACCCCGCCGCCTACGCGCACACCTCGGTCGCGCTGCACGACGCGGTCGAGGCACTGAGCGTCCCGGTCGTCGAGGTGCACCTCTCGAACACGTGGAAGCGCGAGCCGTTCCGGCACGTCGACCACGTCGCGACCGCGGCGACCGCGGTCATCGCCGGTGCGGGCGCCGACGGCTACCGCCTGGCGGTCGCCCACGTCGCGTCGCTGGTGGCCGACCCGACCGACTGACGGCCTGGAGGCGCGGCACCCGCCCGCCACGCGCCTCCCGTCCGCCCCGCGTCCAGACGTCCCGTCCGTCCCGTCCCGTCCCGGTGAGGTTCCGAGCGGGCGATGTACGTCACGGTCGCGCTCGACCGTGACTACATCGCCCCCTCGGCGGAAGACGCGCGGCGTGTCGTGCCCGCTCGGCGGCGCGACCGGCGGCGCGTCGTGCGACCGCGAGCGGCGGGCGGGCGGCGACTAGAAGTCGGCGGGACGGCGGACGTCGTCGGCGCCGACGGCGGCGAACCCTCCGCGGACGATCGGCAGCGCGCGCCGGACCGCCTGGTCGATGCGCAGCTCGAGGTCGACGCTGGCGATGTCGTACCCGCCCTCGCGCTTGGTGAAGTCGCGCTCGTTCCCGAACACGCCGAGCGGCAGGGTCGTCGACTGGAAGAAGCCGAACAGCGGCCGCATCTGGTGCTCGACGAGCAGTGCGTGCCGGTCGCTGCCGCCCGTGGCGGTCAGGAGCACCGGGGTGTCGACGAGGTCGTACTGCCCCACCCAGTCGAAGAAGAGCTTGAAGGCACCGGAGTAGGCGGCCCGGAACGCCGGGCTGCCGACGACGAGCACGTCCGCTGCCTCGACGGTCTCGAGCGCTCGCCGGGTGCAGTCCGACATCGCCTCGCGGGAGGGCGCGGCACCGAGGTCCGCGAGCAGGGGTCCGATCTCGACCTGTGCGGTCCGGGCGTCCGGCAGGTCCTCAGCCATGCGCGCCACGGTCGCCCCGACCAGGGTCGAGGTGCGCGAGGGGTCCGATGGGCTGCCGCTGACGCCGACGACGAGTGCTCCGTCCATGCGGTCGATGCTCACACGTCGTCCGAGGGCCCGTCCGGGTGTGACGACTTGTGTCGCCCACCAGCACGCGCGGGTACCGTCCGGGTGATGCAGACGTTCCTGCCGTACGCCGACTTCCGCGCCTCGGCCGAGGTCCTCGACGACAAGCGACTCGGCAAGCAGCGCGTCGAGACCCTGCAGGTGATGCGGGCGTTGACCCTGCCGGACTACGGCTGGCAGCACCACCCCGTCGTCGCCATGTGGCGCGGGTACCGCCCGGCGCTGATGGCCTACCAGGACGCGACGTGCCGGGTGTGGCTCGAGCGCGGGCACGCCGACACCTGCCTGGAGAAGACCCTGGCCGACCTCGGGCTGGTCCCCGAGGACCTGGTCGCGTACGAGCGCGGCGACTTCGCGGTGCCCGCGTGGAACGCCGACCCGGCGGTGCACGCGTCGCACCGGTCGAAGCTCGTGCAGAAGGCGCCGGAGCACTACCGACCATTGTTCCCCGACGTGCCCGACGACCTGGACTACGTCTGGCCGGGTATCCCCGCGCCGCCGGCACGCTGACACGCTGACACGCTCACCCCCGGGCACGACGACCGGTCGGCCGCTCGACGGCGGGACGGGAGCCGCGCGGCCGTTCGACGCCACCGCGACCCGTCGTGGACTGACAGGGGGTGCGGCGCCGGTCAGGGTCCGGCGCCGCGTCCACGACGGGCGCGGCGGCCGCTCGGGCACGACGACAGGGGATGTCGTGTCCGGCGCCGGACGCGGTCAGGGGTGCTGCGTCCGGTCATGAGCACCGCGCGCCCCGGGGGGACGGGACCGCGCGGTGCTGGCCTCGGGTGGTGGGTTCCTCAGAGGTGTTCGGTGTCTCCTCGGTACCGGTCCGTCTCGCTGGGGGCGGGCATGGCCCGACGGAGTGCCGCGGTGCCGACCGTCGGGAGCAGGGCGCTCACGACGGTGGCGAGTGCCCCCACGGTCGCGATGGCGCCGAGCGGGGCGGTGCCGAGGTCGTGCTGCGCGGCGAGTGCGATGGCGACCACGGTCGCGGGTGCCGGCAGGAGCTGGACCGCACGGAAGGGGACCTCCTGTCGGTCCCTGGTCGTGATCGCGTTCGCCATGGCTCCATCGTGACGGACGATCGCTGTCCGCAGAAGGGGGGACATCACCCCCAACTATGGAGTAGAACGTCTAGTACACTCAGCTCAGGCGCCGGACCACGGCGACCGACGCGGCGACCGCCCGCACGACGACGTCGACGTCCTCGTCCGTGAGCCCGTCGTCGAACGTCAGTCGCAGGGCCGTGCGCGCGGTGTCCTCCGACAGTCCGAGGGCGGTGAGGACGTGGGAGGCCTCGGTGCTCCCCGCGGCACAGGCGCTCCCGGAGGAGGTCACGACGTCGCGCTCCTCGAGTTCGAGCAGCACGGTCTCGCCGTTGACCGCCGGCGGACCACCCGGCACCGCCGGGAAGCAGAACGACGCGTGCCCCGGGAGCCGACCCGTCCCGGCCAGCGCCGACCCGACCGGCGCCGCCCCGGTCAGCACGGCACCGGGCACCGAGGCCAGCACGCCCTCGACCACGGCGTCCCGGGTCGCGGTCGCACGGGCGGCAGCGGCGCCCCGGGCCCCCTCGACGAGCGACACCGCGGTGGCGAGGGCGACCGCTCCGGCGACGTCCTCGGTCCCCGACCGTCTCCCCCGCTCCTGTCCCCCGCCGTGCAGCAGCGGCTCGAGCGGTACCCCACCCCGGACCGCGAGTGCGCCGGTGCCCTTCGGGGCGCCGAGCTTGTGCCCGGAGAACGACAGCGCGTCGACGCCGAGCTGGTCGAGCCCGAGGGGCAGCCACGGAGCGCTCTGCACGGCGTCGGTGTGGAACCGGGCGCCGACGCGGTGCGCGACCGCCGCGAGGGCCGGGAGGTCCTGCACGGTGCCGACCTCGTTGTCGGCGTGTGCCACCGAGACGAGCGTGGTGTCCGGACGGACGACCCGCGCGAGCGCCTCGGGCGTCACGGTCCCGTCGCGTTCGACCGGCACGAGCGTGACGGTGAACCCGTGGTGGCGCTCCAGGTACCGGCAGCTCTCGAGCACCGCCTCGTGCTCGATCGCGCTCGTGACGACGTGCCGGCCGCGGGGTCCCGCGAGCGCGATGCCCTTGATCGCGGTGTTCGCACCCTCGGTGCCGCCGGTGGTGAGGACGACCTCGCCCGGACGGCACCCGAGGAAGCGGGCGATCGTCGCCCGGGCGTCGGCGAGTCCCCGGGCCGCCGCCTCGCCCACCCCGTGCGTGGACGACGGGTTGCCGAAGACACCGGTGAGGTACGGCCACATCGCCTCGAGCACCTCGCGGCGGACCGGGGTGGTCGCGGCGCGGTCGAGGTAGAACACCGGATCAGCCGCCGGTCACGTCGACGTCGAGCCCGAGGTCGAGTGCCCGCGCCGAGTGGGTGAGTGCGCCGACGGAGACGACGTCGACCCCGGTGTGCGCGATCGCGCCGACCGTGTCGAGCGAGACCCCGCCGGAGGCCTCGACGAGCGCACGGCCCGCGACCAGCCGCACGCCCTCGACGAGCTGCTCCGGCGTGAAGTTGTCGAGCATGATCGTGTCGACACCGGCCGCGACGACGGGTTCGACCTGGTCGAGCCGGTCGACCTCGACCTCCAGGTGGACCGTGTGCCCGAGCCGACCACGGGCTCCGCGGACGGCGTCGCCGATCGCGGAGCCGCCGGCGAGCAGCACGGCCAGGTGGTTGTCCTTGGCGAGGACGGCGTCGGACAGCGAGTTCCGGTGGTTGTGGCCACCGCCGCAGCGCACGGCGTACCGCTCGACGGCCCGCAGGCCCGGGGTGGTCTTGCGGGTGTCGACGATCCGTGCGCCCGTCCCCGAGACGGCTGCGACGTACCGCGCGGTGACGGTCGCGATGCCGGACATCCGCTGCACCAGGTTGAGCCCCACCCGCTCGGCGCGCAGGACCGAGCGCGCGGGTCCGTGCACCGTGGCGAGGACCTGTCCGGCGTCGAAGGGCTCGCCGTCGGCCAGGTGCAGCTCCGTGCGCACCGTGGGGTCGACGGCGTGCATCACGGCGGCGAACACCGCGCCGCCGGACAGCACGCCGGGTTCGCGGGCAGCCAGGGTCGCGGTCGCACGGGCGTCGACGGGGATGAGCGTCTCGCTCGTGACGTCACCCCACGGGGCGTCCTCCTCGAGCGCCGTCTCGATCACGCGACGCAGGGCGTGCGGCGGGATCGTCCCGGGGTCGACTGCGGTGGTGGTGGTCATGCGGGGACTCCCTGTTGGACGGGCGCGGTGCTGCTGGACTGCGCGGTGCTGCTGGTCGGGACGGAGGCCGGGGCGCTGCCGCGTCGGGCGGCACGGACCCACCCGGTCGACACCGGCGCGGAGGGATCGGTCTCCGGGTGGTCGGTGCGCGCGTGCGCCCCGCGCGACTCGGTCCGGGACCCCGCGGCGAGCGCGGTGACCCGCGCCAGGTCGAGCAGGGCGCGGTCCTCGTGGTCCCGCACGGTGCGCGCCACCGGTGACCGGAGCGCAGCGAGCGCGCGGTGCGCGGCGGCGAGTCCGTCCGCGTCCCGGAGCAGGCCGACCCGCTCCGTCATCTCGGCCTGGACCGCCTGCCGGAGGTCGGTGGCACGGTCCGGGTGGGCGGCGCCTCCAGGCCGTCCGCTGCGGTCCGTCCCGTGCGGCGTCGATCCCGGCGCCCCTCCGTCCGGCCGGGAGGCACGGTGCGGCTCCGCCTCCGTGCCCACCTGGTCGTCGGGGACGGAGCGCACGGGCAGGGCCGCGTCGCCGCGCAGGCGCAGCTGCGCGGGTCGTGGGGCACCGATCTGGTCGGCGGTCCGCACGCCGAAGACGAGCCCCTCGAGCAGGGAGTTCGACGCGAGTCGGTTGGCGCCGTGGACGCCGGTGCAGGCGGCCTCGCCGACGGCGAGCAGTCCGGGGAGGCTGGTGCGCCCCTCGCTGTCGGTGGCGATCCCGCCCATCGCGTAGTGCGCGGCCGGGGCGACCGGCACGCCCTCCCGCGTCCAGTCGAAGCCGGCCGCGCGGGTCGCGCGGGTGAGGCCGGGGAAGCGTGCGACGAGCCGGTCCGCGCCGAGCCCCGTGGCGTCGAGGAGCACGGGGGCGCCGCCCTGGTCGCGGACGGCGGCCGCGATGCCGCGGGCGACCACGTCGCGCGGCGCCAGCTCGGCGTCCGGGTGCACGGCGCTCATGAAGCGTCGTCCGGCGGCGTCGCGCAGGACGGCACCCTCGCCGCGGACCGCCTCGGAGACGAGCCCACCGTCGGGCACGGCCAGCCGGGTCGGGTGGAACTGGACGAACTCCAGGTCGGCGAGGACGGCCCCCGCCCGCCAGGCCGCTGCGACGCCGTCGCCGGTCGCGACCAGCGGGTTGGTCGTCTCGCGGTACAGGTGGCCGGCGCCCCCGGAGGCGAGCACGACCGTGTCCGCCTCGATGCGTCGGGGCTCGCCGAGCAGGTCGAGCACCTCCACACCGACCACCACTCCGTCCCGGACGACCAGGTCGGTGAGGCAGGTGCGCTCCAGGACCGTGACGTGCTGCCGGTGCAGGGCGGCGACGAGCGTGCGCTCGACCGCGGCACCCGTGGCGTCGCCGGCGGCGTGCAGGACGCGCCAGCGACCGTGCGCGGCCTCGCGCCCGCGCGCCAGGTCGTCGCCGTGGCGGTCGAGGGACGCGGGGTCCGACGTCCGGTCGAACGGGACGCCCAGCGCGAGCAGGTCCCGCACCCGTGCGGGCCCGTCGGCGCAGAGCAGCGCGACGGCGCGCGCATCGGCCCCACCGACGGCCGCGACGTGGGTGTCGTGCTCGTGCAGCGCGACGGTGTCGTCGGCGCCGAGCGCGACGGCGATCCCGCCCTGGGCAGCGGCGGTGGCGCCGTCGGCGAGCCCGCCCTTCGTCACCAGGGTGACGTCGTGGCGGGCGCTGGCGCGGATCGCGGCGGTGAGCCCGGCGATGCCGGACCCGACGATGACGACGTGCACGGTGCGGTCCCCGGTGTCCTCGCGCGGGGCCGTCAGCCGCGGGGCTTCGCGGCGAGCATGCGCTCGAGCGCGACCCGGGCGTCGGCCTGCACGTCGGCGGGCACCGTGATCTCGTTGAGGACCTCGCCGCGGACGAGTGCCTCGAGCACCCAGGCGAGGTAGCCCGGGTGGATCCGGTACATCGTCGAGCAGGGGCAGACGACGGGGTCGAGGCAGGTGATCCGGTGCTGCGGGTACCCGGCCGCGAGCCGGTTCACCATGTTGATCTCGGTGCCGATCGCGAACGAGGTCGGTTCGGTGGCGGCGGCGACGGTCCGGCGGATGAGGTCGGTGCTGCCCGCAGCGTCCGCGGCGTCGACGACGGCCATCGGGCACTCGGGGTGCACGATGACCTGCACACCGGGGTCCTCCCGACGGGCCTGGTCGATCTGCTCGACCGTGAACCGGCGGTGCACCGAGCAGAACCCGTGCCAGAGGACCACCTGCGCGTCGAGCAGGGTCTGTGCGTCGTTGCCGCCGAGCGCCTTCCGCGGGTTCCACATGGGCATGCGGTCGGTGCTGATCCCCATGGCCTTCGCGGTGTTCCGACCGAGGTGCTGGTCGGGGAAGAACAGCACGCGCTGCCCCCGCTCGAACGCCCACTCGAGCACGGTCGCCGCGTTCGACGACGTGCAGACGATCCCACCGTTCCGGCCGCAGAACGCCTTGAGGTCGGCGGCGGAGTTCATGTACGTGACGGGGATCACCGGCACGCGCCCGTCGGCGTCGGGCTCGGTGCCGTACACGGCGGCGAGCTCGGCCCAGGCCTCCTCGACGCTGTCGATGTCGGCCATGTCCGCCATCGAGCACCCGGCGGCGAGGTTCGGCAGGACCACACGCTGGTCGTCACGGGCGAGGATGTCCGCCGTCTCCGCCATGAAGTGGACGCCGCAGAACACGATGGCCTCGGCGTCGGGCCGGGTCAGGGCGGCGTTGGCGAGCTGGAACGAGTCGCCGAGGAAGTCCGCGTGCCGGACGACCTCGTCACGCTGGTAGAAGTGGCCGAGCACGACGACCCGGTCCCCCAGCGTCGCCTTCGCCCGCTCGATGCGCTCGTGGAGTTCCGCGTCGCTCGCGGTCCGGTACTCGTCGGGGAGCTGCCCCTGCCGCGGTGCGGAGGTCGGGGTGACGTCGGACATCGACGAGCCGGGGCCGTAGCCCGGGCGGCTGTCGAAGTCCCAGGTCGGCGCGGCGAGGTCGGGGGTGCAGGTGCTGCCGTCGGCCTTGCCGTTGGAGATGAGCTCGATCGTGGTGGCGATGGACACTGTGGTTCCTATCGGTTCTGCGGGTGGTGCTGCCGGGGGTGGGCGGGCTGCAGCGGGCCGTTGTCCGCGTAGGCCAGGTCGGGGTTCGAGCGGTACAGCCGAGCCGGGCGGTGCCGGTCACCGCTCGTGGTCTCGTCCGTCGCGATGACGGCGTCGGACTGCGCGACCTGTCGACGGAAGTTCGCGGGGTCGAGCGTCCGCCCGAGCACGGCCTCGTACACACCGCGCAGCTCGGCGAGGGTGAACCGGTCCCCGAGGAACGCCTGCGCGATCCGCGAGTACGACACCTTGTTGCGGAGTCGCCAGAGGGCGTAGGCGACGATGTGGTCGTGGTCGAACGCGAGTGCGGGGTGCTCGTCGGCCAGGAACCAGCGGACGTTCCAGTCGTCGGGGACGGACTCGGCCTCGTCGGGGTGGACGAGCGCCCAGTAGACGATCGACACCACGCGGCTCGGCGAACGGTCGACGTCGCCGAACGCGTACAGCTGCTCGAGGTACCGCGGCTGCACGTTCGTCGTCTCGCGCAGGCGCGCCGCGGCGGAGTCCTCGAGCCCCTCGTCCGGGCCGACCCAGCCACCGGGCAGCGCCCACGACCCCTCGAACGGATCGGCGACGCGGCGCACGAGCGGCATCCACAGCGCCGGGGCACCGGTGTCGGGGTGCGGGCGCAGGGCGACGATCACGGTGGAGACCGCGACGCGGATGCTGGTGGGAGGTGTTTGTGTCATGATGACTCGAAGTGTTCGGGTTGTGATGACACTATCAGTCGGTTCACGGAACCGGAACAGCGTCGTAACGTGCGGGGCCCCCGACGTGCCTACATTGGCGCCATGACGACGGTGACGAGGGTGCACGCCGTGGTGTCCGGCTCGGTGCAGGGGGTCGGCTTCCGGTACTGGACCGCACGCAAGGCAGACGGGCTCGAACTCGACGGGTACGCCAGGAACCTGTTCGACGGGACCGTCGAGGTCGAGGCCGAGGGGCCGTCCGAGGCGGTCGAGGCGCTCATGGCGTTCCTCCGCACCGGTCCGCCGACCGCCACGGTCACCGAGGTCGCCCGACGCAGCGTGGTCCCGCACGGCGACGGCGACGGGTTCGCGATCCTGCGCTGACCGCGCACGGGGTGGACCTGTTCACGAGGACGACACACGGAAGCGGAATACTCGGATCCGTTCAGGCGGTTGCCCTGTCTGCGCGGTCCGCGCGCCCTCGTCCTCTCCGCCGTACTCCCCCGTCACTCCCCAGGAGCCCCGCATGACCCAGGCCGTCGATTCCGCCCCGCGCACCGGGAGCGTCTCGCAGCCCTCCGCCGGCGAGACCAGACTCGTGATCGGGCTGCTGCTCGTCTCCGCGTTCGTCGTCATCCTCAACGAGACGATCATGGGTGTCGCGCTCCCCCGGCTCATGGAGGACCTCGACATCTCGGCGGCCACCGGGCAGTGGCTCACCACGGGCTTCCTGCTCACCATGGCGGTGGTGATCCCGATCACCGGGTTCCTGCTCCAGCGCTTCAGCACGCGCCAGGTCTTCATCGCGGCGATGGCGCTGTTCAGTCTCGGCACGCTCGTCGCCCTCGCGGCACCCGGCTTCCCCGTGCTGCTCGTCGGCCGCATCGTGCAGGCCAGCGGCACCGCGATCATGATGCCGCTGCTCATGACGACCGTCCTCAACCTGGTCGAGCCCGCGCACCGCGGCCGCATCATGGGCAACATCTCGATCGTCATCTCGGTGGCGCCCGCCGTCGGCCCGACCATCTCGGGCCTGATCCTCAACGCGTTCTCGTGGCGCTGGCTGTTCGGGTTCGTGCTGCCGATCGCCCTCGCCGCGCTCGTGCTCGGCGTGCTCAAGGTCCGCAACGTGACCACGCCCCGCCGCGCGCCGCTCGACGTCCTGTCGGTCGTGGTCTCCGCCGTGGCGTTCGGCGGGATCGTCTTCGGGCTGTCCAGCTTCGGCGAGGCCGGGTCGACCGGGCCGCTCGTCCCCGTCCTCGCCCTGGTCGTCGGCTTCGCGGCACTGGCGTTCTTCGTCGTCCGGCAGACCCGCCTGCAGCGCACCGACAGCGCCCTGCTCGATCTCCGGACCTTCCGCACGAAGGGCTTCACGGTCCCGATCGTCGCGATGGGCATCAGCTTCATGGCGATGTTCGGCACGCTGATCCTGCTGCCGATCTACCTCGAGCGCGTCCTCGGGCTCGAGGTGCTGACCGTTGGGCTCCTGCTCCTGCCCGGCGGCCTGATCATGGGGCTGCTCTCCCCCGTCGTCGGCCGCATCTACGACCGCCGCGGCCCCCGCGTGCTCCTCGTGCCCGGGTCGATCATCATCAGTGCCGTCCTCTGGGCGCTCTCCACGGTCGGGGTCGACACCAGCGTGTGGTTCGTCCTCGGCGCCCACGTCGTGCTGAGCATCGGCCTCGCGCTCACCTTCACCCCGCTCTTCACCGCCGCGCTCGGTGGCCTGCCGCCGAAGCTGTACTCGCACGGCAGCGCGGTGCTCGGGACGACGCAGCAGCTCGCAGGTGCCGCGGGGACAGCGCTCTTCGTCACGCTCCTGACGATCGGTGCGGCCTCGGCGGGAGCCGACGCGGACGCCGCCGGGGTCGCCGCCGCGACCGCCTCGGGCGTGCAGACCGCGTTCCTGGTGGGCGGCGTCATCTCCCTCGTCGGCATCCTCACCTCGGCGTTCGTCCGCCGCCCGGCGACGCCCGAGGGCGCCCCCGCTGGCGCCCCCGCGATGCACTGACCCGGAACACCACCGGACCGGCCGACGGTCCGCGATGCCACGTCGACGACGGCGTGACATCGTGGGCGGCATGCGGTCGACGGCGCGCGAGGTCAACTGGTCCGGTACGGTCACCTACTCGGCCGAACGGGTCGAACGGCCGCGCACCCTGGAGGAGGCCGCCGAGGTCGTCACCCGGTCGCAGCGGGTGCACGGGCTCGGCACCCGCCACTCGTTCAACGACGTCGCGGACACCCACGGGGTGCTGCTCGACCTGACGGGGCTCCCCACGGACCTCGTCGTCGACGCCGCCGCCGGCACGGCCTCGATGGGTGCCGGTACCCGCTACGGGGTGGTCGCGCCGGAACTCGACGCCGCGGGGGTCGCGCTGCACAACACCGGCTCGCTGCCGCACATCTCGATCGGCGGCGCGATCGCCACCGGGACGCACGGGTCGGGCACGACGCTCGGGTCGCTGAGCACCGCCGTCCGGTCGTTCGAGCTCCTCGGGGCGGACGGCGCCGTGCGGACGGTCCGTCGCGGCGAGGACGACTTCGACGGGGCCGTGCTGCACCTCGGGCTGCTCGGCATCGTGACGCGCGTCGAGGTGGACGTCGAACCGTCCTACCGGATGCGCCAGGACTCGTACGGGCCCATCCCGTGGGACCGGTTCGTCGCGCACGTGGCCGACGTGCACGCCGCGGCCTACTCGGTGTGCTCCTACACGGTGTTCGGGGACGAGGTCGGCGAGGTGCTGCTGAAGTCCCGCGTGCCGGACGGCGCCGACGACGTCGACGTCCCGGAGGCCCTGCTCGGCGCACCGCGGCTGCCGGGACGCCTGGCCGACGGACACGTCACCGCTCGCGACGGCACCGTGGGCCCGTGGTGGGACCGGCTGCCGCACTTCCCGATCGACGCGGTGCCGAGCGTCGGGTCCGAGGTGCAGAGCGAGCACTTCGTCCCGCTGCGGCACGCTGCCGCCGCACTGGAGGCCCTCCGCGGGCTCGCCGACCGCATCCAGCCACACCTGCACGTGTGCGAGCTCCGCACGATGGCCGCCGACCCGTCCTGGCTCAGCCCGACGCAGGGCGAGGACGTCCTCTGCATCGCGTTCACCTGGCGGAAGCACCCCGAGGCGGTCGCGGCGCTGCTGCCGGACCTCGAAGCTCGGCTCGCGCCGTTCGACGGCCGGCCGCACTGGGGCAAGACGAGCTCGCTCGACGCCGACGCGGTCGAGGCCCTCTGGCCGCGGCTGCCGGACTTCCGCAGGCTGGTGGCGGCGGCCGACCCGGAGCGGCGGTTCGCGTCCGTGTTCGGTGCGCGGGTGCTGCGGACCTGAGCCGCGCCTCCCGACCGGGGCCACCCCTCACGCGACGGGGGTGACCGTCTTCGTCTCGCCGTCCCAGTGGCGGACCCCGCCGACGGTCAGGGTCTCCGGCAGCGGGGTCGCCCGGAGCGTCGCGACCGCGGCGGGCAGGTCCTCGTCGCGCACCCGACGGGCGAAGGTGACGTGCGGCGACCAGCCGCCGGGCAGCGAGGTCTCCACGGCGTCGGGTGCCCTCCGGTGCACCGCCGCGTGGAAGGCCGCGAGGACCGGGTCCACGACGACGGCACGGACGAGCACGGACCGCCCGGCGCCGGCGGGGAACAGCAGGAGGCCACCGAGCCGGAGCGTCGTCGGCACCGCGGCGTCGAACCCCTCCGGGACCGGCAGCGCGTCGCCGGCCGCGAGGGTGACGTGCGGGGCGTTCGTCCCCGACCGGCCGAGGCTCGGCAGGTCGGCTGCCGTCAGGGCGTCCCACGCGGCGCGCACGGCGGCATCGGAGTCGGGGTCGAGGACGAGTTCGAGGCTGCGCACGCTCCGAGTCAACCAAGCCCCGCAGCGCCCGGTGCTCGCCGTGCGGCACCTGTGGAGGACGGCACGGATGTAACACGGCGGAACGGATCGTGCGTGTCGCGCCGCGGGCAGCCACACTCGGAACCTGGCCGCGGCACCCCCGCGGCTCCCCACGCACCGCCCGTGCACGCCGCCGTCCGGGCTCGCCCCGCCCGGCCCCGCCCCACCCGTCCGGGCACGTCCCCCACGAGGAGCACCCATGTCCGCAGCACCCGTCCTGCCCCAGAAGCCGAAGGGCAGGCGCCCCGTCGGCTGGATCATCGCCGCCGCGGTCGTCGTGGTCGCGATCGTCGTCGCCGTCGTCGTGGCGGCCGTCCGCTCCGGCGGGTCCGAGGGCGCTGCCTCCGGTGACGGCGCCGGGAAGACCGTGACGATCGGCGTCGCCGACAAGTCGCTCGGCTACTGGAGCACGTACACGAAGCTCGCGAAGGACGAGCTCGGCGTGACGGTGGAGCTCACCAACTTCTCGGACTACTCGCTGCCGAACCCCGCACTCAAGGACGGCCAGCTGGACATCAACCAGTTCCAGCACATCCAGTACCTGGCGGACTACAACGTCACCTCGGACGACGACCTGCAGCCGATCGGCTCCACCGCCGTGTACCCGCTGCCGCTGTACGCCACGCAGTACTCGAAGCCGAGCGAGCTGCCCGAGGGTGCGAAGGTCGCGATCCCGAACGACTCGATCAACCAGGCGCGCGCGCTCCTCATCCTGCAGTCCGCGAAGCTCCTCGAGCTCAAGGACGGCGGCTCGGCCTTCTCGACCACGACCGACATCGAGTCGTCGAAGGTCGACGTCCAGCCCCTCGACGCCTCGCAGACCGCGAACGCGCTCCAGCAGGGCTCCGTCGCCGCCGCGGTCGTGAACAACAACTTCGCCACCGCCGCGAAGCTCCCGACCAGCGACATCGTCTTCCAGGACGACCCGGCCAGTGCGAGCGCCGCCCCCTACGTGAACGTCTTCGCGGTGCGCGACGCCGACAAGGACAACAAGACCTACCTCGACCTGGCGAAGCTGTTCCAGGACCCGGCGGTGCAGAAGGCCTTCGCCAAGGACCTGCCCGAGGCCGTCGCCCGCGACGAGAGCGCCACGAAGCTCCAGGCCGAGCTCGCGACGGTCGAGCAGGACGCGAAGGCGGCCAAGCAGTAGTGCCCGCCCTCGTCGAACTCCGCGGCGTCTCGAAGCACTACCGCCGCGCCGACACCGGCGAGACCGTGGTGGCCGTCGAGGACGTCTCCCTGGACGTGCACCAGGGAGAGGTCCTCGGCGTCATCGGGTACTCCGGTGCCGGCAAGTCCACCCTCGTCCGCCTCGTGAACGCCCTCGAGCTCCCCTCGTCCGGCACGGTCACCGTCGGCGGCAGGGAGCTCACCGCGATCCCGGAGAAGGAACGCCGCCTGGCCCGCCGGAAGATCGGCATGATCTTCCAGCAGTTCAACCTGTTCCGCTCGCGGACCATCGCCGGCAACGTCGCGTACCCGCTCAAGGTCGCGGGTGTCGCGAAGGCCGAGCGGGACCGCCGTGTGGCCGAGCTCCTCGACTTCGTCGGGCTGCTCGAGCGCGCACACGCGTACCCCGAGCAGCTGTCCGGCGGCCAGAAGCAGCGCGTCGGCATCGCCCGCGCGCTCGCCTCGAACCCCGAGCTGCTCCTCGCCGACGAGGCCACGAGCGCCCTCGACCCGGACACCACCTCCGAGGTGCTCGCGCTCCTCCGTCGCGTGAACCGCGAGCTCGGTGTCACCATCGTCGTCATCACGCACGAGATGGACGCGGTCCGCCGGATCGCCGACCGGGTCGCCGTGATGGAGAACGGCCGCGTGGTCGAGGTCGGCGACGTCTACGACGTGTTCGCCTCGCCGCAGACCGGTGCGGCGCAGCGCTTCGTGCGCACCGCCCTGCACGACCGCCCCTCGGCGGAGCAGCTGGCGCGGCTGCGGGAACACCACCGCGGCCGCCTGGTCACGGTGCAGATCACCGACGAGGTCGGCCTGCAGAACCGGATCGACGCGGCCTTCCGCATCGCCGGGGTGTCGGCCGAGCTCGTGTTCGGCGGCGTCGGCGAGATCCGCGAACGCCGCATCGGGTCGCTGACCTACGAGTTGACCGCGGACGACCCCGCCGCCGTCGACCGCGCGATCGGGGCACTGCGCGACGGACACGTCACCGTCGACGAGGAGGTCGCAGCATGAACGGCAACGGCTTCCAGAGCGTGATCGACACGTCCGACGTGTTCCTCGCCGCGATCCGCGACACCCTCGTGATGACGCTGGTCTCCCTCGTCTTCGCGGGCGTGATCGGCCTCGCGCTCGGGTTGGTCCTCTACGCCACCCGTCCGGGCAACCTGCTCGGCAACCGGGCGGTGTACACGGTCGTCAACGTGCTCGTGAACGTCGTGCGCCCGATCCCGTTCGTGATCTTCCTGGCCGCGATCGCACCGCTGTCGCGCGTCGCCGTGCAGACCACGATCGGCGTCCCCGCGGTGACGTTCGCGATCTCGCTCGCGGCGTCCTTCGCGGTGTCCCGGATCGTCGAGCAGAACCTGCTCGCCGTCGACCCGGGCGTGGTCGAGGCAGCGCGCGCGTCCGGGGCCCACCCCGTGTCGATCCTGCTGACGGTGCTCATCCCCGAGGGCGTCGGACCGCTCATCCTCGGCTACACGTTCATCTTCGTGGGCATCGTCGACATGACCGCGCAGGGAGCCCTGATCGGTGGCGGTGGCCTGGGCGAGTACGCGATCGTGTACGGCTCGCAGCGGTACGACTGGTGGATCGTCTACGTGTCCGTGGCGGCGATCGTGGTGATCGTCCAGCTCGGGCAGTTCATCGGCAACCGGCTCGCGCGGGCGACGCTGCGTCGCTGAGGCGCGGACCGGTCGCCCCGGCGACCGACGACGGACGGGAGGCACGGTGCCAGCTGGCACCGTGCCTCCCGTCCGTCGGCGGTACCGTCCCGCCGCGGGGGCGGGTCGGGCGGGCACGATCCGTCACGCTCGACGCTGCCGACGACCGATCGCACCCGTTCGACGCCGGAGCCGCGGCATGTCCTACCCGCTGAGTGGACCCGGCGGCCGCGGCTCCGTGCTCGGCGGACCCGTGCGCGGCGGACCTGCGCGCGGCCGACGGCGAGCGGGCAGGATCCGTCACGCCCGGCGCTGCTGGCGGCCGGACGTGCCCGCTCGACGGACGGACACGGCACGTCATGCCCGTTCGGCGGGACGGTGCCGGAACGCGGGCGAGGGACAGCGAGCACCGCGACGTGGCGGCGTCAGGCGGCGGGGGTCTCCGGGACCTCGACGGCGGCGGTCGCGACGCCGGGGTGCTCGTAGTGCGCGCGGACCAGGATCGGCCGGTGGTCGGAGATGCCCGCGGGCAGGGTCTCGACGCCGGCGATGTGCAGCCCGACACTCGTCGCGAAGTCGAAGTGGCCGGTGAACTTGCGGTAGCGCAGGTAGGTCGGCTGGTCCGACAGCGACAGCGCGAAGCCGTGCTCCTCGATCTTCCGGCGCAGGTTCGTCTGGAACCACGGGTAGTTGAAGTCGCCGACCATGATCGCCGGAGCCTCGTCGGACAGCTCACGGACGAACTGGTGGGCCGCCTCGATCTGCTTGCGTCGCAGGGAGTTCGTGGCCGTCAGCGGCGAGGCGTGGAACGAGGCCACGATGACCTCCGTCTCGGCCTCGGTGTCGCGGAGCCGCATCGCGATGAGCCGTTCGTGCGCGGGGGCGAGCACCCGGTCGTGCAGCGACTTCTGCAGCGAGTGGATGCTGAAGTCCTGCACCTCGAAGCGGTCGTCGCGCTTGTAGATCGCGAGACCGAGACGGTTGGCCTTCGTGGAGGCGGCGAGCGACAGCCCGGCGACCTCCGGCGCGAGGTCGTTGCTGTCGCACTCCTGCACGCAGATGACGTCCGCCTGCGACGCTTCCGCCAGGGCGGCGAGCTCGCTGTTGGCGGTGTGCTCGCGGAGGTTGTAGCTGACGACGCGCAGCTCGGTCGGCTGCACGGCGGTGTCGTCGGCGATCGTCCCCTGCTGCTGTGGCCCGGCCATGCTGCCTTCCGTCCTGGGTGTCTCGGTCACCCTGCCGCGGCAACCGTACTCGGCTGTCGCGGACAGTTGCTGTGACCGTAGCGCACCCGGGGTCCCGATCGTGTGACCGTGTCGCGAACGGACAGTGGACGGCCGACAGCCCCGCCGGACAGCGGGACAGCGCCGGTCAGCGCGCCGCTGCCCGCACCCGGCGCGCCGGTCGCACCGTGTCCCCCGCGGTCCGGCTCATCAGGACACCCTCGACACAGGCGACCACGAGGAGCACGGCGATCACCCAGAAGGCCACGTCGTAGGACCCGGTCCCACCGAGCCCGGCCGCAGCCCGGATGGCCACGGCGGCGACGGCGACCCCGAAGCCCGCTGCGACCTGCTGCAGCGTCGACGAGAGCGTGTTCGCCGGCGTCATGTCCGCCTGCTCGACGTCGGCGAAGGCGATCGTGTTGTACGCCGTGAAGCCGACCGACCGCGCGGCGCCGCTCACCACGAGCAGCACGGCGAGCAGCCAGAACGGGGTGTCCTCGGTCAGGAACACCATCGCGACGACGCTCAGCGCTGCGATCGCGCTCGACACGACGATCACCGGCCGGTAGCCGAACCAGCGGAGGAACGGCGTGGTCATCGGCTTGATCCCGAGGTTGCCGACGAACACCCACAGCACCGCGGACCCGGCGAGCACCGCGCTCCAGCCCCAGGCGTCCTGGAAGAGCAGCGGCAGCACGAACGGCACGGCCGACACGGCGAGCCGGAACAGGCTGCCCCCGGCGTGCGAGACGCGGAAGGTCTCGAGCCGGAACGACCCGAGGCCCATGATCGGGTGCGGGGCCCGACGGAAGTGCCGCACGGCGAGCCAGCAGCAGACGCCCCCGACCACGCCCGACACGACGACCGCGACCAGGGGGATCTCGTCGAGCGCGAGCAGGGACGCCATCACCACGAGCGACCCGAGTCCGAGGCAGGCGAGCAGCGACCCACGCCAGTCGAACGGGACGCGTTCCGGAGCGCGCTCCTGCGGCACGAGGACCAGTGCGGCGACGAAGGCGATCACCCCGAGCGGGATGTTGACGAGGAAGATCCAGTGCCAGCTGAGGGTGTCGACGAGCACGCCGCCGACGAACGGGGCGATGATCGGTGCCGCGAGTGCGGGCCAGGTGAGGATCGCGATGGCGGTGACGAGCTGTTCGCGTCCGGCGCTCCGCAGGACGACGAGCCGTCCGACGGGCACCATGAGCGCTCCGCCGAGCCCCTGCAGGATCCGCCAGAGCGTCAGCTCGACGAGCCCCTCCGACGCCGCGCACAGGGCGGAGGCCACCGTGAAGAGCGCGATCGCGCCGGTGAAGACCGTGCGGGAGCCGACCCGGTCGGTGAGCCAGCCGCTGACCGGGATGAACACCGCGAGCGTGACGAGGTAGGCGGTGATCGCGACACCGATCGCGGCGGAGTCGACGCCGAGGTCGCGGCCCATCGCCGGGGCTGCGGTCGCGAGGATCGTGCCGTCCAGGAGCTCCATGAAGAAGGTGCCCGCGACGAGCACGGCCACCGCCGTGCTCCCCCGTCGTCGTGTCGTCGTCATCGTCGTCATCACGTCGAATGCTATGCCCGCTCGGTTTCTGCCCGACGCAGCCGGCAGGCGCCGGGGGCGTATCACCGTTCTGCATCGCAGAATGGGCGGGACGAGGACGTTGCCCGGTGGACCCGGCACCGGGAGCGTTGCCCCAGGAGCACACCGCACGACGCAGGAGGACCGATGACGACCACCCCCGCAGCAGCAGGGCACCCGGTCCGCCCGCCCGGCACCGTCACGACGAAGGGCGCGGCCGACCCCGCCGCCCCCGTCCTCGGCCGGCACGTCCTCGACCACGCGCACCTCCCGGTGATGACGCTCCGCGAGTCCGCCCTCGCCCACAACACCGCCGTCATGCAGTCGTACGTCGACCGCCACGGGCTGCTGCTCGCCCCGCACATGAAGACGCACATGGCCCCGGCCCTCGCCGACCGCCAGGTCCGTGCCGGCGCCTGGGGCGTCACGGTCGCCTCCGTCCAGCAGGCCATGGTCGCGTGGGCACACGGCGTGCACCGGATCCTCGTCGCCAACGAGGTCCTCGACCCCGCCGGCCTCGCCTGGCTCGCCTCCCGCCGGAGCGTCGACCCCGACGCCGACGTGCTCTGCAACGTCGACTCCGTCGCCGGTGTCACCGCGGCGGCGAGCGCCGCCCGCTCCGTCGACGGCACCGTCCACGTGCTGGTCGAGGTCGGGTTCCCCGGCGGCCGGACGGGCGTGCGCTCGGCCGAGCAGGCGCGCGAGGTCGCCGTCGCGGCGCACGACGCGGGTCTCGTCCTCCGCGGGGTGACCGGGTACGAGGGGGGCCTGCCCGACGTCGACACCGCACGCGCCTGGGTCGCCGAGGTCCTCGCGATCGCCAGCGACGTGCGTCGTCTCGTCGCCGGCCGCACCCTGCTCAGCATGGGCGGCAGCGCCTGGTTCGACGGGGTGGTCGACGCCGTGCAGGGCCGCCCGGACGACGTCGACGTGCTCCTGCGCTCGGGCGCCTACCTCACGCACGACGACGGCTTCTACGCCGAGCGCACGCCGTTCGGCCGCCGCCCGGAGGAGGGCTCGCTCCGCCCGGCGATCGAGGTGTGGGGCCGCGTCACGTCCTGCCCGGAGCCGGGCCGCGCGCTGGTCGCGGTCGGCAAGCGCGACGTCTCGTTCGACGAGGGCCTGCCGGTGGTGCGCGGCGTCCGGCCGGGAGGCACGGCACACGACCCGCAGGTCGTCCCACCACCCGGGGCGGTCACCGTCACCCGCCTCGACGACCAGCACTGCTACCTCGCCCTGGATGACGGGGCGCCCGGGCTGACGCCCGGCGACGTCGTCGTGCTCGGGGTCTCCCACCCGTGCACGGTCTTCGACAAGTGGCGGCAGGTGCAGGTGCTCGCGGACGACGACACCGTCACCGAGACGATCGCGACGTGGTTCTGATGCCCGACGACGAGCAGTCGCCGCCGTCGCCCGTGCCCGCGCGCAACGCCGCACTGTCGCTCCGCCGGGGCCTGACGCTCCTCGACCACGTGGCCGACCGCACCCGGAACGGCGCCGCCTCGGTGTCGCTCGGCGAGCTCGCGACGGCCCTCGGCACCGCGAAGTCGACCGTGCTGCGCCTGACCGCGCCGATGGTCGAGACCGACCTGCTCCGCCGCACCCCGGACGCCGGCTTCACCCTCGGGCTCGGCGCACTGCTGCTCGGGCAGAGCTACCTCGAGGGCATCGACCTGCGCGCCGCAGCGGCGCCGTTCATGCGGCGCACCGCGGAGTCGACGGGCCTGACCTGTCACCTGGTGGTGCCGGACGGCACGGACATCGTCTACGTCGACAAGGTCGAGACCCGCGGAACGGTCCGGATGGGGTCACGGATCGGCCACCGCCTGCCGATGCGGAACACCGCCTCCGGCAAGGCGATCGTGGCGTTCGGCGACCCCGGGCTCCTCGGCGCGGTGCTCGCCGTACCCGCGACCGCGATGACCGACCAGTCGATCACCGACGACGGACGCTGGCGGCAGGAGGTCGACCGCACCCGGGCGCGCGGGTACGGGATCGACGACCGCGAGAACGAGCCGGGCATCCGCTGCGTGGCCGCGCCCGTGCTCGACCACGCGAACCAGGTCGTCGGCGCGATGAGCATCTCGGGGCTGGCGTCCCGCTTCCCGGCGGCGGCGGTCCGCGAGCTCGGCGACGGTGTCGTGCGGACCGCGCTCGAGATCTCGGTCGCGCTCGGGTCCTCGTCGGCACAGCTCGCCCTGCGTCGCACGGCACCGGGTGGGGTGACCCGGTGAGCGCGGGCACGGGGGTCCTCACCCTCGGCGAGACGATGCTCCTGCTGGCCGGCCCCGGTGTCGGCGAGGTGTGCGACCTCGACCACATGCGCGTCGACACCGGCGGGGCGGAGAGCAACGTCGCGATCGGGCTGGTCCGCGCGGGTGTCCCGGCCACGTGGGTCGGACGCGTGGGGGCGGACCCCGCCGGCGACCGGGTCCTGCGGGACGTCGGGCAGGCCGGGGTCGAGGTCGCCGCGGTCGTCGACCCCGAGCGTTCGACCGGGCTCATGATGAAGGAACGACTGCGGGACGGCCGGACCCGCGTGACCTACCACCGTCGACACTCCGCGGGCTCGGCACTCGCACCGGAGGACGTCCCCGCCGGGCTCGTCGAGCGGTCGGCGCTCGTCCACGTCAGCGGCATCACGCTCGCGCTCTCGGAGTCCGCCCGGCGGACCGTCACCACGGTGCTCGACCGCGCCGAGGCCGCCGGGGTCCCGGTGTCCTTCGACGTGAACCACCGGCAGAAGCTGCTCGACGCTGCGGTCGCCCGGGAGCACTACCGCGCCGTCGCCGCCCGTGCCGCGGTGGTCTTCGCCGGCGACGACGAGGCCCGCATCCTGCTCGGTGACCCGGACGGTGCCGGGGACGACGGGGCGAGCCCGCTGCAGTCCGACGAGGACCTCGCCCGTGGGCTCGCCGACCTGGCCCGTGGTCGTGCCGTGGTGAAGCTCGGCTCCCGCGGCGCCGTCTCGGTCGTGGACGGGCGGACGACCCGCCGCGCGGCGACACCGGTGCGCGTCGTCGACCCGGTCGGCGCCGGTGACGCGTTCGTGGCGGCCTGGCTCGCGGCGACGCTCACGGGGGCCGACGCGGACGCCGCGCTCGACCGGGCCGCCGACGCCGGAGCGCTCGCCTGCACCGTCCCGGGCGACTGGCGGTTGCCCGGCCCCGGCGCGACCCCCGACCCGCTCCCCGCTGACGCTTCGGACTCGTCGGACGCGTCCGACCCCCGAGCAGCCGCTGTCGACACCGCGGTGCACGACCGCGTCGACCGCTGACCGCGACGACCACCCGTCCGGCACGAACCCGCCCGACCGATCCGAGGAGCCACACCGTGAGCACCCACCACACGTCCACCGGCGACAGCCCGTCGGTGCCGGACCACGGCACCCGGCACGGCGCGGGTCCGGCCGTCGCGATCCTCCGCGGCGGCACGGGCGAGCACGTCGAGGCGGTCGTCGACACCCTGGTGGGCGCCGGCGTCCGCGCGGTCGAGCTCACCACGAACACCCCGCGCTGGCGCGAGGGCACCGCCTGGACCGCGCGACGGTTCGGCGACGGCGTCTCCGTCGGGGTGGGCACGGTCCTCGACACGGCACAGGTCGACGACGCCGCCGACCTGGGGGCGTCCTTCGTCGTCAGCCCGCACCTCGACCCCGCGATCGGCGAGCGTGCCCACGAACGGGGCCTCGGCTGGTACCCGGGAGCAGCGACGCCGACCGAGATCGTGCGGGCGTGGCGGCTCGGCGCCCGGGCGGTGAAGCTGTTCCCGGCGGCACAGCTCGGCGGCCCCGCGTACCTGCGCCAGGTGCTCGCCCCGCTCGACTTCGTCGACGTGGTCCCGACCGGCGGCATCGGGATCGACGATGCTGCCGACTACCTGGCAGCCGGTGCGGTGGCGGTCGGACTCGGCTCCCCCCTGGTCGGTGACGCCCTGGGCACCGGGGACACGGTCGCGCTGCGGTCCCGCGCGGAGCGGCTCGTCGCGGGGCTCGCCCGGTGACCACCACCGCGGAGACCGGTGCGCCGCTCGTGCTCCGCGGCGGGTCCGTCGTCGACCGGGACGGCCCCACCCGCGCGGACGTGCTCGTGGAACGCGGTCGGATCACGGCGGTCGGTGCGACGCTCCCCGTGCCGGACGACGCCAGCACGATCGACTGCGGTGGCCGCACGGTCCTCCCCGGGGCCGTCGACGCGCACTCGCACGCCGGGTCCCGGGTCTTCGACGAGGACGTCCAGCTCGCGCTGCTCCGTCAGGGCGTCACGTCGGTCGTCACCGGCCAGGACGGCGTCGGCCCGGCCCCGGGCGACGGCAGGTGGGCGGGCCGGTACTTCGCGGCGATCGACGGCCCGCACCCCCGGTACCGCGGCGGCGGCACGGCCGGCCTGCTGGCGACGTACGACGGCACCACGCCGCTGAACGTCGCGACCCTGGTGCCCGCCGGGACGATCCGGCACGAGGTGCTGGGCGACGAGGACCGACCCGCGACCGCCGCGGAGACCGCGGCGATGCGCGCGCTCGTCCGCCGCGGGCTCGCCGAGGGAGCGCTCGGGCTCGCCACCGGGCTCGACTACGTGCCGGGGCTGTACGCCGACACCGCCGAGCTCGCGGCGCTCTGCGCGGAGGTCGCCGCCGTCGACGGGATCTACGTGTCGCACGTCCGCGGCGGGTACGAGGCGAACCTCCGCGTCGGGCTCGAGGAGGTCGCCGAGATCGTCCGGTCGAGCGGGGTCCGTGCGCACGTGTCGCACCTGCACGCTCCGGTCGACACGGCCCTCGGCGTGCTCGAGGACCTGGCGGCCGCGGGGGTACGGCTGACCTTCGACGCGTACCCGTACTCCCGCGGGTGCACGATCCTGTCGATGCTGCTGCTCCCCGCTGCACTCGCGCGCCCCGGCACCGACGACCTCGCCCGCGCGGTCGCCGACGTCGCCGGACGCCGCCGGGTCCGCACCGCCGTGCTCGACCGGGTCACCGCACGCCCGGACCTCGGACCGGGCTGGGCGGACCAGGTCACGCTCTCGCACGTGCCCTCCCCGGCGCACCACGACCTGCAGGGCCGCACCCTGACCGACGCCGCCGCCGCGCGGCGCACCGACCCCGTGTCCCTGGCGATCGACCTGCTCGTCGCCTCCGACCTGCAGGTGACCGCGATCATGCGGGTCCCGCACCCGCGCTCCCCCGCCGACCTCGCACCGCTCGTCCGGCACCCCGGGCACACCGCGGGGTCGGACGGCATCCACGTCGGCACGCACCCGCACCCGCGGGCCACCGGCACCGTGGCGCGGTACCTCGGCGACTTCGTGCGTGCCGGGCTGCTGTCGTGGCCGGAGGCCCAGCGGCACCTGTCGACCACCGCCGTCGAGCACCTGCGGCTCGGCGACCGCGGGGTCGTGCGTCCGGGGGCGGTCGCCGACCTCGCGGTGGTCGATCCCGAGCGGGTGGCGGCGCGGTCGACCTACGACGACCCGACGGCCACGGCTGTGGGGACGGACGACGTCGTGGTGGCGGGCGTGCCGGTACTCGCCGACGGACGTCTGACGGGCACCACCCCGGGCGCCGGGATCCGGCGTGCGGGCGCGGCGGCACCGCGGGGTTCCGGAGGTTGGTGAGGTTCCGCTCAGGGAGCGGGACGGCGGGTGACGATCAGGAGGCGCTGGGCAGCACCGCGACGACGTCGATCTCCACGAGGATCCCGGCCAGGTGCGACTGCACGGTCGTGCGGACCGGGTACGGCTCCGAGAAGTGCTTCGCGTACTCCTCGTTGAAGGCGGCGAAGTCCCGGTCCGAGTGCTCGAGGTGGACGGTCGACTTCACGACGTCGTCGAGGGTCGCGCCGTGCTCGGCGAGGACGGCGGCGACGTTGGCCAGCACCTGGGCGGTCTGTCCGGCGACGTCGTCGGCCATCGCCCCCGTCGCCGGGTCCTGCGGCCCGAAGCCCGCGGTGTACAGGAACCCGCCGGCCACGATGCCCTGGCTGTACGGGCCGGCGGGTGCCGGGGCGTTCGCGGTGACGATGGCGGTCTTCGGCACGGGGACTCCTCTGGTCGTCGGACGCGGTCCGTCCGGGTGGCCTCCAGGCTAGGGCCGGCCCCACTGCGCGGACCGACCACCCGCCGGGGCCGTTGCGGTGTGCAGAACGCGGGACGGGCCTCCCGGCCGACCACCGACGACCGGCCCGTCCGCGACCGGCCACCGGCGTGCCGGAGGGTGCCAGGCGCCGGTCGGTACGCTCGGTCCGTGCCCACCGAGAGCCCTGCGCCCGCCGGAGCGGGCCGGTGAGCCGCACCGACGGCGCCGTCACCGGGACGCTCGCGAACGGTCGACGTCGCATCGTCGACCTGGCGACGAGCCTGCCCGTCTGGGCCGCGGTGCTGCTGGTGTGGGGCGGCGGCCGTCTGGTCTCCACGGTCTGGCTGGCGCTCGCCTACCCGCTGATGGCCCGGCAGATGCCGGACAACGCCATCTGGGGCAACGAGCACGGGTTCGGGTCGTTCCTCACCGCGTGGGACGGCCAGTACTACGAGCAGATCTCGGTGCACGGCTACCCGACGACGTTGCCGCTCGATGCCGCCGGGCACGTCGGCCAGAACGCGTGGGCGTTCCTGCCGGCGTTCCCCTTCGCCATCCGCATGCTGACGGCCTCGACCGGGGTGCCGTTCGCCGTGGGGGCGCCCCTCGTCGCGCTGGCCGCCGGGCTCGTGGCGACGTTCCTGCTGCACCGGCTGGTGAGCGACCGTGCCGGCAACGCCGCGGGCATGTGGGCGGTCTTCTTCTTCACGTGCGGTCCGCTGTCGTTCCTGCTGCAGGTCGGCTACGCGGAGAGCACGTTCCTGGCACTGACGTTCGGCGCCCTGCTGGCGCTCGAACGACGGCGCTACGGCCTGCTGACGGTGCTCGGCGTGGTCGCGGCGTTCACCCGTCCCGGGGCGCTCGCGCTGCCGCTCCTGCTCGGGGTCGTCGCACTCGTCCGCTGGGTGCGTGCACGACGAGCCGCCGCGGGCACCGGTGTGCGGTCCCTCGAGGCGTTCCCGATGGCGGAACGCGTCCGGGTCGTCGCCGCCGGCGTGGTGATGGCCGCGGCGGGGCTGGCCTGGCCGGTCATCGCGGCGCACGTCACCGGGCGGTCGGACGCCTACCTGGAGACCGAGATGTCCTGGTGGGTGAACTTCATCGGGCGGGTCGACTTCACACCGATGACGCCCTGGTTCCTGATCGCCGGGCGGTGGCTCGGGGTCGGTGGGGTCCTGATCGTGGTCTTCCTGCTCGTGGCGTACCCCGTCTGGCTGCTGCGGCGCTCGACCCGGGCGCTCGGCTCGACGACCGTGCTGTACTCCGCCGCCTACGCGCTCTACATCTTCGCGGTGTCCCTGCCGATGGCGTCCACCCCGCGGCTCCTCATGCCGCTCGCGCCGTTGTTCGGCTCCCCCGAACTCGTCGCCCGGCCCTGGATGCGCTGGACGTTCGTGAGCTGTGCACTCCTCGGGCAGCCGGTGCTCGTCGCGGTGCTGTGGCTGCTCGGCCCGCCCTGACCCCGGTCGCGGGGCGGTCGGAAGACTCGCGGAACGCAACCTCGGCGGCTCCTCGCAGGGCTCTACCGCTGCGAGGAACCGCCGACGTTGCGTGGTGCGGAAGGGAGACGGGCTAGAGCTCGACGGTGCCGTGGTGGCCGGTGTCGGGCTGGCTCTGCTTGCCGATCGCGGCCTTGAGGGTCTGCACGAGGCTGCCGACCGGACCGGTGTCCTGCGTCCAGTACTCGACCGAGTCGCCCTCGACGGTGAGGAGTCGGATGGTCGGGTCCTGTCGGCCGTCCGGGAACCACGCCTCGGCGAACGGGGACCAGAGTTCGTCGATGACGGACTCGTCGCGGGTGACCGTCGCCGTGCCGGCGATCGAGAGGTACCCGCCCTGCGACTCGATGGCGACGTTGACGTGCGGGTTGCGCGCGATGTCCTCCACCTTCTCGCTGCCGTCCTGCACCAGGAAGCGGAGGGTCCCGTTGAACGCCTTGTCCTGCACGGCCAGCGGACGGGCGTGCAGCTGGCCGTCGTCGCTGACGGTGGTGAGCAGGGCGGTTCGAGCGCCGTGGACGATGTCCGAGATGGCTGCGCGGTGGTCTGCCTGCGTGTCGGTCATGATGCTCCTGTTCGTCGTGCGCCCCGTTGTGCTCGACGTCCGGCCGGGCACTGCCCGGGCGCGTTCCGTTCCCGCCAGTGTGCCCCTCGTCGCTGGGACCTGCCCGCCCGGGTCCCGGGCCCCCGCACGAGTGGCTGCGGCGTGGACGAGTGCCACGCGGGACCGGGCGTGCAGGGCGACAACGGGCGCACCTGGCGAGGACGGGCGTCCCTGACGAGAACGCGCGTACCTGGCGAGAACGCGCGTACCTGGCCGTCGGAGAACAGGAGGTACGCCCGGAACGATCGGGTACCGCGGTCGTCATGGGAAGGAACGGGCACGGACGGGCGCCCACACGCTCCGACCCAGCGACCCCACACCGCGCCGCCCCCGGGGCCGAGGGTGACGCGTCAGACGGCGGGCTCGCGGATCGTCGTCTCGACGTCGACGACCTGCGGGACGCGCGGCATCGAGGCGAAGCCGAACGCCACGGGCGGGTCGAGCGGGGCCAGGGACCCGAGCGGCTCCCCCGCCCACGACCCCGTGACGGCGGTCACGTCGTGCGCGCCGGTCACGCCGTAGTACTCGCGGCGGCCACCACCGGCGGTGCCGGCCGTGCCCGCGCCGGGCGCGACCAGTCGTGCGACCGGATCGATCACGCTGAGCCACCGCGGATCACGCGCGATCGGCTTCGGCACGATGCGGAGCACCCGCCCGAGCGGCGAGATGGATCCGACGTCGATCGAGGCGCGGAGCGGGCCGGCGTCGAGCTCGAGACCACGAGCGGTGCGCCGGGCGTCGATGTCGACCACCGAAACCGTGTCGAAGCGGTAGGTCCCGGAGACGTACGCGGCGACGATCTCGTCCGGAGCGAGCAGCACGCTCGATCCGTCCGGCTGCTCCACGAAGACGTCCGTGAAGGCTCCGAACGGCGACTGGTCCCACATGCCGACGACGAACCGCACGCCGGACGTCGTGCCGACGCCCATGATGCGACCACGGAACCGACGCTCGACGATGTTGGGGCGGGGCGACATGCGGTGGACGGTACCCGGCGCTGCCGTGAGTCGGCGTGGCGGCGGTGGGGCGCGCCTCCCGGCCGACGGGACGCTGCCGGACCCGGCACAACGGGAAGCACCCCGCGCCACGGAATCCCGTGGTGCGGGGTGCTTTTCGTTGTGCACGAGCACGCCGCACCGGCCCGCACCGGCTCGCACCGAGCCGCACCGGCCCACCCCGAGGAGGCGTCCGCCTACGGCACCGGCACCGGCTCGGCGAGCAGCTCGCGCACCCGCGGTGCGACCCGCGTGCCGTAGAGCTCGATCGACCGCATCATGTCCTCGTGCGGCAGGCGCCCCGTCGCGTAGCGCATGTCGAAGCGCGAGACGCCGAGGATCCGCATGTTCCGCGCGATCTTCCGCGCCACCGTCTCCGGCGACCCGACGTACAGCGACCCGCCGGCGGACAGTCCCGCCTGGTACTGCGCGGCGTCGAGGGGCGGCCAGCCGCGCTCGCGGCCCAGCCGGTCGGTGACGGCCTTGTGGTACGGCCAGTAGCGCTCGGCTGCCTCGGCGTCGGTCTCGGCGACGAAACCCGGCGAGTGCATCGCGATGGGCTGCTGCGGGAGCTCGAGCTGCGTGAGCGCCTGGCGGTACAGCCGCGAGAACGGGGCGAACTGCGCCGGCTGCCCGCCGATGATCGCGAGGAACAGCGGCAGGCCGTAGGACGCCGCACGGATGACGGACTGCGGCGAGCCGCCGACGCCGATCCAGGTCGGGATCGGGCCGTGCTCGAGCTTGGGGAAGACGTCCTGGTCGACGAGCGCCGCGCGCTTGGTGCCGGACCACGTCACCGCGTCCCCACCGCGCAGGGAGTTCCAGAGCTGCAGCTTCTCCTCGAACAGGACCTCGTAGTCGGCCAGGTCGTAGCCGAACAGCGGGAAGGACTCCGTGAACGAGCCGCGGCCGAGGATCACCTCGGCGCGCCCGTCCGACAGGGCGTCCACGGTGGCGAAGCGCTCGTACACGCGCACCGGGTCGTCCGAGGACAGGACGGTGACGGCGGAGCCCATGCGGATCGACGAGGTGCGGGCGGCGATGGCGGCGAGGACGACCTCGGGAGCGCTGACCACGAAGTCCTCGCGGTGGTGCTCCCCGACGCCGATGAAGTCGATCCCGACCTGGTCCGCGAGGACGGCCTGGTCGACGACGTCGCGGATGCTCTGCGCGTCCGAGCGGAGCGACCCGTCGGCACGCTCGGTGACGTCACCGAAGGTGTCGAGGCCGAGCTGGACCGGCCCGATGCGCTCGGGTGCGGGCGGCGGGACGTCCGACGGGCGGTCGGTGCCGAATGCGTTGCTCATGTGCGCCTCCTGATCGATGCGTTTGCATGAACTGTAGCACCGCGGGAGCCGGACGTACAGCCCCGACGGCGCGCGCCCGGCGGGTCACCAGACCGCCGGCGTACCGTGCCGCGCATGGCGAACATCCCCGACCAGACCGGCCGTCGCATCGTCGTGACCGGCGCGAACAGCGGCACGGGCAAGGAGACCGCGAAGCGGCTCGCCGGTGCCGGCGCGAGCGTCGTGCTCGCCGTCCGCACCACCGCGAAGGGCGAGGACGCCGCGACCGAGATCCGCCGGGAGCACCCGGGCGCCGACCTCGAGGTGCGCGAGCTCGACCTCGCCGACCTCGCCAGCGTCCGCCGGTTCGCCGCGGGCATCGCCGACGACGGCCGTCCCCTCCACGTCCTGGTGAACAACGCCGGCGTGATGGCCCCGCCCGAGCGCTTCGAGACCGCGGACGGCTTCGAGCTGCAGTTCGGCACGAACTTCCTGGGACACCTGGCGCTCACGAACCTGCTGCTGCCGACGTTGCTCGGCACGGCCGCGGGCAGCGACGACGCCCGGCCCCCGCGCGTCGCGACGATGTCGAGCCTCGCCGCCATCCCCGGCAGCATCCGCTTCACCGACCCGCAGTGGGAGCGCGGCTACAACGGCTGGCGGGCCTACTCGCAGTCCAAGCTGGCCGACCTGCTCCTCGCGCTGCACCTGCACCGGCTGTCCGTCGAGCGGGACTGGCCACTCGTCAGCACGGCGGCCCACCCCGGCTACACGCGCACGAACCTGCAGTCCACCGGCCGCTCGCTCGGCCGGTCGCGTCCGGTCCGCGCGAGCGACCGCGCGCTCCCCTTCACGCAGGCGGTGGAGCAGGGCGCGGAGCCGCTCCTGTACGCCGCCGTCGGTCCGGCCGCGGTCGGCGGGGCCTACTACGGGCCGTCCGGGTTCGGGGGGCTGACCGGACCGACCACGACGGTCTCGGTGCCGCGCTCGGCGCGCAGTGCGGACCTCGCCCGGTCGCTCTGGGCGGTCGCCGAGGACCTCACCGACACGCACGCGCCCGCCTGACCGCTGGCTCGGCACCCGCACCGGCCGGGAGGCACGACCCGACCGCGCCCCGTCGGCGTCAGAACCGCAGGTGGTCGCGCGCGAACGCGTCGATCACTCCCGCCTCGAGGGCACGCTGTCCACGGGCGGTCGGGTGCACGTCGTCGGACTGCATCCACTCCGGGTGACCGGACAGCGGCTGCCCGACGTCGACGTAGGTGCCGCCGTCGCGCCGGGTCGCCCGCTGCAGGGCGTGCGAGATCGTCGCCAGCTGCGCCGGCGGGGCCTGCTCGTTCCACACGGCGCTCAGCCCCACCACCCTGGCTCCGGGCAGGTCGCGGTGGACGAGGGCCACGAGCTGGTCGGTGGCGCTCGTCACCTGTGCGTCGTCCTCGCCCAGGTCGTTCGAGCTCGCCTGCACGAGGACGACCCGGGGGCGCAGGTCGACCGCACGCTTGACGAGCCCCGGGTAGGCACTGGCGCACTCGTCCGGGTCCCCCGTGGCGACGACGCCGGCCCCGTCGCAGGACAGGTTCGTCAGCTGCCACCGTTCGGTCCGGGCGAGGAGCGCGGGCCAGGCCTGCTCCGGCGTCAGGCCGTGGCCGCCGCTCACCGAGTCGCCGATGACGACGATCCGCTCCCCCGGGGCGTGGTCCCAGGCGCGGCCGGTCGGGCTCGGCGAGGAGGCCGCGACCACCGAGGAGTCCTCGCTGCAGCCGACGAGGGCGAGCGCGGTGAGGGCGGCGAGCGTCGTCGCGAGGACGGCTCGACCGCGGGGACGGCGCCGCGGAGCAGGGTCACCGATGCCCGCGACGGTGCGCGGGGACGGCCGTGTGGTCGGGGTCACGACGGGGACCGTACGCCGCCGGACCACGGCGGGACCGGCCGGTGCGCTGCTGCTCCTCACAGCATCGGGGACGTCCGGGCGGGACGATCACGCCCGGTGCAGCTCCACCGAGCCGTCGAGGCGTCCCGGGTGGGCGAGCCGCGCGTGCTGCAGTACCGTCCGACCGGGCCCGACCGCGGCGGCGACGACGGACAGCGTCGCGACGTGGCCGTCCGGCTCGACCGCGTCGCGCAGGATCGCGTCCGGGTGGTCCGGGGGCAGGGCCGCGGAGTCAGCGAGCACGCCGAACCAGCCGCTCCAGCCGTCGCCCGCGTCGTCGCCGAGGTCGGCGGTACGGAGTTCGTCGAACGGGCCGAGCGCCGGCGGTCCGGCCGGCGCCGGGGCCGCGCGGAAGGCCTCGAGCCACCGGCCGACCCGCGGCGCGGCGGGGTCGTCCGGGGCTCCGTGGGTCACCATGTGCACGCCGGGCTCGAGCAGGGTCGTCCGCACCGCCCTGCCGTCCCAGGTGTCGACGGCGGCGCCCTCGGCCGTGGCCCGTACCAGGTTGAACGCACGCGTGGTCGGGAGCGAGCCGCCCGCGCCCGGCGCCGCGCCGGTCAGCGCGTCGAGCGGCAGCACGCCGCGGGTGGTCCAGGTGCCGTCGTCGCTCGGCACCGGTTCGGCACGGTTCAGCACGACGGCGAGCCCCGCAGCGTCGGACGCGGCGAGCCACGCTCCGCTTGCCGACCGGTCGCGCACACCCCGGACGGCGGGGTCGAGCTCGGGCCACCAGGCGGCGGGCGGGTCCCAGGGACGGTCGGGCGACTCGTCACGGAGCGCCAGCACGGTGACGGGCCACGCGGCGCCGGGGTCGACGCGGACGACGACGGTGCACATGGGCTCGATCCTCGCACGGCCGTCCGGGTAGCGTGACCGACGTGGATGCTGCAGCAGGTCGCCGTCTGTCCGTCGTCGTCGGGATCACCGGGGGCATCGCCGCCTACAAGGCCGTGGGGGTCGTCCGCGACCTCGTCAAGCGCGGCCACGACGTGCACGTCGTCCCGACCGAGGGTGCACTCCGCTTCGTCGGACTGCCGACGCTCGAGGCGCTGAGCCGGAACCCGGTCACGACGAGCGTCTGGGACGACGTGGCCGAGGTGCGGCACGTGGCGCTCGGACGCCGGGCGGACCTGGTCGTCGTCGCGCCCGCGACCGCCGACTCCCTGGCGCGGATGGCCCACGGACTCGCCGGGGACCTGCTCGGGACGACGCTGCTCGCGACCGAGGCGCCCGTGGTGGTCGCCCCCGCGATGCACCCGCAGATGTGGGAGCACCCCGCGACCCGGGCGAACGTCCGGACCCTGCGCGACCGCGGGGTGCACTTCGTCGGGCCGGTGGTCGGCGCGCTGACGGGTGACGACGCCGGGATCGGCCGGATGGCGGAACCCGAGGACATCGCGGCCGCGGCGCTGGCGGTGCTCGACCGGCCGACCGAGGCGGGCCGACGGGACCAGGGCGGCGCGGGCCTCCCGGCCGGTGCCGCAGCGGGGTCGGGGACGGGGGCGCGAGGTGACCAGGGCGACCTCGCCGGGGTGCGTGTCGTCGTGAGCGCCGGAGGGACGCGCGAGCCGTTCGACCCGGTGCGCTTCGTCGGCAACCGGTCGAGCGGACGCCAGGGCGTGGCGATCGCCGCGGACGCCGTCCGACGCGGCGCGACCGTGACGCTCGTCGCCGCGAACGTGGACGCCGGGCTCACCGCGGAGCTCGGTGCGACCGTGGTGCCCGTCGGGTCCGCCCAGGAACTCGCCGACGCGGTGCACGCCGCGGCGGTCGACGCCGACGTGGTGGTGATGACCGCCGCGGTCGCGGACTACCGACCGGCCGAGGTCCGCCCCGACAAGCTGAAGAAGGACGACCAGGGCGACACCATGACCCTCGAGCTCGTCCGCAACACCGACGTGCTGGCCGACCTCGTCCGAGCACGCCGCACGGGTCAGGTCATCGTCGGGTTCGCCGCGGAGACCGAGCCCGACAGAGAGGCCCGGATCGCCCTCGGACGCGCCAAGATCGCCCGGAAGCCGGCCGACCTGCTCGTCGTGAACCACGTCGGGTGGGACGCGGGCTTCGAACGCGAGGAGAACGCGATCGAGATGCTCGTGCCCGGCGGCGACGTCGTCCGGGAGACCTCCGGCAGCAAGGCGGACGTCGCCACGGCGGTGCTCGACCTCGTCGCGACCGCCCTGACCTGAGCGACGCCCGACACCCGCTCGGGCGAGGGCGTGCACGATGGGCGCATGCGACGACGCGAGCGCGCCCGACGTGCCACCCGGACCGCCACCATGCTCGCCGTGCTCCTCGGCGGAGCCGGCGTCACCCACTTCCTGCGCCCGCGGGGCTACGACCGGATCGTGCCGGAGGGCCTCCCCCCGCGCCTGACCACGGTCGCCTCCGGCGTGGCCGAGCTCGGCATCGCCGCCGGACTCGCCGTGCCGGCCACCCGTCGCGCGTCCGGCTGGGCGGCAGCGGCACTGTTCCTGGCGGTCTTCCCCGCGAACGTCAAGATGGCCGCCGACCTCCTCGACAGCCCACGCGCAGGGCGCGCCGCACGGCTGGTCGGCGTCGCGCGGCTCCCGCTGCAGGCGCCGCTCGTGGCCTGGGCCGTGCGCGTCGCACGACACGCGCCACGACGGTGACCGACGCGGTCCGACAGCGGGCGGCGGTCCCGCTCGTGCACCGGCCCGTCGCCGTGCACGCGTGGGAGGACATCGTGTTCGCGCACTGGCGGCGGCACCCGGCCTCGCTCGCCCGGCTCGTGCCACGCGGCACCCGGCCCGACGTGGTCGACGGCAGCGCGTGGGTGGGTCTGACCGCCTACGTGTTCCGCGAGACGGCCCTCCCGCCGTTCCCGCCCTCACGACGACTCGGTTCGATGACCGAGGTCACGATCGAGATCCCGACCGTCGACACCAGGGGTCGCCACGGCATCGTCTACCGCACGGTCGACACCGGCCACGTCCCCGCCATCGTCGCCGCGAACACGCTGCTCGGCGTGCCGTACACGTTCTCCCACGTCCGGGCGACGCGTCGCGGGGACACCCTCGACCACCGGTCGGTCCGACACCCGGCCCGGGCGGCGCACCCGGTCCGCTGGGCGCGGGCGCTCGTGCACGCGGGGAACGCACGCCCGCCACGACCCCGCCCGCGGCACGACGTCCTCGTCCGGGTCACCGCGGGCGACGTCGTGGACACGCCGCTCGCCGCCGCGCTCACCACGCGCGCCGGCATCCACGCGCGACACCTGGCGCAGACGCTCTTCTGGCAGCGGCAGCACGCGCCGCTGACCGTCCGCAGCGCCCGGCTCGAGCGGCTCGAGGGCGACCTGCCGGTCGCTGTCGGCCTGCCCGGGCTCCTCGACCGCGACCCCGACTCACTGCTCGTCGTGGACGCGACGACCGTGCGCTACGCGTGGGGCGAGGTGGTCCGGTGAGCGACGACCCGTACGACCTCGACCGGTTCGTGCGTGCGCAGGAGGGCGTCCACGAGCAGGCACTCGCGGAGCTGGCGGCCGGCCGGAAGCGGTCGCACTGGATGTGGTTCGTGTTCCCGCAGCTCGCCGGCCTCGGGCGCAGTGCGACAGCGCAGCGGTACGCGATCGAGGGGCTCGCCGAGGCGCGGGCGTTCCTGGCACACCCCGTGCTCGGGCCACGCCTGCTCGAGGCCGCCCGCACCGTCGTCGACGCACCGGCCCGGAGCGCGGACGACCTGTTCGGTGGGATCGACGCGCTGAAGGCCCGGTCGTCCGCGACCCTGTTCGCCAGGGCCGCCGAGGACCCGGCTCCGTTCCGTGCCCTGCTGGACCGGTGGTTCGACGGGACCGAGGACCCGGTGACGGTCCGGCTGCTCGCCGCCACCTGAGGCACGGCGGTCGACGGACGACCGTTCACATATCAGGTACTGTGATCAGGCGTCGACACCGACCGGTCCGGCGCTCCCGACCGTCCACCGAGAACGAGGACACCCGCATGCCGGTCCCCAGCAGCGCCCCCACCGAGCACCAGCTGCTCCGCGACACCGTCCGCCACAAGATCCACGCCGCGATCATGGACGGCACGCTCGAGCCCGGTGAACGCCTCAACGACGACGAGCTCATCGCCTGGCTCGGCGTCTCCCGCACCCCGATCCGCGAAGCCCTCAGCCAGCTCGCCCGCGCCGGTCTCATCGAGATGGCACCGAACCGGTACACCCGGGTCACCACCCCGAAGGCCGAGGAGGTCGTCGAGGCGATGCAGACCCTCGGCGTGCTGTTCGGCGGGGTCGTCCGGCTGGCCGTCCCCCGGCTCACGGCGCCGACGCGGAAGAAGATCCTCGCGCAGCTCGACCGGACGATCACCGAGCTCGACGCGCACGACGTCCCCGCCGTCAACCACGACGCGCTCTCGGTCTTCGGGCTGTACGTCGACGCCTGCGGCAACGAGAACCTGCAGCGGGTGTGCCGCGACACGACGGACGGTCTGGCGTTCCGCCTGCGCCTGCCGAACCTCGACGAGCTCATCGACTGGGACCAGCTGACCGCGGACTTCCGCCGGCTGCGCGACGCGACCGAGAGCGGTGACAACATCGCCGCCGAACTCGCGACCGAGGCGATCCACCTGCTCCCGGGCGAGAAGCGGCACCGCTCCAGCTGAGCACACCTGTCACGTCGTACAGGAACGCCCGTCCCGAACCCCGGGACGGGCGTTCCTGCACCCGGCGGCAGCACCCCGCACGGCACTCGGTCACACGCCCGTGGGGACCGGTAGCATCGCTCCGACCCGCTCGAACAGCCTCGACCCGACGACCCGGGAGCACCGCATGAGCCACCGCCAGCCGGACCGCACCGAGATCGCCGCGCGCCTCGCCGCCGCCGTCGGACGCATCAACCGCCGCGCGCGCACCGACTCGGCCGCGCTGGGCTACGGGCTCGTCTCCGCACTCGCGACGATCCAGGCAGAGGGACCCCTGCGTCCCGGCGACCTGTCGCGGATCGAGGTCGTCACGAAGCCCACGATGACGCGCATCCTCACCGAGCTCGAGCAACGCGGTTTCATCGAACGCGAGGCCGACCCGCGTGACGGCCGGGCGTTCATGGTGTCGGCCACCCCCGCGGGCATCGCCGCCGTCGAACGGGCCCGCTCCGACCGCACCGGCATCGTCGCCGGGCTCATCGCGGACCTGCCCGACGACGAGGTCGACTCCATCGCCGCCGCCCTCGCCGCCCTCGAACGGATCGGCCAGGGCGAGCGCTCCCAGGAAGCACGCACCTCCGAGCGCTGACCCGGCCGCGTCAGCACCGTTACCGAACCGTCACCAAGAGGTGGACGGACGGTTCTGCCAGGGGTTCCGGACGGGCCGTCCAGGCTGGCACGTCATCGTGGCGGCTTCGCCCGAGCAGGCGGCCACCCGGTCGCCCAACGGCGGACGGACGGGCCCCACACCACCGTCCGGTCCTCCCCCGGCTCGCGGCTCCCCCACGACGGCCGTCCCGACGGTCGTGCACGCTCCCCCACACCCGCGTGCCCGATCCGGCGTGCCCGGGAGTCGCCCTCCAGCCGGCCGACCACCGGAACCGATGACGCGAACCACCCCCGAAGCCCCCACCACCGCGACCACCCGACGCCAGGCGCTCGACACCCCGAGCCGCCGTGTCCGCCGTGCGCTCCGCAGTCGCTCCGCCCTCGTCGTCGGGGGCGCTGCCGCCGTCGCCCTCGTCGGCGGACTCGCCACCGTCGGCACACAGCCGGCCATCGGCGAGGCCATCGGCGTCCCCTCCGCGAGCGCCTCGGCCACCCCGGCGCTGCACGGCGCGGACCTCGACCGCGCCCAGGCCGCTGCGACCATCGCGACCGCCCGCACGGTGCTCGCCGACGCGAACGACAAGACCGACACGCGCGCCCTCGAACGCCAGGTCGCAGCCCTGTCGGACTACCGCGGCATGTCCGGCTCCGCGATCACCACCCGCATCGCCTCGACCGTCGACGCCACGACGCAGGTCGCCGACGAGAGCGCGTCCCAGGACAAGGCGGACGCCGACGCGGCGGCAGCGGCAGCAGCGCAGGCGAAGGCCGACGCCGAGGCGAAGGCCGCAGCCGAGCGTGCGGCAGCGGAGTCTGCGGCAGCAGCCGAGCGCCTCGCCGCTGCGAACACCGTCGCCGGCGCCAAGGCCACGGCGTCCTCGATGGCGTCGTCGCAGTACGGCTGGGGCTCCGCGCAGTTCCAGTGCCTCGACAACCTGTGGACCAAGGAGTCCGGCTGGAACTACCGGGCCGTGAACCCGAACGGTGGCGCGACGGGCATCCCGCAGGCGCTCCCCGGCTCGAAGATGGCCACGGTCGCGGCCGACTGGCAGACCAACGCCACCACCCAGATCACCTGGGGGCTGCGGTACATCAGCGCGGCCTACGGCACGCCCTGTGCCGCGTGGGCCCACTCGCAGGCGAACAACTTCTACTGAGCCGCGAGCGGGTGACGGGCGTCACCGGATGACGGACGGGAGGCACGGTGCCGGCGGGCGCCGTGCCTCCCGTCCGTCCCGTGGTCCGTCGTCGTCGCCCTGCCGCCGTGCGAGCGAGCCCGTCGGGTCAGCCGACGCGCGCGATGCGCACGTCCACGCGGCCGAGCGCGAGCCCGCGCTCGCCCGCGACGCGGAGCGCGGCGTCGTGCGCCGCACGCGCCGCAGCCCGCGCGGGGGCCGATCCGTCGGTGCCGATGACGACGCGGAGGACGTCGTCGTCGAGCACCACCCGGGAGACCGGCGCACGCGACGCGAGCCGCCGGGCGGACTCGACCGCGCTGCCGAGGGTCGGCCGCGCGCGGTACAGGTCGGCAACGCCGGGCGCCGCGAGGACCGCGGCCTCGATCGCCGCGGCCGTCTCGTCGTCGATGCTCATGCGCGGCCCTCCTCGTCGATCGCTCCGGATGCAGCCTGGACCCCGTCGTGCGCGGGCGGGAGCGGGGGCAGGAGGTCCCGGACGTGCACGTCGACCGCCTCGACACGGAGGTCGGTCTGCTCGGCGAGGATCTCGGCGACGGTCTGGCGGACGTGCTCGGCGGTGGCGTGGATCGGTGCCCCGGACCGGATCGCCAGCTCGACCAGGACCCGGACGGGTGCATCGAGCAGCGTGACGTCGCCCTGCAGCGCGCAGCGGGCGATCACGACACCGGGGACGACGTCCCCGGCGGTCCGGACCAGGGACCGGATGGCTCCCTCCGTCATCACGGGACGCTCGGTCGGGACGGACGGGCGCAGCGGGACGTCGCGACCGGCGCGGGCCTCGAGCGAGATGTTCGCCAGGACACCGCCGATCCACGACTCGTCCGCGGGTGCCTCCTGAGCAGCGGCGGTGTCGAGCGAGCCGAGGGACGACTGTCGGAGCCGGACGAGTGCAGCGAGCGCGTTCTGGCACGCCGCGGAGTCGTCGATGCTCGGGTCGGCCGGTTGCATCCCGGCGTCCAGGTAGTCCGCGAGCTCGTCGATGGTGTGGCCGTCGAGGTCCTCGGGTTCGAGCGCGTCGAGCGGTACGTCGTCGGGGCGCGTGCGGTCGGGTCCGGTCATCGCCATGCCTCCATGAGACGGATCATGTTCTTCCTCGCACGCGAGAGCAGGCCGCGCACGGTCGACACCGGCAGGTCGAGCTCCTCGGCGATGTCCTCGTAGCGGTACTCGAGCATCTCCTTCATCACCCAGCACCGTCGCTGCGCCTCGGGGAGCTCGGCGAGGGCGGTCTCGACCGCCTCCTCGCGGGACCGGGCCTCGGCGACTCGCTCCGGAGCGTCGTCCCGCGGTGCCGCGACCTCGAGCTCGGTGACGTCGAGGTGCTCGCGCCGCGCCCGGATGCGGTCGATGCACTTGCGACTGAGGATCCGCATGAGCCACGACTTGACCTTGGCGCCGTCGTCGAGCGCGTCGAGCCGGTTCCACGCGGTGATGAAGGTCTCCTGCACGACGTCGTCGAGCTCGTCGGTGGATCCGAGGGTCCGCCGGGCGTAGGCGCGGAGCAGCGGTGTGTACCGCCGGATCAGGACCTCGAACGCCCGGACGTCGCCGTCGGACGAGCGGCCCGCGAGGACGGCGTCGTCGAGGTCGGCGAGGGGCTGGTACGGCACACCACCCTTCTACCGGTCAGTGGTGGAGGAAGTCTGGGCGGGTGGCCGCGCACGAGGGCGGGCTCGGCTCAGTGACCCCGGTGCGCCAGGATGTGGGCATGAGCCACGTCACCGCCGTCTGCCGCGTCGACCAGCTGCTCCGCGACTCCGGGACGATCGGCATCACCGCCATCGACAAGCGCCCGGTCGTGGGGCCCGTCCGTGTCCGCCCGCTCGGGCTCCACGCCGACGTGCAGGCGGACCGCAAGCACCACGGCGGCGAGGACCAGGCGGTGTACGCCTACGCCGACGAGGACGCCGCGTACTTCGCCGAGGCCCTGGGGCGCGACGTCCCACCCGGGCTGTTCGGCGAGAACCTGCGCACGAGCGGGGTCGACGTCACGGGTGCCGTCACGGGCGAGCGGTGGCGCATCGGCGAGACGCTCGAACTCGAGGTGACCATCCCACGGGTGCCGTGCGGGACCTTCGCCCGCCGGATGGGGATCCCCGGCTGGGTGAAGCGGTTCGCCGCGGAGAACCGGCCGGGTGCGTACCTCCGGGTCCTGCACAGCGGACCGGTGGCGGCCGGCGACCCGGTGGTCGTCACACACCGCCCGGAGCACGGCGTCACGATTGGCGAGATCTCGGCCGGCCCGTCACCCGAGCGGGCCCGCGCGGTGCTGGACTCCGGGGACCGACTCGCCCCGACGGTCGTCCGCGACCTCGCGAAGGTCCTCGCGCGCGGCCGGGTCTGATCCGTCCGCCCGCCGGCTCGCCGCCGGGTCGAGGGGACGCCGGTTCCGCGGGAGGCCGGCGACGACCAGGTCGTACGAGTTCGCCACGAGGTCCTCGACCATGGTCTCGTCGAGACCGTCCCCCGGTGACAGGGTGATCCAGTGACGCTTGTCCATGTGCCACCCCGGGCTGATCTCGGCGTGGTCGCGGACGAGTGCCGCCCCGTGCGGCGGCGCGCACTTCAGGTTGACGATCGGCACCCCGCGCAACGTCGTGGCGAGCACGAACATCCGGCCGACCACCTTGTGGACGACGGACCGCTCGCCGAAGGGCTGCGTCTCCTCGACCGCGGGCAGGGCCAGTGCCGTCCGGAAGGTCACCTCGTGCAGTGCTGCGCCGTCCATCGTACCAGCATGCCGCACACGCCTCGTTCGGGGGGATCAGGGAATGAGTGCCGCTCGGGTACGCTCGGTCCGCCGTGCACCCGACGCGGCGGCCGCGCGAGCGGTCACGACCCGTCCCAGGGGAAGAACCCGTGCGCATCATCCACAGCCTCGGCGTCGCCGCCGTCACCACCGCTCTCGCCGCGTCCGTCGTGCTCGGCGGCGCGACCACCGCCTCCGCCGCGCCGAAGACCTACGCGAACTGCACCGCCGTCCACAAGGTGTACTCCGGTGGCATCGCGAAGAAGTCCGTGACGAAGAACCGGGTGACCTCCGGTGGGAAGACCACCTACCGCGCACTCAAGGGCACAGTCAAGAAGGACGACGCGCTCTACGGGGCCAACAAGAAGATGGACCGCGACGGCGACGGGATCGCCTGCGAGAAGAGCTGACGTCCGACGGACCGAGGGTCCGGTCAGGCGGGCGACGGACCGCTCGGTCGACCGGGGCGCTCGATCGCCCGGCGCTCGCGGCCGCCCACGGTCAGAGCGTCGGGACGCCCTCGTGCCCCGACCTCGGCCGGGCCGTACCGGCGACGCCGGTGACGACCGAGCCCGCGGGGACGTCCTTCGTCACGACCGTGTTCGCGCCGACCACGGAGTCCGCGCCGATCGTGATCGCGCCGATCAGCGACGACCCGGCTCCGAGCACCACGCGGTCACCCACGGTCGGGTGCCGCCGCCGCCCCGGGCCGTGCTCGCCCCCGCGCCCGCCGAGCGTGACGCCGTGGAACACCAGCACGTCGTCACCGATGACCGCCGTCTCGCCGATCACGACACCGAGGCCGTGGTCGATGAAGAAGCGCCGACCGATGCGGGCGCCGGGGTGGATCTCGATGCCCGTGATCGATCGAGCGACCTGCGCGACCACCCGGGCCGCGAACCGGGATCCAGGGAGACCACGCGCGAGCCACAACCGGTGCGTGAACCGGTAGGTCCAGATCGCGTGCAGCCCCGAGTAGACCACCGCGTTCTCCAGGTCACCCCGGGCAGCGGGGTCACCGCGGCGTGCCGCAGCGAGGTCCTCGCGGACCCGCCACAGCACGCCGCGTCGGACGGCACGCGTCACGCAGTGAGCCCCTCGAACAGCGGTGTCGACAGGTAGCGCTCGCCGGTGTCGCACACGATCGCGACCACGCGCTTGCCGGCGTTCTCCGGACGGGCGGCGATCTCGACGGCGGCGTGGATGATCGCGCCCGACGAGATGCCGGCCAGGATGCCCTCCTCGGTACCGAGCGCGCGGGCGAGCAGGAGTGCGTCGTCGAGCTCGACGTCGAACACCTCGTCGATGACCTCACGGTCGAGGACCTCGGGGACGAAGTTGGCGCCGATCCCCTGGATCTTGTGCGGCCCCGCCTTGCCCTCGGTCAGCAGCGGGGAGTCCTTCGGCTCGACAGCGACGATCTGCACGCCCGGCACGCGCTCCTTGAGCACCTGACCGACACCCGTGATCGTCCCGCCGGTCCCGACACCGGCGACGAAGACGTCGACGTGGCCCTCGGTGTCGCGGAGGATCTCCTCCGCCGTGGTCCTGCGGTGGATCGCGGCGTTCGCGGCCGTCTCGAACTGGTGGGCCAGGATCGCGCCGGGGGTCTCGTCGACGATCTGGCCCGCACGCGCCACGGCGCCCTTCATGCCCTCGGAACCCGGGGTCAGGACGATCTCGGCGCCGAAGGCACGGATCAGGGCACGCCGCTCGACGCTCATCGTCTCGGGCATCGTGATGACGACGCGGTAGCCGCGGGCGGCGCCGACCAGCGCCAGGGCGATGCCGGTGTTGCCGGACGAGCCCTCGACGACGGTGCCGCCGGGGCGCAGCTCGCCGGACTCCTCGGCCGCGTCGATGATCGCGACACCGAGGCGGTCCTTGACGCTCGAGCCCGGGTTGTAGAACTCGAGCTTCGCGAGGACCTCGGCGCCGTCGGCCTTCGGCAGGCGGTTGAGCCGGACGAGTGGGGTGTTGCCGAACGCCTGCGAGATGTTGTCGTAGATGGTGCCGGTCATCCGTTGTCGTCCTCCGGGTCGAGTTCTCACGCCGTCGGTGGCGGCGCTGCGGTCCGCTCGCGATCCTAGCGACGGCGCCCGGTGTTCCCCTGTCGATGACGCCCCTTGACGCTCCCGTCATCCACCACCGAGCAGCGCCCGACGCAACTGTGCTTCGGTCGGCAGCGACCGCTGCAACTCCGGCGGCAGGAGCTCGGAGGAGGCGACTCCCACCGGTGCGCTCGTCGCGGTCGCCGTCCACCGCGAGGAAGTCGAGGACGTACGGGTCGCGGGTGATCTGCTGGGCCAGGTCGGCACCGTCAGCGTCGAGCAGACGGCTGAGGTCGGTCCGGGCAGCACCCTGTCGTCCGAACGCGTCGCTCCTGATGTTGTGACGCAGGACGTGCCGCGACCACCCGGAATCGGCAGCGTCGGCTGCGTACCACTCCCGTGCGTCAGGCTCTCGCACACCGAGCAGGAGCGTGATGTGGCCCCAGGGCGATCGCAGCTCCTGACCGATCGTCCAGGAGAGGTGGACCAGGTGCGCGTTCGCGGCGAGTTGCACCCTGGTCCTGGTGCCCCGGACGTGATCACGGATGGCGCAGAGCGTGTCTCGGTAGGCCGCTGGCAGCAGGTTCCCCTCATTCATCCCACGAGTGTCGTGGGCGCGACGGGCGCAACCGAGCAATCCGGATGTACGGCAACCGCGATCAGAACGCGATGCGCTGACGGGCCGGGCGGGAGGAGGCGGGCACACACCGCGCCTCCCGGCCGCCCCTGCCCCACCGCGCCGGCGCCCACGCGGCTCAGCGCAGCGCGCTCTGCGCGAACCGCTCGTCCGTCGCCTCGAGGACCCGCAGCACGTTCCCCCCGGCGAGCGCCCGCAGGTCGTCGTCACCCCAGCCGCGTCGCCGCAGCTCCTCCGCGAGCACCGGGTACCGCGACACGTCCCGCAGGTCCGGCGGCAGCACGGGCGTGCCGTCGTAGTCGCCTCCGAGGCCCAGGTGGGCCGCGCCCGCGACCGCACGGGCGTGGTCGACGTGGTCGGCGACGTCCGCCACCGTGACGATCGGCGGTTCCCCCTCGGACCCCGCTTCCTCCCAGTCGGCCCACGCGCGGGACACGAACTTCGGCACGAAGGTGATCATCACGACGCCCCCGTTGTCGGCGAGCCGGGCGAGCACGTCGTCGGGCACGTTCCGCGGGTGGTCGTCGACGGCGACGGTGGACGAGTGGCTGAACACGACCGGTTGCGTCGCGACGTCGAGGGTGTCGCGCATCGTCGCCGGCGCGGTGTGCGACAGGTCGACGAGCATGCCGATCCGCTCCATCTCGGCGACGATCTCGCGTCCGCGGTCGGTCAGGCCGCCGTGTGCCCGGGCGCCGGTGGCCGAGTCGGCCCAGGTCGTGTCGTCGTTGTGCGTCAGCGTCATGTAGCGGACGCCGAGCCGGGCGAAGGACCGGAGCACCGCGAGGTCGTCACCGATGGAGTGCCCGCCCTCGGCGCCGAGCAGCGACGCGATCCGTCCGGCGTCGACGGCGGTGCGCAGTTCGGCAGCGGTGCGGACGAAGGTCAGGTCGTCGGGGTACCGCGCGATGATCCGGTGCGCGGTGTCGATCTGCTGCAGGGTGGTGCACACCGGGTCCGGGTCGTCCGACGGCACGAACACCGACCAGAACTGGCCCACGACCCCGCCGGCCCGGAGCTTCGGCAGGTCGGTGTGCAGCGTGCCCTGTCCGCGGTCGATGCCCTCGACGCCGGAGTCGTGCGACTCGCGGCGTTCCCACGGGAGGTCGTTGTGTCCGTCGATGACCGGGAAGGCGAGGGAGTCGAACGTCATGTCGCCGACGCTACCGCGTGGTCGCGCCGTCGCTAGGCTCGCGGTGTGCTCCCCGTGACGCTCCGGACCGACCGGCTCGTGCTCTCCGCGCCGGGTCCCGCCGACGCCGACGCCGTCATCGCGTACGCGAACGACCCGGACGTCATCGCGTTCACCCCGGTCCCCGTGCCGTACGGGCACGCCGAGGCCCGTCAGTGGCTCGACCTGGTCGAGGTCGGGTGGCGTGACGACACCCGGTACGACTTCGGGATCCGCCGTGCGGAGGACCCGCGGCTGCTCGGTACCGTCGGTGTCTTCGGCTTCGTGGACGGGGCCGGCGAGATCGGCTGGGCGCTGCACCCCGACGGCCGCGGGCAGGGACTGATGGCCGAGGCCGCCGATCGTGTGCTGGCGTGGGCGTTCGCCGCACCACCGGACGGGATCGGCCTGGTGCGGGTGCAGTGGCGCGCACTCGGGACGAACGCCGCGTCGTCCGCGACGGCCCGGCGGATCGGCATGCGCTTCGAGGGTCGGTCCCGGTCGGCCGTCGTGCACCGGGGCGTCCGCAACGACCAGCTGCTCGCCGCGGTGCTGCGCGACGACGACCGCACAGTGCCGCAGGTCTGGCCGGACGCGTGACCGTCGCCTTCCGGGTGGACACCGAGATCGCCGCTCCGGTGGAGCGCGTCTTCGCGCTGTCGCTCGACATCGGCGCGCACGAACGCTCGATGGCCGACACCGACGAACGCGCCGTGGCCGGGACGACGACCGGCACCATCGGGCTCGGCGAGAGCGTCACGTGGCGCGCACGGCACTTCGGGATCGTCTGGTCGATGACGAGCAGGATCACCGCCCTGGAGGCTCCGGGTCGCTTCGTCGACGAGCAGGTGCGTGGTCCGTTCGCCCGGTTCCGGCACGAGCACCGGTTCGAGCCGTCGGCCGACGGGACGCGGATGGTCGACGAGGTCGTCTTCCGCGCGCCCCTCGGTCCGCTCGGGTGGCTGGCCGAGCGGATCGCGCTGGCCCGCTACCTGCCGCGGTTGATCGCCGCGCGCAACGCATCGCTGCGCGACGAGCTCGAGCGGGACGGGGACGGTCAGCGGGGGGCGAGCTCCCCGAGCGCGTCGTAGGCCGCCGCCACGGCGTCCACCCGGGCACGCCCTGCCGGCCCGGAGGCCTCGTACACGTCGTTCGCGATCGCCGCGACGACCGCGAAGAGCGCCGCCATCGAGTCGAACGCCGACGGCGAGTCCACCGGGCAGAGCACCGCGGTCGCCGCGGGCGCCGCGATCACGGCTGCGGTCGGGTCGCCGAGCACGACCACGTCGGCGCCGGTCGCGACACAGTGCCGCACGAGCCGTTCGGCACCCGCCGCGTGCCGCCTGACCGTGACGAGCACGACGAGGTCGCGGCGGTCGAGGTCGGCGACCTCCTCGCCCAGGCGCTGCCCCGGTGCCGGACCGATCCGGACGTCCGGTCGCACCTGGGCCAACTGCGACCGGAGCTGCATGGCGACGGGGTGTGCGCCGCGTTCCCCGACGACGAGCACCCGCCGGGCACGGACGATCCGGCGGGCGAGCCGGACGCGGTCGGCGCGGGCGAGCGAGGCGAACGCGGCGTCGAGGTTGCGTGCCTCGACGGCCCGCTGGTCGACGTGCGCGGCGTCCTCGGCAGCCCACGGCAGGCCGCTCCCCCGCGCGGACATGAGCTCCTGGCGGACCTCGGCGGCGTCCTGGAACCCCAGGGACCGGACGAGCCGCGAGACGGTGGCCTTCGACGTGCCCGACTCGGCCGCGAGCTCGGCGGAGGTGCCGACGAGCAGCAGCTCCGGATCGTGCCGGACCATCGCGGCGACCCGGCGTTCCGCGGGCGACAGGCGATCCCAGACCGCGTCCACCCGGGCACGGACGTCGGGCGCGGCGCTCACCGGGTCTCCGCACGGTCGTCGGCGATGCGCTCGACGGCGACGGCCAGCGCGTCGAGGCCGAGCGCGACGTCGTCCTCGGAGACGAACTCGTCCGGGTGGTGGCTGATGCCGTCGGGGTTCCGCAGGAACAGCATCGCGACGTCGGTGACCAGCCCGAGGGACATCGCGTCGTGCCCGGCGCGCGAGAAGAGCTCCGCGGGGGTGGCCTCCCCGGTCGCGGCGATCCCCGCACGGACGGCGTCCATCAACACCGGCGCACAGAACACCGCCGGGGCACGGTGCACCTCGGTCGGCGACACGGTCACGCCACGACGGGCTCCGATCTCGTCGAAGACCGCCGTGATCGACTCCCAGACGCGGTCACGCCCCTCGTCGAACTCCCCCCGCAGGTCGACGCTGAACCGGGCCAGGCCGGGGACGACGTTGACCGCCCCGGGCTCGACGGACATCGTACCGACGGTGCCGACGTGCTGCTCGGCGCGACAGATCCGCTCGACGGCGAGCGCCGCCTCGGCCGCGGCGAGCAGCGCGTCGTGACGCCGCTCGTACGGGGTGCCGCCGGCGTGCCGTGCCTCGCCGACGGCCTCGACGGTGAACCGCCGGGCGCTCGCGATGCTCGTGACGACACCGAGCGCCTGCCCCGCCTGCTCGAGGTGGGGGCCCTGCTCGATGTGCGCCTCGAGGTAGCCGACGAGCCGCTCCGGGGGCAGTGCCGCCTCGCCGACGCGTTCCGGATCGAGCCCGAAGTCGGTGAAGGCCCGGCGGAGCGTGACACCGTCGCCGTCCTCGAGGTCCCACCACGCGTCGTCCCAGACCCCCGCCACGGCCGACGAGCCCAACAGTGCCTTGCCGAAGCGCGTCCCTTCCTCGTCGGAGAACGCGATCACCTGCAGCGCGAAGGGCAGCGGGCCGGAGGCCGTGAGCCGCGCCACCGTGCGGATCGCCATGAGCACGCCGACCACGCCGTCGTACCGGCCGGCGTCCACCACGGTGTCGAGGTGTGAGCCGAGCAGCAGCACGGGTGCGTCCGGCGTCGCACCGTCGACGATGCCGTGCAGGTTGCCCGCGGCGTCCTGCCAGGTGCGGAGTCCGGCGTCGCGCATCCACTCCGCGACCACGGCGTTCACCCGGGCGTGCTCCGGCGACAGGTAGACGCGGGTGGTGCGTCCGTCGTCCTGCGAGATCCCGGCGAGCGCGTCGCACCACCGGACGATCGTCGCGGCGTCGGCGATCGCCCGGGTGCTCGCGGTCGGCGCCGCGGGGGCCTCGGCCGTCGCGGGTCCGGTCGTCGTCGTCACAGGGCTGCCCCGACCGGCGCGACGCGGCCGGCGTGGACGTCGAGCGCGGCGTCGACCCCGGCGCCCTGCGGGACGGCGTGCCCGGCCCGGCGCAGGCAGTGTTCGAGGGCGGCCAGCGTGCGCACGACGGTGTCCTTGCGGGCGTTGTAGCCCATCGTGCCGATGCGCCAGACCCGTCCGTGCAGCGGCCCGAACGAGGTCCCGATCTCGATGCCGTGGTCCTCGAGCATCGCGCCCCGTACCTCGTCGCCGACGACGCCGTCCGGGATCTCCACGGCGACCACGTTGTGCATCTTGTGCGCGACGTCACCGAACACCTGCAGTCCGAGCGCCTCGACCCCGGCGAGCATCGCGCGACCGGCGATCGCGTGGCGCTCGACCACGGCGTCCCGCCCCTCCTCGAGCAGGATGCGGGCGCACTCGTTCGCGGCGTAGAGCATCGACGCGGCCTCGGTGTGGTGATTGAGGCGCCGCGGACCCCAGTAGTCGAGGATCATCGCGAGGTCGAGGTAGTTCGAGCGGATCGGGTCGTCGGACACGACGTCGTCGGCCTCGCGGATGCCGGCCTCGATGCTGCGGCGACCGTCGAGCACGGCCACGGCACGCGGCGACAGGGTGATCGGTGCACTGCCGGAGGGGCCGCCCAGGCACTTCTGCAGGCCGGCGCTCACGACGTCGATGCCCCAAGCGTCGGTCTCGAGCGGGTTGCCGCCGATGCTCGCCGTCGCGTCGGTGTAGAGGAGGGCGCCGTGCCGGTCACAGATCGCCCCGAGCTCGTCGAGCGGCTGGTTCATCGTCGTCGAGGTGTCGCCCTGCACGATCGCCAGGACCTTCGGTCGGACCCGGCGCACCGCGTCCTCGATCACGGACGGCGGGAAGACCTGCCCCCACGCGGTCTCGATGGTGTGCACCTCGGCACCGGCACGGGTCGCGATCTCGGCGAGCAGGTGCCCGAAGCGTCCGAAGACCGGCACGAGCACCCGGTCCCCCGGGGCGAGCAGTGACACCAGGGCCGCTTCGATGCCCGCGCGGGACGTGCCGTCGACGAGCACGGTGGCGTCGTTCCGTGTCCCGAAGACCTGGCGGTAGAGCTCCTGCGTCGCGGTCATCGTCGTCGTCATCCACGGGTCGTACTGCCCGACGAGCGGGGTCGACAGCGCGCGGAGCACGCGGGGGTCGGCGTCGATCGGCCCCGGTCCCATCAGGAGTCGGGCGGGTGGGTTGACTGGCTGCGTCATGATGCCTCCGTTCCGGGAACGAGCGTAGCGAAACGTCCGTTTCGTGCGTGTTGCGGCGCCGCGGGGCGGTCGAGCAGGACCCCCTCGACGGCGGTGACCCCGTGGCCGGCCGTCGCCACGAGCCGCCCGCGGAGCCAGGTCTCGGTGACGACCCCGAGCGTGTGCAGGCCGGCGTACGCGGACACCGGGTTGCGGTGGGCCAGGGCCGACACCTCGACGACGCCCTCGGCCGCCGGGTCGAGGACGGCGAGGTGCGCGACCGCACCCGGCGCGATCCGACCGCGGTCGTGGAAGCCGACGATCGCCGCGGGGCCGGTCGTGAACCAGGGCAGGACGGCCTCGAGCGGGAGCCCCCGGCGCACGGCCTCGGTCCAGACCGCCCGGAAGCCGACCTGGAGTCCGGCGATGCCGCCCCACGCCGACCCCCAGTCGTCGGTCTTCAGGTCGGCTGTGGACGGCGAGTGGTCCGACACGACGCAGTCGATCGTGCCGTCGAGCAGCCCCGCCCAGAGCGCGTCGCGGTTCGCGTCGTCGCGGATCGGCGGGCAGCACTTGAACTCGGTCGCGCCGTCCGGGATCGACCCGGCCTCGAACGCCAGGTAGTGCGGACACGTCTCGACGGTCACCCGGACCCCGTCGGCCTTCGCGGCGCGGATCATCGGGAGGACCCCGGCGTCGGACAGGTGCAGCACGTGCACGCGGGCACCCGTCGACCGCGCGCCGTCGAGGACCCGCGCGACCGCGGACTGCTCGGCGCTGCTCGGACGGGTGGCGAGGAAGTCGGCGTACCGTCCGCCGAGCGTCTCGTGCGGCACGAGGTGGTCCGGGTCCTCGGCGTGCACGATGAGCAGGGCGTCGAGCTCGGCGACCTCCTCGATCGCCGCTCGGAGCCGTGCCGGGTCGAGGTGCGGGAACTCGTCGACGCCGCTCGGCGCGGTGAAGCACTTGAAGCCGAAGACCCCGGCGTCGTGCAGCGGACGGCGCTCCCCCGCGTTGGCCGGGACCGCACCGCCCCAGAACCCGACGTCCACCGCGACCCGGCCCGCGGCGCTCGCCCGCTTCGCCGCGAGGGCGTCGACGTCGACCGTCGCCGGGATCGAGTTCAGCGGCATGTCGATGATCGTGGTCACCCCACCGAGTGCGGCCGCTCGCGTGGCCGAGGCGAAGCCCTCCCACTCGGTGCGACCGGGTTCGTTGACGTGCACGTGCGTGTCGACGAGCCCGGGCAGGAGCACGTGCTCGTCGGGCACGGTGCGGTCGAGCGGAGCCACGACCGCGGCACCGAACGGCAGGACCGCGTCGACCACGCCGTCGCGGACCATCACCGCGGCCGGGCGGAGGACGCCGTCGACCCACGCCCGCCGAGCGCGGAGCACCAGGTCGGCGCCCACCGCGGCGCTCATGCCGAGGCCCCCGCGAGCACGATCGGCGCGGAGACGTCGGACGTCTGCAGCGTGAAGCCGGACAGCAGCCCGGTCACCGGCTTCGGCGGCGGAGGGGCGTACTCGCCGGTCTTGCCCGTGCGCAGCCCGAGCCGGACGAGCGACTCCGCGAGCACCGTCGCCGCAGCCACTCCGTCGACCACCGGCGCACCGATCTCGCGCGAGACCTCGGCACAGAACGCGGCCATGCCCGCGCAGCCGAGCACCACCGCATCGGCGCCGCCGGCGAGCACGGCGCGGCACTCCTCGACGACGAGCTCCCGGGCGCCCGACGTCGGATCGTCGAGCTGCAGCACCGGCACCTCGCACGCACGGACCTCGGTCACCAGGGACGCGAACCCGTAGCGCTCCGCGAGCTCCCACGCCCGTCCCGTCGTGCGCGCCAGCGTCGTGACGACCCCGAACCGGCGCCCCAGCATCGCAGCGGCGTGGAAGCCGGCCTCGGCGATCCCGAGCACCGGCCCGACGGCCAGCTCGCGCGCGGCGTCGAGACCCGGGTCGCCGAAGCACGCGACGACGTACGCGTCGACACCCTCCTGCTCGCCGAGCGCGATCTGCTCCAGGAGCCCGGGGACCGCCAGGGCCTCCTCGTAGTGACTCTCGATCGAGGCGGGTCCGGTGGTGGGCGTCACCGCCTCGACGACGGTGCCGGTTCCGGCGACCGCGGCCGCGGCGCGGCCGATCGAGGCCGTCATCGACGGGGTGGTGTTGGGGTTGACGACGCGGATGCGCAAGCGGGGCCTCTCAGGCGGGGGTGGGGACGAGGAGGAGGTGGTGGACCCGGGCGGCGACGGTCCGGCCGGGAGGCGTGTCGCGCCTCCCGGCCGGGGTCGGTGCAGGGGTGTGGCGGACGGTCAGTCGCGTCCTGCAGCCGCGCCGTCGTCGACCGTCGGGTCCTCCGATGCCAGCACCGGCATCCGCGGCGACCGGCGCTCGAGCGCCCAGAAGACGACCAACCCGAGGCCGCAGCCGATGAACCAGCTGTAGTTGCTCAACCAGGGCAGCACGCCCGTCGCCGGCGGCAGCACCGCGCTCGCGACCGACACGGCACCGGCGAGCAGGAGCGTCCACATCGCGTTCGGGTTCCACCCGGCGCGGTACCAGTACCGGGCGGTGGGCTCCTTCGTGTACATGTCGTCGACCGCCACCCGCTGCTTCGCGACCAGGTAGTAGCCGGCGATCAGGATGCCGAACAGCGGGCCGATCAGCGCGCCGAGGATGCCGAGCGTGTAGAGGATCGCCTGGTCGTTGCCGTACCAGTTCCACGGCGTCAGGAGGACCGAGCCGACCGCCGCGATCATGCCGCCCGTCCGCCAGCTGATCTTGCGCGGGGCGACGTTCGAGAAGTCGAACGCGGGGCTGATGAAGTTCGCGACGATGTTGATGCCGACGGTCGCGGTGACGAACGTCAGACCGCCGAGCAGGATCGCGAAGGGTGCGTCGATCGCCTGGACGGTCTCGATCGGGTCGGTGATGAGCTTGCCGAACACCGGGACCGTCGCGCTCGCGCAGAGCACGGTGAGGACCGAGAAGAACAGGAAGTTGACCGGCAGGCCCCAGAGGTTGCCGCGCTTGACGGCTCGGAACGAGCGACCGTAGCGCGAGAAGTCACCGAAGTTCAGCATCGGGCCGGAGAAGTAGCTGACGACGATCGCCACGGCCGAGAGCATGACCGGGATCGAGGCACCGAACGACATCGGCGCGCCCGTGTGCAGCGTCAGTGAGATGTTGCCGATGCCGGCCCGGGCGACGAGGTAGACGGCGAGCGCGATCATCACGACGTAGACGGCCGGACCGGCGAAGTCGATGAAGCGGCGGATCGCCTCCATGCCCATCGAGAAGAGCGCGGCCTGCGCGACCCAGAGGATGCCGTACGAGATCCAGCCCAGCGCGGAGAGCCCGAGGAACGAGTGGTCGAGCAGCGCCGCTGAGCCCGGGACGAACTTCAGGAACACGATGTTGAGCGACTGCGCGGCGAGGAAGGTCTGCACGCCGTACCAGGCCGTCGCGATCAGGCCGCGGATGACGGCGGGGACGTTCGCCCCGATGACGCCGAACACCGCGCGGTTGATGACCGGGTACGGCACCCCGGTGCGCTGGGACGGCTTCGCGACGAGGTTCGCGAACACCTGCACGATGAGGATGCCAACGACCAGCGCGACGAGCACCTGCCAGCTCGCGATGCCGAGCGCGAAGAGCGACCCGGCCGTGACGTACCCGCCGACCGAGTGCACGTCGGACATCCAGAAGGCGAAGATGTTGTAGCTCGTCCATCGCTGCTCGCGCAGCGGGGCGAGGTCCTCGTTGGTGAGCGCCGGGTCGTACCCGGGCTTGACGATGCCGGCGCCGGCGGCTGCCGACGACGTCGTCCGGGGGGCGTGGGGCGCGGCGACCGGGGTCGCGATCTCTGTGACCAAGGCGTCCTCCGTGGGAGTGTGCGGCGGGGGTCCCCGCTCGAGGACGACGCTACGAAGGCACTTCGCGTCGCCCGTTTCCCTCGTGTAACGGTCGTGTGACACGGACAGCCCGCTGGAACGCTCGTTCCGGACGGCAGCTGCGGGATGCCGCAGGGAACGCCGCAGGTCCTGCCCCAAGCCCGTCCAGGCCGCCCGACCGGCTCCATCATCGAGGGATGACCACGGGCATCCGGATCGACCACGTCGGTGTCACCGTGCCGGACGTGGAGGCCGCCACGGCGTTCTTCGCGAACGCCTTCGACGCCGTCGTGCTGTACGACGTGCGCCGGACCACCGACGAGCCGAACGGCACACCGGAGGCCCACCGCTACCTCGGCATCCCGTCGTCCATGGCGCAGGGCGCGATCCGCATGCTCGCGCTGCCCGAGGGACCCGGACTCGAGCTCTTCGAGTACCGCGGGCCCGACCAGCGCGCCGCCGCGCACCCGTCGGACCTCGGGTGGCAGCACCTGGCGCTGTACGTCGACGACCTCGACGCAGCCCTCGCCCGCGCGGAGTCCGCCGGTGCCGTCCGCAACTCGGACCCGCGGCCGCTGCGCGGCGAGGAGGCCGGGGAGGGCAACCGGTTCGTCTACACGCGCACCCCGTGGGGGTCGACGCTCGAGTTGGTCACCTACCCGACGCCGCAGCCGTACCTGCTGCACGCGCCGCGGGCGAAGTGGGCGCCGTGGCCGGACGTCGCCCAGCTCCGGCAGCTGGACCGGGCCTGACCGCATCCGGCTCGTGACCGGCCTGGAGGCACGGCTCGCGGCCGCCGCGCCGGTCACTGCGGGCGCCGGGTCGCGTCCACGTCGAGAGGCGGACGGGTCAGCGGGACGGCTCGACGAGCAGGTCGGCAGCGTCGCGCGGCGCGAAGCGCTGCGCGAAGTCCCGGTCGTTCGGGATCCAGACGTCGCGCCAGAGCGCGTCGTGACTGCGGCCGAGTGCCCGGTCACGGGCCGTACCGCGGCGAGCTGCGGTGTCGAGGTCGACGTCGCACCAGACGGTCGCGTCGAGCGCGGGCAACGCCTCGGGGTGGAAGAGTCCGATGAGGTCCAGGACGAGGATCCTCGCCTGCGGGAGCGGTTCCTCGGGACCGAGGGCCCGCCGTGCCCAGTCGTACCGCTGGAAGTGCCCGGGTCGTCCTCCTCGGAACGGTTCCAGCACCGTCGAGACCAGGCGGTCGCGCTCCACCCCGTCCCAGTCCGAGGAACGGCGGTGTGATCGAGCGGGGTCCAGGAAGTCGTCGCCGCGGAGGCGCACGGCATCGGGCAGTGTTGCGACGAGGCTGCGTGCGAGCGTCGACTTGCCGGAGCCGCAGAAGCCGGAGATGCCGACGACCAGCGGGTGCCCCACGACCCGCGCTCGCTCGGCGATGTGCTCGAGGACGGTGTCCTGGTCCATCCGGCGAGTGTAGGAGGAGCGGTCACTCCCGACGTCGACCCGGTGCGCCTCCGCTCACCGATCGGGACGGAACTGCACCTGGTCGTGTCGCTCGGCAGCGGAGCGACGGCCCGGGTAGCGGAGGCCGTCGAAGGACGTGTTCGTGTGCGCGACGATCTGTTCGCCGGTGATCACGACGCCGTCGTGCTCGGCGTCCGTCGTCGTGTGCGCGTCGGACACCAGCGTGACGTCGAACCCGCGCGCGGCCGCTGCCCGCATGGTCGTCCGGATGCAGTGGTTGCTCTGGGCGCCGACGACGACCAGGTGCCGGACGCCCGACGATGCCAGGACGTCAGCGAGGTCGGTACCGGCGAAAGAGTCGCGGTACTCCTTGCGGACGAGCGGCTCGCCGGCGCCTCGTTCGAGCGGCGCCGCGAGCGCCCACTGATCGGTGCCTTCCGCGAAGCTGCCGTGGTCTTGCACCCAGACCACGGGTACGCCCGACGCCCGCGCCCGATCGACCAGCTGTGCGGAGCGACGGAGCACGCCGTCGGCATCGAAGCAGCCCTGCAGGACGCCGCGTTGGAGGTCGATGACGAGCAGCGCAGTGACGGTGGGCATGCCCGATCCTCTCACCGGGCGGTTCCGGGAGGGACCGGCTACCGGGAGTCCTCGGACGTCGTCGCGCGGAGGCGGTCGTCGACCTCGCGAGCTTCGGCGGACGACCCGAACGCGAGGGTGACCTCACCGCCGGTGAGGGGTTCCATGACCTGGGGCGCCGAGATCACCCTGCCGTCGAGGAGGATCGCCATGCGCTCGTCGATCGTCTCGCGGGTGGCCGAGGCCAGGACATCGCTGTCGGTCCTGTCGAACTGCAACACGATCGACCCGCCCGCACCTTCGCCGTCGGAGCGGTGCGCCGAGGTCGGCGTGATCGACCCGAGCGACTTCGCCAACCGGTAGGTGGTCGCGCCGTCCTGGTCACACGCCGATGCTGCGACGTCAGTGGTGACCAGCGGCGCAGTGCACGCCTCCTCGACCTCCGACACGACGGCTCGGAGCTGCAGCGACTTCATCGCCGGACCGTCAGCAGGCGGCGCCTGGGTCGCGCAACCGGTGAGGACCGCGACCAGGCCAGCGGCGGCCGCGAGGCGGGTGGACCGTGGACCCTTCATCGCACCAGGGTAGGACTCGACGGGAACTCACGACAGTCCCCCGCCCGCCGGTTGACACGACGAACGGCTGCACGAGCGCGCGGTCGCGGACGCGGCGACCGGTAGCGTCAGTCCCATGGGTGACCGCCAGCGGCTGAGCAGACGTCTCCCGCTGTGGACGATGCTCCTCGGCGGTGTCGTCCTTCTCGGCGTCGCCGCGCTGCTGTTGTTCCTCGTCGACTCGATGCTGGTCTTCCTGGCCATCTCACCGCTCACCATGTTCGGGCTGTTCACGCTTGCCTACGCCGGCGGAGAGTGGCGACGACGGAGCGACGACACGTAGTGTCGTGCTGATGTCAGACAACCCGTACGGCGAAGTCCCCGCCCTGCCCGTTGCATCTGTCTTCGGCATCATCGTCTTCGTCGTGCACCTGGTGTTCCTGCTCCGGTCCGGACGGTTCACCTGGCAGCGCGCGACCGTCGCTGGGGTGATCGCTGTCTACGCCGCGGGCATCCTCGCGAACACCGTCTTCCCCGTGTTCCTCGATCCGCTCCCCGACGCTGAGCCGTGGACGCCAGCGCTGGCGCTGATCCCGTTCTCCGACTACGAAGCTGCGGACGCGGTGACCAACGTGGTCGTGTTCGCCCCGCTGGGCGTCCTGATCCCGCTCCTGATGCGCCGCCCGTCCTGGTGGAAGGTCCTCCTCGCCGCCGCGGCGGTGAGCCTGGCGATCGAACTGCTGCAGCTTGCTGCGCAGCGGCTCTTCTCCGGTGGCCACGTCGCCGACGTCGACGACTTCATCTGGAACACCGTCGGTGGGGTCCTCGGCTACGCGGTCTTCGTCCTGGCGTCACGGACGCCGGGCCTGTCCCGTCTCCTCGACGTCTTCCGCTGGCACCCGGCACCGAGGGAAGAACACGTCGCCTGAGATCGTACGATGCGGCATGGTTGCTGCTGTGGAACCGTGGACCTGAGCGACGACCTACAAGCTCGTCCTGACGAGCTACATCTGGCTCGCTGGAGCTGTCGCTCCGACCGGTGCGGTCATCACCTGCATCGTCATCGCCATCCGGGGCGGTGTCTCGCTCGACGGAGCCGCCAGCGCCCTCCTGTTCGTCGTCGTCTTCGTCGTCGTCTTCGCCGTGATCGCCGCCGTCGGCGCTGCCGTGGCGCTGCCGTTCACCCAGCTCCTCGGCCGCGCGCTCCGACGCACTCGGAGCCGTGCCGTCCGTGTGAGCGCACATGCCGTCCTCGGCGGAACACTCGCCGCGATCGGCATGCAGGTGCTCCTGCTGGCCTTCGAGGACGACCACCTCACTTGGCAGTACCCACTGGCCGTCTCGGTCCCCGCAGGGATCGCGGCTGCCATCGGCCGCTGGCGACTCGACGAAGCGGAACGCCGCCGGTCGTTGCTGTCCGAGTAGCCGATCGGGTACCGAGTCCCGCGTCAGCACTCGTCGCTTGCTGGTGGTCGCTCCCGCCAGAGGACCTCGTCGTCGCAACGGGTGCTCGTCGGGTGCATCCCGATCCGCAGGGCGACACGTGCTGAGGCTCCGTGCTCCGGGTGGATCCGCGCCCTGAGCTCCCGCACGTCGACCGAGCGCAGCCACGTCGCTGCGCGCTCCGCGGATTCGGTCGCGAACCCGTGCCCTTGCCCGCTCGGCGTGACGAGCCAGGCGAGGTCCGCCGTCGTGACCTGGGCGGTCCGGTGCAGGGTCGCCTGCACGAACCCGATCGGCGCGCGGCCCTGGCGGGGGCGGATGATCCAGTTCAGCCACCCTGCGGTGCCGTCCTGGGACCGACCCCGGACCTGACGGGTGTAGCGCGCACGGAGTTCCTCCAGGCTCGGCGGTCCGCCGCCGGTGAAGTGGTACAGCTCCACCGGCGCGAGCACGTCCACCATCACGTCGGCGTGTTCGACGGTCAGGGGTTCGAGGCAGAGACGGTCTGCGCTGAGCGGGACGGCGCGCGGCCACGGCATGCTCGCATCCTTCCAGCTGTTCAGTCGATCACCGGACGTCCGCCGAGACCAGCAGTCACGGGCTGGAGGCGTTTCCCAGCACCGAGCGTCACCTCCTGCTGCACGGAGGTGCGCACCGTGACGGCGGTGTCCGCGACGTGACGCGTGCTGGTCGGGAACCACGCGCGGCCGGGGGTGACCAGGATGAGGAGACCGTCGACGTCTCCGACGGCAGCGAACTCGCTGGTGGGCTCGTTCCCGTAGGGCTGGAGGTCTGCTGCTCGCAGGGTCGCGACCGCGGCGAGGACGTCCGGGACTGCCACGCCGATCTCGCTCACGCACACGAGATCGGCAGCGGCGAAGGACTCCACCTCTCGGGGAGGCAGGGCTCGACGTTCGATGAGTTCCAGCACCTGGTCATCAGGGCCGTCGAAGTACATCGACCGCGAGTCCCACGACGGGGGTCCTCCGAACTCCGTCCGATCGTCGATCGACAGGAGCAGCACGCGCTGTCCGAGCCACCGGCGGGCCAGGTCGAACGACCCGGTCGGGATGGTGAACGCGAGGTGGTGAGCGCCCTCGGAGTCGCTCTCCACGAAGCGCAGCCGGCTCAGGCCGATGGCCACGGTCACGGTCACGCTCGGACCGTCCCGCTCGACCTCACACCCGAGTCGGTCGAAGAACCCGGCAACGACCGACGCGGACCGTGTGGGCAACAGGGCTTCTCCGATCTGCATGCGTCCACCTCACACCCGTGGCCCTGGACCATCGATCACCGGACGCGCACCATGAGCTCGGACGGGTCAGCCGACGGTGCGAAGCCGAACTGCGCGGAGAGACCGTGTGCATCTCGGGTCGACGGGAGCGTGCGCTCCAGGCCGGGCGGTTCGAGGTCCTCGACCACGGCAGCGAGGAGCATCCCGCCCTCTCCTCGACCACGTACTCCCGGTGCGACGAAGGTCGTCGTTCCGCGCCCCTCGGCTCCGGTTGCTCGCACGTCGTGATCGCGACGACAGTGCCCGTGGGCCGAGCTGTCCGGTGGAGCGCGATACTGATCGGATGACAGCACCACTCGTCTCGGACGTCGCTCACGCCGGGCTCACCGTGGACGACCTCGACGACGCGCTGGTGCTGTGGTGCTCCGGTCTCGGCTTCGCGCTCGAACGGACCTTCACGCTCGACACGCGGACCACGACTGCGACCACCGGTGTCGAGGGATCCACCATCCGTGCAGCCACGGTCACGCTCGGGGACCAACGGATCGAACTGCTGCAGTACGACCCTCCCCGCTCGGGTCGAGCATCCGACTCCCCCGCGCACACCGGCACGGTCCACATCGCGCTGACCGTCTCGGACCTCGACCGCGTGCTCGACCTCTGCGCAGCACACGGCTGGCGGCCCGTCGGGGAACCGCACGAGATGACCAGTGGCGCCCGGACCGGCACACGGATCATCTACCTCGAGGGTGCGCTCGGCGGCTTCCTCGAACTGATCGCCCGACCCCAGCTTCCCTGACGCCACGAGCGGGGACGGCCTCGGGTCGCTCCCGGGAGCGCATCGCCCTGACGCGAGTGGTCGCTGATCGCGATAGCAGACGCGACCGTCCCCGTCCGGTCAGAGCGCGTGCGTCCCGAGCAGCGCCCCGGCCACGTAGGTCGCCGCGAGCGCGAGCGCCCCGCCGACGACCACCCGCAGCGCCGCGCGACCCCGACGGGCACCGCCGAGCACCGCACCGGTCGTGCCGGTCAGGGCGAGCGCGACGAGCGAGGCGGTCACGGTGACCGGCACGCGGAGGGCTTCCGGCGCGAGCAGCATCGCGAGGAACGGCAGCAGTGCGCCGACCGTGAAGGTCGCCGCCGACACCCAGGCGGCACGCCAGGGGCTGACGATCTCGTCCTCGGCGTCGTGCAGGGCCGCTTCGGCGCGGCGACGACGGACCTCGGGCCGCGTCAGCTCCCGCGCGACGGCATCCGCGACGTCCCCCTCGACCCCGAGCGACCGGTAGTGCGCCGCGAGCGCCGGGGCGTCCTCGGCGTCGGCCTCGAGCTTCGCCTGCTCGGCGGCCTGCCCGGTGCGCTGCGCGTCGCGGGCACCGCTCACCGAGATGTACTCGCCGAGGGCCATCGAGATCGCCCCGCCGACGAGCGCCGCGGTGCCGGCGGCGACGATCGGTCCCGTGCCCGCGCCGGCTCCGGCGACCCCGACGAGCACGGCCGCGACGGACACGATGCCGTCGTTCGCGCCGAGCAGCCCGGCCCGGAGCCAGTTGAGCCGCGCGGCGCTGGTGGCGTCGTCGTGCTCGGAGGTGGGGAGCGAGAGGTCCGATGCGGTCGACATGACGGCCATCGAACCACTCCGGAGCAGTTCGCGCCAGCAAGGTGAGGCAAGCCTGATCAGGGCTTTCGTGGTGAGGTGAGCCTCACCTCACCGAACGGAGGCCGCCTGCCAGACCCGGGTCGGACGGCCGTTCAGCGCGTGCGGGAACGGGTCACCGACCGGTCGGAAGCCCGCGCTCGTGTAGAGCGCGAGGGCGGGTGCGTTGTCGTCCAGCGCGTGCAGCTCGCACCGGTCGTGCCCGGCGGCTGCGGCGGCGTCCACCGCGGCGGTGAGCAGTCGACGGCCGAGTCCGTGCCCCTGTGCCGCCGGCGCGACCGCGAGGAGGCTGAGGTACGCGCCGTCGCTCGGCGCGCCGCCGGTGCCGGGTGCGGTGACGAGGGCGAACCCGAGCGGGGCGCCGCCGTCGTCGGCGACCACCAGGGCCACCCGCTCCGCGGCGAACTTCTCGTGCGCACGTGCGCGCACGGCGTCGGAGGCCGGCACCCCGTCCCGGTCCGCGACGGCGGCGACCCAGAGCGCGATGCAGGCGGCCGCGGTCGCTTCGTCGTCCGCGGTGCGCACGACGAAGGACGACCCGATCACCCGACCACCATACGTCGCACGCCCCGACGGGCGGTCAGGTCGGAGCCCGCCGCGCGATCGGTCAGACGGTCGCCCGCGAGCCGACCCGGTACCGGGCTCCGCGGTGCTCCTCCGGCAGCCGGTCGCCGCGGCCGTGCAGCTTGTGACGGAGCGACCCCTCGACGTACTCGTCGGGGTAGGCACCGCGCGCGCGGAGCTCGGGCACGACGAACTCGATGACGTCCTCCCACGTGCCGGGGGTCACCGCGTACGCCAGGTTGAACCCGTCCACGTCGGTCTGCTCCTGGATGTCGATCAGCTGCTGGGCGATCCTCGCCCCGGAACCGACGGCCACCGGACCGAGGCCGCCGATCGCCGTGTGCTCCGCGATGTCCCGGACCGTCCAGTTCGACCCGTCCTCCCCCGTCGCCGCGGACAGGTTCGCCGCCGCCGACTGGATCGCGTTCGACTCGATGTTGCCGAGCGGCTCGTCCAGGTCGTACTGCGACAGGTCGACGCCCATCCAGCCGGAGTTGAGCACGAGCGCGCCCTCGGCCGACGCGTACGACCGGTAGTCGCGGTACTTGGCCTGCGCTGCCTCGTCGGTCTCGTCGGTGATGACGGTGAGCAGCGTGTAGACGCGGGCGGCGTAGCGGTCGCGACCAGCGGCCTCCAGGGCGTCACGGATCCTGCCGACGGTCGCGGCGAGCTGCGGGATGGTCGGCGCGCCGACGAAGACCGCCTCGGCGTTCTCGGCGGCGAAGCGGATGCCGCGGGGCGAGGCGCCCGCCTGGTAGACCACGGGGCTGCGCTGGACCGAGGGCTCGGTCAGGTGGATGCCGGGCACGTCGAAGTGCGTGCCGTGGTGCTCGATCGGGTGCACCTTCGACGGGTCGGTGAAGACACCGGTCTCGCGGTCCTCGACGACGGCGTCGTCCTCCCACGAGCCCTCCCACAGCTTGTAGAGCACCTCGAGGTACTCGTCGGCGACGTCGTAGCGGTCGTCATGGGAGAGCTGGTCGGTCTGCCCCATGTTGCGCGCGGCGCTCGGCAGGTACCCGGTGACGACGTTCCAGCCGATGCGGCCCTTCGTCAGGTGGTCGAGCGTCGAGATGCGCCGGGCGAACGGGTACGGGTGCTCGTAGGCGGTCCCCGCGGTGATGCCGAAGCCCAGGTGCTCCGTCACGGCGGCCATCGCGGAGACGAGCAGGATCGGGTCGTTCACCGGCACCTGCGAACCGGTGCGGAGCGCGGCCTCGTTCGTCCCGCCGTACACGTCGTAGGTGCCGAGGACGTCGGCGATGAAGATGCCGTCGAAGCGCCCGCGCTCGAGCAGCTGCGCCAGGTCCGTCCAGTACGACAGGTCGTTGTAGTGCCGCGAACGGTCGCGGGGGTGGCGCCACAGCCCCGAGGACTGGTGCGCGACGCAGTTCATGTCGAACGCGTTGAAGCGGATCTGCCGGGTCTCGTTCGTCGAGGTCACGCGGCGAAGCTACGTCCAGCAGCCCGACGCGTCACGTGAGGTGACGCCGTGTGACGCCCGCCCGACGCACGGCGCCGCGGACCTGAGTCGATCTCGCGTGGCAGCATGGCGGCGTGCCCGTCGTCGAGTCCCGCTGCGTCGTCCCCGTCCCCGTCGAGGTCGCCTTCGCCGTGTCGCAGGTGCAGGGACCGGTCCGGAAGCGCTGGGACCCCTTCATCCGTCGACAGCACCTCATCGGCGCCGACGCGCCGGCGAAGGGCGTCCGGACCTTCACGGTGCAGCGCTCGGGCCTGCGGATGGAGAGCGAGTACGTCTCGTACAACCCGCCCTCGAACGTCGGCATGAAGATGACGAAGGGCTCGTGGTTCTTCGAGAAGATGGGCGGTGGGTGGCGCTTCACGCCGGTGGAGGGCGAGCCGGGCCGCACGCTGGCGGTGTGGCGCTACAACTTCACGTGCCGACCCGCCTGGCTCGCACCGCTGGCCGAGCGCATCGGCGCGTTCGTCCTGCAACGCGACATCGACCGACGGATCGCCGGGTTCGCCCGGGGGTGCAGCGACCCGGTCGTGCTCGCACACGTCGGTGCCGCTCCTGGGAGCTGACCGGACCGGTTCAGACCGCGGTGGCCTCGCGGACGGCAGCCTCGGCAGCCACCCAGGCGAGCATCCCGCACTTCACCCGCATGACGAACTTCGAGACGCCGTGGAAGGCGACGAGGTCCTCGAGGACGTCCTCGTCGGGCTCCCCGGCCCCGCGCGACCGCATCATCGTGCGGAAGGACTCGGTGAGCTCGAGCAGCTCCGGGACGGTCCGGCCGACGGCCATGTCGGTCAGCACCGACGCCGAGGCCATCGAGATCGAGCACCCGTCGCCCTGCCAGCCGATGGCCGCGATGCGGTCCGACCCGGGCTCGAGCCGCACGCTGACGGTGATCTCGTCGCCGCAGGTGGGGTTCCGTTCGAAGTGCGACGCGTCGGCGCCGTCGAGCACGCCGTCGCCGTGCCGCGCCTTCGCGTGGTCGAGGATGACCTGCTGGTAGAGGGAGTCGAGGCCGTTCACGAGGCCGCTCCGAAGTACCCGCGGACCTCGCCGACGGCGGTCAGGAAGCGATCGACGTCCTGCTCGGTCGTGTACACGTAGGTGCTCGCCCGGCTGGTCGCGACGAGTCCGAGCCGACGGTGCAGCGGCTGCGCACAGTGGTGCCCGGACCGGACCGCGATGCCCTGCGCGTCGAGGTACTGCGAGACGTCGTGGGCGTGCACCCCGTCGACGTCGAAGGAAACGAGTCCGGAGCGCGGCACCCCGGCGGGCGGGCCGACGACCCGGATGCCCGGCACCGCCGCCAGACCGTCGAGCATCCGGCGGGCGAGGTGCTCCTCGTGGGCGCGGACGCGTTCCATGCCGATGCCCTGCAGGTAGCGGACCGCCTCGGCGAGTGCGACGGCCTGGGACACCGGCTGCGTCCCGGCCTCGAAGCGCTCGGGCGCCGGCATGTACTCCGACGACTCCATCGTCACGGTCGTGATCATCGACCCACCGGTGCGGAACGGCGGCAGGGCGTCGAGGAGTTCCCCGCGACCCCACAGGACGCCGATGCCGTTCGGCCCGAGCATCTTGTGCCCGGAGAACGCGGCGAAGTCGACGCCGAGCTCCTGCACGTCGAGGGGCCGGTGCGGCGCGGACTGGCACGCGTCGAGGACGACGAGGGCGCCGTGCGCGCGGGCCGCTGCCACCACCGCGGCGACGGGCGCGACCATGCCGGTGACGTTCGAGACGTGCGCGAACGCCACGATCCTCGTCTGCTCGGTGATCCGGGAGACCGCGTCCTCGGCGGTCCAGGTGCCGTCGTCGGCCACCGGGACCCAGCGCAGGGTCGCCCCGGTGAGCGCGGCGAGCTCCTGCCACGGCACGAGGTTCGCGTGGTGCTCGGCCTCGGTGACCAGGACCTCGTCGCCGGGGCCGATGCGGAAGCGCTCCGCCGCCGCTCCCCCGCGTCCACGGCTGGCGTTCGCGATGCCGTACGCGACGAGGTTCAGCGCGTCGGTGGCGTTCGCCGTCCAGACGACCTCGGACGGCGACGACGCCCCGACGAAGCCGGCGACCGTGGCCCGTGCGTCCTCGTAGGCGTCGGTGCTCAGGGCCGCGAGCATGTGCGCACCGCGGTGGACGGCCGCGTTGTCGTGCTCCAGGAACCGTCGCTCGGCGTCGAGCACCTGCCGCGGCCGCTCGGCCGTCGCGCCGGAGTCGAGGTACGCGAGCGGCTGCCCGTTCACCTCCTGCTGGAGGATCGGGAAGTCCCGCTTGATCGCGGCGACCTCGGACTCGGTCAGCGGCTGGTTCGGGGCGAGCACGGTCACGCGGTCAATCGTGGTCGGTCCCGCCCCGTGCGTCCAATCGCCTGCAGCGGACAAGGAGCCGGAACGGCGGCGGGACGCAGGCAGGCCGGCCGCTACTCGTTGCCGATGCGCTTGTCGGCCTGCTCGCGTGCGGCGTCGATCTTGTCGTCGTACTTGCCGCCCGTGGCCTTCTTCACCGCGTCGGCCACGCCGCCCAGGACCTTGTCGCTGACGTCCTCGGCCTTCTCGCTCTTCAGGGCGTCCTGGACCTTGCCGTCCTTCAGGAGCTCCTGTGCCTTCTTCGTGATGTCGTCGAACCCCGCCATGGACGGCTCCTCGCCTCGTGCGGGGCCCGTCGCCCCGACCTGCCGCCGATGGTAGGCGCGGCCCCGGCGCCTGTCCGGGTGGGCCGGCCCGGTGTCGCGGCTCCGGCGCCTGTCCGGGTCGCGGCCGGCCCGGTGTCGCGGCCGGCCCGACCCGGTCCGGACGGACGGACGACTCAGACCATCTGCGCGCTGCGTCGCCGCGCGAGCAGGTAGGAGACCGCGACCGAGCCCGTGATCGCCAGGAGCGACGGGATGAGGATGTCCGTGCCCTCCTGCGTGAACTCGACGACGAGCACGAGCGCGGTGAACGGCGCTCGCATCGTGGTCGCCAGCAAGGCCGCCGCTCCGACGAACGCGAACGCCGCCAGGCTCGACCCGTCAGCGGGCCAGAGCAGCACCCACAGGCCGCCGAGCGCGGCGCCCACCGCGGAGCCGACGGCGATCGAGGGCGTCAGCGTGCCACCGACCGCACCGGCTCCGATGGTCGCCGAGGTCGTGATCGTGCGGATGATGCCGAGGAGGAGCAGGAACACGATCGGCGACAGCCCGGCGAACGTCGGTCCCTCGGTCGTGGCGTTCATCGCGACGAGGCCGAGCGCGCGCCCGTTGCCGAGGATCTCCGGGAACGGCACGGCGATGAGCCCGACCATCGCGAAGACGACGGGCAGCACGACGAGCAGGTGCCACCCCTTCGGCGCCGTGGCCTGCAGCCGGTTCGTGAGCTTCACGAAGCCGACGCCCGCGAACCCGAGCAGCGGCCCGACGACGACCGCCCAGACCAGCAGCGACGGCGACAGGTGCATCGCGGGCACGTCGTAGAGCACCTCGTCCGGGATCACGAGCCGTGCGGTGAACGCGGCGATCGCGCTCGTCGCGAAGGCCGGCAGTGCGGTCGCGAACGTGAGTTCACCGAGCAGCACCTCGACCGCGAAGAGCGCGCCACCGAGCGGCACGTCGTACACCGCCGCCAGGCCGGCAGCAGCACCGCAGGCGACGAGGATGCGCGTCTCGCGCCCCGTCAGGCCGGCACGAGCGGTGACGAGCTGGGACAGCCAGGCACCGATCTCGCGGGGCGCGACCTCCTTGCCGATGGAGGCGCCGAGCCCGACGGCCAGGATCTGCACCGCGGCGTTCGCGACCGTGGCGAGCGCCGGCATCCGCTTGCCGTCGACCGCGCCGGTCACCGACACCACGGGCTTCGCCCACCGCCGGAGCGCCCACCACGCGACGCCCGTGAGCACGCCGGCCGCGGCGAGCGCGAGGAAGCGGTTGAGCCCGGAGGGCGCATCGGCCGCTTCGCGGTGCCCGCCGAACGGGTACCCGAAGGCGACGAACTGGATGGCCTGCAGGGCGAGCCACACCGAGATGCCCGCGACGCCGCCGGCGATGCCGACGAGCCCGGTGATCACGGCGAGCTTGAGGGCCCAGACCGGCGTGGTCGTGCGTGTCGCGTTCCCGGTCTGCGGCATGACCGGAAGCCTAGCGGCGATCGCGACCGGCCCACGGACGGCCGACGGCACCCGTGGACGGACGGGAGGCCCGTGGCGGGACCGCCACGGGCCTCCCGTCCGGCTGCTGGTCGCGTCGCGGTCAGACGGCCGTCACGCGGAAGGGGACCACTCGGTCCGCCGGCAGGAGCGGCGGCTGCAGGCCGACCTGCTCGAGCACGCGGCCGCTGAAGACGCGGTCGCCGGACCACCAGTCGGGCGCGCGGACCTCGTGGTCCTCGCCGACCAAGACCGGGTCGACGCGGTACCGCGTGTCCGGGTCGAGGTCACGGAGGACCACGCGCCCGATGCCCGACACCTCGGACCGGCCCGTGCTCGCGACGAAGAACACGGCCTGGCGGCGGTCCTCGGCGACCACGCCGTACACCAGGCGCGTGGGGTCGACCTCGTCGACGCGGACGAGCAGGCCGCCGTGCAGGAGTGCGCGCCACTCCTTGTGCAGCGCGATCCACGACGCGAGGGTGCGCTCCTCGTCCGCGGTGGCCTGCGCGAGGTCCCACTCGATGCCGAAGTGCCCGATCAGCGCGGTGCCCGCTCGGAAGGACACGTCGTGGAAACGGCCCGTCGTGTGGTTCACCCCGCTGGCGACGTGCGCGCCGAGGAGCTCCGGCGGCAGCAGCTGCTGCGTCCAGCGGTGCATCTGCTGACGCTCGAAGGGGTCGATGTCGTCGGACACCCACACGCGGTCGGTGTGCTCGATCACCGCGAGGTCGACACGCGCACCGCCGGACGAGCACGACTCGATCTCGAGCCCCGGGAAGCGTTCCTTGAGCGTCGCCATCAGGCGGTAGGTGGCGAGGGTCTGCTCGTGCACGGCTGCCCCGCCGCCCGGGTGCCCGGCCTCGACCAGGTCGCGGTTGTGGTCCCACTTGACGTAGTCGACGCCGTACTCGCCGATGATCGCGGTCATCCGCTCGAGCACGTACGCGTACGCCTCCGGGATCGCGAGGTTGAGCACCTGCTGGTCACGCGAGCGGACGGGCAGCCGGCCGTCCGCCTGCATGATCCACTCCGGGTGCGCTCGGGCGAGGTCGCTGTCCTCGTTCACCATCTCGGGCTCGAACCACAGCCCGAACTCCATGCCGAGGGCACGGACACGGTCGACGATCGGACCGAGGCCGTCCGGCCAGACGTCCTCGTCGACGTACCAGTCACCGAGACCGGCGTGGTCGTCACGGCGACCGCGGAACCAGCCGTCGTCGAGCACGTACCGCTCGACGCCGAGCCGGGCGGCCCGCTCGGCGAGGTCGGTGAGGCGGGCGAGGTCGTGGTCGAAGTAGACCGCCTCCCAGACGTTGATCGTCACCGGCCGCGGGGTCGACGGGTGCTGCGGGCGGCTGCGGAGCCAGTGGTGGAACCGGCGGGCCTGGTCGTCGAGGCCGTCACCCCACGCGCCGTACACCCAGGGGCCCTCGTAGGTCTCGCCGGTGTCCAAGCGGACCTCGCCGGGGAGCAGGAGCTCGCCACCACCGGCCACCTGGCGCCCGGTCGCGAGCCGCTCGGCGAAGTGACGGTGGTTCCCGCTCCACGCGGTGTGCACGCCCCAGACCTCACCGCGGGCGAACCCGAATCCGGGCTCCCCCACGCTGAGCACGGTCGCGGCGTCCGCTCCGGTGCGACCCTTGCGGCTGTCGCGCTCGTGCGTGCCGACGACGAGCTCGCGACGCTGCGGGGTGCGCTCCTTGCCCCAGCGGCCGGCGAAGTCGAGGACCTCGCGGGCGCGGGAGGGCACGGGCAGCGCCACGGTCAGGTCGTCCACCGTGTAGGTGCCGACGGCGGTGTTCGTGACGGCGGCGCGGGCGCGCACCAGGCCGGACACGAGCAGCTCGAGCGTCACGCGGACGGCGAGGCCCGCGGTGGTGTCCTCGGCCTCGGCGGTCACGTGGGTGTCGTCGACGTCGATCGCCGTGACGGTGAAGGCCGGTGACCAGTCGCGACCACCACGGTGGCCGGAGAGCCCGGGGCGACCGGTCCACCCGCGGTGGGGCTCCGGCAGCAGTGCGAGGCGGACGGGCACGTCGGCCTCGTTGTTCGCGACCGGGGCCACGTCGGCGTCCGCGAGGGCGACGAGCTCGTCGTGGGCGAGCGGCCCGAGGGCAGCGCCCCAGTGCACGACGGCGGGCAGCGCGCCGTCGCGGCAGTCGAGCACGACGGACACCCCACCGGCGGTCAGGTGGACGAGGTCGTTCGTGGTGGTGGGCATCGTTGCTCCGGTCGGCGTCGTCGACGCCTGTGCGTCGTGGGCACGACGAGCCTGGCTGGCGCGGCGCGTGCTGCGCAACACGACGCGCGAGGGTCCGCGGAACCGGCGGGGCCGGGCCGTCCGGGACGGTGGGTCGTCAGAACCAGCGCTTCACCTTGAAGACGACGAACAGGATCGCGGCGAAGGCGATCATCGCGACGAGCGACAGCGGGTACCCCCACGTCCACGACAGTTCGGGCATGTGCGTGAAGTTCATCCCGTAGATCGCCGCGATGAGCGTCGGCGCGAACAGGATCGCCGCCCAGCCCGAGATGCGCTTCGTGTCGTCGTTCTGCTTCTGCGCGGCGAGGGTCGAGTCGACCGTCAGCGCGTTCTGCAGCAGCTGTCGGAAGGTGTCGAGTCGCTCGACCGTGCGGATGACGTGGTCCAGGACGTCGCGGAAGCGGCGCTGCAGCTCCACCGGCAGGTGGTACTTCTCCGCGCCGCGGTGCAGGTTCTCGATGATGCCGATGAGCGGACGGGCCGCGCGTTGGAAGTCGACGACCTCGCCGAACAGCTCGTAGATGCGCCTCGACACCCCCGCCACCCCGGAGAACAGTTGGTCCTCGATCTGGTTGATGTCCTCCTCCAGGCCGTCGATCACCGGTGCGTAGCCGTCGACGATCGAGTCCATGAGCGCCCAGAGCTGCGCCTGCGGTCCCGCCGTCACGAGGGCCGGCTTGCCGCTGAGCCGTCGGAGCGCGTGCGGGACGGCCTGCGCGCCACGTGGGTCCGCCGGGACGACCGCCAGGAAGAAGTCCTGCCCGACGAAGGCGTGCACCTCGCCGAACTCCACCTCCTCCGGGCCGTCGTGGTAGACCGCCGGCTTCAGCACCGTGAAGAGCGTCGAGCCGTAGCGTTCGAGCTTCGGGCGCTGGTGCCCCTCGGCGGCGTCCTCGACCGCGAGCTCGTGCAGCCCGAGGGCGACAGCGACGTCCCCGAGCTCCTCGGCGTCGGGGCGGTGCAGCACGATGCACGCGCTGGCGCCCTGCTCGCCGATCATCCGGAAGGTGTCGTCGAGCGACGGGCAGGCGATCGGGGCGATGCGGTCGACGTAGACGGTGTTGAGCTCGACGGTCACGATGCCACCGTACGCACCGCCCGTCGGCCCGTCCCCCGGCCACCTGGACGTCGGCTGCGTCCGACGCGACGGCACGGGCCTACCGTACGGGTCATCAGCATGCTGACGAACGGAGCGGACATGAAGAAGATCTGGAAGCGCATCGCGGTCGCCGTGAGCGCTGTGGTGGCAGTGGTCGGCGCCTTCGTCGGCTCGGGCGCAGCGGGCGGGACCCCCATCGCCGAAGCAGCCGGCGGTGCACTCTCGGCGTCGTCGACCGCGATCGCACCGGCCGGCCCCGCGTTCTCGATCTGGAGCGTCGTCTACGTCGGGTTGATCGCCTACACGGTGCGGCAGTTCTTCCGCACCGCCGACGACGAGCGCCACGAGCGCCTGTTCGTCCCCGCGGTGCTGTCGCTGCTGCTCAACGCGGCCTGGATCCTGTCCGTGCAGTTCGGGTTCCTGTGGGCGAGCGAGCCGATCATCGTCGCGCTGCTCGGCGTCCTGGTCTGGGCGTTCGCGGTGCTGCGGCGGACGCGTCCCTCCGGTGCCGTCGAGGCGATCGTGACCGACGGGACGTTCGGGCTCTACCTCGGGTGGGTCTGCGTCGCGACCGCGGCCAACACCGCTGCGGTGCTGACGGCCGCGGGCTTCCGGGGCTTCGGACTCGGGCAGGACGCCTGGGGCGTGCTCGTCGCCGCGGTCGCCGGGCTCGTCGGGGTGCTCCTGGCGATCTGGGGCGGCGGACGATTCGCACCGACCGCGGCGCTGTCCTGGGGTCTCGCGTGGGTCGCGGTCGGACGGCTCGACGGGCCGCTCGTGTCCGTGCCGACGGCGGTCACGGCCGTCGTGGCGATCGCCGCCGCGGTCGTGGTCACCCTCGTGGTGCGCGCCCGGGTCGGCTGGGCCGCGCGCTCGCGCGGGGCGCGCGGCGCGGCCGGCGCCGCGGCCGCGGCCGCGGCCCGCGCGGCGTAGCCGCGCCCGGCGGCCGCCCGCGCGGCGCCGGCGCGTCAGCGCGCGGCGGCCGCAAGGCCGTGCGCGGCCGCGACGGCCTCGTTCACGACCTGGCCGGCGTGCACGTTCACGCCCTTCGCGAGGGCCGGGTCGACCTCGGTGGCCCGCTCCCACCCCTGGTCGGCGATCGCGAGAGCGTAGGGCAGCGTCGCGTTCGTCAACGAGATCGTGCTGGTGCGCGGGACGGCACCCGGCATGTTCGCGACGCAGTAGTAGACGGCGTCGTGCACGCGGAAGGTCGGGTCGTCGTGCGTGGTCGGCCGCGAGCCCTCGAAGCAGCCGCCCTGGTCGATCGCGATGTCGACGAGCACCGACCCCTGCCGCATGTCCGCGACCATGGCGTCGGTCACGAGCTTGGGCGCCGAGGCACCGGGGATGAGCACCGACCCCACGACGAGGTCCGCCTCGCGCAGCGCATCGGCGATCGCGTGCGACGACGACCGCAGCGTCGTGATCCGACCGTCGAACCGGGCGTCCAGCGCACGCAGCCGCGGCAGGCTGATGTCGAACACCGTGACCTCGGCGCCGAGCCCGAGGGCCATGGTCGCGGCGTGCTCCCCCGCGACCCCGCCGCCGATGACGACGACCCGGCCGCGCGGCGTGCCGGGGACCCCGCCGAGGAGCAGTCCGCGGCCGCCCTTCGTGCGCATGAGCTGATCGGCGCCGACCTGCACGGAGAGTCGCCCGGCGATCTCGGACATCGGCGAGAGCAGCGGCAGCGACCGGTCCGGCAGCTGCACGGTCTCGTAGGCGATCGCGGTCGCACCGGAGGCGACGAGCGCGTCGGTGAGCGGCCGGTCGGCAGCGAGGTGCAGGTAGGTGAAGAGCACCTGTCCCGGACGGATCGACGGGTACTCGGAGGCAACGGGCTCCTTCACCTTGAGGACGAGCTCCGCCTGCTCCCAGACCTCGGCGGCCGCGCCGACGACGGTGGCTCCCGCAGCCCGGTACTCGTCGTCCGAGAAGGACGATCCGGCTCCGGCGCCGGCCTGCACGAGCACGCGGTGACCGTGCAGCGCGAGCTCACCCACACCCGCCGGCGTGGCCGCGACGCGGTACTCGTTGTTCTTGACTTCGGTGGGGACGCCGATCAGCATCACGGACTCCTTCGTGGGCGGTGCAGGACGCCTCCACGATGCGCCGGAGTTCGTTTCGGACGCGTTTCCGCCGAACATCTGCACGGTTTCCGCCGATACGGTCGCACGAGATTCGGCTCGGCCCGCGCACATCCCGGCTGGTCAGTGCGTGCGGAGCGACTCGCTCGGCAGCTCGCCGAAGCGGGCGCGGTAGGTCGCCGAGAACCGGCCGAGGTGCCCGAACCCCCAGGCGCGAGCGATGTCCGCCACACTGGTGTCGTCGCGGTCACCGCGGAGCAGGTCCCCTCGGGCGCCGTCGAGCCGCACGCTGCGCAGCAGGTCACCCGGCGTCTGGTCGAGGTGCCGCCGGAGTGACTGCTGCAGCCCACGCGGACTGAGCCCGGCCGCCGCAGCGATCTCGGCGGTCCCGATGGCGTCCCGCGCGTGGGCGTGCACGTACTCGAGCGCCAGCCGCAGTCGGGCGTGCTCCGGACCGTTGCCGGTGACCGTCGACTGCCAGCGCTCGCGGTGCGGGAAGGCGTCGACCGCCGCGGTCACGAAGGCGTCGACGACCCCGCGCCGTGCCGCCGGGCTGAGGTCGTTGTCGCTGTGCAACCAGGTCGACGAGTGCGCGCGCACGACCGACTGCCAGGTGCGCACGCCGTCGGCGGTCGGACGGTGCATCGCGTCGAACGTGAAGTCGGCATCGCCCACGAGCGACCTGACGTGCGCCTTGTCGAGCTGCACCAGGTTCAGCCCGATGTCGCGGTGGTGCAGTTCGTACGCATCGGGCAGGACCACGGGCACGCCGGGCTCGAGGTCGATGCTCCGGCCGCCGAAGGTGAGGGTACTGGACCCGGACCGCAACCACGCGACGAGGACCTGGTCGTCCACGACACTCTCGGTCCGGAGGTCGACGAGGAACCGGGCCGTCCGCAGGGACAGCAGCCCGTCGCTCACCCCCGCGAAGTCCCACTGGGGACGCTGCCGGGTCCGTCGGACCCGGGGCGCCCGGAAGTCGTAGTCGCCGGTGAAGAACGACAGGGCTTCATCCACGTCGGTGCCGGCGATGCGGCGGAAGGAGCGGCCGTCCGTCGCGGTCGCAGGTGCCGCCGGGACGGCGCCGTCGGACTCCACCCGATCGGGGTTCTCGTGAGAAGGCACCATGCACCAGAACTTACGGGGCACCACCGACAAAGTAGGTCGGCACCTGATCCAGGCGGAGCGGTCAGGGCTGCAGGATCGCCTGCCCGACGCTCTCGTCCAGGATGAGGTCGGTGACCAGCCCGGCCGCGAGCGCCCCCTTGAGCGACGCCGCCTTCGAGCGCCCGGCGACCACGCAGACCCGACGCGGCGCCCGCTTGATCGTGTCGAGGTCCGGCGCACCTGCCCGGGCGTTCACGCCGATGTCCTTCCACGAGCCGTCGGCGCGGTAGAACACGGTCGAGACGTCCCCGACGACGCCGGCCTCGGTGAGCTCGTCGCGGTCGGACGGGTCGAGGTACCCGCCCGAGTACACGTGCGACGGCACCGGCGCCTGCGGAGCACCGACGCCGAACACGACGAGGTCCATCCGCTCGTGCAGGTCGAGGACGCGGCGGATCGAGCGCTCGCGGAACAGCGCCTCCTTCGTCGCCGGGTCGTCGAAGAACGCCGGCACCGGGAACTGCTGCACGAACGCGCCGTACGCCTCGCCGAACCGGCGCAGGATCTCCGACGCGTAGACGATGCCCGTGGTGCGGGTGTTCGCGGCGCCGTTGATCTGCACCACGGTGGACCCGTGCGTCGTCTTCGGCACCAGGTAGCGGCTCACCGCGCTGACGGTCGATCCCCACGAGATGCCGATCACCATGTTCGACTCGACGTACTGCGTCAGGATGCGCGCCGCGGACAGCGCCACCCGCTCCAGCCGGTCCACGTCGCTCGTGTGGTCCGGCACCGGCACGACGTGCGCGTGGACGCCGAACCGCGCGCGGATGTTGCGACTGAGCGCGGCGGCCTGGTCGAGGGGCGAGCGGATCTGGATGTCCACCAGCCCGGTGTCCCTGGCGTACTTCAGGAGGCGCGACACCGACGACCGCGAGGTCCCCAGCTCGTCGGCGATGGCGTCCATCGTCAGGTCCTGCAGGTAGTACAGGTGCGCGGCGCGCAGCGCCTGCTGCGTTCGCATCGGCTGCGCTGCGTCACTCACGGAATCGAGCATGCACGGACGTGCAGGGCCTCTGCAACCCCTGTCGCGCCTCCCGGCCGTCGCCCCCGCACCCGCAGCGGCGTCGGGAGCCGGCCCGCCGACCTGACCGACACGTGTGCTGCACGTTCGTGCACGCAAGTTGCCCGCCCTCCCACACAGGCGCACCATCGGAGGAGTCCCACGGAACCGACCAAGGAAGCGACGCACCATGTCGAAGAAGACGCAGCCCCGGAAGACGGTCAGCGCGCTCACCGAGCGCCCGAACGCACAGGTCCTCATCGTCGGTGGCGGCATCAACGGCATCGCCACCTTCCGCGACCTCGCCCTGCAGGGGGTCGATGTCGTGCTCGTCGAGCGCGGCGACTACGCCGGCGGGGCCTCGGCCGCGTCGAGCCACATGATCCACGGTGGCATCCGGTACCTCGAGAACGGCGAGTTCCGTCTCGTGCGCGAGAGCGTGCAGGAGCGCAACGGCCTGATCCGCATCGCTCCGCACTACGTGAAGCCGCTGCAGACCACGATGCCGATCTTCTCGACGTTCTCCGGCATCATGAACGCTCCGCTGCGCATGCTCACCCACAAGCAGCGCTCGACCAAGGAGCGCGGTGCCGCGCTCATCAAGATCGGCATGACGATCTACGACTCCTTCTCGCGTGACGGCGGCTCGGTGCCGAAGCACCGCTTCCTCACCAAGAAGGCCGCGCTCGCCGACATGCCGGCGCTCAACAAGGACCTCAAGTACACAGGCACCTACTACGACGCCTCGGTGCACGAGCCGGAGCGCCTGGCGCTCGACGTGCTCAAGGACGGCCTCGCCGCCGCGCAGGGCACCGGCAGCGCTGCGACCGCCCGCGCCGTCAACTACGTCGAGGCAGCCGGCACCCGTGACGGCGGCGTCGTCCTGCGCGACCGGGAGACCGGCGAGGACTTCGTGTTCACCGCCGACGTCGTCGTGAACGCGTCCGGACCCTGGACCGACCTGACGAACCAGGCCTTCGGCGGCGAGACGAAGTTCATGGGCGGGACGAAGGGTTCCCACATCGTCGTCAAGAACGACGAGCTGCTCGAGGCGACCAAGGGCCGCGAGCTGTTCTTCGAGAACAACGACGGCCGCATCGTCCTCATCTACCCGCTCAAGGGCCGGGTGCTCATCGGGACGACGGACATCGACGCGGACCCGTCGAAGCCGGTGACCACGACCGAGGAGGAGATCGACTACTTCTTCGGCCTGGTGAAGCACGTCTTCCCGCAGATCGAGGTCACCCGCGACCACATCGTCTACAGCTACTCGGGCATCCGACCGCTCCCCCGCCACGAGGACACCGCCCCCGGCTTCGTGTCCCGCGACTACCGGATCGTCGACACCCCGATCGCCGGCCTCCCCGACACGACGGTGCTGAGCCTGGTCGGTGGCAAGTGGACCACGTTCCGCGCCCTGGCCGCGCACCTGTCGAGCGACGTCACCACGAAGCTCGGCACCGCCCGGAAGGTCGACACGACCGGCATGGCAATCGGCGGCGGCAAGGACTTCCCGACGACCGACGCGCAGCGGGCGCTGTGGATCAAGTCGCATCGTGACGGCCTCGACGAGTCCGTCGTCGAGGGGCTGCTCGAGCGCTACGGCACCCGTGCGGCCGAGGTCGTGGACGTCCTCACCGACGGCCCGGTCGAGCCCCTCGAGTCCGACCCCTCGCTCACGCGGGCCGAGGTCGCGTACTTCGCGCAGCACGAGCAGGCGGTCCACCTGGTCGACGTGGTGCTCCGACGCACGAACCTCGCCTTCGTCGGCGGCGTCACCATCGACCTGCTCGACGAGCTGGCGGACGTGCTCGCCGACACCCTGGGCTGGGACACCGAGGAGCGCACGGACGAGGTCCAGCGCACGCTCGACGTCCTGCGCGAGTCGCACGGCGTGATCGTGCCGCTGCACACGACGGCGCAGCCCGCGTAGTCCACGCGAGCGCAGACGGACGGGAGGCGCGGTGCCGGCTGGCACCGCGCCTCCCGTCCGTCGCGTGGTCACGCACCCGCGCACCGGTCGGATCACCAGACGCCGCCGTCCCGGCGAGACGCCGCCTTCCCGGCGAGACGCCGCCTTCCCGACGAGACGCCGCCTTCCCGACGAGACGCCGCCTTCCCGACGAGACGCCGCCGGTTCCGGCGGCGTCTTGCTCGGCTGCGGGCGTCTCGAGTCGACGCCGGTTTCTCGGGCGCGGCTCGGCCGTCAGAACGCGTCGCCGGTGGGGTCCTGCGCCGTCCGGTCGATGAGGTCCTCGCCACCGACAGGTTCGCCCTCCCAGTCGACCAGGCGCCAGCCGTCCTCGAAGGACCCCTCGACCTCGACGATCCCGGTGTTCTCGAGGTGCCGCTTCGTGCCGAACTCGTCCGGGGTGTTCTGCGCGACCGCACTGGCCCAGGTGCGGATCGCCGCGCCGTGGCTGAAGGCAGCCGCGACCTCGACCCCGGTCCCGAGGATCTGCCGCACGGCGTCGTCGTAGCGCGCGAAGAAGTCGTCGCCGCTCTCGGCACCGGGCATCCGGCCCGCGCGGTCGCCCGCCGACCAGCCGTGCACGGTCGAGATGTAGAGCTGCACCGAGGTCCGGTCGCGCTTGCCCTGCAGGTCGCCCGCCTCGATCTCACGGAGCCCCGGCAGCACGACGGGTTCGAGCCCGAGCGCGGCAGCGAGGGGCGCGGCGGTGTGCTGCGTCCTGACCATGGACGAGACGAAGAGCCGCTCGATCCCGCGGTCGGCCAGGGCCGCGGGCAGCGCGTCCGCCTGCTGCTGCCCGAGCTCGGTGAGCCCGGGCCCGGGCACCTCGGCGTCGAGGACACCGTTCACGTTCGCGGGGGTCTGGCCGTGCCGGATGAGCAGGAGTCGCATGACCCCACCCTACGGACGGCCGGTGACCTACCCCTGGCGGGCCTTCCAGCGCGGGTCGCGCTTGTTGATGACGTACACGCGACCGCGGCGACGCACGATCTGCGAGCCGGGGATCTTCTTGAGCGCCTTGAGCGAGTTGCGGACCTTCACGGGGTCTCCTTCCTGCACCGGCTCCTTGTTGAGAACGGTTGTCATGTAGGGTACTCGACATGCGCCCCGCAGCAATCACCCTCGTCACCGCCCTGCACGATGCCGACGCCGTCCGCGTCGCCGGCAGGATCAGCAGCGGCCACCGCATGCACGTCGCCGGCAACGCCCTCGCCGCGGCCCGGGGCATCGCCGCGCGGCGCGACCAGCTCGACCGCGTGTGCGGACCCGATGCCGACCACGACCTCGTCGTGACGCTGGCGCCCGAGGTCGACGTCCGCGCGGTCGGCATGATGCTCGCGAACGCCGCGCGCTCGGAGACCGGGGACGATCGGATCCTGCGCCACGTGGTCGCCGTGCTCCGCGCGGACGACGTGGCCCACCTGCTCTGGTCCGACGTGGACGACGCCTTCGTCGCGGCCGAGCGGGTGGTCTCCGTCGTCGAGTACGCCACGGTGATCGCGCTCGACCGGGTCGAGCCGCTGTCCGGGCGACGACGTCGCGCCCTCGTGTCCCTCCTCCACCGCATGGCACCGCACGCGGTGATCGTCGCCGCGCCCGCCGTGCGCAGCGCCCTCGACCTGCCGGCGTCCAACGGCGGCGCAGCACGGCTGCTGGCCTCGGGGGCCGGGTGGATGCGCGCCCTGTCGTCCGACTCCGGCCGGACCGACACCGGGCGCGGTCCGCGGGACGACCTGGTGACCGTGCGGTACCGCGAGCCCCTGCCGTTCCACCCGGGGCGGCTCGCCGACGTCATCGCCGACGACCTCGCGGCGGGGGCGAACGGCCGGGTGCTCCGCTCGAAGGGGTTCTTCCGACTGGCGTCACGGCCGGACCACGTCGGCTCGTGGTCGAGCTTCGGCGCGATGCTGGCGCTCGACCCGACCGCGAACCCGTCGTGGGACGAGGACGCACCGGTCGGTCAGGCGATCTGGTTCGTCGGCGAGCGCCTCGACGTGCACGCCGTCGAACGTGCGCTGGACGGTGCGCTCCTCACCCCGGAGGAACTGCTCGCCGGGCCCGACGTGTGGCGTCGGTGGCCGGACCCGTTCCCGGTGTGGCCGGCGCTCGATCCGTCGCACGAGCACCGGCACGACTGAGCGCCCCGGACAGCCGACCGCCGCGGGCGCGGGCGCCGGCGCCGGCACCGACGGCGGAGGCACTGATCGCCAGGGACGTGGGAATCCCGGAAGACGCGGGTGACGCGCGAACCGCGACGTTGCACGCGTCGATCGACACGTGCAACGTCGCGAACCTGGCACCGCGCATCGGGTGCCGGGAGCCGGTCACCCGGGCGAGCCGCACACCGTCAGCGCTCGGCGGCTGCTTCCGCCCGGTCCTGCGCCGCGAACGGCAGGTCCCCCAGGTCGAGGTTCGGGTTCGTGTCCTGCGTGAGGACGAGCTCGCGAGCCTCGTCCTCGGACTCCACCGCGGGCATCGACCCCGGCAACGGGCGCTGCGACGACTCCCGCATGCAGAACACACCGAACGCTCCGACGACGCTCATCGCGACGAGGAAGTACGCGGGCGCCAGCTGGTCCCCCGTGACGGTCAGGAGTGCCTGCACGATGAGCGGCGTCGTCCCGCCGAACACCGCGATGGCGATGTTGTAGGCGAAGCCCATGCCGCCGTACCGGGTCGACGTCGGGAAGAGCGCCGGCAGCGACGCCGCCTGGTTCGACACCCACAGCGCGGTCATCAGCGCCAGCAGCCCGAGGCCGGCGAGGGTCGACCACTGCGCGCCGTGCCCGATGAGCAGGAAGGCAGGGACGGCGAGCACGACGGTCGTCCCGGCGCCGATCCACATCACGGTGCGGCGACCGATCCGGTCGGACAGCCGTCCGGCGACCGGCAGCATCACGGCGAGCAGCACGAGCACGGGGATGGTGAGCAGCGTGCCGTCGATCGCGGAGTAGCCGAGCGAGTCGGTGAGGTACGTCGGCATGTACGAGGTCAGCGCGTAGCCGACCGTGTTCGATGCGCCGACGAGCATGATCGCGATGACGATGGGGCGCCAGTGGTCGCGCACCATGACGAGCACGTTCGCCGGTCGGCCGCCCGCTGCGGCCTCGCGGTCCGACGCGGCGGCCTCCTGCGCGGCCTGGGTCGCCTGGAACACCGGCGACTCCTCGATGCGCAGGCGGAACCAGATCGCGACGACACCGATCACGCCGGCGAGCAGGAACGGCAGGCGCCAGCCCCAGGCGGTCATCGTCTCCTCGCCCAGGGTCACCTGCAGCACGGTCACCACGGTCGCACCGAGCGCGAATCCCATGTAGCTGCCGAAGTCGAGGATGCTCGCGAAGAAGCCGCGCCGACGGTCCGGGGCGTACTCGGTCACGAACGTGGTGGCCCCGGCGTACTCACCACCGGTCGAGAACCCCTGCGCGAGCTTCAGCACGACGAGCACCACCGGAGCGACCGCACCGATGGTCGACCACGCAGGCAGGACCCCGATGAGGAAGGTCGACGACGCCATCAGGATCAGCGTCGTGGCGAGCACCTTCTGTCGTCCGAGCCGGTCCCCCAGCCGCCCGAACACGATCCCGCCGAGGGGCCGCGCGACGTAGGTCGCCGCGAACACCCCGAGACTGAACAGGATCTGCACCGACGGTTCGGCCGTGGGCAGGAACACCCGGCCCATCGTGACCGCCAGGTAGCCGTAGACCCCGACGTCGTACCACTCCATCGTGTTGCCGACGACCATGCCGCTGACGGCCCGGCGCATCATGCTCCGGTCGACCACCGTGACGTCGCTGACCCGCAGACGTCGGGGTGGCCGGGTGTCGGTACTGCTGGGGTCGGAACCCATTCGCGATCTCCTCGTGGTGGGGCAGGCCGATCGGTACCGGCCCGGAACAGCCAGCAACGCTAGGGAGCGCGAGGTCGGTCGCTGCCACGGGATTCACAGGGAACGGCGTGTCACCCGGACGGGGGTCCCGCCCGATCCGCACGCCTGCGGCGATGCGCGCCGGCGGGTGCACAGTGTCACGGAACGGTAACGGCGTGCAGGGACGCGCCACCGGCGGACGGGAGGCACGGTGCCGGACCGCGCCGCGCCTCCCGTCCGTAGCGCGCTCCCCGTCCGCCGGTGGCGCTGTCGCGGGTGGTGCCGTCGGGGGTCAGGCGAGCGCGTCGAGCAGGGCGCGCGCGGTCGCGGCGTCGGTCACCAACTCGTTGACCATGCCGGCGCGGACCGCGCCGACGATGCTCGGCACCTTCGCCGCCCCCACGGCCACACCGACCGCGTGCGGGACGCCGGCCAGGACCTCGCGCGAGGTCCGGACCATGCGCTCGCTGCCGGGGAACTCGATCGGCGAGCCGTCTGCTGCGAAGAAGTTGAGGCAGACGTCACCGGCGGCCTGGTCGAACACGGCGTCCTCGACCGGGATCCCCCGTGCCAGCGCGTCGCGGGTCGGGGTCGGTGCGCCGACGCCGAGGATCGCACCCTTGGCCCGCCCCCACAACCCGACCACGTGCTGGAAGGCGGGGTCCTCGTCGAGGGTGGCGCGCATCGCGGCGGACGGCAGGGCCTGCGCGAAGAGGAACGCCGGGATCGCACCGGAGTGCTCCGCGGCGGTCCGCGTGATCTCGTTCGTCTGGAACCAGGGCATCGGGTCCGCCTGGCCGCCCACCGTCGGAACGATCTGGACCCCGGCCAGCGGTGGCATCCCGGCGTGTGCGACGTCGTACACGGTGCGACCGGAGGACATCAGCACGGCGTCGCCGGGCGTGAGCCCCATGCCCTCGACCGCGGTCGCGATGGGGGCGGCCAGGTCGGCGCCGAGCGTCGCCTGGTGCGTCACGGCGGCCAGGTGCACGGCTCGGAGTCCGAGCACGACCTGCAGGCGCTCGGCCAGTGCGACGGTCTCGTCCTGGAAGGGGTCCACGACGTCGATCCGGACGAGTCCGGCGCGGCGGGCCTCGGCGACGAGACGGCTGACCGTGGGACGGGAGACCCCCAGGCGCGACGCGATCTCGACCTGGGTGGCATCCTCGAGGTAGTACATCCGCGCCGCCTGGTACACGGTGTCGAGCGGGAAGCGGGCCCGGGCCCCCTCGGCGCCGGTGGTGCTCTCGGAGGACATGCTGCGGACCCTTCGGATCGGTCGGACACTCGGATCGTAGTCCGACCGGGGGTCACCGGATCGTGAACCCGCCGTCCACCCGCAGGTCGGCGCCGTTCACCATCGCGGCACCGTCGCTCGCCAGGAACAGCACCGCGGCGGCGATCTCGGCGGGGGTGGCGAAGCGACCGGTCGGGATCTCGTCCTGGTGGCGGAGACCCGCCTCGTTCGCCCAGGCCGCCCGGCCGAGGTCGGTGAGCACGACGGTCGGCGAGACCGTGTTGACCGTGACCCCGCGTCCGCCCCACTCGAGCGCGAGCACCCGGGTCAGCCCGAGGACGCCGGCCTTCGACGCGCAGTACGCCGCGTGCCGGTCGAGGCCGACGTGTGCCGCCTGCGACGCGATGTTCACGATCCGACCGCTGCCCGCCGCGAGCATGTGCCGCCCGACCGCCTGCGCCAGCCGGAAGGTCCCGGTCAGGTTGACGTCGAGCGTGCGCGCCCACGCGCCGCCGTCCAGGTCCTCCGCTGCGTCGAGCGCGACGATGCCGGCGCAGTTCACCAGCACCTCGATCGACCCGGCGGCGTCGACGACCTGCTGGACCGCCGCCGAGACGGAGGCGTCGTCCGTGACGTCGCAGGCGAGCCCGAGGTGCGCACCGGTGGGGACGTCGGGCAGCCCGGCGGCTGCAGCGGCCGAGGCGTCCGTCCGGACGTCGACGATCGCGACCCGGGCTCCGCGCGACGCGAAGGCGTGGGCGATCGCGTTGCCGATGCCGGACGCCCCACCCGTGACGACCGCCGTTCGGCCGGTCAGGTCGTTCGTCAGGTCGACGGCGTCGGGGCCCGGTCGGAGTGCGGCGGCGAGGTCGGTCTCGGTGGCGGTGGTCATGGTCGCTCCCTTGCGATGCGCGGTCGTGGTGTCGGAACGATAGCAGAAATTGTGTTCTGGACATCTGTTCCCGACCGTGTACAGTCGTCGCCGAACCATCGGAACGGGCACACCGCCCGGCTGACCAACGGAGGACCAGCTCATGTCGACGACGACGACCGAGACCCCGGCGCAGGGCGACGCGCACCGCGAGATCCCGACCACGATGCGTGCCGTGGTGGTCCACGGTCCGGGCGACTACCGACTCGAGGACCGTCCGGTCCCGCAGCCCGGGCCGGGTGAGCTCCTGCTCCGCACCGACGCCGTCGGCATCTGCGCCAGCGACCTGAAGTGCTACCACGGCGCGGCGAAGTTCTGGGGCGACGAGAACCGCCCGGCATGGGCGGAAGCCGACCGGATCCCCGGCCACGAGTTCGTCGGGACGATCGTCGCCGGCGCCGACGACGCGCTCGCGAAGCGTGGTGTGGCACTCGGCGACCGCATCGCCTGCGAGCAGATCGTGCCGTGCTGGGAGTGCCGCTACTGCCTCGAGGGCGCCTACTGGATGTGCAACGTCCACGACATGTTCGGCTTCAAGGGCTTCGACGGCGCGATGGCCGAGTACGTGCTCGTGCCGAGCGGCGCCCTGACGCACCCGGTCGACCGCGCGCTGCCGGGCCAGGTCGCCGCCTTCGCGGAGCCCCTCTCCTGCGCCTTCCACGCCGTCGAGCGCGGCGACATCCGGTTCGGCGACACGGTCGTCATCGCCGGCGCCGGCCCGATCGGTCTCTCCGCGATCGCCGGAGCCCGCCAGAAGAACCCGCTGCGGATCATCGCGCTCGACGTCGTCGACGAGAAGCTCGCGCTCGCCCGCAAGGTCGGTGCCGACCTGACGATCAACATCGCGCACGAGGACGCCGTCGCCCGGGTGAAGGAGCTCACCGACGGCTACGGTGCCGACGTCTACATCGAGGCCACCGGCCACCCGTCCGCGGTACCGCAGGGCCTGAACCTGCTCCGCAAGCTCGGCACGTTCGTCGAGTACTCGGTCTTCAAGGACGCCGTCTCCGTCGACTGGTCGATCATCTCCGACGACAAGGAGCTCGACGTCCGCGGTGCACACCTCGGCCCGAACACCTGGCCGGCGGCGATCAAGCTGCTCGAGTCCGGCACGCTGCCGATGGACGAGATCTGCACGCACCAGTTCCCGCTCGAGGACTTCCAGCAGGCACTGGACCTGGTCGGCGACTCCGCCGGTGCGTCCGTCAAGGTGTCCATCATCCCGTCGCTGTCCGCACCGACCACGTCCGCGCCGTCCACGTCCGCCGCGCGGGCCTGACACCCGAGGAGTCCCCGCGATGTCGACGACGACCGCGCGCACCACCGCCTCCACGCCCCCCGCCGGCCGGTCCGAGGGCCGGCTGGACCGGATGGGGATCCCCCGTCCGCTCGCCCTCGGCTTCGTCGCCGTGCTGGTCTTCATGACCGGCAACGGCGTCGAGTCGAACTTCATCACCCCGCACATGGTCGCGGTGCTCGGCAGCCCCGAGGCCACCGTGGCGACGATCGTGACGTTCTACAGCCTCGCCGCCCTGATCGGCAGCTACGTCTCCGGCGCCCTGTCCGACCTGGTCGGTCCGCGCCGGGTGATGATCCTCGGCTTCGCCGTCTGGGTCGTCCTCGAGGTGCTGTTCCTGCTGGCCCTGGACGTGCAGAGCGTGCCGTTCGCCGCCGTCGCGTACGCCCTGCGCGGCTTCGGCTACCCGCTGTTCGCGTTCGCCTTCCTGGTGTGGGTGAACATCACGACGCCGGTGGAGCGCAACGGCTCGGCCGTCGGCTGGTTCTACGTCGCCTTCACCGGCGGGCTGCCGACCCTCGGCTCGCTGTTCGCCATCGGGGCGATCCCGGTGTTCGGCGGCGGCACGGTCGGCGAGGCGGGCGCGATGGTCGCGTCGATCGGCCTCGTGGTCGTGGGCTTCCTGATCATGCTGTTCGGCGTCCGCCTGCCCAACGGCTTCACGCGGATCGCACCCGCCGGTGAGAGCGCCTGGCGCGTGATGACGAGCGGGATCCGCCTCACCGCCACCCGGCCGAAGATCCTGATGGGCTTCCTCGTCCGCCTCATCAACACCGCGCCCGAGTTCGGCATGTTCGTCGTGCTGCCCGCGATCATCGCGAACGACCGCGGGTGGGGCCAGAGCCGCTGGCTGCTCATGACCGTCTGCGTCTACGCGACGAACATCCTGGTCAACGCCCTGTTCGGATGGGTCGGCGACCGGATCGGTTGGCAGCGCACGGTGAAGTGGTTCGGCATCGTGGGCTCGGCGACCGGGCTCGTCGCCTGGTGGTACGTGCCGCAGCTCGTGCCCGCGGGCTCCGACTGGGGCTACGTGCTCTCGGTCGTCGCCGGCTGCGTGTTCGGCTGCCTGCTCGCCGGCTTCGTCCCGATGGGCGCAATCATGCCCGCGCTCGCCCCGGAGCACAAGGGTGCCGCGATGGCGATGTACACCACCGCTGCCGGTGGCGCGGCGTTCCTCGGCACCGGCGTCGTCGCCGCGGTCTTCGCGCTCGGCGGCGGCGGCCAGGCGGTGACCTGGACCTTCGTCGGCCTCTACGCCTGCGCCTTCGTGATGGTCCACTTCCTCGACGTGCCCCAGGGACGCCCGCACCGCGGCACCCGCTGAGGCCCGCCGAGCCGACCCCGGGCGGCGGTGGCCGTCCCGCCGCCGCCCGGTCCCCCGACCCGTCCCCTCCGACCCGACCGACGCACCCGGTCGTCCGACCCGATCCTGACCCCATCCACCGGACCCCGGTCCACCGCACGACAGGAACGCACGCCATGACCACGATCCACGACGACCCCGAGGACTTCGCCGACGACCAGCTGGCCGGCTGGCTCGCCCTGTACGCCGACCGGGTACGCGGCGTGCACGGCGGGGTGGTCGCCCTCCCGACCGAGGGCGCCGACCGGCAGGTCGCCGTCGTGGTCGGCGGCGGATCCGGGCACTACCCCGCGTTCTGCGGCGTCGTCGGCCCCGGCTTCGCCACCGGCGCCGTCGTCGGCAACGTCTTCACCTCGCCGTCCGCGGCCCAGGTGTACTCGGTGGCCAAGGCCGCCGACCAGGGCCGCGGCGTCGTGCTGTCGTTCGGCAACTACGCCGGTGACACGATGAACTTCGGCCTCGCCGCCGAGCGCCTGCGCGCCGAGGGCATCGACACGCGCATCGTCGTGGTCACCGACGACGTCGCGAGCGCCGACGAGGTCGCGCAGCGGCGGGGCATCGCCGGCGACTTCTCGGTGTTCAAGGCGATGGGTGCCGCCGCGGCGGCGGGACTCGACCTGGACGAGGTGGAGCGCGTCGGCACCGCGGCGAACGCCGCCACCCGGACGATCGGCGTCGCGTTCTCGGGCTGCACCATGCCCGGCGCCACCGAACCGCTCTTCTCCGTCCCGGACGGACACCTCGGCCTCGGCCTCGGCATCCACGGTGAGCCGGGCATCCGGGACGTCCCGGTGCTGCCCGCGCGGGAGCTCGCCGCACTGCTCGTCGAGCGGCTGGTCGCAGAACGCCCCGAGGGCGCCGGGCCGCGGGTCGCACCGATCCTCAACGGCCTGGGCGACACCAAGTACGAGGAGCTCTTCCTGCTCTGGGGCCGCGTGCTGCCGCTCCTCGAGGACGCCGGGCTCGAGGTCGTCGAGCCCGAGGTCGGCGAGCTCGTCACCAGCCTCGACATGGGCGGCTGCTCGCTCACGCTGCAGTTCCTCGACGACGAGCTCGAACAGTACTGGCGCGCGGACGCCTACACGCCGGCGTACCGCAAGGTCGCCGCTCCGGTCGCGGCGCTCGTGCCGGCCGACACGGTGGCCGAGGCCGAGGCGGAGGCGACCGTCGTGCCGGACGCGACCGAGGCCTCCCGGCGGGCAGCCGAGACCGCCCGCGCAGCCGTGGTGGCGATGGACGCGCTGCTCCGCGAGCACGAGGAGACCCTCGGGCGCATCGACGCGGTCGCCGGCGACGGCGACCACGGGCGCGGCATGGTCAAGGGTGTCTCGGCGGCCCGCCGGTCAGTCGAGCAGACCGACCCCGCCGCGGGTGTCGCCTTCGTGCTCGGTCGGGCGGGCGACGCCTGGGCAGCGTCCGCCGGCGGGACCTCCGGTGTGCTCTGGGGCGCGGCCCTCGAGTCCTTCGGTCGTGCGCTCCGCGACGACCGGGAGACGTACGGTCCGACCGACGTCGTGGCTGCCGCGCAGGCGTTCGCGGACTCGATCGTCCACCTGGGCGGCGCGGCCCGCGGCGACAAGACGCTGCTCGACGCACTGCTGCCCTTCGTCGACCGGCTGCGGTCCTCGGTCGACGACGGCGCCGACCTGCCGGTGGCCTGGCGGACGGCAGCGCAGGTCGCCGTCGAGCAGGCGGAGGCCACGGCGGACCTGCGGCCGAAGGTCGGGCGGGCCCGACCCCTGGCCGAGAAGAGCGTGGGGACGCCCGATGCGGGCGCCACCTCGATGGGGATGGTCCTCACACGGATCGGCGAGGTGCTCGCCGACCGCGCACGACGCGAAGGAGTGGACGCATGACGCTACGACTGGTGGTGGGCTCGGACGACGCGGGCTTCGACTACAAGGAGGTCATCAAGCGGGACCTCGAGGCCGACGACCGCGTGGCCAGCGTGGTCGACGTGGGCGTGGACGCGGACGACCACACGGCGTACCCGCACGTCGCCGTCGACGCCGCCCGGATGATCGCGGACGGCGAGGCCGACCGGGCGATCCTGGTCTGCGGCACCGGGCTCGGCGTCGCGATCAGCGCGAACAAGGTCCCCGGCATCCGGGCCGTCACGGCGCACGACTCGTTCAGCGTCGAGCGGTCGGTGCTGTCGAACGACGCCCAGGTGCTCTGCATGGGCCAGCGGGTCGTCGGCATCGAGGTCGCCCGGCGCATGGCGAAGGAGTGGCTCGGGTACACGTTCGACCCGTCGAGCGCGAGCGCGGAGAAGGTCGCCGCGATCTGCGGCTACGACGGCTCAGCGCCCGTCGGCACCGACGCCGGAGGCGCAGCCGGCACCGACGCCGGGGGCACCGCCACCGCGTGACCCGACGCCGGTCGGCCCCTCGGGACCGCCACCGCACCCGCCGGACCGGCCGGTGCAGTGGCGGTCCCGCCGTCGCGCTGGCGGCGCGCCAACCGGTGCACGACCGGCGCGGTCGCCTCGTAGAGCTCCCGGTAGTCCCGGTACCCGAGGTCGTACCGCTCGGAGGCCGCCGGATCCGGTTCGATGACGACCGCCGGCGGGTTCCAGGCGTGGATGTCGACGCGGTCCGCGCCGTCGACGAGCAGCGCGGCCAGGTACGCCGTGCCGAAGCACGCTCCCGTGGTGACGGACGGGATGGTCTGCGGGAGCCCCGTGACGTCCGACACGATCTCCGGCCACAGTCGTCCGAGCACCCCGCCGCCGGCGCCGACGAGTTCGTGCACGTCGATGCCGGCCTCGCCCAGCACCTCGAGGTTGTGGCGGACCGCGTAGGCCGTCCCCTCGAGCGTCGCGCGGTAGAGGTCACCACGCGTGTGCCGGACCGTCAGCCCGGCGACCACTCCGCGGGCGTCCGGGTCCGCGATCGGGGTCCGCTCCCCGGCGAAGTAGGGCAGGACGAGCAGTCCCCCGGCGCCCGGACCGGCGGCCCGCGCCTCGGCGAGGAGTGCTGCGCGGTCGCCGTCGACGAGCCGCCGGAGCCAGTCGGTGACGGCGCCGGAGGTCGCGGTGCCCCCCGCGACGCAGGGCTGCCCAGGGCGGGTCCCGACCGTGGTCCACAGACCCGGGACCGACGTCGGCCGGTCGGTGGGCGCGATGAGGAACATCGTCGACCCGTACTGCAGGAACACCCGCCCCGGCGCGGGGACGCCGGAGCTGACCCCCTCGGCCCACGCGTCGATGGTCCCCGCGATCACCGGGATCCCGGCCGGGAGGCCCGTGGCTGCGGCGGCGGCGGCCGTCACGTCACCGGCCCGGTCACCGGGCCAGAGCAGCCGCGGCATCCGCAGACCGGGCGCGAGCCGCGCGCACCACTCGTCGATCCAGCGCTCGGCGTGGACGTCGTACAGCGGGGTCGTCTGGCTCGCCGAGTGGTGGTCGAGGACGTACTCGCCGGTGAGCTGCTCGACGATCCGCGACGAGGGCATCGTGAACCGTCCGGCACGACGCCACGTGTCGGGTTCGTTCCGGGCGAGCCATGCGAGCTTCACCCCGGCGGCCTGGGTGCTGAGCCCGCTGCCGCACCGGGCACGGACGGCGTCGTCACCGCCGAGCTCCGCCGCGACCTCGTCGAGCATGTCCGCCGTGCGGGTGTCCACCCCGTAGAGGATCGCGGGCCGCAGCGGCCGTCCGTCCTGGTCCGACAGCAGGACGCACGGACCGATGCCGCTGACCCCGACCGCCTCGACCCGCGCGTGCGGGACCCGTGCGAGCAGCTCGGTCGTCAGGTCCACGAACTCGGCCCACCAGGCGTCGCCGTCCATCTCGACCCGCCCCTCGACGGGGCGGTCGACGCTGTGCTCCCGGCAGCCCTCGGCGAGCACCCTGCCGTCGAACCCGGCCAGCAGCGCCTTCGTGCTCGAGGTACCGATGTCCAGTCCGAGGACCGCGCGCATGCCGTCTCCTTCGCCGCCGTGTCGTCCCGTCGCCGGGCGGACCGATCCTACGAGTGCCGGACACCGGGACGACAGCCGCGGACGCCCAGCCGACTGTCGGCAGCCCGACGTACGGTGCTCGCGACCCACCGCTCCACCGAAGGGGACACGATGCAGAAGTCAGCCTGGCTGCCCGCCGCGATCGCACCGGTCGTCGTCGCCGGCGTCATCGCCGCACCCGTGATCGCGAACGCCGCTGCCGAACCGGTGGCGGGCTCGGACCCCACCGCGGCCGAGGTCCTCGCGAGCATCGCGGGGTCCAGCAACGCGCAGTACTCCGGCACGATCGCGCAGACGAGCGACCTCGGGCTGCCGGAGCTCCCCTCGGGCAGCGGCGGCTCCTCGCTCGAGGGCGACGCGTCCGACGTGCTCGGACTGCTCACCGCCGCGCACACCGCGCGGGTGTACGTCGGCGGCGAGGACGAACAGCGCTTCCAGCTGACCCAGCAGCTCGCGGAACAGGACGTGGTCCGGAACGGGTCCGACGTGTGGACCTGGGACTCGAAGGAGCGCACGGCGGTGCACCTGACGCTCCCCGCGGGCGCCGACGCCCCCACCGCCGGCGCGACCACGCCGGCGCAGGCGGCCGAGCGTGCGGTCGACGCGATCACCCCGAGCACCCGGGTGTCCGACCCGACGACGGTCCGCGTCGCCGGACACGACGCATGGCAGGTCACCCTGACGCCGAGGTCCGACGACACCCTGGTCGGTTCGGTCCGGCTCGCCGTCGACCAGCAGACCGGGCTGCCCCTGCGCGTCACCGTGACCGCGGCCGGGCAGCACGACCCGGCGTTCCAGGTCGGGTTCACGAGCCTCGACTACGGCGCGCCCGACGCTCGACTGTTCGACTTCACCCCGCCGTCCGGCGCCGAGGTCACGACGAAGGACCTCTCGGACGCCCACCAGCACGGGCAGGGCGGACGGGCACACGGCGACGACCGGAGCGGCGTCGGTCCGACGGTGACCGGCTCCGGGTGGGACAGCGTCGTGGAGCTGCCCGCCGGCGACACCGCCGGACCGGGTCGCGACTCCGACGCCTCGGCGCTCCTCGACCAGGTGACGAAGCCCGTCGACGGCGGCCGCGCACTGCAGACGTCGCTCGTGTCGGTCTACCTGACGGACGACGGCCGGGTGTTCGTCGGCGCCGTCCCGGTGGCCGCGCTGGTCACCGCCGCGAAGTGACGACAGCTCCGCAGCCGGACCGGGCAGCGACGGAGCCCGGCCGGTCCGTTCCCGACCTCGCGATCCGGACGCAGTCGCTCGTCAAGGTGTTCCGCCGGCAGCGCGCCGTCGACGGCATCGACCTGGCCGTCCCGCGCGGATCGGTCTTCGGGTTCCTCGGACCGAACGGCTCCGGCAAGACCACCACCATCCGGATGCTCCTCGGCCTGTCGGCGGCGACGAGCGGCACGATCGAGGTGCTCGGTCGTGCGGTACCGGGCGCGTTGCAGGAGGTCCTCCCCCGCGTCGGCGCGCTCGTCGAGGGTCCGGCCGCCTACCCGTACCTGTCCGGTCGGGCGAACCTGCAGCGGTTCGACGCGGCGGACCCGACCTCCGACCCGCGCACCCGCCACGACCGTGTCGCGGCGGCGCTCGACCGCGTCGGGCTCGGCCACGCCGCCGACAAGAAGGCACACGCCTACTCGCTCGGCATGAAGCAACGCCTCGGCCTGGCGGGCGCACTGCTCGCGCCGCGTGACCTCCTCGTGCTCGACGAGCCGACGAACGGCCTCGACCCGCAGGGGACCCGCGAGGTCCGCAACCTCATCCGCTCGCTGGCCGACGACGGCACCACGGTCTTCGTGTCGAGCCACCTGCTCGCCGAGATCGAGCAGGTCTGCACGCACGCCGCGGTGATGCGGAGCGGGCGCCTCGTGGCGCAGGGGTCCCTCGACGAGCTCCGGGCGACGGGCGGCCGGACCCTGACCGTCCGGACCCCCGACGTGGGCGAGGCCTCGGCGGTGCTCGTGCGGATGGGGCTCTCCCCGCGTCGGGACACCGGTGCGGACGTCCTGGTCGCCGACCTGCCCGACGACGTCCTGCCCGAGACCGTCACGGCTGACCTCGTCCGTGCCGACGTCCGGGTCCGGGGCGTGGCGGTGGGCGGCGGCACCCTCGAGGACCTGTTCGTCGCGCTCACCGGAGAGGGCTTCGATGTCGCAGCCTGAGTCCGTCTGCCGTCCCGTCCGCCCCTTCGCCCTGCTCGGGTCGGAGCTCGCGCTGCTGTTCCGGCGCCGCCGGACCTGGGCGATGCTCGGTGCCCTCGCCCTGGTCCCGGTGCTCATCGCGATCGCGGTGCGCCTGACCACCGACGGTGACTCCGGTGGTCCCGCGTTCCTCGGGGACATCACGAACAACGGCCTCTTCGTCGCGTTCACCGCGCTGACCGTGTCGATCCCGCTGTTCCTGCCCCTGACCGTGGGGGTCGTGTCGGGTGACACGGTCGCGGGCGAGGCGTCGCACGGCACGATCCGCTACCTGCTGGTGGCCCCGACCGGCCGCCTGCGGTTCATCCTGGTCAAGTACGTCGCGACGGTCGCGTTCTGCCTGGCCGCGACGTTCCTCGTCGTGCTCGTCGGCGCGGCGATCGGCGCACTGCTCTTCCCGATCGGCCCGGTGACCCTGCTGTCGGGGACGCAGGTCGGCGGCTGGTCGTACGCCGGCCGCGCACTGCTCCTCGCGCTGTACGTGGCCCTGTCGATGCTGGGGCTGGCCGCGATCGGGCTCTTCGCCTCGACGCTGACGACGGTACCGGTCGGGGCGATGGCCGCGACGGTCGTGCTCGCCGGGGTCTCGCAGGTGCTCGACCAGCTCCCGCAGCTCGACCGGCTGCACCCGTTCCTGTTCTCGCACCTGTGGCTCGGCTTCGGCGACCTGCTCCGCGACCCGATCGCGTTCGACTCCTTCGGGGCGAACGCGCTGCTGCAGCTCGGCTGGGTGGCCGTGTTCGGTGCGCTGGCGTACGGACGGTTCGCGACGAAGGACGTCCTCAGCTAGCCGACGCACGCTCCCCCGCGCACGGATCGGGCCCGGCCTCCTGCCGGAGACCGGGCCCGATCGTCGCGCGTGTGGCTCAGGCCTCCGGGCTCGTCGACCCGCCGGCCATCGTCTCGGCGTCCGCGCCTCGTGCATCGGCGTAGCGGTCGCGCAGGTCACGCGCCTTCTCCGAGCGGTACCAGTCGAGTCGCGCACCGGTCTCCACCGTCTGCATGCCGATCACGACCTTGCCGCGGGAGCGCATCTCGGCCAGGTCCTCGTAGGCGTCGACGATGTACTCGAACGGGTAGAAGCCCGAGATGAGCACCTGCACGCGGCGGTCCTGCACGGCCTTGCCGAGCAGGGTGAGCAGGTCACGGGCCTCCTCGTCGTCGGCCGGTGCCCGCAGGAACCGGATCTCGACGTCGCGGCGGTGCTCGGAGGTCACCAGCCGCTCCGACGGCACGCCGAGCCGCGATGCGAGGTCCGCTGCACCGCCACCGCCGTGGTTGTCGATGAACGCGGTGATCGGCCGGCCGGCCGCCATCTGCCGGATGCGGTCCTCCTCGCCCTCGCCGTACGCGACCGGCAGCGTGCCGATCTGCCGCAGGTAGTCGTGGTTCCGCGGGCTGCCGAGGGCGATGACGGTCGCGCCGGCGTCGTGCGCCAGCTGGCACTCGATGTGCCCGACACCGCCGGCAGCGGCGGAGATCACGATGGTGTCGTCGGGCCCGAGACGGAGTCCGCGGACGATCGTCGCGGCGGTGGCACCGGCCAGGTAGAGGCCGCCGGCGACCTCCCACCCGACGTGCTCGGGCTTCTTCACGACCGCACCGCGGCGCACGCGGATCCAGGTGGCGTGCGCACCGCCCTCGGGCGCGTGGCCCATCACCTCGTCGCCGACCTTGAGGTCACGGACCTCGGCGCCACGGGCCCGGACGATGCCGGCGAAGTCGACGCCCTGGTGGGCAGGGAACTCGAGGTCGATGTGGTCGCGCAGCTTCCCCTCGCGGAGGAACCGCTCGACGTGGTTCAGGCCGGCGGCGACGACCTCGACGACGACGTCGCCGGGTCCGGGCTCGGGACGTTCCTGCGGGACGAGGTCGACGACGTCGAACCCGCCGTACCGGTCGTACTGCACTGCACTACCGATGCGCATGGGGGACTCCTTCCGTGGGCATGGCTCCGGTGTACTCGCGACGCCGGGACGGTGTCCGTGAGCGAGGGGTCTCGAGCACCGTCAGCGCGCGGCGGGCCCCGCCTGCTCCGCGATCCGTGCCACCGTCTCGGCGTCGAGCGCGAAGGCGAGCACGTCGCGGTCCGGGTCGGGGACGCGGACCGGTGTCGACCAGACGGAGCCGTCGGTGGCGACGTCGACGACCAGTGCGCCGTGGGCGACGTGGGCGGACTCCTCGGCGTACGGTCCGACGACGTCCGTGTCGTTCGCGACCCCGGGCGCGACGAGCACCGGGACGCCGGCGAGCGACCCGGCGCTGTGGTGGTGCTGGTGCCCGCCGAGCACCACCCGGACGTCCGAGCCGTCGAGGAGCTCGGCGAGGTCCTCGGGGTCCTGCAGGCGGAGGGCCTCGTGCAGCAAGGTCGGCGAGGGCACCGGCGGGTGGTGGAGCACGACGACCGTGCCGTGTGGGACGGGCTCGCCGGTGAGCGCCGCGCGGAGTCGCTCGAGCGCGGTGTCGCTGAGCGCGCCGTAGCCGGCACCGGGGACGCTCGTGTCGACCGTCACCACGCGGAAGCCGGCGACGACCGACTGCCCGGAGACCGGCACGGACGGCGGGACGTACTCCATCGTGTGCGCGAGCGGCGTGCCGCCCTCGCCGAGGACGTGGCCGTTCGCGAGGACCTGGCGGAAGCCCTCGCGGAGGTCGTGGTTGCCGGGGACGAGGACGAGTGCGGCGCCGTGCCGCTGGGCCCAGGCGCCGATCCGCTCTCGAGCCGTGCGGTAGGACGCGGGACTCCCGTCTTCGGACACGTCCCCCGAGACCACGACCAGGCCGACGCCCGGGACCCCGTCGACGTGCGCGAGCACCGCGTGCAACGCCGCCGTCGTGTCGACCGACCCCTGGTGCAGGGCACCGTCACCGGTCAGGTGCGTGTCGGACAGGTGGAGGATGCGGAGGGTCCCGGCTGCTGGCGGCTGCATGGGCCTCACGGTAGCGACGCCGGTGATCGACGGACTGGACGGCGGGTCGGTGTTGCCTGGTGATCGACGGACCGGACGGCGGGTTAGCGTTGCCCGGTGACCGACGCTCCGATCGACCTGCGCTCCGACACCGTGACCCGCCCGACGCCCGCGATGCGCCGGGCGATGGCCGACGCCGAGGTCGGTGACGACGTCTTCGGCGAGGACCCGGAGACGAACGCCCTCGAGTGCGAGATCGCCGACCTGCTCGGCCACGAAACCGGGCTCTTCACCCCGACCGGCTCGATGGCGAACCAGCTCGGGCTGCGGCTGCACGTCGCGCCGGGCGAGGAACTCCTGGCGGACGTCCGGGCCCACGTCGTCCGCGCCGAGCTCGGTGCCGCGGCGGTGTTCTCCGGCATCACGACGCGCACGTGGTCCTCGGAGCGCGGACGCCTCGTCGCGGCGGCGGTCGCGGAGGTGGCTGAGCCGAACGCCGGCGCCTACAGCGTGTCCACGACGGCGATCGCGATCGAGAACACGCACAACTTCGGTGGCGGGACCGTGCAGCCCGTCGACGAGGTCCACGCCGTGCAGGCGTTCGCGCGGGAGCACGGCATCGCGGTGCACCTCGACGGTGCCCGGCTGTGGAACGCCCACGTCGCGTCGGGGGTCGCGCTGCGCGACCTCGCCGCGGGGTTCGACACCGTGTCGGTCTGCCTGTCGAAGGGGCTCGGCGCGCCGGTCGGCTCGGTGCTCGTCGGCTCCCGGGAGCACGTTGCCGCGGCCCGCACCTGGCGGAAGCGCTACGGCGGGGGCATGCGGCAGACGGGCTTCCTGGCCGCGGCGGGCCGGTACGCGCTCCGGCACCACGTCGACCGTCTCGCCGAGGACCACACCAACGCCCGGGTGCTCGCGTCCGCGCTCGACGTCGACCCCGCGACCGTCGACACGAACATCGTCTTCGCCGAGGTGACCGATCCGGCAGCCTTCGTGGCCGCGGCCGCCGAGCAGGACGTGCGGGTGATGCAGCTCGGCCCGAGGCACGTCCGGCTCGTGACGCACCTCGACGTCAGCGCCGAGCAGGCCGCCCGTGCCGCCGAGGTCCTGGCGGCGCTCCCCCGCTGAGGGGCCGCGACCGGTCGCCGGGCGCTCGCGTCCTGCGCCCGGTCAGGCGCACATCCAGCGCGAGCCGAAGGCGTCGTGGACCCGACGCAACGCGTCCGGGGTCCCCCACTCCTGGACATCGACGCAACCAGGACCCGCCTGCGCCGCGACGACGCCGAACCGCCCGACACCGCTGTACGCGTACCGGACGCCCGACGCGGCAGCCTGCGAACCGGCGCCGAGCGATCCCTCCGGCAACTGCAGCCGGCCGCCGTCGGGGAAGACGAGCACCTGACCGATCGGCTCGCACTCCGGCGGGTCGTCGGACGCCAGGGCGGAGACCGAGACGGGCGCTGCGCCGTTGCACGCCGGGAGCGGGGCCGCGTCGCTGCCCGACAAGGTGAGGACACCCTCCTCCGGATCGACGGCGACGCACCCGGTGCACAACACCGCGAGCACGCCGAGGACCGCGGGAACGAGGACGGGTCGGATCGTCACGGGCCCAGTCTGCCGCGGACCGCGCCGCGGTGTCAGCGGTCGGCCCAGGGGGCGGCGGTCGGTCGGTCGGGTTCAGCGGTACACGTCACGGCGGTGGCCGATGACCAGCACGAGGACCACCAGACGGTCGTCGACGATCTCGTAGACGATCCGGTGGTCGCCCACACGGACCCGGAACTCGCCCGGCCGGCCGACCAGCGCGGTCGACCCTGGCGGACGCGGCGTGGTGCGGAGCAGGACCAGGGCGGCGAGCAACCGCCGCTGCACGACCCGGTCGAGCTTCGTCAGCGCCTTCGCGGCACGCTTGGTCAGCTCGACCCGGTACTCGACGGGCGAGGCTTCACCCAAGCGTGATGCCCAGCTCGCGGGCGACCTGCTCGAGGGGCAGCGTCTCCGGGTCCTCCGCGAGTTCCCGCCGAGCTCGATCGACAGCGGCCCGGTCCATCGCGTCCTCGAGCGCCTGCAGTGCCCGGCGAGCCAGTTCCGCCTCGAGCACGACGACCTGCTCGCGGCCGCGGACCGTGATGGCGACCGGTTCGCGGTGCGCATGGTCGATGAGGTCGGACCATCGCTGGCGTGCTTCACTCGCGGGCAGGTTGTACATGTACCGATCGTACGACTCGTACGTCCGGTCGGGAAGGGCTCGGTGGGAGCGGATCGGCGGTCAGGTCGCGACGGCGGGGGTCTCGGCGGGCAGCGGGAAGGCCAGCGGATCGGCGTGCACGAGGTCGAGCGCACGCGCGACGGCGCCGAGGACCACGACGTCGCCGCCGAGCCGCGACGGCACGACCTCGGGCGTCGGGTCGTACTCCCAGGCAGCCAGGTGCTCGCGCGCCCGCTCGATCACGGGAGCGGCGGCGTCGGCGATCGCCCCGGCGACGACCACGCGGTCGATGTCGAGCAGGCTCGCGAGCAGGACGCAGACCCGGGCGAGGCGGTCCCCCAGCCGGTCGACGACCTCGAGCGCCACCGGGTCGAGCAGCGCGGCGGCGGCGAACACCGCCTCGGCGCCCGGCTCCTCGACGCCGCCGAGCAGGGACGCCGGACCGATGCGCCCGTCGGCCCGCGCCGCGCGGACGAGCTCGCGGGCGGTGCGTCCGATGCCGTTCGACGAGGCCACCCCGTCGACCAGGTCGAGCACCCGGAGCTCACCGGCACCGCCCCGGGCACCGCGGAGGAGCGCGCCGTCGACGACCAGGCCGGCGCCGAACCGCTCGCCCGAGAGCAGCGCCGCGAACGAGGCGTCCCCCGACGAGGGCCGTTCGGCCAGCGCGGCGGCGTTCGCGTCGTTCTCGACCACGACGACACCGTGGGGCACGACGTCCGAGAAGCCCGGGTTCATGCTGTCCCAGAAGCCGCCGTCGCGGGGTGACGCACCGAGCGCGTCGACCGGAGCCGGGATGCCGACGACCGTCACGAGCACGCGGGCGGCGTCCACGCCGGCCGCGGTGAGTGCCACCGCGACGGTGTCGGTCGTCACACTGAGCCGGACGGGCACCTCGAGCCCGGACTCGCCGAGCGCCCCCTCGGTGCGGGCGAGGACGGTGCCCCGCAGGTCGGCGACGAGCGCGGTGACGCGGTGCTGCCCCGCGTCGACGCCGACGACGACCCCCGCGTCCGCGACGAGTTCCCAGCGCCGGGCGGGCCGGCCCTTCCGGTACTCCCCTGCCGTGCGGGCGTCGTCGAGGTCGCGGAGCCAGCCGAGCCGGACGAGCTCCGCGCACGCGGCGAGGACGGTCGAGCGGGTCAGCCCCGTGGCGTCGATCGCCTCGGTCGCCGTGAAGGCACCGGACGTCGGCTCGAGGGCGTACGCCAGGACCGTCTCGGCGCTGGTCGCGCGGGGGGTCACACGGCGCTGTGGCATGCGCCGACCCTACCGCGACGCGACTTGCTTGCGCGATTAGATTTTCTGAGTACATTTAGTCGCGCGAGCCGACACCGACGCCGGCACGCAAGTCGGAACGGCAGGGACGCCGGGTCCGGACGGACGGAGACGACGTGCAAGCACACGCCACCACCAGGAGCACGGCCGGGGTCACCCGCCGCGGGTTCCTGCTCGGTGCGGGCGGCATCGGCGCGGGCCTGGCACTCGCTGGGTGCGCCCCGCTCGGAGGATCGAGCAGCCGACCCGAGACGATCACCTTCTACGTGTCGAAGCCCGAGGTCATCGGGTACTTCGACGACGTCATCGCGAAGTTCCACGACAGCCAGTCCAAGATCCGCGTGGTCCGCGACTCGACGTCGAACATGTCCGCGAACTTCGTCCGGAACCGACCGCCGGACCTCGGGTGCCTGAACTACAACTACGCGATGGTGTCGTTCGTCGAGCACGGGGCCCTGACCGACCTGTCGGACCTGCCCGAGAAGGACACGATCAACCCCGACCTCTGGCCCCTGATGCGCCAGACCGCGGACTACCCGGGCCGGACGAGCGTCCTGCCCTACTCGGTGACCGCCGCGTCGGTGATCTACGACAAGCAGCTGTTCGCGCAGCAGGGTCTGGAGGTGCCGACGACCTGGAGCGCGTTCACCGACGTGTGCGAGCGTCTCGTGAAGGCCGGGATCACCCCGATGTACGGCACGTACAAGGACAACTGGACGATCGCCCAGGGCATGTTCGACTACTCGGTGGGCGGCATGCTCGACGTGCCGTCGACCTTCGCGGCGCTCGACCGCGAGGGCACCTCGGTCGGCAGGGGGTCGGCGGTGTCGTTCGAGAAGGACTTCGCCGCTCCCGTCGGCCGCATGGTGGACCTGCTGCAGTGGCACCAGCAGGGCGCCGCCAGCCGGGGCTACGGCGACGGCAACCTCGCGTTCGCGCAGGGGAAGGCGGCGATGTACCTGCAGGGCCCCTGGGCGCTCGGCGAGATCGCGAAGACGAACCCCGACATGGACCTCGGCACCTTCCCGTTCCCGGCGACCGACGACCCCGCCGACAACAAGGTGCGCGTCAACGTCGACCTCGGGCTCTGGATCCCCGAGGCCTCACGGAAGCAGGAGGCCGCCCGCGAGTTCCTGTCCTTCCTGATGAGCCCGGAGATCAGCGACCGGTACAACGCCGACAACAACGGCTTCGGTGTGCGGAAGGACTCCCCTCCGGTCTCGAACCCCGCGCTCCGCGGCATGCAGGACTCGTACGACCAGGCCGCGTTCTACCTCGGCGCCTCGCAGCTCATCCCCGCCGAGATCCCGGTGGCGAACTACCTGCAGTCCATCGCCTTCGGCGGTGCGCCCGACCCGCAACTCCGCACCCTCGACGGCGACTGGGCGCGGCTCGCGCTCCGGTCGGCCGCGTAAGGAGACGACCTTGGCCACCACGACCACCGAATCGATCACGACGGCGGACCGCCGCCGCCGGGGCGGAGCCGCACCGCGCGTCCAGGCCGGCGTCCGCGGACGCGCCAAGCGCGTCGATCCGCTCTTCCTCCTGTTCCTCGTCCCCACGCTCGTGCTCTTCACCCTCGCCATCACCCTCCCCGCAGCGATGGGCATCGTGCTGAGCTTCACGAACTCCGTCGGCTTCGGCGAGTTCCGGTTCACCGGCCTGACGAACTACGTCGCGGTGTTCTCCGACCCCGCGATCCTGCAGGCGTACCTGTTCACCATCGGGTTCTCGCTCGTCACCGTGCTCCTGGTGAACGCCGTGGCGTTCCTGCTCGCGATCGCGCTGACGTCGAAGATCCGCGGCAAGATCGCGCTCCGCGGCGTCTTCGTCCTGCCGATGGTGATCTCCGGCATCGTCATCGCCTACGTGTTCTCGTTCCTCTTCGCGAACAGCCTGCCGGCGCTCGCGACCACGCTCGGCATCGCCCCGCTCGAGCAGAGCATCCTGGCGAACCCCGACCTGGCGTGGGTCGCGATCGTCGTCGTGACCGCCTGGCAGGCGATCCCGTCGACGCTCCTCATCTACATCGCCGGCGTCCTGTCGATCCCCGGCGAGGTGTACGAGGCCGCGGCGCTCGACGGCGCCAGCGCCTGGCGGCAGCTGGTCTCGATCACCGCGCCCCTGACGGCGGGCTACATCCTCATCAACCTCGTGATCGGGTTCAAGAACTTCCTGAACTCGTACGACATCGTCGTCGGCCTGACCGACGGCGGCCCGGGCACCTCGACCACGACGGTCGCGATGTCGATCTTCAAGGGCTTCAGCGGCGGCGACTACGCGTACCAGATGGCGAACGCGACGATCTTCTTCGTGATCGCCGTCGTCATCGCCGTGATCCAGCTGCGGGCGACCCGCGGGAAGGCAGCGCTCTGATGACCATGCAAGCACCCCTCCGCCCGGGTACGACGGCGACCGGCAGCATCCGGTCGGTCGACGCCGACCGCACCGCCGGACGCCGCGGTGAACGGTTCAACTGGCCGGTCACGATCGTCCTCGCACTGTGCACCCTGTCCGTCCTCGTCCCGCTCTACGTCACCGTGACGATGGCGTTCAAGACCACGACGCAGGCCGTGGACGGCAACGCGTTCTCGCTGCCGGCGCCGTTCAGCGTCGACGGCTTCGTGCAGGCCTGGGAGCTCACGGACTTCCCGCGGGCGTTCGGCGTCTCGGTGCTCATCGCGGCGATCACCGTCGTCGGGACGATCCTGCTCGCGTCGTTCACGGCGTACGCCATCGCCCGGAACTGGGAGCGCCGCTTCTTCCGCTGGTCGTTCTTCTACCTGCTCGCCGCGATGTTCCTGCCGTTCCCGGTGCTCGCGCTGTCGCAGGTGAAGCTCACGGGCCTCGCCGGGCTGGACAACCCGTTCGGCGTCGCGATCCTGCACGTCATGTTCCAGCTGTCGTTCAGCGTGCTGCTCTTCACCGCGTTCCTGCGCTCGATCCCAGCCGAGCTGGAGGAGAGTGCCCGCATCGACGGTGCGAGCACGGGGCAGGTGTTCTGGCGACTGGTGTTCCCGCTCCTCGCGCCGATGAGCGCCACCGTCGGCATCTTCGCGTTCCTGGCGTCCTGGAACGACTTCGTGATGCCGTCGCTGATCACCTCGGACCCGGCGCTGCAGACCCTGCCGGTGCTGCAGCAGATGTTCCAGACGCAGTTCAGCAACAACTACAACGTGTCGTTCGCCTCGTACCTGATGGCGATGGCCCCGGCGATCATCGTCTACCTCGTCACCCAGCGATGGGTGATGGCCGGCGTGACCCAGGGCGCGATCAAGTGACGCCGACGTCGCCGTCCGCGACCGCGGACACGAACGCAGCTGCAACGACCACGACCACCACCCGCACGAACAACGAAAGGCCCGACGTGACCGACACGCTCGTCCAGCCCGCAGCCGCCACCGACGCCGAGACCTGGTGGCGCCAGGCGAGCGTCTACCAGGTGTACCCCCGCTCGTTCGCCGACGCGGACGGCGACGGCATCGGCGACCTCCGCGGGGTGACCTCGCGGGTGCCGTACCTGGCCTCCCTCGGCATCGAGGCCGTCTGGCTCAGCCCGTTCTACCCGTCCGCACTGGCCGACGGCGGCTACGACGTCGACGACTACCGCGACGTCGACCCGCGTCTGGGCACCCTCGCCGACTTCGACGAGATGGTCGATGCCCTGCACGGCGCCGGCATCCGGGTCATCGTCGACATCGTGCCGAACCACACGAGCGACCGGCACGCGTGGTTCCGCGAGGCACTGGCGTCGCCGAAGGGCAGCCCGGCCCGGGACCGCTACGTGTTCCGCGACGGCACCGGTCCCGACGGGTCCGAGGCGCCGGCCGACTGGGTGTCGATCTTCGGCGGCCCGGCCTGGACCGCCGTGGGCGACGGCCAGTGGTACCTGCACAACTTCGCGACGGAGCAGCCCGACCTGAACTGGGCGAACCGCGAGGTGCGCGACGACTTCCTGCACACGCTGCGCTTCTGGTCGGACCGTGGTGTCGACGGCTTCCGCATCGACGTGGCGCACGGCCTGGCGAAGGACCTGCCCGCAGGCGAGCTGCCCACGTGGGCCGAGGTGCTCGCCGCCCCGAAGGACGGCTCGCACATCCTCTGGGACCGCGACGACGTGCACGAGATCTACGCCGAGTGGCGGACGGTGTTCGACGAGTACACCCCGGCACGGACCGCCGTCGCCGAGGCCTGGGTCGCAGCCGACCGCCGTGCCCGGTACGCCAGCGCCGAGGGACTCGGGCAGGCGTTCAACTTCGACCTGCTCGAGGCGGACTTCGACGCACAGCAGTTCCGCACGATCATCGAGTTCAACCTCGGGCTCGCCGAGCAGTCCGGCTCGTCGACGACGTGGGTGTTCTCGAACCACGACGTCGTCCGGCACGCCACCCGCTACGCACTGCCCGCCCGGAACGGCGACGAGCAGAAGCAGGGGTCCGCGTGGCTGCTCGCGGGCGGTGACCAGGCGGCGCTCGACCGTTCGCTCGGACTCCGTCGGGCCCAGGCGGCGACGCTCCTCGAGCTCGCACTGCCCGGCTCCGCCTACCTGTACCAGGGCGAGGAACTCGGCCTGCACGAGGTCGGCGACATCCCCGACGCCGAGCGCCAGGACCCGGCGTTCTTCCGGAACCCGGGCGTCGACGTGGGCCGTGACGGCTGCCGCGTGCCGATCCCGTGGACGCGGCAGGGTTCGTCGTTCGGGTTCGGCGACGGCGGCTCGCACCTGCCGCAGCCGGCGTGGTTCGCGCAGGTCTCGGTCGAGGCGGAGGACGCCGACCCCGACTCGACGCTGAACCTGTACCGGAAGGCCCTGGGCCTGCGCGGCCAGCTGCAGTCCGAGGAGCACCTCGAGTGGCTCGAGACCGGTCGCGACGACGTGCTCGCGTTCCGCCGGCCGAACGGCTGGACGAGCGTGACGGTGTTCGGCGACGAGCCGTACGCACTCCCCGCCGGCGAGCTGCTGCTCGCCTCCGCGCCGGTGGCAGACGGCGCACTGTCGGGTGTGGGGACCGCCTGGTTGCGTTCCTGACGGAACCCGGTGGCGGACGGGAGGCGCGGTGCAGGCAGGCACCGCGCCTCCCGTCCGTCAGGGGCCGTTCCGCGCGAAGGAGGGCGAATCGCTCGTAGGAGGCCCGGAGCTCCGTCCTCCTACGAGCGGATCGTCCTCCCACCGCAAGCACGATGGACTCATTCGTCGCCGGTAGGGTCGGCAGCATGAGCGGCGCGAGCATCAGCGTGCGGGACCTCGTCATGCGCTTCGGGGACCGGGACGTCGTCGACGGGCTGTCGTTCGACGTGGCCCCCGGCGAGACCTTCGGGCTGCTCGGCAGCAACGGTTCGGGCAAGACCACCACGATCCGGGCCCTGCTCGGCATCACGACGCCGACCTCCGGCACCCTGCTCGTCGACGGCGCACCGTACCGACCCGCGACCGGCGGCATCGGGTACCTGCCCGAGGAGCGCGGGCTGTACCGCAAGGAGTCCGTGCTCGACGTCATGACCTACTTCGGCACGCTGCGGGGCCTCCGCCGCACCGAGGCCGCGGCATGGAGCACCGAGTACCTCGAGCGCGTCGGGCTCGCCGACCGCGCGAAGCTCCGTGTCGACAAGCTGTCCGGCGGGCAGCAGCAGAAGGTGCAGCTCGGCATCACGATCATGGACCGACCGCGCCTGCTCATCCTCGACGAACCGACGAAGGGGCTCGACCCGGTCAACCGTCGGCTGCTCCTCGACCTGGTCGACGAGCGGAAGGCGGACGGCGCGACCGTGGTCCTCGTCACGCACCACATGGACGAGGTCGAGCGCCTCTGCGACCGCATCCTGCTGCTCAAGGACGGCCGGGCAGCCGCGTACGGCAGCATCCCCGACGTGCAGGACGCCTTCGGTGGCGCCGTCGCCCGGGTGCAGCTCACCGGCACGGTCCCCCGTTCTCCCCTGTACCGCCTCGCTCGGCACGAGGGTCACGTCGCCCACCTGGTGCCCACCGAGGCAGCCGCGGTGGACGGGTCGGACATCCTCGCCGCGCTCGTCGGCGCAGGTGCGCACGTGACCGCGTTCGAGATGCGCCGCATCCCGCTCGACGAGATCTTCGTCCAGGTCTACGGCCACGACGCCGGGGCCGACCAGGCGCCGGCCGGACGGGCGTCGACGCAGCACACCACCGCGAGCGGGGCGGTGGCGTGAGCCGGCTCGGGACGGTCGTCCGCTTCGAGTTCGTCCGCGCCGTCAAGAAGCCCGCGTTCTGGATCGGCACCCTCGCGCTCCCGATCGTCGTCGTCCTGGTCTCGGTGCTCGTCGGCGTCGGACAGGCGGCCGGCTCCGACTCGATCTCGTCGAGCGCCTCGGCGGCGAAGACCTCGTTCCGGTACGTCGACCACTCGGGCCTGGTGTCGGCGCGGATCGCGGCCGAGTGGGGCGGGTCGCCGTCCGACGACCCGGGCGCCGACCGCGCGGCCGTCCGGGCGGGCACGCTCGAGCTCTTCGTCGAGTACCCGGAGAAGCCGTCGGCGCAGGCGATCCGGCTGGATGGCGCCGACCGAGGACTGTTCGAGAACGGTGGCTACTCCTCGCTCGCCGAGCGGGTGCTCGAACGCAGCGTCGCGGCCTCGGTCGGTGACGACGAGGCCGTCGCGCTCCTCCGCGCCCCGCCGTCGACCGACCTGACCACGTACGCCGACGGCCGCGTCGCACCGGGCTGGCTGTCGATCGTCCCGCCGCTGCTCTACGCCCTCGCGTTCTTCGGCATCGTGATCCTGCTCGCGACCCGCATGGTGACGGTGGTCGTCGAGGAGAAGGAGAACCGCATCTCCGAGATGATCCTGACCGCGGTGACGGCCGGTGACCTGATCCGGGGCAAGGTCCTCGCCATGTTGCTCGTCGGGCTCGTGCAGGTCGGGGTCGTCGTGCTGCCGGGGCTCGCGGTCGCCCTGGTCGCACTGCCCCTCGTCGCGTCGCGGCTCGGCGGCCTGACGGTGGACCCGTGGCGGATGGTCGTCGGTGCGCTGCTGCTCGTCGGCGGGGTGCTGCTCGCCTGCGGGCTCTTCGTCGCCGTCGGCGCTGCGGTGCCCTCGATCAAGGACGCCTCGACGCTGCAGTCCGCCGCGATCTTCGCCCTGATCATCCCGCTCTACGCGGCGTTCTTCGTGATGACGACGCCGTCGTCGCCGGTGGCGGCGTTCTTCACGTACTTCCCCACCTTCACGCCGATCACCGCCATGGTCCGGAACGCCGTCGGATCGCTGTCCGTCGTCGAGTCCGTCGTCTGCATCGTCGAGGTGTTCGCCGTGGCCGCGGTGCTGCTCTGGTTCGCCGAGTACCTGTTCCGCCACTCGGTGGCGCAGTACGGGTCGAAGGTCACGGTGCGGCAGATCGCCGGCTGGCGCCGGGGCCGAGCCCGGGCACGCTGACGCGGCCCGACGGACGCGGGTCGTCGACGGGCCGACGGGTGTCGACGGCGGCACCGCTCGTGGGTCAGCCGCGGACGAGCGCCTCGTCCACGTCCCAGGCCACGGCTTCGGGCTCACGCCAGCCGTGCCGGAGCGTGTGCACGGCACGGTCGTACTCGACCAGGACGTCGAGGTACGGCCGGACGAGCATCTGCAGCTGGAGTCCCTCGTAGACCGCGAGCAACTGGGTCGCGGCCTGGTGGGCGGGGATGCCGATGGTCTCCAGACCGGCGTCGACGTCGCGCTGCAGCCCGACGGTGAGCTCCTCGACGTACTCCTCGAAGCGCTTGCGGAAGAAGCCGGCGAAGTCCCGTTCGGACGCGGCGAGGGTCACGACGCCCGCGAGCACCCGGACGAGACCGGGGTCGGCGACGTCCTCGGCCAGGGTCATCCGCACGTGCTCGAGCGTGCACCGCGGCACCGACGACCGGCGGGATCCGCGGAGCTGCAGCCAGCGGTCGTAGACCACCAGGAGCAGTCCGTCCCAGGTCGGGAAGAGCCGGTCGACGACCGTGCGGTCCACGCCGCAGGTCTCGGCGACCGTACCGGCGTCGACCTCGTGGAACGGGTGCAGCCGGTAGGCCCGGATCGCCCCGCGCACGATCCGCTCGGCCAGCGACGCGTCGTCCTCGACGGACCCGCCGTGCATGTCTGCCATCCCGACAGTCCACCGCACCCGGCCCCGGCGTGTCTCCACCCAGTGCGGGGGTCAGGCAACACCTGTCGAGCGCGTCAGCCCACCGTCACCGGCGCCGCCGAGGGCTTGCGCCCCTGCTGCACCCAGACGAAGAACCCGGTCAGGGTGAAGGCGCCGTAGAAGACGTACATGAGCCCGGACGCGTAGTAGCCGGCCGAGAAGAGCAGCGGCACCCCGACCAGGTCGACCGCGACCCAGATCAGCCAGAACTCGACCCAGCCCTTCGCCATGCCGTACGTCGCCAGCACGGACCCGACGAAGATCCAGGCGTCGCTCCAGACCGGCTCGTACGAGCCGAGGGCCCGGAACACGGGCGTCAGGACGGCGGTGCCGCCCACCAGCGCCACCACCAGCAGCCCCCGGGTCGACCAGGAGGCCCACCGCGGCTCGACGACGGTCGTCGCCTCGTCCGCGCGGTGCGTCCACCGGTACCACCCGTAGACGCTGACGACGATGAACATGACCTGTCGGCCGGCTTGGCCGAGCAGGTTCACCGGGTTCGGGGTGTCGAAGAGCGCACCCATGAACACCGTGAAGAGCAGGGCGTTCCCGAGGATCCCCACCGGCCACGCCCAGACCCTGCGACGCATCCCGCCGAGCGCACTGAGCAGCCCGAACACGTTGCCGATCACCTCGCGCCAGAGCACGGTCTGGTCGCCGATGACGAGCTGCGCGTCGAACAACCACCGCACGATGCCCATGGGCCCTCCTCGTTCCGAGACCGTGCAACCGTACGGGCAGCGGGCACATTCCTCCGGCCGCGCGACCCCGTGTGACGTGCCGGTCTAGGCTCGGGCAGCGTGACGGACGGGCTCGTGGAGGACGCGGTGCTGCGAGCGCAGACCCTGCTCGACCACGCGGCCGCGCGCCTGCGGGCAGCCGGCGTCCGCGACGAGGCCCTCGGCGAGTACGTCGAGCCCCGCGCCGTCCTCGGGATCCGTCGGGAGCCGACGATCCGCTCGCTCGGCCGGGTCTGGCGCGTCGGAGCCCTGCTGCTCGGATCGTCCTCCGAGACCGCCGGCGGGGTCTGGGCGACCGGGCAGATCACCCGCGTGACCGACCCCGGACGCCAGCAGTTCGTCTCGGTCTCCGCCGAGGTGCGCCGCGCCTACCGGGCGGCCGCGGCGAAGGGGCACTTCGCCGCGGGCGACACGGTCAACCACGGCGCGGTGCCGATCCCGCTCGACGACTCGCTCGTCGGGGCCGATGGTGTGCTCGCCGTGGTCGACGGCGAACCGGTCGTCCGCTGGTCCCCCACCTCCGGGACCGCCGTGCCGCTCGAGGACTACCTGCGGGACCGGGTCGCGCTGCTCGTGGACCCGCCGAGGGGCGCGACCGACTGAGCTGCGTCCGACGCAGGTCGGACGGTCAGGCTCCTCCGGAGTCGGACTCCCGACGCCCCGCCGCCACGCGGTCGAGCCACTCCGCCAGGACAGCGCGCTCGGCTGCCGTCAGTCGGTCGAGTTCCTCGACGCCGGCGCGCAGGGTCGACGCCGCGGTGCGGAGCGCCCGGTCGGGACCGGCGACGACGTCGCGCTCGGGGACGACGACCTGCGCCTCGACCGCGGCCCAGACCGTCTCGGCCAGGGCAGGGTCGCGTCGGCCCTCCGGTTCGCCCAGGATCGCGAGCACGGCACCGGTACCGGCCGCGTGCACCAGCCGGACCGCCTCCGACGCCCCGACGAGGAGACGTCCGGCCACCGCGACCCGTCGCAACCGTTCCTCGAGCACACGCAGCCCGGCCGCCACGGCGGGTGACCCTCGCCCGCGACGCGGGTCGCTCATGATGACGAACAGGTCGGGGTTGGCGAGCCCGAAGGCGATGGTCGCGTCCCATCCCGCGCGGAGCGCCTCGACCGGGTCCGTCCCGTCCGCTCCGGCGGCGTCGACCATCGCGGCCTTCTCGGCGCTGAACACCGTCATGACGTGCTCGGCGACCGCGTCGAGCAGTCCGTCCTTGTCCCCGAAGAGCCGGTAGATCGTGGGCGCCTGCACTCCTGCCCGTGCGGCGACCGCTCGCGTCGTCACCGCGTCGACACCGCCGTCGTGGAGGAGCTCCGCAGCGCCGACCACGATGCGCTCGCGGACGTCGCGACGGGAGTCGATCGCCGGTGCGGTACTGGTCACGGATCAACGCTAACAGGTGCTTGCTTCCACCGAAAACCAGCGCTACGGTTCTCGTGTTTCCACCGATAACACGAACGAGGCCACCATGATCACGATCACCGGAGCGACCGGCGCACTCAACGGCGCCACCGCCGACCACCTCCTCGACCACCTCCCGGCATCCCGCCTCACGGTGGTGACACGGGACCCCGCACGCGCCGCGCGGTTCGCCGAGCGCGGCGTGACGGTGCGTCACGGCGACTACGACGACCCGGCGGGCCTGGTCGAGGCCTTCGCCGGCTCGGACCGCCTGCTGCTCGTCTCGTCGAACGACCCCGGAGGGGACACCGTCCGGCAGCACCGGAACGCCGTGCAGGCCGCGGCGAGCGCCGGCGTCGGAGAGGTCTTCTACACGAGCCACCAGGGCGCGGGAGCGGCGTCCCCGTTCGTGCCGGCACAGCACCACGCCGCCACCGAGGACCTGCTCGCCGAGTCGGGCCTCCGGTGGACCTCGCTCCGGAACGGCTTCTACGCCCACAGCCTGCAGTGGCTGCTGGGGCCGTGGCCGGAGACGGGGACGGTCGCCCTGCCGGCAGACGGACCGGTGTCCTGGACCGCCCGCGAGGACGCAGCCGAGGCGGCTGCCGCCCTGCTGCTGCAGGAGACGCCGGCCGAGGGGCCGGTGACCATCACCGCGACCGCGGCACCGACCTTCGGGGAGCTCACGGACCGGCTGGCCGCGCGCGTCGGTCGCGACGTCGGCTTCCGGCTCGTCGACGCGGAACAGTGGGTCGACGGCGCCGTCGCGGCGGGGCAGGACGAACGCATGGTCCGGTTCCTGCTCGGCATGTACGAGGCAGCGGCCGGAGGGTGGTTCGCAGGGACGGACCCGACCCTCCGGACGCTGCTCGGCCGCGAGCCGAGGTCTGCGGACGACGCACTCGACGCCGTCGTCGCCGGCACGCGCTGAGCGGACGCCGTCGTGCCGGTCGGCCTGCCGCGAGCGCGACGCCCCGGCCGACCGGCATCAGTGGCGCGACCGCGCGGTGAGCCACTCGTCGAAGGACGGTCCGACCACCTCCGTACCCACGTCCGGCAGGAGCGCACCGTCGCGGAACGCGCGCCCCAGCCGACCGGGGATGCGGAGCGGCAGCGCACGGACACCGGGAGCGGGCAGCGACTCCGTCATCGCCAGCAGTGTCGTCCGCCGCGGCCCGGCGACCTCGACGCGACGCTCCCTGCGCTCACCCGAGACGACCTCCGCCACGACGGCGGCCACCGCGGTCAGCGCCACGGGAGCGATCGTCATCGCCGGGACCAGCGCGACGCGACCGACACCGAAACGCTCGGCGTTCTGCTCCGCGAACTCGTGCCACTGCGTCGAGCGCACCACCGACAGTTCGGCACCGGTCGTCGCGGCGGCCCGTTCCTGCGCTGCCTTGCCGGCGAAGTAGCCGTACCCCTGCACCTCCGGACGCTCGCACCCGAGGACCGAGAGCAGGACGTGCCGCGCCCCGACCGCTGCGGCAGCCGAACCGACCGCGGTGGTCGACCGGACGAAGAAGTCGGTGGCTCGTCGGCGGCTCGTCGTGAAGCGACCGGTGGCCTCGACCACCACGTCGGCGCCCCCGAGCACAGCCGCGACGTCGTCGCGCAGGACGTCGAACCCCGTCCGCCGCGACGACACCTGCACCGCCCAGCCCCGCGCGGCGATCGCCGCTCCGATCGCTCGACCCGATGCTCCCCCGCCGACGACGACTGCGCGCACCACACCCTCCCGATCGATCCTCTACAGATGTAGAGAACAGTACGATGTCCTGGCCGAGAGGGGAAGCCATGGGACGACGCGACGACCTCGCCGACGCGGCGGTCCGTCTCGTGGCGCGCGGCGGCGCGCGGTCGCTCACCCACCGCGGCGTCGACACCGAGGCAGGGGTCCCGCCCGGGTCGACGACGTACTACGCGTCGACCCGGCACGCACTGCTCGCGCTGGTGGCGGCGCGGATCACCGAGCAGCTGGCGTCCGACGTCGCCGGACTCCGACTGCCGGAGGACCCGGACGACGCCTCGGTCGTCGCGGTCGCCACCGGGTTCCTCGACGCACTCGCTGCTCGCGGCGATGCACAGGCCGCCAGGCTCGCGCTCCTCGTCGAACTGCGCGACGACCCCGGACTGCGTGCTCCCCTGACCGGCGCCGACCCGGTGCGTGACGACCTCGTCCGAGCGGCACGGACCCTGCTCGACGGCATCGGCGTCGTGGACCCGGACGGCTCCGCACGGGACCTCGTCGGGGTCGTCGACGCCCTGCTGCTCTACCGGGTCGGCGCGGTCGCCGCCGTCGATCCGAACGCGGTGCTCACGGCCTACGTCGCCGGGCTCCCGCGGAGGTGAACCCCGCGGTGGTCAGGCGCCGAGCCCGTCGACCACCGCAGCACGGGCCATCGCGTCGACACCGTCGCCGAGCGCTCCCCTGCTCACCGACCAGAGGGCGGACTCGACCAGCCGCGCCGTGCACCAGGCGGCGATGCGGTCCGGGGACTGGCCGGTCGTGTCCGACAGCACGGCGACCCGGTGCCGGACGGCGCGCAGGGGGTCGCCCGTGCGGAAGGGGTCGCCGACCTGCACGAGCACCGGGCTCAGGTCGTAGGCCGGGTCGCCGACCATCGGCTTCGGGTCGATGACGAGCCACGGCTCCCGGCCCGCCGCGAGCACGTTGCCGGGGTTCGCGTCCCCGTGCACGACCACCGACCGTGGGGCGCCGCGGGGCAGGGTGCGGAGCAGATCGGTGCCGCGGCGCACGAGTCCGGGGTCGAACGGAGGCGCGAGTTCGAGTATCCGGGCATCGGCGAGCGCCGCCCACTCCGCGGCGACGTCGGCGACGGACTCGAACGGGTGGTCGTCCGGGATCCCGGTCGCCCAGAGCCGCGTGAGCAGACCACCCGCGGTACGCAGGCGCTCCTCGGCCGGCACGTCGTCGCACTGCACGAGGCGGGTGCCGGGGTGGCAGCGCTCGAGCAGCAGCACGAAGGGGTCGTCCGGGTCCACGGCGAGCAGGCGGACCGCGCCGGCACCGTCCCACCACGCGAGCGCTGCTGCCTCGTGCTCGGCCTCGCGGTGCGGCAGGGACAGCTTGAGGACGGCATCGCCGCCGTCGGGGAGCCGCACTCGGACGACGTGCGAGACGCTGCCGCCCGCGTACGGCTCGCCCGGGTGCAGGTCCCAGCGCTCGACCGCCCGGGCGAGCAGACGCGGGACGGACGCACGCCAGTCCTGCTCGTTCGTCCACATGCTCGGAGCGTACCGAGCGCCGGGACGGGGGTGGCGGGGCGAGGGCGATACGGGCCTCCCGTCCGACCCCCGAACGGGGTACGCACTTGTCCGCCGCAGCACCGACTGCCGCGGCGTCCGGGCGGGTCTACCGTCTGTTGCGGGCGGCAACGGGGCCGTCCGACGACGAATCGAGCATCATGCAACGACGGATGAGCACGCTCCTCGCGACGATCACGGCGGTCGGACTGGTCGGCGCCCTCGCGCCGGCCGTGCAGGCACAGGCAGCCGTGCCGACCAGCGACACCCCGGACCTCGGCAGCAACGTCAAGGTCTACAGCCCGTCGACACCGACCTCGACCATCCAGGCCGACGTGGACGCGGCGTTCGACTCGCAGCTCCGCAGCAGCACGGCGCAGTTCGGCTCGCAGCGGTACGCCTTCCTCTTCAAGCCGGGCAGCTACGGTCGGCTCTGGGCGAACCTCGGCTTCTACACGTCCGTCGCCGGCCTCGGCAAGAACCCGGACGACGTCACGATCACCGGTGCGATCAACGTCGACTCCGGGTGGAACGCCGGTGACGAGAAGAACGCGACGCAGAACTTCTGGCGGTCGGCGGAGAACCTGTCGGTCGTCCCCGAGGGCGGCACCGACCGCTGGGCGGTGTCGCAGGCCGCACCGATGCGGCGGGTCCACGTCAAGGGGAACCTGACGATGGGGCCGTCCAACCAGGACGGCGGTCAGGGCTACTCGTCCGGTGGGTACATCGCCGACTCGAAGGTCGACGGCACCGTCACCAGCGGGTCCCAGCAGCAGTGGTACACCCGGAACTCCTCGCTCGGCAGCTGGCAGGGCGGGAACTGGAACATGGTGTTCTCGGGGGTGCAGGGCGCTCCCGCGAACGACTTCTCGAAGAGCTGGACCACGCTGTCGACCACGCCGGTGACGCGTGAGAAGCCGTACCTGTACATCGACTCGTCGAACAAGTACCACGTGTTCGTGCCGTCGCTGCGGACGAACTCCACCGGGGTGACGTGGCCGAACACGCCGGGGACCGACATCCCGATGCGGAACTTCTACGTCGCACACCCCGGTGACAGCGCGGCGACGATCAACAGCGCGCTGGCGCAGGGGCTGAACCTGTTCTTCACCCCGGGCACGTACCAGCTGGACGCCGCGCTGAACGTCACGCGTCCGGACACCGTCGTCACGGGCGTCGGCTTCCCGACGCTCGTGCCGACGAAGGGCAACGCGGTCCTCACCAGCTCGGACGTCTCGGGTGTGAACGTCTCGAACCTCGTGGTCGATGCGGGCACGACGAACAGCGCGCAGCTCGTCCGACTCGGCACCGGCGGCTCGCACGCCGACCACGCGGCCGATCCGCAGAGCATCCAGGACGTGTTCTTCCGCGTCGGGTCGAGCATCCAGGGCAAGGCGTCGACGACGCTGCAGGTCAACGCGGACGACACGCTGGTCGACCACATCTGGGCGTGGCGAGCCGACCACGGCGGAGCGGCCACGGGGTGGAACGTCAACACCGGCGCCACGGGTGTCGAGGTGAACGGGGACGACGTCCTGGCGACCGGGTTGTTCGTCGAGCACTACCAGCGGTACGAGGTGCTGTGGAACGGCAACCGGGGTCGGACGATCTTCTTCCAGAACGAGATGCCGTACGACGTGCCGGACAACGCATCGTGGCAGAGCCCGACCGGGGCCGGGTACGCGGCGTACAAGGTCGCGTCGGGGGTGTCGAACCACGAGATCTGGGGCGGTGGTGTCTACTGCTTCTTCAACACGAACCCCTCCGTGCACGCAGACCGGGCGTTCGAGACGCCGACGGGCGCGGGGATCCGGGCGCACGGGCTCGTGACGGTGTCGCTCGGTGACACGGGCACGATCTCGAGCGTCATCAACGGGGTCGGCGGGGCGGTACCGACGCCGGCGGGCAACACGGCGCCGAACCGGCTCGCGTCGTACAACTGACCGGGCCGGCCTGCCGCGACGGGGCCGTCGACGGCCCTCGGTTGCACGACGTGCCGCCGGCGGCACGTTCCGGTCGCACGACCTGCCGCGCCCGCCGAACACGAGCGGCACGTCGTGCGACCGGAACGCGGCCGCCGGGCCAGCCCTGGCCGCCGACGCCGACGTCGGGGCACACGCGCCGTCAGCCGGGCGTCACACGCCGCCGGTAGCGTCCGGGCATGGCACCCGACCACGGCAGCACCGACGCCGGCAGCACCGACCGCACCCGGCTCGTCCTGCCGGGGCAGTACGGACCGCTGTTCGACGACGGCGGCCCCGCGCTGGTGGTCGAGGCGCGCGAGTTCTTCACCGCCCGACCGATGCACCGTGCGAAGGCACACCTCTGGCTGAGCGCCCTCCGCCACCGGGTGCGGGAGCTCGGCGACCGGGCCGAGCACGTGCAGGTCGAGGGCCTCAAGGACGCCCTGGTCGGCCGGGACGACCTCGACGTGGTCGACCCACCCTCCCGCACCCTGCGCGCGCAGGTCCGGCACTGGGGCAGGGGCACCGAGATCCTGCCGAGCCGCGGCTTCATCACCGACGAGGCCGAGTTCGCCGAGTGGGCCGCCGAGCGCACCGGACGCTTCCGGATGGAGACCCACTACGAGCGGGTCCGCCGCCGCGAGGGCTGGCTCATGCACTCGGACGAGCCCGTCGGCGGGAAGTTCAGCCTCGACGACCAGAACCGGGAACCACCGCCCAGGGGAGCGACCACGCTCGGGCTGCCCGATCCGTGGTGGCCGACCGAGGACGAGATCGACGACGAGGTCCGCCACGACCTCGACCGCTGGGAACACGACGGCGACGTCCGCTTCGTCGGCAGGGACGACACACGCCGCTTCGCCGTGACCGCCGACGAGGCCCGGCAGGCCCTCGACGACTTCGTGCAGGTCCGGCTCGGGGACTTCGGGCCGTTCGAGGACGCCACGCTGACGAACGACTGGACGATGGCGCACTCGTTGCTCAGCGTGCCGATGAACCTCGGCGTGCTCGATCCTCTCGAGGTCGTCGAGGCAGCCCTCACCGCGCACCGCGACCACGACGCCCCGCTCGCGAGCGTCGAGGGCTTCGTCCGCCAGGTCGCAGGCTGGCGCGACTACGTCTGGCACCTCTACTGGTGGTTCGGCGACGACTACGGCGCCGAGGAGAACGCCCTCGGCGCACACGAGCGGCTCCCCCGCTGGTGGCAGGAGCTCGACGCGTCCGAGATCGACGCGGTCTGCCTGTCCACCGCGATGGAGGGCCTGCACGACCACGGCTGGCTGCACCACATCCAACGGCTCATGGTGCTCGGCAACTGGGCCCTGCAGCGGGGCTACGACCCGGTCCACCTGACGGAGTGGTTCACCGACGTGTTCGTCGACGGCACCGAGTGGGTGATGCCCGCGAACATCATCGGGATGTCGCAGCACGCGGACGGCGGGATGGTCGCGACGAAGCCGTACGCCTCCGGTGGCCGCTACATCGACCGGATGTCGGACCACTGCGGCGGGTGCCGCTACGACCCGACCAAGCGGCTCGGCGAGGACGCGTGTCCCCTCACCGCCGGCTACTGGGCGTTCCTGTCGCGCACCGAGCCCGCGCTGCGGGAGAACAACCGGATGGCGCGGCCGCTGCAGCAGATGCGGAAGCTGGCGGACCTCGACGAGGTGGTGGACCAGGAGGCGCGGCGCGGCACGCCCTGACCGGCCACGCGTCCCGTCGTGACCAGGCGTCGGACGGGAGGCCCGTGGCGGCGCCACCACGCGCCTCCCGTCCGACGCCGGTCACCACCGCGCACGCAACCCGTGCGCCCGTGGAGCAGCAGCCGTCGGGTCACCCCCGTCCACTTGACGGTCCCTGCTCCGTCGACCGAGGGAGGCGGCCGCTCGGAGCGCACCGGTAGGGTCGGCTCGTGGCCAGCAACGACGCATTCGACGACCGCTACGACCTGCGCGAGTTCGCGCCGACGACCGACGCCGAGGGGGCGCCGACGCCGGAGACCGAGGCGTGGATGCGCGCCGTCGGGTTCGGGTTCCACGAAGCGCACCCCGACGCCGAGGGTGCCGCGCGGATGGCGTCGCACTTCCTGGAGGACCAGGAGACGTTCCTCGGCGTGTACCTGCGCGACCCGTTCCCGGGCTCGGTCGACGAGACGTGGCCGGCCGGGACCTTCACGTGGTTCCGCAAGCGCCTGACGTGGGCCGAGGGCGCCGCGATCGACACGCAGGCGATCTCGGCCGTGACGGTCCGACCGACCGAGCGTCGGCGCGGGATCCTCCGCCGGATGATGACGCACGCGCTCGAGCGCGGCATCGCCGAGGGCTACGCCGTCGCGTCCCTCACCGCGTCCGAGGGCACCATCTACCGCCGCTTCGGCTTCGGCTGCGCGATCCGTGAGCGGGCGGTGACCGTCCGCCGCGAGCGGGCACTGCCGCTGCTCGCGCCGACCACCGGCACCGTCGCGGTCGTCACGCCGGAGTGGCTCGCCGAGGGCACCGGGCGCGCCGTGTTCGACCGGTTCGACGCACGCACCCCGGGCTCGATGGTCCGGAACGCCGGCACGTGGCCGATCGTGTTCGGGCTCCGCGACGGCGAGGGCCAGCCCGCGAAGGACGTCCGCGCCGCGGTGCACCGCCCCGACGACTCCGACGAGGTCGACGGCTACGTGACCTGGCGCGTGAAGGAGGGCAAGGGCGACACCGTCCTCGAGATCGTCGACCTGGTCTACGCGAACGATGCCGCGTACCTGTCGCTCTGGGAGTTCCTGCTCTCGATCGACCTGAACGACGTGGTGCAGTACAGCCGCTCGCGGCTCGACGACCCGATCGTCGCGGCCCTCGGCGACAACCGCGCCTACGACGTCGAGCACGAGGAGGACCACGTCTGGCTCCGGGTGCTCGACGTGCCGGCGGTGCTCAGCAGCCGGCCGTACGCGGTCGACGGTTCGGTGACGCTCGCCGTCTCCGACGCGATGGGGTTCGCGTCGGGCACCTACCGGCTCGACGTCACCGACGGGCAGGGCACGGTGACGCGCCTGTCCGACGGTGACGACGGCGAGGCCGACCTGCGGCTCGACGTGGCGGACCTCGGCGCGGTGCTCATCGGCTCGGTGTCCCCGGTCACCCTCGCCGCGGCCGGACTCGTCCGTGCGGCGGACCCGGCGGCGCCCGCGCTGCTCCGGGCGATGCTCACGCCGGCCCGAACGCCGCACGGGATCACGTACTTCTGATGCCGGACGGCGAGCTCACCACGTCGATCGGACGTGCGCGGCAGGCCGTGGCCGTGCTGGCCTCCCCGACGCTCCGCGCCGCGGTGGTCGGTGGCGGGACGCTCGACGACCGGACCGCGGCGTCCGTGGCGGCGTTCGACTGGCTGGGCGACGACGGACCGGACAGCGCCGTGCTCGGACGGACGACGAAGGACCTGCAGCGGTTGCAGGGCACAGCGGCGCTGCTCGAGTTCGGGCGGATCGAGCGCATGCCCGCGCCGGAGGACCAGCGGCACCCGCTGTCGGTGCGCATCGTCGGCATCGTCGGGGATCGCCTCGGTCGAGCGCGTCCGGTGTCGGAGCGCGAGCTCAACGCGGCGATCGCGATGTTCTGCGCCGACGTCGCGATCGTGCGACGCGACGCGGTCGACCTCGGTGTGCTCGAGCGGACCGACGACGGCGCGGCCTACCGCTTCACCCGCTGACGACCGGCGGGGCCCCTTCCGCAGAACGCACCGTCGGCGACTCCTCGCAGCGCTGTACCGCTGCGAGCGGTCGCCGACGTTGCGCGTCGCGGGCCCGAGCTGCCGGCCGAGCGGGCCTCGCCCTAGGCCCGGCGACGCACCCGTGGGTCGACGAACGCGTAGACGACGTCCACGATCACGTTCGCGGTGACGATGAGCAGCGCCGAGAACACCGTGAAGCCGACGACCACCTGCAGGTCGAGGGTGTGCACCGCATCGATGAGCAGCGCTCCGAGGCCCTGCATCGAGAAGACCTTCTCGGTGATGACCGCGCCGCCGAGCAGCGACCCGAGGTCGAGCCCGAACAGCGTCACCACGGGCAGGATCGCGGTCCGGAGTCCGTGCCGCACGACGACCTGCCGCTCCCGCAGGCCCTTCGCACGCGCGGTCCGGACGAAGTCCTGCGACATCGACTCGAGCATCTCGCCGCGGGTCAGGCGCGCGTAGATGGCCGCGCTGATGAAGGCGAGCACGCACCACGGCAGCACCAGGTGCGTCACCCACCCGACCGGGTCCTCGACGAACGGCACGTACCCGCTCGTGGGCAGCCAGCCGAGGGTGAACCCGAACAGCAGGATCGCGAGCAGCCCGATCAGGTACGCGGGCGAGGACACCCCGGCGACGGCGACCGTCATGACGGCGCGGTCGGCCAGCGTCCCCCGCTTGAGCGCGGACACCGTGCCGCCCGCCACACCGGCGACGAGCCACAGCACGGCCGCCCCGACGGCGATCGACGCGGTCACGGGCAGGCGCGACGCGATGAGGTTCGTGACGCTGTCGTGCAGCTGGAACGAGTACCCGAAGCACGGTGCCGCGCACGTGATCGTGGAGGCCCCGGAACCGAAGGTGCGACCGGCGAAGATGCCGGCGAGGTACGCCCCGAACTGCGCGAACCATGGCTTGTCGGTGCCGAGGAACGCCTGCACGTCAGCGAGCCGCTCGGGCGTGCACGGCTTGTCGCAGATCGCCCGGGCCGGGTTCGTGGGCAGCAGCATGAACAGCGCGTAGGTGATCGCCGCGACGACGAACAGCACGACGACGGCGCCGAGGATCCGGACGGCCAGGAAGCGGACGGTGCTCATCGGTCGCCCCCGCGCGGGTCGAGGGCGTCGCGCAGGGCGTCACCGAGCACGTTGAAGGCCAGGGTGATGAGGAACAGTGCGGCTCCGGGGAAGACGAGGTACATCGGATCGGTCTGCACCCAGCCGATCGCGTCGCCGATGCTGCGGCCCCACGACGGCGTCGGCGGGTTCACCCCGACGGCCAGGAAGGACAGCGCGGCCTCGGCGCCGATCATCGACGGGATCGAGATGGTCGCGTAGACGGTGATCGTCGCGGCGAGGTTCGGCAGGAGCTGCTTGCGGATGACGTGCCAGCGCCCCGCACCCATCGCGGTCGAGGCGACGACGTAGTTCCGGCTCACGAGCGAGAGCGTCTGCCCGCGCACGACACGGGCGACGGAGGGCCACCCGAAGAACCCGATCACGAGCACGACGAGCAGCGGCTTCGGGAACGACGTCGGCACGACCGCGGTGAGCGCGATCATGAAGACCAGGGACGGGAACCCGAAGATCACGTCGACCACGCGCGACAGCACCCGGTCGTACCAGCCGCCGAGGAACCCGGTGGTGACACCGACGAGCACCCCGATCACGATCGACATCGCGGTCGCGGCGAGCCCGATGCCGAGCGAGGTCCGTGCGCCGTAGGTCACGATGGCGAACAGGTCCCGCCCGGTCAGCGGCTCGACGCCGAACCAGTGCTCGCCGCTCACGCCGCCGGCAGCACCGCGGGGAGCCCCGAAGTCGTTCAGTGCGTCGACGTCGTAGCTGTACGGGTTCTGCCCGGTGGCGGCGGCGATGAGCGGTGCGGCGATCGCCACGACGACGAACACCGCGATGACGATCGCGGCGGCCACGGCCCAGCGGTCCTGACGGACCCGGCGCACCACGGCGCGGAACCCGGTGGTCCGACCGGCCGACGTGGAGACGGGCCGGTCGACGACGTTCGCGGTCACGAGACCACTCCTTCCCAGGCACGCCAGGCCTCGCGGCGGGCGGCCTGTCGCGCGGGATCGGCGACCGGGGCCGCCGCGAGCAGCATGCGCGTGTAGTCCTGCTGCGGGTGGTCGAGCACGGCGGAGGTCGCGCCGCGCTCGACGATGCGGCCGTCGTGCAGCACGACGACGTCGTCGGCGAGCTGGCGCACGACGGCCAGGTCGTGGCTGATGAGCAGCATGCCGAAGCCGAACTCGTCCTGCAGGTCCGCGAGCAGGTCGAGCACGGCGGCCTGCACGGTGACGTCGAGGGCGCTGGTCGGCTCGTCGGCGATCACCAGCGCCGGTCGGAGCGCCAGTGCCCGGGCGACGGCGACGCGCTGCCGCTGGCCGCCCGACAGCTGGTGCGGGAACCGTTCGGTCCACGACGGGTCGAGCTGCACCGCGGACAGGAGCTCGCGGGCGCGGTCGGCGCGCGAGGCCGGTGTGCCCTCGCCGTGCACGAGCAGCGGTTCGGCGATGCTCCAGCCGATGGTCTGTCGCGGGTTCAGCGACGACGCCGGGTCCTGGAAGACGATGCCCACGCGGCTGCGGAGCTCGCGCAGTCGCTTCCCGCGTGCGGTGCGCAGGTCGTTGCCGTCCACCTCGACCGAGCCGTCCACGACGGGGACGAGTCCGGCGAGCGCGCGGCCGATGGTCGACTTGCCGGACCCCGACTCCCCCACCAGGCCGAGCGTCCGACCGGCCGTGAGTTCGAGGTCGATCCCGTGCACCGTGGGGTCGCCGCGGCGTGCGTAGCGCACGGCGACGTCGCGCAGGCGCGCGACCGCGGGTGATGGCCGGGAGGCACGAGACCCAGCCCCGGACCCGGCCGCGGCCGACGGTGCGGACGCGGGGTGTGCCTCCAGGGCGGGGACCGCGGCGAGGAGCTCGCGCGTGTAGTCGGCCTCCGGGTGCGCGAAGACGTCGGCGACCGCTCCGTGCTCGACGGGGTCACCGCGGCGCATCACCAGCACCTCGTCGGCGACGTCCGCGACCACACCCATGTCGTGGGTGATGAGCAGGACGGCGAGGTCGCGCTCGCGACCGAGCCGACGAAGCAGGTCGAGGATCCCGGCCTGGACCGTCACGTCGAGTGCGGTCGTCGGCTCGTCGGCGAACAACGCGACGGGGTCTCCCGCGAGCGCCATCGCGATCATCGTCCGCTGGAGCTGCCCGCCGGACAGCTCGTGCGGGTAGGCCTTCCGGATCCGGGCCGGGTCCGGCAGCCCGGCAGCCCGGAGCAGCTCGTCGACGCGGGCGGAGACGCCCGCCCGGTCCAGGTCGGTCGGGTGCGCCCGCACGGCCTCGGCGATCTGCGTGCCGATCGCCAGCACGGGGGTGAACGAGTTCATCGGTTCCTGGAACACGACCCCGATGCCCGCACCACGGACGGCGCGCAGCTCGTCCACGGAGGCGCCGATGAGCTCGGTCCCGCGGAACCGGGCGCTGCCCGACACACGGGCGGAGGGTGGCAGGAGTCCGAGCACGCTCATCGCGCTGACGGACTTGCCCGAACCGGACTCGCCGACGAGCGCGAGCACCCGGCCGGGCGTCAGGGTGAAGGAGACGTCACGGACGACGGGCTCCGCGTCGCCGAACGCGACGCGGAGCCCCTCGACCTCGAGCAGCGGTGCACTCACTGCGAGAGCGAGACCTTGAGGTAGTTCGGGTAGGCCGGGAAGTCCGCGATGCGGAAGTTCTCGACGTTCGACCCGGCCAGGAAGGACTGCTTCGCGTAGATCAGCGGGACCACGGGTGCGTCCTCCATGATCCGCCGGTCCGCCTGCGCCCACAGCTCCTGCGCCTCGGACTGGTCGACCGTGCCGGTCGCCTTCGCGATGAGGGCGTCGACCTCGGGGTTGCTGTACTTCGAGACGTTGTACCCGCCCCCACCGATCTCCGACGAGTCGTAGAGCGGCTGGATGTTGGCGTTCGCGCTCGGGAAGTCCGGCTGCCAGCTCGACAGCGAGAGGTCGAAGTCGGTGCCGTTCGTCGTCGCCTGGGTGAACGAGTCGTAGTCGAGCGGCTTGAGCGTGACCGTGATGCCGGCGCGCTTCAGGCCCGCCTGCAGGGCCTGCGCCTGGGACAGGTAGGTCGGGTCGTTCTGCGTCACCAGCGTGAGCTTCAGGTCCTCGGCACCGGCGTCCTGCAGCAGCGCCTTCGCCTTGTCGACGTCGCCCGTCGCGCCGGTCTCGTACAGGTCGTAGTCCTGGCGTCCGGCGATGCCCGGCGTCACGAGCGTCGATGCGTACTCGCCGGCGAGCGCGCCGCCGGCAGCGATGCGGAACGACTTGCGGTCGACGGCGTACTGCAGCGCCTGGCGGACCTTCAGGTCCTTGAGCGCCCCGCGCTGCGTGTTGATCGCCATGTAGGTGATCGGGCCGGCCTTGCTCGTCGCGAGGCGGTCCTGCGCAGCGGGGTTGGCGCGCACCTGGTTGAGCTCGGCGGCACCGAGGAACTGCGCACCGAAGGCGTTCTTCGCGTCACCGTTGTCGGCGATCAGGCTCTGCGTCGTGGTCGACGCGTCCTGGCTCTCCTTGAAGACGATCTTCGACGGACCGGCCGTGCGGATCGCGTCGGTCTTCGCGCTCCACTCCTTGTTCCGGACGAGCGTCACCTGCGAGCCCTGCGTGTTTGACTCGATCTGGTACGGGCCGCTCGACACGGGCTTCGCGTCGTACGCGCCGGTGTCCTTGCCCTCACCCTCGGGCACGGGCGCGAACGCCGGCATCGACGCGAGCCACGGCCAGTCGCCGTACGGGGCGTCGAGCGTGAAGACGATGGTCCTGTCGTCGGGGGTCTCGATGCTGTCGAGCGTCTTCCCCTCGAACGGGCCCTGGTAGTCGGAGCCGCCGACCAGCAGGGACTTGTGGTAGCTCAGGCCGCCGGTGAGGTTCGGCGCGAAGGACCGCTCGATCCCCCACTTGATGTCCTTCGTGGTGATCGGCGTGCCGTCCTGGAACTTCAGGCCGTCCTTGAGCGTGTAGGTCCAGGTCCTGCCGCCGTTGCTCGACTCACCCGTGGTGGTCGCCAGGTCGGGGACGACCTTCGCGGTCTTCCCGGGCTGGACGTCCCACGTGGTCAGGCGGCGGGCGACCAGGCCCATCGAGGTGATGCCGAGGCTCTGGCTCGTCGCCGGGTCCCAGTGCAGCGCGGTCTGCGCGGTGAGGATGTCGAGCGTGCCGCCCTTGCTCGTGCCGGTGGACGCGTCGTCCGACGCGCCGCCACCCGAGCAGCCGGTCAGCACGAGGGCTGCGGCGGCGGCGACGGCCGCGGTGATCGTCAAGCGCTTGGGGCGGTGCATGGTGTGCTGCTCCTCGTGGGGGGGTGGGGGTGTCGAGCGCCGCCGACCGGAGGTCCGGTCTGCTGCGGCCAGCGTCGTCGTGGTGGACGGGGTGTCCGTCCCGGTTCGGGTGGCCGGGCGGTCCATGGTGGCACCGGTCGGTGCGCGGACCCGAACGCTCGCGTGGTCCGGACGACATGCAACGCAACATTGCACGACGCAACAGCACAACGCCTGCGGCTCGAGCGTATTCCCGCGGCGCGCAGGGCGTCCGGTCACGCCCGACGGACGGCGACGACGGACACCGGTCGGGAGGCGCGGCGCGGCCCCGTCAGGCCGTGACCGTCGTCCTCACGGCGCGGCCCCGTCAGGCCGCGACCGTCGTCCCCGCGGCTCGGCCGGCGATCGCTCCGACCCCGAGCGCCGAGCCGAGGAACACGACGGCGAGGATCGCCCAGCCGGCGGTCCCGAGGTCGACGGCGGTGAGGGTCACCACGGTGGGCGCGATCATCGCTGCGACCGCGTACCCGGTGCCGTACACGCCCTGGTACGCACCGATCCGGTCCGCCGGTGCGAGCTCGAAGCTCAGCGCCCACCCCGCCGCACTCGACGTGATCTCCGCGAGCGAGTGTGCGACGGCCGCGAGGACGAGCACGGCGGTCGCGGTCGCAGCCGCCGCCCAGTCGTCCCCGCGGACCCACCCGGCGGCGGCCCACAGGCCGCAGGCGACCGCCATGACCCACCCCGCGTGCCGCATCACCCGGCCCGCTCCCGCGACGGTGTCCGTCCCGCGGCTCAGCCGGACCTGCAGCAGGACGACGATCACGGTGTTCACGAGCAGCAGCGGCGAGACGAGCACGTCCGGGGTGACGGTGTGCTGCACGACCCAGATCGGCACCCCGACCTCGAACAGGCCGAACTGCATGCCGAACAGTCCCGTCAGTGCAGTGACGGCGAGGAACCGCACGTCGCGGTAGGGGCTCCGGCCGGCGGGTTCCCGACGCACGATCGTGCCGGTGTCCGTACGGTCCGCGGGAGCCGCGTCGACGCGCGCCGCCGACAGACCCGCGACGAGGACCGCCGACGCCAGGAACAGCGCGCCGGAGAGCACCATCGTCACGCGGTAGGCCTCGCCGGTGCCGATCGCGAGCGGGACCGCGGCGAGCGCCGTCCCCACGCCGATGCCGACGTTCGTGACCGTGCGCATGGTCGCCCGGACGCGGACCCGCTCGGTGCCCGGGAACGCCCGGCCGACCACGGCGCTGCGGACGGCGCTGCCGCCCTGCTGCGCGAGGGTCACGACGGACGCCGTCACGACGAGCGTCGGCAGGTCGTGCACGAGCACGTAGCTGATGAGCGCGAGCCCCTGCACCAGGTGCAGCCAGACGAGCATCCGTCGCGCGCTGAACCGGTCCGCGAGGTGCCCGAACACGAGCGACGCGGCGACGCCGACCGCGCCGGCGACCGTGAGGCCGAGACCGACCGCGACGGCCGGGAGCCCGACGATCGTGATGAGGTACAGCGAGGTGAGCGTGAAGAAGGCACCGCGCCCGAGGGTGTCCACCAACGTGACCGTGAGCAGACGTCGGAGCGTCGGGTCCTGTCGGACCAGGGTGCGGATGGGGACCGGTTGCGCCGTGGTGCTCACGGTCCTGTTCTCGCAGCAGCGCGGTGCTGACCAGAACGGATGTAGCGTCAGGCTTCATGATCCGCTACCGACTCGAGCCCTCCGACGTCTCGGCGGTGCGGTTCGGCATCTCGCCGCTGTCGGAGCTCGGCCTCGGGCTGCGCGCCTTCCGAGCACCCGAGCGGTACCCCTTGCAGCGGCCGTGGCTCGAGCGCATCGCCGGCGTGCTGCCCGTCCTCGACCGCCCTGTCCTCGCCGCCCTGGTCGACGAGCGCCGGTGGGTCGCGGACTTCGTCAACCCCCGTCCGGAGTCCCCGCTGGGGTCGTTCGACGACGAGCTCCGGGCCCTCGGTCGGATCTCCCCCTCCCGGCTCCGGACCGACCTCGAGCGGGTGCACGGCACCGTGCCGGACGTGTTCGTCGGGCGCCACGAGGACGTCGTCGACCGGCTCGTCCGGGCGCTCGCCACGACGTGGGAGCTCTGCTTCGCACCGTACTGGCCGCGGATGCGCCGCGTGCTGCAGGCCGACGTGACGCACCGCGGCCGGATCGCCGCGCACGAGGGCGTCGGCGCGGTGCTCGGCGGGCTGTCCGAGTCGGTGCGCTTCGACGGCCGACACGTCGACGTCCGGTTGAGCAGCCCGATCGCGCGCGACCGCCCGGTGCAGGGTGCGGGGCTGACGCTCGTCCCGTCGGTGTTCGTCGTCCGCGCGTCGACGCCGATCGACGACGACATGCCCCCGACCGTCATGTACCCGGCGCGGGGGCAGGGCGCGATGTGGTCGACCGCGTCACACCCCGACGCCGGCGCCGTCCGCGACCTGCTCGGGGGCACGCGGGCCGCGCTCCTCGACGCGCTCGGCGAGCCTGCGTCGTCGACCGACCTCGCGATGCGGTTCGGCGTCTCGACCTCGGCCGTCAACCAGCACCTGCGGGTGATGGAACGGGGCGGGCTGCTCAACCGGACGCGGTACGGCCGCGCGGTGCTGTACTACCGCAGCACCGTCGGCGACGCGCTCGTCCGACGGGAGTGAGCGCGTCGCCGTCGGGCGTCACCGGTCGAACAGCCCACCGAGGAAGTCGTTGCCCAGGTTCGACGCCTGCTCCCCCAGACCGGACGCCTGCTCGCCGAGGCCGGACGCCTGCTCGCCCAGTCCGCCCAGGAACTGCTCGCCCTCGGCAGCGAAGCCCTCGACGCCGCCGCCCAGATCCGCGAGACCGAGGTCGCTCATGCCCGAGGCGATGCCCTCGAAGTCGACACCGAGGTCGGCCGCGCCGGCCAGCACGGGTGCCGCCGCTGCGCTCACCACCGCTCCTCCGGCGACCGCCACCGCGAGACCACCGAGCGCCACCGCACCGGCGCCGACGGCAGCACCGCCGGCGAAGGCGCCGCCCCTGCCGCTGCCCGGTCGTCCGGAGCCGCCGAGCACACGGCGGATGAGCCCGGGTCGGGACATCTCGCCGCGGGTCATCGCCCGTGCCATGCCGCCGGACGAGTCGTCCCGCAGGTGCTCGTGCGGCGGGAGCTCCGAGTTCAACCGGTCCCGCACCTGCTGCCGCTGCGCCGGGGTGAGCCGGGCGAAGGCGTCGTGGTGCACCTGCTCGATCTGGTCCGGGTTCGCCGTCCGCAGCAGGTAGTCGTACTTCGCCAGGGCGACCTTGTCGGCGTCGGCGTGCCCGCCGTGCGCCTGCGGCTGCCCCGGGTGCTGCTCGGGCCGACCGTACTGCTGCTGCGGCTGCCCGTACTGCTGCTGTCCCGGCTGCTGCTGCCCGTACTGCTGCTGTCCCGGCTGCTGCTGGCCCGGCCGCTGCTGTCGCGACCGGTCGTCGCCCGTCAGCTTGTCCGCGGCAGTCCGGACGATGTCACGCCAGTCGGTCCCGCCCCCGGTGCCGTGCGGGTTCTGCTGGTGGCCGGCTGCGGCGTTCCCCTGCGCGCGCTGCTTCTGCATCTGCTTGTCGATGACCTTCGAGGCCATGCCGAGGATCCGGTTCAGGTTCGCCATGCCCCAACCTTTGTGATCACACATGTGAGCACTCAGCGACGGAGCAGTGCGCCACCCCCCGATCAGGTCCGAGAGCGCTGGGAGCGCGACACCGGCCGCGGCACGCTCGCGTCGAACCACGATCCCGACGTCGAACCAGCCGCAGTACCTGGTTCGGTGTCGGGAGCCTGGTTCGGAACCGCGCCCGGCACCCGGCACCCGGCAGGCGCGTCAGGACAGCAGGCGCGCCAGGAACGCGTTGCGGAACCGCTCGGACGGGTCGAGGTCCCGCGCGAGCGCCGCGAAGTCGTCGAGGCGCGGGTACGCCTCACGCAGGCGTTCGACGCTCGCGGCGGAGACCTTCCCCCAGTGCGGGCGGGGATCGAAGGGCGCGAGGACCTCCTCGATCCGCTCGACCGCGGCAGCCACGGCCTCGGCGTCCCGTCGGAAGGTGAAGTGCAGCCCGACCGACTGCCGTCCCGACGAGGGCGCCAGCCATGCCGTGTCGGCGGCGATCGTCCGGACCTCGGCCGCGATGAGCAGCGGCGCGAAGATCGGCTCGAGCGGGCGCAGCGCATCGAGCGCGGCGACGGCGTGCTCTGCGGGGACCAGGTACTCCGCCTGGATCTCGGCACCGGTGGACGGCTCGAAGGTCGACCGGAAGTGCGGCAGCCGCTCGGCCCACGGCCCGGGGACCCCGCCCTGCTCGGTGACGCTCGCGGCGTCGTTCTCCCCCGGGTGCACGGGCCCGTCCGCCCGACGGGCACCGAGCGCGACGAGGTCGACCGACGGTGCAGGTTCGTCGACGCGGTGCTTCGTCCAGACCTGTCGGGCACCGCGGTCGTCGAACGAGGTGAACAAGGACACCGAGTACGCGTCCGACACCACCCGGTCGACGTGCTCGAGGACGGCGTCCCAGGGCAGGTCGAGGTGCACGGTCGTGGCCACCTGGAACGTCGGCTCGATCGCGAGCTCGACCGCGGTGACGACGCCGAGCGCACCGAGTGCCACCCGGTGCGCGTCGAGGGCGCCGTCCGGCGACGACGCGTCGACCCGGACGACGTCGCCGGAGGCCCGAACGACCTCGAGCCCGACCACCGCCTGCGCGAGCGACGGGTTGCGGACGCCGGAGCCGTGCGTGCCGGTGGCGACCGCGCCGGCGACCGAGATGTGCGGCAGGGAGGCGAGGTTCGCGAGGGCCCAGCCACGAGCCTCCAGGCCGGCCGCCACCTGTGCGTGCGTCATGCCGGCGGCGACCCGCACCACGCGCCGGTCGGCGTCGACCTCGAGCACCGGCGGGAGGCCGGCGAGCGTGACCTGGACGGCGTCGGTGTCGGCGATCTCGTTGAACGAGTGCGTCGAGCCGAGCGCCGTCAGGCGCGGTGTGGCCGCGACGAGCTGCTGGACCGCCGCGACCGAGGTGGGGCGGTCGAGCGCGGAGGCGCGGTAGGTGACGTTCCCCGCCCAGTTGGTGCGCGTCGTCGCGGCCACGGTCACGGTCCTAGAACCCGCGGTCGAGACGGTGCCACGCCTGCTGCAGGCGGAGCTCGTCGCGGAACCCGCGAGCCGTGGTGTGCTCGTCGATGACGAGGAACTCGGTGCCGACCATGGTCGCGAGGTCCTCGACGACCTGCAGGCCGACGGCCGTCGTCATGACGGTGTGGTGGGCGGCGCCGGCGGTGAGCCAGGCCTCCGCGGCGACCGGGAACGACGGACGCGGCTCCCAGACGGCACGACCGACCGGCAGGTTCGGCAGCGCCTCGGTCGGCGGGACGACGTCGACGACGTTCGCGGTGAGGCGGAAGCCGTCACGCGTGTCGGACAGGGCGACCACGACGGCCTCGCCGGCGTCCGCGGTGAAGACCAGGCGCACCGGGTCGTCCTTGCCGCCGATGCCGAGCGGGTGGATCTCGAGCGTCGGCGTCGCGGTGGTGAGCGTCGGCGAGACCTCGAGCATGTGCGCGCCGAGGATCTTCTCGGCACCCGGGGTGAGGTCGTACGTGTAGTCCTCCATGAGGGAGGCCCCACCGGGCAGGCCCGCACCGGCGACGTTCATCGCGCGGACGAGGACGGCGGTCTTCCAGTCGCCCTCGGCGCCGAAGCCGTAGCCGTCGGCCATGAGCCGCTGCACCGCGAGGCCGGGCAGCTGCTTGAGCGTGCCGAGGTCCTCGAAGTTCGTCGTGAACGCGGCGGAGCCGTTCTGCTCCAGGAGTGCACGGAGGCCGAGCTCGATCGCGGCGCCGTCGCGGAGCGCCTGGTGACGGTCACCGCCGTCGCGCCGCAGCGACGCGTCGACGTCGTAGTCGCGCTCGTAGACGGCGACGAGCTCGTCGACCGCTGCCGTGTCCGCCTCGGCCTCGGCCACCGCTGCGGCCAGCTCGTTCACGGCCCAGGTGTTCACCTGCACGCCGAGCTCGATCTCCGCCTCGGTCTTGTCGCCCTCGGTGACGGCGACGTACCGCATGTTGTCGCCGAAGCGCGTCAGCTTCAGCTCGCGGACGGCCGCCGCACCGGCCGCGGCGCGCGTCCAGTCCTCCACCCGCGAGACCACGCGCGGGTCGGACACGTGCCCGACGGCGGTCGCGTGCCGGACGCCGAGGCGGGCCAGCGCGTAGCCGAACTCGCGGTCGCCGTGCGCGGCCTGGTTGAGGTTCATGAAGTCGAAGTCGATGTCGCCCCACGGCAGCGCGACGTTCGCCTGGGTGTGCAGGTGCAGCAGCGGCTTCGTGAGCGCCTGCAGGCCACCGATCCACATCTTGGCCGGGCTGAACGTGTGCATCCACGTCGTCACACCGATGACCTTGTCGTCGGCGCTCGCCTCGATGAGCGCGCGACGGATGCCGTCGGCGTCCTTGAGCACCGGCTTCCACACGAGCTTCACGGGCAGTGCACCCGCGAGCTCCGCGTGCACGGCCTTGCTCTGCTCCTCGACCTGGCGCAGGGTCTCCTCGCCGTACAGGCCCTGCGACCCGGTGAGGAACCAGACCTCGTAGCTGTCGAGGGTGGCCTGGGGGTTCACCTGCGTCATCGCATGGCTCCTTCGGGGTTCTGTCCGTAGACGTTCTGGTAGCGATCGAAGAGTCGATCGATGTCGTCGGGGGTGATCGGCACGAGCTCCCCGCCCTGCTTCGCGATGTGCACGGTGCGTGCGACGTCCTCGCACATCACCGCCGCCTTCACGGCGTCCTTCGCGTCCTTGCCGATCGTGAAGACGCCGTGGTTCTGCATGAGCACGGCACGGCTCCGGTGACCGGCGAGGGTGTCGACGATGCCGCGGCCGATGGAGTCGTCGCCGATGATCGCGAACGGGCCGACCGGGATCGGACCGCCGAACTCGTCCGCCATCGCGGTGATCACGCAGGGGATCTCCTCGGCGCGGGCGGCCCACGCCGTGGCGTACGTCGAGTGGGTGTGCACGACGCCGCCCACCTCGGGCATGTTCCGGTAGACGAAGGCGTGCGCGGCGGTGTCGGACGACGGACCGTGCGCGTTGCCCCACCCGTCGGCGGGCAGCCCGTCGAGGGTGCAGACCACCTGGTTCTCCGGGGTGAGGTCGTCGCTGGAGACCCCGCTCGGCTTGATGACGAACAGGTCGGTGCCCGGCACGCGCTCGGAGACGTTGCCGCCCGTCCAGATGACGAGGCCGTAGCGGACGAGCTCGCCGTGCAGGGACGCGACGCGCTCCCGCGCCGCGGCGACCGCCGCCCTCGTCTCGTCCGTGATCGGTCCGGTCATGCGGCTGACTCCTTCTCGGTCTGGAGGCGCGCCTCGACCACGTCGGTCGGCTCGCCCTGGTCGGTCGGTGCGGGCTGCCCCGTCGGTGCGGCCTGGTCCGTCGGTGCGGCCTGGTCCGTCGGTCCGGCCTGGTGGCTCGCCACGCTGGTGCGGGTCGCCGCGGCGGCGACGTCCTGCACGGGGAGGGCCGCGCGGTAGCGGACCAGGTAGTCCTGGAAGCCCGCGACGTCGCGGTCCTCGGGCTCGGCGACGTCGATCGCGTCGCCGCGGAACACCGTGTCGGCGAGGAAGTCCTCCAGCGGGCGGTCGGTGTGCTCCAGGTACGCCGCGAGCACCGCGATGCCCCAGGCGCCACCCTCGCCCGCGGTCTCCTCGAGGGCGACCGGCACGCGGAGCGCTGCGGCGAGCAGGCGCTGCGGGGCACCGGGCGTGCGGAAGAGGCCGCCGTGCGCGGTCATCCGGTCGACGGCGACCTCCTCGCCGTGCAGGACGTCCATGCCGATCGCGAGGGTCGCGAAGGCACCGTGCACCTCGGAGCGGACGAGGTTGCCGAGCGTGAAGCGGGCACCGGGGGTGCGCAACAGCAGGGGTCGGCCGTCCTCGACGTGCGTGACCGGCTCGCCGGCCAGGTAGTTGAAGGAGAGCAGCCCGCCGGCGTCGGGGTCCGAGTCGGCGGCCTCGGCCAGCAGGGTGGCGTAGACGTCGTCGACGGGGACCGACGCGCTGCCGGTCCGTTCGCTCGTGGCCTCGGCGAACCGGCCGAAGACACGGGCCCAGGCGGCGATCTCGCTCGCACCGTTGTTGCAGTGCACCATCGCGACCGCGTCACCGGCCGGGGTCGTGACGACGTCGAGCTCCTCGTGCGGGGTCCGGAGTGCCCGCTCGAGCACGACCATCGCGAAGATGCTCGTGCCGACGCTGACGTTGCCGGTGCGCGGGGCGACGGCGTTCGTGGCCACCATGCCCGTGCCGGCGTCGCCCTCGGGCGGGCAGAACGGGACGCCGGGCCGCAGCGTGCCGGTGGGGTCGAGCCACGTGGCTCCCTCGGGGGTGAGCGCACCCGCGTCCTCACCCGCGACGAGCATCTCGGGGAGCAGGGCGCGGAGGTCCGGGACGCGGTCGCCGAGCAGGTCCTGCGTGGCGGCGAGCATCGACGCGTCGTAGTCGCGGCGACCGGGCTCCCCCGGGGCGCTCTCGACCGGGCCGGACTCGATCGGGAACATGCCGCTCGCGTCGCCGACGCCGAGGACGTCGCGGCCCGTGAGCATGCGGTGCACGTACCCGGCGAGCGTCGTGACGCCGGCCAGCTGGGCGACGTGCGGCTCGTCGTCGAGCACGGCCTGGTACAGGTGCGCGACCGACCAGCGCTGCGGGACGTTGAAGTCGAGCGCGGCGCTCAGCTGCTCGGCGGCCGGACCGGTCGAGGTGTTGCGCCAGGTGCGGAACGGGACGAGGAGCTCGCCGTCCTCGTCGAACGCCAGGTAGCCGTGCATCATCGCGGAGACGCCCGCCGCGCGGAAGGCCGTCGGGCGGACACCGAACTGCCGCTCGACGTCGGCGACCAGGTCGGCGTAGGCCGCGCGGACACCGGTCTCGACGGCGACCAGCGGGTAGGTCCACCGCCCGTCGACGTACTCGTTCTCCCACTCGTGGGAGCCGCTCGCGATCGGTCGGAGCTGCTCGTCGACGAGCACGGCCTTGATCCGGGTGGAGCCGAGCTCGATGCCGAGTGTCGTGCGGCCGTCCTCGACCTGCTGTCGGCGGTCGTCGCTCATGTGTCCTCCCGAGACCTCGTCGTCCTGCGTGAGCGCTCACATCCTGGCACGTGAGCGCTCACGCCTGCAACGCGTCGGCGCGCCGCGGGCGCCGGGCTCCCGCCCGCTCCCGCCCGCTCCCCCCGCTACTCCCCCCGCCGAGCGGGCACGATCCGTCACGCTCGACATCCCTCGCCGACACATCCCACCCACTCGGCGGCACGCCCGCGGCGGGTCGTGCCCGCTCGCGCAGCCGGGCACCCCCGCCCGCCGCCCGGCGACCGCGCGCGCCTGCCGCCGGACTACGCGCCGAGGGTGCTCTCGCGGACGACGAGCGACGGGGTGACGGCCGTCGAGACCGGACTCCCGCCGGCCACGAGCTCGAGCAGCGCACGGCCCGCGATGCGACCGAGCTCGTCGAGCCGCATGTCGACGGTGGTCAGCGGGGGCCGCGACGCGAGCGCCACCACGTCCCAGTCGTCGTACCCGGTCACGGCGACGTCCCCCGGCACCGACCGCCCGGTCTCCCGCAGTCGGTCGCACACGCCACGGGCGATCTGGTCGTTCCCGCACAGCACCGCGTCCACCGCGGACGGCTCCCGGTCGAGCAGGTCGACGGCCTGCCGCCCCCAGCGCTCGGACCACTCCCCGTGCATCGGAGCGCCCACCATCCGGTCGCCGAGCACGGGGGCAGCCCCGCGCGCCCGGTCCACCGCCGACCGTGCGTCCTGCGGGCCCGTGACGACGGCGACCCGATGCCGCCCGAGTCCGACCAGGTGCGCCGCCGCAGCAGCAGCGCCGGCGGGGTCGTCGAGCGTGATCGAGACGTCCGTGGGGTCGGTGGACGGGGTCAGCGCGTAGACGACGGGCACCGGGACCGGCACCTCGATCGGCGGCCGGGCATCGGCGGAGCGGCCCGTGACGATGATGCCGTCGACGCCGCGGGCGACGAGCGACCGGAGGTAGTGGGCCTCGCGCACGTGGTCGTCGCGGGTGTCGGCGACCAGGACCATCACCTCGCCGGCGGACAGGGCGTCCTCGGCCCCGAGCAGCACCGGCATCGTGAACCGTCCGAACGAGTCGGTCGTCACCATGCCGACCGTCCACGTCCGACCGGACGACAGCGCACGGGCACGCGCGTCGCCGACGAACCCGAGCTTCTCCGCCGCGTCCTTCACCCGCGCCCGGGTCTCGTCGCGCAGCTGCCCGGTGTCGTTCAGCGCCTTCGACGCCGTCCCGATGGACACTCCGGCGAGCGCGGCGACGTCGCTGATGCGAGCGAGTCGGGCTCTGCGGTCCGTGGCCACGGCAACGTCCTTTCCTGCGGGGGCCCGACGAGCGAGTCCGCGCCGATCCTAGGTGACTGCGATCTTGTGCTGCCGCACCACCTGTCGTACGATCGTCCCGGAAAGCGCTTTCCGTACGGACGGCCGCCAGTCAGACGCAAGGAGGCGCCATGACCACCACGACCGGAACCCCGACGGCCACCCCCGCGACGGGACGCGGCGCGCGGACCGCGACCCCGGTCCTCCCGACCGCAGGTGCGCACCTGGCGTCCCGTCCGCTCCCCGCCGGTGATGCGCGCATCACCGGGGGCTTCTGGGCACTGCGCCAGGACCGCAACGGTCGCGACGCCGTCCGCAGCGGGTACGAGCGCCTCCGCGACGCAGGGAACTTCCGGAACCTGCGCATCGCCGCGGGTGACGAGCAGGGCGAGGCGGTCGGGCCGATCTTCATGGACTCCGACGTGACGAAGTGGCTCGAGGCCGTTGCGTGGGAGTACGGCCGGGCCCCGGCCGACGACCTGCTCGAGCTGCAGCGCGAGGTGACGGCGCTCTACGCCAGGGCGCAGGCGGAGGACGGCTACCTCGACTCGGTGCAGCAGGTCCGGGGCGGGGGCGAGCGGTACGTCGACCTGAAGTGGAGCCACGAGATGTACTGCGCCGGGCACCTGTACCAGGCCGCGGTCGCGCAGCACCGCGCCACGGGTGACACCGGTCTGCTCGAGGTGGCCGTGCGGAACGCCGACCACCTCGTCCGGACGTTCGGCCCGGGTGACGACCGCACCCAGGACGTCGACGGCCACCCCGTCGTCGAGATGGGGCTCGTCGAGCTGTACCGCGAGACCGGCACCCGCGCCTACCTCGACCTGGCGCACTGGTTCGTCGACGCCCGCGGGCGCGGCATCATCGAGCGCGCCGGCGGCGAGCCGACGTACTTCTCCGACCGGGTCCCCGTCCGCGAGGCCACCACCGTCGAGGGCCACGCCGTCCGCGCCGTCTACCTGGCCGCCGGTGCCGTGGACGTCGCGATCGAGACCGGCGACACCGAGCTCCTCACGGCGAGCGAGCGCCAGTTCGCGGACATGACGGCCACGAAGGCGTTCATCACCGGCGGCCTCGGCGCCCGCTGGGACTGGGAGGCGTTCGGCGACCCGTACGAGCTCCCGACGGACCGCGGCTACGCCGAGACGTGCGCGGCCATCGGCGGCATCCAGTGGGCGTGGCGGCTGCTGCTCGCGACGGGGAAGCCCGTGTACGCCGATGCGATCGAGCGCCTGCTCTACAACGCGTTCCTGCCCGGCGTGAGCCTCGCCGGCACCGAGTACTTCTACGTCAACCCGCTGCAGCACCGCGACGGCGCGCACCAGGACGAGAACCGCTCCCCCGCCCACGGACGTCGCGGCTGGTTCGACTGCGCCTGCTGCCCGCCGAACATCATGCGCACGTTCGCGAGCCTCGACGGGTACCTGGCGACGGCGACCGACGGCGGCCTGCAGGTGCACCAGTACGCGGACGCCGACCTCGGCCCCGTCCGCGTCGCGACCGGCTACCCGCACGACGGCCGCGTGGTCGTCACGGTGACCGAGGACGGCCCCCTGGCGCTCGGACTCCGCATCCCGGCATGGTCGGACACCACCACCGTGACCACCCCCGACGGCACCGCGACCCCGGAGCCCGGCACCCTGCACGTGGTCGAGCGCGCGTGGACGGCCGGTGACACCGTCGAGCTCGCCTTCGACACGACGCCGCACCGCTACGTGGCGGACCCCCGCATCGACGCGGCACGGGGCCAGGTGGCGATCGAGCGCGGGCCGCTCGTCTACGCCGTCGAGCAGGCGGACCAGCAGGGCTTCACGGTCGACGACCTGACGGTCGACGCGAGCGCGCCGGTCACCGAGGAGCGCCGCGACGACCTGCTCGACGGCGTCGTCACGCTGCGCGTCGCCGGGCACGCTCCGGCGCGGCACGAGCAGGCGGCGTGGCCGTACCGACGGCTGGAGCGGACGGGAGGCGCGACGCACCCCGCCGACGCCACCCCCGTGACCGAAGCGGCCGGTCCCACGACCGCGGCCGGTCCCGCCGGGGCGACCCCCGTCACCGACGCGGCCGGCTCCGCGACCACGGCCGGTCCCGCCGACGCGACCACCGGCCTCCAGGCCGTCACCGCGACCGCCGTGCCGTACTACGCCTGGGCGAACCGCGGCCCCGCACCGATGCGCGTCTGGCTGCCGCTCGCCCACTGAGCGCGGTACCGCCCAGGTCGCACGACGTGCCGTCCGTCCGCGCGGCGGACGGCACGTCGGCCGACCGGGACGACCGCTGGCGGCACGTCGTGCGACCGGGACGACCGGCGCCGCCGCTCAGGCGGAGCGCCGCACCACGAGCTCGGGCAGCAGCAGCGTCTCGTCGAGGGGTTCCCCCTCGACGACGGCCCGGACCGCCTCGAGCACCCGCTGCCCCATCGCCATGAAGTCCTGGCGCACGGTGGTGAGCGGCGGGGTGAAGTGCGCGGCCTCGGGGATGTCGTCGAACCCCACCACGGCGATGTCGTCCGGCACGCGGAGTCCCTCGTCGGCGAAGGCGTGCAGCACCCCGAGCGCCATCTGGTCGTTGCCGGCGAAGACCGCGTCGACCGCGTGCACGTCGATCGTCCGCGCCGCCGCGAAGCCGCTCGCCGGGGTCCAGTCGCCGTCGAGCACGACCGGTTCGAGTCCGGCTCCGCGCATGATCCGCCCGTAGGTCTCCCGGCGGACCTCGGACTCCTGGGACACCGCGGGTCCGGCGATGTGCACGACCCGGCGGTGCCCTCGGGCGAACAGGTGCTCCATCACGAGGGTGGTACCCGCGGCCTGGTCGATCGCGACGGCGGCGACACTGCGTGCCGCCGGGGTCCGGACGGCGTCGCGCTGCACGGCGTTCGCGACGACGACGGGCACGGTGACCGGGATCGTCAGCGACGCGAGCGCGTCGAGCACGCGGTTGTCGGCGGCGACCAGCACGATCGCGGCGACGTCCTGCGCGAGCAGCGTGGTGAGCGCGCCGGACAGGTCCACGGGGCGCGGGTCGTCCGGCAGCGTCGAGAGCAGCACGTGGTACCCGGCCGACCGCGCGGCACGCTCGAAGCCGACCGCGGTGCTCGAGGGTCCGTACAGTGCGTCGCCCGCGGTGATGATGCCGAGCGCGCGACTGCGTCCGCCGGCGAGGGCGCGGGCGGCGGCACGCGGGCGGTAGCCGAGCTCGGCGACGGCGTCGGTGACCTGCGACCGGTAGGCGTCGCGGACGGTCGGATCGCCGTTGATCACGCGGGAGACGGTCTGGTGGGAGACCCCGGCGCGCTCGGCGACGTCGAAGATCGTCGGGGCCTTCCGGCGTCTGCCGCCGGGACCCCCGAGCGCGGTCGTTGTCGTCACGTGGCCGAGCGTAGCGTCCGGTCCGCTCGGCGCAACAACATCTCGGAACGGTCACGACGAGTTGACACCCCGGTACGGAACCCTCAGTATGTGAGCGCTCACACGAGCACATCCCACGGGGCACAGCAGCCCCAGCACCCGAGCGCGTCGAGGACGACGCGAGAGGAACAGAGGTACTTCGATGATGAAGCGCAGGATCATCGCGGGGGTCGCGGCCCTCGGCATCGCGTTCTCCCTGGCAGCATGCTCGGCCGGCGGCCGTGCGTCCACCGAGGGCGGCGGCGACACCGCGGACGGCAACAAGGGCGCCCTCGTCGGCGTCGCGATGCCGACCAAGGTCTCCGAGCGGTGGATCAAGGACGGCAACGCCGTCAAGAGCGACCTCGAGAAGGCCGGCTACAAGGTCGACCTCGAGTACGGCGACAACAAGGTCCAGCAGCAGGCCCAGCAGGTCAGCAACATGATCACCAAGGGCGCGAAGGTCCTGATCATCGCGTCGATCGACGGTGGTGCACTCTCCGACCAGCTCGACGCCGCCGCCAAGGCCGGCATCAAGGTCATCTCGTACGACCGCCTGCTCACCGGCAACAAGAACGTCGACTACTACGTGTCGTTCGACAACTACAAGGTCGGCGTCGACCAGGCTACCTCGCTCCTCACGGGGCTCGGCGTGCTGGACGACAAGGGCGAGAAGACCGGCAAGAAGGGCCCCTTCAACATCGAGGTCTTCGCCGGCTCGCTCGACGACAACAACGCCGGGTTCTTCTTCAACGGCGCGATGGACACCCTCAAGCCGTACCTCGAGGACGGCACGCTGAAGATCGGCTCCGGCCAGGACCAGCTCTCGCAGGCCGCCACGCAGCAGTGGGACCCGGCGACCGCCAAGGCCCGCATGCAGAACCTCGTCGCGTCGACGTACTCCGGCGGCACGAAGCTCGACGGCGTGCTCTCGCCCTACGACGGCATGTCGATCGGCATCATCTCGGCCCTCCAGGGCGCCGGCTACGGCTCGGGTGACCGTCCGCTGCCGATCGTGACCGGCCAGGACGCCGAGGCCGCCTCGGTCAAGTCGATCATCGCGGGCCAGCAGTACTCCACCATCTACAAGGACACCCGCAAGCTCGCGAAGCAGTCCGTGACGATGGCCGAGGACCTGCTCTCCGGCAAGACCCCCGAGGTCAACGACACCAAGAGCTACGACAACAAGGTCAAGGTCGTCCCGACCTACCTGTTCCAGCCCACGGTGGTGACGAAGGCCAACTACAAGGAGGTCCTCGTCGACAGCGGGTACTACACCGAAGCCGACCTCAAGTAGGACGCAACCATCCACAGGACTGGAGGCGCGGTGCACCCCCGCACCGCGCCTCCAGTCCGTCTCCACCCGCGCCCAGGCGCGGACGACGGAAAGGCGGTCCACATGGCGGACACCATCCTCGAGATGCGGGACATCACCAAGACCTTCCCCGGTGTGAAGGCGCTCCAGGGCGTCTCGATCGAGGTCGAGCGCGGTCAGGTCCACGCGATCTGCGGCGAGAACGGCGCCGGCAAGTCGACCCTGATGAAGGTGCTGTCGGGCGTCTACCCGCACGGCTCCTTCGACGGCGAGATCCTGCTCGACGGCAAGCCGGTGCAGTTCGGTGACATCAACGGCTCCGAGAAGGCGGGCGTGGTGATCATCCACCAGGAGCTCGCCCTCAGCCCGTTCCTGTCGATCGCCGAGAACATCTTCCTCGGCAACGAGCGCGTCAAGGGCGGGCTCATCGACTGGAACCAGACGAACCTCGAGGCGGCGGCGCTGCTCAAGCGCGTCGGACTCAGGGACAACCCGGTCACCAAGGTCACGGACATCGGTGTCGGCAAGCAGCAGCTCGTCGAGATCGCGAAGGCGCTCTCGAAGGAGGTCCGGCTCCTCATCCTCGACGAGCCGACCGCCGCGCTGAACGACGACGACTCGGAGCACCTGCTCGAGCTCATCCGCTCGCTGCAGGCCGAGGGCATGACGGCGATCATCATCAGCCACAAGCTCAACGAGATCAAGGCGATCGCGGACAAGGTCACGATCATCCGCGACGGCAAGACCATCGAGACGCTCGACATGCACGCCGACGACGTCTCCGAGGACCGGATCATCCGCGGCATGGTCGGTCGCGACCTGTCCAGCCGCTACCCGGAGCGCGAGCCGAAGATCGGCGAGGAGCTCCTGCGCATCGAGGACTGGACCGTCCACCACCCGCTCGACGGCTCCCGCGAGATCATCCACCAGGTGAACCTGAACGTCCGCGCGGGCGAGGTCGTCGGCATCGCCGGCCTCATGGGCGCCGGCCGCACCGAGCTCGCGATGAGCGTCTTCGGGCACTCGTACGGCACCGGCATCTCCGGCACCGTCTACAAGCGCGGGGTGCCGATCAAGACGAACACGGTGACCCGGGCGATCGACAACGGCATCGCCTACGCCACCGAGGACCGCAAGCGGTACGGCCTCAACCTCATCGACGACATCAAGCGGAACATCTCCGGCTCGGCACTGGGCAAGCTCGCCGACTGGGGCTTCGTGAACGCGTCGAAGGAGACCACCGTCGCCGGCGGCTTCCTGAAGAGCATGAACATCAAGGCGCCGAACGTCGACGCCGTGACGGGCAAGCTCTCCGGCGGCAACCAGCAGAAGGTCGTCCTGTCGAAGTGGATGTACGCCGACCCGGACGTGCTCATCCTCGACGAACCGACCCGCGGCATCGACGTCGGCGCGAAGTACGAGATCTACACGCTCATCAACGACCTGGCCGACCAGGGCAAGGGCGTCATCGTGATCTCGTCCGAGCTGCCCGAGCTGCTCGGGATCTGCGACCGCATCTACACACTCTCCGAGGGCACGATCACCGCTGACGTGCCCCGCTCCGAGGCCACGCCAGAGGTCCTCATGCAGTACATGACCCAGGAACGGGAGACCCCAGTCAATGAACGCGCTTAAGTCCGCCGCCGGCTACCTCACCGGGCAGCTCCGACAGATCGGCCTGTTCATCGCGCTGATCGTCATCGTCATCTTCTTCCAGGTGGCGACGAACGGCATCACGCTGGCCCCGATCAACGTCTCGAACATCATCGTCCAGAACAGCTACATCCTGATCCTGGCGATCGGCATGGTGATGGTGATCATCGCCGGCCACATCGACCTGTCCGTCGGGTCGGTCGTCGCCTTCAGCGGTGCGATGGCGGGCGTCATGATCACCCAGTGGGGCCTCCCCTGGCCGGTCGCGGCGCTCCTCTGCCTGGTCGTCGGCGCCCTCGTCGGTGCCTGGCAGGGCTTCTGGATCGCGTACTTCGGCATCCCGGCGTTCATCGTGACGCTCGCCGGCATGCTCGCGTTCCGTGGCGCCACCCAGATCGTGCTGCAGAACCAGCAGATCTCGCCGTTCCCGGAGGGCTTCCGCTCGCTCGGCTCCGGCTTCCTGCCGTCGTTCGGCACCACGGGCTACGAGCCGCTCACGATGATCCTCGGCATCGCGGCCGCCGCCGTCATGGTGATCTCGGCCTTCCGAGGCCGCATCACGCGTCGCAAGTACCAGCTCGAGAGCGAGCCGTTCGCCTGGTTCATCGTGAAGACGGCCTTCGGCGCCGCGCTCGTGATCTACGTGGCGCTGCTCCTCGCCAGCTACAACGGCACCCCGATCGTGCTCGTCGTCCTCGGTCTGCTCGTGGTCGTCTACTCGGTCGTCATGCGCAGCTCGGTGTTCGGTCGCCACGTCTACGCGATCGGCGGCAACGCCCTCGCCGCGCAGCTGTCCGGCGTCAAGACCAAGCGCGTCACGTTCCTGCTCTTCGTGAACATGGGCGTCATCGCGGCCCTGGCGGGCGTGGTCTTCACGGGCCAGCTCAACCTGGCCGCCCCGGGTGCCGGCAACGGCTTCGAGCTCGACGCCATCGCGGCCGTGTTCATCGGTGGCGCCGCCGTCACCGGCGGCATCGGCACGGTGCCGGGTGCGATCGTCGGTGGTCTCATCATCGGCATCCTGAACAACGGCATGTCGATCCTCGGTGTCGGCACCGAGTTCCAGTCCCTCATCAAGGGCCTGGTGCTGCTCGCCGCCGTCGCGTTCGACGTGTTCAACAAGCGCCGGGCGGCGTCCGCGCGCAAGTAGCGGTCGATCCCCCTTCGCCGAGGCTCGGGTCGGCGGACAGTTCCGTGGTCGTGGGACCGCGGAACCGTCCGCCGGCCCGAGCCTCGTTCTGTACGCGGAAGCGTCAGGCGGTCAGGACGGCCCAGGCGGCGGCCGGGAGGCGCAGGGTGCCGTCCCGCAGGTCGCCCCCGCCCGCCTCGATCCGTGTCGCGTCGGCCGCGGGCACCTCCACCGGGTCGTCGGCCAGGTTCAGGGCGGTGACCACCGCGGCGTCGGCCGTCGCGGTGCGCAGGACCACGGCCGTGTTGGTCAGGTGGACGACGTCGGTGTGCGCCCGGTGCAGCCAGGGGTTCCGCCGACGCAGGGCGACGAGGGCCTCGTGCGCGTGGGTCAGGTCGTCCGGCTCGGGCGGCGTCGCGGGCAGCTCCGGACGGACGGCGTCGTCGCCACCCTCGCGTTCCTCCTTGACCCCGGTCCAGCCGTACTCGTCCCCCGCGTAGACCACGGGGGTGCCGGCCACGGTGAACAGCACCGCGGCGGCGTGCCCGGCGAACCGCTCCCCCACCGCGCTCGCGATCCGCGTCACGTCGTGGTTGCCGACGAACGTGGTGGGGACGAACGTCGCGAGCAGGGCATCGTGCCGCTCCACGGCGTGTGCCAGCTCGAAGCAGTTCCGGTCGGCGATCCCGTGCCAGACCGCCTGCCACAGCTCGTACTGCGTGGTGGAGTCCATCGTCGACGCCGCGACGATCGCAGCTGCGTCACCGTGGATGACCTCGCCGCTGAACCAGGCGTCGGGGTACTGCTCGCGCACCCGCGGCAGCACCCGTGCCCAGAACGACGGCGGCACGGCGTACGCGGCGTCGAGCCGCCATCCGTCGACCCCGCGGGCGAGCCAGTAGGTCATCACCTCGACCACCAGGTCCTCGGCGGCGCGGCCCTCGTGGTCGAGCGCGACGAGGATGTCGTGCCCCTCGAAGTCGCGGACCGGCACGGGGTCCCCTGCCTGCCAACCGGACCGTTCGACCGCGAAGAGCTCCGCGGTCGGGGCGTCCGGGCCCTGTTCCTCGAGCGCACGGAAGGCGGGGTGCTCGCGCCCGACGTGGTTGAACACGCCGTCGAGCACGACCCGGACACCGCGCTCGTGGGCGGCCCCGACCAGCGCGACGAGGTCGGCCTCGTCGCCGAGTCGGGGGTCGACCCGGAAGTGGTCGACGGTGTCGTACCCGTGCGTCGAGCTCGCGAAGACCGGCCCGAGCAGCAGGCCGTTCAGCCCGAGGGCGACGACGTGGTCGAGCCAGGGCACGAGCCGCTGGAGCCGGTGCTCGACCGGACGGTCATCGACGGGCGTCGTCGGACGGACCTCGGCGCCGACCGCGCCGAGCGGGTAGACGTGCCACCACATCGCGTGTTCGACCCAGGCGGGTCCGTGCGGGCGGGGGTCGTTCGGTTCGGGCTCCACCGGTCCGATCGTGCCAGCCGAGCCTGTGCTGTGGGTCGTGTCGGACCGCAGGACCAGGATGGTGCGCATGGGACGAGCGATCAGGACCGCTGCGGACGCCTCGGCATCGCAGGAGGCGCACGCGGAACGGACCTGCGCGTCGTGCGGTCGGCGGATGCCCTCGTCCGCCGCCCCCGACGCGAAGTGGTGCTCGGCTGCGTGCCGGAAGCACGGCGTCGACGCCACCGACCGTGCCCTGGAGCAGCGGATCGACGAGCTGCTCGCCGCCCGTGCACGGACGTCGAGCATCTGCCCGTCCGAGGTCGCGCGGTCCCTCGAGCCCGACGACTGGCGACCCCTGATGGAGCCCGCCCGGCGGGCAGCACGCCGCATGGTCGCGCGGGGTGAGGTCGAGATCACCCAGCACGGCAGCGTGGTCGACCCGTCCACGGCGAAGGGTCCGATCCGGATCCGACGCCCCCGGTAGGGAACACCTGTCGTCGGCGCGCGTTGCACCCGACGATGACGACCACCACAGAACCGACCCCCGCCCGCCCCGAAGCCCTCGTCGTGGGTGCCAGCGGCATCACCGGCGCCGCCCTCGTCGACCACCTGCTCGGTCTCGGGTGGGACGTGACCGCGCTCTCCCGTCGGCCGCTCGCGCGCGACGGTGTCCGGGCCGTCGCCGCCGACCTCCGCGACCCGGACTCGCTGACGGCGGCCCTCGCCGACGAGCGGCCCACGCACGTGTTCTTCACCGCGTGGCAGCGCCAGGAGACCGAGGCCGAGAACATCCGCGTGAACGGCGGCATGGTCCGCGACCTGCTCGCCGCGCTGTCCCACGCGCCACTCGCCCACGTCGCCCTGGTGACCGGGCTGAAGCACTACCTCGGCCCCTTCGAGGCGTACGCGGCGGGCGAGATGCCGGACACGCCCTTCCACGAGGAGGAGCCGCGGCTCGACACCCCGAACTTCTACTACGCGCAGGAGGACGAGCTCTTCGCCGCAGCCGAGCGCCAGGGGTTCACGTGGTCGGTGCACCGCTCGCACACCGTCATCGGGTACGCCGTCGGCAACGCCATGAACATGGGCCTGACCATCGCCGTGCAGGCCACCCTCGCCAAGGAGCTCGGCCTGGACTTCGTGTTCCCGGGCAGCGAGGCGCAGTGGAACGGGCTGACCGACATGACCGACGCCGGCATCCTCGCCGAGCACATGGTCTGGGCAGCCACCAGCCCCGAGGGTGCGGACGAGCCGTTCAACGTCGTGAACGGTGACGTGTTCCGGTGGCGGTGGATGTGGCCGCGTCTCGCCGCACACCTCGGCGTCGACCCGGCTCGGGTCGTCGGCTACCAGGACCGTCCTCGGCCGCTCGAGGAACAGATGGCTCCGCACGAGGGTGCATGGGCCGGCATCGCCGAGCGGTACGGACTGGTCGAATCGGACATCACCCGGCTGGCCTCGTGGTGGCACACCGACGCCGACCTCGGCCGGGCGATGGAGGTCGTCACCGACATGGGCAAGAGCCGCGAGGCGGGTTTCACCGCCTTCCGCCGGACCGAGCGGGCCTTCACCGACCTGTTCGACCGCTACCGCGCCGAGCGGCTCGTCCCGTAGCCGTACCCCGTGCGACCCGGTCGGGGTACACGAACCTCCGACCGGGCCGCGAGCCAGCGCCGACGCCCTGGTTGTCTCGGTTCCACAGACGCCGGGAGCCCTCGGCGGTTCCCGGAGGAAGGAAGACACCATGTCGCTCGGAGACAAGGCCAAGGACGTCACCCAGAAGGTCGCCGGCAAGGTCGAGGAGGCCGTCGGCCACAAGACCGACGACGCCGAGCTCACGCACCAGGGCCAGAAGGACCAGGTCATGGGCGAGGGTCGCCTCGACAAGGAGAAGGCCAAGGACGCGTTCGACGGCAAGTGAGCCTCGCGCTCTGACGCCCGTACCGCTCGAGCGGTGCGGGCGTTCGTCGTTCCGGGGCGAGGTGCCTAGAAGGCATACCGGATGCGGCAGGACGGCAGGTGTTCCGCCACCAGCTCACGGAACCGCTCGACGAGCTGCCCCTTCATGCCCGACCGGTAGCGCACGTTGACCGCACCGTTCTGCGACACCTTCTGCTCCTGCAGGTCGGGACGCCAGAGCAGGTCCTCGGCCTTCGGGTGCCAGCCGAGGTTGACCTCGTGCAGGGGCTGGTTGTGCGTCAGGAAGATCACCTCGGCCGCGAGCTGCGCCTTGGCCGCGGGAGACAGCACGTCGTCGACCTGGCGCAGCAGCTCGGCCCAGTCCGACTCCCAGGTCGGCGTCAGGATCACGGGCGAGAAGTTGAGGTGCACCTCGTACCCGGCGTCCACGAAGTCGTTGACGGCGGCGATCCGCTCGGCGATCGGGCTCGTGCGGATGTCGGTGACCTTCGCGGTCTCGTGCGGCATGAGCGAGAACCGGATGCGCGTGCGGCCCATCGGGTCCCAGTCGAGCAGCTCGCGGTTGACGTACTTCGTCGCGAAGGACGCCTTCGCGGTGGGCGTCATCCGGAAGAGGTCGCAGAGGTCGCGCACGTTGTCGCTGATCACCGCGTCGACCGAGCAGTCGCTGTTCTCGCCGATGTCGTAGACCCAGGCGTCCGGGTCGCACTGGTTCGGCTCGGTCTTCGGCCCCTGCTTCGCGATGTTGCGCGCCACGTGCTTCGTGATCTGCTCGATGTTCGCGAACACCGTCACCGGGTTCGAGTACCCCTTGCGCCGCGGCACGTAGCAGTAGGCGCACGCCATCGCGCACCCGTTCGCCGTCGACGGGGCGATGAAGTCGGCGGAGCGCCCGTTCGGTCGGGTGACGAGCGACTTCTTCACGCCGAGCACGAGCGCCTCGGTCTTGATCCGGACCCAGCGCTGCACGTTGCGCTCGTCGCCGTGGACCTCGGGGATGTTCCAGTGCGAGGCGACCGGCACGATCTCGGCGTCCGGCCAACGCCCGAGGACCTCCTGCCCGCGCGGGAGCTCGAGGGCAGCATCCTCGGCGTAGATCCGCTTGACGTCGAGCATGGGTCGCACGCGTGGTTCCGTCATCGACACCTGTCTACCGCCGACCACCGACGGTGCAGACTCGGGAGCATGACCGCCGAGCCCGACGACCACTTCTTCGTCGTCGACGGCCGCCGGTGGCGTCGCACCGACCCTGCGCTGCCCGACGACGTCGCCGCGGCACTGCGCTCGCACCTCGGCCGCGGGCGCAACGCCGTGCGGCAGGCGAAGCGCGCCGGCGACGAGGACGCCCTCGCCGCCGCCCGGCAGCGGAACGGCCTGGCGAAGCACGGGCTCGGCGAGCGCGGCCCCGAGTGGTGGACCCGACCCGAAGCCGACCGGATCGCCGACGCCGAGCGCGCCCTGGCCGACCTCGACGCCCTCGACGCCTGACCCTGCCCGCTACGCCTCGGTGTGCCCCAGGTCGGGCTCGAGCAGCATGCAGACCGTGCGGGACGCCGAGGCGTGCAGCTCGAACACGACGACCTCGTTCCGACCGGCACGGAGCACCGGCCCCGGCACGGCCAGCGTCTGCTGCGGCCCGCGCGACCAGTACCGCCCGAGGCAGAACCCGTTCACCCAGGCGACACCCTTGCGGAAGCCGTCGAGCGACAGGTAGCGGTCCTCGGTGGACCTCAGGTCGAACGACCCGGCGGCGAGCACGGGCCCGGCCAGCACGTCACCGTCGGTGGGTGCCAGCGCCGCCAGCTGGTCGATTGCCGCCGGTGCGATCGGGTCGAGCGCGAGCGGCGCCGCCGACCACCGGGCGAGCGGCACACCGTCGACGGCCACGCCGCCGATCAGGCCCTTCGGCTCGCCGATGCGGGGGCCGTAGTCGACGCGCCCCTGGTCCTCGACGAGGAGTTCGAGCGTGCCGGTGACCGGCGGGAGCGCGATCGCCCGGTCGTGGTGCTCGCGCTCGAGGACGCCGACGACGACCCCGTCCACCGAGACGACCGCACGGTCGCGGACCTCGGTGCCGACGGTCAGGACGCCGCCGTCCGGCAGGTCGACCTCGGTCCGGTACAGCACGAAGCCGCTCGCTGCGCCGAGGGCGTCGAAGGTCGGCGGCTCGTCGTGCGTCGACCAGTCGGCGAGCGTGGGCAGCAGGGAGCGGAGCGACGCGACGCGGTCCAGGCGGACCGCGAGGTCCGTGGCGGGGGCTACTCGGGCCTCCCGGCCGTTCGAACGATCATACGATTCAAGGCGGCCCGACCCACCCTCCCGCATCGACTCGGGCAGCGGCGGGACGGGTGCGTAGCGCTCGATGACCGCGCGGAACGCGTGGAACTTCGCCGTCGGGCGACCGGCCTCGTCGAGCGGAGCGTCGTAGTCGTACGACGTCGCGATCGGCCGGTACACGCCCTTGTCGTTCGCGCCGTTGGTGAAGCCGAAGTTCGAGCCGCCGTGGAACATGTAGATGTTGACGGAGCCGCCGGCGGCGAGCAGGTCGTCGAGGTCCGACGCCGACGCGGACGCCGGGGTGGTGTGGTGGTGCTCGCCCCAGCTGTCGAACCAGCCGTCCCAGAACTCCGAGCACATGAGCGGGCCGGTCGGCTGCGCCTGGCGGAGGCGCGCGAGACGCTCCGTGGAGCGGGACCCGAAGGAGCCGGTCTTGTGCAGCGAGGGCAGCGAGCCGTCCTCGAGCATCGAGTCCATCGGCTGGTCGACGCTCGTGAACGGGACGGTCAGACCGATGGCCCGGTGCATCTCCTCGAGCGCCCGCAGGTAGGACGCGTCCGAGCCGTAGGCGCCGTACTCGTTCTCGACCTGCACGAGCACGATCGGGCCGCCCTGGTCGATCTGGCGCGGGACGAGCACCGGCGCGAGGTGCTCGAGGTACTCCTGCACGGCGGCGAGGAAGCCCGGCTCGTTCCGGCGGACGCCGACGGTGCCGTCGGCGAAGAGCCAGTAGGGCAGGCCGCCGTTCGACCACTCGGCGCAGATGTAGGGCCCGGGGCGGACGATGGCGTGCATGCCCTCGGCGGCGACCAGGTCGAGGAACCGGCCCAGGTCGAGGCCGCCGGTCAGGTCGAACACACCGGGACGCGGCGCGTGGGCGTTCCAGGCGACGTAGGTCTCGATGGTGTTGAGGCCCATCAGCTTCGCCTTGCGGATCCGGTCCTGCCAGAGGTCCGGGTGCACGCGGAAGTAGTGGATCGCGCCGGACAGGACCCGGTGCGGCTCGCCGTCGAGCAGGAAGTCGGAGTCGCCGATGGCGAAGCGCATGGTGTGTCTCTCTCGTACGACGGGGCCGTGCGGACGTGGTGTCCGCACGGCCCCGGGGTGTGGGGAACGCGGGTGTTACTTGCTCTCGACCGTGAAGCCCTGGTCCTTGCCGTACTTCACGAGTGCCTTCTGCCAGGCCTCCAGACCGCCCTCGAGCGAGGTGCCGTTCTGGTAGGACTGCCCGACGGTGTCGGCGTAGACGCTGTTCGCGTAGACCTGGTACGGCAGGTAGGTGAAGTCGTTCGCCGAGGACTTCGAGGCGTCGACGAGGACCTTGTTGATCTCCTGGCCACCGAAGTACTCGGGCTTCTCGTCCAGGAACGAGCTCGAGTTCAGGTCAGCGGTCGTCGACGGGAAGCCGCCGGACTGCATGAAGACCTTCGTGGACTCCTCCGACGAGTTCAGCCACTTCAGGAAGCCGGCGGCGAGGGCCGGGTTCTTCGACTGCTTCATGACGACCTGCGAGCTGCCGCCGTTGCTGGCGGTCTGGGCCTGGCCGCCGTCGTAGGTCGGCATCGGGGCGACGCGCCAGTCACCCTTTGCGTCCGGCACGCTGGCCATCAGGTTGCCGGGCATCCAGGCGCCGGTGACCATCGTGGCGATCTGGCCGTTGCCGAGCTGCTTGTACCAGTCGTCGGTCCAGCCGGTGGTCTTCGACAGCAGGCCCTGCTCGACGAGCTGGTCCCAGGTCTTCGCCCACTTCTGCGTGCCGGCGTCGTGCAGGTCGATGGTGACCTTGTCGCCGTCGGTCGTGAACGGGGTGCCACCGGCCTGGGCGATCATGCTCGTGGTGAAGCCGGCGTCGCCGGAGTCCGCCGCGATGTACTTCGACGAGTCCGCCTCGTGCAGCTTCTTGCCGGCGGCGATGTACTCGTCCCACGTCTTCGGCACCTCGATGCCGTACTCGTCGAAGACCTTCTTGTTGTAGAACAGCGCCATGGGGCCGGAGTCCTGGGGCAGGCCGTAGACCTTGCCGTCCATGGCGACGTTGCTCCAGGTGCCCTTCGAGAACTTGCTCTCGAGGTCGCCGAAGCCGTACGACGACAGGTCGACGAGCGAGTCGGACAGGGCGAACTGCGGCAGCGCGTAGTACTCGACCTGCGCGACGTCGGGAGCACCCGAGCCGGCCTTGATCGTGTTCTGCAGCTTCGTGTACTGGTCGGCTCCGGTGCCGGCGTTGACCAGCTTGACCTTGACCTTCGGGTACTGCTTCTCGAACGCGGCGACCTGGTCCTTGGCCGAGGGGGTCCAGGACCAGTAGGTCAGCGTGCCGCCGTCCTTGAGGGCCTTGTCGATGTCGTCCGCCGAGCCGCCGGCGGAGCTGCCGGAGGCGCAGGCGGTCATCGCGATGGCGGCGGTGACGCCGATGGCGAGGGCGCTGAGCCCGCGCCGGAGACGCTTGTTCATGGGTTGCCTTCCACTTCTTCGTGATCTGGGGCTGGGGCGGTGCTGCTGTGTCCCGGTCGGGAGGCGCGTGGCGGGCTGCCGGCGCGCCTCCCGTCCGGTGGGTCAGGCCTTGACGGAACCGGCCGCGAGGCCGGACTGCCAGAAGCGCTGGAGGAAGAGGAACGCGACCACGATCGGGATGATCGTGAGGAGCGATCCGGTGACGACGAGGTTGTAGATCGGCTGCGCGCCGGAGCCGGTGGCCTGGGCGTTCCACTGGTTGAGGCCGACCGTGAGCGGGTACCACTTCGGGTCGCTCAGCATGATGAGCGGCAGGAAGTAGTTGTTCCAGGTGGCGACGACCGCGAAGAGCAGGACGGTGACGACACCGGGCGTGAGGAGCTTCAGCGCGATGGTGAAGAAGATCCGGAACTCGCCGGCGCCGTCCATGCGGGCGGCCTCGATGAGCTCGGTCGGGATCGCGTCGATCGCGTAGGTCCAGATGAGGTACATGCCGAACGGGCTGATGAGCGACGGCAGGATGATCGCCCAGGGGGTGTTCGTCAGGCCGAACTGCGAGAAGAGCAGGAAGGTCGGGACGGCGAGGGCGGTGCCGGGGACGGCGATCGCCCCGAGGACGACGGCGAAGACCGCGCGACGGCCGGGGAACTGGAACTTCGCCATGCCGTAACCGGCGACCGTGGCGAGCAGGGTGGCGCCACCGGCACCGACGACCACGTACAGCAGCGTGTTGCCGAGCCACTGCAGGAAGATGCCGTCGTTGTAGGTGAGGGTGTCGACGATGTTCTGCCAGAGGTTGAAGTCGCCGCCGAACCACAGGCCGAACGTCGACAGCAGGGACGCCTGGGTCTTGGTGCTGTTCACCAGCAGGTAGAACAGCGGTGCGAACGAGTAGACGACGAAGACGACCATCACGGCGGTCAGGAGACCGGAGCGCTTCACCTTGCGTCCGTCGACCGGCTTGCCGGCGCGGCGCGACCGGGAGGCGCGGGTCGCCCGGTCCCCCGGGTCGCGCTGGGTGGTGGTCGCCTCGGTGACCGTGGCCGGGCTGGTCGCGCCGGCGGCGGGCTGCTGCAGGGTGCTCATCGGTTCTCCTGGCGGGTTCCGCGGACCTGGACGACGTAGGCGATCACGGCGGTGATGACACCCATGACGATGGCGACGGTGGCGGAGTAGTTGAACTGCTGGCCACTGAAGGACAGCGAGTAGGCGTACATGTTCGGGGTGAAGGCGCTGCCGATGACGTTCGGCGCGAGCGTCTTCAGCAGGTTCGGCTCGTTGAAGAGCTGGAAGCTGCCGATGATCGAGAAGATCGTCGCGATGACCATCGGGCCGCGCAGGGCGGGCAGCTTGATCGAGAAGACGGTGCGCAGCGGGCCGGCGCCGTCGAGCTCGGCAGCCTCGTAGAGCTCACCGGGCACGACGCGCAGGGCGGCGTAGAAGATCAGCATGTTGTAGCCGAGGAACTCCCACGTGACCACGTTGCCGATCGACGTGAGGACCCAGGTCGGGCTGAACGGCTGGAGCAGGTCGATGCCGAGCGCGCTGTTCGCGGCGCCTGTGAGACCGAACTGGTTGCCGTAGATGAAGCCCCAGATGAGGGCGGCGACCACGCCGGGCACGGCGTACGGCAGGAACACGGCGATGCGGAAGAACCCGGTACCCCAGAGCCGTGCACTGTCGAGCGCGAGGGCCGCCACGAGCGCGAGGCCGAGCATGATCGGGACCTGCACGACCAGGAAGAGTGCGACGCGACCGAGGCCCTCCCAGAACTGGGCGTCCTGGAACAGCTGCACGTAGTTGGCGAACCACACGAACTGGTTGCCACCGATGAGCTGGTCGCGGAACAGGCTGAGCCAGAGCGCGTAGCCGATCGGCACGATGAGCATCGCCACGAGGACGACGACGAAGGGGCCGACGAACAGCCAGCCGGTGTACCGCCCCCGGACCTTCGGGCGGCGAGCGGTCGGCCGCGCCGGCGGTGCCGCCTCGGCCGGGCGCGCTGCGAGCGTGCTCATGTGACTCCCTTGTCTGCTGCGTTCGGGTTCCGGACCGGGCACCTGACGGCGCCCACGGGTCGTGCCCTGCCTGCGCTGGCACGGATCCGGAGGACGTCGATGTTGACGTCAACATCGAACGACGTCACCGTAGCATGGCAACGTCAACATGCACTAGCGTTCGGGGAAGTCGAACGGAGGGAACAGCGTTGTCGACCGATCTGACCGCACCGCGCCGTGCGCCGTCGCTGGCCGCCGTGGCCGACGCCGCCGGCGTCTCGATGCAGACCGTGTCGCGCGTTGCCCGTGGCTTCGACAACGTCAGCCCGGACACCCGGGACCGGGTCCAGCGCGCCATGGACGACCTCGGCTACCGGCCGAACCGTGCGGCGCGTGCGCTGCGGTCCGGGCGCTTCCGGACCATCGGCGTGATCATGTTCACGCTCGCGTCGTTCGGCAACATGCGCACGCTCGAGGCCATCTCGGCTGCTGCGGCCGCCGCGGACTTCACCATCACCCTGCTTCCCATGGCGTCGCGCACCGGCGAGGGCGTCCGCACCGCGCTCTCCCGGCTGCACGAGCAGGCGGTCGACGGCGTCGTGATCGTCATCGAGTCGCACATCATCGACACCGCCGAGGTCGTGCTGCCGAGCGGTGTCCCGCTCGTGGTCGTCGACTCCGCGGGCACGACCGACCGGCCCTCCATCGACATCGACCAGGCCGAGGGCGCACGGCTCGCCACGCAGCACCTGCTCGACCTCGGGCACGAGACCGTCTGGCACGTCGCCGGGCCCGCCGCCTCGTACTCCGCGGAACGCCGCCTCGTCGCGTGGCGCGAGACGCTCGAGCACGCGGGCCGCAGGGTCCCCCGGGTCCTCCCCGCAGGGTGGTCGACGGCCGACGGGCACCGCGCCGGGCAGGAGATCGCGGCGCGGCCCGAGATCACCGCCGTCTTCGCGGTGAACGACCAGACCGCGCTCGGGGTCCTCCGGGCGGCGCACGAGGCCGGTCGATCGGTGCCGGAGAGCCTCAGCGTGGTCGGCTTCGACGACTTCCCCGAGTCGGAGTCGTTCTGGCCGCCGTTGACCACCGTGCACCAGTCCTTCGACGAGGTCGGGCGGCGGGCGGTCGCGACGCTGCTGGCGCAGATCGAGGGCACCCCCGTCCGCACGTCGACCGACCTCGTGCCGGTGCGCCTGGTCGAACGGGCGAGCACGGCACCGCCGCCGCGGGCCTAGGCGCCCGCGTCGGGTCAGGCGCTCGCCCGCGCACTCCCACGGGTCGGGAGCACACTGGGCAGCATGACCACCTTCAGCTCCGTCACCGTGCTCGGCGCCGGCGTCCTCGGCACCCAGATCGCCCTCCAGACCGCCCGACACGGCATCCCCGTCGTCGTGTACGACATCAGCGAGGACGCGGTCGCCGCCGGTCGTGAGCGACTCGCGGGCATCGTCGAGCAGTACCTCGGCGACGTCGGGCAGGACGCCCGACCGGACGCCGACGCCGCCGTCGCGCGGATCACCTTCGACACCGACCTCGCCCGGGCCGTCGGTGGGGCCGAGCTCGTCGTCGAGGCGGTCCCCGAGCGACTCGAGACCAAGCGCGAGGTCTACGGCCGGCTCGCCGAGGTGGCGTCGGCGGAGACCGTCTTCGCGACGAACTCGTCGACCCTGCTGCCGAGCGCGATCGCAGACGCGACCGGCCGCCCGGACCGCTTCCTCGCGCTGCACTTCGCCAACCACGTCTGGCGGCAGAACACCGCCGAGGTGATGGGGACCGAGCAGACCGACCCCGAGGTGTTCGAGCGCGTCGCGACGTTCGCCGAGGAGATCGGCATGGTCCCGATCCGCCTGCACAAGGAGCAGCCGGGCTACGTGCTCAACTCCCTGCTCGTGCCGCTCCTCGACGCCGCCGCGGGCCTGGTGCTCCGCGGGGTGGCCGACCCCGCCACGATCGACACCACGTGGCAGATCGGGACCGGCAGCCCGGTCGGGCCGTTCCGCATGTACGACGTCATCGGGCTCCGCACCGCGCACGCGGTCGCGAGCGCGTCCCCCGAGCCCGGCGCGCAGGCCTGGGCGGCGTACCTGCAGTCGGAGTACCTCGACCAGGGCAAGTACGGCGTCGAGTCGGGTGAGGGGTTCTACCGCTACCGCTGACGTGAGCACCCCTAGGATCTCGGGATGGAACTCGTCGCCCCCTCCCCCGAGTACCACCCGTCCTTCAGCCGCGCCCTGCAGGAGTGGGACGGTGCCCACCAGGACGGCGCCGGGATCCGGGACGCCGCGGCGCTGCAGGACCGAGCGGGCTTCGAGCAGTGGGTCGACCAGCTCCTGGCCGAGGAGACGACCCCGGCCAGCCCCGACCACGTGACGTGCACCTACCGCTGGATCGTCGAGGGTGACGAGTACCTCGGCAGCATCGCGCTGCGGCACGAGCTCAACGACTTCCTCCGCTCGTACGGCGGGCACGTCGGGTACGGCGTCCGGCCCTCCGCCCGGGGCCGGGGCCTGGCGTCCGCGGCCCTCGCCGAGGTCGTCCGCGCGGCAGCCGAGCGCGGGCTGCCCGAGGTCATGCTGACGTGCGACGCGACGAACCCCGCGTCCCGCCGGGTCATCGAGCACGCCGGCGGCCGGTACGAGCGCAGCGTGGTCGACCCGGACGGGCACACCCTGCTCCACCACTGGATCCGCACGGGTGCGCACGCGCACCCCGACGTCACCGAGGTGGACATCGTCGGCGGCCCCGAACCGCTGACCGTCGGGCTCCGGGACCACGATCCCGCCTGGTCCGCCCGCTACGAGGAGCACCGCGCACGGATCGCCCACGCCCTGGACGGCCAGCACGTCACGATCGAGCACATCGGCTCGACGTCCGTGCCGGGACTCGCCGCGAAGCCGATCGTCGACGTCGCGGTCGCCGTGCCGGACGTCACCGACGAGGCCGCGTACCTCACCCCGCTGCTCGGCGCCGGCTACGAGCTCCGGGTACGCGAGCCCGGGCACCGCCTCGTCCGCACGCCCGAGCGCGACGCGCACGTGCACGTGTACGAGCACGGCGCTGCCGAGCTCGACGACTACCTGCTGCTCCGCGACCAGCTCCGCCGCGACGACACCGACCGGCAGCGGTACGAGGACACCAAGCGTGCGCTGATGGAGCGGTCGTGGGACGACACGAACGCCTACGCCGACGCGAAGACCGCCGTGATCGTGGACATCAGGTGTCGAGCGCGGGCCGCGGTCGTGCGCATCCGTCCGGTGCGGTCGACGGACGCCGCGGCGTGGCAGGCCCTGTACGCCGGCTACCGCGCGTTCTACCGACTGCCGGAGGACACCGAGGCCGTCCGGACCACCTGGCGGTGGGTGTCGACGGGTGCACACGGGCTCACCGGCCTGGTCGCCGAGGACGCCGACGGCCACCTGCTCGGGCTCGCCGACCTCCGGCGGTTCGCCCGCCCGTCATCGGCGACGACCGGCCTGTACCTCGACGACCTGTTCACGGCTCCCGACGCCCGGGGGCGCGGCGTCGCGACGGCACTGCTGCACGAGGCGGCGGCCACCGCCGCTGCCGAGGGCGCGAGCGTCGTCCGCTGGATCACCGCCGAGGACAACGCGACCGCGCGGGCGGTCTACGACCGCGTCGCCGCGGCGACCCCGTAGGTCACCTACGACATGCGGCCGTCCGCGGACTGACCGAGCGGCGGACGGGAGGCTCGCGGCCGGACCGCACCGCGCCTCCCGTCCGGCACGTCCCGGGTCGGGAGGTCCGTGGCGGTACCGCACCGCGCCTCCCGTCCGGCCCGCGCCGGCACGCTCCGGCCCGCGCCGGCCCGCGCCGGCATGCTCCGGCACGAGCGAAGGGCACCGGTCCGCTCGCGCGGGCCGGTGCCCTCCGTGCTCACTCGACGCTCACCGGAGCGCTCGCCGAGGCGTTCGTGCGCCGACGTGGTCGGCGGTCGGGTCAGCCGATCGACACCGCGGTCCAGGAGACCGGGGGCAGCTCGATCGTGATCGTGTCGCCCTCGCGACGGACGGTCTCGTTCGTGCGGAGTCCGACGCGCTCACGGCCCTCGAGGTCGTTCACGGCGTGCACGTCGTCGTCCCAGATGCCCTCGGCGCGGACGTCACCGTCGGCGCCGATGCCGGCCAGGTCGATCGTGACGGTCGTCGACTCGGTCTGGTGACGGTTCACCAGGAAGACCGCTGCCCTGCCGTCCTCGACCGTCGCGGCGGAGTCGACGACGGGGACCTCGCCGTACTTGCCGCCGTCGACCGTGTCACCCGAGGCCTTGACCTGCAGCGACGTGCCGTTCGCGAGCTTCGAGGTGAGCGAGAACGGGAAGAACGTCGTCTGGCGCCAGGCCGGGCCACCGGGCTCGGTCATGATCGGGCCGATGACGTTCACGAGCTGCGCGAGGCTCGCCGACGCGACGCGGTCGGCGTGCCGGAGCAGCGAGATGAGGAGCCCACCGACGACGACGGCGTCCGCGACGGTGTAGACGTCCTCGAGCAGGCGCGGCGCGACCGGCCAGTCCTGCAGCTCGAAGGTCTTCTGCTGCTCGTTCCACTTGCTGATCGACCAGACGTTCCACTCGTCGAACGAGATGTCGATGCGCTTGTCCGACTTCTTGTGCGCCTTGACGTGGTCCGCCGCGGTGGTGACGGTGTCGATGAAGTGGTCCATGTTGACGCCCGAGGCGAGGAACGTCGACATGTCGCCGTCCTCCTCGTAGTAGGCGTGCGCCGAGATGTAGTCGACGTCGTCGTAGGTGTGCTCGAGGACCGTGCGCTCCCACTCGCCGAACGTCGGCATCGAGGCGCCGGACGAACCGCAGGCGACCAGCTCGAGGTCGGGCTGGATCTGTCGCATGGCCTTCGCGGTCATGGCGGCGAGCTTGCCGTAGTCCTCGGCGTTCTTGTGGCCGAGCTGCCACGGGCCGTCCATCTCGTTGCCGAGGCACCACATCTTGATCGCGAAGGGCTCCTGGCGGCCGTTCGAGCGGCGGTACTCGCTGAGCGCGGTGCCGGCGTCGATGTTCGCGTACTCGAGGAGCTCGATGGCCTCCTGCGTGCCGCGGGTGCCGAGGTTCACGGCGAGCATGAGCTCGGAGTCGACCGCGTCGAGCCAGTGCTGGAACTCGTGCAGGCCGACCTCGTTGGTCTCGGTCGAGTGCCAGGCGAGGTCGAGGCGACGGGGGCGCTGCTCGACGGGCCCGACGCCGTCCTCCCACTTGTAGCCGGAGACGAAGTTGCCACCGGGGTAGCGGATGGCGGAGACGTTCAGCTCCTTGACGAGGTCGATGACGTCCTTGCGGAAGCCGTGCTCGTCGGCGGTCTCGTGTGCCGGCTCGTGGATGCCGTCGTAGACGTGGCGCCCGAGGTGCTCGACGAACCCACCGAACAGGCGACGGCGCACCGGCCCCACGGTGAACGCGGCGTCGAGGACGAGGTGTGTGCGAGGCATGGATCTCCTTTGATCAGCGTGGGGGCTCGTGGTGCGACGTGATCGGCCCGGAACGAAAGTGAGCGCTCACGTCCCCATGAACGCTAGCGGGTTCCGGGCGGATGGGGAAGCGGGGACGCGCCCCGGTCGTGACCTTCACGAAAGGGGTGGCGCACCCCCGGACCTGCCGCTACTGTGAGCGCTCACGGAGCAACGACCGCTCCGCTCGGCCCGTCCCGATGGAGTGATGCCATGCCGATCCGACCAGCCGTACCCACCCCGCAGTCCCGCGGCGGTGCCTTCACCCGCAGGACCCTGCTCGCCGGTGCAGCCGCCGGCGCCGCGGTCCTCCCCCTCGCCGCGTGCTCGAGCCCGCTGGCCGCCGGCGTCGCCGGTGCCCCGCTGAACCCCGAGACCCTCGTCTTCTGGAACCTCTTCGGCGGTGGCGACGGTGTCCGCATGCAGACGATGGAGGCCGGCTACGCGAAGCAGCACGGCGGGCCGTCCTCGCTGCAGGCGACGACGTTCGCCTGGGGCAACCCGTACTACTCGAAGGTCACACTGGCCACCGTCGGGAACAAGCCGCCGGACGTCGCGATCGCTCACCTGACCCGTGCGAAGCCGCTCTGGGACGGCGGGCTGCTCGACCCGATCACCGAGGACGACCTGGCGAGCGTCGGCCTGAGCGCCAGCGACTTCAACCAGAAGGCCTGGACCGCGCAGAAGACCGACGGCAAGAACATCTGCGTGCCGCTCGACACGCACCCCTTCGTGCTCTTCTACAACGTTGACGTGTGCCAGAAGGCCGGGCTCATCGACTCCGACGGCAACCTGAAGGACCTCAACGGGCTCGAGAACTTCGAGGCCGCGCTGGCCGCCGTCGCGAAGGTCACCGGCGGCACCGCGCTCAACGTCGCGAACGTCAGCGAGGTCGCGACCCCGTGGCGCTTCTTCTGGTCGATGTACAACCAGATCGACGGCGCGACGCCGTTCATCAGCGACGGGGGCGCGAAGCTCACCGTCAACGAGGACGCGTACACGAAGGTCACCGACATGACCCAGAAGTGGGTGAAGGAGGGCTGGCTGAACAAGGGGCTCGACTACGCCACCGCCCAGACGCTGATGTTCACGGGCAAGGCTGGCTTCTTCATGCAGGGCGAGTGGGAGATCAGCACCGCGCAGTCCATCAAGGGGCTGAAGTTCGGCATGGTCCCCGTCCCGCAGCTGTTCGACGAGCCGGCGACGCAGGCCGACTCGCACACGTTCATCCTGCCGCGGAAGGACCGGACGCCCGAGCAGCGCAAGGCGCACATGCTCTTCATCAAGCAGATGCTCGAGCAGAGCCTGACCTGGGCCGAGGGCGGGCACGTCCCCGCGTACATGCCCACGTTCGACAGCACCGCGTTCAAGGACCTGAAGCCGCAGTCCAACTACGCATCGGCCGCCGAGTCCGCCGTCTTCGACGACCCCGCCTGGTACGGCGGATCGGGCTCGACCTTCGAGAACACCGTCGGCGCCCAGCTCGCACTGGTGCAGCAGGGCAGCAGCTCGCCCGCCCAGGCGCTCTCGGCCATCAAGGACCAGCTCGCCACCTACCTCAACACCCCGAGCCCGCTGTGACCGGGCAGGCCTCCCCGACGACCGACGTGAACACCGCGCGAAAGGCACGATGACGTGACCGCTGCACCAGTTCTCACCCGACCCACGGACGCCGCCGCGGTCACCCGTGGCACGCGCCCCCGCGTGAACTCCACCAACCGGGGACAGGGCCGCACCGGCTGGCTCTTCCTCGCGCCCTTCGGCCTGTTCTACCTGGCCTTCCTGCTCGGTCCGACGGTCTGGATGATCGTCACGAGCTTCTTCAACACCTCGACGGTCCGCACCGGGCTCGGCAGCTTCGCGGGCTTCGCGAACTACGCCGAGATGCTCGGTCGCGCCGACTTCTGGTCGTCGCTCTGGCACACCCTGCAGTTCACGCTCTACACGACGCCGCCGCTGGTGATCCTGGCCTTCGTCTTCGCCGTGCTGACGAACCGGATGAACCGCGGGCAGTGGTTCTTCCGCCTGGCGTTCTTCCTGCCGTTCATCCTGCCGTCGGCGACGATCTCGCTCATCTGGGTGTTCATCTTCACCCCGGCGACGGGCCTCTTCGCCTCGATCCAGCAGGCGATCGGCCTGACCCCGGGTGCGGGTGTGCTCGCGAGCCCGAACACGGCCATGATCGGCGTCGCGATCGCCACCGTGTGGTGGACCCTCGGCTTCAACTTCGTGCTGTACCTGGCCGGCCTGCAGGAGATCCCCCGCGAGCTGTACGAGGCCGCCGCGGTCGACGGTGCGTCCAGCTGGCAGCAGATCAAGTCGATCACGCTGCCGCTGCTCGGCCGCACGACGACGCTGGTCATCCTGCTGCAGATCATCGCGAGCCTGAAGATCTTCGACCAGGTGTACCTGATGACGAACGGCGGCCCGGGCATCTCGACCCAGGTCTCGCTGCAGCTCATCACCGGCGTCGGCTTCACCGACAACCGTCTCGGCGCCGCGTCCGCCGCGTCGGTGCTCCTGTTCATCGTGATCGTCGCGATCGCGGTCATCCGGCAGCTCGTCGAGCGCGCTGCCGCCAAGCGAGAGATCGGGGCCTGACATGACCGCCACCGAGAGCATCACCACGTCGCGTCCGCGGAAGCTGCGCTCCGGCGTCTCGGCAGCCGCGCCCGCGAACGCCGCGAAGATCGGCGTCTCCGGCAAGGGCTTCAACACCGCCGCCGCGATCATCCTGACGGTGTTCGCGATCATCTGGCTCATCCCGAGCCTGTTCGCCCTGAAGACGTCACTGTCCGACAACGGGGTCGCGGCCCTGGGCGCGAACGCGATCCTGTCGAACTGGAACCCGACGCTGCACTCCTACGCGTCGCTGTTCCGGTCCGGCGACATCTGGAACTGGTACCTCGCCAGCGGCGTGACGAGCCTCGTCACCACGGCGCTGACGGTGCTGTTCGCCTCGATGGCGGCCTTCGCGCTGTCCCGTCTGGCGTTCCGCGGCCGGAACGTCGCGTTCCTGCTCATCATCCTGGGCATCATGATCCCGACGCAGGTCCTGATCATCCCGATCTTCCAGGAGCTCAACGCGGTCAACCTGCTCAACACGTACTGGTCGGTGATCTTCCCGCAGGTGCCGGCCGTGATCGCGGTCTTCATCTTCAAGCAGTTCTTCGACGGCATCCCGAAGGAGCTCGAGGAGGCGGCGCGCATCGACGGTGCGGGCATGTGGAAGATCTACTGGTCGGTGATCATGCCGCTGTCCCGTCCGGTGATCGCCGCGGTCGCGATCCTGACCTTCGTCGGGGTGTGGAACAACCTGCTCCTGCCGCTGTTCGTCCTGTCGAACCCGGACCTCATGACGATCCCGGTCGGGCTCGCCACGGTGCAGGGCAGCTTCGGGCAGCGCTACGCCGACATCCAGGCCGGCGCGATCCTGGCGGCGCTGCCGCTGATCATCCTCTACCTGGTCTTCCAGCGGCAGATCGTGGAGGGCGTGACGGGCTCGGGCCTCAAGGGCTAGACGCTCCGCGTCGACGGACGGGAGGCACGGTGCCAGCTGGCACCGTGCCTCCCGTCCGTCGTGCGCCTGGTCGGACCGGGCGCAGCGACCCTTCCGCACACCGGTGACGCTTCCGCGCTCGGGTGACGCTTCCGCGCTTGGGTGACGCTTCCGCGCAAGGGAGGCCAGAAGGAACGACCTGCCACGCGCGGACCCGCTTCCTACTGCACGCGCGATGGGTCGTTCCGTCGTGTGGGGGCGCAGGTCAGAGCGGGTCGAGCCGCGTCCGCAGCAGGCAGAACTCGTTCCCCTCGGGGTCCTGCAGCACGTGCCAGGACTCCTCGCCGGTCTGCCCGACGTCGGCGGGTCGGGCACCGAGCGCGAGCAGCCGCTCGAGTTCGGCCTCCTGGTCGCGATCGACCGGCGAGAGGTCGAGGTGGAGCCGCAGGGTCTGGGTCGGCGCGTGCTCGACCCGGTTGAGGATGATCGTCGGGGTCGCGCCGCCGAAGCCCGATGCGGGGCCGACCTCGATGCCGTCGTCGTCCTTCCCGAGTTCGACGTAGTCCAGGACCGCGCACCAGAAGCGCGACAACGCCTCGGGGTCGCGGCAGTTCAGCACGAGTTCACTCAGTCGACTGCTCATGCCCGCACGCTACGCGGAGACGGTCAGGCGGGGACGACCTGGCGCGCGTCGTGCTTCCAGAAGCCGGAGAAGGTGATCCGGGTCTTCGGCAGACCGGCACGGTGCAGGTGTCGCCGGCCCTCGGTCGCGAGCCGCGACTCCCCGACCACGAAGGCGTACCCACGGTCGTCGGCGGGCACGTACCGCTGCAGTTCGGCGAGCGCCGCGCGTCCGGGGACGTCGTGCTCGGTGTCCGCCCGGACGATCCACGTCACCGTGACGCCGACCGGGGCGTCGAGCACGCGGACGTCGGCAGCGGTCGGGACCTCCTGGATGATGCGGCCGACGGCGTCGCGCGGCAGCGACGCCGCGATGCCGACCACGGCGGGCAGGCCGGTCTCCTCGGCGGCGACGACGACCTCGCCGGCGTCGTCCGGGCAGTCGAAGATGCAGCCCTGGTCGAGCATCGCGAGCTCGTCACCGGGACGGGCACCACAGGCCCAGATCGCCGCGCGGCCCTCGGGCTCGCCGTCGGCGTCGCAGTGCACGACGAAGTCGACGTCGAGCTCGCCGACCTCGGGACGGAAGGCCGCGACCGTGTAGTTCGCGCAGTGGGGACGGACGTCCTCGGGGATGGCGAGGAACGACGGCCACCAGCGACGACCGTCCAGGTCGGGCATCCGGAAGGCGTCCTGGTCGGGGCGCGGCACGAACAGGCGGAACCAGTGGTCGAACCCGAGGAACGGGAACTCGTGCAGGTCGTCGCCCGTCACGGTGACCCGCTGCACCGACGGGGTGTGCCGGACGGAGCGGAGCACCCGAGCACGGAAGAGCCGGGGTGCCTCGGGCATGAGCCGCGGGATCTTCGCCATGAAGGGAAGGCTACCCTAAGCTGGCCTGCGTGCCATCCCCCGAAACCGTCCTGACGCCCGACCGGGCTGCCCGGAGCGAGGTCCCGCCGCGTGCCGACGGCGTGCACCGCCGGGCCGTCCGTCGTCGGCTGCTGGTGGTCGTGGCCCTGGTCGTCGCGCTCGTCGTCGCCGCGGTCGCGAGCATGCTCCTCGGGAGCAACCGGCTCGGCGTCGACCAGGTGCTCGCGGGGCTGACGCGCAGCGGGTCGAGCACCGCCGAGGCCGTCGTCTGGGGTTCCCGCATCCCGCGCACCCTGATCGGCGCCGCCGTCGGCGCAGCGCTCGGCATCGCCGGGCTCCTCATGCAGGGCCACACCCGGAACCCGCTCGCCGACCCCGGGCTGTTCGGGGTCTCCTCGGGTGCCGGGCTCGCGGTCGTGCTCGGCGTGTACGTCTTCGGGGTGACGAGCACCGGGGCCACCGTCTGGTTCGCCCTCGTCGGGGCCGTCGTCGCGAGCGTCGTCGTGTTCTCGGTGACCGTCGCCGGCAGCGGCACCGCGAGCCCCGTGCCCCTCGCCCTGGCCGGGGCCGCCGTCTCCGCCCTGCTCGGGGCGATCACGTCGTTCATCGTCCTGACCGACCAGGACTCCCTCGATGCCTACCGCCTGTGGGTGGTCGGGTCGCTCGCCTCCCGGCAGCTCGACGTGCTCGTGGCCGCGGCGCCGTTCCTGCTCGTCGGCGCCGTGCTCGCGGTCTGGAACACCCGCGCCCTCGACGCCCTGGGGCTCGGCGCCGAGCTGGCGAAGGGCCTCGGCGAGAACGTGCTCGTCGCCCGGCTCGTCGGGCTCGGCGGCATCACGCTCCTGGCGGCCGGTGCCACCGCCGCCGCCGGACCGATCGGCTTCGTCGGCCTCACGGTGCCGCACGTCGCCCGCGCCCTGGTCGGGACCGGGCACCGCTGGACGCTCCCCGTGTCGGCACTCGTCGGCGCCGCGCTCGTGCTCGTCGCCGACGTGGTGGGCCGACTGGTCGGCGGGTTCTCCGAGGTCGAGGTCGGCATCGTGCTCGCCGTGCTCGGCGGTCCGGTCTTCGTCGCCGTCGCCCGTCGCCGATCGCTGGTGTCCCTGTGAGCGCCGCCACGGACGGACGGCTCGAGGCCGAGCGGGCGGTGACGACCGGCACGGGCCGTCCGCCCGCCGGTCGCCGTGGTGTCCGGGTCGGCCCGGTCGGACTCGCCTGGCGTCCGCGGGTGCTCGGCTGGACGGTCGGCTCGCTCGCCGTCGCCCTGGCCCTCGTGGTGCTCGGCGTTGCGGTCGGCAGCACGTTCATCGCGCCGGGCACCGTCGTCCGCGCACTGCTCGGCGCCGAGGACGGCCCCGAGGGCTTCATCGTCACCACGCTCCGACTCCCCCGCGTGCTCACCGGCGCCCTGGTCGGCCTGGTGCTCGGGACGGCCGGCGCGCTGACCCAGACGGTGACCCGGAACCCGCTCGGCACGCCGGACATCATCGGTGTGACCTCGGGAGCGAGCGTCGGCGCGGTCGCCGCGATCGTGCTCGGCGGTGGCACCTACTCGGTGTCGGCGATCGTCCTGAGCGGCGGCATCCCGGTGGCGGCGACGATCGGCGCACTCGTCGCCGCGGCAGCCGTGTACGGCCTCGGCTGGCGAGGCGGCGTGCAGAGCTACCGCTTGGTGCTCGTCGGCATCGGGGTGAGCGCGACGCTCGACGCCGTGACCAGCTACCTGCTCGTCCGCGCGAAGATCACCGTCGCCACGGCGGCGTCGCAGTGGCTCGTCGGCAGCCTGTCGAGCACCTCGTGGACGACGGTCTGGCCGCTCCTGCTCGTCGCAGCGGTCTGCGTCCCGATCGCCCTCGCCACCAGCGCCGCGCTCGGCATCGGGCAGCTCGGCGACGAGGTCGCGACCGGCGTCGGACTCGGCGTGCAGCGCCACCGGCTGCTCGTCCTCGCCCTCGCGGTCGTCCTCACCGCCGCCGCCGTCGCCGCCGCCGGACCGATCGGCTTCGTCGCGTTCGTCGTCCCCCAGGTGGCCCTGCGGCTGGCCGGGACGAACCGTCCGCCACTGCTGCTCGCGGGGGCGCTCGGGACGGTCCTCGTCCTCGGCGCCGACCTGCTCGCGCGCTCCGCCTTCCCGTGGCAGGTGCCCGTCGGCATCGTGACCACCGTCGTCGGGGCCCCGTACCTGATCTGGCTCCTCGTCCGCCACCGCAAGGAGATGTCCCGATGACCGCCACCACGACCGACACCCGGACCACGGGCGCACCGGACGCGACCGCCCACCGGAGCGCGGGCGGCGCCTCGACCGGCACCGTGCCTCCCGTCCTCGAGGCCCGCGGACTCTCCGTCGGCTACGACCGCGACCCCGTCCTCCGCGACCTGGACCTGCGGATCGAGCGCGGGACGGTGACGACGTTCCTCGGCGCGAACGGGTGCGGGAAGTCGACGCTCCTCAAGGCGTTCGGTCGCGTGCTGAAGCCACAGTCGGGCGAGGTGCTGCTGGACGGCTCCCCGATCCGCCGGGAGCCGAACCGCGCCGTCGCCCGGCGGCTCGCGATCCTGCCGCAGACGCCGGTGGCTCCCGCCGGCACGAGTGTCCTCGACCTCGTGATGCGCGGACGGAACCCGCACCAGTCGTGGGCGAAGCCGTGGACGGCCGACGACGCCGACGTCGCCGAGCAGGCCATCGCGGCGACCGGGCTGACCGACGTCGCGCACCGCGACGTCGCGAGCCTGTCCGGCGGCCAGCGGCAGCGCGCCTGGATCGCGCTCGTGGTGGCGCAGCAGGCGGAGACGCTGCTGCTCGACGAACCGACGACGTACCTCGACCTCGCGCACCAGCTCGACGTGCTCCGGCTCGTGCGGCGCCTGAACCGCGAGCAGGGGTCGACCGTCGTGATGGTGCTGCACGACCTGACGCTCGCGGCGCGGTACTCGGACCGGCTCGTCGTGCTGCACGACGGCGGTGTCGTCGCCGACGGCACGCCGCAGGACGTCCTGACACCCGCCGTGCTGCAGACCGCCTTCGGGCTGCACGCCCGCGTCGTGCCGGACCCGGTCACCGGCGCGCCGATGATCGTGCCCGAAGCGGACGAGCACGAGGCGGACGAGCACGGGGCACCACGCGCCTGACCGCCGCCGGTCCGGGTCCGTGTTCGCGTCCGATGCTGGCGGGTCTCTCAGAGTTAGGTTAGGCTCTCCTAACGTGAAGATCCCCCGCCGCGGCTCCCTGCGCGCCGCCCTCGTGACCTCCGTGGCCGTCTCGGCCCTCCTCCTCACCGGCTGCTCCGGTGCGAACGACGAAGCCGGCTCCGGCGACACCGCGGGCACGGGCTCGGCCGCCTCCGGTCCCTGGTCGTACGAGGACGCCACCGGCGCGACCGTGAAGACCGACAGCACCCCGAAGCGCGTCGTCGTCCTCAACGACGTCGCCATCTCGTTCATCGAGTACGGGCTGCGCCCGGTCGGCACCTTCGGTCAGCTGACGATGGCGAAGGACAAGCGGTTCGCCGACCTCGACACCGACGGCATCACCCAGCTCGGCGAGGCGTACGGCGACATCGACCTCGAGGAGCTCGCGGCCCTGAAGCCCGACCTCGTCGTCACGTCGGTGTACCCGAAGGACGAGCAGGGCACGCTCGACACGACCCAGCCCGGCTACGGCTTCAAGGACAAGGAGCAGCAGCAGCAGGTCGAGGCGATCGCACCCGTCGTCCAGGTGAAGTGGGGCGGCAAGGGCGAGGACGTCATCGAGACCATCGCCGACCTGGCCGAGTCGCTCGGCGCCCCCGAGGCGAAGGTCCAGGCCGCCGAGGACCGCTTCGACGCGGCCGAGGACGAGCTCGAGCAGGCCGCGAAGTCGAGCGACGTCTCCGTCGTGTCGATGTTCGCCGACGGCTCCGGCGCGTACGTCACCCGCCCGACCGACGAACCGAGCCTGCAGATGTACTCGTCGTTCGGTGTCGACTTCGTGGACCCGAAGCCGAAGGGCTTCTACTGGGGCGTCTACTCGTGGGAGAACGCGGGGCAGATCACCGGTGACGTGCTCCTGCTGTCGCAGCAGGGCTACCAGGTCGCGGACCTCGAGAAGCAGCCGACCTTCGCCGACAACGCCGCGCTCGAGGCGGGCCAGGTCCACAGCTGGACCTTCCCGGCGCTCGACTACGCGTCGCAGGCGGACTACATGACGAAGCTCGCGGGCTGGCTCGAGGACAGCAAGAAGGTCTCGTAGCGACCCACGTGCGGACGGAAGGCGCGGTGCCGGCTGGCACCGCGCCTTCCGTCCGTCACGGGGTCGCTCCGCAGCGGACGATCAGCCGGCGGGCAGCGCCGCGTTCACCGCCGTCTGTGCCTGCCGCCACACGTCCGCCCGGGACCCGGCGTAGGTGCCGCCCTGGCCGCTCCCCACGTACCGCAGGTTCGTCTTCCCGCCGTCGGTGTTGCCCTGCCAGTACGCGGTCACCGCCCGCGAGGTCCCGCCGACGAGCCAGATCTGGTCCGCCGCGTCGGTCGTGCCCGTCTTGCCGAACAGCGTCGCCCCGTCGAGGGTCTGCCCACCCGACGCCGTGCCGCCGCGGAACGCACCCTGCATCACCGCGAACGCCTCGGCCGCGACCGACGCCGACACCGCCTGCGTGCAGGACCGCGGCTGCCCACCGAGGGCCGTCCCGTCCGGCCCGGTGACCTGGTCGACGACGACCGGGGCGCAGTACACGCCGCCGTTCGCGATCCCGGCGTAGGCGGCCGCCATCGTCAGCGGTGCGATGCTCGTCGTCCCGAGGATCGCCGCCGGGTTCGCCGGCAGCTCCCCACCCGTCGCCGGGTGGACGCCCAGTCGCGCGGCGGTGTCCCGGATGTCGCAGAGATCGAGCTGCGACGCCATGTCCGCGTAGGCCGCGTTCACCGACTGGGCCGTCGCCGCGCGGACCGAGTACGGCCCGGTCTGCCCCGGCGAGTCGTTCTTCGGGTCGTACGGGGTGTCCAGCGTGACCCGCTGCCCGCACTGCGTCCACGTGGCGCGAGCCTTCCGCGTCCCGTCCACCACCGTGTCGGGGCTCCGGCCGGACTCGAGCCACTGCAGCAGCGTGAACATCTTGTAGGTCGAGCCGACCTGGAACCCCTTCGAGCCGCCGTTCGACTCGTCGGTGGCGTAGTTGAGCGAGGTCGCCGTCGCCGGGGCGTCGGCCGACCGGTCGAAGTCCTTGTTCTGCGCCATCGTCAGCACGCGACCGGTGCCCGCCTCGACGGTGTCGAGCGTCGCACCGAGGGCGAGCCGGCTCTCGGCCGCCGGATCGTGCAGGGCGAGCAGGTCCTTCTGCTGGGTGTTGAGGTCGAGGTCGAGGGTGGTCTGCACCCGGTACCCGCCCGTGCGCCACGCGGCGGCGCGGGCACCGGGGTCGGCGCCGAGCTGCGGCAGCTCCTTCGCCACCTGTTCGGCGTACGCGCAGAAGAACTCCGCGCCGCGCACCGCCGACTCGCAGCCCTGCTGCGGCGCCGTGAGGCGGACGTAGTCGGCCGGACGGGACGCGAGCGCCGTCGCGAGGTCCGCGTCGCCCAGGTGCCCCTGCTCGTGCATCGAGCGGAGGATGACGTCCCGCCGCGCCTGGTTGTCGTCGTGGTGCTCGGGCGTCGACAGGTCGCGGCGCTCGGGCCACTGCACGATGGCGATCAGCGACGCGGCCTCGGCCGGGGTCAGGTCGGAGGCGTCCTTGCCGTAGTACCGCTGCGAGGCTGCCTGCACACCGTAGGTCTGGTCGCCGAAGTACGCGATGTTCAGGTAGGCGGCGAGGATCTCGTCCTTCGAGTACTCCTTCGCGAGTCCGATCGCCAGCTTCACCTCGGCGAGCTTGCGCTCCGGGCTCTTCTTCGTCGCCTCGCGGTAGCCGGCCTCGCGCTCCTCGGCGGTCGGCAGTTCGCTCGCCTGCTGGATCTTGATGTTCCGCACGAGCTGCATCGTGATGGTCGAGCCACCGGACCCGCCCTGCCCGCCGGAGGCGATGACGCTCGCGACCGACCGCACCAGGCTCGTCGGGTCGACACCGCCCGTCTCGCGGAAGCGCTTGTCCTCGCCGTCGATCGCGGCGTGCTCGAGGGTGTCGCTGATCTGGTCGAGCGACAGCTCCTGGCGGTTCTGGTCCCACACGTCGACCAGGTGCACGGGCTGTCCGCCCTGGTACGCCCAGATCTCGTTGCGCTCGGGCAGGTCGCCGATCTCGATGTACTCCGGCATCGAGTCGAACAGGTCGATCGCCGAGGTCGTCCCCACGCCGGCCACCGCGAGCACCGGTGTCACCCCGACCCCGACCAGCAGCCCCGCCAGCACGCTGCCGCCCACGAAGCCCAGGGCTGCCCCGGTCGCACGTCGCATCGCCATGTCTCCCCCTCGTCGTCCCGCCCCCGTCGTCCGGAGGCATCGGGTGACCCTCCCAACGCTGTTCGGACGTCTGCCCGGGGTTCCCCGGGCAGAACCGGCACGACCGCTGGGAAAGGACCGAATCGGTACGGATCGTTACCGCAGGGGCTCCCGCCGTCATCGTCCCGTGACCCGACCGTGACCGCGTCGTGACCGTGTGCTCGTCGGTACCCTCGGGGGATGGGGACCGGACGGTGGCACGAGGACGTGCTGGGGGCCGCGTTCGAGCGCCTCGAGCTCCCGCTCGGCGAGGACGGTGAGGGACCGGTCGTCGCGACCCTGGTCCGGCGCCGGCGGTCACCGAACGACCTGCTGCTGCACGCCCGCGGCCCCCTGCACGGCGTGGACGTGCTGTACGTGCACGGCTGGTCCGACTACTTCTTCCAGGTGGAGCTGGCGGAGCACCTCGAGCGGCTCGGGGCGCGCTTCCACGCCCTCGACCTGCGGAAGTACGGCCGGAGCCTCCGCCCGCACCAGACGCCCGGGTTCGTCGACGACCTGGCCGTGTACGACGAGGACATCGGCGCCGCCCTCGACGCGATCGCCGCCGAGCACCACGGCGGTCCGCGCCGACGACTCGTCCCCATGGGGCACTCCACCGGCGGACTGACCCTGGCGCTCTGGGCCGCGCGGCACCCCGACCTCGTCGACGGCCTCGTGCTGAACAGCCCGTGGCTCGAGTTCCAGGCGAGTGCACTCGGCCGGGCGATCGTCACGCCGGTGATCAAGCTCGGAGCGAAGCGGAACCCGCTCGCGCCGATGCCCGCGGTCGATCCGGGCTTCTCCACCCGCACGGTGTCCGCCACGGGCGAGGGGTCGTGGACCTACGACCAGCGCTGGCGGCCCGAACGGGGCTTCGCCCTGCACCCCGGGTGGCTCGCCGCGGTGTTCGCCGGGCAGGAACGGGTCGCGCAAGGGCTCGGCATCGCGGTGCCGACCCTCGTGCTGCTCAGCGACAAGAGCATGCTGCAGCCGCGGTGGGACGACGCGATGACGCGCGCCGACGTCGCGCTCAACGTGGACGTGGTCGCGCACCGGGCCCTGTCGCTCGGCGCCGAGGTGACCGTCCGGCGCCTGCACGGGGCCCTGCACGACGTGGTGCTCTCCGCACCCGAGGTCCGCGACCAGGTGTGGGACGTGCTCGGGCGCTGGGCCACGACGCTCCCGCGCTGAGCACCGCCCTGCGGGTGTCCGTCAGACGATCCGCTGCACCGCCAGTCGGGTCGCCGCGGCGACCAGGGCGTCCGACGGCTCCGCGTCCGCCCGCTCGTGCGCCGTGAACACGACGAGCACGACGGGATCCCGGCCCGGCGGCCGGACGACGGCGATGTCGTTGCGCACCCCGTACGAGGCGGTCCCGGTCTTGTCCGCGACCGACCAGCCCCCGGGGACCCCCGCCCGGATCGTGCCGTCGCCGGTGGTCGTCCCCGCCATCGACGACCGCAGCAGCTCGCGGTCCCCGGCGTCGAGCGCGTCGCCGACGAGCACCGCCCGCAGGTCGCTCGCCGACTGCGCCGGGGTCGTCGTGTCCCGCGGGTCACCCGGGACCGCCGTGTTGAGGTCGGGCTCGACGCGGTCCACCCGGGTCACGTCGTCCCCGATCCCCCGCAGCCACCGCGACACCCCGCCCACCCCGCCGAGCCGCTCCACGAGCAGGTTCGCAGCCGTGTTGTCGCTCTCGCGCACCGCCGCGTCGACGAGCGCCCGGACCGTCATGCCCTCGTCGACGTGCCGGCTCGTGACGGGTACGTACTCGAGCAGGTCGCCCCGTCCGTAGTGCACGACCTCGTCGAGGTCCTCGCCGCTCGACGCGTCGAGGACCGCCGCGGCGATGAACGCCTTGTTCGTCGAGGCGAAGGCGAACCGTTCGTCGGCCCGGTACCCGACGCTGCTGCCGTCCGCCGTGTCGATCGCGACGACGCCGATCCGGGCGTCGTCCCGCTCCTCGAGCGCGGCGAACGCGCGGGACGTCGCCGCGTCCGCGGTCGCGGTCGGTGTCGGTGTCGGTACCGGCGTCGTGGTCGCCGTCGGAGCACCGCCCGCCGTGCCCGAGGGGTCGCCACCACCACTGCCGCTGCACCCGGCGAGCGTCAGCGCGGCCACCGCCGCGATCGTGGCCAGGGTCGTCCTCGTCGTCCGCACGCGGACGAGCATGCCGACCCCGCCCGCGATCCACCTGCACGTCGCGTCCCGCCGTGCGAGCGACGCGGCCACGGTCGGACGGGAGGCACGTGGCGGTGCCACCCCGCGCCTCCCGTCCGGTGGTGGCGGACCCGGCACGCGTGGTCGGGGTCCGCACGCGCCTCCCGTCCGGCGGGCGACGTGTCAGGAGCGCGACAGGCGGGTGACCGTCGCGTGTGCGCCGTCCTGCAGGAGCCCGTCGAGCGCGTCGCGGTACGCCGCGACGAACCGGTCGTCGTCGACCAGGTCGCCGAACACCTGGCGGTCCTGCAGGAAGGCGAGCCGGTCCTCGTCCTGCCGCCGCGCGGCCGCCGTCAGCCGGTCGGCGAGGCGGTCCACGACCTGGATCGGCTGCCCGTCCTCGTCGGCGCCCTCCGCGTAGCGCGCCCACGAGGCGACGATGCCGGCCGAGAGCGCGACGGGACCTCCGGATGCGAGGTTCTCGCGGACCACCGGGAGCAGCCACTTCGGGATGCGGTCGCTCGACTCGGCGCAGAGCCGGGCGAGGGTGTCGCGGACCTCGGGGTTCCGGAAGCGCTCGATGAGCGTCGCCGTGTAGTCGTCGAGGTCGATCCCGGGGACCGCGTGGAGCGTCGGGGTCGCCTCCTCGGCCATGTAGCGGCGGAGGAAGGTCGCGATCGCCTCGTCCTGCGTGGCCTCGTGGGCGTAGCGGTACCCGGACAGGTACCCGAAGTAGCAGAGCCCCTGGTGGCTGGCGTTGAGGAGCCGGAGCTTCATCAGCTCGTACGGCTCGACGTCGTCGACGAGCTGCACGTCGGCGTCCTCGTACCGGGGGCGGCCGGCGGGGTGGTCGTCCTCGAGCACCCACTGGAAGAACGGCTCGGCGACGACCGGCCAGGCGTCCTCGATGCCGAGCTCGTCACGGACCCACGCCCGGTCCTCGTCGGTCGTGACCGGGGTGATCCGGTCGACCATCGAGTTCGGGAACGACACGTGCTCGCCCATCCACGCCGCGAAGGCCGGGTCCTGCAGGCGGGCGTAGGCGGTGAACATCTGCCGGGCGACGTGCCCGTTGCCCTGGATGTTGTCGCACGACATCACCGTGAACGGCTCGAGATCCCGGTCGCGACGACGCCGGAGCGCCTCGACCACGAGGCCGAAGACCGTCCGCGGCGGGGCGTCCCCGCGCAGGTCCGCTGCGACACCCGGTTCGTCCGCGACGAACTCCCCCGTGACGTGGTCGAAGTTGTAGCCGCCCTCGGTGATGGTCAGGCTGACGATCCTGGTGTCCGGGTGCGCCATCTTCTCGACGACCGCGTCCGGGTCGTCCACCGCGAGCAGGTACTCGACGATGCTGCCCACGACCCGCGACTCCCGCGTACCGTCCGGGTGCTTGAGCACGAGCGTGTAGAGGCCGCCCTGCTCCGCCATCGCGGCGGCCATGCGACGGTCCTGCTCGAGCACACCGACACCGCAGATGCCGTACTCGCGGGCCTCGCCCTGCTGCAGGAGCCGGTCCACCACCATCGCCTGGTGCGCACGGTGGAAGCCGCCGACGCCGAAGTGCACGATCCCCGGGGTGATCCCGTCGCGGTCGTAGCTCGGCACGGCGACGCCGCTCGCGGCGATCCGGTCCAGGGTCTCCGGGCTCAGACGGACGGTCATGGGTACTCCTTCGTACGGCGGTCGCGAGCCCCCAGTCTGGCAGCCGGAACCGGTGTGCGGAACCGGTGTTCCGACCCGACGCACCCGGATCGACCCGCGGCCCTCCGTGCCCGGGGGACGAACCTGAGGGAGCGCTCGGAGAAGGTGCACCGAGTGCATCGATGCACCTAGTGTTGGCACACGTGACCACCACCGACCGTCGTGCCGCGCTCAAGGCGAAGCACCGTGCAGCGATCCTGCAGGCAGCGCGGGACCTGGTCGACGAACGCGGCGGACGCGGGTTCGGCGTCGACGACCTGGCGTCGCGTGCCGACATCGCGCGACGGACCGTCTTCAACCACTTCGCATCGCTCGACGAGGTCCTGCTCGCGGTGTGCGAGCAGGAGCTCTCGGTGATCATCGACCGGTTCCTGGCCGACATGGCCCGGACCCCGATCGGTGACGGCAGCCGCGCGTCGATGTTCGAGGAGCTCGAGTCGGCCGCACGCGGGGCCGACCTGGCCCCGGCGATCTCCGGGATGTACCGGATCATCGGTGAACCGGGGAAGGAGGACCCGAAGGCCGCGGTCCTCACCCAGACCGCGTTCTCGCGGGTCACCGACCGGCTGCGCGACGAGGTCGCCCGGCGACACCCGGGTGCCGACCCGCTCGACACCGCGCTGCTCGTCGACTCGCTCATGAGCGGGATCGTCGTCATCGCCGACCACTGGCTCACCAACGACGGCCCCGAGCTCACCCCGGCGTCACTGACCGCCTGGGACGCCCTGCTGAGCAGACTCGTGCACAGCGTCCGCTCCGGCTACATGCCGGCCTCCTGACCACTCCCCCCGGGGTCCACCGGCGCACCCCGCACCACCACAGCACCTGACACGAAAGGACGGGGCAACCGCATGGCCGGTCTCCTCTACCGTCTCGGACGGTTCTCCGCACGACGCCACTGGCTGGTGATCATCGCCTGGATCGTCATCATGGGCATCGCGGGGCTCACCTACAGCCTGTTCGCGGGCACGATCTCCTCGTCCATCACGATCCCGAACACCAAGACGAGCCAGGTGCAGGACGAGCTGGCGGACAAGTTCCCGTCGGCGAACGGCGGCAACGGCACGCTGGTCTTCGAGACGACCGACGGCAAGGCGTTCACCGCGACGCAGCAGGCCGACGTCAAGGACTTCCTGGACGGGATCGCCGACCTCGACGGGGTGAAGGAGGTCCGTGACGGCTTCACCACGCAGGACCAGCTCGACGAGCAGCGGCAGAAGATCGTCGACGGGCGCCAGCAGATCGAGGACGGTCGCAAGCAGATCGAGGACGGCCAAGCCCAGCTCGACCAGCAGAAGGACCAGCTGGAGTCGGGCAAGCAGCAGATCGAGCAGGCGCAGGCGCAGCTCGACCAGCAGAAGGCCCAGGCCGAGGCGCAGGCCCAGGCCGCCGGGGCCGCCGCCGCGAACAGTGCGGCCGCGCAGGCCGGTCAGCAGCAGCTCGAGCAGGCCCAAGCACAGATCGACGCCCAGCAGCAGCAGATCACCGCGGGCGAGCAGCAGATCGCCGACGCCCAGCAGGAGATCGACGACAACACGAAGAAGCTCGAGGACAACGAGCGCGAGTTCGAGCAGGGGTCCGACCTGCTCGACCTGTCGAAGGACATCCGCTTCGTGTCGTCGAACGGCGCTGCTTCGATCGGCACCGTGCAGTTCACGAAGTCGACCTTCGAGGTGCCGCAGGAGACCAAGCAGGAGATCTCCGACCGGGCCGAGAGCGCGAAGATCGACGGCGTCGAGGTGTACGTCTCGAACGACATCGCGCAGGGTGTCCCGTCGATCCTCGGCCCCGGCGAGATCGTCGGTGTCATCATCGCCGCGCTCGTGCTCTTCCTGATGCTCCGCACGGTCATCGGCGCCGCCATCCCGCTGCTGTCCGCCGTGCTCGGCGTCGGCGTCGCGACCCTCGCGTCGCTCTCCTTCTCGAGCCTGGTCGAGTTCATCTCGGTCACGCCGGTGCTGGGGGTGATGCTCGGCCTGGCGGTCGGCATCGACTACTCGCTGTTCATCCTCAACCGACACCGGACACAGCTGAAGGCCGGCATGGGCGTCCACGAGTCCATCGGTCTCGCCAACGGCACCTCCGGCAACGCGGTGGTCTTCGCGGGCACGACCGTCATCGTGGCCCTGCTCGCGCTGAACATCACCGGGATCCCGTTCCTCGGCCTGATGGGCACCGTCGGCGCCGTCGCCGTGCTGTTCGCGATCCTCATCGCGACGTCGTTCACCCCGGCGCTGCTGTCCCTGCTCGGCATGCGGATCCTCCGGAAGAAGGAGCGGCAGCAGATCGGGCACACCGGGTCCGTCCGGGTGCCGAACAAGCCGATGTCGACCTGGCGCGCGGTCGTCACGCTCGTCGCCGGCATCGCGGTGCTCGGCACGATCGCCCTGCCCGCCACGCAGATGCGCCTCGGCCTGCCGACCGGTGCCTCCGAGGCCACCGACTCGTCGCAGTACAAGGCCTACAAGGCGCTCGAGGACGAGTTCGGCGCCGGCCAGAACGGTCCGCTGCTCGTCGTGGCCGACCTGCCGGAGGCGATCGCGAAGGACGACGTCACCGCGACCGAGGTCACCATCGGCCAGGCACTCGCGAAGAACGACGACGTCGAGGCCGTCCTGCCGATCGGCGCGTCGTCAAACCGCGACATCATCGCCTTCCAGGTCAAGCCCGCGGGCGGCCCGGACAGCGTCTCGACCGAGACCCTGGTCAAGGACCTGCGCGAGCAGACCGTGCAGACCGACGACGGCACGGTGACGCTCGGGGTCGCGGGCAACGCCAGCGCGAACATCGACGTGTCGGAGAAGCTCGCGAACGTGCTGCCGCTCTACCTCGTCGTGGTCGTCGGCCTGTCGCTGATCATCCTCATCGTGGTGTTCCGGTCGTTCCTCGTCCCGATCACCGCGACGGCCGGCTTCATCCTGTCCGTGCTCGCATCCTTCGGTGGTCTGACGGCCATCTACCAGTTCGGCTGGCTGGGCTCCGTGTTCGGCGTGCACGACCCTGCGCCGATCCTGAGCTTCCTGCCCATCATCGAGATCGGCATCCTGTTCGGGCTCGCGATGGACTACCAGCTCTTCCTGGTGTCCGGCATGCGTGAGGCGTACGCGCACGGCGCCTCCGCCAAGGTCGCGGTGCAGCGCGGTCTGCACGCCGGTCGTGCGGTCGTCACGGCAGCTGCGATCATCATGATCTCGGTGTTCGCGGGCTTCATCTTCTCGGAGTCCTCGACCATCAAGCCGATCGGCTTCGGCCTGGCGTTCGGTGTACTGGTCGACGCCTTCGTCGTCCGGATGCTGCTCATCCCGGCGGTCATGCACCTGCTCGGGAAGAGCGCCTGGTGGATCCCGAAGTGGCTCGACCGGATCCTGCCGGACGTCGACGTCGAAGGCGCCAAGCTCGAGCGCTCGCACCCCGGTGACGACCGCGGCCACGGCGCCGAGCCCGCCGTCGCCGGTGCCACCGCCGGGGCCGGAGCCGGAGCGCACCGCGGGTCGCACGCCGCCGACGTGGAGCCCGATGCGAACCCGCACGAGGGGCACACGCCGACGCACCGCGCCTAGGCGTCGAGCGTCCGCGGGGGCGCCAGCCCCACTGCACCGCCGGGAGGCCCGGTGCCGGTCCACGAGACCGGCACCGGGCCTCCCGTCCGTGTGCCGCGCGCGATCGTGGCACCGGGCACCCCGACCGTTCGTGGACGAAGTACCGTGGAGACATGACTGCGACCGACGTCGACCCCCTCGCCCTCGACCGGCAGCTCTGCTTCGCCCTGGCCGCCACGAGCCGCAGCGTCATCGGCCTGTACCGCGACCTGCTCGACCCACTGGGCCTGACGCACCCGCAGTACCTCGTCATGCTCGCCCTGTGGGAGCACGACCCGCGCTCGGTGCGCGAGATCGCCGCGGAGCTCCGCCTCGACTCCGCCACGCTGAGCCCACTGCTCAAGCGGCTCGAGGCAGCCGGCTACGTCCGGCGGCAGCGCAGCACGGCCGACGAACGCCAGCTCGAGGTGTCGCTCACCACGGCGGGTCGAGCACTCCGCGAGCGGGCGAGCACCGTCCCGGTCGCGGTGGCCGACCGGCTCGGCTGGCCGCTCGACCGGCTCGAGCGACTGAAGGACGACCTGACGGAGCTGCTCGGACGCATCGATGTACTCGATTGAGCGGGTACTTCGTGGCAGAATGATTCGCGTACGAACGAAAGGACGGACCGTGGGTCGCTTCGGCAGCTGGTACGACCGCTGGAACCGCACACTCATCGAGAAGATGGGCCCGTCGCAGATCGGCGCCGGACGCGCCGAGGGCATCGACGACCGCAGCGTGGACCGTCCGTGCCCGATCTGCCACCAGCCGCTGTCGCAGCACACGGTGATCCGCCCCGAAGGGCAGGTCCGCTCGAGCACCCTGGTGTGCCCCGGTCGCTGAGGATCCGCTCCCGAACCGGAATTGCTCGCCGCAACACGTGGTTCAACGGAGACGTGAAGCTCTTCGAAGCCGCCGACCTCGGCGCACTCCACCTCCGCAACCGCATCGTCATGGCACCCCTCACCCGGACGCGCGCCGGTGAGCAGGGCATCCCCAACGACCTCCTCGTCGAGCACTACGCGCAGCGCGCCGGCCTCGGCATGATCATCACCGAGGGCACCTGGCCCGTGCAGGAGGGCCGCTCCTACCCCGGGCAGCCCGGCATCGAGACCGACGAGCAGGTCGCCGGGTGGCGCCGCGTGACGGACGCCGTGCACGAGCGCGGCGGCACGATCGTCATGCAGCTCATGCACGGCGGTCGCGTCTCGCACACCGACATCTCGCAGACCCCGCGCATCGTGGGCCCCTCGGCGATCGCCGCTCCGGGGCAGACGCACCTGGCCGACGGCTCGAAGGCCGACATGCCCGTGCCGCACGAGCTCACCACCGACGAGGTCCGCGAGGCCGTCCAGGGCTTCGTCCGCGCCGCTCGCAACGCGATCGCGGCCGGGCTCGACGGCGTCGAGGTGCACGGTGCGAACGGGTACCTCGTGCACGAGTTCCTCTCCCCCGTCTCGAACACCCGCACCGACGAGTACGGCGGCTCGCCCGAGAACCGGGCGCGCTTCGCCGTCGAGGTCACCACGGCGATCGCGGAGGCCGTCGGCGCCGACCGCGTGGGCATCCGTCTGTCGCCGCAGCACAACATCCAGGGCGTGCTCGAGGAGGACGACGCCGACGTCCGTGCGACCTACACCGCCGTCGCCGAGGGCCTCGCGCCGCTCGGACTGGCCTTCGTGGACGTCCTGCACGCCGAGCCGGCCAGCGAGCTCGTGCAGCACGTGCGCCGCACCGCCGGTGCCCCGTTCATCGCGAACTCGGGCTTCTCCTCCATGACCACCCGCGACGAGGCGATCACGCTGCTCGACGGCGACCTCGCCGACGCCGTCGCGGTGGGTCGGGCCGCCATCGCGAACCCGGACCTCGCCGAGCGCTGGGAGCAGGACGCGCCGCTCAACGAGCCGCGTCCCGAGCTCTTCTACGGTGCGAGCGCCGAGGGCTACACCGACTACCCGACGCTCGACCAGGTTCGCGAGCCCGTCGCGTAGTCGACGCGACCAGCGACGGACGGGAGGCGCGGTGCCGGCTGGTACCGCGCCTCCCGTCCGTCCGTCATCCGTGTCGCACCGGTGCCAGGTCGGAGGCTCCCGGCCCACCTAGGACCTCCCGGTGAGCACCGCGACCGCGCCGCCGACGCCCCTCGATCGCCCCGACCACCTCGTCGAGCGACCGGGACAGCTCGGCCTGCGGACGCTGCCGACGGTCCTGAACCACTGGGACGCGGAGAACTGCCTGCACGTCGCCCTGGCCGGCTACCCGACCTTCGGCGTCGTGCCGTTCGACGAGGCGTTCCTGCCCGGGTACCCCTTCCTCTCCCGCTTCGTCGCCGAGGGTGTGTTCTTCACCGTCACCCCGAACCCGACCCAGGTCGCCGCGGCCATGTGGCTCGTGATCGGCCTCTCCGCCGCCGTCGCCGCGGTGCTGCTGTGGAAGGTCGTCCGCGACCGCTTCGACGCGCGCGTCGCGGCCGGCGCCGTCGCGCTCCTGGTCGCGGGGCCCTACGCCCACTTCATGGTCGCGCCGTACGCCGGGTCGCCCTACCTGGCCTGGGGATCGCCGCGTGGCTGCTCGTCCAGCGCGGCCGCTGGCTCGCCGGGGCGCTGCTCTGCATCCCGGCGGGACTGATCCGTGTGGAGACGGTCTACCTCGTGGCGGCCCTGGTCGTCGCCCAGCTGCTCGGCCCGCGGATCCGGCCGTTCTGGTCGCGCCTGTGGCGAGCCGCCGCCTTCGGTGCGGTGGGGTCGCTCGGCCTGGGCTACTACCTCGCCTCGCTCTGGCACCAGACGGGCAACCCCACGCACTGGTTCCTCGTGCAGAAGCTCGGGTGGCACCGCGAGACGCAGTGGCCGTGGGAGACGTTCCGCACGACGCTCCCGATCGCGACCGGGACGACCGGTTCGGGGCAGTTCCAGGAGTGGTCGGACATCGTGACGGTCGCGGTCTACCTGGTCGCGGTCGGCTTCCTCATCGCGAAGCGGTGGTGGCCCGAGCTGGTGTACACGGGCCTCATGGTGGTGTCCATGGGGACGAGCTACGCGTGGACCTCGATGGCACGCGAGAGCTCGGTGCAGTTCCCGCTCATGGTGCTCGTGGCCTCCACGCTGGCCGGCCGTCGTCGCTCACGGTGGGTCTTCTGGGTGGTGCTCGGCATCGGGATCGTGGACGCGACCTACCAGTCGTACCGGTCCGCACTCGGCGACTGGGGCGACTGAGCCGTCAGCGGTCTGGTCGCGGGCGGTCCGGGCGTCGGGCGGTCCCGGTCCTCGCCGTCCCACAGGTCCGCGCAGTCGACCGCGGAGACCCCCGCCCGTCGGAGCCAGGCACCGGCGACCCGGTCCCCCGGGTCGGCCGTGACCGCCGCGACGAGCGCCCCGCGGTGCGCCGGACCGACCAGCACCGGGTGACCCGGTCGGCCGTCGAACGCGGCACGCCGCAGGGCGTCCGCAGCCGCAGACGCCCCGATGACGCGGCGCACGACCGTCGCTGGCATCGTCGGCAGGTCGACGAGCGCGACGCACGCGACGACCCCGTCGTCGAGCACCTGCAGCCCCGCCGCGAGCGACGCACCGGGTCCCTCGGCCCAGCGCTCGGCGACCACCGTGCGGACGGACGGCAGGTCCGGCACGAGCACTCGGGCGTCCCCGGCCGCTGCGCCGAGGACCACGACCACCGAGGCGCAGCCGCCGTCGAGCAGTGCCCGGCTCACGGACCCGAGCCACGGCGTCCCGTCCGTCGTCCGCACCAGCGCCTTCGGCATGCCCATGCGCGTCCCGGCACCGCCGGCGAGCAGGACCCCGGTCACCGGCAGCGGGACGTGCGGGTCGACCGGCAGCGGGACGTGCGGGGCGACCGGCAGCGGGTCGTCCGGTCGCGGCACGCGCGGACCGCCGCTCAGACGAACGCCGGGACGGACGTCCAGGCTGCCGGGGCGTCCTCGACCCCGTCACGCACGACCGTGCCCGAGATGAGCCCGTAGGGACGGTCGGCGGCGAAGAACACCTCGCCCGGGTTCTCGAGCCCGAACGGGGACAGGTCGACCAGGAAGTGGTGCTTGTTCGGCATCGAGAAGCGCACTTCGGCGATCTCGGGGAACGACTCGATCGCCGCGCGCCCCATCGCGAACAGGGTCTGCTGCAGGGCGAGCGAGTGCAGGTCCGCGAAGGTCGCGAGCATCCGGTCGAGCACGCCGGTCCACACCCCGTCGTAGCCGATGCCGGCGGCGACCGCCTCGGGTGTGTAGCGCCACCGCGCGGTGACCGACGTCGCGAGGATCCGGTCGTCGGTCTCGGCGAGCGTCGTGTACGCGTCACGCGGGAAGCCGTGGAACTCGCTGCCCGTCGACTTCAGGACCGTCAGGTCGGTCACGCCGGCGAGCACGTGGACGTCGTCGCCGTCGACCTGCACCACGGCGGTGCGGGTGCCGCGGCCGGACCGGACGAACGCGTGGTCGTGCGCCCGACCGTCGACCGCGATCCGCTCCCAGGCGTGCTGCTCGGCGGACAGCGTCGACCCGTCGTACCAGTCGAACGCCGTCGCGAAGTGCCGGCCGAGGCGGAGGAGGAACTCCTCCGGGGCGCCCACACCGTGCTCCTTCGCGAACGCGTAGACGGTGTTCTTCTGCGTGTCCGTCGCGACGACCTTCGCGTTGTCGCCCTCGGTGTAGGACTCGGCGAGCGCCGCACCGCGCAGCTGGGTCGTGACCGTCAGGTCCTCGATCTCGTGGCGGTCGGTGTCGCGGGTGACCCGGACGAGGCGGACCTCGGCCTTGCCGTACTGGTTCGCACCGAGGCGGACGGACGTGCTGACGGGGGCTGCGGTGGCGGTGGTGTCCATGCGGTGACGATGACAGCCGCGTGTTTCGGTGGTGCGTCGATCAGGTCACGAGCTCCGTCCGCCGAGCCGGCCCGGTCGTGACGCGGCCGTCGTTCCCCCGTAACGGTGCCGAAACACCCGTTCCCTAGCGTTGCCGCCACGAACCGATCCGACCGAGGAGGCACCGTGGCGCGCAGCACCGCACCCCGAGCGTCCTCGGCGTGGAACCGCGGGATGATCGCGCACGGCCGACGACCGGGCGACACCGTCGTCACCCGTCCCGCCACCCCGATCGGACCCCTGCATGGACCTCGTCACCGTCCGCACCCTGCGGACACCGTCGCACCGCGACGACCTCGCGCTCGCCCCCGGTGAGCAGCCGCTCGCCGGCGGCACCTGGCTGTACTCCGAGGAGCAACCGGGAACCACCGGCCTCGTCGACCTGACCGGCCTGGGCTGGCCGGACGCCGAGCACACGCCGGAGGGCCTGCGGCTCGGTGCGACGTGCACCATCGCGGCGCTGCTGCGGCTCGACCCCGAGCCGGGGTGGCGTGCGTGGCCCCTCGTCGAGCGGTGCGCGAACGCCCTGCTCGCGTCGTTCAAGGTGTGGAACGCGGCGACGGTCGGCGGGAACGTGGCGACGGCGCTGCCCGCGGGAGCGATCACGGCGTTGCTGGTGACCCTGGACGCGACGGCGGTCGTCTGGACGCCGGACGGCGGGGACCGCCGCCTGCCCGTCGCCGACCTCGTCACCGGGGTCCGCGCCACGGCACTGGCGTCCGGCGAGGTGGTCCGCGCGTTCGACGTGCCGGAGTCGGCGCTCAGGAGCACCACCGGGTACCGCCGTGTGTCGCTCAGCCCGCACGGTCGGACCGGCGCGCTCGTGACCGCGCGCTGGGACGCCGACGGCTTCGTCCTCGTCGTCACCGGCGGGACCCCGCGACCGGTCGTGCTGCGGTGGGACGCGGTGCCCACGGCTGCCGAGGTCGACACGGTGCTCGCCGCCCACGACGAATGGTACGACGACCCGCACGGCTCCCCCGACTGGCGCCGGGCGGTGTCCCGCCGCTTCGCCGCCGAACTCGTCGCCGAGGCCGGCGGCTCGGGTCTCGCTGCTGCGGAGGGGGACGCCCGATGAGGTTCGAGGTCGACGGGACGACCGTGGACGCCGCCCCCCAGCCGGGCCAGGTCCTGCGCACCCTGCTCCGCGAGCACGGTGTCACCAGCGTCAAGAAGGGCTGTGACGCCGGCGACTGCGGTGCCTGCTCGGTCCTGCTCGACGGGGTGCCCGTGCACTCCTGCATCACACCGGCGCACCGGCTCGAGGGTCGCGTGGTGACGACGGCCGCGGGCCTCGGCACGCCGGAGCAGCCCCACCCCGTGCAGCGGGCGTTCGCCGAGGCCCCCGGGTTCCAGTGCGGGTTCTGCACCGCCGGGTACGTCGTCACCGCGTCCGCCCTCGACGACGACCAGCTCGCCGATCGACGCCGGGCGCTCAAGGGCAACCTCTGCCGGTGCACGGGGTACCGCGCGATCGAGGACGCCCTCGACGGCGTGCGCAACACGGCGTGCCCGAGTGCCGGGGCCGCCGTCGGCACGTCCGTCGCAGCCCCGGCGGCGATGCGGATCGTGACCGGGGGCGAGGAGTACACGCTCGACGTCCGCCCGACCGAGGCGCTCCTGCACGTGGCGGTCCTCGGCAGCCCCCACCCGCACGCCCGCGTCGTGTCGATCGACGCGAGCGCGGCCGAGGCCCTGCCCGGTGTGCACCTCGTGCTCACCCACCACGACGACCCCGGCGTGCTCTTCTCGACCGGGCGGCACGACTCGCGGCTCGACGACCCCGACGACACCCGCGTGTTCGACCGGGTGCTGCGGTTCCGAGGGCAGCGCGTGGCGGCCGTCGTCGCCGACAGCGTCCGGATCGCGGAGCAGGCGTGCGCCGTGCTGCGGGTCGAGTACGAGCTGCTGCCGAGCGTGCACGACGTCGACGCCGCGCGCGGCCCGGGCGCTCCCCTGCTGCACGGCGACAAGACGACCGCCGAGCACCGCATCGCCGAGCCCGGCCGCAACGTGGTCGCGGCCCTGCATGGCGAGACCGGCGACGTCGAGGCCGCGCTGGCGTCCGCCGTCGCGTCGGTCGACGGCACCTGGACCACCGGTCGCGTCTCCCACGCGGCGCTCGAGACGCACGCGACCCGCGGTTCGCTGGACCGGGACGGGAGGCTCGTGCTGCGGACCGCCACGCAGGTCCCGTTCCTGGTCCGCGACGAGATCGCGCACGTCTTCGGCCTCGACCCGTCGCGTGTGCGGGTGGTCGCCAAGCGCGTCGGCGGTGGGTTCGGCGGGAAGCAGGAGATGCTCACCGAGGACCTCGTCACCCTCGCCGTGCTGCGCACGGGTCGGAGCGTGCAGTACGAGTTCAGCCGCCGGGACGAGTTCACGATCGCGCCCACGCGGCACCCGATGCGGGTGCGTGTCCGGCTCGGTGCGGACGCGTCCGGCCGCCTGACCGCGATGCACGTCGACCAGGTGATGGACACGGGCGCCTACGGGAACCACGGCGTCGGCGTCATGTTCCACTCGGTCAGCGAGTCGGTCGCCGTCTACCGCTGCCCGGCGAAGCGGGTCGACGCCGAGTCCGTCTACACGAACAACCTGCCGTCTGGAGCGTTCCGCGGGTACGGCCTGGGCCAGGTGGTGTTCGCGATCGAGTCGGCGATGGACGAGCTCGCGCGTCGGCTCGACCTCGACCCGTTCGAGCTCCGGCGGCGCAACGTCGTCGTGCCCGGCGACCCCCTCGTCGTGACCGACCCCGACGAGGAGGACGACCTGCGGTGGGAGGGCAGCTACGGCCTCGACCAGTGCCTCGACCTGGTGGAGGACGCGCTGCGCGCACCGCTGCCCGAGGTCCCGCCGATGGACGGCCCGGAGCTCGACCCGCCCACGGCGGACGGCACCGCGGACTGGGCGTACGGCACCGGCATCGCGCTGGCGGCCATCGCGACGATGCCGCCCCGTGGGCACCACGCGCACGCGACCGTCGAGGCCACTGCGGACGGCCGCTACCGGATCGGGGTCGGCACGGCGGAGTTCGGCAACGGCACGACGACCGTGCACACCCAGCTCGTCGCGACCGCCCTCGGCACCACGCCGGACCGGGTCGACGTGCACCAGTCCGACACCGACGCCGCGCAGTACGACACCGGTGCGTTCGGCTCCGCAGGGGTGGTCGTGGCGGGCAAGGCGCTGTTCGTGGCGGCCGAGGACCTCCGCGAGCAGCTGACCGCCCGGGCGCTCCGGATCGTCGCCGCGCGCACACCCCGTGCCGCCTCCGGGCCGCTCGGCCCCGCCGTCGAGGTCCTGCCCGGCGGCGTCCGCGTCGGTGACGAGGTCGTCGGACACGCCGAGCTCCTCGCCGAGGGACCACTGGTCGCGCACGGCAGCCACGACGGCACCCCGCGGTCGCTCGCGTTCACGGTGCACGGTGCCCGTGTCGCGGTGCACCGACCGACCGGCGAGGTCCGGGTGCTCCACAGCGTGCAGGCCGTCGATGCCGGGACCGTCCTGAACCCCGAGCAGCTGCGCGGACAGGTCGAGGGCGGCGCAGCACAGGCGATGGGATCGACCCTGTACGAGGAGGTCGTGCTCGACGACACCGGTCGCGTGACCACCGACGCCTTCCGGTCGTACCGGGTGCCGAAGATCTCCGACGTGCCCCGCACCGAGGTCCGCTTCGCCGACACGCACGACCCGCTCGGACCGCTCGGGGCGAAGTCGATGAGCGAGGCCCCGTACAACCCCGTCGCCCCGGCGGTGGCGAACGCCGTCCGCGACGCGATCGGCGTGCGTCCGTACCGCCTCCCGATGACGCGCGACCGTGTCTGGGCACTGCTGCAGGGCGACGCGACCGACGCCGGGGGTGCGTGATGTTCGAACTGGCACCGCGCCTCCTGGCCGTCCTCGACACGGGTGCACCGGTCGTCGTCGCGACGGCGGTCTCGATGACCGGCAGCGCGCCGAGCGGCGTCGGGACCTCGATGGCGGTGCTGCCGGGCGGTCAGGTCGTCGGCACGATCTCGGGAGGCTGCGTCGAGGGCTCGCTGTTCCTCACCGCCGAGCAGGTGCTCGAGACCGGCGAGGCGGTGTTCGAGCGGTTCGGCTTCGACGACGACCCCGACGCCGTGTGGGCCCCCGCGCTCCGGTGCGGTGGTCGCGTGGAGGTGCTCGTCCACCGGGTCACGTCCGACGACGCCCTGCTCGTGAGCGCGCTGCGTGACGCCGCGGCCGGTCTGCCGACCTCGCTCGCCGTCTCGCTGGAGCCGGGGACGCTCGGGGTGGTCGTCACCGCTCCGGACGGGTGCCGCGACCGGGTCTTCGTCGAGCGCAGTGACCACCGCCCCCGCTGCGTCGTCGTCGGCGCCGTCGAGACCGCCGTCGCCGTGACGAACGCCGCCGCGGTGCTCGGCTACGCCGTGACCGTGGTCGACCCCCGCCCGGTGTTCCTGACGGACGAGCGCTTCCCGGCCGCGGACGAGCGGATCGTGGGCTGGCCGACGCGCGTGTTCGAGGGGTTGCCCGTGGACCGGACGACCGCCGTCGTGGTGCTCGCGCACGACGACCGGTTCGACGCCGAGGTGATCGACCAGGCGCTCCGCCGCGGAGCCGGGTACGTCGGCGCGATGGGTTCCCGATCGACCCACGAGCGGCGGCTCGCGGAACTGCACGCGCTCGGCACGCCGGACCTCGATCGGCTCCGCTCCCCGATCGGTCTCGACATCGGCGCGCGGACCCCGGCCGAGACGGCCGTCGCGATCATGGCCGAGGTCGTCGCCGTGCGGACGAGCTCCTCGGGAGGGGCGCTGACCGGCGGGTCCGGCCCGATCCACCGCGTCCCCGCGCGGGTCCCCTGACGCACGACCGCCCGTCGCGGTGTGCACGGGCGCATCGTGTGCGTCGCGGTCCTCCTCCTCGGCCGGCGTGCGGGTCGAGGAGGGACCAGACCGGGACGGCGCGCCCCTCCCCAGCTCGGTGGCTCGCGTTCAGACCGCGGCGGGGGTCCGGGCGAGGCGCTCGCCGAGCCGGGCGGTGATCTCGCGCTCGTCGCCCGTCACGAGTCGGAAGTCCCGGACGACCACCCGCCCTCCGACGACCACGTGCCGCGGCCGACGACCCGGGGACGCCCAGAGGAGCCCCGCGACCGGGTCCGCGACGCCGGCATCGGCGACACCCGAGACGTCCCACACGCACAGGTCGCCCGCGGTGCCCTCGCCGAGGTGCCCGAGCTCCGGCCGCCCCAGTCCCGCCGCCGACCCCTCCGTCATCATCCCGAGCACCTGGCGCGCCGGCAGCTGCGGCCCGACGAGCGCGGACACCTGCATCGCCAGACGCCCGTCCGCGAGCAGGTGTCCGGCGTCGTTGCTGCCCCCACCGCTCGTGCCGAGGCCGACCGGGATCCCGGCCGCCGTGAGCTTCGCGACGGGAGCGACCCCCCACCCCATCGGTACATCGCATCCCGGCGCGTGCGTCGCCGTGACGCCTGTGGTCGCCAGTCGTGCGATCTCGTCGTCGGTGACGTCGCAGAGGTGCGCGATCGTGACGTCGGGCGCGAGCCAGCCCCACTCGTCGAGCAGGTCGAGGGGCCGACGGCCGTACCGCTCGAGCGCGATCGCGGTGTCGACCTGCTCGTTCGCCTGGGTCCGGCGCCGGAGACCGTGCCGTTCCGCGACCTCGCCGAGCGCGCGGAACGTGGCCTCGCCGTCGGAGTGCACGCCGGCCGGACCGACGGCGAACTGGAGACCGCCGTCCGGGTCGACGCCGCCCACCGCACGCTCGTGCAGCAGACCGGTCGCGATCGCGTCTGCCGAGGCCGCGGCGCGCTCCGGGTCGTCCCGCGCCGACCCGCGCACGAACACGAGCCGTCCGCCGAGACCACGCACCCCGTCGACCGTCGCCGCGGCGAGCGCCACGGTGTCGTCCGTGCTCACGCCGGACGGCCAGTTCAGGTGGTGGTCGGCGATCGTCGTGACGCCGGACAGGAGGCCCTCCGCGGCTCCGGCAGCCGCCGCCAGTCCGTACAGCTCGGGATCGTGCCCGGCCCGGCCGTACGCCGCGGCCATGGTCGGCAACCAGTCGGCCATCGGCACGCCGCGGGTGCCGGGCAGGGTGCGGAAGGCGGTCTGGAGCAGGTGGTGGTGCGCGTTCACGAGACCGGGTGTGACCACACAGCCGGACACGTCGAGCGTGGTCACGACGTCGCTGCCGTCGTCGATCACGACGTCGCCGTCCCGTTCGGTCCGGGGGTCGACGAGGACACGGTGTGCACCGGTGACGGTCAGCATGCGACGGTTCTAGCAGCCGCCTGTTTCCGGGGCGTGACGACGGGTCGCACGGTCTCGCCGACCCCGCCCGTTCCGGTCGACCGCGCCGCGCGGTCCGGGAAACCCGGCGGTGACACCCGCGAAACACGGGCACCCTAGGTTCGCCCCATGACGCAGACCCTGATCCGCGCCGGCTGGGTGCTCACCGCCGCACCGGACGGCTCCTCCACACCCGCAGCGATCCGCGACGGCGCCGTCCTGCTCGACGGGGCCCGCATCGCCGCCGTCGGAACCTTCGCCGAGCTGTCCGCTGCGCATCCCGACGCACCCGTCCGCGGCGGCGCGTACGACATCGTGACCCCGGGCTTCGTGAACACACACGGCCACTTCAGCGAGGGGCTCATCACGGGCATCGGCTCGCAGTACACGCTGTGGGAGTGGCTCACCGCACTGATCGGCCGCGTCAACCCGGTGGTGACCCGCGAGAAGGCGTACGCCGGCACGGTGCTCCAGGGCATCCAGCTCCTCCGGAGCGGTGTGACGACCGCGAACGACATGTTCTGCGCCGACCCGGTGCCCGACGAGCCGGCGACCCCGGGTGTCGTGCAGGCACTCGAGGACCTCGGGCTCCGCGGTGTCGTGTCGTTCGGCTCCGGCGACGTCGACCGCGACTTCGGCGCGACCCCGATCCTCGACGAGTTCGAGGCCCTGCGCGAGGCCGCCGACGCCAGCCGCTACAGCACCTTCCGCGTGGGCGTCTCGTCGATCGGCCGGTACACCGACGACACCTGGCAGGAGCACGTCGACTACGCGGTCGCGGGCGGCCACGGGGTGCACGTGCACTTCCACGAGGTGCGCGAGGAGGTCACCGCCGCCCGGCAGCGCACCGGTCGGACGGCGATCGGCCACGCCGAGGCGACGGGCATGTTCCAGGTCCCGGTGATCGCCGCGCACAGCGTCTGGGTCGACCGCGAGGACCGCGAGCGATACGCCACGCACGGCGTCGGGGTCGCGCACAACCCCGTCGCGAACGGCATCCTGGCGAGCGGCATCGCGCCGGTCGCCGAACTGCGAGCGCTCGGCGTCCCGGTCGGGATCGGGGTCGATGGTCCGGCGTCGAACGACTCGCAGGACTTCCTGCAGGCGATGAAGACCGCGGCCCTGCTCGCCCGCGTCCGCGACCTGCAGGCAACCGCGATGAGTGCACGCGAGGCCCTCGAGATGGGTACGATCGGCGGCGCCCGGGCCCTGCGGATGGAGCAGGAGATCGGGTCGCTCGAGCCCGGCAAGCGCGCTGACCTGGTGGTGTTCGACGGCGACTCCCCCACGCTGGCGAACGTGCACGACCCCTACCAGGCGGTCGTCTTCGTCGCGGGCAGCCGTGAGGTCCGCGACGTCTGGGTCGACGGCGAGCTGAGTCTCGCCGACGGCGACGTCACGAAGGTCGACGTGCGCGAGGCGGTGGACCGCGCCCGCCCCCTCGCCCGCCAGCTCGTCGCCGAGGCAGGGCTGGAGCGCCTGTCGGCGCTCACCGGTGGCGCGCTCGACGACACCGAGCGTCCCTGACGGCGCACACGGACCGGGTGGGGGACGGGACCGGACGGGAGGCGGTGCGCACGTCGTGTGCACCGCCTCCCGTCCGTCTCGTCACCGGCGACGGCCCGTCACAGTTCCAGGACCAGGCGCGGGCAGCCGCGCCGGGCGCGTGAGACGCACACCATCATCGTGCGGTCGTCCGCCTGCTCCTCGGGGCTGAGCACGGTGTCCCGGTGCTCGACCGAGCCCTCGAGGACCGGGGTCTCGCAGGTGCCGCACGTGCCCTCGCGGCACGAGGACAGGACGAAGGCGCCGGCCTCCTCGGCGACCTCGAGCAGCGTGCGGTCGGCGGGGACGGTGAGGGTGACGCCGGTGACGGCGAGGTCGACCTCGAAGGGTTCCCCGGGGGCGTCGACGTCGTCGGCCGGTTCGAACCGCTCGACCCGGACGCTCCCGGCGGGCCAGTGCGCGGCGGCTGTCTCGACCGCGTCCATGAGTCCGCGCGGACCGCAGCAGTAGACGACGGCGTCCCGCGGTTCGGCGAGGAGGCCGATCACGTTCAACCGCGGGTGTTCGTCCGCCGCGGCGACGACGACCCGCTCGGGGTGTGCCGCCACGAGGTCGTCGACGAAGGCCATCCGGCTGCGGCTGCGGCCGGCGTAGTGGAGCTCCCAGGGCGTGCCGGCGCGTTCGGCGGCGATGATCATCGCCACGAGCGGCGTGATCCCGATGCCGCCGGCGACGAACACCGCGGGCCTGGTCGGGTCGAAGCCGAAGTGGTTGCGCGGTCCGGCGACCACGACCTCGTCGCCGACCGCGAACCCGTCGTGTACGGCGCGGGATCCCCCGCGGCCGTCCGGTTCCCGGAGCACCGCGATGCGCCAGTGCCCCTCGGGCGTGGTCGTGACGAGCGAGTACTGCCGCTCGGTGCCCGGCGCGACCTCGAGGTCGACGTGCGCCCCGGGCTCCCAGTCGGGCAGTGGTGCGCCGTCGTCCGGTGCGAGGTCGAGCGCGACGACGTCGGTCGCGACCGCGCGGCGGGCGGCGACCCGCACGCGGCGACGCTCCGACGCGGCGGTCACGCGTCGACTCCGGTGCTCGGGGCCGCTCCGGCGCGTGGGGTCTCCTTGACCACGATCATGTGGAAGCGGCTGCCGTCCGCGCTGCACCAGCGGTGCCCGGTGCCGCCGCGGTAGTACGCGGAGTCACCCGGCCCGAGGCGCAGGGGTGCCTGCCCGCGGAGGTCGAGCAGGACGTCGCCGGCGAGCACGGTGAGGAACTCGTCCTCGCGGTGCTCGAAGTACTCCCCGACGTCGGTGTTGTCGCCCGTCCACTCGAGCGGCTCGAAGGCGTGCGGTCCGGCGTGCACGAGCAGCCGGGCCTCGCCGCTCGAGAACGGCCCGCGGGCACCCTCGCCGGCGCGGATGACCTCGGGGGCGCGCACGTCGTGGTCGGGGCGCTCCGGGGCGCCGGCCGCGAGCAGCTCGACCTGGGTGGTCCCGAGCGCGGCGGCGATCTTCTCGAGGGACACCATGCTCGCTCGGGAGTGCCCTCGTTCGACCTGACTGAGGAACGGGTGCGACAGCCCGGTCAGCTCGGCGACCTGCACGAGGGTCAGTCGTGCAGCGCGTCTGCGGGCGCGGATGTGCTCCCCGATCCGCTGGGTCTGGTCGTCGACGACGCGGTCGGTCTCGGTGGTGGTGCCGGTGCTCACGCGCACTCCTCTCGGCCTGGTGGCGGCGCTCCGGTGCGGTGGTGGGCGGGTCGGACGAGTCCGCCGGTCGGAACCGTCGTTCCGGCCGCCCGGTCCAGCCGGGACGGGTGTCACACACGGCAACCGCCTCGAAACGAGAGGGAAACACTGCCGCCCTAGCATCGGAGATGTTGATGCGATCAACATTCTCACACACGATCGGGAGGCACCGGATGGACGCCGCAGCACCTCGCCAGGTCGGACTCCTCCGGTCCGCGCTGCTGCCGGACGGGCGCCTGGTCGACGTCGCGATCGACGGCGAGACCGTGACCGACGTCGCCTCCGCCGGCACGCTCTCGGCTCCCGCCGACGCCGTGCTCGACCTCGACGGACGCCTGCTGCTCACCGCACCGGCCGAGCCGCACGCGCACCTCGACAAGGCCCTGAGTGCCGACGCGATCCACCCCCCGCTCGGCGACCTCGGTGCCGCGATCGCCTCGTGGTCCGCGCACGCCGCCACGATGACCGTCGAGGACGTCACCGACCGGGCACGGACCGCCGCACTGGCGCTGCTCGCCACCGGCACCACGTCCGTCCGCACCCACGTCGACGTGCTGAGCGGCCGACGCACCGCCGAGGACGCCCCTGCCCCGGTCGAGTCGGCCACCCGCGGCGCCCGAGCCCTCGTGCAGGTCCGCGACGAGCTCGCCGGCCTGATGGACATCGAGCTCGTCGCGCTCGCCGGGCCGCTCGCACCCGACCACCACGTCGAGGCCGTCCTCGACTGCGGCGTCGACCTGGTCGGCGGCGCCCCGCACCTGGCCGAGGACCCGCTGGCCGACGTCGACCGACTGCTCGCGATCGCGGAGCGGTACGGGGTCGGAGTGGACCTGCACACCGACGAGAGCCTCGACGGGCCGGTCACCCTCGACCACTACGCCCGCGCCGTCCTGCGGATGCCGCGCACCGGCCGGCAGTACTCGGCCGGGCACTGCGTCCGGCTCGGCACGCTCGGCCACGAGCGCCTGGCCGAGGTCGTCGCCGACGTCGCCGCCGCGGACCTCGGCATCATCACGCTGCCGATCACGAACCTGTACCTGCAGGGGTGGCAGCACCCGGTGTCCACGCCCCGGGGGCTCACCGCGATCCGCGCCCTGACCGAGGCCGGTGTGCGCGTCGCCGCGGGCGCGGACAACGTCCGCGACCCGTTCAACCCGGTCGGGCGGAGCGACGCCCTCGAGACCGCGAGCCTGCTCGTGTCGGCCGGCCACGTCACGCCGGACCAGGCGTACGCGATGGTGAGCGACACCGCCCGGAGCGTGATGGGCCTCCCGGCCGCCGGCCCCGTCCCCGGACGGCGGGCTGACCTGCTCGCGATCGCCGCGACGAGCGTCACCGACGCGGTGGCGAACGCTCCGGCCGACCGCATCGTCCTGTCCCGCGGGCGCCTCGTCGCCCGCACCGAGGTCCGCACGACCGTCGCCCTCCCGGTGTCCGTGCGCGCGACCGCACCCGTCCCCGCCTGACCCCCTCGCCCCACCACCGCGAACCCGTGACCCGAGAACCCGAGGTGCCCGTGACCACCACCGCCCCGCCGCCCGTCACCACGACGGACACGCTGCTCGACTTCCGGAACGTCGAGATGACCTTCCCGAACGGCACCATCGCCCTGCAGGGCGTCGACCTGACCGTCGACCGCGGGCAGTTCGTGTCCGTCGTCGGGCCCTCCGGCTGCGGCAAGTCGACGCTGCTGCGCATCGCCTCCGGACTCGAGTCGGCGTCCGACGGGTCCGCCGACGTCGCCGCCGACCGCATCGGCTACGTGTTCCAGGACGCGACCCTGCTGCCGTGGCGCACCGTGCAGGGCAACGTCGAGCTGCTCGCCGAGCTCGCGCACGTGCCGAAGGCCGAACGGGCTGCCGATGCTGCTCGTGCGATCGACCTGGTCGGGCTGAACGGCTTCGAGACGAACCTGCCGAAGCAGCTGTCCGGCGGCATGCGGATGCGCGTCTCGCTCGCCCGGTCGCTGACGCTCGACCCCGAGCTGTTCCTGTTCGACGAACCGTTCGGCGCCCTCGACGAGATCACCCGCGAGCGCCTGAACGACGAGCTCCTCCGGCTCTTCGTCGAGCAGCAGTTCGCCGGACTGTTCATCACCCACTCGGTGTCCGAGGCCGTGTACCTGTCCACCGAGGTCGTCGTCATGTCCGGCCGTCCGGGCAGCATCGTCGGCCGGTTCGAGGTGCCGTTCCCGATGCCCCGCGACCCCGACATCCGCTTCACCCCCGAGTTCGCCGAACTGGTCGGCGAGGTCTCGCACGCGCTCCGGGAAGGACACCGCTGATGGTCACCCTGCAGGAGGTCGCCGAGGCCCGCGCCGTCCGAGCGGCAGCACGCCGCACCGCACCGCGCGCCCGCCGGACCGTGTCGTGGTGGCAGCCCGTCGTCGTCCTCGCCGTGCTCGTCGGCATCTGGTACGCCGCGGCCGCCTACTACGACCACGTCCGTGGCCTCGCGTTCCTGGTGCCGTACCCGCACCTCGTGGCGAAGGCGATCGTCGCCCCGACGATGCCCGACGGCTCGCCCTCGACCTTCGGCACCGACCTGTGGGCCGCGCTCGGTCGCACCACCGTGGTGTCCCTCGTCGGCCTCGGCTTCGCGATCGTCATCGGTGTCGTCTGGGCGATGGCGATGGCGCAGGCGAAGTGGCTCGAGCGGTCGCTCTACCCGTACGCGGTGGTGCTGCAGTGCGTGCCGATCCTGGCGCTCGTACCCCTGATCGGCGCCCTGTTCGGCTACGAGTTCGCGAGCCGGGTCATCGTCACCGTGATGATCGCCCTGTTCCCGATGGTGTCGAACACCCTGTTCGGCCTGCAGTCCGCCGACCGCGGGCAGCGCGAGCTCTTCCGGCTGCAGCGGGCGAGCCGGTTCGCCCAGCTCGTGAAGCTGCAGTTCCCCGCCGCCCTGCCGTCGATCTTCGTCGGTCTGCGGACCTCGGCCGGCCTGAGCGTCATCGGCGCGATCGTCGGCGACCAGTTCTTCCAGCGCGGCAACCCCGGGCTCGGCGTCCTCATCCAGGTGACCGCCTCGCGCCTCATGGGGCCGGAGCTCTACGCGACCATCATCATCGCCTCGCTCTACGGCGTCGCCGTCTTCCTCGTGTTCGGACTGATCGGCCGCCTGGCCGTCGGTCGCTGGCACGACTTCAGCTGACCCGCGTCGCGGCGCTCTCCCCCGACCGCCGCGGCGCGGGTCGCCCCGACTCCCCTTCGCTTCCCGTCCCCCTCACCGACCCACAGCACCACGAGACCCGCACCACGAACGGAGCCTCCATGCGCACCACCCGAACCACGACGCGGATCGGCGTCGCGACCGCAGCCCTCGCCGCGACCGCCCTCACCCTGACCGGATGCGCCGCCGGCTCGTCCGCCGGCACCGCGGCGTCGAGCGCCAGCGCGAAGGCCGCGACCGGCCCCGCGATCGACCTGTCGGGCGTCTGCCCGGCGACCGTCGTCGTCCAGACCGACTGGAACCCCGAGGGCGAGCACGGCCACCTGTACGAGATGCTCGGTCCGAACCCGTCGATCGACGCGTCGGGCAAGACCGTCACCGGCGACCTGTACGCCAACGGCAAGAGCACCGGCGTGCAGCTCGAGATCCGCGCCGGCGGCCCCGCGATCGGCTACACGAAGGTCGCATCGCAGATGTACCAGGACAAGGACATCACCCTCGGCTACATGTCCACCGACGAGCAGGTGCAGTTCTCCGGCAACCTGCCCACCACGGCTGTCTTCGCCGAGAACGACTCGTCCCCGATGTCGATCATGTGGGACCCGAAGACCTATCCCGACGTCGACTCCATCGAGGACCTCGGCAAGGAGCTCGAGAAGAACGGCGGCGTCGTCCGCTACTTCAACGGTGCCGCGTACATGACGTACCTCGAGCAGTCCGGCATCCTGCCGAAGAAGGTCCTCGACGGCAGCTACGACGGCACCCCGTCGAAGTTCGTCTCCGCCGGCGGCAAGGACGCCCAGCAGGGCTTCGCCACCGCCGAGCCGTACATCTACCAGAACCAGGTCGCCGCCTGGGGCAAGAAGGTCGCGTACAAGCCCATCTCGAGCACCGGGTGGAACCCCTACCCCGAGGCCGTGTCCGTCCGCACCGGCGACCTGTCGAAGCTCGAGCCGTGCCTGCAGAAGCTCGTGCCCGTGATGCAGCAGGCCGACGTGGACTACCTGAAGGCGCCCGAGGCCACGAACGACCTCATCACGCAGCTCGTGCAGCAGTACAACAACGGCTGGACGTACGACTCGAAGGTCGGAGCGTTCGCGGCGAAGCAGATGGTGGACCTCGGTCTGGCGAAGGACACGGACGGCTACATCGGCTCGATGGACGAGCAGCGCATGCAGGACTTCATCGACAAGGCGAAGCCCGTCTTCGCCGGCACCGGTGACGTGAAGAGCGACCTCGCACCGTCCGACCTGTACACGAACGAGTTCCTCGACAAGTCCATCGGACTGGGCAACTGACAGCCGGTCGGCCGCGCGCGTCGTGTCGGCCGACCACCCGTCGGACGGGAGGCGCGGGGCACGCCCGCCCCGTGCCTCCCGTCCGCTGTTCCCGCACCACCCACCCACAGGAGTGAGCATGACCACCGTCACCCCCGCCTCCACCACCCCCGACACCGCCGTGTCCGCCGCGGCGCTCGCGGCGCTCGGCGCCGACCTCGTCGACCTGCTCGGTGAGCGCGGCGTCAGCGCCGACGAGCGCACCCGCGCCCGCGCCTCCGTCGACGAGGCGACCATGAGCCCGATCCTCAGCGCGCAGCTGCCGCTCGGACTGGCCGACCTCGTCGCGTACCCGGCGTCGGCGGACGACGTCGCGGCCACCCTGCAGGCCGCCGTCCGGCACGGCGTCCCCGTCACGACCCGCGGCAAGGGCACCGGCAACTACGGCCAGGGCATCCCGCTGCACGGCGGACTCGTCCTCGACACCTCGCGGGCACGCGCCGTCGTCGAGGTCGGCGACGGGTGGATCACCGCCGAGGCCGGCGCCTCGATGGTCGCCCTCGAGCAGGCCGCGGCCGCCGCCGGGCAGCAGCTCTGGATGTACCCGTCCACCGCGCAGTCCACCATCGGCGGGTTCCTGTCCGGCGGCTCCGGCGGCACCGGTTCGATCGCGCACGGCTCGAACTGGCAGGGGTTCGTCACCGCGCTCGACGTCGCACTGCCCGGCTCGGACCAACTGCTGCACGTCGAGGGTGACGAGGCACAGCCGTTCGTGCACACCTACGGCACCGCCGGTGTGATCGCCCGGGCGACCGTCCGCCTCGAGCCGCTGCAGGAGTGGCGTGCGGTCTACGCGTCGTTCCCGACCTTCGAGGACGCGCTCGTCGCCGTCCGGACCCTGCGCGGGCTCGACCCGGTGCCGCGGCTCGTCAGCGCCGACCGGCCCGAGGTCGCGGCCACGCTGCCGTCCGACACCGCGATCCCGGACGACCGGGCGAGCCTCCGCGCGATCATCGACGACGTCGTGCTCGACGAGGCCCGCGCGCTGGTCGAGCAGGCCGGCGGCACCGTGTCCGACGTCCGCGAGGGCCTGCAGCAGACCACCAAGGTGTCGATGCTGTCCTACAACCACCCGATCTGGTGGCTCAAGCGGAACACCCCCGACACCGAGTACTTCCACGTCGAGGTCGGCGGCGAGGCGCTCATCGACCGGATCGCCGAGGTCGAGGCCGTCTACCCGGGCGGGATGCTGCACATCGAGGCGGCACACGTCGGCCCGATCGGCATGCTCACCGCGCCGTACACCGGGGCCGAGGACGTCTACGCGGGCTACCCGGTACTCCGTGAGCTGGGCGTCCGGGTGCACAGCCCGCACCAGTACTACGTCGACCACGGGGTCGAGGAACTCGTGGCACTGAAACAGCGCACCGACCCCGAGGGGCTGCTCAACCCGGGGCACGTCATCGACCCGTCGCTCGTGGTCAGCGGTGGCTCGACCGCGTCGGCGCAGCCCGTCGTGCCGGGGTTCGGCAAGTGAGCGGCGCCGTACGCTCGCGTCGTCTGGCGGAGCTCTCGGGGCCGGCGGTCGCCGCCGGCTTCGGACCGGAGACGATCGTGGTGCAGCCGACCGGGGCCGTCGAGCACCACGGGCCGCACCTGCCGCTCGTCACCGACTTCCTGCTCGCCGACCACATCGGCGGCGCGGCCGTCGAGCGGGCCGCTGCCGAGGGCCTCGACGTCTGGCAGCTGCCGACGCTGGCGTTCACGAAGTCCGACGAGCACAGCTGGGCGCCGGGCACGGTGTGGCTGGACGAGTCGACGATGTTCGACACCGCCGTGCAGATCGGCCGTGCCGTGGCGCTGACGGGTGCCGGGTCGCTGGTCTTCGCGAACGGGCACGGCGGGAACGTCGCCCTGCTCCAGGTCGCCCTGCGCGAGATCCGGAAGCGGTACGGACTGAAGACGTTCCTCATGCCGACGCTCTCCCGGATGCCCGGTCCCGCCGGCGAGGACGCCGACGAGCGCGGGTTCGGCATCCACGGTGGGGCGGCGGAGACGTCGATGATCCTGCACCTGCGGCCCGACCTGGTCGACATGTCGCTCGCGGAGCGGTGGGTGCCGGACCACCTGGCAGCGTTCGAGAAGATCCGGTTCAACGGTGGGCCGGTGTCCTTCGGGTGGTTGTCGAACGACTTCGGCACGCCCGGGGTCGTCGGGGACGCGAGCCGGGCGACCGCGACCTACGGGCAGGTGCTGTGGGACCTGTCCCTGGACGAAGCCGTGGCGTCCCTGCACGAGATCGCCCGCTTCGACCCGGCGGTCGCGAAGCCCGCCGCCGCTCCACTCGTGTCCGACGTGGTGACGGTGCCGTGACCGTCCTGCCGGGGCAGGCGGCGGCCGCGCAGGACGACGCTGCCGCCACCCCGGCCGACCCGCTCGAGCTGGCCGCCGCGTGGCTCCCGGCCGCCGAGGACGGACCCGGCCCCACCATGACCCTGTCCACACTCGGCCTCGACGGCTACCCGTCCGCCCGGACCGTGCTGCTCTCGCGGTTCGACGGAGCGCGCCTGCACTTCCACACCGACAGCCGGAGCCGCAAGGCCGCCGAGCTCGCCGCGCTCCCCCGCGCCGCCGTCACCCTCGTCTGGCCCGAGGCGGCGCGGCAGCTCGTGGTCGTCGGGGACGTGGCACCCGTCACCGACGCCGAGGCCCGCGCCGCCTACGCCGCCAGGACCCGGTACCTGCAGGTGCTCGCGTGGGTGAACGACCACGAGGCCGCCGCCGACACCCACGGGCGACGACGGGAGCTCTGGGCGGCGTTCGAGCGTCAGCGACCGGGTGCCGGGCTCGAGCCACCGGGCACCTGGACGGGCTACGCGCTCACGCCGGTGCGGATGCTGTTCTGGCGCGGTGCGACCGATGCGGCGAGCAACCGGCTCGCGTACGAGCGCCACGCCGACGGCTCGTGGGCGCAGGAGTCCTGGCCCGGCTGACCCGCCGGTCACGGCCCGGCGCCGATGCCGATGCCGATGCCGAACCACGTGCCCGACACCGAACCAGGTCGCACGGCTGGTTCGACGTCGGCCCCGTGGTTCGACGAGCCCACTCGCGAGGACCGACCGCGGCGTCCGTCGGCGTCAGCCCGGAGTGATCTCCCTGATCGTCGCCGACACCGACGACGGATCGTCGGCCGTGGTGCGCGCGGAGCACGACCAGACGACCGGTTCCGCCGCCTTCCCGTGTTCCTCGCGCTGGACCGATGACCTTCCGGTGACGGTGACCGCGGTCGCCCCGGGCGGGTCCCCCCGGCCCTGCTCGATGGCCGTCGACCGGGTGTCGACGACCTTCCACGGGGTCGTCCCGTACTGGTCACGCCACCAGGCGACGATCGCCGGCCCGACCCTCGTCTCGCACGCCGCGCGCGCGACCCCGTCGAAGGAGGTCTGCTGCTGCGTGCAGCCGGTGAGCGCGACGAGCACGACCACGACGGCCGTGGCCGCGACGGTGCGGGTCCTCATGCACCCATCGTGCCGAACGCCGTGCGGCGCGTACAGCCCGGGGACGCCGGAGCGCGCGACGCGGCGAGCGATCGCGACGGCGACGGCGACGGCGACGGCGACGGCGACGAACCACGTTCCCGACGTCGAACCAGGTCGTGCGCCTGGTTCGATGTCGGGATCGTGGTCCGATCCGCTGCGCGGCGCACGGCCTCCCCCGCGCTACGCCCCGCCGAGGGCCCGCGTCGCCAGGTGCAGCGCGAGCCGGGTCTCCGGGTCGCCGAGGTCCACGCCGAGCAGCCGCTGCACCCGGTCGATGCGATCGGCCACGGTGTTGCGGTGCACCCCGAGCACCGCGGCCGTCTCCGCCACCGAGGACTCCGCGTCGAGGTACGCCGCCAGGGTCGAGCGGAGCGCCCCGCCCCCGCGCTCCAGGGGCGCGAGGAGCTGCTCCGCCGCCGGCAGGAACGTGTCGGTCTGCGTCCACGCGAGCAGCAGCTGCGCGAGGCCGAGCCGGTCGACGTGCACGAAGAAGCCCGACTCCGGTCGCGCGGCGGCGAGGCGGACGGCGTCGCCCGCTTCGCCGAGCGTCCGCACGAGCCCCGCCGGACCGGCGTGCACGCTGCCCACGCCGGCGTTCGTGTCGACCGCGGAGCGCAGGGCGTTCTGGGCGGCGCGCACCGAGGCGGCGAGCGCGGCGACCGCGGCACGGTCGGGTTCGTCGGACGACGAGCACCAGAGTGCCCACCCGTCGGTCTGCTCGACCACCACCACGTCGAGCCCGTGCGCGTCGAACGCCGTCTCGACCTCGCGTCGCAGGGCCACCGCGTCGACCGGCTCCCGCGCGACGAGCCGGACGCCGACGTGCCAGGCGTCGAGCTCCCAGCCGGCGGCGATGGTCCGCTGCACCAGGGGCGGCGCCGGTGCCCCGTCGGCGCTCCGGAGGTCGTCGAGCATCGCCATCCGGTACCGGGCGTCGCGCTCGTCGTCGAGCCGGGTGAGCACGAGCCGGTGTCCGGCCGCGACCGCCGCGACCCGCAGTGCGGTCGCGAGCACGACCCGCTCGGCACGCACGGGCGTGGTGGTGCCGACCGCGAGCCAGGCCCGCGGTCCGATGCCGGTCGGGACGGGCACGGCCACGACCGTCTCCCGGTCGTCGGTCGCCCAGACCGGCTCGCTCGTCCCGACCGTACGCGCGAGCAGTGCCGCGGTCGCCGGCGCGACCCCCGCACCGCGCAGGGGACGTCCCGACGCGTCGAGGAACCGGATCGCGTGTCCGAGCTCGTGCTCGAGCCGGGTGAACAGCTCGTCCAGGGCGGGCCCGGCGTCGAGTCCGACCCGCGCCGCGACGACGGCGGTACGGGCAGCGGGAGCGTCCCCGGACCCGATGAGCTCGTGCACCCGCACGGAGGCGGCCCACGGGTCCGGGGTCACGACCACCGCGACGCCGAGTCGATCGGCGAGCGCGGCGGTCCCGGCGCCGGGCAGCGGTGTCCCGTCGGCGAGCCCGACGACGAGCACCGCGACGCCGGCGGTCGCCGCCCGGCGGAGCAGCACGTCGAACCGGGCGTCGAAGCGCTCGACCGGGGTGAGCAGGACGACCGCGGAGTCGTCCGTCCCGAGCAGCCGACCGACGTGCTCGGGCAGGCCGACGAGTCCGCGCACGGTGGTGACCGTGCCCGTCGCCGGTCCGACGAGCAACGTCGCGCCCTCGGGCAGCAGGGGCAGGAAGTCCGAGACGGGGATCACGCTGCGGCCTCCGGCACGGCGTCGGCGTCGATCCCGAACGCCCGGGGCGCCACGCGTGCCGTGCGCTCCGGCGACGCCCACCACCACGGCGCACCGGGCAGCACGAGCACCGCGAGCTCGTCCCCGACCCGGGCTCGCTCGGTGCTGACGGGCCGCAGGGACCTGGCGTCGACGACGACGATGCAGCTCGGGGTGCTCGCGACCGGTTCACCGTCCACCAGGCAGTGCACCCACTCGCTGCCCGCCTCGACCCGGACGACGGCGCCGGTGGCCGCGTCGCGGATCGCCATCGACCCGTGCACGAACGCGACCGCGTCCCCGCCGCGCTGCACGTCGAGCACGCGGCCGCGGGCGACGGCACGAGCGCCGTCGAGCCCGACCACGAGGTCCTCGACGCCGGCCGCGGCTGCAGCGACGCGTCCGGTGCGCAGGGCCCGGTCGACACTGCCCGTGATGCAGCGTGCGGCGAGCACCTCGGCGTCGACGGGGCCGACCGCGAACGCCGCCCACCCGCCGCTGTGCGAGACCGCCTCGCGCCAGACCGTCTCGAGATCCCGCGGGTCCGGCGCGTCGACCACGATCCGCAGGCCGCTGGACGTCACCGCAGCGGCGGTGACCGAGGGCGACGACCCGACGAACAGGGAGAGCTGGTCGATGCGCGGCGTCGCCCGACCGACCAGGTCGGCGTCGACGAGCGGCAGGCCGACCGCGTGCGCCGTGAGCGCCGCGGCCGGTCCGGTGACGCCACCGATCTGCGCTGCGACGACGGCGTCCGCCCGACGGCCGGTCCAGCGTTCCACCGCGGCGAGCGCGTCGGGCAGCTCCCGCCCGCTCGGCGTCTTCTCCTCGAGCACGGTGGTCGACCCGACGAGCCCCACCGCCATCACCGCGCGGACACCGCCGCCGACCGGCACGACCGGCACCCGGGCGTCGCCGAGCGCCCGCCGCAGGGCATGGGCCATGTGGTCCACCTGGCCGCCACCGCCGCACCCGAGGAGCGCGGTGCCGCGTGCGAAGTCGTCGACGTCGTCGGCCCGGAGGCCCGTCACGACCCCGTCACGCTGCTCGCCCTGGTGCACACCTGCGATCCTCGCGCATCGGCGCCGTTCAGCGCGCCCCCACCGGCGCGCGATCGTGCAGCTGCTCGACCGGGACGAAGTCGTCGTCCAGGCCGAAGCACGACGGCCCGAACACCGCGAGGGCCTCCGGTGTGCGCATGAGGTCGGGCGTCGACACCCCGATCACCCGGACGCGCTGGCCGTAGCGCAGGCGCTCCGTGGTGATCGGTTCCGCCGTCTCGGCGTCGAGCACGCAGATCAGGTCCGGCACCACCGCGACGAGGCGACCGTCCCGTCGGGCGACGAGGTTCTCGTTCTGGAAGGCGATCTCGAGCTCCGACCCGTCGGCGCCCTGGACGACGGCCCGGCCCTTCGCGAACCCGTCGACCGTCCGGCGCTCGACGTCGACGACCTTGCCGTCGAACAGCTCGCGCAGGTGCGTGTAGATCGTCTGCCCGAACGCCTCGGCGAGCCCCTCGACGGGGTCGCGGTGCTCCTCGCGTGCCCGTCGGATCGCCCGACCGACCGCCAGCGCGAGCGAGAGCGTCCGCGGGACGGCGGTCTCCCGGACCTGGCGGCCGCTCATCGCGTACTCGGCGATGTACGCCACCCCGCCGAGGCGGATCGTGACGCCGCGGGCGAGCCACTCCATCTGCCGGTTGTCGTGCCCGGTGTCGATGACGACGCCGTGGCCGTTCTCGTCGCTGATCGCCAGCGGGGACCCGGGCACCCCGTACACCGAGAAGGTCTCCATCTGCAGCTCCGGGAACGCGCGCCCCATGCCGTCCGCGTCGACGACGGGCAGGCCGCCGGTCGCGCCGACGAGCAGCGGGATCATCGAGTTGATGCCGCCGCACTCGATCGGCATCGTGGCGGTGGCGGTCCGGCCGAGGTGCGCCTCGAGTCGGCGGAGGGCACCGAGCGGCTCCGGGCCGGCGGGCAGCCGCTCGAGCACCACGGTCGGGGCGCCCATCTGCGCGGTGGGGATGACGAGGGCGTCGTCCGGCACCTCGGACGGGTCGAGGACCGTCACCGGTCCGTGCTCCTCGACGGCCGCCTTGACGAGCAGCATGCCGATGAGCGGGTCGCCCCCGCCCCCGGTGCCGAGCAGTGCGGCGCCGCGCGCGAGGTCGGGCAGGTCGTCGACGTCGATGGTCCAGCTCATGCGTGTTCTCCCTCGCTGACGGTGCCGTCGTGGCGGACCGCCGGGGTGTCGTAGCCGAAGTACCGGGGTCCGGCGAGCGCGAGGCCCGCCGGGGTGTGCCAGCGCGGATCGGCCGGTGCGGTGACGATCCGGACGCGAGCGCCGAAGCGCAGCCCCTCGGTGGTGATCGGTTCACCGGTCTCGGCGTCCAGGGTGACGATCAGGTCGGGGGTGGTGGTGCGGACCGACCCGGCCACCTCGACCAGCAGGTGCTCGTTCTGGAACCGGAGCACGGCCTCCAGGCCGGTGTCACTGCCGGAGCCGGCGATGCGGGCGGTCCCGCGGGCGAAGCCGGTGACGGTCTTCCGCTCCACGTCGGCGACCTTGCCCTCGAACACGACGGTCCCACCGAGCACCGCGGTGACGGCGTCCACGGGGTCCTCGTTCGCGGTACGGGCGGCGACGAGTGCCTCGCCGATCGCGACGCTGAGCGAGAGGCTGCCGCGGACGTACGACTGCTTGAGCTCGGCGCCGGACATCGCGTACTGCGCGGTGATCGCGGAGCACCCCATCTCGACCGTCGCGGTGCGGGCGAGCCGTTCCGCCCAGCGGTTGTCGACGGTGTCGAAGACGGCGGTGTTGCCCTTCTCGTCGGCGAGTGCCATCGGCGTGGCGCTGATCCCCGACAGGGTCGGCAGGACCATCTGCACCTCGGGGAAGGCGCGGCCCATGCCGTCGCCGTCGACGAGCGGCAGGCCGAGCTCGGCCGCGGCGACGATCGGGCTGGTCGAGTTGACGCCGCCGACCTCGATGCACGCGACGTGCGTCGGGGTGACGCCGAGGTGGGTGGCCAGGCTGCGGATCGCCTCGGCGAACTGCGCGCCGGACGGCAGCTTCTCGACCATGACGGTCGGTGCGCCGATCATCGCGACGTTGAGCACGACGGCGTCGTCGGGCAGGTCCTCGACCTGCACGACCGGCACGGGGCCGTGCTCGCGGACCGCGGCCTCGGCCAGCAGTCGGCCGATGTAGGGGTCGCCACCTCCGCCGGTACCGAGGACGGCGGCGCCGCGGGCGAGCGCGGAGCAGTCCTCGCCGATCTCGGTGAGGGGACGGACGGTGGTCGCCGACGGACGCGTGTCCGCGCCGGATGCCGTCACCGTCGTCGTCATCGGACCAGCGCCCCGAGTGCGAGGTCGCCGACCGCCTTGGCACGGATGCGCGTGGCGTTGCCGGGCAGGTACGGGATCGGGACCTCGTCGAAGTCGACGATCGCGACACTGGACGGATCGGCTCCGGCGGCGACGGCGCGGTCGACGGCCTCCTGGCGGGCCTCGTCGACCACGGCGGAACGCCTGCCGTCGCTGATCGCGTAGACCTTGTCGACCTCGCCGGACACCTGCGCGATGGCGGCGCCGATCGCGTTGGCGACCGAGTGGTGCTCCGGCCGGCGCACCGTGCCGAGCCCGGGCAGGGTGTCGGGCAGCAGGACGGACCCGCCGCCCACGGCGACCACGGGCAGCGGGTCCGACGAGGTGCGCATGCGCTCCACGACGTCGGCGACGCGCTCGGCGATCACCGCGAGGGCCCGTTCGGCGACCTCGGCCGGCACCCCGGCGACACGGGAGACGTCCCCGATGGCGCCACGGCCACCGCGGACGGCCACATCGGTCGCGGTGAGGGTGTCGCCGCCGAAGACCAGGCCCTCCTGGGTGAGCCGGTAGCCGACCGAGTCCGGGCCGACCAGGGCGCCGTCCTCGCGGATGCGGGAGCCGCCCCCGATGCCGATCGACAGCACGTCGGGCATCCGGAAGTTCGTGCGGATGCCCGCGACCGCGACCTCACCGGTGGCCTCGCGCGGGAAGCCACCGGTCAGCACGCCGACGTCGCTCGTGGTGCCGCCGACGTCGACGACCGCGCAGGTGTCGAAGCCGGAGAGCACCGCGGCACCGCGCATCGAGTTCGTCGGGCCCGAGGCGAACGTCGCGACCGGGTAGCGCCGGGCGTACTCGACATCCATGAGCGTGCCGTCGTTCTGGCTGAGGAACAGGGGCGCGTCGATCCCGCTGCCGGCGACGGAGCCGGACAGACCGTCGACGATGCGGTCGGCGAGCTCGCGGAGCGCCGCGTTGATGATGGTGGCGTTCTCGCGCTCGAGCAGCCCGATGCGACCGATCTCGCTCGACAGCGAGAACGCGACGTCCGGTCCGAGCTCGGCGGCCATGATCGCCTGCGCCCGCTGCTCGAACTCGTCGTTGATCGGGGAGAACACCGACGAGATCGCGATCGAGCGGATCCCGGCGGCACCGATGGCCTCGGCGTGCCGCTTCAGCTCGTCCGGGTCCAGCTCGGAGATGACCCGGCCGTCGAACTCGTGGCCGCCGTGCGCCAGGAACGCCCGTCCCTGCACGGCGCCGACGAGGTGTGCGGGCCAGTCGGTGAAGGGCGGCAGGGACGCGGTCGCCGGCAGACCGAGACGGACGGCCGCGGTCGGGGCGAGCCCCCGGGCCTCGACGAGCGCGTTGATGAAGTGCGTCGTGCCGATCATCACGCCGTCGATGTCCGCCGAGGTGAAGTCGCGCTGCTCGCGCAGGCCGGCCAGGGCGGCGACGATGCCGGACGTGACGTCCTGGGTCGTCGACCGCTTCACGGCCGCGGCGACCGTGCTGCCGTCCATCAGGACGGCGTCCGTGTTCGTGCCGCCGACGTCGATGCCGATGCGCATGGGGTTCCCTTCGGGGTGGTGCTGTCGTGGTGCTGACGGAGTGCCGGTGGTGGTGCTGTCGTTGTGCTGTTGTGGTGCTGTGGTGGTGCCGGTGGTGGTGCTGACGATGGCGGTGCTGTCGTGGTGGTGGTGCTGACGGAGTGTCGGGCCGACCGTGCCGTGTCCGGGTCAGGGGGCCACGGCACGGCCGGCGACGAGGTGGCGGTCGGCAGGGGGCGCCGACCGCCGGCTTCAGGGCGCCGGTGCTGGCGCGGGTGCCGCCGCCGGTGCGTCGCTCGTCGTGCCGTCGCCGACCGCTGCCGGGGCGTCCTCGGTGCGGCTCACGCCGACCCCGCGGACCCATCCGGCCTTGCCGGCGATCACGTAGAGCACGAAGGCGATGACGACGGAGTTGATCGACGGGATGCCGATCGCGACGAAGTAGCCGACCAGTGCCGCGACCGCCCAGATGACGAGTGTCGCGGGGACCCACGTCGGGCTCGTGGCCGGCAGGCCCTCGCTCTCGCTGAGTTCACGGCGCCAGCGCTGCACGACGAAGTACTCGGCGATCATGATCCCCGCGATCGGCGGGAACACGACACCGAGCACGATGAGGAAGGGGGTGAAGGCGTCGAGGAACCCGACGGCGGCCAGCACCGACCCGACGATGCCGAGCACGAGGGTGACGACACCACGGTTCACCTTCCTGCCGAACACCACGTCGATGAAGTTCGTGACGCCGAGGCTCGAGCTGTAGATGTTCCAGTCGTTGATCTTGAACGTGCCGAGCAGGATCACGAGGATGCCGACCCAGCCGACGCTCGACGTGATGACGCGGGTGATGTCGGACGACCCGACGGCGTGGGCGAGCAGGACGCCCGCGAGCCCGATGACGTACTCCCCCAGCGTGACGCCGAGCGCGGTCTGCTTGACGACGTCGCCGACCGAGCGGTTGAAGCGCGTCATGTCGGGCGTGATGACCGCGCCGACGATGAAGCCTCCGGCGACGAGGGTGGTGCCCGCGACGAAGCTCAGCTCCGGGCCGGCCGGGGCCTTCGCGGCGAGCTCGGCGATCGAGTGCTGGCTCAGCTCGACGACGACCGCCCAGCCCACCAGGATCAGGAACAGCGGCACCGTGATGTTGGCGAGCCACTGCATGGAGTGGAAGCCGCGGAGCACGATCGCGGTGACGAGCAGGCCGAACACGAGCGACCACGCCCACGCCGGCAGGACCGGCAGGATCGCGACGAGCCCGGCGGCGGAGACGCCGGACTGGATGCCGAACCACCCGATCAGGCTCAGGCCGATCGCCAGGCCCACCAGTGCGGAGCCGGCCTTGCCGAACCCGGTCCACCGCGCGATCACGGAGGTGTTGAGGCCCTCGCGCATGCCGATGATGCCGACGAAGACCGACACGATCTCCAGGATCACGGCACCGAGGGTGATCGCCCAGAACGCCTCCCAGAAGCCCATGCCGAAGCCGAGCGTGGCACCGAGCAGGAACTGGGACAGGGCGGAGATCTGCCCGAACCGCTGCACCGCGACCTGGAACCAGCCGTAGCGGGCGGAGGCGGGGACGCGGGACAGGGAGTGGTCGTCGACGACGACGGACGGGGCTGGTGGTGCTGACGCTGCACTGGCCATCGGGTGCTCCTGGGGGACGGGGAGCCGGTCGGGGCGACCGGGTTGCGGCAACCGTAGTGACGTGACGGGAGCGGGTACACGTGCACGATGTCGTTACCGGCAGGTGAACTGGTGCACTCTGCACATCGTCGTCCCTGGGAGCGTCGGGTGGCGCTGTCCGGCGCCGAACCCCGAACACGACGTATTCCCGGGAACGACAGGACCCCGGGAACGACATGGGCCCGGGAACGACGAAGGCCCCGTCGCAGTGCGACGGGGCCTTCTCAGATGTGCGCTCGAAGGGACTCGAACCCCCAACCTTCTGATCCGTAGTCAGATGCTCTATCCATTGAGCTACGAGCGCATCCGGTCTTGCGACCGATGCTGGCCTTGCGGCCGTGGAAGACTCTACAACAGGTGCGGCGCGGAACGCCAATCGAGCCGCGCCGCACCGAGCCCTCGGCGTGTCGCGCCGTTCAGACCACGGTCGGCTCCTCGTCGAACACCTCGGCGAGGAACACCTGCAACGCCTGCCACGAGCGGCGGTCGGCGCGCTCCTGGTACTGCGCCCCGTGGTCCGGCGCATCGGTGCCCGGCACCGCGAACGCGTGCATCGCGCCGGCGTAGGTGGTGACCTGCCAGTCGACCGACGGCACCGCGCGCATCTCGTCCTGCCACTCGGCGACCGTCGTGTCCGGCACCATCGGGTCCGCTCCCCCGGTGAGCACGAGGAGATTCGCCCGGATCGCGGACGCGTCCGAGGGCTCGTGCACGATCAGGCCACCGTGGAAGGACACTGCGCCGGCGAGGTCCGCACCGGTGCGCGCGAGTTCGATCGCGCCGGAGCCGCCGAAGCAGTACCCCATCACGACGATGCGGGAGTGGTCGACGTCGGGGTCCTCGCGCAGCCGGTCGAGCCCCGCGGTCAGCCGGGCGCGGAACAGCGGCAGGTCCTGGTAGAACGAGCCCGCGACCTCGCCGGCGGTGTCGTCGCCGGGACGGACGCCCTCGCCGTAGACGTCCGCACCGAAGGCGACGTAGCCGAGACGGGCGAGCATCGTCACCCGGGCCTCGACGTGCTCGTTGACGCCGTGCCAGTCGTGGATCACGAGGACGGCGGGGCGGGGCCCCGACACGGCGTGGTCCTTCGCCAGCACACCGAGGAGCGCGGTGCCCTCGTGGTCGTAGCGGACGGGGTCGACGCGGACGTCGGAGCCGGCGGGGACGGGGACGGTGGACAGGACGTCGTCGGTGGTCTTCACGTCACCGGACGCTACGCCGCGCGACCGGCAGACGGACGGGAGGCGCGTGGCGGCCCCGCCACGCGCCTCCGGTCCGGCACCGCGCCTCCCGCCGACGCGACGTCAGCAGTCGATGTTGTCCCAGCTGTCGGGACCGGCCGACCCAACCGCGTACTCGTCGAGCGGCGCCTTCCCGTCGCGCCACGCACGCAGGAACGGCTCGACCACCTTCCACCCCTGCACCGCGCTGTCACCGCGCACCGACAGCGTCGCGTCGCCCTCGAGCACGCCGGCCAGGACCTCGCCGTAGGCGCTGAGCCGACCGGGGTTGAAGTTCACGGACAGCGCCGTGTGGTCGATCGTGTACGGGTCGCCGGGACCGTTGACGTTGAGCTCGAGCTGCATCTCGTCCGGGGCGATCCAGATCCGCAGCTTGTCCGGACGCTCGGCGCCGCTCAGCCCGTTCGGCACGTGCGGCGAGTCCTTGAAGGTGATGACGATCTCGCGACGCTGCTGCTCCAGCGCCTTGCCGGACCGCAGCGTGAAGGGCACGCCGGCCCAGCGCCAGTTCGCGACCTCGAGGGTGAGCTGCGCGAGGGTCTCGGTGCCGAGCGACGGGTCGACGCCGTCCTCGTCGACGTAGGACGGCAGCTCACGGTCGCCGATCGTGCCGGCGGTGTAGCGCGCACGCTTGCCCGCGGCGACGACGTCCTCGCCCCACGGCCGGACGGCGCGGAGGACGAGCTCCTTCTGCGTGCGGAGGTCGTCGGCGTCGATGGATGCAGGCGCCTCCATCGCGACGACGGCCATCACCTGCAGCAGGTGGCTCTGGATCATGTCGACCAGTGCACCGGCCTTGTCGTAGTAGCGCGCGCGGCCCTCCAGCCCGAGGGTCTCGTCGTAGACGATGTCGACGCGGTCGACGTGCGCCGACGACAGCAGCGGCTCGATGATGCGGTTCGCGAAGCGCAGCCCGAGCAGGTTGAGGACCGTGGAGCGGCCGAGGAAGTGGTCGACGCGGTGGATGCGCTCCTCGGGCAGGAACGAGTGCAGCAGGTCGTTGAGGTGCTCGGCGCTCTCGGCGTCGGTGCCGAACGGCTTCTCGAGCGCGAGCCGCGTGCCACCGGGCAGGTCGAGGTCCTTGAGGACGGCGCAGCTCTTCTCGGTCACGGCCGGCGGCAGCGCGAAGTAGATCGCCGGGTCGTGGTGGCACGCGTCGAGCAGGGCCCCCAGGTCGTCGGCGTCGGTGACGTCGGCCTTGCGGTAGGTCGAGGCCTCGATGACCTCGACGAGCCGCCGGCTGAGCTTCTCGCCGCCGTCGTGCGCGCCCTCGTCCTCCTCGTTCTTCGACGCCTGCGCGTTCTCGAAGGACGTGCGCACCTGCGCCTTCCAGTCGTCGTCCGAGATGTCCTCCACGCCGGCCCCGACGAGCTGGACGTCCCAGTCGTCCTTGACCTCGAGGAGGGTGGCGAGACCGGGCAGCAGCAGTCGCTTGGACAGGTCGCCGCTGGCTCCGAGGATGAGCAGGCTGGTCTGGAGGCTCGACATGCCCCCGACCGTACTCACGCGTTCCGGCGCGTGGCCGGGTTGCGTCGGTACGGTGGGGCGAGTCCGGCGCGAGGGAGCACCATGAGCAGTGGGTACGGAGGGCGACGCATCCGCGTCGCCGTGGTCGGCACCGGGATGATCGCGGGGGTGCACGCCCGTGCGGCACGGGCCGCGGGCGCCGAGGTCGTCGGGGTGCTCGGCCGGACGCCGGCCCGGTCGGAGCAGGTCGCAGCACAGCTCGACGTGCCCCGCGGCTACGCCTCGCTCGACGAGGTGATCGCCGACGCCCCCGACGTCGTCCACGTCTGCACGCCGAACGACCAGCACCACCCGCAGTCGCTCGCGGTCGTCCGCGCCGGGATCAACGTCGTGTGCGAGAAGCCGCTCGCGATCAGCGCCGAGCAGGCCGCCGAGCTGGTCGCCGCAGCCGACGAGGCCGGCGTCGTCGCGACCGTGCCGTTCGTCTACCGGTACCACCCGGTCGTCCGGGAGATCCGTGCCCGCATCGCCGCCGGGGAGCTCGGCCGGTTGCTCGCCGTGCACGGCCACTACCTGCAGGACTGGATGCTCGACGAGGACGCCTCGAGCTGGCGGGTGGACGCCGGTGCCGGCGGGGTGTCCCGGGCCTTCGCGGACATCGGCTCGCACTGGTGCGACCTGGTCGAGTTCGTGACCGGCGACCCGTTCGCCGCGGTGAGCGCCGCGACCGACATCGTCTACCCGACCCGTCCGGCTGCCTCGGGCCCGTCGTTCTCCGGCTCGCCGGACCCCGACCCGGTGGCGGACGCCGGGCAGCGGGCCGAGGTCACCACGGAGGACACGGCCGTCGCGACCTTCCGCACCGGCACCGGGCGCATCGGCAACGTCGTCGTCTCGCAGGTCGCGGCCGGGCGGAAGAACCGGCTGTGGTTCGAGGTCGACGGCACCCTCGGGTCGGCGGCCTTCGACCAGGAGCAGCCCGAGGCGGCGTGGTTCGGCAACGAGCGCGGCGCCCAGATCGTGGTGCGCGACCCCTCGCTCGGGTTCCCCGACCAGCGTCGGCTTGCGGTGGTGCCGGCCGGGCACCCGCAGGGGTACCTCGACGCCTTCGCGGCGTTCGTCGCCGACACCTACGCGGCGGTCCGGGCGGAGGGCGACCGTTCGGCGTGGCCCGAGGGGCTCCCCACGTTCGCCGACGGTGCTCGTGCGGCGTCGGTCATCGAGGCCGTCGTCGCCAGCGCGGCCGACGGGACGTGGCGTCCCGTCGCCTGACGTCCTCCGGGCGACCTGAGCGCGTACAGGAACCGCCGAGCACGGTGGGTGCATGAGCACGACCGTGAGCGACTTCGTCATCGACCGCATCAAGGCATGGGGCGTCTCGCGCGTCTTCGGCTACCCCGGGGACGGGATCGGTGCGTTCGACGGGGCGCTCGGCAAGGCCGACGGCAGCGAGCGCGAGCTCGAGTACGTCCGCCCGACGCACGAGGAGATCGCCGCGCTGATGGCGACCGCGCACGCCAAGTTCACCGGCGAGGTCGGGGTCTGCGTCGCGACCTCGAGCCCCGGCGCGTTCCACCTGCTCAACGGGCTGTACGACGCGCAGATGGACAACCAGCCGGTCGTCGCGATCGTCGGGCAGCAGGGCCTGGCGTCGATCGGGTCGTTCACGCAGCAGGAGTCGAACCTCGAGCGCGTGTTCGCCGACGTCGCCTGCTACGTGGAGACCGTCGCCACGCCGGACGCGGTCGGCGTCGTGGTCGACACGGCGTTCCGGACGGCGATGCTCCGGAAGCAGCCGGCGGTCGTCGTGCTCCCCCACGACGTGCAGGCGATGGCGTACGAGGCCCCGGCCGCCGAGCACTGGGTGTCCCGGTCGAGCGACGTCGCCCCGTCGACCCGGATCGTGCCGCCGCAGGACCAGATCGCCCGCTTCGCCGAGATCCTGAACGCCGGGGAGCGCGTGACGTTCCTCGTCGGAGCCGGCGCCCGTGGTGCCACGGACCTGGTGCTCGAGGCCGCAGAGAAGACCGGCGCCGGCATCATCACCGCCCTGCGCGGGAAGGACGTCGTCCCCTCCGACGTGCCGTACCACACGCAGCAGGTCGGGCTCCTCGGCTCGCGCCCGAGCCTGACCCAGGTCAAGGAGTGCGACACGATCGTGCTCCTCGGCTCGAACTACCCCTACGGCGAGTACCTGCCCGCCTCCGGTCAGGCCCGCGGCGTGCAGGTCGACATCAAGCCCGAGCAGATGGGTCTGCGGTACCCGACCGAGCTCAACCTGTGGGGCGACGTCGGTGCGACGCTGCAGGCGGTCATGCCGCTGCTGCGCGACAAGCAGGACACCGCGTGGCAGGACAAGCTCGCCGGCGAGATGCGTGAGTGGGAAGCGGAGATGCACCGCCAGGCCGAGGTCGCGTACGACGACGGCGTCAACCCGCGCCGCGTCATCCGGGCCGTGAACGAGCGCCTGCCCGAGGGCGTCACGGTCACCTGCGACGCCGGGACCACCGCCGACTGGTACGGCCACCACATCCGGCTGCGCCGCGGTATGCACGGCGACATGTCCGGACGGCTCGCGACGATGCTCGCGGCGATGCCCTACGCCGTCACGGCGAAGTTCGCCTTCCCGGACGCCCCGGCGGTGTGCACCATCGGCGACGGAGCCTTCCAGATGCTCGGCATGAACGAGCTCATCACGGTGAAGAAGTACATGGCCCAGTGGCCGAACCAGCAGCTCGTGATCGTGGTCATGCACAACGACGACCTCGGCCAGGTGTCGTGGGAGATGCGGACCGAGGACGGCAACCCGATGTGGTCCGGGTCGCAGGACGTCGAGTCGATGGACTACGCCGGGTACGCCCGGCTGCTCGGCTTCGAGGGCATCGCAGTGCACGGTGACGACGAGGTCGAGGCGGCGGTGGAGCGGGCGTTCGCCAACCCCGGGGTCACGCTCATCGACGCCTACGTCAGCCGCAACGTGCCGCCGCTGCCGCCGCACATCACCGCCGAGTACGCGGTGAACACCGCGAAGAGCCTGCTCAAGGGCGACCCGGCGGAGATCGGCGTCATCAAGGACTCGGCGAAGGCCATGGCCGCCGAGGCCGTCGAGCGGGTGAAGGGCGCGCTGGGCCGGGACTGACGCCGATCCCGCCGTGGTTGTCCCCCGAACGGGAGGAACGTCCCCCGTGGTGTGAACACCACGTGACGTGTTGCGGCAACCCCTGGCGCGTCGGCTGTGGGAGTTCATAGGTTCTTGCGGTGATGAACGCTCACACTCCCCCGCGTCGCCGGCGCCTGGCCGGGGCCTCCGCCCTGGTCGCCGCCGGCGTCCTCACCGCCCTGACCGTCCCGTCCGCCGCCCTCGCCGCCGAGGGCGACACCACGATCGACCTCTACAACGTCAACGACTTCCACGGCCGCATCGCGCAGTCGATCTCGAAGGACTCCGCCGGTGCTCCGGCACCGCGGGACGGCGACGCCGCCGGTGCCGCGACCCTCGCCGGTGCACTCGAGCAGCTCCGGGGTGCCGATCCCTCGACGTCCGCCTTCGTCAGCTCCGGCGACAACATCGGCGGCTCGACGTTCGAGTCCTTCATCCAGGACGACCAGCCCACCATCGACGTCCTCAACCAGATGGACCTGTCGGTCAGCGCCATCGGCAACCACGAGCTCGACAAGGGCCAGGACGACCTGCGCGACCGCGTGATCGGCGGCCAGGGCGAGGGCGTCCGCGCGGCGCAGTGGGACTACGTCTCCGCGAACATCCTCGACTCGACCACGGGCGAACCTGCGTTCCAGCCGTACTCGATCCAGGAGATCAGCGGCAAGCGCGTCGGGTTCATCGGCGCGACGGTCGACCTCGTCGGCCAGGGACTCGTCGCTCCGGACGGCATCGCCGGACTGGAGATGGGCGACATCACGACCGAGGTGAACAAGGTCGCGGCGCAGCTCACCGACGGTGACACGGCGAACGACGAGGCCGACGTGCTCGTCCTCCTCGTGCACGACGGCGCCGAGTCCCCCGCCGAGGTCGCGCCCGGCGACGACTCCGACTTCGCGCGCGCGGTCCACGGCGTCACGCCGAAGGTCTCGGCGATCCTGTCCGCCCACACGCACCAGACGTACGCCTACTCGGTCGTCCCGACCGGCGGTACCGTAGCCCGCCCCGTGATCCAGACCGGCTCGTACGGCTTCAACCTCGGTCACGTCGAGCTCACGGTCGCCGCGGACGGCACGGTGACCGCGGCGACGCCCGAGAACCTGCGCCTGGTCGACGGCACGTACACGCCCGACCCCGCCGTGCAGACCACGGTCGACGCCGCCGTGCAGGAAGCCGACCGCCTCGGCGCCGTCGAGCTGGGCACGGTGGACCGCGACCTGCAGCGCGCCGTGCAGTCGAACGGGTCGGAGAACCGCGGCGGCGAGTCCACCCTCGGCAACTTCGTCGCCGAGGTGCAGCGTGACCAGACGCAGCGCCAGGGCTCGCAGATCGCCTTCATGAACCCGGGCGGTCTCCGCGCGGACATCGCCTCCGGCGCGGTGACGTACAAGGAAGCGGCGGTCGTCCAGCCCTTCGCGAACACGCTCGTCGTGCTCGACCTGACCGGCGACCAGATCCGGCGGGCGCTCGAGCAGCAGTGGCAGCCGTCGACCGCGAGCCGCCCCTTCCTCAAGCTCGGCGTCTCCGAGGGCTTCAGCTACACCTACGACCCGCTGGCCACGGCCGGCGAGCGCATCACGGGCATGACCCTCGACGGTGACCCGATCGCGTCCGACCGCACCTACAAGGTCACGGTGAACTCGTTCCTCGCGACCGGCGGAGACAACTTCGCCGCCTTCAAGGACGCCGCCGCGAAGCAGGACAGCGGCATGGTCGACCTCGAGGCGCAGGTCCAGTACTTCCGAGCACACCCGACCGTCGCGGTCCAGGAGGACCAGCGGGCCGTCGGCGTCCGGGTCTCCGAGGCACCTGCCGGCGGCTTCGGCCCCGGCGACGACGTCCGCATCGACCTGTCGTCCCTGACCTTCAGCAACGCGGCCGACCAGGGCGGCACCGTCTCGGTCAGCGCCGGTGGTCAGGAGCTCGCGTCCGCCGAGGTCGACACGACGGTCGTCGACACCACCGACGAGCAGGGTCGCGCGACCCTCGCGTTCACCGTGCCGGGCACGCCTGCCGCGGACACGGAGCCGACGGCCGTTCCGACCGCTGCTGCCCGCGCCGCCGCCCCGGCCGCGACGACCGACCAGCCGCTCGTCCTCACCCTGCCGAACGGGCAGACCGTGACCCTCGCCGTGACGGTCCCGGTCGAGACGGCCGTCGAGCCGGAGCCGGGCACCGGCGAGCCGACCGACCCGGGTACCCCCGGTCCCGGCCTGCCGGGCAGCGGCGACACCGACGGCGACGGCAGCGCGGGCGGTGCCGACGGCGCGGGCACCGGTGTCGTGGACGCCGACCGACCGGACGCCGCTCGCGGCGACCTGGCGTTCACCGGCGCCGACCTGGTGTTCCCGGGCATCGCTGCCGGCGTCCTGCTGCTCGCCGGCGCCGTGGCGCTGGTGCTCGCACGCCGGAAGCGCGCCGTCGAGGACGGGCCGGTCCTGACGGACTGACACCGCGCCTCCCGGCCGACGACGCGACGGGCCGTCCCACCTGGTGGGGCGGCCCGTTCCGCTGTCCGATCCCAGAACGGGACTGCTCAGGGGCAGTCCCGCGAGGTACGCTCCCCCTGTCGCATCGCGATGCGTCGCGCCGGGTCGTCCCCCCAGGGGGCGGGCGGTGGTTCCGTCCGCCGGACTCCGCGGCGCGGGTGCTCTCCGTCTCCAGGGAAACGACGGAGGGCACCCACCTCGACTCCCGCCGGGGTCAGTGGAAGAGCTGCTCCCCGATGTACGAGCCCTTCCGGGGTGCCGGCGGCACGGCGAACACCCCGGACCCGATGTGCGACACGTACTCGTTCAGGCGGTCGGACGCACCGAGCTTCCGCTGCAGCCGCGTGACGTGCTCCGGGTCGTTCACGTACGCCGCGAAGAGCAGGCCGGCGTCGAGCTGCCCGTACTGGTTCAGCCCGTCCGTGTAGTTGTACCCGCGACGCAGGATCTTCACGCCGCCGTTGTTCTCGTGCGCCGCGAGGGCGACGTGGGAGCGCGGGTCGATCGCGGTCCCGCGGTCCGCGTCGGTGCCGTGCGGCGCCCGGGCGTGGAAGTCCGGCGTCGTGTGCTCCGACCCGCCGGAGAGCGGCGCGCCCTCGACCTTCGTCCGACCGAACACCCGCTGCTGGTCGGAGACGACGTCGGCGTCCCAGGTCTCCAGGTTCATCCGGATCTTCCGCACCACCTGGTACGTGCCACCGGCCATCCAGTCGGCTCCGCGGTCGAGCCACACGAACCGGTCGTACTCGTCGTCCGTCGTGACGTTCCGCGTCCCGTCCTTGAACCCCATCAGGTTGCGCGGCGTCGACTGCGTCGGACCGGCCGAGGCGCGGCCGAACCCGATCACGGTCCACCGCACGGTCGCGGTGCCGCGGGCCATCCGGGCCAGGTCGCGGACCGCGTGGTACGCCACCTGCGGGTCGTCGGCGCACGCCTGCAGCGACAGGTCGCCGCCGGTCAGCTGCTCGTCCAGGTCGTCGCTCGGCAGCGGCGGGATCGCGGCCAGGTGCGCCGGACGCTTCGCGGCGAGGCCGAAGCGCTCGTCGAAGACGCCGGGCCCGAGCCCGACGGTGACGGTCAGCGACGCCGGGCCGAGGTCGAGCGCCTCGCCCGTGTCCGCTCCCACACCGTCACCGTGGACGGGTTCGACGCTGCCGATCGTCCGGCCGGCCTGCAGCTGCGCGATCGCGGCCGACCAGCGGGCGAGCAGGACCTGGAGCTCGGTCGCGGTGGACGCCGTCAGGTCGAACACCATGAAGACGCAGTGCCGCTGCGGCGTCGTGCGGATCCCGCCCTGCGGCTGCCGGGCGGCGGTCGCGTAGAACGGGACCGACTGCGACAGGTCGACGGACTCGTCGCCGTTCGCGGCCGCGGTGAACGGGTCGACGCCGGTGGCGGCGGTCGACCCGGCGACACCCGCGACGGCGCCCACGCCCGCACCGGCGGCCGCGAGCCCGGCACCGATCAGCCCGCGGCGGGAGAACCGGGAGTCGTTCACGCCGTCGCGACCTTCTCGGCCAGGCGCGAGAGCGGGTCCTGCAGCGCCTGGACCTGCTGCGAGATGCGGTTGGCGTCCTTCGCCTTCGCGGCGGCGTCCCACGTGGCGAAGCCGCCGAGGGAGTCCGCGTCGCGGAAGCCGTCCATCAGCGTGTTCGTCGTGTCGAACTGCGTGGCGATCTGCTTCGTCAGCGCCGGGTCGACCTTCGTCAGGCCGGGCTTGAGGTACGCGAAGGCCTGTCGGGCACCCTCGACGTTCGCGGCGAGGTCGACGAGGTCGATGTGGCTGTACGCCTCCTCCTCGCCCGTGATCTTGTTCGACTGGACCTCCTCGAGCAGCCCGGCCGCGCCGTTCGCCAGGTCCTCGGGCTTGTACTCGATCGACGGCACGCGCTTCGCGAGGAGCTCGACGTCGGCGGTCAGTGCGGCCGCGGTCTCCTTCGTCGACGCGGTGATCGCGCCGGCCTGGAACAGGTCCTTCTCGACGGCGTGGAAGCCGCTCCAGCCGACGGCGTCGTCGAGGTTCGACGCGCGCATGTCGATCAGGTAGTCGAGGTTGCCGGCGTTGTCGGTGGCCGAGAAGCCCTTCTTGACGAAGCCGTCGACGTCGCTCTCGACGTGCTCGTAGAACGGACGGGCCGCCGCGTAGTCGCGCTTCGCCGCGTCGAGGTCGCCGGCGTCCACGTCGTGCTGCAGCTGCTGCACGGCCGCCACCATGTCGGTGACCTGGCCGTCGACGTAGGTCGCGTAGCCCTTCGCGCCGTCGGCGAGCAGGGTGGCCGCGCTGCTGTTCGCGGTCGACGCGACCTTGCCGGTGACGGTGAGGTCGGTGAGCTCGTGCTCGGCACCCGGGCAGTAGACCTGGTACTCCCCACCGCTCAGCGTGGCGGTGAAGCGGACGGCGTCGAGCCCCGGGGCGAGGTTCTCCTTCTCGCCGAGGATGCGCTGGTCCTGCAGGAGCTCCACCTCGGTGATGGCGGTGGACGACTCGTTGTGCACCGTGAACGTGACGGGGCCCGCGGGGACCTTCGTGGTCGACACGGCGCAGGCGTCGGAGCCGTCGTTCGTCAGGGTGATGGTGACGCGGGAGAGCTTCCCGGTGCTGCTCGAGCTGTCGTCGGCGGGCGACCCCGTCGAGCAGCCGGTCAGGGCGAGGGCGGTGACGGTGCCGAGCGCACCGAGGACGATCAGGGGGCGGGCGGCCAGGGGGTGGGCGGCGCGGGGGCGGGCGGTCCTACCGAACGGCATGGTCGAGGCTCCTTGCAGGGACGTCGGCGGGCGGTCCGCGCGACGGGTCGGTTCCGGGGGTGGTGGTCGGTGGGGCGACGGCGCGCCGACGGTCGCGGAGGGCGAGCAACGCCTGTGCGGCGGCGGCGACGGCGAGCGCGATCGGCAGCCAGGTGCTCCAGAGCCGCAGCTCGGCAGCGCGGGTGTGCGCCGCGGCCAGGTCCGCGGCCGCTCGGTCGACGCGGTCGGTCGGCACCGCCCACACCGTGCGTTCCAGCGTGGTGGTCCGGGCGGCCGGGAGGCCCCCACCGCGCAGTGTGAGCACGTCGCGTTCCGAGCGGGTCGCGTCCAGGACACCCCCACCGACGGTGGTCAGGGTGACGGTCTCGCGGACGGACCAGCGGGCCGTGAACGGCCCGGGGTCCGTGCTCGGCGAGATGCCGACGGGGACCCGGCCGAAGAGGCCGACGAGGTCGTCGAGCGTCAGCGAGGTGGGGCGGCCGGCGACCGGGACGTCCTCGGTGACCTGCCAGCGGTCGGCGGCGACGCCGGAGCGGGTCACGCGGCGGTGGGCCGACGCGGGGAGGGTGCGTCGTGCCTCCCGGCCGGTGCCGGAGACGCGCAGGACTGCTGCCGGACCGTCGACGTCCGCCGTGACGGACCGTGCGTCACCGGTGAGCGCGGTCGTATGCGGCAGGTCGACGTCCGTGCTCGGGACGACCAGGGCGAGGACGACGGCCGTGGCTGCGAGCCCGGCGGCGACCGCCGCGCGGACCACCGGGACACGGGCCGGCGACGGACGCCAGCGGCGCGGCCAGACCGCGACGGCGAGGACGGGCACGACGTAGAGGAACCAGCCGGTCACCTCGATCACGCGCGGATCGGCGGGGATCCCGAGGACGCCGGTGACGAGGGCGCCGCGGAGCGACCCGTTGGGGGCGAGCCACCCGAGGTCGACCGTGCGCTGCTGGCCGATGACGAGCCACCCGGCCTCGTGCGCGTGCCGCAGTGCGGTGAGCACCAGGCCCCCGGCGACGAAGACGAGGAAGACGCCGGTACCGGTGAAGAACCGGCCGAGGTCGAGGCGGACCCCGCCGGTGTAGATGCCGTACCCGACCGCCACCGCGACCGCGATGCCGATGACGGCACCGACGGCTGCCGTGCCGGTGTCCGACGACGCCTGGAAGGTCGCGAGGAGGAAGACCGAGGTCTCGAACCCCTCCTTGAGGACCGCGAGGAACGCCATGCCCGCCAGCGCCCAGGCGGTCCCCCGTCCGAGCGCCGCCGACGCACTGGCCTGCAGGTCCCGCGACAGCGTGCGCGCGTGCGTGCGCATCCAGACGATCATCCCCGTGACGAAGACCACGGCGACGGCTCCGATGACCGTCTCCATGCCCTCCTGCTGGGCCTGGGGCAGTGCCTGCTCGACGAGCTGCAGGCCGAAGCCGACGGCGATGCTCAGCGCGACGGCGAGCCCGACGCCGGCCCACATCGGGGCGAGGGGCGCGCGGTTGCGACGGAGGAACGCGGCGATGATGCCGACGATGAGCGTCGCTTCGAGGCCTTCGCGGAGGCCGATGACGAGGGTGGCGATCATGGCGAAGGTGAGGCTAACCTAACCAGCGCTCGACCCGCCACTCCGGCGACGTGGGGTTTGATTGTTCTCATGAACGTGCTGACCCCGGAGGCCCTGGCGTCGGTCACCAACGTGCTCGACCTCGCCGGCGTGTTCGCCTCGGCACTGCTGGGCGGCTCGCTCGCACGCACGATGGACTTCGACCTGTTCGGCTTCCTCGTCGTCGGCTTCGTCTCCGGCCTCGGCGGCGGCATGCTCCGCGACACCCTGCTGCAGAACGGGCCGCCCGTCGCGCTCGTCGACCCGCTCTACCTGCCCGTGGCGATCGCCGGCGCTCTGGTCGCGTTCTTCGTGTCGTTCTCGGAGCTCACCTGGGACCGACTGTTCACCGTGCTCGACGCCGCCGTCATCGGGTTCTGGTCGGTGGTCGGGGTCCAGCGGACCTTCGACGCCGGTCTCGGCTGGCCCGCCGCGATCATCATGGGCACCATCACCGCGGTCGGCGGCGGGGCGATGCGCGACCTGCTGCTCCGTCGCGTGCCCGCGGTGTTCGGCGGGAACGCGCTCTACGCCACCGTGGCCGTCGCCGCGTCCGCGGTGATGGTGGTCGCCTCGTACCTCGGATCGCCGTCGATCGGCATCATCGCGGCGATCGTGCTGTCGCTCGGGCTCCGGTACGGGGCCGTCAAGCGCGGCTGGGGGCTGCCGAACGGTCGCGAGTGGCAGCCGAAGTCGACGCTCGGCGCACTGCTGCAGCGCGGGCGACGGCTGCGCCCCGACGCGATCCGGCTGCTCCGTCGCCCCGGACGCCGCACCGGCGACGGGGCCGTCCGCAGCGACCGGGACACGCCCGACGGCGTCTGACGAGCCGCGGTCGGCGTTCCGTCAGCGCCCGTCAGCACCCCGGCCGGTGCCTCGGTCGGCGCCTCGGTCAGCGCCTCGGCACGGGCTCCGGTCGGTGCCCGGGCACGCCGGTGGTGCACCGTCCGGACGACGCACGACCCCGTCGCTGCAGCGGCCTGCCGCGGTACGATCGCTCCCGCCGGGTACCGACCCGGTGACCACCGTCCTCGACGCACCGACACGACCCGAACGTGGCGGTCCACCGAGCGACGGGGCCGGGGGCTTCGCTGGTGCCGCGCGTGATCACGACGCGCGGCGCGGCAGGTCTCCGAGGGTCGCACCGGACCGGGTGCGGCACGGCCCGTGCGCCACCGACGCGCGGGGATCGACAGGACGGCGCACCACCGTCCACGACGACGATCACGGACCAGGACCCATGCGCGACGACGCTTCCTCCCCCAACCCCCGGACACCCCGCGCCGAGGTGCGCGAACGACTGCTCGTCGCCGGAGCCGACGTCTTCGCCGAGTCCGGCGTGCACGGCGCCCGACTCGACGACGTGGCCGCTCGCGCCGGCTTCAGCAAGGGCGCCGTCTACTCGAACTTCACGTCGAAGCAGGACCTCGTCGCCCAGGTCATGCAACGCTCGACGAACCGGATCCTCGCCGCGCTCCAGGAGGTCGTCCACGAGGACGTCGCCGCCGCGAGCATCGCCGAGGTCGTCCGGGCGGCGTTCGGGCGGTACGACCAGGGTCGGCAGTTCGCCCTCGTCTCGGAGCTCCGGGGGTACGCACTCCGCGACCCGGAGTTCATGCCCGAGTTCGTCCGGCAGCGGCGCGAGCTGCAGGACGGCGTGCTCGACCTGGTCCGGTCGTGGTTCGGGGCGCACCCCGAGGTCGAGCCGGGCATGCCGCTCGAGGACCTCGCCACGCTGCTCATCGGCGCGAACACCGGGATCGTGTTCGACGGGCCGGCCCTGCCCGGGGTGAACCCCGGCGACGTCATCGCGAGCCTGGTCGACGCGGTCGTGCGCCCGCGGCGCTGACGCGGCCGCGGCGGCGGCGCCACCGCCGCATGCGCGCCGGCGCGGCAGGGCGCATGCGCCCGGCGCGGCGGGGTGCCGACAGCCGTCCGCACAACCGGAAGCACGTCGCGCCACGCGATTCCGCGGCGCGACGTGCTCGCCGTTGTGCGCGAGCACGCCACACCACGCCCGGCCCGGCGAGGCCGCACCAGGCCCGGGCCGGCACGGCCGCGGCGGCCGGCCCAGCCGCCGCGGTCGTGCGCCCGCGGCGCTGACTCGACCGCGGCGGCCGCGGCCGAGTCCCGCCGCGGCCGTCCGCACAACCGGAAGCACGTCGCGCCACGCGATTCCGCGGCGCGACGTGCTCCCCGTTGTGCGCGAGCACGCCGCACAACGCACCACGCCCGGGCCCGGCCGGCCCAGCCGGCCCGGCCCGGCCGCCGCGCGGCGGCTAGGCCGTGCGCCGGCGCTGCCGGCCCTCGTGGGACCACGCGGACGAGGGCAGCAGGCTCGGCGGGAACAGCCGCGCCCGGACCACGCGCGCCCGCGGGACGGACGCGTCGAGGGCGACACGAGCCTCCAGGACGGCCCGCCGGAGTGCTGCCGTGTCCACGCCCGCCGCACCGTCCGCGGCGAAGCGCTCCAGGTCGACCGCATCGACGATGCTCGTCAGGTGCGGGAGCACGCTCGCGGGCACGGTCCCGACGAGCCGACCGCGCACCGCACGCGCCGTCCGCGCTGCTGCGGCGGCGTCACCCGGCGGCGCGAGCCCCGGTGCGTACCCGTGGTCGGCGACGTCGTCGAGCACCTCGCGCCAGGCCTGCAGTGCCGGCGAACGTCCCGCTTGCACCGCGGCGAGCCGTCGGCGCCGACGCACCACACGGACGACCCCGGGTGCGACGAGCACCGCCAGCAGGAGCAGCAGCCCGACCACCAGGCCGGCGGCACCGGGTCCGGCGCCGCCGCCCGTCGTGGCCGCCGCGCCCGCTCCGGTCGAGGCGGAGGGCGTCGGGGTGGGCGAGGCCTCGGTGGGAGCGGTCTCCCCCGGGGCCGGCAGCGGCGTCTCCGACGGGGCCGGAGCCGGCGTCGCCGACGTCTCGGTCCCCGCCTGGGCTGCGGCGTCGGAGCTCGGGGTCGGCTCGAACGACACCCAACCGGCACCACGGATGTACAGCTCGGGCCAGGAGTGCAGCTGTCGGTTCGAGACGGTGTACTCGCCGTCCTCCGTCTGGTCGCTGCTCGCCCGGTACCCGACCGCGATGCGCGACGGGATCCCGAGCGTCCGCGCCATCACGGCCATCGACGACGCGAAGTGCACGCAGTACCCCTGGCGCACGCGCAGGAACGTGTCGATCACGTCCATGCTGTCGCCGTCGTAGCCCTGCTCGACGGGGGCCGTCTCGGAGTAGGTGAAGAGGTCGCTGCGGAACCACTGCTCCAGGGCCCGCGCCCGGGCGTAGTCGTTCGGCAGCCCGCCGGCCACCCGCTGGGCCGCCGCCCGGATGTCACGTGGCAGGTCCTCGGGCAGTGCCAGGTCGGTGCGGAGCTGCGTCTCGCTCGGCGCCGTGAACCCGCGGCCGTCGGTGCGCCCGAGGATCCCGCTCGCGGCGATCGCGTCGAGGTACTCCCCCGACCAGGTCGAGGCGCCGAAGACCTGGTAGGTCGAACCGCGCTGGGTCACGGGACCGGTCGACCGGACCGTGCTCGAGTCCCCCATCCAGCGCCACTGCGACAGGTCCAGGTTCGTCGACTGCGACTCGAGCGACACGGCGCCGCCGGGCACGGGCAGGTAGTTGCTCGACAGCCCGGTGATCCGCATGGTCAGGTCGCCGCGGCTCGCCAGACGGGGGTTGATCCCGACCGCCCACTGCTGCTGGTCCGCGGTCTCCGCAGTGCTGGCGTCGGTCACGGTGGGCACCCAGTCGCCGGTGCCGAACTCGTCGAGGTCGGCGAGCTTGAGGTACTCCGGCTGCCCGTCGGCGGTGCGGTAGCGGAACACCTCGAGCTCGTTCGGCTGGCGGAGGTCGCGGCCGAGCTCGAGCAGCGTGCCGGGACGACCGGGCTGGATCGGGGCCTGCAGCGCGCCCGTCACGCCGGACAGCCAGCTGGCGTTGATCGGGACGAGCACCGGGAGCCCCACGGCGACGACGAGCCCGATCGCGCCCACCACGGCGGCCGGGAACGCCCGTTGCACCGGTCGGACGGACAGCCAGAGGAGCCCGAGGAACGCCGCCCCCACCAGGACGACGAGCACCGGCGAGGCGGGCTCGCCCGTGACGACACCGGGGACGATGAGCACGACCAGCGCGGGCACGGCCGCGAGCGCGACGGTCGGCGCGATCGCGGCGAGGAACAGGGTCACCCCGGCCACCCAGGCGATCGCGACGGTGACGATCAAGCGGATCGCGTCGCTCTGCGGCAGCGGCGCGGGGTTGAGCCGGATCGCGGCGAGCGCCTCGCCGAGGGCTCCCTCGCGGTCGAGCCAGCCGAGGGGGTGGACGTCGTTGACGACCGCGGCGACGCACGACCCGACCACCAGCGTGGCGACGAGGGCGATGAAGCGCACGCCCGGAGCGCGACGGCGGACGGCGAGGACGACGGCGACGAGCACCGCCGTGAAGACGACGCCGGACAGCCACCAGGCGGTGCCCTGCACGAGCGGACGCATCGCGAGCGCCGCGATGAGGACCGGCAGCGGTGCCAGGGCGACGACCCACGGTCCCGGGGCGTCGTCGCGTTCGGCCGGACGCTCGGGGCGGCCGCTGCGCGTGGGCGTCCTGACGCGGTCGGCGGTCGAGGTCCCGCTCACCGGGTGCTCCCGTGCGCCTGCGCGCCCGCGACGGGCACGACCAGGGTCCGCCAACCGGCACGGTCGAGGATGCCGCGCACCACGGGGTCGGGCGGGACGATGGTCGCGAGGATGCCGCGACTGGACCCGCTCGTCGCGGCGACGAGCTCTGCGGCCTGCTCGGCGGTGCACCGGCCGGTGACGACGGCGGTCATGCCGTGGACGTCGCGACCGTGCACGTCGGACAGGACCTCGGTGACCGGGCGGGCGTCCGAACGGACCCGGACGTCGGCGAGTCCGACGAGCAGGTCCGTCAGGCTGCCGACGTCGCCGGTGTGCCGTCCCGCGCCCGGAGTGTCGTCGCTCACGAGCACCACGCGCGACGTCCGCGCGCTGAGGGCACGGGCGACGCTCGCGGCGACGACGACGGCGTGCTCGAACGCGGCGTCGCCACCGAGGTCGCTCAGTTCCGCGAGGTCGTCGCGGCCGAGCGCCTGGTAGGACTCTCGGCGGAGGTCGATGGCGATGACGGCCTCCGGCGGCTGCGCCTGCGTGGTCTGGCGGACGTGGAGTTCGCCGCGTCGGGCGCTCTGTGCCCAGTGCACGCGGCGGATCGGGTCGCCCTGCCGGTACGGCCGGAGCTCGCTGTCGTCGGCGGAACCGCCCTGACCCACACGGCCCTCGTCCGCCGAGACGGCACCCGCGAGCGCTCCGGTGTCGATGGCACCGAGGGTGGTGGATGCGGGGACGATCACGACCTCCTCGGCGGGGACGACCGGCCGGTCGATGCGCAGCAGGCCGAAGGGGTCCTCGACGCGGATGGTCACGGGGCCGACCAGCGTGCGGCCCCGGTGCATCGCGAGGGCCTCGACGTCGAGCACCGCCGGGGGCTCGTTCGGGCCGACCAGGGCGTAGGTCTGCGCGTCGGACACGCTCGCGAGGGCGTCCTCGAGCTGCTCCCGCACCAGCAGGGTCGTCCGCGGCCCGATCGGCAGCGACGTCCCCCGCAGGGTGATCCGCTCGCGGTGGACCTCACCGACCTGCACGACCGAGCGGGCGGTCGACCGGGTCGCACGCAGCGGCGCCGCGACGACGAGTGCCATGACGATCCCGAGCACGAGCAGCACGAGCAGCAGGAGCCCGGCGGAGACGGCGATGCTCGTCGTGGCGACGAGACCACCGCCGACGAGGGCGATCCCCGACCCGAGCACCGTCCACCCCCTGGCCGTCGGCCGCGGGAACGGGGTCCGGCGGAGCATGGCCGCGCCGCGTCGCCCGGTGCGGAGCACCCACGACCGCACCGCGCCCGCACGCAGCGCGGACGTCGAGGGTCCGCTGCCGTCGGGCATCAGGAGCGGACGGCGGCCGAGGCGAACGGCACGGCGGTGTCGGACACGATCCGGACGACCACGTCGCGCGCGGTGTCCTCGGCGGCCCCGCCGAGCCCGCGGGCGACGGGGACGAGACGGTGGGACAGGATCACCGGTGCGAGGTGGGCGACGTCGTCGGGGGTGACGAACGGGCGACCGAGCAGCGCGGCGTGGGCACGAGCGGCCTGCGCCAGGTGCAGGGTGGCGCGAGGGCTCGCGCCCAGCACGAGGTCCGGGTGCGTGCGGGTGGCACGGACGATCGCGACGATGTAGGCCTCGACGTCGTGGGCCAGGTGCACCCCGCGCACGGCGTGCACGATCGCCCGCAGCGTCTGCACGTCGACGATCGGTCGGAGCGCGGACAGCGGGTCGCGGGTCCCGCGCGCCGCGAGCATCTGGCGCTCGGCGTCCGCGCTGGGGTACCCCATCGCGATGCGGGCCATGAACCGGTCGCGCTGGGCCTCGGGCAGCGGGTACGTGCCCTCCATGTCGATCGGGTTCTGGGTCGCGACGATCATGAACGGCGACTCCAGTGGCCGGGTCACGCCGTCGACGGTCACCTGCGCCTCGGCCATCGCCTCGAGCAGGGCCGACTGGGTCTTCGGGCTCGTGCGGTTGATCTCGTCACCGATGACGACGTTCGCGAACACCGGGCCCGGCGAGAACCGGAACGTGCCCGACGACTGGTCGTAGATGTTCACACCGGTGACGTCGGACGGCAGCATGTCCGAGGTGAACTGGATGCGGTTCACCGTCCCGCCGACCGAGGCACCGAGCGCCTTCGCGAGCACGGTCTTGCCGACGCCGGGGACGTCCTCGACGAGCAGGTGCCCCTCGGCGAGCATCACGGTGAACGCCGTGCGGATGGCGTCGACCTTGCCGTCCACCACGGTGGAGACGGCTGCGACGACGTCGTCGCCCACCGCTCGCACGTGCTCGATCGGGAAGGCTTGGTCGGTCTGGTCCGGCACGCAGGCCTCCTCGTCTCGGGACAGGTGTCGTGCATGCTACAACGGCGCGGTGACAGGCACCGGAGGATGCGTCACCGATCATCCGGAAGGCACACACGGGCCCTGCCCGCGACGGACGGGAGGCGCGGTGCGGGGCCGCCACGCGCCTCCCGTCCGCCTCCTGGTCACGGTCCGGTCGGTGCGGGCGTCAGCGCGGCAGGGCCTCGGTCGTCAGCGACCAGAGCGCGACGCCGTGCAGCCCGAGTCGCTGCGCCAGCGCGACACGTGCCCGGTAGGAGCGGGCGTCCGACCAGTGCAGCTCGTGTCCGTCGCGGAGGGTCGCCGACCACTCCCCCGTGCGGTCCGACCAGCGTGCGGCACCGCCGGCCAGCGCACGGGCCCGCGCCGGCGATACCTGCCCGGCGTCCGGTCCACCCCAGCGGTACCCGTACCCGGCGACGCCGAGGTCGGTGCGGTCGGCCGGCAGTCCCTCGTGCTCGGCCACCTCGACGACGCGCTGCGCCCACGGCAGGGCGCCGATCGTGCCCGGTCCGCTCCACGGGCCGTGCTGGTCGTAGGTCATCAGCACGAATCGGTCGACGTGCTCCGCCAGACGGCGGAGGTCGTACCCGGTGTCCCGGAAGCCCGCGGCCGAGGTGGACGCCATCACGGCCATCGACACCGGGGCGTCGGCACCGAGCTCGTCGTGCACCGCGTCCTCGAGCGCGGCTGCGAAGGCGACGAGTCCCGCGCGGTCGCGGTCGCGCAGTGATTCGAGGTCGATCTGCACGCCCGTGCAGTGGTGGTCGTGCGCCAGGGCCGCCAGGTCCCGAGCCACCTGTGCGCGGGCGACCGGGTCGGCCAGCAGCGCCGAGGCGGTCTCCGGCGAGAAGTCACCGAGCGTCTCGGAGTAGTTGCTGACGAGGAGCTCCGGTCGCGCGCCCTGGCGGGCCGCGGCGAGGGCCAGACGGTCGACGCCGTCGGGCAACGGCGCGAGGCCCGTGCCGTCCGCGGAGAGCGTGACACCGTCGATGCCGATCGTGTCCGCCCGCTCGGTGGCGGCTCGTACCCGGGCGACCGCCGTCGGGGCTCCCGGCTCGACGTACGCCTCGACGGCGACGCCGCGGGCAGCGGACGCGTCGGCGCAGCCGGCGACCGTGGTGACGATCACGACGAGCGCGACGGCGAGGGCGGATGAGCGGAGCACGGGGCAACGGTAGTGGGCGGGGCCAGGGCACCCGTGACGGGCCGGCCCGTGCCTCCCGGCCGTTGAGCACGGCCGCACCGTCGTGTTCCCGCGCGCACCCTGCCGGAACGACGAAACCCCCGCCGGTGGCGGGGGTTTCTTCGACTGCGGAGACGGAGGGATTTGAACCCTGCCTGCCCCCTCAACACCGTAGGGACACTCGGGCGTATGCCCGGAAGTACGAGCATCTGGGGTCACGACGGCACTCGCCAACACCTCTCGTTCGCGCTCCGTTGTGGGCAATCTGTGGGCATGGACGAGCTCACCTCAGCCCTACGCGCTGCGATTCGCGAGGAGGTCGCCCGGCAACTCGCCGAGCTCCAGCCGCCGCAGCCAGCGCCCGACGTCACCCCGGAGCTCCTCGGGGTCGAACAGGCCGCCGCGCGTCTCGGGGTGCAGCCAAAGAGGCTCTACGAGTGGCGCCGACTCCGCAAGGGCCCACCATCGTTGCGCGTCGGCCGGCTCGTGAAGTACCGCTCCGATGTCCTCGACGAGTGGATCAACCGGCCGCGGTCTGGTGACGATGTGCTCACTCTCCATGAAGCCGCGGAGTACACCCGGCGTCACCCGCGCACGGTCGCCGACGCGTGCCGTGCTGGTGAGCTCAAGGGCACCCAGAGGGCGCGGAACGCAACCTGGCGAGTCCGGCGTGAGGACCTCGACGTGTGGATGGGCTTCAGGCCGCCTGGGCGCCGGGGCCCGCTGCAGGCTCTCTGAGCGGCAGGAACGTCCCCCTGGTGGCGAGAGTGTCGCGCCTCCGTGCGTCTGCCGGCGTCTCACAGGCGTTTGCTGGTGTCCGAAGGACGCTCGACGCCGGCAGCATGCAGGTGATCCCGCCAGATCAGAATGAGGAATGCGCTCGCGTCTCGGACTGATCTACCGGTCGGAGATGCTCGGCGAGATCACGAGACATCTCGCGCTCCAACTCCGCCTGCCTAGGTCGAGCCCGGTAGTCGGTCTCGCGTACACGCTTGACTGCCGTCTGCGGAGCGTTCAGCGTGAGCGCCGCCCATGTTCCCGGTACCACTGCTGCCCTGCGACAGAGGCGTTGTGGTCACGACAACGTCGGACGTGTCGCCCATGCAGGGCATCATGTGTCGTGTGCTGCACGCCTTCATCGACGAGTCCTACATCAAGGGCTACGTCTACCTCACCACGGCCGTCGTCGTCGACGACCACCAGCTCCCCGAGCTGACCCGCCGACTCGACCACGTCATGTGGCGCACGCACAAGGCACACGGCATCGACCCCAACACCGAGCTCCACGCCCAGCAGCTGTTCCAGCGCAGCGGTGACTGGGACTGCTTTCGAGCGATGCCCGCCGCAGCGCACGCGACCTTCCGGAACGCCCTGAAGAACATCACCAGCTGCGGCGCCCGGGTCTTCATTCGCGGCGTCCGCGAAGATCGCCTGATCCGCCGGTACGTGAAGCCGGACCCTCCCCACGCGGTGGCGCTGCAGCACCTCCTCGAGCGCGTCAACGACTACGCCACCGCGCGGGGGCAGCATGTCCGCGTCATTGCCGACGAAGTACAGGACAGTGCTCACCACGACGCGCGTGCAGCGACCTGGGCGACAGTCGGCACTCCCGGATTCCGACCTTCGACTCTCCCCATGATCGACCTGCCGATCCAGTGGCGCGGATCCCACCTCGAACGTGGGCTACAGGCAGCCGACCTTGCGGGCTTCATCTACCTCCGCAAGCGGTTCCACATCACCACCGACGCCAGGCTCATCCACGCGATACAGCAATCGCGTGACGCGATCTACCCGGCGATCGAGCACGAGAGTGTGTGGAACCCCTGAAGCACTGAAGGCCCCGCGTCAGCGGGGCCCCAGGCGGACGACATTCCCTTTAGGCCTGTCGTAGCTCAGAAGTTAGCACAGGGCGCCGACAACGGCGCACTGGCGCGACTTCCCCGACGGCGCGCCTCGATCCGTCGGGTGTGGACGGTCGACGCGACGGTGGTTGTCGAGGTGAACGCGGTTCGGGTCGCTGTGGCGGCGGCGGGCGGTGATGCTGCGTGAACGGTGCGGACGTCCTCGGCCTGGTCGGGGGTCACGGGACGACGCAGGGCTACGCGGCGGGCTGCCGGTCGCTGGGTGGCTGCCCGGGGAAGGACGGGCCGTCATGCATGGACGCTCGTCGTCGGCAGCTGGGTGGTTTCAGCCGATGAATCAGCGCCTTCGTCGTGTCGTTCGCCGTGATCACGACCGGGATCGCGAGCGCCTTCAAGTTCGTCGTGTGCAGCGCCCGAAACAGCGGCGGCGCCGAAATGACGACATCGATGCTCGAGGAGCTCCGCACGCTGACGACGGCAGGGCACCAGGCGGTCCTGCGGCAGCCGGAGCGCCACACGCTCGCCCCGCGCGGCCTGCGCGAGGCGGAGGAGACGGTGCCGGAGGTGCTGTTCCGCATGTTCCAGCCGCACGAGGTTGCGGCCGACATGGCGTTCCCGAAGGACTACAAGTGGCAGCCGCCGAACCGCGCGCGGCCGGTGTCGAACCGGGACCCGGTGAAGGCGGCCGGGAACGCTGTCACCCCGCTGGCCGCGCGGGACCTGCTCGCTGCAGGTGTCGCGTCGCTGGGCGCCGAGTACGAGGCAGTGGCGGCATGATCCACGTAGAGGCAGGCGACCGAATGGTGGGTCAGTCGTTGCTCGTCGTGTCGCTCAGACGCTTCTCGATACGAGCGCGCACTTTCGGGTCCTTCATCGCTCGGCGAGCGAGCGCGTCGACGAGTCCGTGTGAGGTCGACACTCCAAGGAGAATTGCCGCTCCCGCGGTCACTCCTAGCAAGGTCGTGATCGACCCCACCCAGACGGCCTCAAAGCCTTGCAGTGGCACCTCGCTCGCCACGGCGATGATGCAGGACGCCTCGGCGGACAATGCGAGAAACGCGCTGCCGATCACCGCCCACCGGAGGACCCAGAGCAGGAATTGCCCGAAGCGGGTGTTCGCTTCGACCGAGCCACTACTCTCGAAGGCAAGTACGAGTAGGCCTACGGGAATCACCTGGGCCAGGACGCCGGCCGCTTCAACGCTGATCACGGCGGCAACCGTAGCGGGTGGTCGCCGTGGCTGAACAGACCCCGAGGGTGCTCCTGCCAGCCCGGGACGAACGCGACGGTCACCGTCGTACGTTCACGCGTGACTAGGGCGACACCCCCGCAGCAGCACCGTCAGGCCGGTGAACCTGCACGGCGGACGGCTGCAAGTGGGCCGCGTGCCCTGGCGATCGCTATGCCGCACGCGACATGAGCCTGAGCTAGGCGGCCGTGTTGGAGGCCCTGGCGCGAGGGCACGAGGACCGGCATCGAGTTGGGCCAGAAGGACGAACGAGAGAAAGAGGAACCGTGCTTCAGCGGCGAGAATCCCACATCGTGAAGGCGAGCGACACGGTTGGGACGGTTACCCACCAGACGGTGCTGTTCCAGATGAAGGACGCCCAGAAGCCCGACGCTCCATCTGAGTTCACGACGCTCAGCAGGGATATTTCAAGTACACCGCCGAAGGCGATGGCCAGACCGATGATGACCTGTTTGATTCGCCACATCACCATCTCAAACCGGTTGTCCGCGATGGCGTCCAGATCACGTCGAGACGGCATCAGCCGCTGCTGTTCGAGCAGAAGGGCAATCAGGAAAACCGGCACGACGCCGGCCGCAACACCTGCTGTCTCGGGAGTGATCTGCATGAACAGGAGCGTAGAGGCGGTCACCGCAAGTGCGCTCGCCCCCGAACGCGAGGAGGAGAGCTGATGGTCGGAGTGCCGAAGGACGAGGTCACGGCGCACAACTCGTGATCGTGCGTTCCGCGCTGTTGCCACGATCGGCCTTCCTGCTCGGGGTTGGAGAGCCCGTAGCCACACGACGCCAGCAGCTCAAGAGTCGGGTGCTCGCCGCAGCCTCCCGCTCGACGAACTCCACCTCACGGTCCTTCGCCACCGCTTTGCCGTACGACCAGTCCAACCACGACCGCGTCATCGCCGCCGAGCACGTCTGCGTTCACGGACCATCCGCGCCTGGGCAGCCTCCCGTCGACCGGTAGCCGGCCTGGACGGCTTGCCCGTCAGCCCGGACCCGTGCGACACCGCCAGGACCCACACCGCGGCGCTCCCCGTTCACACCGAGGTCTGCGCAGCCGAGAGGTCGTTGAGTATCCTTCGCAGCATGACCTCAGACACGTCCCAGATCGCTTTCGTTGGGACGCTCATCGGTGCTGGCGTTTCCCTTGCCGGCTCCGTCATCACGCCATGGGCCCTGCGGAGGTCTGAGCGTCGCCGTTCGGAGGCTGACAGCCGAACAGCTGCACTCCGCCGCCTACTCCCGGCGGTGATGGAAGCGGGCGCCCGCACAGCAGGGGAAGGGCTGGAATGGGACGAGATGGGGCGTCGACTTGCTACCGCAACGGAGCTACAGCTGTGGCTTCGCCCTGACGAGTGGCAGATCACCTCCATCGCGATGACGTCACTCTTGGCGACCGACCCTGAGCGGCACGTTTCCGTCCAGGCCAACGCATCGCTTGTGCTTGCTGCTTGGGCTCGTGGTGAAATCTCACCGGAACGGGCTCTACGAGTGTTTGAGTCTCGCACCGGCGCGGAGATCACCAAGCCGACTTTCGATGACGTTGCTTGAGCCAATTGAGGCTCCTCTCCGTAGCCGTTGCTTCCTCTCGAGGGCCTCCATCTGCCGGAGCGCGTGCTGGTACACGACCTCCGCCACGTTCCTTATCGATCCGCTCCTGCTGCGTTGCCTTGTCCGCCGCGTACTTCTTCTCCGTCTGCGGGCCCTCGCGGGACCTGTAGATGACGGCGTACGCGTGGTCGTAGACCCGATCAGCGGAAAGCTTTGCCCGGTGCCGCTCGGACACCACTCACGCCGTGCGCGATGTCGACGACCGTCTTCGCGACGTCGACCGGCGGGGAGCGCCGCGTCCATCGCCTGCGGGTGGCGCGCGCCCACCGCCCGGACCACGAGCTCTCGGTGACAGCAACCCGGAATTTGGCCACGGGGACGTCGGTGCGCTGTCCGCTGGCGTGCGCGGCGCCTGAATCGGTGTGGCTGGTCGCAGCGGACGAAGGCGAAGCCGGAGGCGCCGGTGCCCTAGCGGCCGACCTTTCTCGGTGTCAGCGGTCGTCGCCACCGTGACGGCATGGCCGATCACCGGTGGGCTCCGCCCGAGCATCAAGACGTTCCTATGTACGCCGCCGACTCCCTGTCCCTCAGCGCGATCGGCAGCCCGGAGCCCGTCGATCCGCCGCAGCCCGTTACTGTGCACGATCTCTGCTTCGACCAGATCGGTGTGCTCGCTGAGGTGAAGGCGTTCGCGGTCGCCCGGTCCGACGTCGCTGTGTTCGTCGAGGTCTCCTGGCAGGGGTGAACCGGCCGGCGGGAGTGTTGAAGCGTGACCGCCCCTACCCCTGGCGCCGGTTGATGATCCTCGAGGTGATCGCCGACGTTTCGTAGACCTCGCGGAGCAGTGCGTCCATGAGCGTCAGCACGTCGGTGACATCTTCCTTGTCAGGGGCGTCGTCGAGGTCGCCGTGCGCCATGTCGTTCCCCAGGTGGCGAATCTGATGGGCAGCCTCGGCGATGTTGCTCCTGATGTGCGCATCATCGCGCAGCCTGTCAATCTTCTCGAACAGACTGCCTTTGAGGATGCCCTTGTCCTTGGCGGTTGCTTCGACGGTGGTACGCGCCATGAGCAGCGCAGCCATGTGGGTCCCTACCTCAGCGGCTTGGTGCGCTTCCTCGGCCGCTCGTGCAATGTGCTCCGGAACGTGCTCGAACTCGTATTGACCGACACTCGTCGGTAGCCAGTGTCCGAATCTCAATAGGTGTGCGACGTCCTCGGTGGTCGTCTGTCCCCTGTCGAGGCTGCCGTTGGTCGACCCCACGACGACCATGACCTCCGCGCAGTTGTCGCATACGACTGCTACGCGGCTTCGCCACCCGCCTCCCCACGGCTCTGAAGTGGACGAGAGATACACAGGCTTCATGTTCGCCTGCGCCCTGCAGTAGGCGCATCGGTGAGCGGTCATGAAGCGATTGTCACATTCGCTACCGACGGGCGGTCCTAGTCAAAGCCACACGCGGGACAGGGTGCCGAGGCCAGCGCGCGGGGCGCCGTTGCCTCGGTCGCGGTTGCAGCCCCGGTGCGACGGCCGCCCGTTCGCGGGGTCGTCGTAGTGCTCGGGGTGGGTGCTGGCCGGGAAGTAGTGGTCGTACTCGAACGCGTCGTCGGTGGACCCGGCGGGGACGTTCCAGTCGATCCGCTGCCCGCACAGCCAGCAGGGGGCGTCCTCGGCCGCCCAGGTGGCGCGGCGTTCCTCGCGGACGGCCCGCATCCGGCGGGTGGAGGGGTGGTGCTTGCTCACTGCTCGACCTGCGTCTTTCTCTTCGCTCGGGTGTCGGCGGTCGAACCTACTGTGTGAGATCCCATCACCTAAGCGGAAGGAATCACCATGGCCGATGGAGTCACCGTTGGACGCAAGCAGAACGACGTCGCGCTCGAACTGCTCAATCACATCAATGAGAAGATCAAGGCGGACGTGAATCCGTCCGCCTTGAGCGAGCTCGCTCTCGCGTACCGCTACCTCGCTGGTGGTGCGCAGCCTGGCAGCACGATCGTCAAGCAGTAGCAGAAGCAGTAGCAGTCCTGGTCGGGCCGGCGCAACCTCCCAGAAGCGCCGGCCCGAATCCATTCGCCTCCGACGGCCGGGCGGACCTCCCGTTCTCCCGGGGCAACGACGCCTCTCCGGGGTTGCTTAGGGGATGGTGACCGGGTGGAAGCTGACGGCCTTGTACTCGACCGGATTCGCGTCGATGGAACCGACGAGGCCGATCCGGTAGAAGCTCGGGTCGCCCGGCTCGTTCCACACGTCGAGCTCGATGCGCTTCCCTCCCACGGTGCGCAGCGTGGCGGTCATCGTCTTGCCGCCCGGCACGCTGATCCGGATGTTGTAGGTCGTGTCGTTCTGCTCGGTCATGCAGTGAACGGTAGCGGGAATGACGAAGGCCCCCACCGTTATGGTGAGGGCCTTCGGAAGCGTGCTGGCAACCGTGACGTAGTGGTTGGCTGCCGCAAGGCTAGCACGGAAGTGTCAGGTACCGGGAGGGGTTGCTCGGTCGGCGTGTCCCCAGCGGCCTGACTTGCGGCGGAGTGCGCGGCGTCGGTACTCGGCTTGGACCTCGACGCGGCGGACGAGCTTCTCCCTGCCGCGGCCGTAGACGGTGACGGCGCCGCTGGTGATGTAGCCGCTGAGGGTCTGCCTGCTGATCCCGAGGTGCTTCATCGCCTGCCGCTTCGTCCACCAGGTCTCATCCGCCATCGGCACCGCCGCTTTCGATCGCGAGCATCGTCTCCCGCGCCTCGACGTAGAAGGTGCGGCCGCCCGGGGACAGCATGTAGGGCAGCATCACCTCGTCGAGCGACGCGAGCCCGGCGTCGATCAGCGCGGCCTGCGCCTCGAGCCAGTCCTTCGCGATCCGCCAGGCGACGCGAGCAGCCTGCTCGGTCGTCTGCTTCGGCTTCGGCACCTTCGGATCGCGCTGCATGGCGACGAGGACACCGGCGGTCCGGACGGGCAGCTCGAACTCGCGGACGCCGTAGTCGGTCTTCATGGTGAAGCCGAGCCCGGCCGGGGTGCCCTCGTCGTCGAACAGGGTCGAGATGCGCTGGACACCGCGGCGGGCGAGCGCGGTCTGGATCTCTCCCATCGTCTTCCCGACGGCGATCTCGGTCGTGTAGTTCAGGATCGGCATCAGTCCTCACCCCACTCGACCACCGAGCCGGTCGTGAGCGACCGGTGCGCGCCGTCGTGCCCGAGCCACCGGGCGCAGACCGCGGGCCGCCGCTCGACCATCGCCGTGGCCGCGCACGCCGGTACTGCTCGCGGCTTGTCGAGGGACTCGCCGTCGGCCGGGTAGTAGCCGTGCTCGTCGTAGAACCGGAGGACGCCCTGCCGGTCTCAGACCTGCCGCTCGAGGCGCAGCATCGTCATGAGCTTGCAGACCTTCTTCTCGGACGCCAGGTACGTGGCCGCGGGTTCGCGGTGGTCGCAGTGAAGACCCGGTCGCACCTCAAACCGTCATCACTCCGGCCGGTAGAGACCGCCTGGCGGGTGCACGTCGAGCCAACATGGGGGAAGGTCCCCGTCGGACGCGTCCAGCACAGCGACGTGCAGGACTGGGTCACCGAGCTTGCGGCCACGAAGAGCGCCACCGTCGTGCTGCGCGCCTACGGAGTGCTTGCCTCGATCCTCGACGCAGCCGTCGCCGACCGCCGGATCTCGACGAACCGCGCACGCGGTGTGAAGCTCCCGAGGAAGGTCTCGAAGGAGCACGTCTACCTGACCCACCAGGAACTGCACGACCTCGCGGACGCATCCGGCGACCGTAACGTCCTCGTGCTCGTTCTCGGCTACACCGGCCTTCGGTGGGGAGAAGCCATCGGCCTACGAGTCCGCGACGTCGAGCTCGAGCGCCGGCGCATCAACGTCGCCGTGAACGCGGTCGAGGTCGGCGGCATCATCGAAGTCGGCACCCCGAAGACGCACAAGCGCCGCTCCGTCGTCTTCCCGGCGTTCCTCCGCCCCGGCCTCGAGAGCGCCATCAGCGGAAAAGATCGCGATGACCTGGTGTTTGCAGACGACCGCGGACTGCACCTCCGCCGCACCCGGGTCTCGACCGGATCACGATCGTGGTTCAAGACCGCGCTGACGACCGTCGGCCTCGAGGCGATGACACTCCACGACCTGCGCCACACCGCCGCGTCACTCGCTATCAGCTCGGGCGCGAACGTGAAGGCCGTGCAGCGAATGCTCGGGCACGCCTCCGCCGCGATGACGCTCGACGTCTACGCCGACCTCTTCGACGACGACCTCGACGCCCTCGCCGACGGTCTCGATCACGCTGCTCGCACCGTGGTTGTGGGCAGAACGTGGGCAGAACCACCCGCGCACTAAACGACGAAGCCCCTCCGATCCTTATGTTGCTGCGGATCGGAGGGGCTATGCGTTGTGCGGAGACGGAGGGATTTGAACCCTCGGTCCCCTCAAAGGGGACTCCACCTTAGCAGGGTGGTGCACTCGGCCGGACTATGCGACGTCTCCGTGCGCTCTCACGAGCGCGAGACCCACCATACAGGAGGACGAGCCTCCTCTCGACCTCCCGCCACGACACGATCGCCTCGGCTCGGTCGCCGGGTCCCCTGAAGTGGGGACAGGTGGGGCTTGTCCGCTCGTACCCCGACGCCTAGCATCGTCGGGACGCGGACATCACGTTCCGGGGGCATCACCTCCCCCGTCGCCGCGACACAGCACCAGATGTCGTCCCCCCTTCTGCCGAGCCCGACGCACCCGACCGCGGCGGCCCGGACGGGGACGACCAGGGGGCGCGGACCCGGTCCGCGCCCCCGCTCTGGGTGCTCCGGTGGGCACCACCTCCGCCGTGCCTCAGGCGGCGGAGCGGAACCGGTCGGGCAACGCGATGAGGTCCTCCGCCAGCCCCACGAGCGCTGCGGCGCACTCGTCGAGCTGTCCACGCTCCGCCGCAGCAGCCGCCCGTTCGACCTGCTGCACGCGAGCACGCCGCCCGACGACGGCGTCGATGCCGTTCGCCACGGCGACGTCGTCCGTGAAGAAGGTGTCGAGCACGGCGCGCTGCGCCGTGAGCCAGTCGGCACTGACGATCGCACCGCGCCGACGCAGGTACCAGGCGCCGAGCTCGACGAGCGCCCCGGCCTCGGTCAGGCAGGACCTGAGCACGAGTGCGTCGAACTGCTCGTCCGCCCCGTGGCAGCCGGGAGCGGGATCGGCGATCATCGCCCGGGCGACCCGGAGTCGCTCGACCATCTGGCCGACGGACCAGTGGGCGACGACGACGCCGACGTACCGCTGCACGCTGACGAGCCGCAGCGACTCGAGCGGGACGAGAGCTTCGCGGACGGGTGTGCGCGAGACCTGCATGTCCCGGGCGATGTCGTCGAGCCGGAGCCGTTGCCCCCGCCGGTAGACCCCGCGCAGGACGTTCTCGAGCAGCTTGAGGAAGACGGCGTCACGCAGCAGGCTGCGGCGGATGCCGTTCGGGTCGGGGACCCGGTCGTTCCCCGAGGACGATGAGCGATCCATCGCCCCAGGGTCACGCACGACGACCACCCGGTGCTCCGGGAGCGGGCGACCAGGGGAACGATCCGGTCGGGGTCGGGATGTGGAGGAGTGCCATGCCGAGACCCTCCCAGCGGGAGGGTCTCGGCGCTAAACATCACGTATACGAAATCCTACTTCTTGGACGCGTCGGTGAGGACGGACAAGGGTTGGGTGATGTCCTCCAGACCCTTGCGCGCCGCATCGACCCCGAACACCAACGCCACGATCCCGCCGGCGATCATCACCGCCGACCCGAGCAGGTACCCCCAGAAGAGCGGCTCACGCGACGACCCGTCCCCGATGAACGCGCCGTAGATCGCCGGGGCGACCGCACCGAAGATCTGCGCGAGGGCGAAGAAGTACGAGATCGCCTGCGACCGCAGCTCGAGCGGGAAGATCTCGCTCACGGTCAGGTAGGCGCTCGAGGCACCGGCCGAGGCGAAGAAGAACGAGACGCACCAGAACACGACCTGCACGGTGGCGCTGATGGCGTCGGCTCGGAACAGGAACGCCGAGGTGGCGAGCACCAGACCCGACACCAGGTAGGTCAGGAAGATCATCTGCCGACGACCCCAGGTGTCGAAGAACCGACCGAGCACGATCGGCCCCAGCAGGTTGCCGATGGCGAACGGGAAGAAGTACACGGCCGTCTCCGCGGTCTTCAGCCCGAAGAAGTTCGTGAGCACCAGAGCGTAGGTGAAGAAGATCGCGTTGTAGAGGAACGCCTGGGTGATCATCATGGTCGCGCCCACCAGGGTGCGGGTCGGGTACTGCTTCAGCAGCACCTTGGCGATCGTCAGGAACCCGACCTTGTCCAGCGGTGTGACGGTCATGGCCTTCGACTCGTCGACGTCCGGCAGCCGATGTCCGGTGGACTTCTCGACGGAGGCCTCGATCTCGGAGACCGTGCGCTCGGCCTCCTCCTCGCGTCCGTGGGTCATCAGCCACCGCGGGCTCTCCGGGATGTGCCGCCGCAGGAAGATGATCGCGATGCCGAGCACCGGGCCGAGGAAGAACCCGATGCGCCACCCGATGTTCTCGGCGAAGATCGACGTGTCGAGCAGGTAGATGTTGGCGAAGGCGCCGAGCGCCGCACCGCCCCAGTACGTGCCGTTGATGGCGATGTCGACGTGGCCGCGGTACTTCGACGGGATGAGTTCGTCGATCGCCGAGTTGATCGCCGCGTACTCACCGCCGATGCCGAGGCCCGCCACGAAGCGGAACGCCGCCAGGAACCAGAAGTCCTGGGCGAGTCCGGCGATGCCCGAACCGATGAGGTAGATCGCGAGCGTCAGGATGAAGAGCTTGCGGCGGCCGAGCCGGTCGGACATTCGTCCGAAGACCAGGGCGCCGACGACCTGTCCCACCAGGTAGATGGTGCCGAGCAGGGTGACCTGCTGCGTCGACAGGTCGAGGTCGGCCTGGAAGCCGGCGTTCGAGACGATCTGGATCTCGAGGCCGTCGAGGATCCAGGACACCCCCAGACCCACCACCACGCTCCAGTGGAAGCGCGTCCACGGCAGTCTGTCCATCCTGGCGGGGACCAGGCTCTTGATCGTCCCGTTCGTCGTGCTGCTCACGAGAGCGGACCGTACTCCGGAGATTCCAGGCTGGTTCCCAGTACCAGCGCAGCTTTACGTCCTCACAGATTCAGGAACTCGTGCGTCGCGGACGGGAGGCGCGGGGCGGGCCCGCACCGTGCCTCCCGTCCGCGTCGGATCGCGGTGACGCGCGACGTCACGACCGCACGCGGCCGTAGCCCGCGTCGGTAGCGTGACGACGTGCCCACCCAGAACTCGATCGACCGCATCCTGACCACGCACACCGGCTCGCTCCCCCGATCGCCCGAGCTGACCGCGCTCCTGGTGGCCCGCGACCAGGGGAAGCCCCACGACGAACAGGCACTCCGCGAGGAGATCGCCGCCGTGCTCGCGCGCACCGTCGACGCGCAGCTCGACGCGGGCCTCGACGTCGTCAACGACGGCGAGGTCCCGCGCGTCGGCTTCTCGACCTACATCCGCGATCGGCTGTCGGGGTTCGGGGGCTCCGGTCACCGCAAGCCGACGCTCGACAGCGTGAAGTTCCCGGAGTACGCGGCGTTCCAGGCCCGGCAGATCGACGAGGGCGCAGAGTTCGCCCGGGTGTGGGACACCCCGCTCGCCCAGGGGCTGCTCGAGTACGACCAGGAGCGCGCCGGCATCCGCGAGGACCTCGACGGCTTCGAACGCGAGCTCGCCCGGAACGCCGCCGCCGGCCGCACCCCGGCCGGCACCTTCATCTCCGCCGCGACGCCGGGCATCGTCGCCACGACCCTGCTGCTCGACGACGAGAACCCGCACTACCGCGACCACCGGGAGTACGTGTTCGCGCTGGCCGAGCAGCTCCGCGTCGAGTACGAGGAGATCGTCGCCCGCGGGCACGTCCTGCAGCTCGACGCCCCGGACCTCGCCATGGAGCGCGTCATCCACTTCGGCGACGCGTCGCTCGACGAGTTCCTGGCCGCCGTGGACCTGCACGTCGACGCGCTCAACCACGCGTTGCGGAACATCCCGAAGGAGCAGACGCGGCTGCACGTCTGCTACGGCAACTGGCAGGGCCCGCACCAGGACGACGTCCCGGTCGACGTGCTGCTCCCCCACCTGTACCGCGCCGAGGTCGGGTCCTTCAGCATCCCGTTCGGCAACCCGCGGCACGCGCACGAGTTCCCGGCCTTCCGCGACCTGCCGCTCCCCGACGACGCGGTGCTCGTGCCGGGCGTCATCGACGTCACGACCAACTACCTGGAGCACCCGCAGCTCGTGGCGAACCGGATCGTCGAGGCCGCCGAGGCCGTCGGCGACCCCACCCGCATCGTCGCCGGGACCGACTGCGGCCTGGCGACCTTCGCGAGCTACGAGTTCGTCGCCTCGGACGTCGCGTGGGCGAAGCTCCGAGCACTCGTCGAGGGTGCGGAGATCGCGTCGCGCCGCCTGTTCGGCTGACGCTCCCGCCGCACTGTTCCCGCAAGACGCAACGTCGGCGGGTCCTCGCAGCGGTACAGCGTTGCGAGGTGTCGCCGAGGTTGCGTTCTCCGGAGCCGAGCGCCGAGACGCGCCTCCCGTCCGCATGTCGGTGCGCGGGCGTAGCGTGCGGACCGTGACCCGACCTGACATCCACACGGTCGGCGAGCTCCGCGCTGCTGGGCACGTCCAGAAGTCGGTCCGCGCCGAGATCCGCGACAACCTCCTCCAGGCCCTGCGCGAGGGCCGCGACCCCTGGCCCGGCCTGCACGGGTTCGAGACGACCGTCATCCCCCAGCTCGAGCGTGCGCTCATCGCCGGGCACGACGTCGTGCTGCTCGGCGAGCGCGGGCAGGGCAAGACCCGCCTGCTCCGCACGCTGCAGGGGCTGCTCGACGAGTGGACCCCGGTGATCACCGGGTCCGAGCTCGGCGAGCACCCGTTCGAGCCGATCACCACCGCGAGCACCCGCCGCGCCGAGGAGCTCGGCGACGCCCTGCCGATCTCGTGGGTGCACCGCGACGAGCGCTACGTCGAGAAGCTCGCGACCCCCGACACCAGCGTGGCGGACCTGATCGGTGACGTCGACCCGATGAAGGTGGCCGAGGGCCGCAGTCTCGGCGACCCCGAGACCATCCACTTCGGGCTGATCCCCCGCGGGCACCGCGGCATCGTCGCGATCAACGAGCTCCCCGACCTCGCGGAGCGCATCCAGGTCGCGATGCTCAACGTGATGGAGGAGCGCGACGTGCAGATCCGCGGCTACGTGCTGCGCCTGCCCCTCGACGTGCTCGTCGTCGCCAGCGCCAACCCCGAGGACTACACGAACCGCGGCCGCATCATCACGCCGCTGAAGGACCGCTTCGGCGCCGAGATCCGGACGCACTACCCCATCGAGCTCGCCGACGAGGTCGCCGTCATCCGGCAGGAGGCCCAGCTCACCGCCGAGGTCCCCGACGCCCTGGTCGAGATCCTCGCCCGGTTCACACGTGCCCTGCGCCAGTCCAGCGCCGTCGACCAGCGGAGCGGCGTCAGCGCCCGCTTCGCCATCGCCGGCGCCGAGACGATCTCCGCCGCCGCCGTGCACCGCGCCGCGCGGCAGGGCGAGGAGCACCCGGTCGCGCGGCCGATCGACCTCGAGACCGCGGTCGACGTCCTCGGCGGCAAGATCGAGTTCGAGAACGGGGAGGAGGACCGTGCCGACGAGGTCCTCGAGCACCTGCTCCGCACCGCCACGGCCGAGACCGTCCGCTCGCGGTTCCGCGGGATCGACTTCGGCGTCCTCGTCGAGGCACTCGACGGCGGCACGATGGTGACGACGGGCGAGCAGGTCAGCGCCCGGGCCTTCCTCGAAGGGCTCCCGTCGATCGGCGAGTCGGACGTCTACGACCAGGTGTGCGAGCGACTCGGGGCGAGTGACGACGGCGAGCGGGCCGGCGCGATCGAACTCGCGCTCGAGGGGCTCTTCCTGGCCCGACGCATCAGCAAGGAGTCGGGGGGCGGCGAGGCCGTCTATGGCTAGCCGGCAGAACCGCCGCCTGACCCGCGACGCCCGCTACGGGAAGTACGAGGGCGGTCCGGATCCCCTCGCTCCCCCGGTCGACCTGGCCGAGGCGCTCGACGCCATCGGCGAGGACGTCATGGGCGGCACCTCCCCCGAGCGTGCCCTCCGCGAGTTCCTCCGGCGCGGCGGCCAGACCCAGCGCGGGCTCGACGACCTCATGCGTCGCGTCGCCGAACGGCGGCGCGAGCTCACCAGCCGGAACAACCTCGACGGCACCCTGCAGCAGGTCAGGGAGCTCCTGGACCAGGCCCTGCTCGCCGAGCGCGGTGAGCTCGCCCGGAACGTCGAGCTCGACGACGGCGACCGCGCCCTGGCCGAGCTGCAGCTCGACAGCCTGCCGCCGTCGCCCGCGAGCGCCGTGCAGGAGCTGAACGACTACGACTGGACGAGCCCGACGGCCCGGCAGAAGTACGACGAGATCAAGGACCTGCTCGGACGCGAGGTGCTCGACCAGCGCTTCGCCGGCATGAAGCAGGCGCTCGAGAACGCGAGCGACGAGGACCGCGCAGCCGTGTCCGCGATGATGCGGGACCTCAACCAGCTGCTCGACGACCACCGCCGCGGCACGGACACGCAGGAGCAGTTCGACGCGTTCACGGCGCAGCACGGGCAGTACTTCCCGTCCGGCCCGCAGAACGTCGAGGAGCTGCTCGACGACCTCGCCGCACGAGCCGCGGCCGCGCAGCGGATGCGGAACTCGATGACGCAGGAGCAGCGCGACGAGCTCGACGCGCTCGCCCAGCAGGCGTTCGGCTCACCGGACCTGATGGGTCAGCTCGGGCAGCTCGACGACACCCTCCGCGCGCTCCGCCCCGGCGAGGACTGGGGCAGCTCCGAGCGGATGGACGGCGAGCAGGGCCTCGGACTCGGCGACGGGACCGGCGTCTTCCAGGACATCGCCGACCTCGACGCCCTGGCCGAGCAGCTGGCGCAGTCCGGGCCCGGGTCCGACCTCGCCGACCTCGACCTCGACGCCCTGCAGCGTCAGCTGGGCGACGAGGCCACCGTCGACGCCCGGACCCTGCAGCGGTTGGAGCAGGCCCTGCGGAACTCGGGCGCGGTGCAGCGCGGCACCGACGGACACCTCCGGCTGACCCCGAAGGCGATGCGGCAGCTCGGCAAGAGCCTGCTCAGGGACGTGGCCGAGCGGATGTCGGGGCGCCAGGGCGCGCGTGACCTCCGTCGCGCCGGGGCGTCGGGCGAGCCCTCCGGGGCGACCCGACCGTGGGCGTTCGGTGACACCGAGCCGTGGGACCTCCCCCGGTCGATCACGAACGCCCTGGTCCGGACCGCGGCGGACGGACGCACCGGACCGGGTGTCCGCCTGACGATCGACGACGTCGAGGTGCAGGAGACCGAGGCGCGGACCCAGGCGTGCGTGGCGCTCCTCGTCGACACGTCGTTCTCGATGGCGATGGAGGACCGCTGGATCCCGATGAAGCGGACGGCCCTCGCGCTGCACACCCTCGTCAGCACGAGGTTCCGCGGCGACGACCTGCAGCTCATCGCCTTCGGGCGCGAGGCGGAGGTCATGGACGTCGAACGACTCGTCGGCCTCGACGCCCAGTGGGACAAGGGCACGAACCTGCACCACGCACTGCTGCTGGCCAACCGGCACTTCCGGAAGCACCCGACGGCGCAGCCAGTGCTCCTGGTCGTGACCGACGGCGAGCCGACCTCGCACCTCGAGCCGAACGGCCAGGTGTGGTTCGGCTACCCGCCCGATCCCGTGACGATCGCGCTGACGGTCCGCGAGCTCGAGAACGCCGGCCGGCTCGGAGCGCAGACGACGTTCTTCCGACTCGGTGACGACCCCGGGCTGGCGCGGTTCATCGATGCCATGGCCCGACGGGTGGACGGCTCGGTCGTCGCGCCCGAGAACGACGACCTCGGTGTCGCCGTGGTCGGGTCGTACCTCGGTTCCCGTCGCGGAGGCGCGTCCCTGTTCGGCGACGACCGGGCAGGCTGACCGGGGCCAGCCGACGGACGGGAGGCTCCCCACCGGGCACGGCCCGGCAGCCGCTGGCGCGTCTGCCGGGAACCGACCGGCGTGGGCCCCGGTGCCGGCTGGCACCGCGCCTCCCGTCCGTCAGAAGAGGGGCCAGGGCACGGCGGGGCCGTGTCCGGGCGGCGGCGGGAACATCCCGACCGCGCGCAGCGCGGCGCACCGGGCCCGCAGGTTGTCGATCTCCCCGCGGGTCAGGTGCTCGGCGAGTGCGACGCCGAGGTCGCCGCGGAGCGCCTCGGACACCCGGTCGAGCCCCTCGAGCTCGTCGGGGTCGAGCGGCTCCCCGATCCAACCCCACAGGACCGTGCGGAGCTTGTGGTCCACGTGGAAGGTCAGCCCGTGGTCGACGCCGTGGCGGTGCCCGTCCGGCATGGCGAGAACGTGCCCGCCCTTGCGGTCGGCGTTGTTCACCACCACGTCGAACACCGCCATCCGGCGGAGTGCCGCGGTGTCCTCGTGCACGAGCGTGACGGGCTGGTCGTGCTCGTCGATGGCCTCGAGCACGGGCAACCACGGGGTGCCCTCGGCGTCGGCCTCCTCGGTCGGCACCAGGTCGACGGGGTCCTGCTCCGGGTCGACGTCCTGCCAGCGCTGGACCATGCCGGGGCCGAACGGGCCGTCGCCGAGCCAGGTGGGCGGCACGATGCCCCACCCGAAGGCCTCGGAGACCAGGTGTGCCGCGACCTCCCGGCCGGCGAGCGTGCCGTCCGGGAAGTCCCACAGCGGACGCTCCCCCTCGACGGGCTTGTACACGACGGACTCGCCGTCGAGGTCGGCGAGGAAGGTGGCGTTCGACGCCTCGCGGATGCGCGCCCGGATCGTCAGCGGGCCGTCGTACCGGTGTGCGTCGTCGCTCATGCGTCGCCGGGGCGCCGACCGGCAGCGACGACCTCGCGCGTGCGTTCGACGAAGGCCCGGGCGCTGCCGACGGGGATCTTCACCTGGAAGACCTCGGCGGGCTCGGGCATCTCGACGACGGCCTCGACCTCGTCGCCGTCCCCGTCCGTCTCGGTGACGATCTCGAGCTCGTCCTCGATCGGGTACGCCTCGATGACCACCTGCGCCGTCGCCGGGTCGAACCCCAGGCTCAGTGCACCCGCGCGGAACTCGGGTTCCACCGGCTGGTCGAGCGGCGCGGCGTCCCGGAGCTCGGACGGTGCCGCCGGCGGGACGCTGAAGCGGTTGTCCTCGACGGTCGCGACCTCGTCGAGGAGCTCGGCGACCTTGTCCGCGAGCACCGCGGACTGCTCCTTCTCGAGCGCGACGCTGGTCACCCGCTTGCCGTCGCGTGCCTGCAGGTAGAAGGCGCGTTCACCCGGGCGGCCGACCGTCCCGACGACGAGACGTTCCGGCCAGTCGAAGCCGTGCACGATGGTGGGCATGACCCGATTGTAGGAGCGTGCGGCTCCGTCCGTTCAGGGTCGAGCGGTCCCCGGCTCACCGCTGCCGACCGCTCCGTCCGCCGAGCCGGTCCCGTCGTGTCCTGCTCCGCCGCCGACCGCCGCGTCGCCCGAGGGGGCCGGTGCCGCAGCGAGCCAGGACAGGTCGCCGGAGTCGGTGTTGGTGGCGACGACCTCGGGCCGGTGTTCCCCGTAGCGGACGACCGAGACGGACGCCGGACCGACCGCGATGCGCTGGAACAGGTCGAGGTGCATGCCGAGCGCGTCGGCGAGGACGGACTTCACGATGTCGCCGTGGCTCACGGCGACCCACACCGCCGTCGGGCCGTGCTGCGCCTCGACCTCGGCGTCGATCCGGCGGATCGCGGCGACCGCACGGGACTGCATCGTCTGCATGGACTCGCCGCCGGGGAACACCACGGCGCTCGGGTTCGCCTGCACCGTGCGCCACAGCGGTTCCTTCGCGAGGTCCGCGAGCTTCCGGCCCTGCCAGTCGCCGTAGTCGGCCTCGGTGATCGCCCGTTCGACCCGCACGTCGGGGCTGCCCTGCTGGCGGGCGAGCAGGACGCGTGCGGTCTGTCGGCAGCGCTCGAGCGGGCTCGTGACGAGCGCGGCGAGCGGGATCGGCGCGATGCGCTCGGCGGCCCGGTCGGCCTGCTCGCGGCCGACGCGGTCGAGTGCCACCCCGGCGGTGCGACCCGCCAGGACCCCGGTCGCGTTCGCGGTGGTGCGTCCGTGCCGGACGAGGAGGACGGTCGCCATGCGGTCGATCCTAGGCACCAGGGCGACCAGGACGCGAAGCGGATGGTGGACAGTGGTCGGCGTGCGCCGCACCATGCACGAAGATGGTGCGGTGCTCGTCTCCATCGTCTACATGAGCCGCTCGGCCGTGCCCTTCGACGACGACGCGCTCGCCGAGCTCCTGCGCGAGTCACGGCTCCGGAACGAGGCACTCGGGGTCTCCGGGCTGCTCGTGGCGAAGGGCGGCCGGTTCATGCAGCTGCTCGAGGGCCCGGCGTGGAGCGTCGACGACCGCTTCGGCGCCATCGCGCGCGATCCTCGGCACGACGGGGTGAAGTCGCTGATCCGCGAGGACATCGAGCGCCGGCGGTTCGACGGCTGGTCGATGGCCTACCGGTCGCTCGACGAGTCCGACGTGGCGACCGAGGACGGGTTCAGCCCGTTCCTGTCCGGCACGATGGACTTCGCCCCGGAGTTCGACGGCACGAGCGCCGCGTGGCTGCTCAAGTGGTTCCGCGACCGGGAGCTCACCGACCGCTGACGCGGACCTCCGCCCGTCGACGGTCCACGAGGTCAGTCTGCCGCGCGGAAGGTGTCGGCGACCACCCCGAGCAGGCGTGCCCGGTGCGCCGGCGCGGCGGTCGCCTGCAGGAGCACCCGCCACATCACCGCGACCGCGGGGTCGAGGTCCGCGCGACCGCTCCGCACCTCGGCGACCAGCTGCACCCCGGTGAAGTAGGGCACGACCGAACCGCCGAGCTCCTCCGGGGTGAGGTCGGTCTCGAGCTCACCGCTGCCGATCGCAACGCAGAACACGTCCACGATGCCGCCGATCCACTGCTCGTAGAACGACGACGTCGCTCCGGAGAACTCGCCGCGTTCGAGCGAGAGGCGGATGCCGGCACGCACGATCGGGTCGGTGCGGAGCAGGTCCGCGATCTGCTTCGACGCCCCGATCAGGGCGGCCGTCGGCGACGCGGCGTCGTGGCTCACCTCCGCGAAGGTCCGCGCGTTCTGCTCGTCGATCACGCCGAGGGCGAGCGCGAGCTTCGTCGGGAAGTGGAAGTGCAGCGTGCCCTGCGCCACGTCGGCGCGGCGCGCGACGGCGGCGATCGACGTGGCGGCGAAGCCGACCCGGTCGAACTCCTCCGCCGCGGCCACCAAGATCTGCTCACGTTTCCCCACGTGACCAGTGTCTCGGACCGGAGGCACGGTGCGGGCCCGCACCGTGCCTCCAGTCCGAGGGGGTCCCGTCAGGTCGTCACGCGGCGTGGCGGGCCAGGGTCATGCGCTCCTCGGGCACGTCCTGCAGGTCGCGTCCGCGGAACCAGCGGAGCAGCCAGTCGGCCGGCGAGCCGGCCAGCTCGGCCGGCAGGCCGGAGCGCTCGGTGAGGAAGGTGTTGAAGCCGGGCTCGTCGCGGACCTCGAGGTCCGACGGGTTGCCGAACGCCATCGACCAGCCGTCGAAGCGGCGGGTGTCGATGTCCTCGCGGGAGAGCGACTTCACGCCCTCGTGGCGGGTGTCGCGCTCGATCGCGGCGAAGCGGTCCTCGACGCTCCAGGAGGGGCCCTCGAGCACCTGCATGAAGCGGCCGCCCTTGGCGAGCAGGAGTCCGGAGACACCGAGCGCCTCGTTGCGCAGGCGGGCTTCACGGAGCATGGCGACCAGGTGGTCGTCGGTCATCTCGTCGACGGCGACGGACATGTACACGAGGGAGGTGAGTTGCGTCATCGGCGCCAGTCTGTGTGCTGCTCCGGTGGAGGGTCAATGCGGTCGTGGGGCCCCCCCCCCCGGGGGGGGGGGGGGGGGGGCGGCGGGGGGGGGGGGGGGGGCCCCCCCCCCCCCGGGGGGGGGGGGGGGGGCCCCACGACCGGTGCGGGTGGCCGTGCTCGAGCCGGCGGGGCTCAGGTCAGCGCGAGGAGCGTGTTGACCTGCTCGTTCACGCCGGTGAGCGTCGACACGGGCTTGCCGTTCGCGTAGATGCCGTCGAACGCCGGCTGCACGAGCGCCTGGACGTCGGCGGGGTTCCGGGTGACGGGGAACAGGAACGTCGTGCCGTCCGCCACCTGCTCGGTGAAGGCGGAGACGTCGAGCCCGCGCTCCCGGAAGGCGGCGACCGCGGCGTCCGTGCCCGACCGGCGTGCGGGGAAGACGATGCCCGCGCGGCCAACGATCTCCTGCGCGGCGGCGCTGCCGAGGAACGCGACCCACTTCGCCGCGGCCTCCGGGTTCCGCGCCTGCTTCGTGATCGAGTCACCCAGGCCGTTGAACATCGACGCGCGGTGCCCGATCGGCCCCTTCGGTGTCGGGGCGATGGCGACGTCGACGCCCTGCAGGTCGGCGTAGGCGCCGATCATCCACGACCCGTTGAACGAGAGCGCGACCTTCTTCGACCCGAGCTGCACGTCCGGACCGGTCGTCGTGGAGAACACTCCGTACTTCGGCATGTAGCCCTTCTCGGCGAGCCCGAAGTACCAGGAGATCGTCTTCTGGAACGCGGGGTCGTCGTAGCGGAACGCGTTCCCCCACGGGTTCCGGTTCGTGTAGGACCAGTCGATCGACCCGGTGAACGGCGACCACTGCGTCTGCCCGAACCCGTCGCCACCGCTGCCGTTGGCGCTGATGCCGTAGACCGCCACGTCCGACCTGTCGAAGCCGGGCTCGTCCCCGCGGCGCCCCTTGCCGTCGATGGTCAGGTGCGCGACCGCCCGTTCGAAGGTCCCACCGTCGTCCGGGTTCCACTCGAGCGCGGCGAGGTCCTCGGCCGAGTAGCCGGCCTTCGCGATCACGTTCCGGTCGTAGAACATCGCGACCGTGTCCCAGTCCTTCGGCGACCCGTAGCGGTGCCCGTCGCGCCCCTTCCAGAGCTGCGCGAGGCCGGACTGGTAGTCGTCGTCGCGGATCGCACTCGTCGCCTCGAGCTCGTCGAGCCGGTGGAGCACGTCGAGGTCGGCGAACTGCGGGAACTTCGACAGGTGGTCGGTGAACACGTCGGGCGCGGTACCGGCGATGAACCCGGCGGTGAGCTTGGTCCAGTAGTCGCTCCACCCGAGCTGGGTGATGCGGATCCGGATGTCGGGGTTCTCACGCTCGAAGGCCTTCGCGACGGCCTGGTACGCGGGGAGCTGGTTCGCGTCCCACAGCCAGTAGGACACGGTGCCGGTCGCGCCGCTGCGGGGGTCCGGCGTGCTCGGGGACGAGCAGGCGGCGAGGGCGCCGAGCGCCAGGGCCGAGGCACCGCCCGCGAACAGTGCGCGTCGGGAGATGGAGTGCGTCATGTGCGGGGTTCCCTACTTGATCCCGGAGAAGCCGATGGAGTTGACGATGCGCTTGGCGAAGACGCCGAACAGCACGATCATCGGGAGCGCGGCGACGAGGGTCGCCGCCATCAGGCCCGCCCAGTCGGTGCCGGACTGCGGCGTCTGCGACTTGAACACCCCGAGCGCGACCGTGAGCACGCGGGAGCTGTCCGTGTACGACACCATGAGCGGCCAGAAGTAGTCGTTCCACGCCGTGATGTAGGTGAGGACCGCCAGCGTCGCGATCGGCGCCGATGCCATCGGCAGGACGAGGCGGAAGAACACGCGCACCTTCCCGGCGCCGTCGATGAGTGCGGCCTCCTCGACCTCGCGGGAGATGCCGAGGAAGAACTGCCGGAGGAAGAACACCGCGAACGGGGTCATCAGCATCGAGGGCAGGGCGATCCCGAGCAGGGTGTCGACCAGGCCGAGCGACTTGATCAGGGTGAAGTTCGGCAGGAGCGTGAAGATCGTGGGGACCATGAGCCCGGCGAGGAACACCCCGAACACCCGGTCGCGTCCCGGCCAGCGCAGCCGGGCGAAGGCGTAGGCGGCTCCGGCGGAGAAGAACACCTGCCCGACCGTGATCATCGTCGCGGTGACGACCGAGTTGAGCAGGTACTGCCAGAAGTTGATCGCCGCGCCGGAGCCGCCCTGCGCCAGGGCCTCCTCGGTGGACTGCAGGCCGAACACCCGCTCGAACCCGCCCAGGCTGAAGCCGGTCGGCAGCAGCGAGGTGGGGTCGGCGGAGATCGCGCCGTTCGACGACAGCGCCGTCCGGAGGATCCAGTAGAAGGGGAACAGGGTCACGACGATCACGGCGATCATCGCGGTCCAGGCGAGGACCCGTCCGACGGACGGCTTCGGACGCGGGGGCTTCGCGCCGCGGGTGGTGAGGGCGCGCGTGGTGGTGAGTTCGACCACCGGGGGCAGGGTGCTGGTCATCGTCGACTCGCTTCCGGTTGCTTCGGTGGCCGTCAGTCCAGGTCGCTCTCGCCGGAGCGCGAGAGTCGGTACTGGACGATCGTGATGATGCTCAGGACGACGAGGAGTGCCACCGAGACGGCGGACGCGTACCCGAACTGGAACCGGCCGAAGGCCAGGTTGTAGATGTAGTTCTGCACGACGTTCGTGGCGTTCGCCGGGCCGCCCTGGGTGGTGATCGCGACCGTGTCGAACACCTGGAACGAGCCGATGATCGTGATGATGAGCACCAGTGACAGGATCGGGCGCAGCAGCGGGACCGTGATCCGCCAGAACATCTTCCACTCGCTCGCACCGTCGATGCGGCCGGCCTCGTAGACGCTCTCCGGCAGCGCCTGCAGGCCCGCGAAGATGAGCAGTGCGGTGTAACCGACGTTCCGCCAGACGTTGATGAAGGCGATCGTGGGGATGCCCCAGACGTCGCTCTGCAGGAACGGGATGCGTCCGACACCGATCGCGGACAGGACCTCGTTGCCGATGCCGAGCTGCGTGTCGAGGATCCAGAGCCAGATGAGTGCCGCGACGACGTTCGACACCAGGTAGGGCGCGAGCACGATGCCCCGGACGAAGGTCGACTGCGTGAGCCGGTGCATCATGACGGCGATGAAGAGCGCCAGGACCGTCTGGAAGCCGATGTTCAGCACGACGTACTCGACGGTGACGAGCATCGAGTTCCAGAAGATCGAGTCCTGCACCAGGCGCTCGTAGTTCTGCAGGCCCGTGAACACCGGCGGGGTGAGCAGGTTGTACGTGGTGAAGCTGAGCCAGATGCCCCGGATCGTCGGCCAGAGCAGGAACACCGCGAACCCGACCGACGCGGGGGCGATGAACACGAGCGCGAGCCACAGGTCGTTCCGTCGTCGGCGGCGTGGTGTGGTGGTCCGGGCACGTGCCGTGTCGGCACTCCGCGCGGTCCGTGGTGGTGCCGTCACCAGGGGTGACGACAAGGGGCTATCGGTTGCCATCGCGACTCCTTCGTCTGCGGTGGACTGACGTCGGCAGTCCGTGGCGGGGAATCTACACGTGGGGACTCAGCCTCACAAGGACCGATTCATGGCGCGCTCCAAGGGGTTGTCACGTGTAGACCGCTGTGCAATGCTTGGCGGCGATCGCGACGGAGCGACCTGCTCGGCGACACGTCCCCCACCTCGGAAGGTCACTGATGATCAGCATCGGAATGGTCGGAGCCGGCCAGTTCGCGCCCCAGTTCGCCAAGCTCTTCAAGATCCACCCGGACGTCGACCGGGTGTTCGTCACCGACGTGGTCGAGGGCCGCGCCGAGGACCTCGTCGCCGCCCAGCACCTCGACGGCACGCTCGAGGACTTCGACGCCGTGCTCGCCTCGGACGTCGACGCCGTCGCGATCTTCACCCAGCGGTGGACGCACGGTCCGCTCGTCGTCCGCGCTCTCCGGGCCGGCAAGCACGTGTACTCCGCCGTGCCGATGGCGGTCACCGAGGACGAGATCGCCGCGATCATCGAAGCCGTCCGCGAGACGGGGCTCACCTACATGATGGGCGAGACGAGCCACTACAACCCGGCGACGGTCTTCGCGCGGAAGCAGGTGGCCGAGGGCGCCTTCGGCCGGGTGTTCTACGCCGAGGGCGACTACGTCCACGACATGGACCTCGGCTTCTACGCCGCCTACCAGTACAGCGGCGGCGAGCAGTGGAAGCGCACTGCGAGCTACCCGCCCATGCTCTACCCGACGCACTCGGTCGGTGGCGTCCTCGGCGCGATCCCCGGACACGCGGTCAGCGTCAGCTGCATCGGCGTCAAGGACGACCGCGACGACGGCGTCTTCGACAAGGAGGTCAGCCAGTTCGACAACGACTTCTCGAACGCGACCGCCCTGTTCGAGCTCGACAACGGCGGTGTGGTCCGGATCAACGAGATGCGACGGGTCGGCTACCCGTCGCACCTCCGCGAGTCCCGCTTCCGGTACTTCGGCACCGAGGCCAGCTTCGAGCAGCTCGCGACGGTCAGCGTGTGGCAGGACAAGGAGGCCGTGCACGACGTCAGCGACCAGATCGACACCCGCCCGACGATGGAGCTCGACGACCCGCGTCTCGCCGACGTCGACCCCGCCCTCCGGGACGCGTTCGTGTCCGGCTACGCCCCCGTGCACGACGTCGACCGCCTGCCCGCCGAGTTCGACGGGGTGCCGACCGGGCACGAGGGCAGCCACCACTTCCTGGTCGACGACTTCGTCCGCGCGGTCGTCGACGGGACGCTCCCCCCGGTGAACGCCTGGGTCGCCGCCCGGTACACGCTGCCCGGCATCGTCGCGCACCGGTCGGCCCTGCAGGGCGGCGTGCGGCTGCCCGTCCCCGACCACGGCGACGCACCCGAGCCCGCCACCAGCACCGTCTCGTCTAGGATCGCGAGCGAGTAGCCCGCCGCTCGGCAACGGACGGCGCCCGACCACGGTCGTCACCCGACGCCGGACGGCGCCCGACGACGACCGTCACCCGACGACGTCGAGGAGTCCGCGCGGGCATCCCGTGCGACCAGTGCGGCCCGGCCCCGTCCCGTGACGGCGCCGGGCCGCTCCCGTCGGCCCGAGCGGCCGACGGACCGACCGACGAAGGTGATCCCGTGACCGTGCCGACCAACCCGAGGGCGGTCACCCGTGCGGACGTCGCCCGGTACGCAGGGGTGAGCACGTCGGTGGTCAGCTACGTCGTGCACGACGGACCGCGCCCGGTCGCCGCGGAGACGGCAGCGCGGGTCCGCGAGGCCATCCGGGTGCTCGGCTACCGCCCGAACGCGAGCGCCCAGGCACTCCGCACCGGCTCCTCGAAGATGCTCGGCCTGATCGTGCCCGAGCTCGACAACCCGTTCTGGTCGGAGCTCGCGGTGGCCGTCACGCACGCCGCGGCGGCCCGGGGGTACGACCTCCTCATCGCGAACAGCGACGGGGACGCCCAGCAGGAGCGGGAGCGGCTCCGCACGCTGTCCGCCCGGCAGGTCGACGGGATCATCGTGACGAGCATCATGACGCACCCCGACCTGTCGTCGACGACCGACCCCGGCATCCCGATGGTGCTGCTCAACACCTTCTTCGAGGTACCCGAGTACGCGAGCATCGGCGTCGACGCCCTGCGCGGCGCCCGCGAGGGCACGCAGCACCTCGTCGACCACGGCTACCGGGAGATCGGGCTCGTCATGGGGCACACCGGGTCGATGGAGCTCCGCGAGCAGGGGTGGATGCAGGCCCTGCGCGCGGCCGGGCTGCCGGACGGACCGATCGTGCGCTGCTCGTTCGACCGCGCCGGCGGGTACGAGGCGGGCCTCCGGATGTTCGGCGGCGGCACCGGACCGCGCGCCGTCTTCGTCAGCTCCGACCTGCAGGCCGTCGGGCTCCTGCGCGCCCTGTACGAGCTCGGGCTCCGCTCCCCGGACGACGTCGCCGTGGTCTCGTTCGACGGCGTGGCGGAGGCCGACTACACGAACCCTCAGCTCACCGTCGTCCGGCAACCCGTCGAGGCGATGGCCGCGGCCGCGGTCGACCGGGTGCTCGCGCGGGAGGACCCCGACGACCACCACCTCGACCTGGTGCCGGCGGAACTCGTGCTCGGGGCGAGCTGCGGCTGCGACGTGCGACGCTGACGTTCTACGTCTTGTAGAGTGAGCGCTCGTGCGGCACGGTGCCGCACCTCCGCCCGACAGCCCGACAGCCCGACAGCCCGACAGGACCCTGCGCTCCGATGCCCGTCACCGCCCCGCCTCCGTCCCGCGGCTGGTTCGCCCAACTCCTCCTCCGCCTGCACTTCACCGCCGGGCTCTTCGTCGGCCCGTTCGTCCTGGTGGCGGCGCTCTCCGGAGCCGTGTACGCCGTCGCACCGACCGTCGAGCAGGGCGTGTACCGGCAGGAGCTCACGGCGCCGTCGTCCGCGCCTGCGCTCCCCCTCGCCGACCAGGTCGCAGCCGCGGAGCGCTACGTGGCCCGCCACCACCCGGACGACACCGTCGCCGAGGTCCGCCCGGCCCCCACGCCCGGCACCACCACGCGCGTGATGTTCACCGAGGAGGGCCTGCTCGAGTCCCAGACCCGTGCGGTGTTCGTCGACCCGGGCGACGCCGCCGTGCGCGGGGACCTGCCGGTGTACGGCACGTCGGGGTCGCTCCCCTTCCGCACGTGGATCAGCACCGTGCACCGCAGCCTGTTCCTGGGCGACGTCGGGCGGCTCTACAGCGAGACCGCGGCGTCGTGGCTCGGCATCGTGTCGCTCAGCGGCATCGGCCTCTGGGCGTTCCGCCTCCGGCGCGCACGACGGAAGCGCGACCTCGTGCTGCCGGACAACCGTGCGACCGGGTACCGGAGGACGTTCTCCTGGCACGCCGCGACGGGCGCGTGGGTGCTCCTCGGCGCGCTCTTCCTGTCGGCCACCGGCATCACCTGGTCGCACTTCGCGGGCGACAACGTCAGCGCGCTCCGCTCGACGCTCAGCTGGCAGGCGCCGACGGTCGACACCGCACTCGACGGCTCGTCGGCGACGTCGGGCGGGGAGCACGCCGGGCACCACGGCGGTGGCTCGATGCCGATGGGCTCCCCGACGACGACGCCCGAGCAGTTCGACGAGGTGCTCGCGGTCGCCCGCGACTCCGGTGTCCGCGCGGCCGAGGTCCGGATCCGTCCGCCGGCGGCCGCCGACACGGCGTGGACCGTCGAGGAGATCAAGCTCAGCTGGCCGGTCGCGATGGACGCGGTCGCGGTGGACCCGGGCACGATGACGGCGGTGTCGCGGGTCACCTGGGCCGACTACCCGCTCATGGCGAAGGCCGCCAAGCTCGGCATCAACACGCACATGGGCGCGCTGTTCGGCCTGGCGAACCAGGTCGTGCTGCTGCTCGCGGCGCTCGGGATCGCGGCGATGGTCGTGTTCGGCTACCTCATGTGGTGGCAGCGGCGTCCCACCGGCGCGCGTGCGGGTCGCGCGCCCGCCGCGGGTGCGCTGGCCAGGGCTCCGTGGTGGGGCACCACCGCGGTCGTCGTCGCCGCCGTCGGCCTCGCGCTGCTGCTGCCCGTCGTCGGGGTGACCCTGCTCGGGTTCCTGCTGGTCGACGCACTGGTCACGACGTTCCGTCGCCGCGCCCGGTGACGGACGGGAGGCCCGTGGCGGTGTCGCCACGGGCCTCCCGTCCGTCAGGTGGTCCGGATCAGGCGGAGGCGGGCTCCGAGATCGCGTCGCGGAGCGCGGACGCGGCGGCGGCCACGTCGTCGGCGCTGTAGATCGCGCTGCCGGCGACCGCGATGCGGGCGCCCGAGGCCTGCACGGCCTCGATCGTGTCGGTGGTGATGCCGCCGGCGACCGAGAACGGGACGCCCGAGGCCTCGCCGTCGCGCAGCAGCGTCTCGAAGGTGAAGCCCTCCTCGGCCTGCTCGTCGAGGCCGGCGTGCATCTCGACGAACTCGGCACCGAGCGCGACGACCTCCTTCGCGCGGGCGGCCTTGTCGGGCACGCCGATCAGGTCGACGACGATGCCCTTGCCGTGCGCCTTCGCGGCCTTCACGGCACCGGCGATGGTGGAGTCACCCGCGACGCCGAGCACGGTGACGAGGTCGGCACCGGCCGTGAAGGCGATGTCGGCCTCGAGCTCACCGGCGTCCATCGTCTTGAGGTCGGCGAAGACGACCTTGTCCGGGTGCGCCTCCTTGATCGCGGTGATCGCGGAGAGGCCGGCGCTCTTGATCAGCGGCGTGCCGAGCTCGATGACGTCGACGTACGGCGCAGCCTTGCCGGCGAGGTCGAGGGCGGCCTCGGTGGTCAGGGTGTCCATGGCGAACTGGAGCTGCATGGTGGTGTCCTTCCGGTGGTGGTTCGTGGGGGTCTCGGTGGCGCGCTCGGGTGGCACCGGCGGCGTCACGGTCGGTTCACTCGAGGTTGGCGTGCCGCGGCCACAGGTCGTCGGCGGAGTGCCCGCTGCGCTGCCAGAGCGCGTGGAACAGGGCGTCCCCGAGGAGCGCGACGCCCTGCTCGAACAGGCCGCCCGCGTACTGCGCCGAGGCCGTGCCGGAGCGGTCCGTCTTCGTGGCGGCGGGCAGGACGAGCGTGGTGTCGGCGACCTCGGACAGCGGGGAGTCGTCCGTCGTGCTGACGGCGAGCACCTGCGCCCCGACCTCGGTCGCGGTCCGGGCTGCCTGCACGATGCCGCCGGTGGTGCCCGAGCCGCTCGCGACGAGCAGCAGGTCGCCCCGCCGGATCGCGGGCGTCGTGACCTCGCCGACGACGTGCACGTCGAGCCCGAGGTGCATGAGGCGCATGGCGGTCATCCGGAGCGCGAGTCCGGATCGTCCGGCGCCGTGCACGAAGACACGCTCGGCGTCGGCGAGCAGGTCGAGGGCACGCGCGAACGGTGCCTGGTCGGCGCGGCGGACGGTCGCGATCAGCTCCTGGAGCTCGTCGCCGATCACTCCGAGGGCGTCGGCGGTCGTCGTGGTGGCCATGACTCCGATGCTCCTCGCGCGGGGTCGATCGCGCCGCTGCCCGGGCAGGCGGTCCACCCACCCGATCGGGTGGGACCGTCCGTCCGGGTGGGACGAGTACGTTCGGTCCTCGTGGAGACGGAACCGGACGCACCAGCCAGCCGGATCGCGGCGTCGGAGCACGCCCGGACGGTGGCGGAGCAGGCCGACCGTCACGCGTTGACCCTCGAGTCGGTGCTCGCCGCCCTGCGCGCGAACCGCCTGTCCGACGCCGCCGCCCGTGCCGAGGCCGTCGAGATCGCCTCGGCCGCACTCGTCGAGCTCCGGACCGTGACCGACCGGCAGCGGAGCACCCTGCTCGAACCCGTCACCGGGGCGTTCTCACGGCTGCGGGCCGACCTCCGCCCGCTGGTCCGGTTCGGTGACCTCGACGTGCAGTTCGTCGAGCCGCCGACGACCGGCAGGGCCCTGCCCGGGGACGTCGCGCACAGCGCACGAGCGATCGTCCGCACGGCCGTGCTCGCCCTGGTCGACGGCGGGGTCGCCCGACGCGTCCGGATCCAGTGGGACTGCGACGGGCGCAACCTGCTCATGCAGCTCCGGGACGACGGAGCCGGCACACTCGACACCCACGACGATGCCGTGCGCCCGATCGCCGAGCGGGTCGTCGCCCTCGACGGCACGATGCACGTCGACTCCACGCCGGGCTGGGGCTCGACCCTGGACATCTCGCTCCCCCTCGACCCGGCGCCGGGCGCGGCCGACCTGCCGGAGGACACCGACCTGACCGAACGGGAGCGCGACGTGCTGCGGCTCGTGGTGACCGGCGTCGGGAACCGGGAGATCGCCGAGGGGCTCGGGATCAGTCCGAACACGGTCAAGTACCACGTGGCGAACCTGCTCCGGAAGCACGGTGCCCGCACCCGTGCGGAGCTCGCCGCGCTCGGCGCCCGCCCCTGAGCGGCGGGCGCGGGGCGCCTCCGTGTCGAACCACGTTCCCGACGTCGAACCAGCCACCCGGGATGGTTCGACGTCGGGATCGTGGTTCGACGTCGGGATCGTGGTTCGACGTCGGGATCGTGGTTCGACGGCGGGATCGTGGTTCGACGGCGGGATCGTGGTTTGACGGCGGGATCGTGGTTCGACGGCGGGATCGTGGTTCGACGTGCGCGCGCACAACCGGGAGCACGTCGCGCCCCGACCGATCGGGAGCGAACCCCGGCATCCCCCTCGGACTCGTCGGACTCGTCGTCGGCCACGTGGTGGGGTTCCTCCTGCTGCTGATGGCCGCGCACCTCGCTCGCCACGGCGGGGCGTCGGCGGCGCGGTTCGCGGTCCTCGGGCTCGTGGTCGGCTCCGGGGTCGGGCTCGCTCGCTCTCACCGGCGGTGCGCTCGTCGTGCCGTGGCCGGACGCCCCGTACACCCCCTGACGACCGCGCACTGGCTCGACATCGGGGTCGTGGTTCGACACGCCCGCGCACAACGGGGAGCACGTCGCGCCACGTCGTTCCACGGCGCGAGGTGCTCCGCGTTGTGCAGCGGGCAGCGGGCAGCGGGCAGCGGGCGCCGCGCAGCGGGAAGCGGGCGCCGCACGCGTACTGCTCGGACGTCCGTGCGTCAGGCGTCCGGCGCGAGCACCTGGAACATGACGTGGTCGCGCCACTCGCCGGCGATCCGGATGTACTTCGGCGCGAACCCGTACCGCTCGAAGCCGTTCCGCTCGAGCGCCCGCTGCGAGCCGGTGTTCTCCGGGAGGGTCTCTGCCTGGACCCGGTGCAGCCCGAGCTCCCGGAACGCGTGGTCCAGCGCGAGCCCGACCGCACGGGTCGCGTGCCCCTGCCGCGTCCGGTCGGCACGGACCCAGTACCCGAGCGCACACGACTGCAGGGCGCCCCGGGTCACACCGCTCAGGGTGATCCGTCCGAGCAACTCGTCGTCATCTCCCATGATCACGAAGGGAACCGAGCCGTTCTGCGCGGCGGCGAGCAGGACACCGATGGTCGCGCGCTGCCCGGCCTCGGTGAAGTAGCTGTCCGGCCGCGTCGGCTCGAACGGCCGCAGGTGATCGGCGCTCGCGCGGACGATCGCGGCGAGCTCGGCTGCATCGGACAGCTCGATCAGTCGGAGGCGGGTCCCGGTGCTCATGTGCGGAGGGTGTGGGATTCGAACCCACGAGACATTGCTGCCCACCTGTTTTCAAGACAGGCTCCATCGGCCGCTCGGACAACCCTCCGTGACGCGACCACGTGGCGAGACGTGATCGCGTCCCGGGCAGTCTAGCGAACCTGCCGTCCGTCAGCGCGGCAGCGCGTCGAGTGCCGCGGCGAGCCCGTCGTCGGTGACCCCGCCGGTCAGCTCGTTGCCCGCGTCGACGACGTCGTCCGGGGCCTGCCCCATGACGACTCCGCGGCCCGAGGTCGACGCCCAGCGCAGCATGTCGATGTCGTTCCGCCCGTCGCCCGCCGCCATGACGCGGGAGCGTGGGATGTCGAGCCACTCGCGGACGCGCTCCATCGCGGTGGCCTTCGTCACGCCCTCGGGAGCGATGTCGAGCCAGGACGTCCAGCCGACCGAGTACGACACCTTCTGCAGCCCCATGCGCTCGACGACCTGCAGGAAGTCCTCGGTGTCGTGTCCCGGCGAGATGACGACGACGCGGGTGGCCTCGGTCCCGAGCAGCTGCTCGAACGGCACGTGCTCGCCGGCGACGGTCATCGTGTCGTCGGGGAAGTTGCCGGAGAGCAGGAAGTGGCCGGTCTCGTCCTCGACGCCGAACGCCGCGTTCGCGAGGGCACCGTGGATGACCTGCAGGACCTCGGTCGGGTCGAAGCGCTCGACGTGGACCCGGCGGTAGGACCCGTCGTCCTGGCGGGCGAGGGTCAGCGCGCCGTTGGCGCACACGACGTACTTCGAGCGCAGGCCCAGGCGTTCGAGCAGCGGGATCGTCATGCCCTCGCTGCGTCCGGTGGAGAGCATGACCTCGTGCCCGGCGGCCTCGGCGTCGCGGACGGCGTCGATCACCGTGTCCGTGATGACACCGTCCTCGCGCATCGTCGTGCCGTCCACGTCGAGCGCGACGAGCCAGCGCTTCGTCCGCGGAGACGCGGCAGCACCGCCGGCAGCACCAGCGACAGCGCCGCCGGCAGCGACCGAGCCCGAGCCGGACGCACCGGCGCCGGAGCCGCCGCCCTGCGCCGACCCGTCGACGAACCGCTCGTGCGCGCTCATCGGGGCTCGATGACCTCGACGCCGCCCAGGTACGGCCGCAGCACCTCGGGCACGACCACCGACCCGTCGGCCTGCTGGTGGGTCTCGAGGATCGCGACGATCCAGCGGGTGGTCGCGAGCGTGCCGTTCAGCGTGGCGACCGGCGCCGTCTTCCCGGTCGACGTGCGGTAGCGGGTGTCGAGGCGACGGGCCTGGAACGTCGTGCAGTTCGAGGTCGACGTGAGCTCGCGGAAGGTGCCCTGCGTCGGGACCCACGCCTCGATGTCGTACTTGCGTGCGGCGCTCGTGCCGAGGTCACCGCCGGCGACGTCGATCACGCGGTAGTGCAGGCCGAGGTCCTGCATCATCGACTCCTGCATCGCGACCAGGCGCTGGTGCTCCGCCTCGGCCTGCTCCGGGAGCACGTACGCGAACATCTCGAGCTTGTTGAACTGGTGCACGCGGAGGATGCCGCGGTTGTCCTTGCCCGCCGAACCGGCCTCGCGCCGGTAGCAGGTCGACCAGCCGGCGTAGCGGATGCCCTCGCCCTCGGGGAAGGCGAGGATCTCGTCGGCGTGGAACCCGGCGAGGGCGACCTCGCTCGTGCCGGTCAGGTACAGGTCGTCGGCCTCGAGCCGGTAGACCTCGGCCGCGTGCTCGCCGAGGAAGCCGGTGCCGGCCATCGTCTCCGGACGCACGAGCGTCGGGGTGATGAGCGGCTCGAAGCCGTGCTCGATCGCACGGTCGAGGCCGAGGTTCATGAGCGCGATCTCGAGCCGCGCGCCGAGACCGCGCAGGAAGTAGAAGCGCGACCCGGAGACCTTCACGCCGCGCGGGATGTCGATGATGCCGAGGTGCTCGCCGAGGTCGGCGTGGTCCTTCGGCTCGAAGGCGAACTCGGGCTTCGTGCCGACGGTGCGGAGCGTGACGAAGTCGTCCTCGCCGCCCTTCGGCACGTCGGGCAGCACCACGTTCGGGATCGAGCGGACGACACGGTCGAACGCCTCCTCCGCCGAGGTGACCTCGGCCTGGGCGTCCTTCACCTTCGCGGCGAGGGCCTGCGCCTGCTGCACGAGGGCGGCCTTCTCGTCCTTCGGGGCCTTCGCGACGGTCTTGCCGAAGGCGTTCTGCTCCGCACGGAGGGCCTCGAACGCGGTGATCGCGCTGCGCCGGGCGGTGTCCGCGGCGACCGCGTCGTCGACGACGGACACGGAGGCGCCGCGCGCCTCCTGCGAGGCCTTGATGACGTCCGGGTGGTCGCGCAGGAGCTGGAGATCGATCACCGGATCATCCTAGAGGGACCGTGTGACCACCGGACGGGAGGCCCGTGGCGGCCCAGTCACGGGCCTCCCGTCCGTCAGTCGGTCACGGCACCCGACGTGTCGTCACGCAGGGCGGCGACCATTCCGCGCAGCAGGCGGAAGGCCGCTGCGCGGCCCGCGTCGTCGAGGTCCCGGGTCATCCGGAGCTCGACCTGCCGGACCGCCGCGCTGGCCGCCTCGCGTTGGCGTCGTCCGGCCGCGGTGAGCGTGGTGGGGAGCACCTTGCCCGTGGTCGGGGTGGCCGGCCGGGTGACGATGCCGTCGCGCTCGAGCTGCTGCAGGAGCGTGTTCATCGACTGCCGGGTGACGAAGGTGCCGCGCGCGAGGTCCGAGTTCGACATGCCGGGGCGCTGGGTGAGCAGTTCGAGGCACGAGTAGTGCGTGACCGTCATGCCGAGGGGACGGAGGGCGTCCTCCATGGCGGCGCGCAGGGCACTGGCGGCCTCCTTCAGGACGTAGCCGACCGAGCTGTCGAGGTCGATCCGCGCTTGACGCATGTCAGGATTCTGACACATACTGCTCGTGTCAGGCATCTGACACAGACGAAGGAGCACACCATGCCCGCCACCGGGATCGACTTCACCTCGCTGCAGGTCCGCGACCTCGACGCCTCGCAGGCGTTCTACGAGCGGTACCTCGGACTCGTCCGCTCCCCCGCCGGCCCGCCGCACGCCGTGGTCTTCCAGACCGAGCCGATCGCGTTCGCGCTCCGCGACCTCGTGCCCGGGACGGACCTGTCCGCCGGGCAGCCCGCGCTCGGCGTCGCACTGTGGTTCCACGCGACCGACGTCCAGGCGATCCACGACGCGCTCGTCGCCGACGGGCACACGATCGTGACCCCGCCGTTCGACGGCCCGTTCGGCCGGACGTTCACCTTCGCGGACCCGGACGGCTACCCGGTCACACTGCACGACCGGCGCTGAGCCGGACGGGCGGGTCGCCGACGCGGCTGGCCGCGCCGACCCGGACGGGCCGCTCGCCGAGGCGCGCGGTCGAGCGCCGGTACGGCCGGTCGGGCCGCCGACGCGGGCGGTGCGCGCCGACCCAGCCGGTCGCTCGCAGGCGTCCGTCGGTAACGTCGGCAGCATGTCGACACCATCGGAGACCGCGCCCGCGGGCCAGGACGCCCTCCCCACCGAGCAGAAGACGGCCGCGGTCGTCTACAACCCGGTGAAGGTGGACCTCGAGACCCTGAAGCGCACCGTCGCGGAGCACGAGCAGGAAGCCGGCTGGGCCGAGACCCTCTGGTTCGAGACCTCGGAGGAGGACCCGGGCGGCGGCATGGCGAAGGCCGCGCTCGACGCCGGAGCCGACGTCGTCGCAGCGGCCGGCGGTGACGGCACCGTCCGTGCCGTGGCCGAGGTCGTGCACGGGTCCGACGCCGTTCTCGCCCTGCTGCCGAGCGGCACCGGCAACCTGCTCGCCCGGAACATCCCGGCGCCGATCGACGACCTCGGTGCGAGCGTCCGGACGATCTTCCGCGGCGAGGACCGCCCGATCGACTTCGGTGAGCTCGAGGTCGAGCGCGAGGGCGGTGAGCGCGAGCAGTTCGGCTTCGTCGTCATGGCCGGGCTCGGGCTCGACGCCCGGATGCTCGCCAACACGAACGACGACCTGAAGAAGAAGGTCGGCTGGCTCGCCTACGTCGACTCGCTCTTCCGGTCGCTCCGCGACGCGGACGCCTTCGAGTTCCGGTACCGGCTCGACGGCGAGGGCAACCAGTCCGTGCGCGCGCACTCGCTCATCGTCGGGAACTGCGGGATGCTGCAGGCCGGCGCGACGCTCCTGCCGGACGCCGAGATCGACGACGGCGTGTTCGACATCGTCGTGATGCGGCCCCGCGGGTTCTTCGGGTGGGTCCGGATCGGCGCCCGGGTGTTCTGGGAGAACGCGATCCTGCGCTCGTTCCGCCGCTCGAAGATCGGGCAGACCCAGGTCGGCAAGCGCATCGCCACCGCCGCGCGCGAGGAACGACCGCTGCGCTACATCCGCGGTCAGGACTTCGTGGCGCGGCTCGAGCGTCCGGACGAGTTCGAGATCGACGGCGACCCGGTCGGCGAGGTCGTGGCGTTCAAGGCGCGCATCGACACCGGTGGGCTGCGGGTGCGCGTCGCCGGACCGCAGGACCAGACCCGCAACACGCGCCGGGTCGAGAACGCCCACAGCTGACGCGGGCCCCCGTCCGGCGGGCGTGCGCCTGCTGGGACGGAGAGCGGCCGGCACAACCGGAGGGACGTCGAACCACCGAAGAGCGTGGTGCGACGTGCCTCCGGTTGTTCGGCGGCACGTCGCGCCACTGCCGGACCGGCCGCTCCGCCGGGCTCGGGCTCGGGCTCGGGCTCGGCCAGGCTCGGGCTCGGGCTCGGGCTCGGGCTCGGGCTCGGGCTCGGCCAGGCTCGGGCTCAGGCTCAGGCTCAGCCAGGCTCGGTCAGGGCTCAGCCGGCCTCGGGCTCGGGCTCGCCGGAGACGATCGCGCGGAGCCAGTCCCGTGCCTCGACGAACGCCTCGTCCGAGTAGCGCGCGGAGACCTCCGGGCGGAAGCCGTCGGCGCGCGGGTACGACCCGAGGAACGTCACGCGGGGGCTGAACCGGCGCAGGCCGAGCAGGGCGTCGGCGACCCGCTCGTCGTGCACGTGTCCGTCGAGGTCGATGACGAACCGGTAGCGCCCGAGCTCGTCGCCGATCGGCCGCGAGGACAGCAGCCCCATGTTGATGCCCCGCGTCGCGAACTGCTCGAGCATGTCGACCAGGGCGCCGGGGTGCTCGCTCGGCAGCTCGACGATGACGCTCGTCTTGTCCGCTCCCGTGCGCTCCGGGATCGCGAGCGTGCGTGACACGAGCACGAAGCGGGTGACCGCCGAGGCGTTGTCGCCGATGGACGACGCGAGCACCGCCAGGTCGTGGTGGTCGGTGATCCCCGGCGGGGCCACGGCGGCGTCGGCGACGGGGTGCTCGTCGAGCAGCGCGGTCGCGGCGGCGACGTTCGACGACGCCGGCATGTGGCCGTGGCCGCGCAGGTTGGTCTCGAGCCAGCGGTGCGTCTGCGCGTACGCGACCGGGTGCGCGTTCACGGTCCGCACGTCCGACAGGGCGGTGCCGTGCCGGGCCACGAGCACGAAGTCGACGGGCACGAGGTACTCGCCCACGATCCGCACGCCGGGGATCCGCGCCAGGGCGTCCTGCGTGGCGCTGACGCCGCCGTCGACGCTGTTCTCGATCGCGATCACCGCTCCGACCGACCGTCCCGTCACGACGTCGTCGAGCGCCTCGCCGACGTTGTTCACGCTGCGCCACGGCTTGCCGGCGGCGGCCTCGACGAGCTTGAGTGCCGCCTCGGTGAACGTGCCGGCGGGTCCGAGGTAGGAGTACGTGTCGGACGGCGTGGCACGGTCGGTCATGCGCCAGATCCTACTGGTGTACCAGTCACCCGCGACGCGAGCAGACCGAGCAGACCGACCAGACCGACCAGACCGACCAGACCGACCAGGGCGACGGCCCGGACGTCAGGACCGGACGAGCATCGTGTCCGAGTCGCCGTTCCGCCCGACCGTCCGGAACCCGGCCCGCTCGTACGTGATCCGCGCCCCGGTGTTGCCGTCCTCGACGCTCAGGCTGACACCCGGCCAGCCCGCGGCCCGGCCGGCGTCGAGCAACCGCGCGAGCAGCGCCGTGCCGATCCCCCGACCCCGCCCGCGTGCCTCGACGGCCATCGTGAGCTCCGGGACGTCCTCGGCCACGAACCCGTACCCGGGGTCGTCCGCCGGCAGGAACCGCGCCCAGGCCACCCCGACCGGTCCCTCGCCGTCCACCGCCACGACGCCGTGGTCGCGGGCGGGGTCGAAACCGACGAAGTAGTGCGCGAACTCGGGGCGGTCGAGGTCGGCGTCCGCGAAGGACGGGGCCTTCCAGTTCATCGCCGCGAGCGTCGCGTGCCGGAGCAGCCCGGTGTCGTCCGCAGTCGCGTCCCGGAAGAGCACGTCCGCCGGTGCAGAAGGCGATGCACCCGTCAGACGCTCCTCGCACAGCACCTCGCCGTCGGACCGCGGGTAGGTCAGCGCTGCGAACCGCCCCTCGGGGTCGAGCCGCCCGAGCAGCGCCCGCGTGATGCCGTCGAGCTGCCGGACCTGCTCGTCGCTCAGCGCGTCGATGACGAAGCGTCGGGCGGTCCGGACGTGGTCGGGCGCCGCCGCGACGATGGTCGCGAACCCGTCGTCGGTCAGTCGGACGTCGGTGGCCCGGCGGTCGTCGACCGAGGGGCACCGGGTGACGAGCCCGCGCTTCTCGAGCCGCGACACCACGTGCGACAGGCGCGGCAGGGACGCGTTCGTCGCCGCGGCGAGCGCCGACATCCGGAGCGTGCGCGACTCGGTCTCCGACAGCATCGCGACCACCATGTAGTCGAAGTGCGTCAGGTCGGCGTCCCGCTGGAGCTGCTGGTCGAGTGCGGCCGGCAGGAGCTCCATGACGGCGACGAGCTTCATCCACGCGCGGAGCTGGTCGCGCGTGAGCCAGGGCGTCTCGTCCGTCATGCACTCATGCTAGCCATTGGTTGTCGATGCAACCAGTGGTCGCGGGGATCGTCGTGCACGGACGACGCCGACCACGAGTGCGACCACCACGACCGCGAGCAGCAGCCCCTCGACGACGAGCAACCGCGCGGTGTAGTCGAACGGCAGCACGGTCGGGTTCTTCTGTCCGTGCTGCTTCGCGGCGATCTCCGGGAGCACCACCAGGGCGAGCACGCTCCCGAGCACCACCGCGGTCTGCACGACGACGAGCACCCCGGCGCCGAGCGTCCTGCCGGTCCGACGGAGCAGGAGTCCCGCTCCGACCACGAACGGCGACAGCACGACGTCGTGCAGCACGACCGCGCCGAGCAGCCACGTCGCCAGGCCCCAGATGCGGTTCGGTCGGACGGTCGTGACGAGCACGTACGCACCGAACGCCATCACGAGCACGCCCACGACGACGAGCACGATCCTCGCGGCCCTCATCGGATCACCTCGATCTTCCCGATCCACTTCGTCTGCAGCACGCCGGGTCGTCCCGGCGCGATGACCCGGGCGGGGAACCCGTGGTCCAGGTCGAGCGTCTTCCCGTTCACCTCGAGCGCGAGGAGCGTCGTCGGGTCGGACGCGTACTCCGGGCCCATCTCGGTCACCCGGTACCCACCGCTCTTCTCGAGGCTCGTGATCCGCAGCGGCGACGCCGGGTCGGCCTGCACCGACGCGAGCAGGTCCCGCATCCGGACGCCCCGCCAGGACGCCACCTGGCTCCACCCCTCGACGCACGAGATCGGCAGGTCCGCGGTGGCGGTGCCGAGCGCGACGAGCTCGGCGCGCGAGAACGTCCGCGTGACGTCCGGACCGACCACGGTCAGCGTCCAGTTCGCCGCGGTCGCGGTCGCCAGGACCCCGGCGGCGCGAGCGGTGCGGTTGACGGGGAGGTCGTCCGGGCCGATGTGCCGCTGACGGGCACCGAACACGTTGAGCGGTTCGAGCAGCCGGTTCGACTGCCCCGCGGTGAGTGCGACGACGCCGACGGTCGCCGCCGTCACACCCGCCACGAACCCGCGGCGGGCGATCCGCTGACGGGGTCCGGGGAGCGCGTCGTCGTGCTCCGGCCGGGAGGCGCGACCCGCCTCCGCCCCGCCCGCGCCGTCCCCGAGACTCGGCTCCGCGGACGTGTTCGCGGTCCCGAGACCGCGAACCTGTCCGCCAGGGCGAGTCTCGGCAGCGCCCGCCGGCGCAGCCGGCGCAGCCGCGCCGTCCACCCACCGCAGCAGGCGGCCGGTCAGGCCACGGGGGTACGCGCCGCCGGCCGTCTGCTCGGCCGCAGGGCGGCCACCCACGGCGGGGCGGGCCTCCCGGCCGTCCGGCAGCAGCTCGCTGCCCACCGTCGGATCGGCGACGAACCGGCCTTCGGCGTCGTGGGCGTCCCGCGCCCGCCAGTAGCGCGCGATCACGGGCAGCTTCGACGCGATGTGCACGACGAGCGAACCGATGATCAGGTACGACATGGCGTAGTGGACCTGGCGGAACGGGAACGGCCACGGGTACCACTGGTACGTGTTCAGCAGGCCGGTGCCGACCTGCACGATCGACGCCGACACGAGCACCGCGATCGACAGCCGCTCGAGCAGGTGCAGGACCCCGCGCACCGGCGGGACCTGGGCCAGCGCGGGCATGACGACGTTCAGCTTGGCGAGCAGCAGCGGGATGATCGCGATGCCCGCGGTGATGTGCAGGCCCTGCGTGAACTGGTAGAGCTGCGTCGGCCGGGTGGGGAAGCGCATCCACGGCAGGGGGTCCTGCAGCAGGTGGCTGTAGACGCCGGTCCCGAAGCAGACGACGAACGCGATGCCGAGCAGGCGACCCCAGACGACGGCCGAGCGGGCGTTGCGGTTCGGGGACGCCATGACCGCGCGTGCGTCCAGCAGGACCCGGCGCACGATCGGTAGCCTCGGGGAACCATGAGCAGACGACCGCGCGCCGCCTCCGTCCCGACGACCGCGGTCGTGTCGACCGTCCTGTCCGTCGTCGGCGTGCTGGCGCTGGCGGGTGTCATCGCCTTCGGCATCACGCATCTGGGGTTCCTCCGTGCCGGTCATCGTGCACCATTCGTTGCCTGGACGCTCATCGCTTGGGCGGTCTTCGCGGGAGCAGTGGTCGCCGTGCGGTTCGTGCCCCGCGAGTGGACGACCCGGATCGTCCTCGGTGGGGCGGTCGTGGTCGGCATCGCGGCGCTCGTCGGCCCGCCGAACACCAGTACCGACTCTGCCCGGTACGCCTGGGACGGCATCGTGCAACACGCCGGCATTTCACCGTACGCCCACACGCCGCAGTCGAACGCGCTGGCCGACCTGCGCCCGGACTGGCTGTTCCCGGACAAGATCGACGGCACCTGCAAGCCGCTCGAGCCGCGGATGCGGGGGCTCGGCGACGGGGCCGACGGGCACTGCGTCGCCATCAACCGGCCGGACGTGACCACGATCTACCCACCGATGGCGCAGCTGTGGTTCGCCGGTGTGCGCGCGTTCGTGCCCGCGACCGCGCAGTACATGCCGTTCCAGGTCGCGGGACTCCTCGTCTCCCTCGGCGTCACGATCGGTCTGGTCGCGGTGCTCCGTCGCGTCGGCCGCCCGACCTGGTGGGCCGCACTGTGGGCCTGGTCGCCGCTCGTCGCGTCCGAGGCGGTCACGAACTCGCACGTCGACGTCGTCGGTGCCGCCCTCGCCACGGCGGGCGTCGTGCTCGTCGCCTTCGGTCGGCCGATCTGGGGCGGGATCGCCCTCGGTGCGGCGACGGCCACCAAGCTCATCCCGGCGATCGTCTACCCGCCCCTGCTCGGCCGGTGGCGGTACTGGTGGGCGGTCCCCGTCGGCATCGCCACGTTCGCGCTGCTCTACGTGCCCTACGTGCTCACGACCGGCGTGAAGGTCCTCGGGTACCTGCCCGGCTACCTGTCCGAGGAGGGCTACGAGGACGGCTCCCGGTTCGCCCTGGTCTCGTCCGTGATCAAGGGCGATGCGGCGACGATCGTCGTCGGGCTCGTGGTGCTCCTGGCCGCCGTGGTGTCCTGGCGCCTCGCGGACCCCGCACGGCCGTGGTCCGCCGAGGTGTTCATGATCGGTGTGACCTTCCTCGCCGTGACCCCGCGGTACCCCTGGTACGCGCTGCTCCTCATCCCCTTCGTGGTCCTCTCAGGTCGGTGGGAGTGGATGGCCCTGAACCTCGCCATCGCCCTGCGCGGGGTCTGGCCCTCGGCGCCCGCGTTCCGGTGGTGGCTCCTCGCCGCGGTGCTCGTGATCGTGGTCGTCACGCTCGTCCGCACCCGGCGCGAGGACTGGGTGCGCTGGGGACGACGACTCGACCCCCGTGGGTGGCGGTCCGTGGACCCCCGCACCCGCGACCGCATCGACGCGGGGTAGCATCACGGGGATGACGGCGCGGATCCTGCCCTCGACCGGCCTGCTGCGCCGGGTGCGCAGCGAGTCGCCGGCCATCCCTCCTCGACCCGTCGACGACCCCGGGCTCGTCGACCGGTTCGCCCGGCGCGCCGTCGACCTGCGGGTCTCGCTCACCGAGCGCTGCAACCTCCGATGCACGTACTGCATGCCGGCGGAGGGGCTGCCCGTGATCCCGTCGGACGCACTCATGACGGCGGCGGAGATCGACCGTCTGGTCGGCCTCGCCGCCGGCACCCTCGGCGTGCGCAAGGTCCGCTTCACCGGTGGTGAGCCGCTCCTGCGCGCCGACCTCGTCGACATCGTCCGTCGGTGCTCGGCCCACGACGTCGAACTGTCGATCACCACGAACGCGATCGGCCTGGCGAACCGCGCACAGGCCCTGGCGGACGCCGGACTGCGCCGCGTCAACGTCTCGCTCGACACCGTCGACCCGGACGTCTTCGCCGAGGTCACCCGGCGCCCGTTCCTCGACCGCGTGCTCGAGGGCATCGCCGCCGCGGCGGACGCGGGTCTCGGGGTCAAGGTCAACGCGGTGCTGCTCCGCGGGGTGAACGACCACCTCGCCGTCGACCTGCTCGCCTGGTGCCTCGAGCGCGGGCACGAGCTGCGCTTCATCGAGCAGATGCCACTCGACCCCGGGCACGCCTGGGACGGCGCCACCATGGTCACGGCGGAGGAGACCCGCGCCCTGCTCGGCGAGCACTACCGGCTCGAGCCCGACGAGGCGCCGCGTGACGGCGCCCCCGCCGAGCGGTACCGCGTGTCGACGCTCGACGGCGAACCGCTCGGCACCGTCGGTGTGATCGCGAGCATCACCGAGTCGTTCTGCGCCGACTGCACCCGCACGCGCCTGACCGCCGAGGGACACGTGCGCTCCTGCCTGTTCTCGGACGACGAGGTCGACCTGCTCGGCCCCCTGCGCGCCGGCGCCGACGACGACGTCCTGCTCGACACCTGGCGACGCGCGATGTGGGCGAAGCCGCGGGACCACGGCGACGACGCGGACGGGATCGTGCACCCGTCCCGCGGCATGAGTGCGATCGGAGGCTGACCCGTGACGACGATGCGGTTCTTCGCCGCGGCCCGCGCGGCCGTCGGCCAGGACGAGACCACGGTGGCCGCGACGACGCTCGATGCGGCACTGCGGGGCGTCACGGCGGCCGATCCGGACCGGTGGACGGCGTTGCAGGAGCGGTGCTCGTACCTCGTCGACGGGGTCACGACGCGCGACCGCTCGACGTCGCTCGACGGCGTCGCGACCGTCGACGTGATGCCCCCGTTCGCCGGCGGCTAGGCCACCGTCACGCGGGCGCGGCGACGCTGACCTCGTCCGGGTCGACAGCGACCCGCACCGCCACTCCCGGCTCCAGACCGAGGGCCGCGGCCGACGCGACGGTCACGTCGGCCACCAGGTCACCCGCGTGCACCCGCACCAGCCCGTCACGCGGTTCCACCGCGGTCACCGTCCGTGCCAACCCCGGCCCGTCACGGCGCACGCGCGCCGCGGTCGGGTGCAGGGCCGCGACCGCGGGTCGGCCGGGAGGCACGGTGTGCGTCGCGGACGCCAGCTCACCGCCGCCGTCGAGCGCGATCCCGGTCGGCGTGGCCGTCCCGGGGACGAGCACCAGTCCGGAGAAGGACGCCGAGAACGGCGTGCGCGGTTGCCGGAGGACGGCCTCGGTGCGCCCCTCCTCGACGACGCGGCCGTCCTGCAGCACGACGACGCGGTCGGCGAGCGTGACGGCCTCGAGCGGGTCGTGTGTGACGAGGAGGGTCGGGCGGCCGCGCAGGGCGGCGCGCAGCGCCGCGCGGACCTCGGTGCGGGCGTCGACGTCGAGCGCCGTGGTCGGCTCGTCGAGGAGCAGCAGCGCGGGTTCCGTCGCGAGGGCACGGGCGACCGCGACACGCTGCGCCTGCCCGCCGGACAGCGTGGTCGGTGACCGGTCGGCGAGTCCGGACGCACCGACGGCGGCGAGGGCCGTGGCGGCGCGGTGCCGCGCCTCCCGGCGGCCGGCCCCGGTGGCACGCGGGCCGAAGGCGACGTTGCCGGCGACCGTGCGGTGGGCGAAGAGGTCCGGGCGTTGTGCGACCAGGCCGACCCGGCGGCGGTGCGTCGGCACGGACGTCAGGTCGCGGCCCGCGAGCACGACGCTGCCGTCGCGCGTGCGGAGGAGGCCGGCGAGGGCCTCGACGACGGTCGACTTGCCGGCGCCGTTCGGCCCGACCAGCGCGACGCACTCGTCGGGGCCGATCGTCAGGCGCACGTCGACGTCCCGCTCGGGCACGAGCACGTGCGCGACGAGCCCCGTTCCACCGCCCGTCACGTCGTCACCGGGCGGGTGCGCACCGTCGTCGTCCCGATCACGACGAGGGCGACCACGACGAGGACGAGCGCGAGCGCGACGGCGGTGTCCGGGTCGATCTCGCGCTGCAGGTAGACCTCGAGCGGGAGCGTCCGGGTGACCCCCTGCAGGCTGCCGGCGAAGGTGAGGGTGGCGCCGAACTCGCCGAGCGCCCGCGCCCCGCAGAGCACCAGGCCGGAGGTGATGCCCGGGAGCACGCGCGGCGTCGTGACGGTGAGGAACGTCCAGGTCGGTCCGGCGCCGAGCGTGGCGGCGACCCGTTCGGCGCGACCGCCGCCGGTGCGGAGCGAGCCCTCGATCGACGACACCAGGAACGGCATCGACACGAAGACCTGCGCCGTCACGACCGCCGTCGTGGTGAAGGCGATCCGGAGCCCGTGCTCGTCGAGGAACGCGCCGAGCACGCCGAGCCGCCCGAAGGCCGCGAGCAGGGCGAGACCGCCGACCACGGGCGGGAGCACGAGCGGCAGGAGGACGAGCGCACGGAGGACCCCGACCCAGCGGGAGGTCGAGCGGGCGAACAGCACCGCCAGCGGGTAGCCGAGGACGAACGCGACCCCGGTGGCGGCGGCCGCGGTGCCGAGGCTCAGCCCGAGCGCGGTGGTCGACGCGGGTGCCGTGACCAGGGCGACGAACGACGACCAGTCGACGCGACCGACCATCGCGACCACGGGCACGACGACGAACAGGCCGCCGAGGACCGCGGGGACCGGGAGCCACCACGGCACGGGGGTCCGCTGGTGGCGGAGCGTGGTCCTGTTCGTCATCGTCCTGGTCGTCCGGTGCATCGTGGTCGTCGTCAGGGTGCGCCGAAGCCGGCGTCCGAGAGGACCTCGCGGCCGGCGTCGGAGCGGACGAACGCGGCGAACGACGCGGCGGTCTCCGGGTTCGCGGAATCCTTCAGGACACCGATCGGGTACGTGTTCACGGCCTCGGACGACTCCGCGAACGGGACGCCCTCGACCTTCCCCCCGGAGCCCTCGACGTCGGTGACGTAGACGAGCCCGGCGTCGGCCTGCCCGGACTCGACCTTCCCGAGGACGTCGGTGACCGACTGCTCCTCGCTCACCGGTCGGAGCTCGACGCCCGCGGCCCGCTCGACCTCCGCCGTCGCCGCACCGCACGGCACGGGGGCGGCGCAGGTGACGACCTGCAGGTCGGACGCGGTGAGGTCGCGGAGGTCCGCGACCTGCTCGGGGTTGCCGGGTGCGACGGCGATCTCGAGGGTGTTCGTCGCGAAGTCGCGGGGCCACCCCGTCGCCAGGTCGGTCGTCGCGAGCTTCGCCATGTTCGCCTCGTCGGCGGAGGCGAACACGTCGGCGGGGGCGCCGTTGCGGATCTGCGAGACGAGGTCGCTCGAACCGGCGAACGAGAACGTGACCGTGGTCCCCGGGTGCTGCTGCTCGTACTGCTCCCCGAGCTCCGTGAAGGTGCGCTGGAGCGAGGCGGCGGCGAAGACCGTGATCGACCCGGTCGGGCCCGTGCTGCCCGTGGCGGTGCCGCTCGCCGAGGTGCCCGTCGCGCCGCCGGTGGCCGGCCGGGTCGTGCACGCGGCGAGGCTCGTCCCGACGACGACCACGAGCGCGATCGCAACAGAGGTTCGCAGGAGCGTCTTCACGGGGCGATCCTAGCCGCACCTGCGGTCAGGAGGTGATCGGGTGGCCCTCCTGGCCCCACGCGGTGATCCCGCCGTCGAGGACGGTGACGGGCGACGACCCTGCCGGACGGTCCGCGATGGCCTGCCGTGCCCAGGCGGTGGCGCGCTTCCCGGACGCGCACACGACGACCAGTTCGTCGACCGCCCCGGAGCCGCCGAGGTCGTCCGGGGTCCGCGAGCCCGGGATCACCCCGGTCGCACGCTCCGCCTCGGTCCGGACGTCGACGAGGACGATCCGGTCGCCGGCGACGTCGGCCGCACCGTCGTCACCGAGTCGTCGTGCCAGCTCGGCGGGGGCGATCCGCGGCGGCTCCGCGACCGCCGACGCCGCGGGACGGACCGATCCCGGGCCGCGACGCAGGACGCTCTCGGTCCAGCGCCACCGACGGGCGTCCACCGTGAGCACCCGGCCGAGCAGCGGCTCGCCGAGCCCGGCGACCAGGGCGGTGACCTGCGCCGCCATCACCGCGCCCACTGCGCCGCACAGGGCGGGCAGCACGCCGTCCGCGGCGCAGGAGCCCTCGTCCGGCAGCGCCTCGGGGTGGAGGTCGTGGAAGTCGACCGGGTCGGCGGCGGCGTCGTGGAAGACCGAGACCTGTCCGTCGTAGCCGAGCGCGGTGCCCCAGACGAAGGGCACGCCCGCCGCGGCGCACGCGTCGGAGACGGCACGGGTGACCTCGACGCTGTCCGCCGCGTCGACCACCACGTCGTGGTCGGCGACGTGCTCGGGGCGGAAGCGCTCGGTCAGGGCGACGACCTCGACGACGGCGTCGACGCCGCGCACCCGGTCGGCTGCGCGCGCCGCCTTCGAGCGCCCCACGTCGGCGGCAGCGAACAGCGTCTGTCGCGCCAGGTTCGACGTGTCCACCGTGTCGTGGTCGACGATCGTGATCCGGCCGAGCCCGGAGCCGGCCAGGTACGTCAGGACGGGTGCGCCGAGCCCGCCCGCTCCGACGACGAGGACCCGGGCGCCGGCGAGCGCGTCGAGCGCCGCCTGCCCGGCACCGTCGAGCGCGGCCGTGCGCGAGGTGCTCCGCCGCCGGGCGGCGAGCGCTGCGGGGTCGGGCGTGGCTGGGTCGGGCGTGGCTGGGTCGGACACGGCGGGGTCGGACACGGCGGGGTCGGGCGTGGCGGGGTCGGGCGTGGTCACCGTGCGCGCTCCGGCTGCTCCGGCACCTCGACGGTGACCATCGTGGCCTTGACGGACGCGACCGCGACGGAACCGACCTCGAGCCCGAGGTCGCGGACGGCCTCGGCGGTCATCAGGGACACCACGCGGTTCGGGCCGGCCTGCAGCTCCACCTGGGCGACCACCCCCTCGACGACCAGGTCGGTGACGATGCCGACGAAGCGGTTCCGCGCCGAGCTGCGGACACCGGACGGGTCGTCGAGCCCGGCGTCACGACCGCGGACGTACGCGGCGAGGTCCCGCCCCTCGACCACCGTGCGGCCGGACGGGTCCTCGGAACGGGGCAGCGTGCCGGCGTCGACCAGGCGCCGGACGGTGTCGTCGCTGACGCCCAGGTACCGCGCGGCGTCTCGGATGCGGAGTGTCGTCATGGTGTCCGTGACCCTACGGCATGGCGAACTCTCACGGAGGGGACAGCGGTACGGGGCACGCGCCCAGCCGTGCGCGCTACCGTCGCGGGCGTGACTGCACCACAGACCGGCACCATCCACGTCCCCGCATCCGCCGGGGTCGCGCCGGTCCGTACCCGCCTGCGGTCCGCGTCGACGGCCCTGCGCATCGCAGCCGTCCGGACCCCGGAGCTCACCGTGGGCGCGCTCGGCGTCGTCACGGGTGCGCTCTTCGCCTGGGTACCCTCGGTCTGGTACGACGAGGCCGCGACGGTCACCAGCGCCACGCGCAGCTGGCCGCAGCTCTGGGCCGAACTCCACACCGTGGACGCGGTGCACGGGCTGTACTACGCACTCATCCACGCCTGGTTCTGGCTCGTGGGGTACACGCCGTTCACCCTCCGCTTCCCGAGTGCACTCGCCATCGGCGTCACCGCCGGGCTCGTCGTCGCACTCGGACGCCGTCTGGGTGGTCGTCGGCTCGGCATCGTCGCCGGGCTCGTGTTCCTCGCGATCCCCCGCGTGCAGTGGGCCGGGTCCGAGGGCCGCCCCTACGCCACCGTCACGACCCTGGCCGTCGCACTGACGCTCGTCGGCATCACGGCCGTCCGACGCACCCGGTCCGGCGCGACGCGGGCGTCGAGCATGCGCTGGTGGACCGCCTACGGGCTGCTCGCGGTCCTGGCCGTCTGCTTCAACGTGTACCTCGCGCTCGCCGTGGTCGCTCACGCGGCAGCCCTGGCCTGGACGTGGCTGGCCGAGCGCCGGTCGCGCACGTGGACCCGGCGGTCGGGCACCGGTGACCCGCTCGCGGGCCGCGTCGTCCTCGTCCGCTGGGTCATCGCCGCCGCAGCTGCCGCGCTCCTCGCGTCGCCGCTCGTGCTCGAGGTCACGGAGCAGTCCAAGCAGGTCGCGTGGATCTCGGGCATCACGCAGCGCACGCCGCGCCAGGTGTTCGCCACCTCGTGGTTCGGCGGGATCGACTCGTACGCCGCGGTCGCGTGGACGCTCCTCGTCATCGGTGTCGTCGTGTCCCTGGTCGCCGCACACCGCCGCGTCCCCACCGTCCGCGCGCTCCTCCGGGCGCAGGCGGTCCGGATCGCCCTGCCGCTGGCGCTGCTGCCGACCGGGGCACTCCTCGCCGCGACGGCACTCGGCAAGCACCTCTACTCCCCCAAGTACGCATCGCTGAGCATGCCGTTCGTCGCGCTCCTCATCGCGCTCGCGATCACCGCCCTGCGGCGGAAGGCCCTGATCGCCGCGCTGCTCGCGCTCTTCCTCGTCATCAGCGTCCCGAGCGCGATCGACGTCAAGACGCCCCGGTCGAAGCAGGAGTCGACCTGGGCGAACGCCGCGTCGATCATCGCCGCCGAGCGTGGGGCGAACACCGGTGCCAACGAGGGCGTGGTCTTCGGCAGCGTCTACGGGCACCCGACGTCCACCGCGGAGATCATCCGCGTCTCCTACCCCTGGGCGTTCACCGGGATGACCGACCTGGGCATCCGGAAGAACGGCGCCGAGACGGGCGTGCTCTGGAACGAGAACGGCGACCTGGCGTCGACGATCCCGGCACGCCTCGGTGACATCGACACCGTGTGGTTCGTCGGCGGCACCCCGAAGGCTCGCAACATCCAGCCGGAGACGACCGAGGTGCTCGCCGAGCACGGCTTCCACGTCGAGCAGAAGTGGCGGACCGGTCGGGTCGTCATCACGGAGTTCGTCCGCGACTGAGCCCCGACGGCACCGTAGGTCCGGTGGTCAGTCGGCACCGCGGGTCCGGTGGTCAGTGCACGACGCGGGCACCGTGCACCGGGCCGGTCGCCCGGAGCGCGACGAGCCCGGAGGCGCTGAGCTCGACCTGCACCTCGAGCGCAGCATCGCGGTCGGCGACCAGGAACGCGACCGTCGGGCCGCTCCCCGAGACGATGCCCGCGAGCGCGCCGGCCTTCTCCCCCACCTCGATCGTCGCCGCGAGCCCCGGCTGCAGCCGCATCGCGGGTGCCTGCAGGTCGTTGTGCAGGCAGTCCGCGAGCAGGTCCGCGTCGCCGGCACGGAGCGCCTGGAGCACGTTCGCCTCGACGACGGGGGTCGTGGGAGCCGGGCGGATGTCGGCCCGGTAGCGCTCCCGGTGCTCGTCGAGCGCCCGGTAGACAGCAGGGGTGGAGAGACCGTCCTCGCTGAGCGCGAGGACCCAGTGGAACTCCCCCTTGGCGAGCGCCGGGCTCAGCTCGTCGCCGCGACCCGTCCCCACGGCGGTGCCGCCGGCGAAGGCGAACGGGACGTCCGCGCCGAGTCGGGCCGCGAGCCGCAGCAGCTCGTCCCGCCCGAGGGCGGTGCCCCAGAGGGTGTCGCACGCGAGCAGGGTCGCCGCGGCGTCGGCCGATCCCCCGCCCATCCCGCCGGCGACGGGGACCTGCTTGTCGATGGTGAGCCGGACGCCGCCCCGGTGCCCGGCGGCCTCGGCCACGAGACGCGCGGCGCGGATCGCCAGGTTCGAGTCGTCGGTCGGGACCGCACTGGTGTCGATCGGTCCCGTGAAGCGCACGGAGAAGTCGTCGGCCGCTTCCGCGGTGACGTCCTCGTACAGCGACACCGCCTGGTACGCGGTCGCCACGTCGTGGTAGCCGTCGTCCTGCAGCGCGCCGACGGACAGGAACACGTTGATCTTGCCGGGAGCGCGCACCCGCACGCGGGTCGGTGCGGCCAGCGAGGTCATGCGTCCAACCTATCCTCCCCGCGCCGGGCCGCGGACTACGCCGAGGTCCCCGCCGCCACGAACCCGCGAGCCAGGTCGGCCAGGATGTCGTCCACGTGCTCCAGACCGATCGACAGGCGGATCATGCCCTCCCCGACGCCGGCGGCCGCGCGTTGCTGCGGGGTCATCTGCACGTGGGTCGTCGACGCGGGGTGCACGACGAGCGACCGGACGTCGCCCAGGTTCGACACGTGGTCGAAGAGCTCGAGCGCGGCGACGAACCGGCGACCGGCAGCGACCCCACCGGCGAGGTCGAACGCCAGCACGGCCGACGGCCCCTTCGGCACGTAGCGCTGCTGCAGGTGGTGCCACGGCGACGAGGGCAGCCCGGCGTAGTGCACGTGCTCGACCTGCGCGTGTCCGTCCAACCACGAGGCGACCGCGGCCGCGTTCGCCACGTGCCGGTCCATGCGCAGCGACAGCGTCTGGATGCCCTGCAGGACGAGGAAGGCGTTGAACGGAGCGATCGCGGGGCCGAGGTCGGCGGACAGCTTCGACCGGGTGCGCTGGATGAACGCGCGGCGGCCGAACTTCTCGGCGAAGGCCGTCCCGGCGAACCCGGACTGCTCGACCGTCGTGAGCTGCGGGTACTTCTCCGCCTGCGCCGCCCAGTCGAAGTTCCCGCCGTCGACGATGATCCCGGCGACGGCGCTGCCGTGGCCGGCGAGGTACTTCGTCGCCGAGTGCACGACGATGTCCGCGCCGTGCTCGATCGGTCGCACGAGGTACGGCGTCGCGATGGTGTTGTCGACGATGAGCGGCACCCCCGCGTCGTGCGCGACACCGGCGACCCCCGCGAAGTCCAACACGTCGCCGCGCGGGTTCGGGATGCTCTCGCCGAAGAACGCCCGCGTCTCCGGACGGACCGCGGCGCGCCACTCGTCGAGGTCCGTCGGGTCATGCACGAAGGTGAACGTGATGCCGAGGTCGCTCAGCGTCGAGTGGAAGAGCGTGTAGGTCGCACCGTAGAGCGACGCCGACGAGACGACGTGGGCGCCCGCCCGCGCGACGCCGAGCACCGCCAGCGAGGTCGCCGCCTGACCGGACGCCAGCGCCAGTGCTCCGACCCCGCCCTCGAGGTCCGCGACGCGTCGCTCCAGGGCCGCCGCAGACGGGTTGTTGACGCGTGTGTAGGTGTGTCCAGGTGCGTCGAGCATGAAGCGCGCCGCCGCGTCCTCGCCCGAGGGGTACACGAAGGCCGCGCTCTGCGCGATCGGGGGCACGTTCGCCCCGAAGCCCGGGTCGGCCGTGAAGCCGGCCCGGATCTGCCGCGTCTCGAACGCCCAGTCGTCCTCGGCCGCCATCAGGCGACCGGCTCGGCGGGGACGGCGGCGCGGACGAGCGGGATGACCTGCTCGCCGAAGCGCTCCATCTCCTCGGCCTGCGGCGAGAACTGCAGCAGGAGCGTGTCGACGCCGGCGTCCTCGAACTCGCGGATGCGGTCGGCGACCTGCTGCGGCGTACCGACGAACCCGGGGCGCAGACCGCGGTTCGACACCGAGTAGTCCTCGAGCGACGGCACGTGCTCGAGCTGCGACTTCGAGATGAAGTCCTGGTACGACTCGTACGCCTTCCCGTGGCGGACGTCGGTGATGCGGGCCAGCTCGGCCTGCGCCTCCTCCTCGGTCTCGCGGACGATCACGTACGCGGCCATGCCGAACGCCTCGAACGGTGCGGCGCCGGCGTCCTCGCGGCGACGCTTCATCTCGTCGATCTTCGTGCGGAGCTCGTCGACGGTGCCGCCGTGCGTCAGGTACGCGTCGGCGAAGCGGGTGATCGAGCTCTTGCCCGCCTCGCTCTCGCCGCCGGCGTAGATGCGCGGGGTGACCCGCGGCTTCGGCTCGAGGTGCGTGTTCTGCACGTCGTAGTACTCGCCCGTGAACGAGAACGGCGTCTCGGCCCAGAGGCCCTTGAGGATCGCGACGAACTCCTCGGTGCGCGCGTACCGGTCGTCGTGCTCGGAGAAGATGCCACCGTACTGGCGGGCTTCCTCCGCCCACCAGGCGCTCACGACGTTGAACGTGAAGCGACCACAGGAGATCTCGTCGATGGTCGCGGCCTGCTTCGCCGTCACCGCCGGCAGGTGGTAGCCCGGACGCATCGCGGCCATGATCTCGAGCCGCTCGGTCGTCGCGGCCAGGGCGGCCGCGAGCGCCCACGCCTCGAGGCTCGGCGCGGCCGTCCCCTTGATGTCGTTGAGGTTGAGCTCCGGCACGAGCGTCAGGTCGAAGCCGATCCGCTCGGCACGCTGCGCCAGCCGCTTCACGTAGTCGAAGGTGACGGGCATGTCCTCGTCCTCGACGTTGCGCAGCCAGCCGCCGAAGAGCGGGGTCCAGTATCCGAATCGCACGAGTGGTTCCTCAGGTGTGTCGTGACGGCCGGGAGGCGCGGGGCGGGCCCGCCACGAGCCTCCAGGCCGGTGGGTGGTGTCGTCTCAGGCCGTGGTCGCCGACGTGGCGTACGCCTGCTCGAGGAGCGCGCCGGTGAAGCGCGCGATCGCGCGCGGACCGGAGACCGGCGCGACCGCCTCGACGGCGGGGTTGTAGTTCGTGTTCGTGTTCACGTCGTAGACGACCGTGCGGCCGTCCGTGGTCTCCATGAACTCGACACCCGCGACCTGGATGCGCTGGTCGGCGAGGAACGTCCGGAGCTGCTGCACGAGCGGGTGGTGGGCCGTGACCTCGTCACGGATGCTGAAGGCGGCCGGTGCCCCGGTGCCGGTCGTCTCGGCGCCGGGCACGTCGCAGACGGCGCCGGCGATGGCCTGGGGCACCTCGCACGCGTCGGCCGGGCAGAGCTCGAAGCTGCCGGCGCTCGTGTCGACACGGACCGCGTAGACGAACTCGCCGCCGACGAACTCGGCTCGGGTGATGAAGGGCTCGCGGGCGGTCAGGAGCTCCTGGAGCAGCGTGATGCCGTCGACGGGGGCCTCGAACTCGGGGCTGTCGACGTACGCGTCGAACTCGGCGAGGGTGTCGAAACGGCGGACGCCGAGGCCCTTGCCGCCCTGGTTGTGCTTCGTGATGAAGGGGACGTCCTGCCCGTCCGTGAAGGTCCGCGCGGCGTCCTGCAGGGCGGCCGACCCGAAGACCGCGGTCGTGCGGGGCACGTCGAAGCCGGCGTCCCGGAGGAGCCCGTGCTGGGCGACCTTCGACACCTCGAGCTCGAGCACGTGGCTGCCGTTCACGACCGTCGCACCGGAGCGCTCGAGCCAGCCGAGCAGCGCGCGGGCGTACTCCTTGCTGTGCTCGTTGCCGCGGGTGTGGCTCGACGCGGACATCCGCGACCAGTAGACGCCCGGAGCCGGCTCGGCGGTCAGGTCGATGCTGCCCAGGGCACCGCCGTCGGTGAGCAGGAGTTCCTCGACCGGCACCCCTTCTGCCGCGAAGGCAGCGGCGAACGGCGGGAACCACTCGGGGTTCTCGTGGATGACGTACACGCGCGGAGTTGTCACCGGGCCACCCTAGGCACGCTCCCCCTGGGGGTGCCAGGTGTGTGACGCGGGATTGCGGCGTGCGTCCGCGCGCGGTCGCCTCGTGCCATCGCGGCGGGGTCACCTCGTGCCGGAGCGCCGGGTGTGCGAGGGTGGAACGCATGTCCTACCCCGCGTACGAGGAGACCGTCCGTCCCGGCCGTGTGATGACCGTCGTGGGGTGGGCCGTGATCGCGACCGCGGTCGGGATCGCGACGCTCGTGCTCGCGGTGCCGGCGGGGTGGCAGGACCAGCCGCCGTCGGCGTCGGACGTCGGCGTGCTGGTGGTCACCCTCGCCGTCACGGTCGCGCTCGGCATCGGGATGATGACCATGCGGATGACGGTGCGGGTCGACGAGGTGCTCGAGGTCCGTGTCCGCCCCTGGTGGTACCGGCGGCGCGTCGCCCCCGAGCAGATCACGTCGGCCGAGGTCGTGCACATGACGGGTGGCAACTCCGGCGGGCTCGGCATCCGGCTCGTCCCCGGCGGCACGGCGGTGCTGCTCGACGGCGGACCCGGCGTGCAGGTCGCGATCCGCGGGGCGCGGTCGCTGCGGTTCCGGTGCAACGACCCCGAAGCCGTCGTCGAGGCCCTGCGGGCACGGGGTGCGTCGGCGGACTGAGGATCAGCGCGCGACGCGGTCGGCGCCGAACTGCTGCGTGCCGACGACGCCGAGGAGCTCGAGCTTCTGCGCGTCCTCGCTCCCCGCGGGCGCGGTGAACAACAGGAGCGCCTGCGCCTGGTCGTCCGTGTGGAGCACCTGGCAGTCGACGGTGATCCGGCCGAGCTCGGGCTGCACGATGGTCTTGTCGTCCGACCAGCGGGTCGCGACCTCGTGGCGTTCCCAGAGCTCCCGGAACTGCGGGCTGCGGCGCTGCAGTTCGGCGACGAGCTCCGTCGCCCGACGGTCGCTCGGCCCCGCGAGCCCGACGGCCGCGCGGAGCGACGCGACCACGACCCGACCGAGCCGTTCGTGCTGTTCGGGCGCGTACTTCGCCTGCTCCGTCCCCGAGACGAACCAGCGCCACGCCTGGTAGCGCTCGTTGCCCGGCAGGTCGACGGATCCGCCGAGCAGTGCCCGAGCGAGCCGGTTCTCGACGAGCGTCTCACCGAGGTGGCTCACGACGATCGCCGGGGTGTCCTCGAGCCGGTCGAGCACGCGCAGGATCGCGGGGTCCACGTGGTCCGCGCGGTGCATCCGGACCGGCGCCGTGTGCCCGGCGAGGTGGAACAGGTGGTCGCGTTCGTCGAGGCTGCACCGGAGGGCCCGGGCGATCGCCGCGACCATCTGCTCCGACGGCTGCGGGCCCCGCTGCTGCTCGAGCCGCGTGTAGTAGTCGACGCTCATCCCGGCGAGTGCGGCGACCTCCTCGCGACGGAGTCCGGGGGTCCGCCGACGGTGACCGCTGCCGAGGCCGACGTCCTCGGGGCGCAGCAGCTCGCGGCGGCGGCGCAGGAAGTCGGCGAGCGTGGGGCGGTCCATGCCCCCATCGTGCCGTCTCGGCCGGAGCGGAGCCAGGGACCGCCGGTCCCCCGATGCCCGCGCCCTGGAGGAGCCCCGGGCGCAGGAGCATCGTGGTCGGCATGGACACCACGAACAGCACCGTCTTCATCTCCGGCGCGACCTCGGGCCTCGGGCTCGCCCTCGCGCAGCGCCTGCAGGCCGCCGGCAGCACCGTCGTCATCGGCGGCCGCCGCCAGGACCGCCTGGACGCCCTCGCCGCCGAGCACGGCTTCGGTACCGTCGCGATCGACGTCGCCGACGCGGACTCCATCGCGAGCGCGGCAGCGGACGTGACGGCCCGCTGGCCGGAGCTCGACACCGTCGTCACGATGTCGGGCATCATGCGCAACGAGGACCTGCGCGACCCCGGACACATCGACGACGCACTCGCGACCGTCCAGACCAACCTGGTCGGGACGATCCGGCTCATCGACGCCTTCCTGCCGCACCTGCTCTCCCGGCCGGCGGCGACGCTGATCACGGTGTCGTCCGGTCTGGCCTTCGTCCCGCTGACCGCGACCCCGACCTACAGCGCCACGAAGGCCGCGGTGCACTCGTACACGCAGGCGCTCCGGCAGCAGCTCGTCGGCAGCTCGGTGGCGGTGCTGGAGCTCGCCCCGCCGGCCGTGCAGACGGACCTGATGGGTGGCGCCGACTTCGGCGGGATGCCCCTCGACGCCTTCACGGACGAGGTGATGGGTCTGCTCGACTCCGGTGCCGCGCCGGAGATCCTCGTGCAGGACGTCCAGCCGCTGCGCTGGGCCGAGCGCGACGGGACGCACCAGCAGATCCTCGAGGCGATGGCCGGCCGCGGCCACTGAGCCACGCACCACGGGCGGATCAGCCCCGGGCGAGGAGACGTGTGCACGTCGACCGTCAGACCGGGGTCGGGGTCGGGGCCGGTGCGGGCACCGGCGCCGGCGGGAGCACGCTGCTCCGTCAGTCGACCTCGCCGGCGGCGCGCCGACGCCGGATCCGCGCGTCGAGCCCCCGGTTCAACGCCCAGAGCCCCAGCACGATGGCGGTGACGAGGAGCGACTCGGCCAGCGTCCGGTCCAGCGGTCCACGGAGCACCCAGAAGGCGCCCCCGGCCAGGACGGCGACCATCGCGACGGTGCCGATGGAGCTCCTCGCAGCCCGCGGCTCGGCCCCGGTGGACGCCCCGTCCTCGTCCTCGTCCGCGAGCTGGTTGAACCAGAGTCCCCACGCCGCCAGGCCTGCTCCGAACAGGGCGGCTGCCCACGCAGCATCGTCGCCGGCGTCACGGACGATGGCGACGACGGCGAGGACCGCGACGAGTGCACCGCCCGCGAGGAAGAAGAGCGTGATCGCCAGGGCGAGGCGTGAGGTCGGAGCGTGCACGCGGTCAGCCTAGGGCTCCGTCGCCGACACGACGATCACCGGGCCGGAGCAGTGACCCGACCGCCTGCCGTCAGGCGGCGGCGAGGACCGTCCGTCCGAGGCGCACGAAGTCGTCCGGCGACAGCGCCTCACCCCGAGCGGTCGGGTCGAGACCGGCCGCGGTCAGCAGCTCCGACGCACGGGCGCTGGACCCCAGGACCCCGGACAGGCTCTGCCGGAGCATCTTCCGGCGCTGCTGGAACGCCCCGTCGACGAGCTCGAAGACCTGCGCCCGCAGCGTCTCGTCCCCCGGGCGCTCACGACGGTCGAACCCGACGAGCACGCTGTCGACGTTCGGCACCGGCCAGAAGACCTGGCGGCTGATCTGCCCGGCGGTCGACCACGACCCGTACCAGGCGGCCTTGACGCTCGGCGCCCCGTAGACCTTGCTGCCCGGCCCGGCGGCGATGCGGTGACCGACCTCGGCCTGCACCATGACGAGCACCCGCTCGATGGTCGGGAAGGTCGCGAGCAGGTGCAGCAGCACGGGGACGGAGACGTTGTACGGCAGGTTCGCCACGACGTGCGTCGGGGCCTCGGGCAGTTCGTCGGCGGTCACCGCGAGCGCGTCCTGGTGCACGACCCGCAGGCGCGCGCCCGGCTGCATCGCCGCGACGGTCGCGGGCAGCTGGGCTGCGAGCCGACCGTCGATCTCCACCGCGGTGACGGACGCGCCGGTCTCGGTCAGCCCGAGGGTCAGGGAGCCGAGCCCCGGTCCGATCTCGAGCACGCGGGAGTCCGACGTGACCCGGCCGGCCGAGACGATGCGGCGCACGGTGTTGGCGTCGTGCACGAAGTTCTGGCCGAGCTTCTTCGTCGGGGTGACGTCGAGCTTGGCGGCGAGGTCCCGGATCTCCGCCGGGCCGAGCAGTGCGCCCACGACTACTGGTCCACCGTGACGGGCTCGGCGTCCCACGCACCGTAGACGAGCTCGGTCGTCGAGGCGATCTGCGCCGCGAGCATCGACGGGTCGGTACCGAGGGTCTCGGCCATCGACCGGAGCGTGAGCGGGATCAGGTACGGCGCGTTCGGCCGCCCGCGGTACGGCGTCGGCGTGAGGAACGGGGCGTCCGTCTCGATCATGACCAGGTGCCGCGGCGCGACCTGCAGGGCGTCTCGGAGCGACTGGGCGTTCTTGAACGTGACGGTTCCGGCGAAGGACATGTACCAGCCGCGCTCGGCGCAGAGCCGGGCGAGGTCGGGACCGCCGGAGAAGCAGTGGAAGACGGTCTTCTCGGGAGCGCCGACGCGGTCGAGCACCTCGACCACGGCCTCGTGCGCGTCACGGTCGTGGATCGTCAGCGCGAGGTCGTGCTCCTTCGCGATGCGGATGTGCTCCTCGAACGAGCGGACCTGTGCCGCGCGGCCGTCCTCGCCGGTGCGGAAGAAGTCGAGACCGGTCTCGCCGATCGCCCGGACGCGGGGCAGCGCCGCGAGCCGCTCGATGCCGGCGAGGTGCTCGTCGAGCAGCCCCTGCTCGTCGAGCACGGGCGCCTCGTTCGGGTGCAGCGCGACGGCGGCGAGCACACGGGGCTCACGCGCGGCGATCTGCGCCGACCACTCCGACGTCGCCAGGTCGGTGCCGACCTGCACGACGCCGCGGACCCCGACGCTCGACGCACGGTCGAGGTGCTCGCGGTAGTCGAGCGGACCGTCGCCGCCCTCACCGACGCCGTCGGCGATCTCCATGTGCGTGTGGTTGTCGTACACCGGCACCACGAGCGCCTGCGGCAGCGGTGGGTAGCTCAGGTCGCGCTTCGAGCCGCCGGACGCCCCCTCGCCACGCGCCCGGACGTGCGAGCCGTCCGCCGCGTCGGTCACGCTGCGCCCTGCTCGGGCTGCTGCTCGATGCGCGGGAACAGGCCGGACCCGAGCGGCACGACGGTTGCGGCGCCCTGCCACTCGTAGGCGCGGTCAACGCGCTGCTCGGTCACCGATCCGCCGGCACCGATCGACGCCCAGAGCTTCTCCGTCGCCTTCGGCATCACCGGGGACACGAGGACGTTCACGGTGCCGAGGCCGCGGAGCGCCGTCGCGAGGACGGTGCCGAGACGCTCGCGCGCCGACTCGTCCTTCGCCAGCGCCCAGGGCTCCTGCTCGGTGATGTACCCGTTCAGCGCGTCGACGAGCTCCCACACGGCGGCGATCGCCTCGTGCGGCGCGAAGGCCTCGACCGCGGCGTCCGCACGCTCGGTGACGGACACCGCGAGCGCGTCGATCGCCTCGTCCGACGGGGTCAGCTCGCCGCGCGACGGCACGGCACCGTCGAAGTACTTCTGCAGCATCGCGACGAGACGCGAGGCAAGGTTGCCGAAGCCGTTGGCGAGGTCGGCCGAGTACCGGGCGGAGATGTCCTCCCAGCTGAAGTTGCCGTCCTGCCCGAAGGTGATCGCGCGGAGGAAGTAGTAGCGGAAGGCATCCGAGCCGAAGGTGTCGGTGATCTCCGACGGCGCGATGCCGGTGAGCTTCGACTTCGACATCTTCTCGCCGCCGACGAGCAGCCAGCCGTGACCGAACACGCGCTCCGGCACGGGGAGGCCCGCCGCCATGAGCATGGCGGGCCAGATCACCGCGTGGAAGCGGGCGATGTCCTTGCCCACGACGTGCACGCTCGGCCAGAGGCGCTGGAACGCCTCGTCGTCGTCCGACCCGTAGCCGAGGGCGGTGACGTAGTTGAGCAGGGCGTCGAACCACACGTAGAGCACGTGGTCGTGGTCCCAGGGGATCGTGATGCCCCAGTCGAAGCTCGAGCGCGAGATCGACAGGTCGCGCAGGCCCTGCTTCACGAAGGAGACGATCTCGTTGCGGACGCTCTCGGGCTGGATGAACTGCGGGTTCGACTCGTACAGGTCGAGCAGGCGCTGCTCGAAGTCGCTCATGCGGAAGAAGTAGTTGCGCTCGGCGAGGACCTCGACGGGGATCGAGTGGATCGCGCAGACCTGCTGGCCCTCGTAGGGACCGGTGCCGGGCACGAGGTCGCTCGGCTGCTTGTACTCCTCGCACCCGACGCAGTAGAAGCCCTCGAACTCGCCGGCGTAGATGTAGCCGTCGTCGTACAGCTTCTGCAGGAACGCGGTCACGCCGCGCTCGTGCCGTTCGTCGGTCGTGCGGATGAAGTCGTCGTTCGCCACGTCGACCGTGTCGAGCAGCGGCTTCCACGCGTCGGTGACGAGCCGGTCGGCCCACTCCTTCGGGGACACGTCGTTCGCGCTGGCGGTCCGGAGGATCTTCTGGCCGTGCTCGTCGGTCCCCGTGAGCAGCCAGGCGTCGTCGCCCCGCTGCCGGTGCCACCGTGCCATGAAGTCCGCGGCGACCTCGGTGTAGGCGTGCCCGATGTGGGGCACGTCGTTCACGTAGAAGATCGGCGTGGTGATGCTGAACGAGGACCCGTCGGACATGCGGACCATCCTACGGGCGGGCCGGAGCCGCGTGACGCGCCCCGCGCGCCGCCTGTGGAGAACCGGACGGGAGGCGGGTGGCGGGCCCGCCCCGCGCCTCCAGACCGACTGTGGTCGGCCCTACCGCGCGGCGAGCGCGCCCTCGTACAGGTCGCGCTTCGACAGGCCGGTCGCGTCCGCGACCGCCGCGGCGGCCTCCTTCATGCGCGACCCGGCGGCGACCCGCTCGAGCACGAGCCGCACACCGTCCTCGATGCTCGTCACGTCGAGCGCGCCGGTCGAGCCCTCGACGACCACGCAGATCTCACCGCGCACCCCGTCGGCGGCCCAGGCGGCGAGCGCGGCGAGCGAGTCGCGGCGGACCTCCTCGTGCAGCTTCGTGAGCTCGCGGCACACGACCGCGCGGCGGTCGTCCCCGAACCCCGCGGCCATGTCGGCGAGCGTGTCGGCGAGCCGGTGCGGTGACTCGAAGAACACCATCGTCCGCTGCTCACCGGCCAGGGACGCGAAGAGACGACGGCGCTCCCCCGCCTTGCGGGTCGGGAAGCCCTCGAAGCTGAACCGGTCGGTCGGCAGGCCCGACACGGCGAGCGCCATGAGCACCGCGGACGGCCCGGGCAGGGCGGTGACGGTCACCCCGGCGGCCGCCGCGGCCTCCACGAGGGGGAAGCCCGGGTCGCTGATCGCGGGCATGCCCGCGTCGGTGAGGACCACCACGTCCTCGTCGCGGGCGAGCTCGACCACCTCGGCGGCCTTCGCGCGCTCGTTGTGCTCGTGGAGGGCGATCAGGCGCGGGCGGTTCTCGATGCCGAGCGCACGCATCAGGTGGATCGCGGTCCGGGTGTCCTCGGCGGCCACCACGCTCGCGTTCGAGAGGGTCTCGACGAGACGACGAGACGCGTCGCCGAGGTTGCCGATGGGCGTTGCTGCGAGGACGATCACCTCCCCATTCTGGTGCCAGGTCCGCCGTGGCGGCGATCCGTAGGATGCAGGCGATGACCAGCGAGCTGACCGACGACCGCACCGCCCTCGTCGACGGACCGGCCGGCTCCCGCCTCGACGACTGGTGGGGTCGGGTCCTCTCGACGTCGCGGCGGGTCGCCGTGTGGCGCTGGACGGGTCCGATCGCGGTGACGCTGCTGGCGGCCGTGCTCCGTCTGGTGGGACTCGGACACCCGCACTCGCTCGTGTTCGACGAGACGTACTACGTCAAGGACGGCTGGTCGATCGTGCACCTCGGCTACGAGGGCACCTGGCCGGCGAACTCCTCCGACGACGGCGCCCCGACGACCGACCAGCGCTTCGCGGACGGCGAGACCGACCTGTACTCGAGGGCGGCGGAGTTCATCGCGCACCCGCCGCTCGGGAAGTACCTGATCGGCCTCGGGATGCTGCTGTTCGGCGCCGACAGCTCGTTCGGGTGGCGGTTCACGGTCGCCGTGCTCGGCACCGCGACCGTGTTCCTGACCGCGGTCATCGCCCGCTCGCTGTTCCGCTCGACCGCGATCGGGACGCTCGCCGGCTTCCTGCTCGCGATCGACGGGCAGGCGATCGTGCTGTCGCGCGTGACGCTGCTCGACGGCATCCTGACGTTCTTCGTCGTGCTCGGCGCGGGTGCGCTGCTGCTCGACCGGAGGTGGACGCAGCGGCGGCTCGACGACTGGGTCCACCGCCGCGTGGACGGCGGCGGCGACACGCTCTGGGGGCCGGTGCTGGTCCGGCGGCCGTGGCTCGTCGCGATGGGCGTCGCCCTCGGTCTGGCGTCCGCGACGAAGTGGTCCGGCCTCTACTTCCTGGCGTTCTTCGCCCTGTACTCCGTGCTGAGCGACATGGTGATGCGCCGCCGGGCGGGCGTGACGTTCTGGTCCTCGAGCGCCTTCCTGCAGCAGGCGCCGGTGACGTTCCTGCTCACCGTGCCGGTCGCTGCCGTGACCTACCTGGCGTCGTGGACGGGGTGGTTCCGGACCTCCGGTGGGTGGGACCGGAACTGGATCGCCTCCGGCGGCGAGCGGTGGACGGGACTGCTCGCGTGGGTGCCGGACCCGTTCCAGAACTGGTGGCACTACCAGTCGGAGATCTACGGCTTCAACATCGGCCTGCACACCCCGCACTCGTACCAGGCGAACCCGCTGCTGTGGCTCGTCATGCAGCGCCCCACGTCGATGTACTACGTCGGGACGAACCACGGGCAGGAAGGCTGCTGGGCGGACCGCTGCGGCGAGGCGATCACCGGCATCGCGAACCCGTTCGTCTGGTACGCCTCGGTGATCGCGGCGGTCGCGCTGCTCGTGCTCTTCGTGCTGCGGCGCCGGTGGGAGTACGGCTTCGTGCTCATCGGTGTCGCGGGCGGGTACCTGCCCTGGCTGCTGTACACCGACCGCACGGTGTTCCAGTTCTACACGGTGGCGTTCGAGCCGTTCCTCGTCATCGCCCTGGCTGCGGCGATCGGACTCGTCGCCGGATCTCGGACCGACCCGCGGCCGCGGCGGACCCGGGCGTTGGTCTGGATCGGCGTGTACCTCGGTGTCGTCGTGCTCGCGTCGGTGTACTGGTACCCGATGTGGACCGGCTTGCAGATGCCGTGGGACTTCGTCCGGTCGCACTACTGGTTGCCGAGCTGGCTGTAGCGGTGCTGCCGAGCTGGCTGGAGCGGTGCTGCCGAGCTGGCTGGAGCGGTCCGGCCCTGGGGACGCGACCGCGCGGGACGCCGGTGGCGGCCGACCCGCTGTCGGCACGGAGGCGCGGTGCCCGACGGCCACGTGCCTCCCGTCCGGCGGGTGTCGCGTCCGGCGACCGTCAGGGCTGGCCGTGCAGGGCGCGCTCGATGGCGGCGCGGTCGAGCGGGGCACCGACCATGGGGTCGGTGGTGCCGCCGGGCAGCACGCCCTCGAGCACGACCTCGGCGTAGCGGCGCCAGGCGTCGGGGTCGTGAGCGCGTGTGGCGTCCGCGACGGCGCCGACCATCGTCGTGAGCATCGGCAGGTCGGCGTAGCTGAACCCGGCCCGCACCACCCCGGACGCCGCCGCTCGCTCGATGATGGTCGCGACCTGGCGCTCGAGCCGGTCCCGCTCGTGCACGATCGACGGCCGCGCCTTCCCCGCGCGGACGATGGCGTCCGCCAGGGCACGGTCGCGCGCGCGGAACTCGAACACGCCCGTCAGGTAGACGCGGAGGGCCTCGCGCGGATCGGTCTCCTGCGCGGCTCGGGCGGCGGCGGCGTTCATCGCCTCGAACTTGGTGGCGAGCAACGCCTCGATCAGGGCGTCCTTGTCGGCGAACCGGCGGTAGACGGTGCCGACGCCGACCCCGGCCTCGTGCGCGATGTCGTTCAACGTGACCGACAGGCCCCGCTCGGCGAAGCACCGGCGCGCGGTCTGCAGGATCAGCTCGCGGTTGCGCGCGGCGTCGGCGCGCAGAGGGCGCTCGAGGTCGTGCGCGGTGTCGGTGGTGCTCACGACGTCGACGGTAGTTGACGATTCTGGGAACAAACGGATGCGGTGGCTCCGTTTCGGTCTACACTCGACACAAACGGATGCACCACATCCGGTTCCACCTCCTCGCGAAGCGCTCGACGGCGCGTGCTCCGCCACCTCCACCCTTCTCCGAAGGAGGCTGCCGTGACGGCAGAACAGACCGTGCCGACCCCGACCGGGTCGGCACCGACGACGACCGGCCGTGCTGCCGGCACCACGACCGGCTCCGGCTCCGGCTCCGACAGGCCGAACCACCGCTGGATCGCACTGGCGGTCATCGCCCTCGCCCAGCTCATGGTCGTGCTCGACGCGACCATCGTGAACATCGCCCTCCCCTCGGCGCAGGCCGATCTCGGCTTCGGCACCGACCAGCGGCAGTGGATCGTCACCGCGTACTCGCTCGCGTTCGGCTCCCTGCTCCTGCTCGGCGGTCGCCTCGGTGACCTGTTCGGCCGGAAGACCACCTTCATCGTCGGCCTGGTCGGGTTCGCCCTGGCCTCGGTGCTCGGTGGTCTCGCCGACTCGTTCGGCCTGCTCGTCGCCGCCCGCGCACTGCAGGGCGTCTTCGGTGCCCTGCTCGCCCCCTCGGCGCTCGGCATGCTCACCACGACCTTCCGCGATCCGAAGGAACGCGGCCGGGCGTTCGGCATCTTCGGGTCCATCGCCGGCTCGGGTGCGGCGATCGGCCTGCTGCTCGGCGGCGTGCTCACCGAGTACGCGTCCTGGCGCTGGTGCCTCTACGTGAACGTCGTGTTCGCGGTCCTCGGGGTCATCGGTGCGCTCGTGTTCATGGCGAAGCCGCCGAAGGTCGAGCGTCCGCGCATCGACGTGGCCGGTGTGCTGACGATCACCGCGGGCCTGGTCGGCATCGTCTACGGCTTCTCGAACGCCGAGTCGAACGGTTGGGACGCCCCGCTCACCATCGTCATGCTCGCCGCGGGCGTCCTGCTCGTCGCCGCGTTCGTGGTCATCGAGACCCGCGTCGCGCACCCGCTCCTGCCGCTGCGCGTCGTCCTCGACCGCGACCGCGGCGGTGCCTTCATCGCGATCGGCCTCGTGGCGATCGGCATGTTCGGCATCTTCCTGTTCCTGACGTACTACCTCGAGCAGACCCTCGGCTTCAGTTCGCTGCAGACCGGTCTGGCGTTCCTGCCGATGCCGCTGTCGATCATGGTGTCGGCGACGCAGATCGGCGGGCGGCTGCTCCCCCGCGTCGGCCCGAAGGTCCTGATCTTCGCGGGCGGACTCGTCGCGGCGACCGGGCTCCTGCTGCTGCTCCGCACCGACGTCGACAGCACCTACGCGGGCACCGTCCTGCCGGCGCTGATCGTCATCGGTCTCGGCATGGGCACGATCTTCTCGTCCGCGATGAACACCGCGACGACCGGTGTCGCACGGGCGGACGCCGGCGTGGCCTCGGCGACGGTCAACACCATGCAGCAGATCGGCGGCTCGATCGGCACCGCCCTGCTCTCGACGATCTTCGCCGACGTCGTGAAGGACAGCCTGTCGGGCCTCTCGGCAGCACCGACGAAGCTGCAGCAGGCCCAGGCGGTGATCGACGGGTACCACGTCGCCTTCGGCATCTCGGCCGGGGTGCTCGTGCTCGTCGCCCTCGCAGGCGGGCTGCTCATCAACCGGCAGTCGGTGCGACTCGCGAAGCTCGAGCGCGCGGCGTCCGCGACCACGGGCAGCATCCCGGCAGCGGCGCACTAGCCGCCCCGCTCCCGCTACCCGAGCCGCTCCGCTCCGCGCCCGGTCCGCCCTGCCCTGCTCTGCCCCCGCTCTGCGACATCCCACGCGTCGATCGACGCGTGGGATGTCGTGTCCCCGGGGCCGGCCGAAGGAACGACCGACCCCGGCCGTTCCGGTGCGCACGGATTCGGCACACCCCGTGGTCCGGACAGCGGCGTTGCGCACTGTGTCGGTCCTCCTGCGGCACATCAGTGGCCCCGGTTACCCTGAGCGCCATGGCCCCCGTCCTGACCTCGCCGCTCGTGTCGACGCAGTGGCTCGCCGACCACATCGGTGCCGACGATCTCGTCGTCCTCGATGCCTCGGTGCACACCACCGGGGTCGGCACGGCGATGCACTGGCAGGCCGCCCGCGACGCGTACGAGCAGCACGGGCACGTACCGGGCGCCCGGTACGCCGACCTGGTCGACGACTTCTCGACGCCCGACGCGGACGTGCCCTTCACCCGCCCGACGGCGGAGCGTTTCGAGTCCGCCGCGAGTGGACTGGGCGTGACCAACGGCTCGACCGTGGTGGTCTACGACGACAGCGTCGGTGAGTGGGCGGCACGGCTCTGGTGGATCTTCCGGGCGTTCGGCTTCGACGACGTCGCGGTGCTCGACGGTGGGTTCACCAAGTGGCGGGACGAGGGACGACCCGTCCGCGTCGGACCGCTCCGTGGCAGCACCCGGTCGCCGTCCGCCGAGCCGTTCCTGGCCGGCGAGGAACGTCCCGTGTGGGCCGACCACGACCGTGTCCTGCGCGCCGTCCGCGGCGAGGAGCCCGCGGCGGTCGTCCTGGCGGCTCCCCCGTCGGCGCTGGGATCCGACCACCCCGGCGTGGTCCCCGGCAGCACGGCGATCACCACGGACGACGTGGTCGACCCCGACACCAACACCCTCCGCCGCGGCCCGGCACTCGCCGAGGTGTTCGCGCCGGTGCTCGACGCCGACGAGATCGTGACGTACTGCGGCGTCGGCAGCGCGGCCTGCGTCGACGCGCTCGCCCTGACGGTGCTCGGGCACGACCAGGTGAAGGTCTACGACGGCTCGCTCGCCGAGTGGTGGCGCCTCGAGCCGGAGCTGCTCGCGTCCTGACGCCACAACGTCGGCCACGCCGACCGCGCTGGCCGGGCCGACCGGGCTGGCCGGGCTGGCCGGGCGTCCGGGCCGTCCCCGCGGCACTAGCGTTGGCGCATGAGCACCAGACGCGCGGTCGTCCTCGGCGGTACCGGCGGGATCGGGTCGGCGGTGGTCCGAGACCTCCTCGACGTCTCCGGCCGCGGTGGCGACGACTGGCAGATCGACGTCGTGGCACGACACGGCGGTCCCGCAGCCGATGCGCTGACGGCGGCCGGCGCCTCCTTCGTGGCCGGTGACCGCCGCGACACGAGCGTGCTCCGCGAACTCCTGCGTCCCGGCGCCGACCTGCTCGTCGACACCGTGGGCGCGACCCGTGACGACGCCCTGCAGCTGCGACCGTTCCTCGACGACGTCGGCTCGACGGTGTTCGTGTCCTCGAAGGCGGTCTACGTCGACGACCGAGGGCGCCACGCGAACTCGGTCGGACGGCCGGTGTTCGGCGGCGCGGTCACGGAGCTCCAGCCGACCGTCGTCGCGGGCGACGGCGACCCGACCTCGCGCGAGGGCTACGGCGCCGCGAAGGTCGCCGCCGAACAGGTCCTGCTCGACCACGGCGCTCCCGTCACCGTGCTGCGCCCCTCGAAGGTGTACGGCGTCGGGATCGGCCGCCCCCGGGAGTGGTTCGTGGTGCGTCGCGCGCTCGACGGCCGGGAGCGGATCCTGCTCGCGGACCACGGACGCGGGGTCGACCACACGACGGCGGCGAGCGGGATCGCTTCGCTCGTGCGCCTCGTCGCCGACGCTCCGGACCGCCGGATCCTCAACGTGGCCGACGAGACCGCGCCCGACGTGCTGGAGATCGTGCGGACCGTGGCCGGGCTCGTCGACCACCGCTTCGACGAGGTCCTGCTCGACGAGGACGCCCCCGCCTTCGTCGGGACGACCCCGTGGAGCTCGCCGTCGCCGTTCGTCCTCGACACGACGGCGGCACGGGCGCTCGGCTGGCAGCCCCCGCGGTACGCCGAGGCGGTGCGGCCCGAGGTCGACTGGCTGCTCGAGACCGCGCACGCCGTGCCGGCCGGCGGCGACGTCCCCTGGGCGGAGGACCCGTTCTGGGAGCGGATGTTCGACTACGGCCCGGAGGACGCCGCCCTCGTGCTGCTCTCGCTCGGCAGGGGCTGAGCCGGTGCCCCGCTCGGAGGTCCTGTTCGTCGGCGGGCGTTCGGGCGTCGGCAAGTCGACCGCGGCCGAGGCGCTCCACGACCTGCTGGTGGCTGCCGACGTCCCGCATGCGGTCATCGAGGGCGACCTCCTGGACCTCGCGCACCCGGCTCCGCACGTGGCGCACCCCGCCGTCCGGCTCGCCGAGCGGAACCTGCGCGCGATGTGGGCGGCGTACCGCGAGCTCGGGCACCACCGGCTCGTCTTCACGAACACCGTGTCCGTGCTCGAGCACGAGCGGCTCGCCGCCGCGATGGGCGACGACCCGGTCGTCACCGCGGTCCTGCTCCGCGCCTCCGACGCCACCACCGCCGGTCGTCTGGCCCGGCGGGCGGGCGGCACGGTCCCGCATGCGCAGCTCGCCCACAGCACGGCGACGGCCGGGACGCTCGACTCGGCCGTCGCGGACACGGTCGCCCGGGTGGACACCGACGGCAGGTCTCCGCTCGAGATCGCACGACGGCTCGCGTCGCTCACGGGCTGGCTGCCCGGCTGACCGCCGGCCCGGGAACGGTGTCCCGGACTCCACGGCCCGCGCCTGTGGACGAGCACGACCTGTCCACCGGCCGCCGGATCGTCAGCACCGTCCAGCGCCCGCGGGGCAGGCTGGACGCATGAACGACAACCGGCTCGGAACGTCCGTCAGCCCGTACCTCCGTCTGCACGCCGACAACCCGGTGGACTGGCGGGAGTGGGGACCCGACGCGTTCGCCGAGGCACGGGAGCGCGACGTCCCGGTGCTCGTCTCGGTCGGGTACGCCACGTGCCACTGGTGTCACGTCATGGCGCGCGAGAGCTTCTCCGACCCCGAGATCGGCGAGCTGCTCCGTCGCGACTTCGTCGCCGTCAAGGTCGACCGAGAAGAGCGTCCCGACGTGGACGCCAGCCTCATGGCCTCCGCGAGCGCCTTCACGCAGCAGCTCGGGTGGCCGCTGACCGCGTTCACGACGCCCGAGGGGCGGGTGTTCTTCGCGGGGACCTACTACCCGCCGACCCCGGTCGGCCAGGTCGGGTCGTTCCGCCAGGTCCTCACGGCGGTGCTCGATGCCTGGACCCAGCGGCGGCACGAGGTGGACGCGAACGCGAGCGCGATCGCCGCGGCGATCGCGCAGGGGGCGCAGGCGGACGCCACCGCCCAGGGTGGCGAGCCGTCCGACGCAGACACGCCGCGCCTCCCGTCCGTCGACGCGATCCGCTCCGTGACCGCGCAGCTCGTCTCGGCGGAGGACACCACGTACGGCGGCTTCGGCGGTGCACCGAAGTTCCCGAGCGCGCCGCTCCTCGAGTTCCTCTCCGACGTCGCGGCCGACGGTGACGCCGCCGCACGCGGGTTGCTCGAGCGGAGCCTCCGGGCGATCCGGACGACCGAGCTGACGGACGCCGACGGCGGCGTGTTCCGGTACGCGACCAAGCGCGACTGGAGCGTGCCGCACTACGAACGGATGCTCTACGACAACGCGGGGCTGCTCGCGGTCGCCGGGGCCGAGCAGGCACGGGGCATCGCCGACTTCCTGCGCGACACGCTGCAACGGCCCGACGGCGCCTTCGTCGCGGCGCAGGACAGCGAGTCGACCATCGACGGGCGACGCGTCGAGGGCGACTGGTACCGGCTGCCACTCGACGAGCGCGGACAGTTCGACCCACCGCCCCTCGACGACCAGGTGCTGACGGGGTGGAACGGCCTCGCGATCCGCGGGCTCGCGCGTGCTGCGGCCCGGAGCGGTGACGACGAGTGCACCGCCCTCGCGCAGGGTGCCGCCGACGCGATCCTGGCCGCCCACGTGCGCGACGGACACGTGGTGGTCCGGTCGAGCACCGCCCACGGCACGTCTGCGGCGCCTCCCACGATCGAGGATGTCGGACTGCTCGCCGAGGGGCTGCTCGAGCTCGCGCTGCTCACCGGCGAGGTCCGGTACGCCGAGACGGCACGCGCGCTCGTCGACGACGGCCTCGCCGGTCGCTTCGAGGCTGATCCGGTCCTGCGGGCAGCCGGCACGACGACGGGTGAGCAGCCGCAGACGGCACTGCGGTCCGGCACCGTCGCACTGGCGGCGACCGCGGCGACACTGGCCGCACTCACCGGTGACCGGGCACTCCGGGACGCCGCGACGCGGCTCGTCGCCGACCGTGCACGCACCGGTACCGAGCGGCCGCTCGGCCACGCCGACGCCCTCGGGGTCGCGCTCGCCCTGCAGCGTCCCTCGCGTGAGGTCGTCGTCGTGTCCGGCCGCGACGACCCGATGCGGTGGACCGGCCTCGCCGCCCGCCGGCCGGGCACCGTGGTCGCGACCGTGACCCCGGACCAGGCGCGGGCGTGGGCCGCCGCCGGGTTCTCGCTGTTCGCCGGGCGGGACAGCGCAGCACCAGCCGCCTACGTCTGCCACGACCACGTCTGTGCGTTGCCGGCCCGGAGCGACGCCGCGCTCGCCGAGCAGCTCCGCTGACGACAGCCGCCGCACGGACCGCTATCCTGGAATGCTCATGTCTGCCACGCCCGTCATCACGTACCCGCCCGAACTGCCGGTGTCGCAGCGGCGGGACGACATCGCCGCCGCGATCCGTGACCACCAGGTCGTCATCGTCGCCGGTGCCACGGGCTCGGGCAAGACGACGCAGCTGCCGAAGATCTGCCTGGAGCTCGGCCGCGAGTCGATCGGGCACACCCAGCCCCGCCGGATCGCCGCCCGCACCATCGCCGAGCGCGTGTCCGAGGAGCTCGGCAGCGAGCTGGGCGACCTGGTCGGCTACCAGGTGCGGTTCACCGACAAGGTGAGCGGGAACACCCGGATCAAGCTCATGACCGACGGGATCCTCCTCAACGAGATCCACTTCGACCGTGACCTGGAGCGCTACGACACGATCATCATCGACGAGGCCCACGAGCGCTCGCTGACGATCGACTTCCTGCTCGGGTACCTGAAGCGGCTGCTCCCCCGGCGCCCCGACCTCAAGGTCATCATCACGAGTGCGACGATCGACCCGGAGTCGTTCTCGCAGCACTTCGGCGGCGCACCGATCATCGAGGTGTCCGGCCGGACGTACCCGGTCGAGATCCGCTACCGGCCGCTCGTCGCCGACGACGCCGCGGACGGTGACACCGGTGCGGACGAGGGCGACGACACCGACCCACGGACCGACGACAGCGGTGGCCGCGGTGGGAGCGCGGACGACCGCGACGTGCTCCAGGGCATCACCGACGCGCTCGACGAACTCGCGCGCGAGGACCCGGGCGACGTCCTCGTGTTCCTGTCGGGCGAGAACGAGATCCGTGACGCGCAGGAGGCGATCGAGGGCAAGCGCTACCCGGGCACCGAGGTCCTGCCGCTCTACGGCCGACTCTCCGCCGCCGACCAGCACCGCGTGTTCGAGCGCCGGACCACCCCGGGTGTCCGTCGCCGCGTCGTCCTCGCCACGAACGTGGCGGAGACCTCCCTGACGGTGCCGGGCATCAAGTACGTGATCGACACCGGCACCGCCCGCATCTCCCGGTACTCCCCGCGGGCGAAGGTGCAGCGGCTGCCGATCGAGGCGATCAGCCAGGCGAGCGCGAACCAGCGCTCCGGACGCGCGGGTCGCACCAGCGCGGGCATCGCGGTCCGGCTCTACTCCGAGGACGACTTCACGCGCCGTCCGGAGTTCACCGACCCCGAGATCCTCCGCACGAACCTCGCGGCGGTCATCCTGCAGATGATCTCCCTCGGCTTCGGCGACATCGAACGCTTCCCGTTCCTGCAGCCGCCGGACTCCCGGGGCGTCAAGGACGGCCTCGACCTGCTGCGGGAGCTCCGCGCGGTCGACCGCGACGGCCGGATCACCAAGTCGGGCCGACAGCTCACCCGGTTGCCGATCGACCCGCGGCTCGGCCGGATGGTGCTCGAGGCCGGTCGCCAGGGCGTCGGGCGCGAGGTCATCGCGATCGTCAGCGCCCTGAGCATCCAGGACCCACGTGAACGACCGCTCGAGAAGCGTGCCCACGCCGACCAGCTGCACGCCCGGTTCGCCGATCCGACGAGCGACTTCCTCACCCTGCTCAACCTCTGGAACCACATCGAGGACAAGCAGGAGGAGCTGTCGTCGAGCGCGTTCCGTCGCCTGTGCAAGGCCGAGTTCCTCAACTACTTGCGGATCCGCGAGTGGCAGGACCTGTACCGGCAGCTGTCCCGCGCCGCGAAGCAGGTCGACGTGCGGGTGGGCCAGTCGCGCTCCGAGGACGGCGACGCGGTGCACCGTTCGCTGCTCGCCGGGCTCCTCAGCCAGATCGGGCTGCGGGACAAGGAGAAGCGCGACTACCTCGGCGCGCGCAACGTCCGGTTCGTGGTGTTCCCGGGCAGCGTCCTCGCGAAGAAGCAGCCCGACGCCGTGATGGCCGCCGAGCTCGTCGAGACGAGTCGCCTGTTCGCCCGGACCGTCGGCCGGATCGACCCCGCGTGGGTGGAGCCGCTCGCCGGTGACCTGCTCAAGCGCACCTACGGCGAGCCGCACTGGGAGAAGAAGCAGGGCGCGGTCGTGGCGTACGAGCGCGTGACGCTGTTCGGTGTCCCGATCGTGCAGCGTCGCGGCGTGCAGTACGGGCGCGTCGACCCCGAGCACTCGCGCGAGCTGTTCATCCGCCACGCTCTCGTCGAGGGCGAGTGGGACGCGCAGCAGGCCTTCGACCGCGCGAACCGGAAGCTCCGCCGCGAGCTCGAGCAGCTCGAGGAGCGCACCCGCCGTCGCGACATCCTGTTCGACGACGAGCGTGTGTACGAGTTCTACGACGCACGGATCCCTGCGGACGTCGCCACCACGCGCGACTTCGAGGGGTGGTGGCGGACGACCCGTCGTGAGCAGCCGGACCTGCTCACGATGCGGCGGCAGGACCTGCTCGACGAGGACGCCGCCGAGGCCGCCCAGGACGAGCAGGAGTACCCGACGCAGTGGCGTTCCGGTGACCAGCGCCTGGCGATCAAGTACCGCTTCGAGCCGGGCGCGCAGGACGACGGCGTCAGCGTGCAGGTGCCGCTCGCGCTGCTCCCCCGCATGCGCGAGGAGGGCTTCGACTGGCAGGTCCGTGGCCTGCGGAAGGAGCTCGTCACCGCACTCATCAAGTCGCTGCCGAAGCAGATCCGGAAGAACGTCGTCCCCGCTGCCGACTGGGCCGAGAAGATCGTCGCCGAACTACCCGACGACGCTCCGATCGAGCCGACGGAGTCCTTCCGCGCGACCCTCGCCGCGGCGATCCAGCGGATGACGTACGTGCCGGTGACCGAGGCCGACTTCGACCTGTCCCGGGTGCCGGCGCACCTGCTGCCCACCTGGGCGGTCGTCGACGAGCGCGGCCGTCGGGTCGAGTCCGGCAAGGACCTCGCGGCCCTGCAGACGAAGCTGAAGGACCGGACGCAGCAGAGCGTCGCCTCCGCGACGGCGAGGGCAGCGGCCCGGCCGGGAGGCGCGGCGCGCGTCGCCGGGGCCTCCTCCGGCACGCAGGTGGAACGCTCCGGCCTCACCGCCTGGCCGTCCGACGACCTGCCGCAGGTCCTCGACACGAAGCAGGCCGGTGGCGTGATCCGTGCCTACCCGTCGCTGGTCGAGGAGGGCGACGGCCCCAAGGCGACGGTCGGTGTCCGCCTCCTGGCGACGCCCGGTGACCGCACTGTGAACATGCCCGCCGGCGTCCGTCGGCTCGTCATGCACGCCGTGCCCTCGCCGGTGTCGTACGTGCAGTCGCACCTCACGGCGCAGGAGAAGCTCGCGCTGGCCGCGAGCCCGTACGCGTCGACCGCGGCGCTGTTCGACGACGTGCTGGCCGCCGTCGTGGACGCGGGCATCCGACGCACCCACCCCGACGGCCTGGTCTTCACGAAGGCCGACTTCGAGACGGTCCGCGATGCCGTGTCCGCCACCGTCGTCGACACGATGTTCACCGCCGTGTCCGAGGTCGCCGCCGTGCTCACCGCGCAGCGGGCGGCCGACAAGGCGATGAAGCAGGCGAACTCGATGGCGCTCCTGCCGGCGCTGACCGACATGCGCCAGCAGGTGGAGCGCCTGGTCTTCCCGGGCTTCGTCGCCGTCGCCGGGCTCGACCGGCTCCGGCGGATCCGGGTGTACCTGCGGGGTGTCGAGGCCCGCGTGCAGAAGCTCCTGCAGAACCCCGGCCGTGACGCCACGTGGATGCGCGAGGTCACGGTCGCCACCGACCGCTACACCGACGCCGGTGGCGTGTTCCCGCCGTCGGTCGGGGCCCACGCCGAGCTCGTGCACGCACGGTGGATGCTCGAGGAGTTCCGCCTCAGCCTGTTCGCCCAGGAGCTCGGCACCGCCGAGACGGTCTCGCTGCAGCGGATCACGAAGACCCTGGCAGCCGCCCGCTGACGGGGCTCAGCCGACGCCCGTGGCGTCGGGGGCGTCGGGGGCCTGGTCCGCGAGGGCCAGCCCCTCGACCACGGTGACGTTCGGCAGCGCCGCCAGGGTCCGCCCGGGCAGGAACACCTTCGCCCCGCGGAGCCCGGCGCCGACGACGACCTCCGGAGCACCGAGCACGCGGGCATCGACGTACACCGGCCAGTCCGCGGGCAACCCGATCGGGGTGATCCCGCCGTACTCCATGCCGGTCAGCTCGACCGCCTGGTCCATCGGCGCGAAGCTCGCCTTGCGCACGTCCAGCAGCTTCTTCACGACCCGGTTCACGTCGAGCTTCGTCGACGCGAGCACCACGCACGCCGCGTGGCGGACCTCGTCGCCGCGCTTCCCCGCGACGACGATGCAGTTTGCGCCGCCCTCGAGCGGGTAGCCGTACGCCTCGGAGAACGCTGCGGTGTCAGCGAGGGCCGGGTCGATCGGCGCCGCCTGGATCGTCGACAGCAGGTCGCTCGGCAGTGCGACGAGCGCCTGGGCGACGGGGATCGCGAGGAACCCGGTGGCGACGAGGGCAGGGGAACGATCGAGCGTCGGCATGCCCCGAGCCTAGGGAGCAGCCGACGGACGGGCGATCAGGCGGTCAGGCGCGCTCGTCGATCGACCGGGCTCCCGGCACGGGCGGCGCCGGGTCGTCCGAAGCCTCCGGGTCGTCCGCCCGTGCCCACTTCACCGTCCACCGGACCAGCGGCTGCACGCGGTCCCACGCCGCGGCGATGTCGTCGAGGGAGCTCTCCAGCGGCAGGTGCACGAGCGCCGCGTAGTGCTGCATCCGGAGCAGGTCGATCCGCGGGTGGTCCACGTCGTACCCGCGCGGGGCGGTCTTCAGCGGCGGTCCGGCCAGCTCGTACCCGGCACCGGTCAGTTCGTCGAGCTCACGCTGCAGCGCGGCCGCGGCCTGCGGGTGCTCGTCGATGGTGGTGCGCGCTGCCCGCAGCTGTGCGCGGGACGGTTCGTAGAGTCCACCGCCGACCTGCAACCCGTCCGCTCCGGCACTGAGGTACGTGCCGCCCGCGGTGAGACCGGTGTCCTCGCGGTAGGGCCGCTCGTCCGGCGTGAAGCGCAGGTCGCGGTGCTGCCGGAGCACCCGTCCGGCACCGTAGCGGTGCTCGGCCTCGTGCAGGAGCGCCTCCATCGGCTCCTGCACGTGCCGTTCCCAGTCGTCGCGGTGCTCCTCGAACCACGACTTCTCGTTGTGCGCGGCGAGCCCGCGGAAGAACGTCGCGAGCGCTGGTGAGAACGGCGTCGAGGGCATGCACCACTGAACCGCCGTCCGGTGCACGCGCGTCGGGAGTCCGGGGGACGAGACTGGCCGGGTGGACCGACTCCGACCGATCGACCTCGACCAGTGGCCCCGCGCCGAGCACTTCGCGCACTACCGGCGGGAGCCCTGTGCGTGGGAGATGACCGTGGAGGTCGACGTCACCGCCTTCGTCGACGCCGCCCGGGCCGCCGGCGCGAAGACGTACCCGTCGCAGATCTGGGTGCTCGCGACGGTCGTGAACCGGCACGACGAGTTCCGGATGCAGCTCACCGAGGAGGGCCGGCCCGCGGTGTGGGACGTGGTGCACCCGACCTTCACCGTCTTCCACCCCGACACCGAGACCTTCTCGGTGCTCGTCACCGAGTACGACCCCGACGCACGGGCGTTCCACGACGCCGTGGTCGCCACGACCGAGCGGTACCGCGACGACCACCGCATGTTCCCGCAGGGCACCGGTCGCACCGACCTCTTCGACGTCTCGACGCTCCCCCGCACGTCGTTCACCGGCTTCGCGCTGCACTTGACGGGCGCCGAGGACCACCTGGCGCCCGTGATCACGCTCGGACGCTACCGGCAGGTGGACGGACGCACCCGCATGCCGATGGCGCTCCGGATCAACCACGCGGCGGTGGACGGCTTCCACGCCTCGCGCTTCGTCACCGAGGTCGAGGAGCTCTTCGCCGACCCGTCCTGGCTCGGCTGACCAGCACCGCGATCCGATCGTCCCCGTCCCCCGGACGCACACCCGACGAGCACCGACCGGGAGCACCGTGGCCGGCATGCACGACGACGAACTCACCGCCCTCGCGGTCGCCCGCGCCCTCGACAACGTCCACGACGGTGGCAAGCCCTTCGCCTGCCTGATCGTCCGCGACGGCGAGGTCGTGGTCGAGGCCGTCAACCACGTCGCCCAGACCGGCGACCCGACCGCGCACGCCGAGATCCGCGCGATCCGCGCCGCCGCCGAGCAGGGCATCACCGACCTCACCGGCCACGAGGTGTTCGTCACCGCGTACCCGTGCCCGATGTGCCTCGGCGCGCTGTACTACGCCCAGCCGGACCGCGTGGTCTTCGCCGCGACGCGGGAGCAGGAGGGCGAGCACTACGAGGACGGCAACCGCCTGATGACGCTCGCCACCTTCTACGACGAGTACGCGAAGCCCGTCGCGGAGCGCGCCCTGCCGAGCGAGCAGGGCCGGGTCGACGACCCGACGGCCCCGTTCCGCGAGTGGACCGCCCGCCACCCGTCCTGACCGGACGCCCGCCCGTCCACGCGCGCGACGCGACCGTACGACGGGTCGTCGCCACGCGACGCGCGTGACCCGGTGACGGACGGGAGGCCCGTGGCGACGCCGCCACGGGCCTCCCGTCCGGCACGGATCGCGACCCGGCTGCCGTGGCCGGGCCTTCAGGGAGCCGGCGTCAGCCGGTAGAGCACCTGCGGGCGGCCTCGACGGCCGTACCGGTGCGCCAGGTCGATGGCGCCCGTCGCGACGAGGTGGTCGAGGTACCGGCGGGCGGTGGCCCGCGAGGTGCCCGTCGCTGCCGCGACCTCGTCGACCGAGCGGGCGACCACGGGGTCGAGCGCCGTCACGACCCGACCGAGCGTGGTGGCGCTGACGCCCTTCGGGAGGGCGTCCTCGGGCGCTCGCGTCGCCGTGCGGTCGGGTCCGACCACGCGCACCGATCCGGTGGCGAGCAGCCGGTCGACGTCGCCCTGCCCCATCGGGACGTCGCGCTGCGCGTCCTCGCGGGACCGACGTTCGGCCGCGTAGGCGCGGAGCCGGTCCTGCAGGGCCTCGCGGTCGAACGGCTTCAGCAGGTACCCGACCGGGTGCGCGGCGAGCGCCTGCCGGACGGTGACCTGATCGCGGGACGAGCTGACGACCAGCACGTCGGTGTCGTCGACGCCAGCGACGTGCATGCGGTGCAGGACCTCGATGCCGCTGACGTCGGGCAGGCGCATGTCGAGCAGCACGAGGTCGACCCCGCGCTCCACGGATGCCAGCGCGGCGCCGCCGGACGCGACCGCCCCGACGACGGCGAACCCCTCGGTCGCGGCCACCCACCGGGTGTGGAGTGCGCGAGCGCCGGCGTCGTCGTCGACCACGAGCACGCGGAGCGCCGCCGTCACGACCCCGCCGCCATCTCGACGTCGAGTCGGGCACCGCCGAGCGCTGCCGACCGTCCGACGACCACGGATCCGCCGCGGTCGGTGGCGGTGCGTCGGACGAGTGCCAGGCCGATGCCGCGCCCGAGGCCGCTCTCGTCGGTCTTCGACGACCACCCGCGGGTCAGCACGCGGTGCGCGTCGGTCGGGTCGATGCCCGGTCCGTCGTCCTCGACCGTCACCGTCACACGCCCGTCATGCGAGCCGATGGTGCAGCTGACGGTGGCCGCCCCGGCCTCGGCGGCGTTCCGGCACAGGTTGGCGAGGACGAGCAGCACCGCGTCGTCGAGCACGACGTCGTCGGCGATCCGCAGGTCGAGCGTGGTCCCGGCCACGGCGAGCTCCGAGCGCACCGCCGCGACCGACGCCGTCGCCACCGCACCGCGGCGCGGCGACCCGGCGCCGCCGCCGCTGGTCAACCCGGGTGCCACGGCGTCGATGTAGGCCATCGCGTCCTCGTCGTCCCCCTGTTCGACCAGTCCGCGCACCACGTGCAGACGGGTGCCGAACTCGTGTGCCTGCTCGCGCAGCGCCTCGGTCGTCCACCGGACCTGCCGGCTCTCCGCGTCGACCGCGTCGGCTCGGCGGAGCCGTCGGGCGATCACGAGTGAGAGGAGCACGCTCGCGAGCGTCGCCGCGACGAGCGCGCCGGTGCTCCACGGGAGCAGGGTGCCGAGGGCCCGTTCCCGGTCCGCCGCGATGGTGGACTCGAGCACGCCGACCGCCACGACGCCGACGACCTCGCCCTCCGCGCCGACGACGGGCACCTTCGCACGCAGGGTCGTCCCGGTCGGGCCGGTCTCGGTGCCGACGAACTCCGCACCGCGGAGCACGGGCGCGATCGTCGTCTCGACGGGCTCACCGCGTTCCGCCGGGTCCGGGTGGGTGATCCGCACGCCGTCGTCGTCGGTGACCACGACGTACGAGACGCCGGCGGCACCCTCGACGAGCGTCGCGATCGGTTGCAGTGCCGCGGTGGCGGAGGCGAGGTCGTCGGCGTCGGCGGGCGCCCCGGGTGTGCCCCGGTCGGCGACCGACGCCACCGCGTCCCGCACCTCGGGCAGGTCGGCCAGGCTCGACGCGACGCCGGACACCTGGTCGACCACGGACGTGCGGATGGCGCGCTCCTGCACCACGGCCGCGACCCCGGTCGTGACACCCGTCGCCGCGAGCACGATGACGCTCGGCAGCGCGAGCACCGCGGTCCGCCGCAACCGCCCGAGACGAGCCCTGGTCACCGTGGCGTCCCCCTTCGGCCGCGACGCCGTGAGCGTCAATGAGCACATCTCCGCCGCCGGGTGCTCGCCCGGTCGGCGGCTGCCATCGTACTTCTCGACCTGCGGCACGACGACGTGCGCAGGAGGGAGCCAGCAATGCCAGAGCAACCAGTGCAGCCGGAGCAACCAGTGCCCGCGGAGCAACCAGTGCCGGAGCAGCCGACGACGGGGACGCCGGGTCCGCCGCGTGCCCGTCGCCCCGTCGCACGCGTGGTCGGGACAGCCGTCGCCGCGGTGTCCATCGCGGTCGCGGCCTTCGGCTCGGTGACGTCGGCAGCGGCCGGAGGCGACCCGACCCGGTCGGTGACCCTCGTGGCACCGGCGGCGGCCGGCGGCGGTTGGGACGGCGTCGCACGGTCCATGCAGCAGGCGCAGCGCGCGAACGGCATCGTCAACTCCGTCCAGGTGGTCAACATGCCGGGCGCCGGTGGCACCATCGCGCTCGGGAACGTCGCTCGGCTCGCCGGACAGACGGACACGCTGCTCGTCGGCGGGACGGGGCTCCTCGCGGCCGAGATCCAGTTCGGTTCCGCGGTCACCCACGACGACATCACGCCGCTCGCGGTCACCGTCGAGGAGTACGACGTCATCGTCGTCCCCGCCGACTCGCCGTACGAGACGCTCGACGACCTCGTCAGCGCCTGGCGCGAGCGCCCCGGCTCGGTGCCGTGGACGGGCGGCGGCTCGTTCGACCAGCTCGTCGTCACCGACCTCGCCGTCTCGGCCGGGATCGACCCGAAGGACACGAACTACATCCCGTCGGACGGCGGTGGCGAGGCCATCCAGGCGCTCCTCAACGGCACGGCGGCGGCGGCCTCGGGCGGGTACCCGGACAACATCGACCAGATCGAGTCCGGTCGTCTGCGCGCACTCGCGCTCGTCGCGGCGGAGCCGGTCGAGGGCATCGACATCCCCACCGCGGTCGAGCAGGGGCACGACGTCACGCTGACGAACTGGCGCGAGATCGCTGCACCGGGCGGACTCGACGACGAGCAGCGGGCGCAGCTGACCGACATCGTGCTGGACACGCTCGACACCCCCGAGTGGGCGGACGCCATGGAGCGGTACCACTGGACCGAGCGGATCATCACGGGTGACGAGCTCGACGCGTTCATCGACGAGGAGCGCGAGCGCATCACCGGGCTGTACGAGGAGCTGGGCCGATGACCCGTCCGAGCAACCCCACGTCGTCCTCCGCGGTCGTCGGACAGCGGCTCACGCTGCGGGCCGACCCCGGCCGCGTCGCCGCGGTGGCGAAGGAGCTGACCACCCCGGCGCTCTTCACCGCCTTCGCGGTCTACCTCGTCGTCGGCATCGTCACGATGGAGGTCCCCGACGGAACCGCGTTCCCCGGGCCCGCGGTGTTCCCCGGTATCGTCGCCGCCGCACTCCTGCTGCTGGCCGCCCTGCTGGTCGTCCGGTCCGTCCGGGCTGCGCGCGGCCGACGGGTCGGGTCCGACGGCACACCGTCGGAGGCCCGCACCGACACCGCCGTCCGCGCCGACGCGCACACCGCCGACACTGGAACGACCGGCACCTCGGTCGAGCAGCGCTCGGTCCGCGTCGACTGGCGCTCCCTGGCCTGGGTGGTCCTGTCCTTCGCCGCCTTCGCCCTGCTGCTCGGCGTGCTCGGGTGGATCGTCGGTGCCGGACTGCTCTTCCTCGGTGTCGCGAAGGGGCTCGGCGCCCCGGGGTGGCTGCGTCCGCTCGTCGTCGGTCTGACGGTGAGCGCGATCAGCTACATCGCCTTCGACATGCTGCTCGACCTGTCGCTGCCCTCGGGCATCGTCGGATGGGAGTACTGACGTGGACGTGCTCGGTCTCCTCGGTGACGGCTTCGCCGGCGCCCTGACCCCCGCCAACCTGCTCTGGGTCGTCGTCGGGTGCCTCCTCGGCACCGCGGTCGGCGTCCTCCCCGGCCTCGGCTCGTCGATGGCGGTGGCGCTGCTGCTGCCCGTGACGTTCTCGCTCGACCCGACCGCGGCGTTCATCATGTTCGCCGGCGTCTACTTCGGCGGGCTCTTCGGTGACTCCACCATGGGCATCCTGATGAACACGCCGGGCCAGGCCTCGGCCATCGCCTCGACGTTCGAGGGCCACAAGATGGCGCTGAACGGACGAGCGGCCCAGGCGCTCGCGACGGCCGCGATCGGCGCGTTCGTCGGCGGCATGATCGCCTCGGTCCTGGTCGTGTTCCTCGCACCGGCGCTCGCGTCGTTCTCGTCGAGCTTCGGACCCGCTGAGTTCTTCGCCCTGGCACTGTTCGCGTTCGTCACGACGTCGTCGGTCGTCACCGACGACGCACTGAAGGGCCTCGGCTCGCTGTGCCTCGGCCTCGGCATCGCGGTGATCGGCGTCGACGGCATCTCGGGTGCGCCGCGCTTCACGATGGGCGTGCCCGAGCTCTTCGACGGCATCTCGCTCGTCACGGTGACGGTCGCGGTCCTCGCGCTCGGCGAGGTCATCTACGTCGCGTGCCTGGCCCGACACCTGAAGGACGGCCGGATGGTGCAGGCGACCGGACGCCCGTGGCTCTCGAAGCGGGAACTGCGCGAGGCGGCGCCCGCCTGGCTGCGGGGCACCGCGATCGGGCTGCCCTTCGGCGTCGTGCCCGCCGGCGGGTCGGAGATCCCGACCTTCCTGGCGTTCGGGCTCGAGAAGCGTCTCGACGCCCGCCGGAAGGACCCGCAGTTCGGCACGGGTGCGATCCGCGGGCTGGCGGCACCCGAGGCAGCCGGCAACTCCACGACCGGCATGGCGATGGGTGCGCTGCTGTCCCTCGGCCTGCCGGTGTCGGCGACCGCCGCGATCATGCTCGCCGCGTTCCGCCAGTACGGCCTGCAGCCGGGTCCGCTGCTCTTCGACCGGTCCCCCGACCTGGTCTGGGCGCTGCTGGCGTCGTTCTTCATCGCGATGGTGGTGCTGCTCGTCATCAACCTCCCGTTCGCGATGCTGTGGGCGAAGCTGCTGCGGATCCCGCGGGCGTACCTCTACGCGGGCATCGCCGTCTTCTGCGGGCTCGGCATCTACGCGACGAGCGGTTCGGTCTTCGACCTGCTCATGCTGCTCGGCATCGGTCTCGTCGGGTTCCTCATGCGGGCCCTCGACATCCCGCTCGCACCGCTCATCATCGGGATGGTGCTCGGTCCGCTCGCCGAGACGAGCCTGCGGGACGCGGCGCTGAGCGCCGACGGGGACTTCTCGGTGCTGGTGGCCGGCCCCATCCCGATCGTGCTCTACGCGGTGCTGGCGGTCGTGGTCGCGGTCACGGTGACCGGCCGCGTCCGCGCCCGCCGTGCGGCACGGCGCGAGCTGGTCGACGCGTAGCCACGACCGAGCGTCGCCGGCCCGCGGCGCGCGGTCCGGGTCGGACCCGCCCCGTGTCGGACGGGAGGCACGGGGCGGGTCCTGCACCGCACCTCCCGTCCGTCACCGCGACGGACGGGAGGCACGTGGCGGCACCGCAACGCGCCTCCCGTCTTCCGGGTGGCGCGCTACGCTCGTCCCGATGCGCGCGACCGTGCGGGACGTGGCGGCCCTCGCCGGGGTCTCCCCGAAGACCGTCTCCAACGTGGTGAACGGCGGCGTGCCCGTGCGGCCGGCGACACGGGAGCGGGTCGAGCGCGCGGTCGCCGAGCTCGGCTACGTGCCGAACCTGTCCGCGCGCGGCCTGCGCAACGGACGCTCCGGCGCGATCGCCCTGACGCTGCCCGAGCTCGGCAGCGCCTACTCGGCCGAGCTCGCCCAGTGGTTCGTCGAACTCGCCCGCGAGCGCGGCTGGACGGTGCAGCTCGACCAGACCGGACACGACCCGGGACGTGAGCGGGACCTCGTCTCCCGGGCCCGGGCCCACCTGGTGGACGGCCTCGTGCTCAACCCGGTGTCGCTCAGCGCGAGCGTCCTGGCCGAGACCGAGGGGCTCCCGCCGACCGTCGTCATCGGCGAGGTCGAACCGGAGCACGTCGACCAGGTGCACGTGGACAGCCGCCGCGCCGCACGCGAGGTCACGACCCACCTGCTCGACCGCGGGCACCGTCGGATCGCGGTCGTCGGGGCCGCCCGTCCGACGGACGCCACCGCCACGAGCGAGCTGCGCGACCAGGGTCACGCGGATGCGCTCGGCGCGGTCGGCCTCGAGGTCGACCGCGCCCTGCGCGTGCCGCTGCCGACGTGGTCGACGAGTGCGGCGGCGACGGGGTTCGCGACCTGGCTGGACGCGCACCCGCTGCCGGACGCGGTGTTCGCGTACACGGACTCGATCGCCTTCGGCGTGCTGCACGTCCTGGCGGCACGGGGTGTCCACGTGCCGGAGCAGGTCAGCGTGGTGGGGTTCGACGACGTCGACGCCGCAGCCTTCGCGATCCCGGCGCTGACGACGGTGTCGTTCGACCGGCGGGCCTTCGCCACGGCGGCACTCGACCTGCTCACCCGACGCATCGCCGACCCGACGGCCGCTCCGGAGACCGTCGTCGTGCCGCACCGGATCGTCGAGCGCGCGAGCGTCGCCGCCCGCTGACCAGCCGGCAGCCGTCGCGCGCCCGTCGCGCGGCCGTCGCGGTGCAGTGCCGGACCGTCCGTCGCGGTGCCGGGTCGTCCGGCCGCCAGGTGGTGCGAAGTGCGCCCGCGCAACGAGGAGCACCTCGCGCCACGTGATTGCGTGGTTCGACGTGCTTCCGGTCGTGCGAGCGCACAGCGGCTGCACGCGAGCACACGCCGCCATCCCGACCGTCCGTCGCGGTGCTGGACCGTCCTGTCGACAGACCCGGGTACCGTGCGCCGCATGAGTGCCGACGACCCCGCGATGCCCGTGCTGACCGCGACCGTCCTGCAGTCCCCCGACCCGGTGCGCCTCGCGCGGTTCTGGGGTGCGCTGACCGGGTGGACCGTGCACGAGGACGGTCCGACCTGGCTCCGGGTGCGCCCGGCCGACGGCGGGGTCGGGCTCTCGGTGCAGTACGACGACGCCTACGAGGCACCGACCTGGCCCCCGGTCACGGGGACGCAGGGCATGCAGCTGCACCTCGACCTGCAGGTGGAGGACCTCCACGCCGCGACCGCCCGCGCGCTCGAGCTCGGTGCGACCGAGGCGGACTTCCAGCCCCAGGACGACGTGCGGGTGCTCCTCGACCCCGACGGGCACCCCTTCTGCCTGTTCCTGCCCGGCGCCTGACCGCGGCGGCAGCGGCGCGGCACGGCCCCGAGACTCGGCCAGGCGGACGAGACTCGCGGGCCCCGGGGACGAAAGTGTCCGTCAGCGCGAGTCTCGCGCACGGCCGCCGCAGGAACCGCTCGCGGCTCAGCCCGCTGTGCCCGGGCCCGCGGCCGCGTCGAGCACGACCTCGCGGGTCTGCTGCGCGCCGAGGATCCGGAAGTGCCCGCCGACGGGCACCCGCACGTTCGTGGCCCCGGCGAGCTCGCTGCCTCCCGGGATGAGCGTGTCGAAGACCCCGTACACGGACGTGATCCGGGCGTTCACGGCGAGGTCGCGTCCGAGCGCTGCGAGCACCGGGTCCGCCGCACGGAAGGCCCGCAGGTGCGGCACGGGCGCCAGTCGCGCGTACACGGACCCGCCGAACGGCGTCGACACCGCCACCATCCGGTCGATGCGCTCCCCCTCGGGCAGGGTCATCGCGTACTTGCCGATCAGGCCGCCCTTGCTGTGCGCGACGACCAGCACCCCGCGGAGGTCGTGCTCGTCGAGGTACGCCAGCACCTCGCGCGCCGACTCCGGCACGGGACGCAGGTTGTGCCGCAGGACGGGCAGCACGTGCACCGGGTGCCCGGCGTCGTGCAGGGCGTCCATCAGCGGGCGCATGAAGTGCCAGGTCTCGTAGACGCCGGGCACGACGACGACCGGCTGGCCGTCACCGGTCCGGTAGTCATCGGCGGTCGTCGGTCCGGTGCTCCGCAGCTGCCACCGCGCGGCGTACCACCAGTCGAGGGCGGCCCACCAGGCACGACGCAGCAGCGGCACACGGCCGGGAGGCACGGCCGCCGTCCCCGACGCCGCTCCCGCCCCCGGGGTGGTCCGGTCCGTCACCGTGCCGGCCCCGTCGTGGTGTCACCGGTCGACGGGCCACCGGTCGACGGGCCACCGGCTGCGAGGTCCTCGACGGTCTGCACCCGCCGGAACTCGTCGACCAGCCGCGCGAACGCGACGGGCTGCCGGTCCTGCACGTGGTGACCGCCGGGGAGCTCGACCAGGACACCCCGACGCGCTGCGGCCGCGAGCGCAGCAGCCCAGTCCCGTCGCCCGATCGGGTCGCGGTCGCCGCGCACGACGAGCACCGGCTGCGGGAGCTCCGGGACGGTGTCCTCGAGCCGGTAGCGGAGCATCGGTCGGAGCTGCCGGACGTACTGTCGCAGGCTCCGCAGGTAGTCGGTGAGCACGACGAGGTTCATCCGCGGGTCCTCGACGAGGCAGTCGCGTCCGAGGTCCGTCGCCTGCTGCAGCAGCGTCCGCCGCGCCGGGTCCACGACGGGCCCGACCAGGACGACCGCGGTCACCGTCTCGGCGTGCCGACGGGCTGCCTCGACGACGACCTGGGTGCCCATCGACTGGCCGACGAGCACGAGGTCCCCGACGCCGCGCGACCGGACGGCTCCGACCACCAGGTCGCCGAGCTCCTGCAGGTCGAGCGGGCGGCCTGCCGGGGGGAGCCCGCCGAAACCCGGCAGGTCGACCGCGATCGTGCGGTGGGTACGGGCGAGGTGGCGCTGCGTCCGGTCGAAGGAGCGGTGCGACATGCCGATGCCGTGCACGAGGACGACCGTCGGCGCGAGCGTGTCGTGCAGCCGCCCGGCCGGCGCGAGGCTCCGGAGCCGCACGGACAGCCCACCGACCTCGAAGGACTCCACCCGTGCGCGCACGGTGCGAACCTACCCGGCGCTCCCCGGCGCGGGATCAGCCTGATCGGCACGCATCTCTCGACGCGGGGTCGCGGCGGCCCTATGCTCCGCAGCATGCGCAAGGTGACCTCGGGGCTGTTCGCATCGGTCGACGGTGTGGTGCAGGACCCGTACGAGTTCCAGTACGACTCGTTCGACGCCGAGCTCGGGACCGCCATGACGGCGTGGATGGAGCGGACCGAGACGGTGTTGCTCGGCAAGCAGAGCTACCTGGAGTGGTCCGAGTGGTGGCCCCGGCACGAGGACGACCCGTTCGGCCGGTGGATCAACCCGATCGAGAAGCACGTCGCGTCGACCACCCTCGGTGACGACATGACGTGGCAGAACGCGCACCGGATCCAGGGCGACGTCGACGACTTCGTCCGCGACCTCAAGGCCGGCGAGGGCGGCGACGTCGCGGTCACCGGCAGCGTCACGCTGGTGCGCCACCTGCTGTTCGCCGGACTCCTCGACGAGCTGCAGCTCATGGTGCACCCGGCGATCGCCGGCGCCGGGCGGCGACTCTTCGAACCGACGGACCCGCCCACCCGCCTGCGCCTGGTGCAGAGCGTGGTGACCAGCAAGGGGAACGTGCTGAGCACCTACGCGCCGTTCGACGCCTGACGGCGGCGGGGCGTGCCTCCAGGCCGGACCGCGGGACCGCTCCATCGGCAGCCGGACGGGCAGGTGGACGGACGGGTGCCGAGACCGGCGTACCCTTCTGGGTGGCCGTCGACCGCACCACCCTGGAGAACACCATGTCCGAGGACACCCGCCCGCACGTCGTCATCGTCGGGGGTGGCTTCGCGGGGATCGCGGCCATGCGTGAACTCGCCGACGCGGACGTCCGGGTGACGCTCGTCGACCGCCACGTCTACAACATGTTCCAGCCGCTCATGTACCAGGTCGCCACCGGCGGCCTGAACGCGGGCGACGTGACGTACTTCCTGCGGAGCCTGCGGGCGAAGCAGTCGAACGCCGACTTCCGGCACGGACTGCTCACCGGCATCGACACCGAGCACCGCATCGCTGAGATGTCGGACGGCGAGCACCTGCACTACGACTGGCTGATCCTGGCGAACGGCGTCAACACGAGCTACTTCGGCACCCCCGGTGCGTACGAGTACGCCTACTCGATGTACTCCCGCTCGCAGGCACTCCGCATCCGCGACGAGCTGTTCACCCGCCTCGAGCAGGCCGCGGCCCAGCAGGGTCCTGACGAGATCCGCGTGGTGATCGTCGGCGGCGGCGCGACCGGCGTGGAGATGGCCGGCGCCCTCGCGGAACTCCGCGACCAGGCGCTCGTCGGCGCCTACCCGGAGATCGAGCGCGGCAACATCTCCATCACGCTGGTGCACCGCAGCGGCGAGCTGCTCAAGCCGTTCGCCCCGCGCCTCCGTCGGTACGCGGCCAAGGTCCTCCGGAAGCGAGGGGTCGTGCTCCGCCTGGACACGGGCGTCGCCGAGGTCAAGGAGGACGGGGTCGTCACCGCCTCGGGCGAGTTCATCCCCGCGTCGCAGGTCATCTGGGCCACCGGGGTCGCGGCGCACAAGGAGGTCTCCGGCTGGGGCCTCCCGCAGACCCACGGCGGTCGCATCCAGGTGAACGACGACCTCAGCGTCAAGGGCGTGGAGCGGATCTTCTCGGCCGGTGACATCGCGGCGCAGGACGACGCGCTCGCGCAGCTCGCCCAGCCCGCACTGCAGGGCGGCAAGCACGTCGCGCGCCAGGTGGTGCGGCTGCTCGACGGGAAGCCGACCGAGCACTTCAAGTACTTCGACAAGGGCACGATGGCGACCATCGGGACGAACGCCGCGGTGGCGCAGCTGCGCGGCGGCATCACGATGGTCGGCCCCGTGGCGTGGCTGGCGTGGGTCGCGGTGCACATCGCCTCGCTGCTCGGCAACGGCAACCGGCTGTCGACGCTCTCGCACTTCTTCGTCCGCTACCTGTGGTTCATGCGGAAGCGCTCGATCCCGATCGTCGGGGACGTCCGGCCGGTGCGCCCGAACGGCGACCGCGAGCCCGAGCCCTGGCAGATGCAGAAGGCCGAGTAGCGCCGCCGCGGGCCGGGCCGGGCCGGGCCGGCCCGCCGGCGCCGAGACTCGGCCCCGCGGACAGTTTCGCGGCGGTTGCGTCGCGAAACTGTCCGCTGTGCCGAGTCTCGCCACCGTGGTGACGAGCGCGGCGGGCGCGGCCGTCAGCGAGCGGCGGCGTGTGCGTACGCCCCTGCGGCGATGTCCTCGAGCAGGGACGGCCCGACGGGCTCCCACCCGAGCAACTCCTGCGTCGCGGTCGACGACGCCGACATCTCCGCGCTGAAGAACCCGCCGATGAACCCGAAGTGCGCCGACGCGTCCGACGGGTCGATGCTCGTGACCGGCAGCCCGAGCGCGTCGCCGATCGCTGCGGCGATCTCCCGCGTGGGGATCCCCTCCTCGGCGACGGCGTGCAACCGTGCGCCCGCGGGGGCCTGCTCGAGACCGAGTCGCACCATGCGGGCGGCGTCGTCCACGTGCACGGCCGCCCAGCGGTTGCTGCCGTCACCGACGTGGCCGGACACCCCGCGCTCGAGCGCGACCCCGGCCAGGTACGCGACGAAGCCGTGGTCGCCGACGCCGTGCGTGGTCGGGCTGAACCGCGCAGCGATCGCGCGGACCCCCTGGTCGACGAAGTCGAGCGCCCGGTTCTCGCTGCCACCGCGGGGGCTGTCCACGCCCGTGAAGGGAGACGGGTCCCGCTCCTCGGCGGGACGACCCGGAGCCAGGGCGGCGACCCCGGATGCCACCACGAACGGGCGGTCCGTGCCGACGAGGGCGTTCGCGAGGGTCTCGACGGCGGCGCGCTCGGTGGCGTTCGTCGCAGCCTGGTCGGACCAGTCGTGCTTGTTCGCGAGGTGCAGGACCCCCTCGGCACCGGCCGCACCCCGGGCGAGCGCCCCGAGGTCGTCGAGGTCGCCGCGCAGGACCGTGACGCCCTTCGTCTCGAGCGCCGCGGCCGCCGCGTCGGAGCGCGCGAGGCCGGTGACGTCGTGCCCGGCGGCGAGCAGGTCGTCGACGGTGTGGGAGCCGATCCATCCGGAGGCCCCGGTGACGAACACGTGCATGAGTGGTCCCTTTGTGGGGTGTCCGCGGCTTGATGTCACGGACTGGCATCACCGTAGCACTCGATGTCAGCGACTGTCATCAGTAGGATCGTCCCATGGCACGATGGCGATCGGGCACCCGGGAACGACTGCAGGCGACCGCACTGCAGCGCTTCGCCGAGCACGGCTACGACGAGACGACCGTCGCCGAGATCGCCGCGGCGGCCGAGGTCACCGAGCGCACCTTCTACCGGCACTTCGCCGACAAGCGCGAGGTGCTGTTCGCCGGGCAGGACGACTTCACCGGCATGTTCACCGACCCGATCGCCCAGGCCCCCGGGGGGACACCCGCCCTCGCCCTGGTCGGTCGCGCGCTCGACTCCGCGGCCGCGTTCTTCCCCGACGACCGTCGCGCGTGGTCCAGGGCCCGACAGCAGGTCATCGACGCCGTCCCCGCACTGGGCGAGCGGGAGCTCGGCAAGCTCGCGACCCTGAAGGTCCACCTGGGCGGCGCACTGCGCGCACACGGGATCGACGAGCCGGCGGCCACGATCGCCGCAGAGACGGCGGTCACGGTGTTCCACCTGTCCTTCACGCAGTGGATCGCGGACGGCGAGGACCGCGACTTCGCGACGATCGTGCACGAGCGGCTGGACGCACTGACCCGGATCCTGCACCCCGGATCTTGAGCGTGCTCTTACCCGGACAGGGCAAGCTCGTCGTCATCCGTTCGAACGATCCTCACAGGGAGGAACCGTGGCGACGAACACCCTCGCCCCCGAGCACGCCCACGCGGTCGACCGCAGCACACCGGTCGGCCGTGGGATCCGTGCTGCCCGGCCGACGCCGCCACCGCCGCTGACCCGCCGCGCTCCGGCCCTCGACGGGCTCCGGACGATCGCCATCGCCATGGTGATCCTGTACCACCTGCACGTGCCGCAGTTCGAGGGCGGCTTCATCGGCGTCACCGTGTTCTTCGCCCTGTCCGGGTTCCTCATCACGACGCTGCTGCTCGGCGAGCACCGGAAGACCGGACGCATCCGTCTCGGGACCTTCTGGCTGAAGCGTCTGCTCCGGCTCTACCCGGCCCTCGTCGCTCTCGTCGTGGTCGGGCTGCTCCTGTGGAACTGGGTCGGTGACTACAAGGGCGCCTCGTTCAGCCCCGGCGAGGCCGCGTTCATCGCACTGACCTACACCGGCAACCTCTTCCGATCCTTCTGGGACACCACGCAGGGCGTCTTCGCGCACACGTGGTCGCTGTCGATGGAGGAGCAGTTCTACCTGGTGTGGCCGCCCGTCCTGGTGCTCCTCTTCCTGGTCCGCTCCCGTCGACGCTGGCTCGTCCTCGGGCTCGGCGCGGTGATCGTGACGTGCTCGGTCGTCGCCGGCCTGGTGTACGCGAAGCCGAACAGCGGCGCGACGCCCGACGTCTACTTCTCCCCCGTGCTCGGGGTCGTCCCGCTGGCGACCGGCTGCCTGCTCGCGCTGCTGCTCGACGACGAGCGCATCCGCACGTGGGCCGCCGGGGTCGCCGGGCACGTCGCGACCTGGGCCGGGATCGTCCTGCTCGCCGGGACCATGCTGTGGATCGGCGACGACTGGGCGCAGCACGCCTGGACCTTCAGCGTCGTGCTGCCGCTCACGGGCGTCGTCTCCGCGGTGCTCATCGGCGGGCTCGTGTCGGTGCGGTCGCCGCTGTCGGCCGCACTCGCCTGGTCGCCGGTCTCGTGGTTCGGTCGGCGCGTGTCGTACGCCGCGTACCTCTGGCACCCGCTCGTCATCGCGCTCCTCGACCCCTTCGCCGTCGGGCCGTGGGGCAAGGTGCTCATGATCGCGGGCGCCGTCGTCGTGGCGGTCGGCGCCGCGTACGCCGTCGAGGTCCCCGTCGAGAAGGCACAGAAGCGCTTCCGCGAGGCCCGTCGGCTCGCCGCCGAGGACCGCGCCGAACGCGCACGCGTCACCACCTGACGACGTCGGCGAGCGTCCGCCGACGTGACGCACCGTCGGACGGGAGGCCCGTGGCGCGCCCGCCACGCGCCTCCCGTCCGACGACGCCTGGGTGGGTCGCCGCGACCGGTCCGTAGGCTCGCCTCCGTGACCACGGAACGCGTCGACGTGCTCGTCGTCGGGGGCGGGCCCGTCGGCCTGTTCGCCGCTGCGCTCCTCGAGCGGGCGGGCGTCACGGTCGCCGTCTGGGAGCGGCGCGACACCGAGCCGACGGGCTCGCGCGCGATCGGGATCCACCCGCCGTCGCTCGACGCCTTCGCCGCGATCGGCCTGGACACCGCGGTGCTCGCCGAGGCGGTGCTCGTCCGCACGGGCGTGGCCCGGAGTCGCGGACGGGAACTCGGGGCGCTGTCGTTCGACCGTGCCTCCGCGACGCACCCGTACGTCGCGACGCTCGACCAGCACCGCACCGAGGCGCTGCTGCGCGACCGGCTCGCGTCCGGGACGCTGCGGACGGGCACGACGGTGACCGCCCTGTCCCGCCGCGTCGGGGACGTCGTGGCGCACGGTGTCGGACCCGACGGTGCCCCGGTCGTCGTCGAGGCGGCCTTCGTCGTCGGCGCGGACGGCGCCCGGAGCGCGGTGCGGGACCTGGTCGGCATCGCGACCTCGGGCCGCGACTACCGCGACCGGTACGTGATGGGCGACTTCGCCGACCCCGAACCCGAGCAGGCCCGGTCGTCAGCACTGGTCGACGTCGGACCGGAGGGGGTCGTCGAGTCGTTCCCGCTGCCGGGTGGCAGGCGGCGGTACGTCGCCCTCGTGCCGGACGACCGCACCGCACCGGCCGGTGGCGAACCGGACCCGGACGCCGCCGCCCGCCTCGCCGCGATCGTCGCGGGACGCACCGGTGCCCGGCCCGACCCGGCGACGTGCACGATGACGAGCGGCTTCCGGGTGCGGCGGCGGGAGGCGTCGCACGTCGGTGTCGGACGGGTGGTGCTCGTCGGGGACGCCGCGCACGAGATCAGTCCGATCGGCGGCCAGGGCATGAACCTCGGCTGGCTCGACGCCGCCGCGCTCGCGCCACTGCTCGCCGAGGCCGTCCGTTCAGGCACGGACGGGCCGTGGCAGGAGTCCGCGAACGGGTACGCCGTCGGGCGGCAGGCCGCGGCGCGGCGGGCTGCTCGGCAGGCGGAACTGAACATGGCGCTCGGGCGTCCCACGGGCGTGCTCGGGTCGGTGGGGCGGGAGGCGCTGCTCCGCACCGTGCTCGCGCTGCCGAGCGCCGACGGGCTCGCCGGGGTCTACGCGATGCGGTGGGCCTGAGTCAGCCGGTGCCGATGCCGTTTCCGGTGCCAGTGCCGGTCCCGGTGCCGGTGCCGGTGCCAGTGCCTGTGCCGGTCCCGGTGCCGCTTCCGGTGCCGTCAGGCGATCAGTCGGGCGCCGGCGACGCCGAGCTCGACGACGAGGACGAGCGAGGACGCGATGACCAGGCGGAACAGTGCCCGCGTCGGACGACCGGCGAACACGAGGCGGATCCCGACCACCGCGAGCACGACGACCACGAGGGCTCCGACGACCGCCAGGACCGTCCCGGCCGTGCCGACGCCTCCGCCGGCGACCTGGCCGCCGAGCACCAGCGCCGCCGCGACGACGAGCGACCCGAACGCCAGCGTCCCCGCGCCCCGGAGCCCCAGCCGGTGGGGGAACCCACGGACGCCGGTCGCCTCGTCGTCGAGCAGGTCCGGCAGCACGTTGGTGCAGTGGATCGCGACACCGAAGACCGCTCCGGTGGCGATCGCCCACCACGCCGGCCACGAACCGTCGCCCCCGGCAGCGACGGACACGACCGGCAGCAGCCCGAACGCCACCACGAACGGCACGACGGACCAGACCGTCCGCTTCAGTCCGGCGTCGTAGGCCCAGCCGGCCGCGACGAGGACGACGTGGGCCACCGCGGCGACCGGGCCCAGGGCGAGCGACAGGAGCACGGCGACACCCGCGGTCGTCACGGCCGCGGTCCGGACGGTCCCGACGGGGATCAGTCCGCGGGCGACGGGCTTGTCACTGCGGCCGACGGCCCGGTCGCGGTCGGCGTCGATCCAGTCGTTGGCGAGGCCGATCGACAGCTGCCCGGCCACGACGGCGAGCGCCACGAGCACGACGAGCCACCACGGGTGCCCGACGGCCGCGGCGATCACCGCGGCGAGGACCGTCACCGTGACCGTCGGTCCGGGGTGTGACGACGCGAACAGCAGGCGGACGGTCGAGGGCCGGCGGGTGTCGCTCACACCGGCGAGCGTACGGACCGGTGGCTGCGCGAGTGCGACGACGGCCACGGCCCGCGCCGCACCGGGTGTCGATGCGACGCGGACCGTGCGGCGGTCAGGCCGCCGGGATCAGGCCGTTCGGGTTCAGCACGTACTTCGTCGCGGCACCCTTGTCGAACTCCTCGTACCCGCGAGGGGCCTCGTCGAGTCCGATCGGCTTCGCGTTGACGTTCTTCGCGATGCTCGTGCGGTCGTGCAGGATCGCCATCATCAGCTGCCGGTTGTACTTCATCACCGGGCACTGCCCCGTGGTGAAGGACAGCGACTTGGCCCACCCGGTGCCGAGGCTGAGCGACAGGGCGCCCTTCTTCGCGGCCTCGTCGACGCCGCCCGGGTCACCCGTGACGTAGAGCCCGGGGATGCCGAGTGCGCCGCCGGCGGCCGTGACGTCCATCAGGGAGTTGAGCACGGTGGCCGGGGCCTCGTGTCCGGCACCGGAGCCGTGCCCCTTCGCCTCGAAGCCCACGGCGTCGATGCCGCAGTCCACGAGGGGTTCACCGAGGATCTGGTCGATCTGGTCGGCCGGGTCGCCCTTCGTCAGGTCGACCGTCTCGCACCCGAAGCTGCGCGCCTGCGCCAGCCGGTCGGCGTTCATGTCCCCGACGATGACGACGCTCGCACCGAGCAGGAACGCGCCCGTCGCGGCGGCGAGACCCACCGGCCCGGCGCCGGCGACGTAGACCGTCGAGCCGACCTCGACCCCGGCGGTCACCGCACCGTGGAAGCCGGTCGGGAAGATGTCGGAGAGCATCGCGAGGTCGAGGACCTTCTCGAGGGCCTGGTCGCGGTCCGGGAACTTCAGCAGGTTCCAGTCGGCGTAGGGCACGAGCACGTACTCGGCCTGGCCGCCGACCCAGCCGCCCATGTCGACGTAGCCGTAGGCGCTGCCCGGGCGGTCCGGGTTCACGTTGAGGCAGATGCCGGTCTTCCGCTCCTTGCAGTTCCGGCACCGCCCGCAGGCGATGTTGAACGGGACGGAGACGATGTCCCCCACCTTGATGAACTCGACGTCCGGACCGACCTCGACGACCTCACCGGTGATCTCGTGCCCGAGCACGAGGTCCGTCGGAGCGGTCGTGCGGCCGCGGACCATGTGCTGGTCGCTGCCGCAGATGTTCGTCGCCACGGTGCGCAGGATCGCGCCGTGGTTCACCTTGCGTCCGACGTTCGCCGGGTTCACCCCGGGTCCGTCCTTGAGCTCGAACGTCGGGTAGTCGGTGTCGATGACCTCGACCTTCCCGGGTCCCTTGTACGCGACTGCGTGGTTGCTCGCCATGTGATCCTCCTCGATCGGTCGGCGGCGGCACGTGCGGGGAGCGCGCAGCACTGCAGTGCGCTCCTCGTCCCGTCGAGGGGCCGTCTCCGTCGACGGGTGATCCGGACTGTACCGCCCGTGTCCGAGGGCGACAAGGACGGTGCGCGACTACCGGATGACCACTCGTCGCGCACGTGCCAGGATGGCGCCGTGGGGTGGGACGACAGCGGGCTGAGCCCGGCGCAGGCGGCGTTCGTCGCGCAGGTGCTCCCCGGGGCGTCGATGGTGGCGGACGAGTCGTGGGGCCTCCTCGACACCCGGGTGCTCCACGTCCGGAACGGTGCCGGGGAGCACACCGTGAAGGCGTCCGGACCGGAGAACACGCACTTCCCGCGGGAGCTGACGGCGCACCGGCAGTGGACCGGGGCGCTCCTCCGTGGTGACGACACGGGCCGTCTGGTCGCCGCGGACGCCGAGAGCCGTGTGCTCGTGCTGGAGCGGGTCCCCGGGCACCTCGCGCTCGGGACCCCCGACGAGACCGCTGCGACCGTGCACCGACAGGCAGGCACGATCCTCCGCCGGCTCCACGACCAGGCGGCCCGCACCGATGCGGAGTACCTGACGGCCGAGACCGCGAAGGCACTCCGCTCCCTCGACGCCCCGCACCGCGTCGATCCGCAGCTCGAGGACCGCGCGCGGACGCTGCTCCGGTCGTCGACCCCGCGCGCCGCGACCCTGGTGCCGACGCACGGCGACTGGCACCCCCGGAACTGGATCGTGCAGGACGGCCGACTGCGTGCGATCGACTTCGGTCGCTTCGGGTTCCGCCCGGCCGCAGCGGACCTCACCCGCCTGGCGGTCCTGCACTGGGAGGACTCCCCCGAGCTCGAGCACGCGTTCTTCGCGGGCTACGGGTCCGATCCTCGTGACACCGACGACTGGCGCTGGCTCCAGCTGCGTGAGGCGGTCGGGACGGCCGTGTGGGCCTTCACGGTGCACGACGAGCGCTCCGAACGACAGGGGCACCGGATGCTCGAGAACGCCCTCGCCGCCTTCTGACCCGCCCGAGGTTCAGGCGGACGTTCCGGCGAGGGACCTCCGGTACCAGCGGTCGGAGTACGGCTCGTCGTTGAACGGCTCGACCCGCCGGTAGCCGAGCCGCTCGTACAACGCACAGGCCTCGGAGAGCTCCCCGCGGGTGTCGAGCTGGACCGTGCCGACGCCCCGCTCCGCGCACGCCCGCTCGGCGGCGCGGACCATGCGTCTCCCGATGCCCCGCCCGCGGGCCTCGCCCACGGTGAACACCTTGGTCAGTTCGGCGACGTCCCCGCGGAAGCGCGCGCCGGCACACGCGACCGGTCCCCCGTCGTCGAGGGCGACGAGGAGCACACCGGTCGTGCCCGTGAGGTCGTCGGAGGGCTCGTCGTGGAGTGCCTGGTCGACCTCGTCCTCCGTCGCGGGCCGGCCGTACCACCGCGAGGCGACCTCGGAGGTGTACCGGCGGAGGATGCGCACGGCAGCGGGCGCACCGGGGAGCACGGTCTCGATCGTCAGCACGGGGCGAGCGTACTGCCGCGGGTGAGCGCGCCGAGTCCTCCCGGGCGTACCGGGTGGTTCCTCGCCGGTCCTGGTGCGCCCGGCCGTTCCGGGCGTACCTGGTCGATCCGGGCGTACCTGGTCGTTCGTTCCCACCAGGTACGCCCGGTTCCACCTTCCATCGCAGCCGCTCTGGGAAGGAACGGGCAGCGCCCCGCCCACGCCCCCGCCCGAGCGACGTCAAGCGGCGGCTGCAGCCCGCGGGGCGCTCCGCCGCCGGCCGCCCAGGACCCCGGACGCCAGCGCGATCCCGAGCAGCACGACGAGCCCACCCACGGGCTCGTTCCACCGCAGCGGCTCGCCGAGCACGAGGACCCCGAGTCCCACCCCGACGACCGGCGTCAGGTACGTCACCGTCGAGGCCCGCCCGGCGCCCCACGCCCCGACCAACCGCGTGTTCCACGCGTACGCCAGCCCCGTGCCCACCGCGCCGAGCCCGACCATCGCGGCCACGATCCTCCAGTCCAGCTGCACCGGACCGGTCGCGATGACGGGCGCGACCAGCAGCATGAGCAGCGCCGCCAGCGTGAGCTGCACGGTCGCGACGGTGGTCGGGTCCTGCCCGCCGCCGACGCCGAAGCGGCGGAGCCACGCCAGACCGATGCCGTACGAGGCGGTCATGCCGAGCAGGGCCAGCTGCCCCGGCACGGTGGCGAGCACGGCCGGGTCGCCGATCAGGTCCCACGGTCCGACGAGCACCAGCACCCCCAGGACCCCGAGGGCGATCCCGCCGAGCTGTCGCCGACCCAGCCGCTCGGAGGGCACCAGCACGGCGAGCGCCAGCAGCGTCATGATCGGTGTCGTCGCGTTGTAGATGCTCGCCAGACCCGACGGCACCGTCTGCTCGGCCCACGCCATGAGCGACGAGGGCACCGCGTTCAGGAACACCGCGACGACGAGCAGGTGCCCCCAGACGCGCGGCTCGCGCGGCCACCGCCGTCGGGTGACGAGCAGCACGACGACGAGCGTGACCGCCCCGAGCACGGTGCGGACGGTCGCGACCTGCTGCGGTGCGAGGCCCTCGAGCCCGATCTTCGCGAAGAAGAAGCTCGAACCCCAGGTGAGGGCGACCAGGACGTAGAGGAGGGCGTTCACGAGCGCTAGCATCGGCCACGTCCGGCACATGTGTCGAACGACTGACCTGCATGACTGCATGAAGGACACGCATGACCCTCTCGATCCCGCAGCTCCGCGCCTTCGTCGCCACCGTGGACGCCGGCTCCTTCACGGGTGCGGCCACCACCCTCGGCGTCGGTCAGTCCGCCGTCTCGCACGCCGTCGCAGGGCTCGAACGCGAGGTCGGCGGGCCCGTGGTCCGGCGCGGCGGCGCCGCGGTCGCCACCCCGCTCGGCGACCGCATGCTGGCCCACGCCCGCAGCGTGCTCGCCTCGGTCGACGCCCTGGAGGCCGTGGTGCGGCCCGCCACGATCCGCGGCACCGTGCGCCTCGCCGCCGTCCCGACCGTCTGCCAGGGCCTGCTACCGCGGCTCCGCGAGCTGTGGGCAGTGACGCTGCCGGACGTCGACGTGCAGGTCTACGAGGGTGACGACGACGAGATGGCCGAGTGGCTCGAGGGCGGCACCGTGGACGCCGCCGTGCTCGTCGACCCGGTGCCGGCACCCCACGGGGGCGTGGTCGTCGCGCGGGACGAGATGGGCGCGGTCGTCCGGCGCGACCACCCGCTCGCGTCGAGTACTGCGCTGACGCTCGACGACCTGCACGAGGACTGGCTGGTCGCCGGCGGCGGAGGCTGCGAGCACCAGATCCAACGGATGCACGAGCTCGCCGGGCAACCGTTCCGCTGGGCACACCGCGTGCGGGAGATGAGCACGATGTTCGGGATGATCCAGCGGGGCGAGGGGGTGTCGATCGTCCCGACGCTCGGACGGGTGATGCTGCCGGACGACCTGGTGATGCTGCCCGTGGAGCCGCGGTACGTGCGGACACTCGTGCTCAGCGGACCCGGCTCGCGGCCGTGGCACCCGTTGGCCCGGGCCCTCGTCGAGGCGGTGTGACCCCGGCCGCCGCCGTTTGTCCGACCTTCGGCCGATCCGGCGCGGGTGCCGGGGTTCCTAGGCTCGGAGCCGTGACCTCGACCGTGCTCCGTCCCGTGCCCCTCGGCCGACGCGTGTGGGCGCAGTCGTGGCGACTCGTGCTCGCGGCACTCGTCGGGCTCACCGCGTTCAGCGCGATCTGGTCGACCCTCGACACCACACGGTGGAGCGAGGCCCGGCTCGGTGCGGCGTTGCTCGTCGACCTCGCCGTCGGGCTCACCGCGCTCGTCCTGGTCCCCTTCCGGCACCGGGCGCCACTGCTCGTCGGCGTGCTCGTCATCGCCGGCAGCACCGTGTCCACCTTCGCGGTCGGCGCGGCCGTCCTCGCGCTGGTCTCGCTCGTCACCCGGCGGCGCCCGGCCGAGATCGCGATCGGGAGTGCGGCGTTCGTGGCCGCCTCGATGTTCGGTGAGGGGCTGTACCCGATCGAGGACGCCACGCCCCTGTGGCAGGTGCTCGTCGCGGCCGTCGTGCTCACCGCCCTGCTCGTCGCGATCGGCATCGCGATCGGGCAGCGGCGGGCCCTGCTCGACGGGTTGCGCGAACGGGCCGCCCTGCTCGAGCGCGACCAGCAGCTCCGCGAGGACCGCGCCCGGGAGCAGGAGCGGGCGCACCTGGCCCGCGAGATGCACGACGTGCTGGGACACCGGCTGTCGCTCGTCGCCCTGCACGCCGGGGCGCTCGAGTACCGCGGCCGGTCGCTGTCGCCCGACGAGACGGTCGAGGCCGCCGGGGTCGTCCGGGCCGAGGCGCACTCCGCACTCACCGAGCTCCGCGACGTGCTCGGCGTGCTGCGGGAACCCGGGGACACCGCCGCGCTCGCCGGAGCCGCTCCCCCGCAGCCGACCCTGCGCGACCTCCCCGTGCTGCTCGATGAGGCGCGGTCCTCGGGCGCCGTGGTGTCGGCGACCGTCGACGAGGCCGTCACCGCCGCGCCGGACACCGTCGGGCGGCACGCCTACCGGGTGGTGCAGGAGGCGCTGACGAACGCCCGCCGACACGCTCCGGGGCAGCCCGTCACCGTCACGGTCGACGTGCGCCACGGTCCGGCGCTGCGCGTGCGGGTGGGCAACCCGACGGTGGGAGCCGCGAGCACCGGCGACGGCGCTCCCGGCGGTCACGGCCTGCGGGGCCTGGCGGAACGGGCCCGGCTCGTCGGTGGGACCTTCACGGCCGGTCGCGACGACGACGGCACCCACGTGGTCGAGGCGGTGCTCCCGTGGACGGTGTGAGCGCACCGATCCGGGTCGTCCTCGTCGACGACGACCACCTCGTCCGGGCCGGGCTCCGACTGCTCCTGAGCGGCGACGACGGCATCGAGGTCGTCGGCGAGGCCGGCGACGGACTCGAGGCCGAGGGCGTGATCGCCTCCGCAGCACCCGACGTCGTGCTCATGGACATCCGGATGCCCCGCTGCGACGGCCTCGTCGCCACCGAACGGGAGCTCCGGAAGCAGCCGGAGCTGGCCGTGCTCGTCCTGACCACCTTCCAGGACGACGACCTCGTGCTCGGAGCGCTGCAGCGGGGCGCCCGGGGCTTCCTGCTCAAGGACACCCCGCCGCACGACCTCGTCCACGCGGTCCGGACGGTCGCCGCCGGGCGGTCGATCCTGTCGCCGTCGGTGCTCGACCGCGTCATCGCCGTCGCGGCGAGCGCCCCGACCGGGACGGGACGTGGGACGGCCGCCGTCGCGACCGCCACGGCCGACGGGGCCGCCGAGCGCGCGCTCCTGGCGAGCCTGACCGACCGCGAGACCGAGGTCGCCCTCGCCGTGGCCGCCGGAGCCTCGAACGCACAGATCGCCGCGGACCTGTTCGTGAGCCTGGCGACCGTGAAGACCCACGTGGGGCACGTGTACGAGAAGTTCGGCGTCGAGAACCGGGTGCAGCTCGCCCTGGTCGTGCACGCCGCCCGTCGCGGAGCCTGAACACTCGTCGAGCACCCTCGGCAGGATGGACCGGTGCCCGAGATCCACGTGAAGACGTTCCGCGACCCCGACGAGGCGACCGCCGAGGCCGCCGGACTGGCCTGGCTCGCCGAGGCCGAGGAGACGGGCGGCACCCGGATCGCCCGCGTGCTCGACCACCCGGAGCCGACCGTGCTCCACCTCGAGCAGATCCGGGACGGCAGCCCGACGCGGGCGCAGGCCGAGCGCTTCGGTCGCTCGCTCGCGCGCACCCACGCCGCCGGTGCCGACCACTGGGGTGCACCCTCGCCCGGGTTCCCGACCCGCGGCGGCCTGCGGATGGGCCGGTCGCGGACGCCGTTCACGAGTGCCGCCGACGCACCGGCCACCTGGGGCGCGTTCTTCGCCGAGTACCGCATCCGGGACTTCGTGCAGCGCATCGTCGACCGCGGTGGCTTCGACGCTGCCGAGGCCGCGGTGTTCGACCGCGTGGCCGACCGGCTCGAGGACGGCACGCTCGGCTCCCCGCAGCCCCGGCTCGTCGGCGACGCTCCGGCGCGCATCCACGGCGACCTCTGGGCGGGGAACGTCCTGTGGCCCACGGGCTCCTCGGAACCGACCGGTGCGGCGCTCATCGACGCAACGCCGCACGGCGGGCACGCGGAGACCGACCTGGCACTGCTGGCGCTGTTCGGACTCCCCCGGCTCGAGACGGTGCTCGCCGGGTACGACGCCGAGTCCCGCTTGGCGGACGGCTGGCAGGAGCGCGTCGAGCTCCACCAGCTCGCACCGCTGCTGCTGCACGTGTTCCTGTTCGGCGGCTCGTACACCGACCACGCGTTGCGCGCCGCCCGCCGGTACGCCTGACGCCGCGGGGCGTCCACAGCGGCGGGGACGCAGGTGTGTCACCTACGCTGGCGCGATGGCGGTGGAGCAGACGGGTGGCCCGGTCCTCGCGTTGTTCGACGTGGACAACACGCTCGTGCACGGCGCGAGCGCCTTCCACCTGGTCCGTGGCCTCCGGGCCGCCGGACTGATCACCTTGCGCGACATCGTCAGCGCCGGGTGGAAGCACGCGCGGTTCAAGGTGCGCGGGGAGGACGACCGGCACCTCGCCGCGGCGCAGACCCGCGGGCTCGAGGTCATCACCGGCATCACCGTCACCGACATGGCCCGGTTGGCCGACGACGTGTGGGAGCGCCACACGGAACCGAGCGTCTGGCCGGAGACCGCCGCGCTCGCGCGGGAGCACCTCGCGAAGGGCCACCAGGTCTGGCTCGTCACCGCGACGCCGACGTTCCTCGCCGACGTGATCGCGCGGAGCCTCGGCCTGACCGGTGCCCTGGGCAGCGTGTTCGAGGTGCAGGACGGCGTGTACACGGGCCGCCTCGACGGGGCGTTCCTGCACGGCGAACAGAAGGCCGTCGCCGCCCGGGCGCTCCTGGCGAGGACCGGTGCCGACCCCGCGATCTGCTGGGCCTACTCGGACTCGCGGCACGACATCCCGCTCCTCTCGCTCGTCGGGAACCCCGTCGTGGTGAACCCGGACCAACAGCTCGCGACACACGCGCGCACCGCTGGGTGGCCGTCGATGCGGCTGCAGCGCGCGAGCATCCGCCAGGCCCGCCGACGGGTCCGCCGCGAGGCCGCCTCCGGCACCGGTACCGCTACCGACACCGGCACCGGCACCGGCACCGGCACCGTGCAGCGCTCTTAGGGAGCACCGAGGGAACACATCGGATCGGCCGACCCGGACCGGCGATCGTCGTCGACATGACCACCTACCCGACCCCCGCGACCGACCGTCCGGGCCGCGCCCACCCCGGTGGGAGCACCGCCGCCCGGGTCCGTCGACGCCAGCCCCTCGTCCGCCTGTTCGCCGGCGAGCGCGAGGACGCCCGCTGGCTCCGCCCGGCGTTCTGGGCGCTCCTCGTCCTCACCGCCGTCGTGTACCTGTGGGACCTCAGCATCTCCGGGTACGCGAACAGCTTCTACGCTGCCGCCGTGCAGGCCGGCACGAAGTCCTGGGAGGCGTTCTTCTTCGGTTCCCTCGACTCGTCGAACTTCATCACCGTCGACAAGCCCCCGGCCTCGCTGTGGGTGATGGTGCTGTCCGCCCGGGTGTTCGGCTTCTCGTCGACCAGCCTGCTGCTCCCCCAGGCGCTCATGGCCGTCGGCTCCGTCGCCCTGGTGTGGGGCACGGTCCGGCGGACCCTCGCCCGCCTCGGTGCGACGGCCGCGAACGTCGGTGCGCTGCTCGCCGGCTTCGTCGTCGCCGCGACCCCGGCCGCCGCGCTGATGTTCCGCTTCGACAACCCGGACGCGCTCCTCGTCCTGCTCATGACCGCGGGCGCGTACTGCACCGTCCGGGCGCTCCCGAGGGGCAGCTGGCGGTGGATCGCCCTCGCCGGTGTCGCCCTCGGCTTCGCGTTCCTGACGAAGATGCTGCAGGGCCTGCTCGTCCTGCCGGCGTTCGGCCTCGTGTACCTGTTCGCCGCACGCACGAGCTGGGGCCGGCGCGCGATCGGCCTCGGCATCGCCGCGGTCTCGCTCGTCGTGTCCGCGGGATGGTGGGTGGTCGCCGTGGCGCTCTGGCCCGCGGAGGCGCGCCCGTACATCGGTGGGTCGACCGACGACACGGTCCTCGACCTGGTGTTCGGCTACAACGGCCTCGGCCGGATCCTCGGCGGCTCGGGCAACGGCGGCGGCGGGGGCGGCACGGGCGGAGGCGGCACCGCGGGCTCGTCGTTCGGCGGTGCGACCGGGTTGGACCGCCTGTTCTCGTCCGAGATGGGCCTCGAGATCTCCTGGCTCCTGCCCGCCGCGCTCGTCGCGCTCGTCCTCGGCCTGGTGGTCGTCGGTCGTCGGCACCTCGCCGATCCGGCACGCGCCGGTCTGGTGCTGTGGGGCGGCTGGCTGATCGTCACCGGTCTGGTCTTCTCGTTCATGTCCGGCACGATCCACCCGTACTACACGGTCGCGCTCGCCCCGGCGATCGCCGGCCTGGTCGGCACCGGTGGTGCGCTCCTCTGGCACGCCCGCGAGCGTGTCACCGGTCGCCTCGGCCTCGCCGCGATGGTCGGCGGGACGGCGTTCTGGAGCTGGTGCCTGCTGAACGAGGACCCGACCTGGCTGCCCTGGCTCCGATGGGTGGTGCTCGTCGGTGGGCTCCTGTCCGCCGCGGCGATCGTCGTCGGCAGCGTGCCCACCCTCCGGAAGGCCGTCACCGTCGGCGTCCTCGCGGGCACCCTGTTCGGGCTGACCGGCACGACCGCGTACGCGCTCGCCACGACGACCGTCGCGCACTCCGGGTCCATCCCGAGCGTCGGCCCGGCGGGCAGGGGCTCCGGTGGGACGGGCGGCTTCCCAGGTGGCGGTGGACAGCCGGGAGGCGCGGGAGGCCCCGGCGGGTCGACTGACGGCACGCAGACGGACGGCTCGCAGGACGGTGGCGGCCCGGGCGGGCAGGGCACGCAGCAGGACGGGACGGACGGCTCCCGGCAGGGCCCGGGCAGCGGCGGGCAAGCGCCGACCGGCTCGGCTCCTGCGGGGACGGGCGACGGCGTCCCGACGATGCCGGGCAGTTCCGGCTCCGGCTCCGCGACCTCGGAGGACGGTACCCCGACCGGCGGCGGCGGCGGGATGGGCGGTGGCGGTGTGACGACGTCGTCGGCACTGACGAAGCTGCTCGCCGCCTCGGACGCGAAGTGGTCGGCCGCGGTGAACGGCTCGCAGTCGGCCGCGCAGCTCGAGCTCGACACCGACACCGCCGTGATGGCCATCGGCGGCTGGTCGAGCGACCCCGCGCCGACCCTGGCCGAGTTCCAGGCCTGGGTCGCGGCCGGTGACGTCGGCTACTACGTGTCCTCGGGCTCCGGCGGCGGGATGGGTGGCGGCTCGTCGACCGCGAGCGCGATCCAGGAGTGGGTCGCCGCGCACTACGAGGCGACGACCGTCGGCGGCCAGACCGTCTACGACCTGAGCGCGACGAAGTGACGGCATCGACGTGACCGACGACGAGGACACGGCGGTGGCTAGGCTCCGGTGCATGGCGGACCGACCACTCCGACGCACCGACGGCAACCCCGTCCGGGTCCTCGTCGTCGACGACGAGCACGCGCTCGCCGATGCCGTCGCCCTCGCGTTCGAGGGCGACGGCTGGGCCGTGCGGGCCGTGCACCGCGGACGGGACGTGCTCTTCGCGGCGCGGGAGTTCCTGCCCGACGTGGTCGTGCTCGACGTGATGCTGCCGGACATCGACGGCTTCGAGGTGCTCGAGCGGCTCCGGGACGCACGGGACCCCGTGCGGGTGCTGTTCCTCACCGCCCGGGACGCCCCCGAGGACCGGCTCGCCGGACTCACCTGCGGCGGCGACGACTACCTGACGAAGCCCTTCGGCATCGACGAGCTGCTCGTCCGTGCCCGCATCCTGGCCCGGACCGCACCGCAGGTGGTCGCGGCACCGGGGTCGTCCGCGGTCGTGGTCGGCGACCTCCGGCTCGACGAGGAGGACCGCTCGGTGCTGCGCGACGGCGAGCCGATCGAGCTCACACCGACCGAGTACGAGCTCCTCCGCCACCTCGCCCGGAACGCGAACCGGGTGCTGTCCCGCGAGCAGATCCTGGCGAGCGTGTGGGGCATGGACTTCGGCACGTCGTCGAACCTCGTCGACATGTACGTCTCGTACCTGCGGCGGAAGCTCGACGCCGGACACGAGCCGATGCTGCAGACGGTCCGGGGTGCCGGTTACGTGCTGCGGCCGACGACGTGAGCCGTCCGGACGGGGCGGGGCGTGCCTCCCGGCCGGTGCGCACCCCGTCGCTGCGCTGGCGGATCGTCGGAGCCGTGGCGCTGCTGCTCGTCGCGACGAACGTCGTCGTCGGCGCGGTGACCGTGATCGCGTACCGCGAGTACCTGGTCGGGCGGCTCGACGCGGAGCTGGCGACGGCGGCGGGACGGACCCCGGGCGGGCAGCCGCCGTCCGGACCGCCCCCGGAGTCCTCGGGCGGTCAGCAGGACCCGGACAACCGGTTCATCGGGGCGCCGGGGCAGGCGGCCGACACCGTCGTGGCGGTCCTGCGCGACGGTGCAGCCGTGCTCGCCGGGTACACGGACGGTGCCGGTGCGCAGCACGGTCTCAGCCGAGCGCAGGAGGCCGTGCTCGCGGACGTCGCACCGGATGCGACCCCCACGACGGTCTCGCTGGGGTCGCTCGGGGCGTACCGGGCGCAGGCGGTCACCCGCGGCGGCGACGTCTTCGTGACGGCGCTGCCCCTCGGGGACCTGCGCGCGTCGGTCGTCCGACTCGTCGTCGTCATCGGGAGCACCACGCTGCTCGCACTCCTCGTCGCGGCGTGGGCGCTGACCCTGGCCGTCCGACGATCGCTGCGTCCGCTCGAGCGGGTCGCCTCCGTCGCGTCGAGCGTCACCGCACTGGACCTCGAACGCGGCGACGCCGACATCGCCGCCCGGGTGCCCTCCGCGGACCTCGTGGTCAGCCGCGAGGTCGAACAGGTCGGCACCGCGCTCAACCGGCTGCTCGGCCACGTCGGCCGCGCACTGACCGTCCGACGGGACGCCGAGCGGGGCATGCGCACCTTCGTCGCCGACGCCTCACACGAGCTGCGCACGCCGATCGCGACCGTCCGCGCCTACGCCGAGCTGTCGGCCGGTTCGCAGGACGTCGCAGCGCTGCAGCGGAACGCCGAACGGATCGGCCGCGAGGCGGTGCGGATGGGCGACCTGGTCGAAGAGCTCCTGCTGCTCGCCCGGCTCGACGCCGCCACACACGACGGCGCGGCGCCCGACGCAGCGACACACGACGGCGCGGCGCCCGACGGCCCGGCGCCCGACGCCGCGGCCCTCGCCGCCCGGCCCGGGACGGTGCACGAGGAGGTCGACCTCACCGCCACGGTGCTCGAGGCCGTGATGGACGCACGAGCCACCGCACCCGACCACCGGTGGACGCTGCAGCTCGCCGACGACCACCCGCTGACGGTGTCCGGCGACCCGGGGCAGCTGCGGCGCGCCGTCACGAACCTGCTCGCGAACGCGAGGACGCACACCCCGGCGGGGACGACCGTCGTGGTGTCGCTGCAACGGGTCCCGCGCACCGGGGGCGGCGAGGCCGCGACGGGTGGGCTCGCTCGGCTGGTCGTGGCGAACGACGGACCCCCGATCGACGCCGAGGTCCTGCCGGTGCTGTTCGACCGCTTCACCCGGGGCTCGTCGTCCCGCTCGCGGGAGCACGGGACGAGCGGCCTCGGACTGGCGATCGTCCGCGCGGTCGTGGCCGCACACGGTGGGAGCGTCCGGGTCGTGTCGGAGCCGGGACGGACCGCGTTCACGGTCGACCTGCCGGAGGCCGGCAACCGATCCGACGCCTGACGATCCCGGTGCACGATCCCCACGGACCGCGAACCAGGATCGTCACGCGTACCTGCTCCCGCTTCCTCGTCTGCCACGGGTACGCTGCGGGCACCGGCGGAAGGGGAACGCGATGGACCAGCGACACGGCGACCTGCGGGACGGCGACCTGCGCAGCGGCGACCTGCGGGACGGTGACCCGCGCGGGACGGACCAGCGGTTCACCCGCCTGCCGGAGCGTGCCCGACCCGAGGACCTGGTCGTCGAGGTCCCGGCGTTCGAGGACGACCGACCCCAGCCCGAACCCGAGCCGCCGGCCGCCGCCCCCGAGCTCGTCGCCGCGACCCGCTTCGCGCAGACCTCGCACGCGATGCCGACGATCCGGCGGACGCAGACGCGCGCGGGGCTCTGGATCGCGGGCGTGCCGATCGCGGCGCTCGCCGTCGTCGCGATCGTGCAGATCGTGCTCGGCGTCACCGGCTTAGCCCTCCGACCGCTTCTTAGGGGCACCACAGGGTGCTGCTGCGGTCCGCATCGACGCGCTGCCGAGCCTGGGCGGCATGACGGAAGCAGCCACCCCCCACGACAGCAGCACCCCGCTCGACAGCAGCACCGCGCTCGACATCGACATCGTCGTGCCCTGCCACGACGAGCAGGGCACGCTCGCCGCCCACGTCCGACGTCTGCACCACTTCTGCCGGACGTCGTTGCCGCACACCTGGCGCATCACGATCGCCGACAACGCCTCGACCGACGACACCGGGCGCATCGCCGACGACCTCGCCGCGATGCTGCCCGAGGTGCACGCCGTCCACCTGCCGCTCAAGGGTCGCGGCCGTGCCCTCAAGGCGGTCTGGGCAGCGTCCCCGGCCGCCGTGCTCGTCTACGTGGACGAGGACCTGTCGACCGACCTCGCGGCGCTCGAACCGCTCGTCGCACCGCTGCTCTCCGGCCACTCCGACGTGGCGATCGGCACGCGGCTCGCGGGGTCCTCCCGGGTCGTGCGCGGCGGCAAGCGCGAGTTCATCTCCCGCTCGTACAACCTGCTCCTCCGGAGCACGATGGGCGTGTCGTTCTCCGACGCCCAGTGCGGGTTCAAGGCGATCACCCGCCAGGCCGCCGACCACCTGCTGCCCCTCTGCGAGGACGACGCGTGGTTCTTCGACACCGAGCTCCTGGTGCTCGCCGAGCACGCGGGGCTGCGCGTCCACGAGGTCCCGGTCGACTGGGTCGACGACGTGGACTCCTCGGTGCACATCGCGTCGACCGCAGCCGAGGACCTCAAGGGCATGTGGCGCGTTTCCCGCGGGCTCGCGACCGGACGCATCCCGATCGACCCGGTGTACGACGCCATCGGCCGGCAGCCCTTCACGACACCGCACCTGGGGATCGTCGGACAGCTCCTGCGGTTCGGGACCATCGGCGTGCTGTCCACGGTCGCCTTCGCACTGCTCTACGCGCTGTTCCGTCCCGCGATCGGTGCGCAGACGGCGGACTTCCTCGCGCTCCTCGTCACCGCGATCGGCAACACCGCACTGAACCGCCGTTTCACCTTCGGTGTCCGAGGGCGGGCGGGGGCCGGTGTCCACCACGTGCAGGGACTCGTCGTGTTCGGCATCGCCTGGGCGATCACCGCCGGGTCGCTCGTCCTGCTGCACACGACCGTGCCCGGGGCGTCGCACGGCGCCGAGGTCCTGGTGCTCACCGGCGCGAACCTCGTCGCGACCCTGGTGCGCTTCGTCCTCTTCAAGGCGTGGGTGTTCCGCACGCGGCGGCGTCCCGTGCTCGTGCGCCCCGGCGGCCCCACGGCAGCCGTCGCCGACGCTGCCGGCCCGCTCGCGACGACGGCGACCGCCGCGTCGGCGGCCCGGCGAGTCGACGAGCCGGCGGCCTGAGCCGCCGCAGCAGGCGGCGCGGCACGGCGCTCGCGGCACGCGGCACGCGGCACGGCGCTCGCGGCACAACCGGAAGCACGTCGCGCCACGGGATCCCGTGGCGCGAGGTGCTTCCGGTTGTGCGCAAGCAGACAGAACCGCGGGAGCAGAACGGCACCGGCACCGAGACCGGCACCGGCACCGGAACCGGCCGCGCACCGGACGGGAGGCGCGTGGCCGGACCGCCGCGCGCCTCCCGTCCGGCCGGTCTGTTGCACCCGCGGTATACCAAGCCGTAGCATCGGCTCACCGCACCACCCCCACACAGGGCCACGACCGCCACCACCGGTCCGCCCGCGGCGAGCGCTCCACCGATGCAGCCCTGGCCGTCCGCTGCCGGCTGAGCCCCACTGGACCCGCACGTGAACCCCTCCCCCTTCGGTCTGTACGACCCTGCCCGCGAGTCGAGCGACTGCGGCGTCGGCTTCATCACCCGTCTCGACGGGGTGCCGACCCACGACGTCATCGTCCGCGGCGACGAAGCGCTCTGCTCGATCCCGCACCGGGGCGGCAAGTCCGCCGAGGGCGTCGGTGACGGCGCCGGCGTGAGCATCGACCTGTCGGTGGAGTTCTTCAGCGCGATCACCGGCGAGGAGCTCGTCGCCGGGCACTTCGGCGTCGCGAACTGCTTCGTGCCGGCCGACCCCGACGAGCGTGCCGCCGCCGTGCAGACCGTGACCGACGCGATCGAGCACGAGGGCTTCACGCTGCTGCTCGTCCGCGACGTCCCCGTCGACCACTCGGTCGCCCGTCCCGAGGCCGAGCAGTACCAGCTGCCGATCGTGCAGTGGGTGTTCCGCGCGCCCGAGGGGTGGTCCCGCACCGACGTCGACGCCGCGGCGAACCGCGCCCTGCTCGCCGTCGAGCGCGTGTCCTACACGCAGGCGGCCGAGGCCCGTGCCCCGCACGCCGCGCTCTACCCGCTGTCGCTCAGTGCCCGCACGCAGATCCTCAAGGGCCGACTGAACTCGGGCGAGGTGATCTCGTACTTCCGCGACCTCACGGACCCGCGGCACTCGGTGCGCACGCTCTACTTCCACACGCGGTTCTCGACGAACACCGAGCCGCACCCGACCATGGCGCAGCCGTTCCGGTTGATGGCGCACAACGGTGAGCTCAACACCGACCGGAAGAACCGGCTGTCGGACGAGGCACTCGCCGCCGCCCGCACCCGCAGCATCGTCCGGCCTCCCGGACAGTCGGACTCGAGCCGGCTCGACCAGACCCTGCAGAGCCGCGTGTTCGACGACGGGCTCGAGATCGTCGAGGCCGTCGTCACGCTCATGCCGCCGGCGTGGGAGAACGACCGCACCCTGACGGCCGACGTCCGGGACATGCTCGAGTACTTCTCGCTGTACGAGGAGAAGAACGACGGCCCGGCTGCCGTGATCTTCAGCGACGGCGACGTCGTCGGCGCGCGGCTCGACCGACTGGGGCTCCGTCCTCTGCGGACCGTGCAGACGGACGAGTACCTCATGGTGGCGTCCGAGTCCGGCCAGGTGACGTTCCCGGCCGACGAGGTCGTGCACCGCGGTCGCATCGAGGCCGGCGGCATGCTCGTCGTCGACCACCGCACCGGGTCGGTGATGCGCACGGACGAGGTCCTGCGGATGCTCGCCGCCCGTCGCGACTACGGGACGCTGCTCGACGCCGCCCGCGTGCACCTCGACGACCTGCCGGCGCCGGCCTACGACCGCGGCACCAGCACGCTGGGCTACGACGGCGACCTGTCGCTCGCGGGCCGCTACGTGGCGTACTCGCTGAACCAGGAGAGCTTCCGGTTCATGCTCGACCCGATGCTCGCCACCGGCTCGGAGCGCATCTCGGCGATGGGCTACGGCAACGCCATCAACGCGCTGAGCGACACCGAGGGCGGCATGGCGAAGTACTTCTCGCAGCGCTTCGCCCAGGTGACGAACCCGCCGCTCGACTCGATCCGCGAGGCCGACGGCATGTCGATGCGGGTCGCCCTCGGCAGCAAGCCGGACGGTACGGGCAGCGCGTCCGGCACGTCGAGCCGGCAGATCGTCGTGGACTCCCCCGTCCTCGGGCACCTCGACATGGTCCGCCTGCGTGACCAGACGATCGTGCCGCTCGAACGGTTCGACATGCTCTACGTGCCGGTCGTCGACGACGAGCAGGCGAACGCGGACGCCGTCCGTACCGCGACCGAACGGCTCGCCGGTGCCGTCGTGGCCTTCGCCGAGCGCCAGGGCGGGATCGCGGTCCTGACCGACCGCTCGGTGTCGTCGACGCACGCACCCCTCCCCGTGATCCTCGCCGTCGCCGCCGTCAACCAGCGGCTCATCGAGACCGGTCTGCGCCTGCGGGTGTCCGTGGTCGCCGAGTCCGGCCAGCTGCCGTCCTCGCACCACGTGGCCACCGCCCTGGGCTTCGGGGCCTCGGCCGTGTACAGCCTGTCCGCCCGGCTCCGCGCGGAGGAGAAGTACCCCGCCGCCCCCGCACCCGCCGGCCAGCTCACCGAGACGGATGCCGCCCTCAAGCGCTTCCGCAAGGCGGCCGAGAAGGCGCTGGCGAAGACGATGGGCCGCGTCGGCCTGTGCACCGCCGAGAGCTACATCGGCGGCGAGTTCTTCGAGCCGAACTACCTCGACACCGGCGACGACCTGTTCGCCCGGGTCTTCCCGCACATGGCCGCTCCGGTCGGCGGTGTCGGCTTCGCCCGCATCGCCCAGGCGTCCACCGAGTGGCACGAGCGCGCGCGCTCGGTCGCCACCGAGGGCCAGGTCCCCCTGCTCGGCCTGTTCAAGGAGCGGTCGGACGGCGCCGGACACTCGTTCGGCGTCGCGAGCGTCCGCGGCTTCGGCGGCATGACCGAGGAGCGCCCGGCCTTCGAGCGCTCCGGTGACTCCGACGCGCTGCGGCTGCTCACGCTCCGGCAGCTCGACGACTCGTTCGGCATCTCGGACACGGCGTACCGGAACACCGGCTACGACCGGCTGAGCGACGCCGAGATCGACGCGCACCGCATCACGCCGGGCTACGTCACGTTCCTGCAGACCACGCACGACGAGCGTTCCCGCCGCCCGGCGGCCCTGCGCGACGTGCTCGCCCTGCCCGCCGACGTCACCGGCATCGACGAGGCGTCGGACTTCGCGCGCGAGCTCGGCCGCTTCTCGACCACCGGGAACGCGAGCATCACGGTGCGCGGGCTGTCCGGCTCGCGGTCTTCCTCGGAGGACGCCCTGCCGGGAGGCACGTCCCGCTTCACCCTGCGGCTCACCTCGACGGGGCCCACGGGCGCACTGCGCCACCGGGCCCTCGCGGACGGGCTCGCCCTGCTGCACCCCGGCACGGTCGACGTCGACGTCGTCGCCGACGACCAGGTGACGCTGCGCGCCACCGGTGCGGCCGCCGACCTGCTCGGCCTGCTGCAGCAGGCACCGGCGAGCGTCGACGTGGCCGAGGTCCAGCCCGCGCACGAGATCACCCGGACCCTGGCGTCCGGTGCGATGAGCCACGGCGCCCTCGTCGCGACCGCGCACGAGGCCGTCGCCCACGGCACGAACATGGTCGGCGGCATGTCGAACTCGGGCGAGGGCGGCGAGCACCACTCCCGCTACGGCACGATCCGCGGCTCGCGCATCAAGCAGTTCGCCTCGGGTCGGTTCGGCATCTGGGCGGGCTACCTGGCCGACCCGATGCTCGAGGAGCTCGAGATCAAGATCGGCCAGGGCGCGAAGCCCGGCGAGGGCGGGCAGCTCCCCGCACCCAAGGTCACGGTGGACATCGCCGCGGCCCGGGGTGGGACGCCCGGCGTCGAGCTCATCTCGCCGCCGCCGCACCACGACACGTACTCGATCGAGGACCTCGCGCAGCTCATCCACGACTGCAAGGCCGCCCGGGTCCGGGTGGTCGTGAAGCTCGTGTCCTCCGAGGGCATCGGCACGATCGCGGTCGGCGTCGCGAAGGCCGGCGCGGACGTCATCAACGTCGCGGGCAACACCGGCGGCACCGGCGCCGCGGCCGTCACGAGCCTGAAGTACGCCGGACGCTCCGCGGAGATCGGTGTGGCCGAGGTGCACCAGGCCCTCGTCGCGAACGGCCTGCGCCAGAAGGTCACGCTCCGCTGCTCCGGTGCGCACCAGACCGGCTCGGACGTCGTCACGAGCGCGCTGCTCGGCGGGGACTCGTTCGAGTTCGGCACGACCGCGCTCATGATGCTCGGCTGCGTGATGGCGAAGAACTGCAACGTGAAGTGCCCGGCGGGCCTGACCACGAACGCCGAGGCCTTCGAGGGCGACCCCCGAGCGCTCGCGCAGTACCTGCTCAACATCGCGCACGACGTCCGGCAGATCCTCGCGCGCCTCGGCCTGCAGTCCCTCCGCGAGGCCCGGGGGCGCACCGACCTGCTGCAGCTCCTCGACCACCCGGCGTCCGTCGGCCGGCTGGACGTGCGGAACCTGCTCGCGCAGGTGCCCGAGAAGGTCGTCACCGACCCCGAGTACCTCGAGAAGGACTACCGCACCGACGACGCCCTGATCGACCAGGTGCGGGCCGCGCTCGTCGACGGGCACGAGCACGCCCTGACCGTGGACGGCATCGGCCTGGGCAACGCCGACAAGTCGGTCGGCGGGCAGCTCGGGATCGACGTCGAGCGCATCCTCAACCACGAGCTGCGCGGCGTCGACCTGTCCGCGCACCCGGCGGTCACCACCGACGACCGCGGTCGCCGTCGCTTGGTCGACGGCGCGGTGACGGTCCGCACCCACGGCGCTGCCGGGCAGTCGTACGGCGTCTTCACGAACGACGGCACGACGCTCGAGCACACCGGCACGGCGAACGACGGTGTCGGCAAGAGCCAGTCCGGCGGACGCATCGTCGTCCGTGCCCCGGGCGGCGGGAGCGCCGAGCGCGGCGGCAACGTCCTCGTCGGCAACTTCGCGCTGTTCGGCGCCACCGGCGGACGCACGTTCGTCGAGGGCGAGGCCGGCGACCGGTTCGCCGTCCGGAACTCGGGCGCGACGGCGGTGGTGGAGGGCCTCGGCGACTTCGGCTGCGAGTACATGACCGGCGGCGCCGTGCTCAACCTCGGCGGCTACGGCAAGGGCCTCGGCAACGGCATGTCCGGCGGGTTCCTGTACCAGTACGACCCGTCGGGAGCGGTGACCGAGCGCGCGAGCACCGACTCGCTCCTCGTCTTCCCCGTCACGGAGGCCGAGCGCGGTGCGTTCCACGAGGCCGCGGCGAAGCTGCTGCTCGAGTGGCACCTCGAGGCCACCGGGTCCGCCCTCGCCGAGCGGCTGCTCGCGGACTGGGCGACCACTCGCGAGCACGTGTTCGTCGGGATGCCGCGCGCGCTCCTGCTCAGCCAGGACGCCGACGAGATCCTCGCCGCCGCGACGCGGAACGAGCTCCTCGACGAGCTCGCGACCTCGGTGGCGACGGACAAGCTCCGGGCGTTCAAGGTGGACTACCGCGACCAGCGGACGGTGCTCGACGGCCGCGCTCCGGCGCTGGGTGACCAGGGCGAGGACACGTTCTCGCTGCTGTCGTCGTACACGGTGCTCGGGGTGGCGCAGGACGTCGCGCAGGAACGTGTGCCGGGTGCCGCGCCGAGCGACCCCCGGGTGACCGAGGCGGTGCGGAACCTCGTCCTGACCGAGGACTTCCAGGTGAAGCAGCGCGTCGTGAAGTACCTCCGCGGCACGTTCGACCGGTTCGCCGACGACGAGCTCGCGACCCTCATCGCCGTCAAGCGGCTCGACGACGCCAAGCGTGCCCTCGCACAGCGGAACAACCGTAGCGCGGACATGCCCGGCACCACGGGGTGGATCATGCACCAGAACGCCAAGAACGCCGGCCGTGTCCGCGCCGCCCGCTTCGACGAGCTGCTCGCGACCGCGGCGCTCGAGGACATCGCCGCCCGCGCCCCGCAGGCCCCCGTCGAGGCGGTGTCGGCATGAGCACGCTTCCCCCCACCGGGCAGCTGATCCCGGTCGACGCCCCGTTCTCGGCAGCGCAGGAGTCGTGGCTCGCCGGGTTCATCGCCGGCATCGCGGCCGCGGGCAAGCGTGCCACCGGCGGTGCCCCGACCACGACGGTGGACGTGCTCTTCGGGACGCAGACCGGCAACGCCGAGTTCCTCGCCGACGAGCTCGTCGCCGGCGCGAAGGCGCGCGGGCTCGGCGGACGGGCGACACCGCTCGACGCCGTGACGCCGGAGCAGCTCGCCGGCATGTCGCACGTGCTCGTCGTCACCTCGACGTACGGCGAGGGCGAGATGCCCGACAACGCCGGCCTGTTCTGGGACGCGGTCCAGGCCTCGACGGTCCCCCGGCTCGAGGGGCTGCAGTACGCGGTGCTCGGGCTCGGCGACACGAGCTACGACGAGTTCTGCCAGGCCGGGAAGCTCCTCGACCTGCGGTTCGAGCAGCTCGGCGCGACCCGCATCCACGACCGCGTCGACTGCGACGTCGACTTCGAGGACCCCGCGGCGCTCTGGAGCGCGGCGGTCCTCGACCGGCTGGCGGCCGAGGCCGGAGCGCAGCCCGGGGCGGACGGCCCCGCCGCAGCCGCGACCACGTCGTCCGCCGCAGCGGGCGCGTCGGAGGCGGGCCGCGCCTCCCGGCCGGGATCGCAGTGGAACAAGCGCAACCCGTACCGAGCCCCGCTCGTCGTGAACCGGCTGCTCTCCTCGCCGCGCAGCGCGAAGGAGATCCGGCACGTCGAGTTCGACCTCGGCACCTCGGGCATCGAGTACCGCGCCGGCGACGCCCTCGCGGTGGTACCGCACAACGACCCCGCGCTCGTCGACCAGCTGCTCGAGCACCTCGGGGCCGACGGGGCCGCCGTGTTCGACGGACGGCCGCTCGCCGAGGTCCTGCGCACCGAGCGCGAGATCCGGACGCCGTCGAAGGACCTCGTGGCCGACCTCGTGCAGCGCGCACCGGCGTCGGAGCTCGCGGCGGTCGTGTCGCACTGGGACAAGCACGAGCTCGACCGGTGGCTCTGGGGCCGCGACGTCCTCGACCTGCTCCGGGACGCCGGTACCGCGGCGCCGTCGATGGAGGAGCTGCTCCCGAACCTCCGCGGGCTGCAGGCGCGGCAGTACTCGATCTCGTCGAGCCCGCTGGCGCACCCGGACCGCATCCACCTGACGATCGCGTCCGTCCGCTACGGCGACGCGCACCGGTCCCACGCCGGCGTCGCGTCGACGTACCTGGCCGACCGGGTGCAGGCCGACGGTGAGGTCGACGTGTACCTCCAGCCGAACGCCGCGTTCGGGGTCCCCGCCGACGGCGACGCCCCGATGGTGATGATCGGCCCCGGCACCGGCATCGCTCCGTTCCGCGGGTTCCTGCACGAGCGGGCAGCGGCCGGTGCGACCGGGCGGAACTGGCTGTTCTTCGGCGACCAGCACCGCGAGACCGACTTCGTGTACGAGGACGAGCTCACCGCGATGCAGGAGTCGGGCGTGCTCACCCGGCTCGACCTGGCGTTCTCGCGCGACCAGGCCGAGAAGGTCTACGTGCAGACGCGGATGCGCGAGCAGGCGGCGGAGCTCTTCCGGTGGCTCGAGGACGGGGCGCACGTGTACGTGTGCGGCGACGCCTCGCGCATGGCGAAGGACGTCGAGCAGGCGCTCCTGGAGGTCATCGCGACCGGTCGGGGCCGCGGGGACGACGACGCGCAGGCGTACCTGGCGGACCTGCGGCGCGCGAAGCGCTACGTCCGCGACGTCTACTGAGCGGCGCCGCCGCCGAGGCGTGCCCCGGCCGCCGAGGGACCGACGGCCGGGGCACCCGAGGGACGGTCACCCGGTGACGGCGACCGACTCCGCATCCCGCACGACGAAGAAGTCCGAGTACAGCGCGCACCCGTCCGGCTCGACCAGGAGACCCCTGATCCAGATCTCGTGTCGACACTCCACCTCGACGACCGTCCCGGCGCGGTCGTCGACCGTGTCCTCCGTCGCGGACATGCGGTTCCCTCCGTCCGCGGTCGCAGCCGGCCGGCTCCCTGACGCCGGCCGTGGGGACTGTGCGTCCCGCGGCACCCGTACCCTACGGAGGCGCCCGCGACGGCCGGAACCCGTTGACCCGGCTCCGCCGCTGTGCTACTCCGTGTCGCCGGCGGACGCGGACTCCGCCGCCCCCGGGACGACCGCCCGGGACCACGCGGAGTCCGCCGCGGTGCTCGTGTCCGGTGGCTCGGGCACGAGCACGAGCCCGGCACCGGAGGTCGCCGCCGCGTAGAGCTCCTCGAGCCAGCTGCGGTTGATCGCGGGCACCCGGCTGCCCGCGAAGGTGAACCGCAGGCTGACGTTCGGGTGCAGCCAGACGGAGCTGCGCCCGTCGCCGTGGAGCACGTCGTCCTTCCACGAGAACACGAAGCGGTGGTCGCGCCGCAGCATGTTCACGATGACGATCTGCAGGTGCGTGAGCGCGCGGTCGTCGACCCGCAGGTCGAGCACCTCACCGTCGTAGACGATCTGACCCATGAGGATCCTTCTACACCGTGCCGGCGAGCGAGGGCCGGGTGCGGGACGGACGGGAGGCGCGGTGCCGGCCGGCACCGCGCCTCCCGGCCGTCGTGGGGTCGCGTCAGTCCTGCGCGGTCGCCTCGTAGTGCCGCGCACCGCCGCGCACACCCGCGAAGCGGTACGGCGCAGCCGTGACGCGGGGCCGCTCGACGTCCTCGCTCGTGGCGGCACCGGCAGCGTGCAGCTCCCGGTAGGCGTCGACCGTCAGCGGGGTGCGCGCCGCGAGCAGTGCGCGGACCCGGCCCTCGCGGCGGTGGGAGCGGTGGTCGGGCCGGACGATCCCGGTGATGAGCTCCCCGACGCTGCCCGAGCCGTAGCTGAACAGGGCGATCCGCTCGCCGCCCAGGTCGTCGTCGAGGTCGAGCAGCGCCGCGAGGCCGATCCAGAGCGACGCCGTGTAGGTGTTGCCGGTCTGCTTGTTGTAGGTGAAGCCGATCGCGAGCTCGGACTCGTCGAAGGGCACCCCGACGTGCTGCGTGAGCTTCCGGTGCGCCTTGAGCGCCATCTTCGTGAACGGCTGGTGGTGGACGAAGCGCACGATGTCCTCGTACGCCGGGCCGCCCTGCGACGCCAGGTCGTCCCACGCCCCGACGAACGCGTCGACGTACGCGCTGACCGACAGCCGGCCGTCGACGAGCGCCGTCGAGCGGTCGTTCGGCCGCCAGAAGTCGTCGACGTCGGCGGTGAAGACGCCCGCGGCGGGCTCGATCTCGATGAGGTCGGGGTCCGCGGACACCAGGATCGCGGCGGCCCCGGCGCCCTGGGTGGGCTCGGCGGCGGTGTCGACGTCGTACCGGGCGACGTCGGCGGCGATGACGAGGACCCGCTCGTGGGGTGCGCGCGCGATGATGCCGAGGGCGAGCTGCACGGCGGCGGTCCCGCCGTAGCAGGCCTGCTTCAGCTCGACCACGCGGACGTTCTGCGGGAGGCCGAGGAGCCCGTGCACGTAGACACCGGCGGCCTTGGACTGGTCGACGCCCGACTCGGTCGCGAACAGCACCGTGCGGATGCCCTCGACGCCGTGGCGGTCGATGACCTCCTTCGCGGCGGCGGCACCCATGGTGACGATGTCCTCGTCGGGCGCGGGCACGCTGAACGCGTCCTGCCCGATGCCGACGTGGTACTTCGCCGGGTCGACGCCGAGCCGTTCGGCCAGGTCGTCGAGCTCGAGCACGTGGTGGCCGGTCGCGATCGCGATGTCGTGGATGCCGACGGACAGCGGTTGCCGTGCGTCGCGCTGCTGGGCGCTCATGCTGCACCTCCTGCGGGCTTCGACCCGCGACGTTCCATGGCGACGTGCGCCGCCATCAGCTCGCCCGGGTTGGTCTGGGCGGCGAGCAGGGACAGCTCACCGCAGAGCACCGTCGCCGCGCACAGGGCGGCCAGGCGGCGGGCGTTGGCACCGGGCTCCCGGTCCTCACGGCAGCCGAGGCGCACCAGGGCGTCCTCGACGACGGGCAGGTCCCCGCCCTTGCCGTTGCCGACCGTGCCGACGATGAGGTGCGGCAGCGCCGTGGAGAAGTAGAGGTCGTCACCGCGGGCCTCGGCGTAGGTGATGCCCTGCGAGCCCTCGACGATGTTGGCGGCGTCCTGCCCGGTGGCCAGGTAGAAGCCGAGGAGCATGTTCGCGTAGTGCGCGTTCGCGGAGCGCAGGGCCCCGGCGATGGTCGAGCCGACCAGGTTCTTCGCCACGTTGAGCTCCGCGATCCGCGCAGCGCTCGACCGCAGCCGCTTCTCGACGATCTCCCCCGGGATCACGATCTCGGCGATCGTGTTCCGGCCGCGACCGCGGATGCCGTTCACCGCGGTGGCCTTCTTGTCCGTGCAGAAGTTGCCCGAGACGCTGACGTAGCGCAGGCCCGGCTCCCACGCGAGGATCGCGGGCAGGAGCTTGTCCGCCGCCTGCGTCACCATGTTGTGGCCGGAGGCGTCGCCCGTGGTGAACGCGAAGCGCAGGAACAGCAGGTCGCCGACGATCTCGGGGTGCACCTCGATGAGCTTCGCGAAGCGGCTCTGCCCGGCGACGATCTGCTCGAGTTCGTCCTGGCGCGCGAGGATGCGGCCTGCCGCGATGTGCGCAGCGGCGGCGCTGTCGGCCTTCACGACGACCGAGCGGGTCATGCGCTCGTCGACGACGGTCGCGACGATGCCGCCCTCGACCATGCGCGAGATGCGGGCACCGCGACCGACGGACGGCCACAGCGGCGACTCGTACGTGGCGAGGGGCACCTCGTGCTCGCCCTCGACGGCGTTGCCGCTCACGCGGATCGGCCCCACCCACTTCGTGGGGACCGGGGTCAGCAGGTCGGTCATTCGACGCTCCCTTCGGGCGCTTGCACCGCGACGCTGAGGTGTCTGATGTCGTGCGCCTCCCAGGCGCGGTGGATGCCGGCGAGGTCGGTGTCCGCCGGGACGAGCGCGATGCCGCAGTCGCCGCCGCCGGCACCGGACGGCTTCGCCGCCCCGCCGGCCGACTCGACGACGTCGCACAGGGTCGCGAGCCGCTCGGTCTCGATCTGCGAGCCGACGGACGCGCCGAGGCGCTGCATGAGCACGCGGGCGCGCCGAAGGGCATCGAGCGTCATCGCCGCGTCGCCGGTCCGGAGGCCCGTGGTCAGGTCGTCGACGCAGGCTCGACTGTCGTCGAGGAACGCCTGGTACCCGCCGTTGCGGTGCTTCCGGACCACGCTGACGAGCTTCGTCGTCGACGCCGGCGAGCCCGTCCAGCCGACCAGGAGTTCGAGGTCCGCCGGCGCGGGCAGGCGCTGCACGTCGAATCCGGTCCAGGCGTCGGTGTCGTCGAGGATGGCGGTCACGGAACGGCTGTCGAGCATGGCCACCAGGCGCTCGCGGTCCGGTGCGCTGTAGCGGAGCCAGCCGCCGAAGGTGCTCGCGGCGAGGTCACCGCCGGACGCGCGCGGGTTGACCCGGACGGTCGCGAGCAGCGCGACCCGGAAGCGGTCCCGCTGCGAGAACCCGATGCCGTAGAAGCGGTCGAGTGCGCCGACCGTGGCGACGGTGACCGCGGCCGAGGATCCGAGTCCGAACTTCCGACCGCTGGCGTCGTCGAGCTGGCTCTCGATGCGCAGGTCGTGGAACCGTGGTGCGATCCCACGCTCGGCCCGGAGCTTCTCGACCAGGTCGATCGTCGCCATGACGTAGTCGTAGGGGTGGTGCTCGCGGTCCAGCGCCAGGCCGTCCTCGTCGCGGGTCCACGTCAGCGGGAGGTGCCCGTACTCCTCGGAGTGCACGCTCCCGGAGCCGTGGCCCTCGCGCACCCGGGCGGTGATGGCTCGGTCGAGGGCGATGAGCACGGACGGCTGCCCGGGCTCGACGACGGCGTACTCGCCCGCGACGAACAGCTTGCCGTGGGCGCGGAACTCGATCACTCGGCGGTCTCCTCCGGTCGGACGGCACCCACTCCGGGTGCCTCCGTCCCTTCGGAGCGGACGACCCGTGCGCCTGGTCCGGTGCCCGACTCGATGACGTCTCCGAGACCGGCGAGCGCCGTGGCGACGGCACCGCGGTCCTCGGGCTTCGTGAGCACCACGACGTTCGGGCCGGCGTCGGCGGTGGCGTACGCCTCGGTCCCGGCGGCACGGAGCTCGGCGACGGCGTCGAACACGGCGACGCTGCGGGCGTTCAGGTAGCGGATGGGCGGGAAGGCACCCTCGATCGTCGCGTGCATGCGGAGCGCGTTGCTCTCGGTGAGCTCCCCGATCCGGGTGAAGTCACCGGCGGCGCAGGCGTCGAGCATCTCCCCCACGGTCTCGGTCGTCGACGTCACCCACGCCGGGTAGAACGGCGAGGTCGCGATCGTCCGGCGCATCGCCTCGCGCGAGCCGATCGCCTTCTCGCCGGCGGAGATCGTCACCACGACCATGGCCATCGGCGGGGCGGGGACGCGCTCGGCGTAGGAGCCCTGATCGTCGCCGGCGTGCCAGACCGCGACGCCGCCGGGGATCGAGCGCGTGGCGGACCCCGAACCGCGTCGGGCGAGCCGGGAGAGGTCGCGCTCGGACAGGTCGAGCCCGTAGGCCGCCGACGCCGCGGTCGCGAGGGCCGCGAAGCCGGACGCGCTGGAGGCCAGCCCGGCGCCGGTGGGCACGGTGTTCTCGGAGACGACGGCCGCGCGGTCGTACGACCCGGCGAGCTCGCGCACGAGGTCGAGGAACTGCTGCACGCGGAGCAGCGCACCCTCGGGGGCCGCGCCGCCGTTGAGCACGAGCGAGTCGGCGTCCGCCGCGGCGTCGAGCGTCACGGTCGTCGTGGTCGGGAAGACGTCGAGGCCCATCGACACGCTGCCGGTGGCGGGCAGGGCGAGTTGCGCGTCGGCCTTGCCCCAGTACTTCACGAGCGCGATGTTGGGGTGCGCGACGGCGGTGGCGGTCATCAAGCGCGGGCTCCGATCGTGGTGGTCCAGGTCTCCGTCGCGCCCGCGGCACGGAGTGCGGCGGACACGCGGTCGGCGTGCTCCCCGTCCGCGACGAGCGCGAGGACGCATCCGCCGCGCCCACCGCCGGTGAGCTTCGCGCCGAGGGCGTCCGCACAGCGTGCGGCGTCGACGAGCCGGTCGAGGTCCGCGCTCGACACGTCGAGTTCGGTGAGCAGTTCGTGCGCGGCGTCCATCGTGGCACCGAGGGCCTGGGCATCGCCATCCTCGAGTGTCCCCCGTGCGCGTCGCGCGAGGGCGCCGATGGCATCGACGACGCCGTCGACCGTGGCGGGGTCGGCGTCGTGCCGTTCCCGGACGGCCGCGACTGCCTCGCGCGTGTGCCCCGGGACACCGGTGTCCGCGACGACGAAGGTGAACACCGCGCCGAGCGGGACGGGCTCGACCACGCCGCCCTCGAACCACACGGGCACCTCGGCGACGACCCCTCGGGCATCGAGTCCGGAGGGGCGGCCGTGGGCGACGCGCTCGCACTCCTGCACGAGTTCGTGGTGCTCCTCGGGGTCGAGGGTCCGACCGAAGACGTCGGCCACGGCGGCGGTCACGGCGGCGGCGACGGCGGCGCTCGAACCCATGCCCCGGGCGGTCGGCACGGCACTGTCGACCCAGACGTGCACGTGCTGCTCCTCGGCGCCGAGGTGCCGGAGCGTCGCGGTCACGGCGGTCACCGTCGGCAGCACCGCCGCCGGTGCGGTGTCGAGGGGTCCGGTGTGCACGGTCGACTCGAGCCGGCTGCCGTCGCCGGGTGCCACCGGGGTCACCGTCGCGGTCACCCGCACGTCGAGCACGGGGAGCACGAGCGCGGGTACGCCGTACACCACGGCGTGCTCGCCGATCAGGATCGTCTTGCCGTGGGACGACGCTGACCCGGTGCGGAGGCTGGGTCCTGCTCCCGGGGTCGCGGTGCTGTCGGTGTCGTTGCTGGTCATCGTGGCTCAGGTCAGCCTAACCGGCCGTGCGCGCGACCGCCCGGTGCCCGGCTGTGAACAACTTGGTTGTGCACAACCGAGTTGCGTGCCACACTGGTGGGCATGCCGGTGACCGACGAGATGGTGTGCTTCTCGCTCTACGCGGCGTCCCGGGCGACCACCCAGGCGTACCGCGCACTGCTGGAGCCCTGGGGACTGACGTACCCCCAGTACCTCGTCCTCGTGACCCTGTGGATCGAGGGCGACCAGACCGTCTCCACGCTCGGCGAGCACCTGCAGCTCGACTCGGGCACCCTGTCGCCGCTGCTCCGGCGCATGGAGCAGGCCGACCTGGTCCGCCGCGAGCGCCGCAGCACCGACGAACGCGTCGTGACGGTCACGCTCGGCGACCGCGGTCGCTCGATCCGCCCCGAGCTCGCGCACGTCCCCGCGCGCATCGCCGCCGGGATGGGCCTGTCCGACGAGCAGGCCGCCCTCGAGCTCATCGCGACGCTCCAGCGCCTGACGGCGACCATGCACGCCGCGGCCGACGACACCGGAACCACGACCACCGACGCCCCCACAGCGTCGGACGACTGACCCCACGAAGGAAGGAAGGACCCCCATGGACGTCCTCTACACCGCCGAGGCGCTCGCCACCGGTGAGGGCCGCAACGGCCACGTCGCCACCAGCGACGGCCGCGTCGAGCACGACCTCGCCATCCCGAAGGAGATGGGTGGCTCCGGCAACGGCGCCAATCCCGAGCAGCTCTTCGCAGCCGGCTACGCCGCGTGCTTCCACTCCGCGCTGCAGGGCGTCGCCCGCGCGCAGAAGGTGAAGATCACCGACTCGACCGTCGGTGGCCGCGTCTCCATCGGCCCGAACGGCCAGGGCGGCTACCAGCTCGCCGTCATGCTCGAGGTCGTCATCCCCGGCCTGGAGCACGACCAGGCCCAGGCCCTCGCGGACGCCGCGCACCAGGTCTGCCCGTACTCGAACGCCACCCGCGGCAACATCGACGTCACCATCGTCGTCTCGGAGGACTGACCCATGACCGACACCACCCCCACCACCATGCGCGCCGTCGTCCACGAGACCTTCGGTGAGCCGGCCGACGTCCTGACCGTCGCCGAGCGCCCCGTCCCGCAGCCCGGCCCCGGCCAGGTGCTCGTCCGCACGGTGCTCTCCCCCATCCACAACCACGACCTGTGGACGATCCGCGGCACCTACGGGTTCAAGCCCGAGCTCCCCGCGGCCAGCGGCACCGAGGCGCTCGGCGTCGTCGAGGCCCTGGGCGAGGGCGTCGACCGCCTGCAGGTCGGCCAGCGCGTCGCGGGCGGCACCTTCGGCGTCTGGGCCGAGTACTACGTCGCCGACGCCGCCGGGCTCGTCCCCGTGCCGGACGCCATGCCCGACGAGTCCGCCGCGCAGCTCGTCTCGATGCCGTTCAGCGCGATCAGCCTGCTGCACTCGCTCGACCTGCACGAGGGCGACTGGATCATCCAGAACGCCGCGAACGGCGCCGTCGGCCGCATGGTCGCCCAGCTCGGCAAGGCTCGCGGCATCAACGTGATCGGTCTGGTCCGTCGCGCCGAGGGCGTCGAGGAACTGCGGGAGCAGGGCATCGACCGCATCGTCGCCACCGACGCCGAGGGCTGGCAGGACCAGGTCCGCGAGCTCACCGGCGGTGCCCCGATCGTCGCGGGCGTCGAGTCCGTCGGCGGGAAGGCCGCGGGCGACATCGCCTCGGTCATGGGCGAGAACGGCACGCTCGTCGTCTTCGGCGCCATGGCGTCGCCGACGCTCGAGATCCCGTCCGGCAAGGTGATCTTCGGCCAGCTCACCGTCAAGGGGTTCTGGGGCGCCGTCGTCAGCAAGACCATGCCGGCCGAGCTCAAGGGCCAGCTCTTCGGCGAGCTCATCACCCGCGTGCTCGACGGATCGCTGACGCTCCCCGTCTCCGAGACCTTCGTCTTCGAGGACGCCCGCGACGCAGCGCGTGCCAGCGACACCGCCGGCCGTGTCGGCAAGGTGCTGCTGCGCCCGTAGCAGTGCAGCACCCCGGGACGGACGGGAGGCGCGGTGCCAGCTGGCACCGTGCCTCCCGTCCGTCGCGGTGTGCGCCGCAGGTCACATCGCCTCCTTCAGCCCCTTCCGCACCAGGAGCGCGTTCATCGGGTACGAGCAGACGAACCCGGCGACCATCGCGACCTGCATCGCGACCCAGAACTCGGGTGTCAGCACGCCGACGCGGCCACCGAGCACCGCCGGCAGCAGCGCGAACTGCAGCACCGCCATCGCGCCGTACATACCGACCTGCCACGCGGTGATGCTGAGGGTGTCGGCCTTCAGCGCGGCGACGAGCCCGTCCCGCCAGCCGAGCCCGCGCATCGGCGCAATCGCCGCGTACTGGAACGCGATACCGACGACGAACGCGATGACGAAGTCGATGATCCACCCGGCGAACATGCGGTCCTGGTAGAGCGTGCCGAGCCCGACGAGGGTGCCGAGGGCCGGGAAGGCGACGAGCCCGAACTCGCCGACGAGGTCACCGAGCGCACACCCGGCGCCGCAGTGGCTCGTGTCGATCGCGGTGCCCGCCCACCGGCCGTGACCGCCCACCGTCGCGCGGCCCCGGCGGAGGTAGAAGACCAGCCACACCACGCTGCCGAAGAGCATCGTCAGCGGCCAGACGAGCGCCATCACCCGCATGTGCGGCGGGTGCCGGACGACGTCGACCGCGACGACGAGCGCGCAGCCGACCGCCACCACGAGGAGCACCGCGCAGACCGCGGTCAGCGTCGTCGGCAGGTCGCCCACCTGCAGTTCGGTCATCGCATGCGCCTCCCGTGATCGTTGTCGCCCGACAACGGTGCACCGTACACACCCGGATCGGAGCCCCGGTCGGGCAGGCGTCCCCCGGCGTCCGTCCGCGTGGCAGCGCGGGCTACCGCTGCGCCTGCTCCGCGGCGACGGCGGAGACGTCGCCGGTGGGCAGCCCCTGCTCGACCTCCTCCAGGGTGCGACCCCGGCTCTCCGGCACGAACCTCCGGATGAAGAGCAGGGCCAGGACGCCGACCGCGGCGAACCCGAAGAAGGTGCCGGTGATGCCGGTCGCCGCGACGATCGTGGGGAAGGTCAGCCCGAGGAACGCGTTCGCGGTCCAGAGGCAGAACACGGCGATGCCCATGCCGAGCGCGCGGATCTGCGTGGGGAAGATCTCCGACAGGATCACCCACGTCGCGATGTTGAGGAACGTCTGCATCGAGCCGACGAACGCGACGACGAGGACCAGGATCACCCAGGGTCGAGCGGGGTTGCCCTCGACCAGGGTCATCGACGCGATGCCGATCAGGAAGTGGCACACTGTCGTCAGCGAGTACCCGATGACGAGCGTCGTGCGGCGGTCGATGCGCTCCATGTTGGCGAGGGCGACCACCCCGCCGACCACCGCGATGACCCCGGGAGCGATGTTCGCGATGAGGGCCGCCGACTCCTGGAAGCCGGACTCGACCAGGACGGTCTGCCCGTAGTACATGATCGAGTTGATGCCGGTGAGCTGCTGCGCGACACCGATACCGGACCCGACGAGCACGATCCGGACCAGCCTCCCGTTGCCGAGCAGCGTGCGCCACCCGCCGCCGTGCCGGGCCTCCGCCTCGCGCTCGTTCGCGCGCTCGATCGCCTCGAGTTCGGCGGTGGCGCGCTCCTCGGAGCGGACCTGCACGAGCACCGCGCGGGCTTCGCCGTACCGGCCCTTCGACGCGAGCCACCGCGGCGACTCCGGCACGCGCAGCATGCCGACGAAGAGCGCCACCGCAGGCAGGGCGCAGACGGCGAGCATGACGCGCCAGACGCCGTCGCCCTCACCCCAGAGGGTGCCGATGACGGCGTTCACCACGAAGGCGGCGAGCTGGCCGATCACGATCATGAGCTCGTTGCGGCCCGACAGCGATCCACGGATCTCGTACGGTGCGAGCTCGGCGAGGAAGACGGGCACGACGGTCGACGCCCCACCGACCGCGAGCCCGAGCAGGACCCGGCCGACGACCATGACCCCGAACGTCGGGGCGAGGACGCAGGTCAGCGTGCCGACGAAGAAGGCCACGGCGAGCAGGACGATCGTCCTCCGACGTCCCCAGCCGTCCGCGATCCGACCGCCGAGCACCGCACCGACCGCCGCGCCGAAGAGCAGCGAGCTCGTGACGACGCCCACGGTCAGGTCCGTCAGGCCGAGCTCCTGCTGCATCGGGAGCAGCGCCCCGTTGATCACACCGGTGTCGTAGCCGAAGAGCAGGCCGCCGAGGGTCGCGACGAGGGCCAGGACACCGAGACGGCGGCGGTGGGGGCCCTCCCCCACCGGGGGGAGGGCGACCTTCGGTGCTGTCGGCGCGGTCTCGACCATTGCGTGGCTCCTTCGTCGGGTGCCCTCGCGACGGTGCGCGCGGCGATCGTGTCCCGTTCCGTGTCCCGTCGACCGGACCGCTCACCCGTGCGGCCGGCCGATCCTCCGACCGGTCGGCGGAGGCCGGTGCTGCTCAGTCGGAGTCGGCCGGACCGTCGCCGAGCACGTCGCCGAGTGAGGCCATGCCGGCCCCGTGGTCGGTGTAGCGGCGGACGGTCCGTCGGGCCGCTGCACTCGCGGCCCCGCCGAGCGCCGGGTTGCGCCGCGCCGCGTCCGCCACCCGACCCGCGTGCCCGGCGGTGGACAGCAGGACGTTCGCCAGTGCGCGTGCGGCGCCGGACTCCGGGACCCCGGTGACCGTCCAGGCGCTCCGGAGCTGCTCGTCCGGTGTGACCCCGCGACGGGTGCCCATCCGGTGCCAGTCGGAGAGGGCGCCCTCGGTGCGCTCAGCGGCCCGCTCGACCTCTCCTGCTCGCCGGCGCTGGACCGCGCGGACGGCGTCGGCCGAAGCATCGTCCGTCCCGTGCTCGCGCCCCTCGACGGCGGCGGCACGCTGCCGGGCGGCCGTGTCGTCACCGCCCGCCTCGGCGATGCGAGCGGCGTGGGCGGCGGCTGCGGCGGCGAGGATGTCGTGGCGGTCCATGCCTCGACGGTAGCCGCTCGCGCCGACAGCTACGTCCCTCGACACATCCGCTCGCCGCCGCTCCCTGCCGCGCCGGGTCCGCCGGTAGCATCTCGAACCGAGGGGGAATCATGAACCGAACCGTTGCGACCGGTGCCACCGCTCTGGTCGTCGCCGTCGCGCTGTCCGGTTGCTCGCTGCTCGGCGGGTCCGACGGAGCGCTCCCGGCACCCTCGGCCCCGCCGACGGCGAGCCGGACGTCCACCCCGTCGCCGACGGTGACCGAGGACCCGGACGCCGCCCGGCTCGAGGCCTCGGCGACCCCGCGCGCGCCCACCCCGGTCGCGTCCGAGGCCGCCGTCCCCGACCCCGTGCTCACCCCGATCCCGGCCGGGACGGTGCTGACCGAGGGCGACGTCGCCTCACCGAAGGGCAGCATCCACTTCCACTACCGCGTGGTGGCGGACGGCGACGACACCTTCACCGCACAGTTCAGCGGCGTGACCTCGTCGCTGCCCGTCCCGATCGGGGCCGGGTTCTTCGAACGCGAGCGGACGGTGGGCGACGCACTGACCTACGCCGGCGTGGGCGACACCGTGCTCGGCGGTCCGACCCCCGCGCCGGTCGCGAAGGACGTGCCGCTCGACGGCTCGGGTGTCGACCCGTCGGGGCTCGTGACGCTCGTGGTGTCCTCGGCGGCCGACCCCGGCCAGGCCGACCTCCCGATCGAGATCGCGGCCGGCAAGGTGCTCGCGGTCGCGCCGGTGCGTTGGTCGGTCCCGGAGCGGCAGACGAACGTGCACCCGGTCGACGGCGGAGCACGGTCGAACGCCTCCGGTCCGGTCACGGCGGCGACGGCGTCCGGTGCGCCGCGCTCCTACACGGTCGCGCCGGACGACCTGATCGGCGACGTCGCGGCACGCTTCGGCATCAGCGTGAAGGCGCTCGTCTGGTTGAACGCCGACGTGCAGGTGTTCGGCGACGACCAGTACCTGTACGAGGGGACGACCCTCAACCTCGACCCGCTCGCGCGCTGACGCCGGCTGGTCGCACGCCCGCCGAGTCTCGCGCAGGCGGACGTGTTCGCGGCCCTCGAGCCGCGAAGGTGTCCGCGAGGCCGAGTCTCGGGGCCGAGGCCGCCCCGCGGCAAGCGCGACCACGCACCGGACGGGAGGCGCGGTGCCAGCTGGCACCGCGCCTCCCGTCCGTCGTCAGGTGCGTGGGCTACTCGCCGCGCAGCTCCAGGTACTTGGCGATGAGCGCCTTCGTCGAGGAGTCCTGCGACGCGAGCGCGTCCTGGTCGCCGTCGACCGCCGGGGCGATCTGCAGCGCGAGCTGCTTGCCGAGCTCGACACCCCACTGGTCGAACGAGTCGATGCCCCAGATGGTGCCCTCGGTGAACACGATGTGCTCGTAGAGGGCGATGAGCTGACCGAGCACGCTCGGGGTGAGCTCCGGCGCGAGGATCGACGTCGACGGCTTGTTGCCCGTGAAGGTGCGGGCCGCGACGATGCCCTCGTCGGTGGTGCCCTCGGCGCGGACCTCGTCGGCGGTCTTGCCGAACGCGAGCGCCTTGGTCTGCGCGAAGAAGTTCGCCAGGAACAGCGCGTGGACGTCCTGGCCCGGCTGCACGGCCTTGCCGTCGCCCGACTCGTCCTTGAGCGGACGCGCCGGCTTCGCGACGGTGATGAAGTCCGCCGGGATCACGCGGGTGCCCTGGTGGATGAGCTGGTAGAACGCGTGCTGGCCGTTGGTGCCCGGCTCGCCCCAGAAGACCTCGCCGGTGTCCGTCGTGACGGGCGAGCCGTCCCAGCGGACGCGCTTGCCGTTCGACTCCATCGTGAGCTGCTGCAGGTACGCGGCGAAGCGGTGCAGGTACTGCGTGTACGGCAGGACCGCGTGGCTCTGCGCGCCGAGGAAGTTCGTGTACCAGACGTTGAGCAGGCCCATCAGGACGGGGACGTTCTGCTCGAGCGGCGTGGTGCGGACGTGCTCGTCGACGGCGTGGAACCCGGCGAGGAACTGCTCCCAGTTCTCCTTGCCGATCGCGATGACGACCGAGGTGCCGATGGCCGAGTCGACCGAGTAGCGGCCACCCACCCAGTCCCAGAAGCCGAAGGCGTTCTCGGGGTCGATGCCGAACGCGGCGACCTTGTCGAGCGCGGTCGAGACGGCGACGAAGTGCTTGGCGACGGCGTTCGACTTCTCGTCGTCCGACGCGTCGGTCAGGCCGAGGCGCTCCCACAGCCACTGGCGGGCGAGACGGGCGTTGGTCAGGGTCTCGAGCGTGCCGAAGGTCTTCGACGCGACGATGAAGAGCGTGGTCTCCGGGTCGAGGTCGACGGTCTTCTCGTAGATGTCGGCGGGGTCGATGTTCGAGACGAAGCGCGCCTCGAGGCCCTCCTGCACGTACGGCTTGAGCGCCTCGTAGACCATGACCGGGCCGAGGTCGGAGCCACCGATGCCGATGTTGACGACGGTCTCGATGCGCTTGCCGGTGACACCGGTCCACGAGCCGTCGCGCACCTGCTCGGCGAAGGCGTAGACCTTGTCGAGCGTGGCGTGCACGTCGGCGTCGACGTCCTGGCCGTCGACCACGAGCGCCGGCTCGATGCCCCGCGGACGGCGGAGCGCCGTGTGCAGGACGGCGCGGTCCTCGGTCACGTTGATGTGCTCGCCGGCGAGCATCGCCTCGAAGCGCTCGGCGACGCCGGTGTCCTTCGCGACCTGGAGCAGGGCGGCGAGGATCTCGTCGTCGACGAGGCCCTTCGACAGGTCGACGGTCAGGTCGGCGGCCTGGAACGTGTAGCGCTCGGCGCGACCGGGGTCGCTGTCGAACCAACCGCGCAGGTCGGGGGTGAATCCGTCGGCGATGCCGGCGAGCTTCTTCCAGCCGTCGGTCGATGTGGGGTCGACGGGAGCGGATTCGGTCACTTCGGTCCTCCTGGGTACCTTCTGGACGTACTGGACCGCGGGTCACCGCAGCGCTGCGTCGCGGACCACGTCCGAGCGTAGTGCGCTCCGGCAGGTGGCGTGCACAGTCGCACGGGAGGCACCGCGCACGTCCGCCCCGGCGGTCACGTCGTCGGGACCGTCGGCGCTCCGGCGGTGGCCCGGAAGCGACGCAGGCGCAGGCTGTTCGTCACCACGAAGACGGACGAGAACGCCATCGCCGCACCCGCGAGCACCGGGTTCAGCAATCCCGCCATCGCGAGCGGGATCGCCGCGACGTTGTAGGCGAAGGCCCAGAACAGGTTGCCGCGGATCGTGCGGAGCGTCGCCCGGGACAGCCGGACCGCGTCCGCCACCACGGTGAGCCGACCGCTCACGACGGTGATGTCGCTCGCGGCGATCGCCGCGTCGGTGCCGGCCCCCATCGCGATGCCGAGGTCCGCCGCCGCGAGCGCCGCCGCGTCGTTGACCCCGTCGCCGACCATCGCGACCGTCCGCCCCTCGGCCTGCAGTCGCCGGACGGTCTCGAGCTTCGAGGCCGGGGTCGCACGCGCGTGCACCTCGTCGATGCCGACGCGGGCCGCGACGGCGCGCGCGGCGCCCTCGTTGTCCCCGGTGAGCAGCACCGGGCGCAGGCCGAGCGCGACGAACCGCCGGACGGCCTCCGGCGCCTCGGGCTTCACCGTGTCGCCGACGACGACGGCGCCGAGCACCGAGCCGCCCCGGCCGACGAGGACCGCGGTCCCGCCGTCCGACTCGGCAGCGGCGACCTGCACGGCCAGCGCCTCGTCCACCGGCAGGGCCCACGCCTCCGCCAGCCACCGGGCGGTGCCGACGACGACCACCTCGCCGTCGACCACGGCCTGCACGCCCGCGCCCGGCGTCGCGGCGAACTGCTCCGCGACCGGGACGTCGAGTGCGCGGTCCCGCGCGGCCCGGACGACCGCACGCGCCACCGGGTGCTCGGAACCGTCCTCGACCGCCGCCGCCACCGCGAGCAGCGGTCCGTCGGCGTCCGGTGCGCCGTCGACCGGCAGGATCGCCGTCAGGCGCATCTCCCCGGTCGTCACGGTGCCGGTCTTGTCGAGCACGATCGTGTCCACGGCGCGGGTGCGTTCGAGCGCCTGGGGGCCGCCGATCAGGATGCCGAGCTGCGAGCCACGACCCGTGCCGACGAGCAGCGCGGTGGGCGTCGCGAGCCCGAGGGCGCACGGGCAGGCGATGACGAGCGTCGCGACCGCGGCGGTGACGGCAGCGGTCAGGGACCCGCCGGCGACGAGCCACCCGACGAACGCGACCACGGCGAGGCCGATCACGACGGGTACGAACACGGCGGAGACCCGGTCGGCGAGTCGCTGCACCGCGGCCTTGCCGGTCTGGGCGTCCTCGACGAGGCGTCCCATCCGGGCGAGCTCGGTGTCGGCACCGACGGCGGTGACCTCGACCACGAGCCGACCACCGACGTCGATGGTCGCGCCGGTCACGCGGTCGCCGGGTCGCACCTCGACCGGGACCGACTCGCCGGTGAGCATGCTGAGGTCGACGGCCGACGAGCCCTCGCGCACGATGCCGTCGCTCGGGATCCGCTCCCCCGGTCGGACGACGACGACGTCACCGACGACGAGCGACGCGGCGGGCACACGGGTCTCGACGGGACCGGACGGCCCGTCGCGGAGCACCGACGCGTCCTTCGCGCCGAGCTCGAGCAGCGCGCGCAGCGCCGCCCCGGACCGCTGCTTCGCCCGGGCCTCCATGTACCGGCCGGCCAGGATGAAGACCGTCACGGCCGCGGCCACCTCGAGGTAGAGGTCGCTCGCCTCGGGGTCCGTGGCGAACCACGAGAAGGTCATGTGCATGCCGGGGGCACCGGCGTCGCCGAGGAACAGTGCGTACAGCGACCAGCCGAACGCGGCGACGACGCCGAGGCTGACCAGGGTGTCCATGGTCGCGGCGCCGTGTCGGGCGTTCACCCACGCGGCACGGTGGAACGGCAGCGCTCCCCAGACGGCGACCGGTGCCGCCAGTGCCAGGGCAGCCCACTGCCAGTTCGGGAACTGCAGGACCGGCACCATCGAGAGCAGGACCACGGGCAGCGCCAGCACGGCGGAGACGACGAGCCGCTGCCGCAGGGGCGCGGTCGCGGCGTCGGGGCCGGTGGCGTCGTCGACGTCGTCGGCAGAGCCCGGAGTCGGCTGCCGCACGTGGACGGTCGCCCCGTACCCGGCGGCCTCGACCGCCGCGACGAGCGCCGCGGTGTCGACCGTGTCCGGGTCGGTCACCGACACCTGCGCCTGCTCGGTCGCGTAGTTCACGGTCGCGGAGACGCCCGGCAGCTTGCCGAGCTTCCGCTCGACGCGGTTCGCGCACGAGGCGCAGGTCATCCCCGTGATGTCGAGCTCGACGACGCCCTCGCTCACCGGGACACGACCTCGTACCCCGCCTCCGCGATCGCGCCGCGGAGGGCCTGGTCGTCGATCCGGTGGTCGGACGTGACGGTGACGGACGACGACCCGCCGGGCACGAGGTCCACGGCGACGTCGGTCACGCCGACGAGCTCGGAGACCTCCTCGGTCACGCTCGCCACGCAGTGCTCGCAGGTCATCCCGGTCACGGCGACGGTCTCGGTGGTCATGGGTCCTCCTCGGTGTGTGGTGCGGTGGGGTCAGGAACGGACGAGTCGGGCGATGGCGTCGCTCGCCTCGCGGACCTTCGCGTCGGCAGCGTCGCCGCCCTCGGCCACGGCCTCGGCGACGCAGTGGCGCAGGTGGTCCTCGAGCAACGACAGGGCGACCCGTTCGAGCGCCCGGTTCGCCGCGGAGATCTGGGTCAGCACGTCGATGCAGTACGTCTCGTCCTCGACCATGCGCGCGATCCCGCGGACCTGCCCCTCCGCGCGGCGCAGCCGCTTGAGCAGGTCGTCCTTGTCCTCGATGTACCCGACGTGTGCGTGCGGTGCTGCTGGCATCCTGACCTCCATCCCCCCAACAGGGTACCCCCCTGGGGTATTTCGTGCTCGTCGATCCCTCGGGAGGCGCAGAGTTGTCTGAGAATTCGTCATTGAGGGGCGGGATCGCTCGTCGCTGCGGGCGAGGGTCGGCGTGCGCCGACGGATCCCCGCCGTGGCGCGGATCGAACCGGTACCCACCGGACGGGAGGCGCGTGTCGCGGCCGCCACGGGCCTCCCGTCCGGCAGCGCCCACCCGGGACGCGGAAGCGCGCATCCCGGACAGTGCTGGCATGATGCGCGGGTGAGCACCTCGTCGACGAACGGTTACCGCCGCCTGCGGTTCACCGAGAGCGACGGCACCGACTACGGCCGGATCTTCTCGGCCGAGTACAACGGCCGCGACCTCGGTACCGAGACCTACGTCGCCGAGGGCACCCGGTACGAGTACACGATCGTCGGCGACGACGACGTCACGCTCCGCACCATGCGCGCCGAGGGTGGACGGCGCGGTGGCGTGATCGGCCCGCGCAACGACCACGTCGTGTTCTGGCTCACCCGCGGACGACTCGAGATGCACTTCGCCGACCGGACGCGGGTGATCGAACCGGGGAGCCCCTACATCGCCTCGGCGTCCGAGGCGTACCGGTTCGAGTCCGCCGACACCGTCTACAACGGCCTGCACGTGTCGGACCCGTTCCTCCGGTCGGTCGGCGCGGAGCTCGGCTACCGTCTGCCGGACGGCCCCCTGCTGTTCGACCAGCAGGACGAGGCGATCGCCCGGCGCGAGCCGCTCCGCCGCCTGGTGCAGGACCTCGCGCCGGCGCTGCTCGACGACCGCGTGGTCGGTCCGATGCGCACGGCCCTGAACCGGCGGCTCGCGGTGGTCGTCCTCGACACCTTCCCGATCCGCAACCGGGGCCAGGACGTCCCGGTCGCGAACCGGCTGCGCGACGCGATCCGCCACATCGAGGCACACGCACAGGACCGACCGTCCGTCCCCGAGATCGCGGCCGCGTGCGGACTGAGCCAGCGCGGCCTGCAGGACGTCTTCGCGCGGACGCTCGGCACCACACCGAACCGGTTCATGCGCGACCACCGGCTCGACTGCGTCCGTCGTGCACTGCTGCGCGCCGCCGGCGACGAGGGCGTGACACCGGTCGCCCGACGATGGGGCTTCACCAACCCCGGCCGTTTCGCCGCGGCCTACCGGGAGCGCTTCGGCGAGGACCCCGCGGCGACCCTGCGCGGCTCACGGGCCGCGCGACCCGACTCCGGCCGGACGTCCTGGCGGGTCCGACGTGCCGTCGCGCACATCGTCGAGCACGCCGACGGCGACCTGACCGTCGACGAGATCGCGGACGCTGCGGGGGTGCGTCCCCGCCGGTTGCAGCAGCTCTTCCGACAGGAGTGCGGACTGTCGCCCATGGCGTACGTGCGCTCCGTGCGCTCCGTGCGGGACGCTGGGTCGCGCAACACCGGGGCCGGTATCGGCGGCACCGGCTGACCCTCCGCTGTCGGGGTACACGGAGAACCGGCGTTCTGGCGCTTTCCCTGGAAGGGCGCTGAATCACACCGGACCCGTGTGACGAATCTCGGTGTCAGCCCGTCTCATCCGTGAACAGCAACCGCTGGGAACGTGTCCCGGCGGGTTCTCGAAGGGAGACACCAATGGCTGACACCACCACCACCTCGACCACTCCGGCGACCGCCTCGGCGGCGTCGCGCTCGGCCGGCCAGAACGGTTCGGGTACTGCGGGCAAGACCACGATCGACGACACCGTCGTGTCGAAGGTCGCCGGCATCGCCGCTCGTGAGGTCAACGGCGTGCACTCGCTGGGCGGCGGCGCTGCCCGTGCGATCGGCGCGATCCGCGACGCGATCGGGCAGCGTGACCACGGTCAGGGCGTCAAGGTCGAGGTCGGCGAGAAGCAGGTCGCCGCGGACGTCGTGATCGTCGCGGAGTACCCGGTGTCGCTGCAGCAGGTCGCTGACGGTGTCCGTTCGTCGGTCGCCCGTGCGCTGGAGCAGATCGTGGGCATGGAGGTCGCCGAGGTGAACGTGACCGTCCAGGACGTCTTCATCCCGGGTGATGACGACGACAACGACGACAAGAAGGAGTCCCGCGTTGAGTAACACACTCGTCGGTGCGCTGATCGGCGCCATCCTCGCCGTCGTGGCACTGCAGTTCGGGTTCTGGGGCTTCGTCCTGGTGGTCGTGTTCGGTCTGGTCGGTGCCCTCGTGGCCGCGATCGTGACCGGGAAGATCGACCGCGGCGCCCTGACCGACGTGCTGACCGGACGCCGGAGCTCCCGGTGAGCGCCGGCCCGGTAGGAGTCGACGCGACTGCCGTCCCGGGCCGCGTCGAGATCACCGCACGAGCGCTGACGGCGCTGGCGCGGGCAGCCGCAGCCGAACAGCTCGGCGTGCCCGCGAAGCGTCTGCGCGTGGGACTCGACGACGACCGGGGGTCCATCGTCCTCGACGTCACGGGTCCCGTGCGCGAACAGGCCGACATCGTCGCCGCGGCTGCTGCCGCCGCTGACGCGGTGGGTCGCAGGGTGGGCGAGTTGGCGGGACGTCACGTGGGTCGGACCCACATCGAACTGACCGGGATCGTGCGTGAGCACGAGGGCCGGGTCCGGTAGGAGACAGAGCACATGAGCACCGAACAGCTCGAGAAGCGGCTGCGTCGTCGCAGCATCCACCGGTCCCGGTCCACCGCGGTCGCGATCACCCTGGTCGTCGTCGCACTGGTCGCGGCGTGGATCGGCACCGAAGCGGTCCTGAAGGCCATCGGGCAGCAGCCGCTGCTGGCGGACCCGCAGACCGTGGTCGACACCGCCCTCGAGCCCGACGCCGCGTTCACCACCATCATCGAGGTCATCGCCGCCGCCCTGGTGATCCTCGGCATCGTCCTGGTCGTGCTGGCCCTCAAGCCCGGCCGGCAGCCCCGGTCCGGGATCGACCGTGACCGTGGTGCGGTCGTGATCGACACCCGCATCCTGGCCTCCACCGCCGCGAACGCCGCCGCCCACGCAGCAGGCGTCCCGGAAGCCAACACGACCGCGTCCGCTCGTGGGCACCGCACCCAGGTGCACGTGGTGCCCCTGTCCGGCATCCCCGTCGACGCCAGCGCCGTCGAGCACGCCGTCGGGGACCGGCTCGGTCGCCTCGGCGGCAAGCACGGCTCGTCGGTGCAGGTCACCGTGGAACAGAAGGGAACCCTGGCATGACCACCACCAACCGCGGCTTCAACCGGGTCCTGCTGCTCCTGATCGGCCTGATCAGCATCATCGTCGGTGTCACCATCGGCGCCGGGGTCCTGCAACCCGTCCGCGACGCCCTCCAGCCCTACCTGACCCTGCCGCAACAGGTCACCGTGCCCGACCAGGCACTGTGGATCATCGCCGCGGTCTGCGCGGTGGTCATCGTCCTCGCCGTGATCGTGGTGTTCACTCGCGGTGGCGGCGGCACCAGCGTCGCGGTCCGGGAACGCTCCGGCGAGGACCAGGTCACCGTGAACGTCGCTCTCGTGCGAGACGTCATCGACCACGAACTCACCGGCGTCCACGACATCGTCGCCGCGAAGGTCGACACGTACCTGGTCAAGAAGACCCGCGCCGCACGCATCCGGGTCCACGTCCGCCGCGGCGGCGACGCGGTCACCGTCCTCGACGCCGTCGACCACGCCCTGACCACCCTCGACCAGACCCTCGGCCGACAGATCCCGGTCCTGGTCCACCTCACCGGCGGCACCCGCACCGCACTGGCACGCACCACCCGCGTCCAGTGACAGCACCCGGCGGACGACGCCGGACACGAACGCACCACCAGCACCACCGCAACCCGGTCGGACGAGGCAGACCGAGCCTCCCGACCGTCACCACCGGGCACCAGCCCACGAGCGAGAAGGGAACCCACCATGGGACTCGACGACAAGATCAAGAACGCCGCACAGGACCTGACCGGCAAGGCCAAGGAAGCCTTCGGCAACGCGACGAACAACGACGAGAAGGTCGCGGAGGGCAAGAAGGACCAGGCCGCTGCGAGCGCCAAGCAGACCGGCGAGGACGTCAAGGACGTCTTCAAGTAACAGCGGACCACGGCCGTCGCTCCCCGAGTGGAGCGGCGGCCGTCCTGTTCACAGAGGAGGAAGCCATGCAGCACGATCCGAACGCCCGGACGCAGATCACCGAGGTCGACCTGCCGCCCGAGCTGACCACCCCGCTCCCCGAGGATGCCGGGCCCCTGGTGGTCGCCGCCCGCACCGCGGCGGAGACGGCGCTCGGCGTGCCGGGCGTCCACCACCTGGGCGGGCTCGTCGCCCGCGCCGCCGACCGGGTCCGCTCGCAGCTCGGCCGCACCGCCGGAGCGCCCGGGGTGCAGGTCGACGACAACGACGGCACGCTCGACGTGACCGTGTCCGTCGTCATCAGCTACCCGCACCCGGTCCGCGAGGTCGCCGAGGAGGTCCGCCGCCAGGTGGCCGCCGCGGTGTCGCAGCTCGGCGCCGGACAGCCCACCTCGGTCGACGTCCGCGTGCTCGACGTGCACGGGCCCTTCGACGACGAGCCGACCCCTGTCAACCGCGCCCGAGAGGCTGTGGGCGACTCGGTGGACCGCACGAAGGAGGCCGTCTCGGGTGCCGCGGAGGACGTCCGCGGCGGTGCCGCCGAGGTCGCCGAGCGTGCACGGGACGCCGCGCAGGACGCGGCGGGTGCCACGCGCGAGGCCGCCGGTCGCGCACGTGACGCCGCCGGTGACGCCGTCGACCGGGCACGGGAGACCGCGGGGGACCTGCGCGAGCGGGCGTCCGACGCCGTGGACACCGCGCGTGCGAAGGCGGCCGACGCCGTCGACACGGCGCGCGAGACCGCATCCGACGCGGCGGAGCGTGCCGCGGAGAAGTCCTCCGACGCCGGCGACGCGGCGAAGCAGGCCGTCAGCGCGGCGAAGGACGCCGCGGCGGACGCCTCGCAGGAGGTCCGCGACCGCGCCTCCGGCGCTGCCTCGGCAGCGACCGACGCCGCGGCCGACGCGGGCGCAGCGGCCTCGGACGCCGCCGACTCCGCAGCGACCGCGACGCAGGACGCGGTCACCGCGACGCAGGTCGCAGCGGACGGTGCACGTCGCGAGGGCAGCACCGACGCCGACGAGCTGTCGGCCGAGAGCGCACCCGCCGCGGACGAGCAGGTCGCCGACGCACTGGACGAGGCGGCCGACCGCATCGAGCACGCCGCGGACGTCGTCCGCGACGAGGCCGACACCCGCCACGACCAGGCCGCCGCCCACCGCCGCGGCGACGGCGACGGCGACGGCGAGGCACAGCGATGACCGCGTGGGCGGGACGCCGGGGCACCACGGCCCGGCGTCCTCGCCCGCGCGGTGTCTGGACCACGTCGGGCATCGGCATCGTGCTGGTGCTCGCCGTGGCCCTCGGCGGGTACCTGCCGCTCGTCGGGTTCCTCGGCGGCGTGACCGCCACCACAGCGGGGCTCGTGCCGTTCCCGTTCGTCCGGATCGCCCTCGTCACCGTGCTCGGCCTGGTGGTGGTCCTCGCCCTGCTGCTCTGGGCGCTGACCCGACGGCACACGGTCACGTCGGTGTTCGCCGTCGTGCTCGCGGTCCTGGTCAGCCTCGCGGTCACGGCCTACCCCGTGGTGACGATCGCCATCGCCTCGGCGGACCGCGCGGGCGACGTGTGGCCGATCATCACCGAGCTCTGGCAGCGCTTCACCGGCTGACGGTCCGCCCGCCCGACGACCGGTCAGTGTCCGGCGGCGGCCGCCAAGCGGGCCAGGCCCTCGTCGATCGTGATCGTCGGGGACCAGCCGAGGTCGTGGCGCGTCCGTCGCTGGTCGAACCAGTGGGCGGTGGACAGCTGCTCGGCGAGGAACCGCGTCATCGGCGGCTCGTCCGCCCCCGGACGCACCCGCCACACCGCCTCGACCACGGACCCGGCTGCACGGGCGACGGCGGCGGGTACGTGCCGCCGCGGTGCGGGGACGCCGGACGCGGTGCAGATGCCGGCCAGGAGCTCCCCCACCGGCCGCGGCTCCCCGTTCGTCAGGACGTAGGCGTTGCCGTGCACGGCGTCGTCCGCCGCGTGCTCGAGCGCAGCGACCATCGCCGAGGCCGCGTTGTCGACGTAGAGCGTGTCGATGAGTGCGGCGCCCGAGTCGAGGAGCGGCAGCCGGCCGGCACGTGCCCGGTCGACGATGCGTCCGACCAGCTGCGTGTCGCCCGGTCCCCACACCAGGTGCGGGCGGACGGCGACGACCGCGAAGCCCGGCTCGTCGGCCGCCAGCGCGAGGAGCTCCGCGGCGCCCTTCGTCCGCGCGTAGTGCCCGCGGGCGGCCATCGGCTCGGCGGGGTCGGCAGCGGCGCCGGCCAGCGACGACCCGGTGTGCGCCACGGACGGCGACGACACGAAGACGAAGCGCCCCACCCCGGCGGCCCGCGCGGCGTCGAGCAGCGCGCTCGTCCCGGCGATGTTGACCCGCGCGAAGTCGGCCGGGTCCCCGGCGAGCGAGACCTTCGCCGCCAGGTGCACCACGGCGTCGACGCCCTCGACCGCGCGCGCGACCGCAGCGGTGTCCGTCATCGTGCCGAGCGAGTCCTGCACGCCGTCGACCCGGGACGGCCGACGCTGGAACGTGCGGACGTCGTGCCCGGCGTCCCGGACGGCGGCGGCGGTCGCCCGGCCGAGGAAGCCGCTGGCACCGGTGACCAGGACCCTCACGGGCGGGTCATCCGGCCGCCGCCGAGCACCGTCGTCGCCCATCGCGACAGCCGGGCGCGGTCGACCTTCGAGTTGTGCCGGACGTCCGTCGGCAGCACCGGGACGACGAGCACCGCGGCGAGCGGGACCCCGGCGGCGGCGCGGACGGCGGCGGCGAGCTCGGCCGACGCGAGGCCGGGACGCCGGGCTGCGGGGACGGTCTCGACCACGGCGACGACCTGCTGGGTGCCGGACGGTCCGGTGCCCGCGATGCCGGCGCGGCCGACACCGTCGACGCGCTCGATGCGCTGCTCGGGTCCGACGGGTGTCACGACACCGTGCGGAGTCGTCACGACGTGCTGGAGCCGGCCCTCGATCCACAGGCGCCCGTCGGCGTCGAGGTGCCCGACGTCGCCGGTACGGTGCCCGCGCGGGTCGTCGACCCCGAGCCGCGAGACGCGGTCCGTGCGCCAGAGTCGGTCGTAGTGGTCGCGGACGTGCGGGGCCGCGACGACCACCTCGCCCGTGACGCCGGCCTGCTCCGTGAGGTCTCCGGTCGGTGCGCCGTCGGCGTCGAGCGGCGCGATCCGCACGCGGACACCGACCGCCGGTCGACCGACGCAGATGCCGTCGTCGGGAGCGGAACCCGCCGACCGGATGCCGTCCAGGTCGACGTCCGTCATGAGCAGGCCCTCGGTCATGCCGTAGGGCGTGTGCGCCGCTGCGTTCGGCATGAGGTCGGTGGCCGCCCGGAGGAGCGCCGCAGGCACCGGTGCCCCCGCGGACAGGAACAGACGCACCCGACCGAGGGCCTCGCGGTCGCCGGCCGCCAGCGCCGGTGCCGTCGCGACGACGTTCGCCAGCGCTGCGGGTGAGAGGAACACCACGGTCGCGTCCACGGCGGCCACTGCGTCGGCCACCGCCGACGCCGTCAGCGTGCGCGGACGGGTGACGTCCATGTCCGGGGCCACCGACCGGGCACCGAGGGCGGGACCGAGCAGGGCGAACGGCGCGAAGCCCGCGACCAGCCCCGTGCCGACGCCGACACCGTACTGCGCCGCGAGGACGTCCCGCACCGCGGTGAGCTGCCCGTGCGTGTAGACGACGCCCTTGGCCGGACCGGTCGAGCCCGAGGTGAACAGGACGGCCGCGGGTGCGTCCGGCGACGGTGCAGCGGGCAGGCCTGCTCCGGCTGCGAGTCGTCGGGCGCCACGTCGGGCGACCTCGGTCAGGGTGTGCTCCACGCCGAGGACCGCTCGCGCGGGGGCCGAGAGCGCGACCGTCGCGATGCGTCGACCCGGCCACCCGAGTGCGCGCGCAGCGCCGAGACCGGGCAGCGCCCCGATCACCCAGTCCGGCCGGGCGCCGCGGACGGCGCGGGTGAGCCCGCGCAGACCGAGGCCGGCGTCCGCGACGACGACCACGGCACCGATCCGGACGCAGGCGTACAGGACGGCCGTCAGGTCGGCCCCGGGCGTGACGAGCAACGAGACGCGGTCGCCGGGACGCACGCCGAGGTCGGCGAGACCGACGGCGACCTCGCGGACACGGCGGGCGAGCAGCCGCCACGAGACCGTCCGCGGGCCGCCGGGAGCGGCCATCTCGACGAGCGCCGGGCTCGCGTCGTCCGCGAGGTCGTCGAGGGCTGCCCAGAGCGGTCGGTCGGTCGCGGGGCCCTCGGTGGTCGCATCGGTCGCGTCGCTCGCGTCGGCCGTCCGGGCGTCGGCCGTCCGGGCGTCGGCTGTCCGGGCGTCGGCCGGGAGGCTCGACTCGCCGCCGCCGGGCGCGTGCCCGTCCGGCAGGCGGTCGCCGAGCCAGTCGAGCACCGTGCCCGCGACGTCGGCGTCGTCCGGCAGCAGGTGACCGGCACCCTCGAAGCGGTGCACGTCGGCGTGCGGCAACCGGTCGGCCAGGTCGTCGAGGTACCGCTCGAGGAACACCGGGTCACGTGGTCCCCACATGACGAGCGCCGGGACCTCGAGCGCCGCGACACCGGCCGCGATCCGGTCGAGCTCGGTCGCGCTGGGGTGCGCGGCGTCGACGGGGATGTCCGCCACGAACCCGCCGATGCCCCCGCGGCGGGCTGCTCCGCGGTACGGCGCCCGGTAGGCGTCGGCGGTCGGCCGGTCGAGCGTCGGGTGGGCGATGGCGAGCGTCGTCTCGAGGAACGCGGGCGTCAGGACGGTGCCGCGACCGAGCACGCCGGGACGCAGGGCCAGCCGCAGCGGTGCGGGGATCGGGGCGTCGTCGGGCTGGTGCACGGCGGTGTTGCACGTCGCCACGCCCACGACGAGGTCGGGGTGGTCGACCGCCCAGCCGAGCGAGACGACGCCGCCCCAGTCGTGCCCGAGCGTGACGACGGGTCCGGCGAGTCCGAGCTCGTCGGTCAGGGCGCCGAGGTCGCGCACGCGGTCGGCCAGACGGCGCTGGTCGGCGGTGCGCTCCGAGAAGCCCATGTCGAGCTGGTCGACGGCGATCACGCGCCAGGCCGGGCCACCGGCCCGGGCGACGCTGAGCGTGCGGGCCGCGACGGACCGCCAGAGGTAGGACCAGGTGGGGTTGCCGTGCACGCAGAGCAGGGTGCCGACCGGGGTGACGCCGAGCGCCTCGAGCTGACCGGCCGTGTCGAGGAGGTGCCAGGTGCGCGCGGGGTGGTGCGTGCCTCCCGGCCGGCCGTCCGGCGACGCTGGGACGGTGACCAGACGGGACCAGGCCGGGTCGAGTCCGGGCAGGGGCGGCGGGAGCGTCGCCGGGGCCGTGCTGGCGGCGACGCGCGGGAGGCCGGACCTCACCAGCGCAGTTCCATCATCGCCGTGTTGATGCCGGAGCCGACGCCGCCCAGGAAGACGCGGTCACCGCGGGTGATGCCGCCGCGGTCGACCTCGTCGGCCAGGGTGATCGGGATCGACGCCGGGCCGACGTTGCCGTAGCGCTGGTAGGTGGTCGGGACCTTCGTGCGCGGGATGCCGATGGCCTCGACGAAGGCGTTCGTGTGCACGTCGGAGACCTGGTGGAGCACGTAGCGGTCCATGTCCTGCCAGTCGAAGTGCGAACGCGCCTCGGTCCAGGCGGCGACGACGAGCTCCATGCCGCCCTTCAGCAGCATCTTCGCGTCGGTGAACATGCCGTCCACGCTGCCGACGCACAGGTCGTACCACTGCGTCGCCGCGCGGGTGACGCCGCCGATGATGCGGTGCCCCTCGGGGTGGACGTCGGACGGGCCGAGCACGGCGGCCGCGGCGCCGGACCCGAGGGTCAGGCTCGCGAACTCGCTCATGAAGTCCTTGCGGTTCCGGCCACCCTGGTTCAGGCGGTCGATCGTGTTGAGCTGCACCTGGTCGGCGTCCTCGCCGTCCACGATGAGCGCGTACTTGATCTGCCCGGAGTCGATCATGCCCGCGGCGACGCTCATCGCGTTGACGAAGCCGAGGCACGCGTTCGCGATGTCGAAGTTGATGGCCGACGTCGGCAGCCCGAGCCCGTGGTGCAGGCGGACGGCGACGCTCGGCTCGAGGTGCGGACGGGTCACCGAGGTGTTGATCAGCAGACCGACGTCCTCCGGGCGGATGCCGGCCTCGGCCATCGCGCGACGGCCGGCGTCGATCGCGGCGTCCTGGAAGGTCTGCCCCTCGCCCCAGTTGCGGCGTTCGGTGACACCGGCGACACGCTCGAGCAGACCGGTCGGGAGACGGAGCCGACGGAGCGCCCCGCGGAGCTTCGCCTCGATGTCCGCGGAGGTCGTCACACGGTCCGCGACGGTCGTCGCCACCGACAGCAGCGACACGTTCTGGTGCTTCGCCGTGGCGTTGCCGGGGCGCTCCGGTTCGCTGCTCGTCGACTGGTCGACCGGTCGTTCCGTCATGATCGTCACCGACACATACTTCCGCATCCGACCTGGATGTGCGATCCGGGTGCGCTGGGCGGCACCGGTCAGGCGTCCTTCGGCAGCTTGCGGACCTTCGACCGGCGACGCCGACGGTCCGGGATCATCGACCGCATCTCCTCGAGCTTGCCGAAGCAGAGCAGGCGGTCGCTGGCCTGCAGCTCGACGCCGCTGCGGGGGTTCGGGATCACCGAGGCGCCGCGGTGCAGGGTCAGGACCGTGATGTCCCGGTCCCAGAGCCCGGACTCCTTGATGGTCTTGCCGACCAGGTCCGCGTTCGTGTGCACGAGGAGCTCGGCCACGCCGTAGCCGGTCGAGACGCTGAGGCGCTGACGGACGTCGATCTCCGGGAACGCGACCTGGTTGCCGATGAAGTCGATGATCGCGCCGGCGACGTCGAGGCCCGTCGCACGCTCGATGCCCTCGAGCCCCGGGGAGGAGTTGACCTCCATGACGAGCGGTCCGTCGTTGCCCTCGAGCATGTCGACACCCGCGACGCGGAGCCCCATGATCTGCGCCGAGCGCACCGCCGCCTCCTCGTACTCGGGGCTCAGGGTGACCTTCTCGACGGTGCCGCCGCGGTGCACGTTCGAGCGGAACTCGTCGCCGGAGGCACTGCGACGCATCGCAGCGACGACCCGGTCCCCCACGACCAGCGCACGGATGTCCCGGCCCCGGCTCTCGGAGATGAACGCCTGGATGAGCACGTTCTGCTTCGTGGAGTGCAGCGTCTCGACGATCGACTCGGCGACCTTCGCCTCGGGTGCCAGGATCACGCCGATGCCCTGCGTGCCCTCGAGCAGCTTGATGACGACCGGCGCCCCACCGACGCTGTCGATCGCCCCGCGGACGTCGGCACGGCTGTTCACGAACGTGGTCGCGGGCATGCCGATGTGGTGGCGGGACAGGATCTGGTTCGCCCGGAGCTTGTCGCGCGAGTTCGTGATGCCCGTCGCCGTGTTCGGCGTGTAGACGTCCATCTGCTCGAACTGCCGCACCACCGCGGTGCCGTAGTAGGTGATCGAGTTGCCGATCCGCGGGAGCACGGCGTCGTAGTCGCTGAGCAGCTTGCCCCGGTAGAGCAGGTCGGGCTCGTCCCCGGACAGGTCGATGGCGAACCGCAGGGTGTTGAGCACCTTGACCTCGTGGCCGCGATCGACCGCTGCGGCACGCAGACGCTGCGTCGAGTACGCGTGCGGGGCGCGCGACAGGATGGCGAGTTTCATCGGGGTTGCTCCACGGGGTCGAGACGTCGACGGCGACGCTCAATCAAAGCATGCGACAGGATGGGCACATGGCCCGGAACCCGACGATCGCAGGATGGCGTGAGTGGGCTGCCCTGCCCGGGCTGGACCTGCCCTGGATCAAGGTGAAGCTCGACACCGGGGCGCGGAGCTCGGCACTGCACGCGTTCGACCTCGAGGAGCTCCCCGGCGACCGCGTCCGCTTCTCGGTGCACCCGTGGCAGGACACCGACGCCGACGCCGTCACGCACGAGTGCGACGTGCACGACCGACGGATCGTCCGGAGCTCGACGGGGCACACGCAGGAACGCATCGTCGTGCTGACGCCGATCACGCTCGCGGGTCGCACGATCGACGCCGAGGTCACGCTGAGCAACCGCGACCAGATGGGCTTCCGCATGCTCGTCGGCCGCGAGGCGCTGCGCCAGGGCTTCCTGGTCGACCCCGCGCGGTCGTTCATGGCCGGCCGGGCCCCGAAGGAGATCCGGCGGCGCAACCGCGGTCGCGCCTGAGGCGCGGGGCCGCGCGTTCCGCACCACGGCGGACGGGAGGCGCGGGGCGGGTCGGATCCGCGCCTCCCGTCCGCCGCTCGGGTCGCGCTCCGCAGCCCGGATGACGCTCCGTGACGACGCCCGTTCCCCCGCCGAGGTGACGTGCCTACGCTCCACGCACCGGCCCAGTCGCCGGCGTCCCGGACCCGAGGAGACCGACGTGACCGACCAGACCATCGCCCGCCAGGTGGACGACTTCAACCAGGGCTTCACCACCCAGATCGGCCCGGAGCTGTCCGCGGTCTTCGACGGCGAGCAGGCCGACCTGCGCGCCTCGGGGGTGCCCGACGGGGTCGTCGGTGTCGGCGAGACCGCCCCGGACGCGCGACTCGTCACCCCGACCGGCGACGAGACGTCGTTCGCCGCCGTCCACGGCTCCACGCCGACCGTCGTCGTCTTCTACCGCGGCGCCTGGTGCCCCTACTGCAACATCACACTGCGCACCTACCAGCAGGAGCTCCTGCCGGCGCTGCGGGAGCGGGGCGTCCAGCTCGTCGCGGTCTCGCCGCAGACGCCGGAGGCCGCCGAGCAGTCGATCGCGAACGGGGAGCTGGAGTTCCCGGTGCTGACCGACCCGGAGAACGTGCTCGCCGGACGCTTCGGCATCGTCACGGAGCCGAGCGACGCCGCGCGGGCGGCGCACACGCAGCTCGGGTTCGACGTCGCCGACAGCAACGCCGACGACACCGCGGCGATCCCGTTCCCGTCGGTCTTCGTGATCGACGCGGACGGCGTGGTCCGCTCCGCTGACGTGCACGTCGACTACACGACGCGCACCGAGGTCGCGGACGTGCTGACCGCGGTCGACGCCCTGGTGGTCCCCGCGCCCTGACCGGCCGCTCGGCGCGGAGCCGACCGGGGCGGACGGGAGGCGCGGGCCGGGTGACGGACGTCCGTCACCCGGACCGCGCCTCCCGACCGCACCGCGGCGCGGCCGTCAGGGCAGGAGTGCGTACGCGACCGCGCGTGCGGTGGCGGAGTCCGCAGCGGGGTCGCGCAGGCGCATCGCCAGCGCACCCGAGACGACGAGCAGCAGCTGCTCGGCGAGCGCCGGGGCACGGTCGCCGACGAGCGGACGAGCCGTCTCCGTCAGCCGCCGTCGCAGGGTGTCGGTCTCGCGGTCGAGGACGGCGCGCAGGTCCTCCGGGGCATCGACGTACTCGGCAGCGGTGCCGAGGAAGGCGCACCAGCGGGAGCCCGTCGGGGTGGACCGGTACTCGTCGAGCGCGTCGAACACGGCGAGCAGGCGGCCGCGGTCGTCGGTCGCCCGCTCGAGGGCACGGTCCCACGTCGCGACCCAGTCGTCGTGTCGTCGGTCGAGCGCCGCGGCGACCAGGGCCTCCTTGCTCGGGTACCCGCGGTAGAGCGTCGCCGACGACACCCCCGCGCGTTCGAGCACCGCGTCGACGGGGGTCGCCGCGATCCCGCGGGTGAAGAACAGTTCCTCGGCGGCGTCGAGCACCCGTTGCTCGGTCCCTGGACGCATCGCCATGCAGCCAGCCCAGGGTCACAGAAGTGAAACGGTCGTTTTCGTTACCGACCCCCGTCCTGCTCGCGAGCGGGCTGGGGCTCGTCGCTGCGACCTACGGCCTGGTGCGCCTGGCGTTCGGGCTCTTCCTGCCGGACGTCCAGCGCGACCTCGGCTTCGGCGCGGACGTCGGCGGTGCGGTGTCCTCGGGCGCCTCGGTCCTGTACTGCACCGGTGCCGTCGTGGGGTTCCTGCTCGCCGACCGCGCCGCCCGGTGGCTCGTCGTGGTCGCGGCGCTCACCGCAGGCCTCGGCGCGATCACGACGGCGGCGAGCGCGACGACCGTCGTGTTCGGGGTGGCCGCCGTGATGGCGTCGTCCGGGGCCGGACTGGCGTCGCCGGCGATGGTGCAGCTGGTCGCCGGCCGGCTCGACGGCGCCGCACGCGACCGGGCCCAGGCGGTGGTGAACTCCGGGACGGGCCCGGGGCTCGTCGCGGCCGGGGTCCTCGCGCTCGTGCTGCTGCCGGACTGGCGCACCGCCTGGGCCGCCGCCGGCGTGGTCACGCTGCTGGTCGGTGCGGTGGTGTTCCTCGCGGCCGGACGCGGTGCACCGGACACGCGCTCCGCCCCGGCAGCGGCCCAGCGCTCCGCGCTCCGCGCGGCGCTCCCGGGACGGTCGTGGTTCGGCGCACAGGTCGTGCCGGTCGTGGTCGCGCTGCTCTTCGGTGCGGGCTCGGCGGTGGTCTGGACCTACGGCCGCTCAGCGCTCGTCGGAGCCGGCGTGCCGAGCGGACTGACGGTCGTCGCGTGGATCGCGCTCGGCGTCGGCGGGGCCTCGGTCGCGGTGACGGCGCGGTGGACGAGCGGGCTGCCCGCTGCCCGCCTGTGGCTGCTGACGACGACGCTCGCCGCCGTCGCGGTGCTCACGCTCGGACTGCTGCCCCACGTCGTCGGGGCCGCACTGGTGGCGTGCGCGCTGTTCGGGTGGGGCTACACCGCGGCGACGGGCGCGCTCATCGCCTGGACGACCGAGATCGACCAGGACCACGCGGCCGCGGGCACCGCGCTGCTCTTCGTGGTGCTCGTCGCCGGCCAGGCACTCGGAGCAGCGGCGGCCGGCGTGCTGGTCGGGCCCGCGGGCACGGCGACGACCTTCACCGCGGCAGCCGCCGTCGTGGCGGTCGCTGCCACCACACCGCTCGTCGCCGCCCGGCGGGAACTGCGGCCGACGGCGTCCACCCGGTAGCGTTGCCCGCATGGGGTGGACGAGGGAGGGGTGGGCCCGGTTGCCCGTCGGGCCGCGGGAGCACCGGCAGGACGCACTGCTCGCGCTCGTGCTCGGCGTCGGGTTGGCCGTCACGACCACGCTGTACGGCGCCGCCGGCGTCTACGAGGACGACCAGGCGCCGTGGTGGGTCTCCGCGCTGATGGTGGTCGCGAACGCCGCGCCGATCGCGTTCCGCCGCCGCTGGCCGATGACCGTCGCCGTCGTGTCCGCGCTGGCGTTCGCCGCGACACAGCTGCTCCACGTCCCCGAGATCATCCTCGTCAACTTCACCCTCTTCATCGCGCTGTACACGGTCGGGGCGTGGTGCTCGGACCGGATCCGCGCCGAGGTGGTCCGCTGGGTGATCATCGGCGGGATGTTCGCGTGGGTGTTCCTCGCGCTCTCGTTCGGGTGGGCGGTGCCGAACGCGCTGCCGAACGACGACGACGCCCTGATCCCGCCGTACATCGCGTACTCGCTCGTGAACATCCTCATCAACGTGCTGTACTTCGGCGGCGCCTGGTACGCCGGCAACCGGGCGTGGGCAGCCGCGGTGGCCAAGCACGACCTCGCCGAACGCACCGCGGAGCTCGCCGCCGAACGAGAGCGCACGGCCGCCCAGGCGATCACCCTCGAGCGCGTGCGGATCGCCCGCGAGCTGCACGACGTCGTGGCCCACCACGTGTCGCTGATGGGTGTCCAGGCCGGAGCCGCCCGACGCGTGGTCGGCCGCGACCCGGAGCAGGCGACCGCCTCGCTCACGGTGGTCGAGGACAGCGCACGCACCGCGGTCGAGGAGCTCCGCCGCATGCTGGGGACCCTGCGCGAGGACGACCCCGGCGCGAGCGCGACCGACACCGCGCCGAGCACGGCCGGGCTCGGTCGGATGCCGGAGCTGGTCGACGCCGTCCGCTCCTCGGGCCGGGACGCCGGGCTCGTCGTCGTCGGTGACGAGCGCTCGGTGCCGCCGACCGTCGGGGCCGTGGCGTTCCGCATCGCGCAGGAGGCCGTGACGAACGTCGTCAAGCACGCCGGCCCCACCGCCCGCGCGGACCTGCGCCTGCGGTACCTCGACGACGGCATCGAGGTCGAGGTCGCCGACGACGGACACGGCGCCGGCGCGGTCCGCGACCCCGGCGGCAGCGGGCTGGGCCACGTCGGCATGCGGGAGCGCGTCGCCGCCGTGGGCGGTCGCATCGAGATCGGGCCCCGCGCCCGGGGAGGGTACCTGGTACGGGCATGGCTGCCGACGACCTGACGATCGTGCTCGCGGACGACCAGGACCTGGTGCGTGCCGGCTTCCGCGTCATCCTGGAGTCCGAGCCGGGCTTCCGCGTGGTCGGCGAGGCCCCGGACGGCGGCGCCGCGGTCGAGGCGGTCGTCGCGCTGCGACCCGACGTCGTGTGCCTCGACGTCCAGATGCCCGGCGTCGACGGGCTCGAGGCGGCACGACGCATCGGCGCGCTCCCGGACCCGCCGGCGGTGCTCGTGCTCACCACGTTCGACGACGACGACGCCCTGTTCCAGGCGCTCGAGGCGGGGGCGAGCGGGTTCCTGCTGAAGAACGCCTCCCCCGAACGGCTGATCGACGCCGTCCGCACGGTCGCCGCCGGGGACGCCCTGCTCGCCCCCGACGTCACGCGCCGGGTGATCAGCCGCGCGACCGCCGGGCACGGCCCCACCTGCCCCGCGCACGCCGGCCACACGGCGTCCCCGGTCGACGACGGTGCGGTCGCCATCGCCGCCGCGGGGCTCACCGAACGCGAGGCCGAGGTCCTGCGACTGCTCGCGCGCGGCTGCAGCAACGCCGAGATCGCCCGCGCGCTCTTCGTCGGCGAGGCGACCGTGAAGACGCACGTGTCGAACGTCCTGCAGAAGACCGGCGTGCGCGACCGCATCCAGGCGGTCGTGTGGGCCTTCGAGCACGGCGTCTCCTCCGCGGCCTGACGGACACCGCTCCCCCGCGCGGTGGAGCCGGGGCGTCGGGAAGTCCCGCCTCCCGCCGGAGGTGGACAGCGCCTCCCGGACCGTAGCGTCGAGACGTCGGCGAGGACCGCCGGCGGAAGGGAACGGGCGATGCTCACCATCGAAGGCGTGACGAAGCACTTCGGCGACCGCCGGGTGCTCGACGACGTGGGGTTCTCGGTCGGCAGCGGCCGGCTGACCGGGTTCGTCGGCGGCAACGGCGCCGGCAAGACGACCACCATGCGGATCCTGCTCGGCGTGCTGCAGGCCGACACCGGGCGCGTGTCGATCGACGGCACCGAGGTCGGCCCGACCGACCGCCGCCGCTTCGGCTACATGCCCGAGGAACGCGGGCTCTACCCGAAGATGCCGGTCGCCGAGCAGATCACCTACCTCGCACGCCTGCACGGTGTCGACAAGCGGACCGCGGGGCAGCGGACCACCGCGCTGCTCGAACGACTCGACCTCACGCAGCACGCGAGCGACGCCGTCGAGAAGCTCTCGCTCGGTAACCAGCAGCGCGTGCAGGTCGCTGCGGCGCTCGTCCACGACCCCGAGGTCCTGGTGCTCGACGAGCCGTTCTCGGGCCTCGACCCGATGGCCGTCGACACCGTGCTCGGCGTGCTCCGCGAGCAGGCGGCGAGGGGTGTCCCGGTGCTCTTCTCGAGCCACCAGCTCGACGTGGTCGAGCGGCTGTGCGACGACGTCGTCGTGATCGCCGACGGGACGATCCGTGCCGCCGGCGCCCAGGAGGACCTGCGCCGCAGCGCCGGCCCCGCCGCGTGGGAGCTGCTCGTCGACGGCGACGTCGCGTGGATCCGCGATGAACCCGGCGTGACCGTGCGCGAGTTCGACGGCGGGTACGCGGTGTTCGAGGCCGACGATCCCACGGCGCAGCGCATCCTGCAGCGCGCCGTCCAGCACGGCACGGTGGGCTCGTTCGCCCCACGCGTACCCCGTCTCAGCGAGGTCTTCCGGGAGGTCGTCCGATGACCAGCCACTTCGTCGACGCCGTCCGGCTCGTGACCGTCCGCGAGATCCAGGCCCGCGTCCGCAGCAAGGCCTTCGTGGTCTCCGCCGCGATCCTGGTGCTCGCCGTCGTCGTGTCCGTCGTCATCGCGGGCATCATCGGCAAGGCAACCGCAGACGACACCACACCCGTCGCGGTGGTCGACGGCGTCTCGCTCCAGTCCACCGACGGCCTCGACGTCACCCCGACCACCACCGTCGCCCAGGCCGAGCGCCTCGTGCGGAGCGGTGACGTGGACGCCGCCGTCGTGCCGTCCGACGACACCCTCGGGTACAGCGTCGTCGGGCTCGAGGACACCCCGACCGACGTCGTCGGTGCCCTCAGCGTCACCCCTGCGGTGGAGCTCCTGCAGCCCGGCACGCTCCCGGCGGGCCTGGTGTCCGCCATCGGCATCCTGTTCGGCGTCGTCTTCTTCACCTCCGCCGTGACCTTCGGGTCGTCGATCGCGCAGAGCGTCGTCGAGGAGAAGTCGACGCGGGTGGTCGAGATCCTGATGGCCGCCATCCCGGCCCGTGCCCTGCTCGCCGGGAAGGTGCTCGGCAGCAGCATCATGGCGTTCGCGCAGATCATCGCCATCGCGATCGCCGGCGCCGTGGCCCTCGCGGTCACCGGGCAGGACAACCTGTTCACGTTGCTCGGCCCCAGCGTCCTGTGGTTCGTCGGCTTCTTCGCCGTCGGCTTCGTGCTCATCGCCGCGCTGTTCGCCGCGTCCGCCGTGCTCGTGTCCCGCCAGGAGGACGTCGGCAGCGTCACGATGCCCGTGATGCTCCTCGTGATGATCCCGTACATCCTCATCGTCTCGGCGGCGGACAACGAGACGATCGTCGGGATCATGTCGTACGTCCCGTTCAGCGCGCCGATCGGGATGCCGATGCGGATCTTCCTCGGGACCGCCGAGTGGTGGGAGCCGATCCTCTCGCTGCTGCTCGTCGCCGCGTCGGTCGTCGTGGTCGTCGCCGTGGGCGCGCGCATCTACGAGAACGCGCTGCTCCGGACCGGCGGACGGGTGAAGCTGACGGAGGCGATCCGCGGCTGACGTCGCCGCACGACGGACGGGAGGCGCGGCGCCGGCTGGCACCGCGCCTCCCGTCCGGAACGCAGCCGCGCCGGGCGCGGGGCGCCCCGCACAACCAGGAGCACGTCACGCCACGGAACCGCACGGCGCGACGTGCCTCCCGTTGTGCGGGAGCACGTCACGCCACGCGGACGCCGCCGGACGGGAGGCACGGGCCTGGACCGCACCGCGCCTCCCGACCGGAACGCAGCCGCGCCGGGCGCGGGGCGCCCCGCACAACCGGAAGCACGTCGCGCCACGGAACCGCACGGCGCGACGTGCCGTCCGCTGTGCGGGAGCCCGTCACGCCACGCAGGCGCCGCCGGACGGGAGGCACGGTGCCGGCTGGCACCGTGCCTCCCGTCCGGAACGCAGCCGCGCCGGGCGCGAGGCGCCCCGCACAACCGGAAGCACGTCGCGCCACGAAACCGCACGGCGCGACGTGCCTTCCGCTGTGCGGGAGCACGTCGCGCCACGCAGGCGTCGCCGACGCGACGGCTGACGCACGGTGCCGGCTGGCACCGTGCCGCCGGGCCCGTCAGAGCTGGCCGAGGGCCGCCTGCACGCCCAGGCTCGTCCCCGCGACGAGCACCCACAGCACGATGCCGAGCAGCATCGGCCGGAACCCGGCCCGGCGGAGCGCCGCGAAGTCCGTCGAGACCCCGACGGCCGCCAACGCCACCGTGATGAGGAACGTCGCCGCCGTCGAGAACCCCGGGGCCGCCGCCGCGGGCAGGACCCCGGTGGTCCGGAGCAGGACCACGACGAGGAAGCCGACCAGGAACCACGGGACCAGCCGCAGCACGCGGACGCCCCCGGCGCGACCCGTGCCGTCGACGGCGGCGTGCTGCGAGCGGGCGGTGCGGCGCGCCTCCAGGCCGGCGAGCCCGATCACGATCGGGATGATCATCAGGGTCCGCACGAGCTTGACGACGACGGCGGTGTCCGTCGCCTGACGGCCGTAGACCGTGGCGGTCGCGACGACGGAGGACGTGTCGTTCACGGCGGTCCCGGCGAAGACGCCGAACGCGTGCTGGGACAGGCCGAGCGCGTGGCCGACGAGCGGGAAGACGAAGACCGCGGCGATGTTGCAGAGGAAGATCGTCGACAGGGCGTAGGCGACCTCGGCGCTGGCGGCACCGACCACGGGGGTGACGGCGGCGATGGCCGATGCGCCGCAGATGCCCGTGCCGACCCCGATGAGCGTCCGGAGCGTGCTCGACACCCGGAGCAGCCGGCCGATCCCCCACGCCGCGACGAGGCACACCACGAGCGTGGTGAGCATCACGGGGAGGGTCTCGCCGCCGATGCGCAGGACCTCGCCGATCGACAGCTGTGCGCCGAGGAGCACGACCGCTGCCTGCAGGACGCGGCTCGACGCGAACTTCACGCCGGGCTGGAGCCCACCGAGGTCGGCTGCTCCGTCGTCCTGGGCCCGTCGACGCCGGACGAGCCAGCCGACCAGCGCACCGAGCAGGACGGCCGGCACCGGACCGCCGACGACCGGGACCGCGCGGCCGACCAGGGTCGCGGCGACGCCGATCACGACGGCGAGCGCGACACCGGGCAGGGCAGCGACGAGCGCCGGGCGGGACAGGGGCATGTGGACCAGCATCCCACCGTCCGGTGCCCAGGCGGTACGGGCAGGCTGAGGTGGTGGACCATCAGTCGGAGCCGTGGGTGCAGCGACTGCGCGACGGGGTCGTGCCGCCGCTGTGGCCGTTCGTCGCGGGCGCGCTCGGCCTGTTCGCCGTCGCGGTCGGCATGCTCGTCTTCGAGGCCCGGTTCGTCGACCAGGCGTCGCTCACCGGCCGCGGCTCGATCGCCGTCCTCCTGCCGCTGCTCGGCGCCGTGGGCTGCGTCGTCGCGCCGATCAGCGCCTGGCGGGACGGACGACGGGACCGACGTGCGCTCCGGCACGCGCACGGCCACGGCCGGGGTCGACCGGCGTTCCACCTCCCGGTCTCCGCGCGCGGGACCATCGCCGGACAGGACCTCCCCGACCCGCGCATCGCGCTCGTCACCGTCGACCGGAGCGGGCTGCTCGGCTGGTCCCCCGTGTCACCCGACCCGGTGGTGACGATCCCCTGGACGCGCGTCGCACGGATCGACCTGGCCACGAAGGACCACCGCGGACGACGGGAGGACTACGGGCTGTGGCTCACGCTGACGGACGGCGGACCGTTCGTCCTCGAACCGCGTTCGGCACTCGGTCGACCGTTCAGCGCGTCCCAGCCCCGGCTCGACGTCCTGCGGGACGTGCTGCGGGCGCTGCGCCCCGGGTCAGGGCCCGGGTCACGGCCCGGGTCCGGGTCCGGGTCCGCCGGTCGACGCGGAGCACCGCGCTGAGTGACAGGGCGGCGGGACGTCACCGGGCGGGCGGGACGTCTCCGGACATCTCAACGCGACCGGCAGCGTCGTCCCACGTGTACGTCGCGGTCGCTCGGCCGGAGGGGTCGGCGTTGCTGTCCGCACCCTGCGGGTAGCGGTACTCGACGCGGATCGCCCCCGCGGACTGCCGCGTCACCTGCGGGACGAACGGGTACTGCTCCTTCGTCGCCGTCCCCAGGTACGTCCCGTCGTGGAAGAGCAGGATCGCGACCGGCGAGCTCGCGGTGCCGTCGACGACGCTGACGGTCACCGCGGACAGCGCGGCGCAGCCGTCGTAGACCGAGGTGTCGGCGTTCGACGCGTCCCACCGCGCCGACTCGAGGCCGGCGGGCAGCGGGAGGTCGGCGATCGGACCAGCGGCGGCGGCGGCCCCGTCGGACGGTCCGCAGGAGGGTGTCGCGGTCGGCGTCGACGACGGGCCCGGGGTCCCGCTGCCCGTCGTCGACGACGAGGACGACGCCGAGTTCGAGGGCGTGACCGTCCGCGTGACGGTCGCGGTCGGGCCACCGCCGCCCCCGCCGGTGCACCCCGCGAGGGCGAGGGACGCCCCGGCGACGATCAGGAGCAGGCCGGCGGGACGGGAGTGACGTGTGGTGCGCATGGGACCACCCTGCCCGGCGCGCTGCCCGGATGTTCATCCCCCGACCGCACCGACGCCTGGAGACCCCACCGCCTGTCGGCGTACCATCCAGGCGGAAGCAAGGGCGGTTCCGAACACCTCCCGAGCACCGACCTCACGGGCCGGTCGAGTCAGACACAGATCAGAGCACGCCGTGACCGAACACCTCATCGAGTACGTCGCCCGCGACCGGACGGGCATCACCACCGTCGTCACCACGACCGGTGTCTTCGACGTCGACACCGTCATCGACCACATCCGCGCCGGGCACGCCGGCTACTACGTCGCCGCCGATTCGTGGAAGCGGACGCCGGTCCGGAGCATGTCGTTCATCGGCGGTTCCTACCTGTTCGCGAACTGGGACGGCTCGAAGCGGAACATGCTCCACGACCTCGCCTTCCGGATGCCGACCCGTGCGGTCGAGGTCGTCCAGCAGCCGCGGCGCTCGTGGCGACTGACGCGCGCCCTGCGCGGGCTGTTCTCACGGGCGGCCTGAACCGCCGGTACCCGGCTGCGGACGGACGGGAGGCTCGGTGCCGGTCGGCACCGAGCCTCCGTTCCGTCACGCCCCGCGTCGCGAGCCGCGCGGCTCGTCGTCAGACGTCGCGCTTCTTGACCGCGGCCAGGGCGAGGACACCGATCGTGACGACCCACGCTGCCAGGACCCCGCCGCCGGCCCAACCGTTCAGCACGACGCCCTCGGGTGCGGGCTGGCCCGCGGACCGCTCGTAGGTGTAGAGCTGGCTGCCGGCCTGGTCGGGCAGGAAGCGGGACACGTCGAGGAGCCACTGCTGGTCCACCAGCCCCGCGAAGAGCTGCAGCACGATCGGCAGGACGAGCAGCACGCCGAGCGCGATCGCGATGCCACCGGCGCTCGACCGGACCAGGAGGCCGATGCCGAAGGCGAGCAGTGCGATCCCCGTGACGTAGACCGACGAACCGAGGATCGGCATGAAGACGGCGGGGTCGGCCAGGTCGGCGTGCACGCCCTTGTCCGCCTGGAACAGCGCGACGAGCACGACCCCGATCCACGTCGCCGCTGCACTGACCACGAAGGTGGCCACGGCGAGGACGACGGCCTTGGCGAGGATCGCGCCGGTGCGCCCGGGGTCGGCCGTGAAGGTCGAGCGCACCTGCCCGGTGCCGTACTCACCCGTGATGATGAGGACACCCAGGACCGCGGCGACCAGCACGGTGAAGCCGACCGACGAGATGCTGAGGTTGACGATCTGGGCGTTCGCGACCGCCTGGGTCACCTCGGCGCCCTCGGGCAGACCGACGATCGGCGCGTAGAGCCCGAGCAGCGCACCGAGCCCGATGGTCAGCGCGACGATGATGGCGTAGCACCACCACGTCGACCGGATGCTGCGGAACTTGATCCACTCGCTGCGGACGAGTCGACCGAACCCGAGTCCGACGCGGTCGGGCATCGCGGTGGCCGTCGCGGCGCTCATCGTGCGACCTCCGCCTGGTACTCGACCTCGTCCTTCGTGAGGGCCATGTACGCCTCCTCGAGGCTCGCACCCATGGGGGTGAGTTCGTGGAGCACCGCGCCGGCACGGGCGGCGATGGTGCCGATCTGCTGTGCGTCGGGACCGACGACCACGAAGGCGCCGTCCTCGCGCGGGGTGATCGACGACGCCGCTGATCCCACGGCATCGAAGAGCTGGTCGGGGTGCGGGGTCCGGACGAGGGTCCGTGCGCCGCCGCCCTGTCCGCTGCCCGCGACGAACTCCGCGATCGGGGCGTCGGCCAGGACCTTGCCGCGGCCGAGCACGACCACGCGGTCGGCCGTCTGTGCCATCTCGCTCATGAGGTGACTGGAGAGGAAGACCGTGCGTCCCTCGGACGCCAGGTGCCGGGCGAGCTGGCGCACCCACACGACGCCGTCCGGGTCGAGGCCGTTGACCGGCTCGTCCAGGATCAGGGTCCTCGGGTCGCCGAGCAGTGCCGCCGCGATGCCGAGCCGCTGCCCCATGCCGAGGGAGAACCCGCCGACGCGCTTCTTCGCGACCGACTCGAGGCCGGTGAGCTCGATCACGTGGTGCACGCGGGACTTCGGGATGCCGTGCGTCGCCGCGAGCGAGAGCAGGTGGTTGTACGCGCTGCGCCCGGAGTGGACGGCCTTCGCCTCGAGCAGCGCGCCGACCTGGCGGAGCGGGTCGCGGAAGGACCGGTAGTCCTGGCCGTTCACCCGGACGCGTCCGGACGTGGGCGTGTCGAGGCCCATGATCATCCGCATGGTTGTGGACTTCCCGGCGCCGTTCGGCCCGAGGAAGCCGGTGACGCTGCCGGGACGGACGACGAAGGAGATGTCGTCGACGGCGGTCTTGGCGCCGTAGCGCTTGGACAGATGCTCGATCTCGATCACGTGGTCCACGCTATTTCCGGGACACCGTCGAGCGCGTCCCCCCTGGGGCGGAGACCCGGGGTCATCCCGCAGGAGGACGCCGCGCTGGAAGGACACCCGGACGGCGCACCAATCCGGCTGCGCACCTGCTCCGAAACCCCTGTACGACGACGACGCTGCCCCTGCGCGGTGACCCGGAGACGCCGTCGTGGAACGCATTCGGAAGGACCGCACCATGACCAGCAACGCAGCATCACCCCGTACCGGTTTCGCGTCGACCCTCGTCCAGAAGGGCGCACTGCTCTTCGGCGTCGTCTTCCTCATCGTCGGCATCGCCGGGTTCATCCCCGGACTCACGATGGACATGGGTACCATGTCCTTCGCCGGCAACAGCTCGATGGCCATGCTCCTCGGCCTGTTCCAGGTGTCGGCCCTGCACAACATCGTCCACCTGCTGTTCGGCATCGTCGGCATCCTCGCCGCCCGCTCCGCCGCAGGGTCGCGCTCGTACCTGCTCATCGGCGGCATCGTCTACGCCGTGCTGTTCGTCTTCGGCCTCTTCGTCGCCGGCATGGCCGGGGCTGCGAACTTCGTCCCGCTGAACAGCGCCGACAACGTCCTGCACGCCTTCCTCGCCGTCGCGATGATCGTCCTCGGCGTGCTCCTGCCCCGCGCCGGACGCACCACCCGCTGACCGACCCCGGTGGACCGCCCGGTGCTGGGCGGTCCACCGGACCAGCGGTGGCCTCCCCGGGGATCAGGGGTCATCGGACGCCCCCGTCGCAGCAGCGGCGGGGGCGTCGTCGTGTCCCCGGCGAACCCGGCGCAGCGCCGACCGCGCGCGCCAGAGGCGCAGCGCCGACCGCGCGCGCCAGAGGCGCAGCGCCGACCGCGGGCGCGTCAGAGGCGCAGCGCGAGGGCGTTCGCGGTCAGGCCGGCAGCCGTCCCGCAGAGCAGCACGGTGTCCCCGCGCCGGAGCCGACCGTCGTCGAGGCACCGCGCGAGCATGAACGGCACCGACGACGAGACCGAGTTCCCGAACGCCGCGACCTCGTCGACGTACTTGTCCGTCGGGATCCCGAGCCGGCGCATCGCGAGCCCGATCGCGCCGCTGGCCTGGTGCGGCACGACCAGGTCGACGTCGTCCAGCCCGAGACCGCTGCGCTCCCAGAACCGCGCGAAGAACCCGGGCAGGACCCGGAGCATCCCGGTCAGGGCGCGCCGGCCGTGCATGTCGAACAGGTAGTCAGCGGGGTCGCCGTCGGCGTACTGCTGCGCCGGGTACCGGGACAGGCCGCCCCGGAGCTCGGTGTCGTGGGCGTGCTCCGGCCAGGTCTGCTGCAGCGCCGACAGCACCCCCTGCTTCCCGTCGCCGCGCGTCAGCACCACCGCGGCCGCAGCGTCGGAGAACAGCTCGGCGGACTCCCGTTGCGCCGGGTCGAGGAAACGTGACCCGACGTCCCCGGAGACGATGAGCACCCGGTCGTGGTCGCCGTCCTCCAGGTAGCGGGAGGCGATGTCGAGTGCCGTGATGAAGCTCGTGCACGTCGAGTTCACGTCGAACGCGGCCGCTCGGGCGTCGGGCGCGACCCGCTCCGTCACGAGTGCCGCCGTGCAGGGGATCGGCTGCACGCCGGCGGCGCAGGCGGCGATCACGAGGTCGAGGTCGGCGGCGTCGATGCCGGCGTGCTCGATGGCCCGGGACGCTGCCGTGGCGAGCATGTCGAGGTGCGACACGTCGTCGGCGATGCGGTACCGGGTGACGGTGCGGGCACCGCTGCCGTAGGTGACCGTCCGGTCCGGCAGTGCCGTCCCCCACCCGGCGATGGCGCAGTGCTTCATGGTCCCCCTCGGTCCTCGTCGTCGTCGACGAGCAGGTCCACCCCGGTCCGGTGCTCGTCGTGGCTGAACAGCAGTCTGACACCTGCGCGCTCGAGGGCGAGCAGGCGCTCGGCGGTGTCGCGCTGCGATCGGGCGTCGTGGGCGACCGCACGCGGCAGGAGGCGCAGGTCGCGCTCGCGTCCGAGCAGGTCGCGGCTCCAGGCAGCGTCGCCCGCGAGCAGCACACGGTCCTCGACCAGGAGGCCGAGGTGCCCGTCGGCGTGCCCGGGCAGCCGGACGAGCCGCGTGCGACCGTCGCCGAACGGGTCGGCCGTCGACAGACCGACCGCCGCGAGCGGCCCGGTCGGAGCGGGGACGAAGGCGCTGTCCGGGACGACCTGCAGCCGGTCGACGAGCCCCGCGGGCAGCAGCCCCCGCAGCTGCCCGGCGAGCACCCGCGGGCGGGCGGTGCTCCGGGCCACGCCCTCGGAGACCAGCACCCGCGCGTGCGGCACGGAAGCCAGCCCGCCGACGTGGTCGGGGTGCAGGTGCGACAGGACGACGTGTGTGACGCCGTCCGTGTCGATCGCGTCGGCGAGTGTGCTGCCCGGGGGGACGACGGGCGGGAGCAGGCGTCGGTACAGCCACCCGGCGGCACCCGTGCGCCACGGCAGGGGTGCGTACCCGGTGTCGAACAGCACGGAGCGGTCCGGACCGGACCAGTGGAAGACGTTCGCGGGGAAGACCCGACGGCCACGGGGCGAACCGCGGAGCAGACCGTGCACGTCGTGGGTCGTCCACCCGCAGGCGGCGGCGCGCAGGGTACCGACCGGGCGCTCAGCCACGCGGCTGCCCACCGACGCGCCGGCCGGCGGGCGCGTAGCTCGCGAGTGCCTCGTCGAGCCCGACGACCGGCTGGTAGCCGAGCACCTGCCGAGCCCGGGTCAGGTCGAGGGTCTGCGAGTGCGTGATCGTCGTCACCGTGTACCGGGTGATCGGCGGCTCGGGCTGCCCGGGCAGCACCGTGCACACGGCCTCGAGCACGGCGGCCAGCGCGGACACCGGCCCGGCCGGCAGGTGCAGGTGCCGCGGCCGGACCCCGAGTCCGGCGAGCAGCTGGTCGAGGAGCTCGACGAACGGACGCGGATCCCCGTTCGTGATGTTGAACGCCAGCCCGGCGGCCCCGGGCACCTCGGCCGCGAGCCGGACGGCGTGCGCGACGTTCTCGACGGCGGTCAGGTCGACGAGTCCGCGTCCGCCGCGCAGGAGGGGCACACCGACCCGTTCGTGCACACGGAGCAGCCTCGGGACGAGTCCGGTGTCGCCCGCGCCGATGACGCCGCGCGGCCGCAGGACGACGATCTCGGGTCCGTCGGGGTCGCCGGTCGCGGCGCGGAGGAGCGCCTCGGCGTGCAGCTTCGAGCGGATGTAGTGGTTCATCGGGCGGCTCGGGTCGACCTGGTCCTCACGGATGTCGAGCCGGTCGCGCGGTGCGGCGTAGATGCCGGGCGACGACACGTGCACGAGCCGCCGCGCCCCGACGCGACGCGCGTACTCGAGCACCCGGGCGGTCCCGGTGACGTTGCCGTGCTCGAAGGCCGACCACGGGCCCCACGGCGAGCTGAGCGCCGCGCAGTGCACGACGACGTCGGCGGGGACGTCCGCGCGGGCGAGGTCGTCGAGGTCGCCGACGTGGACGTCCCCGGCGGGCAGCGCCGATGCCCGCCGACCGGACGCCGTGACGCGGTAGCCGTGCTCGCGCAGGGTCCGCACGACGTGACCGCCGACGAACCCGCTCGCCCCCGTGACCAGCGCGCGCTCCCCGGTGCCTGCTCCCCCCATGCCCCAGATCCTACGAGCCCGGCAGGAGCCGACGGCCCCTAGGCTCGGGGCGTGCGGATCGCGCTGGTCACCGACTACTACCTCCCGACACTCGGGGGCGTCCAGACGGCGGTGCGCTCCCTGGCCGAGGCCCTCACGGCGGCGGGACACGACGTCACGGTCTTCTGCCCCGACGACCCGGCGGGCCCCGCGCACTCGGCGGGCACGGCGCAGGCACCCGGCACCGCCACCGCCACCGTGCCGGCCGTCGTCGGCCTGCCCGTCTCCCCCGTGTTCCGCCCCGACGGCTACCCCTTCGCGTGGTCCCCGCGTCGCCTCCGCGCCCTGCTCCGCCGCGAGTTCGCCGCACGCCGGGTCGACGTCGTGCACACCCACTCCGAGATGTTCGCGGCGCTCGGCGGGATCCGGGCCGCGCAGGACCTCGGCATCCCGGTGGTGCACACGATGCACGGCCGCATCGACGTCTACACGCGGAACGTCCTGCCCGTGCCCGCCGTCACGACCGCGCTGCTCGCCTTCCTGCACGCGACGCAGGTCCCTCGCCGGGGCGTCCGTGTCGCGGCCGACACCCCGTACACCCGGACCCGGACGGCGCGGCGGATGTGGCGGGTCATGCTCGCGCAGTCCCGGGCGAGCGACCACGTCGTGGTCCCGTCGCGGCACTTCGCCGACAAGCTCGTCGACCGGGGCGTCCGGACCCCGGTGTCGGTCGTCTCGAACGGCATCGAGCCCGCGGTCCTCGACGCGATCGGACCGGCGACCGTCCGGACCAGGACCGCAGACGAGCCGCTCCGGGTGCTCTGGGTGGGGCGCCTGTCGCCCGAGAAGCGTCCGGAGGTCCTGGTCGAGGCTGCCCGCTCCTTCCCACCCGGCACCGTGGTCGACGTGCTCGGCGACGGCGTCGCGCGTGCTGCGGTCGCCCGGGCCGCGGCCGGCACCCCGGTCCGGCTGCACGGGTCGACCCCGCACGACGAGGTCCTCGCCGCCATGCGCCGTGCACACGTGCTCGTGTCGAGCTCCTCCGACTTCGACAACCAGCCGATGGTGATGCTCGAGGCCGTCGCCACCGGCCTGCCCGTCGTGCACTGCGACCCGGACCTCGCCGAGGTCGTCCCCGACGGCGGTGGCTTCACGACGCCCACACCGGACGCCGCGGGGATCGCGTCGGTCGTCCGACGGCTCCACGACGAGCCGGAGCATCTCGTGCGGGCGAGCGCCGCGCTGGTCGCGGCCCGCGACCGCGTCGAGCAGCGCGTCGACGAGCTGGTGGCGGTCTACGCGAGCGTCCTGCGGCCGTCCCGCACCACGTGACGGACGGGAGGCTCGGTGCCGGCCGACACCGAGCCTCCCGTCCGTCGTGTGGCCGCTCAGACCGTGGCGGACGCACCCTCGAGGGTCGCGGCGAGCGGGTCGAAGTCCTCGGGCAGCGACGCGATCGGCGCCACCGTCGACGCGACCTCGACGAACGCGCGGCGCGCGACGGACTCCTCGACCGCGACCATGGTGTCGAGCACGTGGTACCCGACCTCGCCGGTCGCGACGTGCGCACCGCCCCCGCGGATCGCCCGTGCCATGTCGAGCACGCCGAGGCCGCGGCCGACCGTCGGTTCCTCGTCGGAGAGGGTCTCCCACGCCTGCTCGATCGGGAACGACACGTCCGTGCCGAGCGGTCGTGCGATGCGGATCGGGTGTCCGCCACCGAAGGTGTTCGGGTCCGGGAGCACGATCGTGCCCTCGGTGCCGTTCACCTCGAAGACGCCGTGCCGGAACAGCGGGGTGTCGAACGACAGCAGCGACTGCGCGTTCCCGCCCTGCTCGAAGGACGTGAGCACCGAGAGGTGCGTCGGGACCTCGACCGGGAACTCCTGCCCGGCGTTCGGACCGACCACCAGCTGCCGGGTGCCGCGCGACCGGGACCCCGTCGCCACGACGGACGCGACCGGGCCGAGCAGGTGCACGAGCGCCGTGAAGTAGTACGGGCCCATGTCGAACAGCGGGCCGGCACCCTTCGCGTAGAGGAAGGACGCGTTCGGGTGGAACACGTCCGGTCCCTGCCACTGGAAGCTCGTGACGGCGGTGAGGGGGGTGCCGATCGCGCCGGCCTCGATCGCGCGCTTCGCGGTCTGCCACCCGGTGCCGAGGACGGTGTCCGGTGCGATGCCGAGACGCAGGCCGAGCTCGTCGGCGAGCGCCACGAGTCCGGCGGCGCTCTCGCGGTCGACGCCGATCGGCTTCTCGCTCCAGACGTGCTTGCCGGCGCGGAGTGCCGCCGTGGAGACCTCGACGTGCGTGGCGGGCAGGGTGAGGTTCACGACGATCTCGACGTCGGGGTCGGTGAGGACCTCGTCGCCGGTGCCCGACGCGGGGATGCCCCACTTCGCCGCCGACGCCGCGGCGCGCTCGGTGTCGATGTCGCCGATCCGGACCACCTCGACGTCCGGGAAGGTCGTGAGGTTCGTCAGGTACTGCTCGCTGATCATCCCGGCGCCGATGAAGCCGACGCCGACGCGGCCGGTGCGGGTCATGCGGACACCCCCGTGGTGGCGGTCTCGTCCGACCCGGCGAGCGCGGCCTGCAGCCAGCGGTACGACTGCTCGACCCCGTCGAAGATCTCCCCGTCGAAGCCGTCGAACTCGATGACGGCGTACTCGAGCGCCGGTGCTGCGGCGAGCGCCTCGGCCAGCCGGACGTCGCCCTGGCCGGCCGGGGTCTGGTCGGTCGGCACCTGCGCGGTGGAGATCCCCTCGCGCATCGGGCCGTCCTTGACGTGCACGGCGACGATGCGGTCGCCGAGCTCCTCGACGAAGGGCACGAGGTCGATGCCCGCGGCGGACGCCCAGTACAGGTCGAGCTCGAGCACGACGCGCGGGTCGAGCAGTTCGGCGAGCACCTGGAGCGCGGGCTTCCCGTCGATGCGCGGCCGGAGCTCGTGGTCGTGGTTGTGGTAGCCGACGCGCAGGCCGTGGACGGCGGCTTCCTCGGCGGCGGCGTTCAGCCGGGCGGCGACCCGCTCGACGCCCTCGCGGGTCGTCCAGTGGCCGGGACCGACGAACGGGTCGATGACGATCTCGATGCCGAGCGCCGACGCCTCGGCGAACGTCTCGGCGTGCGACGGGGCGGTCATCACCGTGCCGTCCGGCAGCGGGATCGACTCCTCGACCAGGAAGGCGTGGCCGGTGCGGGCGCTGATGCCGTGCGCGTCGAACGCCGTCCGGAGCTCGGCTGCGCGGCCGACGAAGGCGAACGCCTCGACGGTGTCGAACCCGATGCCGGCCAGGCGGGCGACGCCGCCGTCGAGGTCGGGCGCCAGCGCCTTGTCGACCGTGTAGAGCTGGAGGGAGATGCGGGGTGCCACGGTGGTCACCGGACCTTCTTGATCGGGAGGATGACGAGCGCACCGAGGAGCACGGCGACGCCGGCACCCCAGAGCATGAGCGTGTAGTTCTGGCCGCCGCCGAGGCCCAGCAGGAACAGGCCGACCGCCGGGGCGAGCGACTGCGGCAGGGCGTTGGCGATGTTGATGACACCGAGGTCCTTGCCCGGACGCTCGGGGTCGGGCAGCACGTCGACGACGAGCGCGGTGTCGATCGCTGCGTAGATGCCGAAGGCGAACCCGAGCACGATCTCCGCGAAGTAGAACCCGCCGACGCTGTCGACGTGCGCGAGGATCACCAGGCCGACCGCGGTGAGGGCGGTGGAACCCCAGACGAAGACCTTGCGGCGTCGGACGCGGTCGGACACCCAGCCCGAGACCGCGGCGCTGACGAGCAGGGCGACCGTGTACAGGAGCACACCGAACGCGACGGTGGCGGTGGCCTCGGCCAGGTCCTCGATCCCGATCTGCTCCTGCATGTACAGCACGCGGTACGTCGTGAACATGAACGTGCCGAAGGTGATGAGGAAGCGGCCCCACCAGGCGAGCCCGAAGTCGGGGTGCTTGATCGGGTTCGTCCAGAACGACGCGATCAGGGTGACCCAGCTGAAGGGCTTGGTCGTGGCCGGGAGCTCGTCGCGGGCCACGACCGCGTAGACGAGGATCACGACGATCGCCAGGATGCCCGGCGCGATGAAGAGGACCGGCAGGTTCCCGACCAGGTACACGGCGAGGTAGAGGCCGGCGAGGATCGCGATGTTCTGCGCGAGGGCGATGACGCTCGACGCCTTGCCGCGCTGGAACTCGGGCACGTTGTCCGCGAAGCTCGCGGTCAGGGTGGCGAGGACGGCGTTCGCGGCGACCTGGGCGAGCACCCACGCGATGGTGAGCTGCAGGACGTCCGGCGCGAACGCGAGCCAGGCCAGCGCGACGACGAAGACGACGACGCCACCGACCATCCAGGGCCGACGGCGACCCCAGCGCGTGCGGGTGCGGTCGGAGAGTGCCCCCGCCAGCGGGTTGGCGAGCAGGGCGCCGAGGGCACCGAACGGCAGGACCGACCCGACGATCGTCTCGGGGCTGTCCGGGTTCAGCACCGTCGCCTTGATCGCCATGCCCACGAACACCGGGGTGAGCAGGGCGGCGAAGAGGCCGAACTGGGCCAGGCTGAGTGCCCAGAGGTACTTCGGGCCGACCCGGACGGTGCTGACGTTCTGCGTGAGGCCCTCGACCGAGAACGCACGCGATGCGGCTGCGGGGTCGGTGCTCGTGGCTCCCGCGGCCGCGGTGACCGGCGGGTTCGCGGTACCGGCGAGACCGGACTGCGGTTCTTCCTTCGACGTCGGTGTCGACATGACTCCTCCTCGAGCCATCGGGGGCGGCGTGCCCTCTCGAATACCTAGTGCTGCTAGGTGATCAGGACAGTAACACCGAAAACCTTCCTCCGGAAGCTTTCTTTCCGACATGTGTCGGCGTCGGGCCCGCAACGCGCAACCCCGGCAGTTCCCCGCAACGCCCCACCGCTGCGAGCAGTCGCCGACGTTGCGTTCTGCACTTCTCCGTCGGTCCGCGGAACACCACGGGTCACCCGGACGTTGGCGCACTCGGCACCCGACGGACGGGTGCCGAGAACGAGCACCTGACGAAAGGCACGCACATGACCCAGACGGTCCTCCTCGAGGTCCAGCTGCGAGACGACGTCGCGCAGGACACGATCGACTCCGCGATCCGCGAGACCCTCGCCCAGACGGCGACCTTCGCCGGCAACGAGTCGCTCGAGGTCCTGGTCGACGACTCCGACCCGCTGCACCTCGTCGTGCTCGAGCGGTGGACGACGCCCGCCGACCACGACGCCTACGTCGCCTGGCGCGCGACCGACGAGGGTGCCCCGAGGGCCCTCGCGGCGATCGTCGCCGCGCCGCCCGTCACGCGGACGTTCGGCCGGACGCTCGACCTGGGCTGACGGATCAGCGCGAGCCCGGTCACGGTCGCACCGCCGGAGGAACGACGAGGACGCGCCGGCGCCCTGACCGGGCCGTGGCCGCCGGACCGCACTCACCCGCCTGCACCCCGGTCGCTCGGGCGTCCCGTGACCGGATCCGAGACGCGCACTCCCCGTGGCTCGCGGATGCGCCTGAGGGGTGAGCAGACGACCCAGACCACGGTGAGCAGGTTGCCCGCACACCCGATCGCGATCGCGGCCCTCGTTCCGAGGGCATCGCCGACGAGTCCGCCGAGCGCCGCCCCGACGGCGATGACCCCGTAGCTGATCCACCGCATGGTCGCGTTGACCCGCCCGAGCAGGTGGTCCGGCGTCCGGAGCTGCCGCAGGGTGAGCGCGACGACGCTCGAGAGCGCTGTCCCGGCACCGTTGCACGCGAACGCCAGCACGAGGACCGCCGTCGCCGTGGGTCGCGGCCAGTCGGGTCCGACGGCGGGCAGGGCGAACAGCGCGACGCACTCGACGGCAGCACACGCCACGAGGACCGGTCCGACACCCCACCGACGGACCGTCCTCGGCGCGGCAGCCGCCCCGACGACGGCGCCGACCGCGCCGAGGCTGAAGACCGCGCCGAGCTCACCGGCGGTCATGCCCAGCTGTCGGACCGCATGCACGGTGAAGAGGACGAGGATCCACTGCGCGAAGAGGTTGTAGATCGCAGCGAAGCCCACGAGGGAGACCAGGTACCGGTCCCTCCGCACGTGGTCGAGGCCGTCGCGGAGATCCCGGAGCACGCCGTGCCCGCTGGGTACCGGTCTGGCTTCCGGACGACGGATCCGAGCGAGCGCGACCGCCGAGACCACGTACGTCACCGCGTGCGCGAGGAGCGCCCACGGTGCGGTCAGGACCTGCACGAGCAGGCCCGCGATGCCCGGGCCACCCACCTCGGCGACGGACGACGTGGCCTGGAGCCGCCCGTTCGCCCGCTCCAGCTGGTCGCGCCCGGCGACCGTGGGGAGGAAGGACTGGTACCCGACCTCGAACGCCACCGTGCAGGCACCGAGCGCGGCGACCGCCACGACCAGCAGTGGGAGCGTCAGCGCACCCGTCACCGCGAGCACGACGACACCGACCGTCAGCAGCGCCCGCACCACGTCGGCGGCCACGAGGACCGGCCGCCTCCGGCACCGATCGATCACCACGCCGAGCGGGAGGGCGAGCAGCAGGAAGGGCACCCACCGGGCGGCACCGAGCAGCCCCGCCTCGCCGGCGGTGGCGTGGAGGACCACGACGGCGAGGAGCGGCACCGCGAGTTCACTGACCTGCCCGCCGACAGCGGACGCACCGAGTGCTGTCCAGAGGCGCGAGAAGTCGGCGCCGAGGCGTGGTGGACTAATGGCTCTAGAGTCATTCATGCATTAGACCCTGCCAGACCTTCGCTAATGGCGTACAGCCTCCACGCCCATTAGGCTGGGGGTATGGACGCACCCGCGAAGCCCGCGTTCCCGAAGGTCGCAGGCCACCTGGCCCTGGACCTCGTCGACACGGTCCACTGGCGCCTCGACGACGCGCGCTCGATCGACACCCTCCCGACGTTCGACGAACTCCTCCGCTGGTCCACGGAGATCGCCGGCTGCGCCGACCTCGGCGACCTCCGGGCCGCGGCGGCCGAGGTGCCGGACGTCGCTGCCCGGGAGCTGGCAGCGGTGGTCAGGCTGCGCGAAGCGATCTACGAGGCCGTGTTCCAGGGCTCGGACACGGCCGTCGACCTCGTCGCCTCCGAGTACGCCGGCGCCGTGCAGCGCTCGTCCCTGGTGCGCGATCCCGACCGGAGCAGTTGGTCGTGGTCGGTACCGACCGGCCTCACCGGTCCCCGCACGCTGATCGCCCGGCAAGCGCAGGACCTGCTCACCTCGGACCTCAGCCGCGCGCGCCAGTGCGGGGACGACGCCTGCGGCTGGGTGTACCTGGACACCTCACCGCGGCACAACCGCATCTGGTGCACCGCAGCCGGCTGTGGCAACCGCAACCGGGTCGCGCGGCACCAGGCCCGGAAGCAGCACTGACGACGCACCGGGGCGGACGGGAGGCACGGGACGGACCCGCACCGCGCCTCCCGTCCGCCGCTGGTCACGTCGCGGACGCGACCACCCGCTGCTCGGCCGGCTCGCGCCCGACGGTGACCGCTACCGACGCGCCCCGCACCTCGGCCCGGTACTCCCCCCGGAACCCGCGCACCCGCACCTGCCCGCGCTCGTCGGTGCGGAGCACCGTCGGCCCGGTCCACCACTCGTCCTTCACCAGGCGACGGAGCGCCTCGTACGACGGCTTCGGCGTCCCGTCCTCGCGGACCAGCCCGATCGGCGCGCCGAGCCAGGCGCCCGCGTCGGTGATGCCCCAGGAGGTGACCGCCTCGACCGCGGGGTGCCCCACCAGGCTCCGGTAGTGCCGCTCGACCTCGTCCGCCTGTCGGGCCTCACCCTCGGGCGTCGAGGGCCACGAGTCCACCACGTGGTCGTTCAGGTCCACGATGTCCGCGGGCATGAGGTCACCCGACACGAGCGAGGTCTCGGTCAGGTGCAGCGGCAGGCCGTACCGGGCGAAGCGGTCGACCATCGCGAGCATCGTCTCCTCACCCCAGTACCCCTGGTGCATGTGGGTCTGCAGCCCGATGGCGTCGATCTGCACGCCGGCCTCGAGCACGCCCTCGATCAGGCACTGGTACGCGCTCGACAGGTCGAAGTCGTTGAGCAGCAGGGTCGCGTGCGGGTTCGCGGCGCGGGCCTCCTCGAACGCCATCCGGATCGTCGGGATGCGGCCCTTCGCCCGGGCGAGCGGGGTGATGGCGTTGTCGCCGTTGTCGAACACGGGCATGATGACGACCTCGTTGATCGCGTCCCACGTGTCGACCAGCCCGGCGAGGTCGCCGACGTCACGGCGGATGCGCTCCCGCTGCAGCTGCTCGACCTCGTCGAGGGGCAGCCCGAGGAGCCAGTCCGGCTGCACGGTGTGCCAGACGAGCGGGTGCCCCTTGAGCGCGATCCCCCGGTCGCGGAACCACTCCGCGGTGCGCCGGAGCCGAGCGGTGTCCGGGCGCCCGCGCTCCGGCTCGAAGCGCCCCCAGTAGAACGGCAGCGTCGCAGTCGTGAAGACGTCAGCGTACAGGTCGGCGAGGCGTTCGAGGCGCTCCCGTCCGGCACCGTCGACCTCGTCGTTCGCCAGCTCCACGAAGTCGAACCCGATGTTGCCGAACCCGAAGGCGTGCCGGGTCTGCTCGACGGCGACCGCGACGTCCGGCAGCGGTGCGCCGTGGTGGTCGACGACCGTCAGGACGGTCTCGCCGGTGCGGTGCGCGACCGACTCGTGCTGGACTCCGTGCTCGACCATGGGCTGCTCCTCCGGCGGCCGCGTCGCCACCGTCGTCCGGTTTTGTTGCGCTGCCGAACATAGCTGGTGCTCGGCGGACGCGACAGCCCCGACCCCACCGTCGTCCGGAGACCGCGGTTCCCTGGGGGCCTGGCTGAACGGATCCGTTGCCCCCGGGCGGCTCCGCACGGCTGCTCCATCGACTGCCGCGGGACAGTCACCGCATGACGACGACGATCGACGCGGCCGCGGAACGCCCGGCCCGGTGGTGGCACCAGAGCCGGTGGGAGCAGGCCACCCTCACCCTGGGGGTGGTGCTCGGCGCGGTGCTCACGAGCTGGAACCTCGGCCGCGGCGGCGACCTGTCCTTCTACGCGAGCGCCGTCCGGTCCATGTCCGAGTCCCTGCCGGCCTTCCTCTCGGGCTCCTTCGACCCGGATGCGACCGTCACCCTCGACAAGCTCGCCGGCTTCGCGGTCCCCCAGGCGATCAGCGTGCACCTCTTCGGCATGTCCGCGGCCGCGATGGGCCTACCGCAGGTCGTCGAGGGCGCCGTCACCACGATGGCGGTGTCGGTGGTCGTGCTCCGCTGGCTCGGGGCCCGCGCCGGTCTGGTCGCGGCCGCGCTGACCGCCGCGACCCCGATCTTCGTGTCGATGTTCGGCCACCCGATGGAGGACGGCCTGCTCACCGCTGCGCTCGCCGTCGCCCTCGTGTGGTGGCAACGCGCCGCCCTGACCCGCACCTGGTGGCCGCTGCTGCTCGCGGGGCTGTTCGTCGGCGTCGGGTTCCAGGCCAAGATGCTGCAGGCGTGGCTGGTCCTCCCGGCGCTGGTGGTCGGCACCCTCGTCGCGACCGCCGGTCCGGGTCCGCGCTGGCGTCGGGCCGCCGGTCACCTCGCCGCCCTGGTGTCGGCGACGCTGGTCGCGAGCCTCGGGTGGTCGGTCGTCGTCGCCCTGCTCCCGACGGCCGACCACCCGTTCGTCGACGGCTCCACCGACGACAGCGTCTTCGCGATGGTCTTCGGCTACAACGGGGTCGACCGGTTCCTGCCGGGAGCCTGGCCGGGCGCCGTCAGTGCGCTGCGGACCGCGGGTGACGCGGCCGCGGACCGGTGGTCGCTCGCGGTCGGCCACGCGGCCGGACACCCGCTCCTGCAGTTGTTCTCGCCCCGCTACGCCTCGCAGGTCGGGTGGTCGTGGCCCGCTGCGCTCGCCGGGATCGTGCTCGGCGCGTTCCGCTGGTGGCCGCGACGCACCGTCCGGGAGGCCCGGGTCCCCTCCGCCACGCTGTGCACGCTGGTCGTCTGGCTGGCGACCGCGGTGGTGGTCCTGTCCGTCATGCACCTGCCGCACACCGCCTACGTCGCGGGCATCGGCGTGCAGCTCGCCGCCCTCGCCGCCCTCGGCTGGTGGGGAGCCGCCCGGCTCGCGGACGCTCCGGACCGCCGACTGCGGCTCGTCCCCGCCGGGCTGCTCGTCCTGCAGGGCGCCTGGTGGACCTGGCTCGCACGCACCTCGGCAGAGCCGGCGCTGCTCGCGACCGTCGCCGTCGGCACGACCGCCGCCGCCCTCGTCGTGCTCGGCGTCCGGAGCCGTCGGTCCGGGCCGGCGGCGACCGGACGAGCGCCGGGCGGGGCGGGGCGACGGACCGCGGCGGGCCTGCTCGTCGCCGCGGTCGTGCTCGGGCCCGCGTGCTTCTCCCTGCAGGCGCTCGACGCCGCTCGTGACGGGAGCCGTGCGGACGCCTCGGTCGGGCTCGGGCAGGGCATCGACGGCCGGAACGGGCAGCGGCCGCTCCGAGCGGTCGCCCTCGGGCGCGGTGGTACCGGCAGGATCGGCACCGACGACCGTCTCACTCCGGCAGCGGACGACGCCTTCACCGTCTCGCCGCCCGACCCGTGGGGCGGCGACACCGACCTGCCCCCTGCGGAGCGGGCACTGGTCACGGACGCCCGGCAGGCCGGTGGCGGTCGTGACGGCGCACCCCTGTTCCTGACCGACTCGTGGCAGGTCGCCTCCGATGTCATCGGGGCGACCGGCGACGAGGTCCTGACCGACGGCGGCTTCTCCGGCCAGGTGCCCGTCTTCACCACGGCGCAGATCGAGTCAGCGGTGCACTCCGGCCGCGAGCGCCTGTTCGTCGTGTCGGCAGACGCCCGGGCCTCCGACCCGGTCCGCCGGGCGACGGACGCACTCGGCTGCCGGGTGCTGCACCGCTGGGGCGCCGCGGTCGGCGTCCGGACGACGCCCTGGGGAGCCCTGCAGTCGTACGCGCTGGAGCGTTGCTCCTGACGACCCCGCTCCGTCCGGCTACGGTGCAGGGATGAGGGATGCCGAGGTCGCTCCGCACGACGCCGTCCTGCTGGCCGGGGGCCGGGCGTCGCGGATGGGCGGGGTCGACAAGACCGCGCTCGTCTCCGGCGGGCAGACGCTCTCGGGCCACGCGATCGCCGCTGCTGCCGGTGCCCGGACGGTGGTGCTCGTCGGACTCCGCGCCGGCCGCACCGCGCCGGCCGGCGTCGTGCAGGTCCGTGAGGACCCGCCCTTCGGCGGCCCGGTCGCCGCGATCGCCGCCGGACTCGCTGCCGTGGCCGACCCCGCTCCGTGGACGCTCGTGCTCGCGTGCGACCTGGTCCGGCCCGAGGCCGCCGTCGATCGGCTCGTGCGGGCGATCACGGGCGCCGGGGGCGCCGACGGGCTGGTGGCGGTCGACGAGGACGGGCGTCGGCAGCACCTGCTCGCGCTGTACCGTTCGGACGCGCTGCGCGCTGCGGTCCGGGCGCTCGGCGACCCGACCGGCGCGGCGGTGCGACGGCTGACCGGCGGCCTCCGGCTCGTCGAGGTCCCGCTGCCCGCCGCACTCTGTGCGGACGTGGACGAACCGGAGGACGCCGTGCGGGCCACGGCGGACGTTCGGCTGCTTGACTGACCGCATGACCACTGACGACGTCCTCGCCGCCTGGACCGCCGAGCTCGCCGAGGCGCTCGGCCTCCCCGAGGGCGCTGCGCTCGACCGCGACGTCGTGCTCGACCTCGCCCGTGACGCCGCGCACGGCGTGGCCCGTCCGGCTGCTCCGCTGACCACCTTCCTGGTCGGGTACGCCGCGGGGCTCCGCGGCGGGTCGGAGGCGGACCTGGCCGATGCCGCGGCGACCGCGACGCGGCTCGCGCTCGCGCACAGGGACACCCCGGACACGACCGACGGACCGGACGGACCCGAGCACACGGGCCGGATCGACGGCACCACCGGGTCCGACGCCCGGTGACGCTGGTCCTGCCGTCCTGGTCCGACGCCCGGCACGAGGCACACCGGCAGGGCGTCCGCCTCGCCGCCGACACCGCCACCGACCCGGGAGCCGGACCCGTCCGGCTCGACCTGGCGTCGGCGCTCGGCCGGACGCTCGCCGGCGACCTCGCCGCCCGCGGCGACGTCCCCGGGCACGACGGCGCAGCCATGGACGGGTGGGCCGTCGCGGGACCGGGGCCGTGGGTGCTCGGCGCGCCGATCGTCGCCGGAGCGGTCCCCTCCGACGTGCCGCTGCCGACCGGGCACGCCCGACCGATCACGACCGGGGCACCCGTCCCGCCCGGCACGGAGGCCGTGGTGCGGTCCGAGGACGCCACGGTCGGCGACGGCCGGTTGGTCCGCCACACGCCGTCCACCCGCCGACACGTCCGACCGGCGGGCGAGGAGGTCACCCGTGACCAGGTGCTGTTCGCCGGCGGCACGGTGCTCACGCCGCCGCGTGCAGCGCTGGCAGCCGCCTCGGGGGTCGACGACGTGCGCGTCGCGCCGGTCCCGACCGCCCGGGTCGCGGTGCTCGGCGACGAGGTCGTCGGTGCCGGGGTCCCACGACCCGGACAGGTCCGCGACGTCTTCTCGCACACCCTGCCCGCGGTGCTCGGGACCTTCGGTGCCGACCCCGTCTCTTCGGACCGCGTGCCGGACGACCCCGACACCACCGCCCGCGTGCTCGACGCCGCTCGCGAGCGCCTCGTCGTGAGCACGGGCGGCACGGCCGGTTCGTCGACCGACCACGTCCGCGGTGCGCTCGCCCGGATCGGGGCCGAGCTGCTCGTCGACCGGGTCGACGTGCGTCCGGGACGACCGATGCTCCTCGCCCGCCGGGGCCCGACGGTGTTCCTGTGCCTGCCAGGCAACCCGATGGCCGCGATGGTCGGCCTCGTGCTGCTCGGTGGACCGCTCGTCGCCGGACTGCTCGGACGGCCGCTCGAGCCGGTGGGACGGGTGCGGCTCGCGGTCGACGTGCCCAACGACCGGCCGGGCGCGCTGGTGCTCGCGTACCGCGCGACGCCCGAGGGCGCCGTCCCGGCGTCGCACCAGACCTCGGCGATGCTGCGGGGCCTGGCCGACGCGGACGGACTGCTGGTCGTCCCGGCCGGGGGCGGCGTGGCGGGCGAGGACGTGCCTCCCGTCCGGCTGCCGTGGTGCTGACGGGCGCACCGGACGGTCCGACAGCGGGCCTGAGGACCGCCACAGGACGGCGTGCGGGAACCGCACCGCCCTGGCGGGTGCCGGGCACGGGTGGTAGACCCGGAGCATGAGCCGGATCACGGCGCGGAAGCGCGTCACCCGCATCACCGTCGCGACGTCCCGGTCGGTGCGCGACGACCTGCTGGCCGTCGAGGAGCCGCTCGAGATCCGCGTCGGCGGGAACTCGCTCGCGATCACCATGCGGACGCCCGGCAACGACGTCGACCTCGCCGCGGGGTTCCTGGTGTCCGAGGGCGTGATCGCCCGGGGTGACGACTTCGCCGCCGCCCGGTACTGCGCCGGGGCGACGGACGAGGGGCTCAACACCTACAACGTGCTCGACGTGACGCTCGCACTCGGCGTCCCCGCGCCGGACCCGAGCCTGGAGCGCGCGTTCTACACGACGAGCTCGTGCGGCCTGTGCGGCAAGGCCAGCATCGACGCCGTGCGCACGACCTCGCAGCACAGCGTCCTGCACGACGACCTCGTGCTCGACCCGGCGCTCCTCGCGACGTTCCCCGACCGGCTGCGCGAGGCCCAGGACGTGTTCGAGAAGACCGGCGGACTGCACGCCGCGGCGCTGTTCGACGGCGCCAGCGGGCGGATGCTCGTGCTCCGCGAGGACGTCGGTCGGCACAACGCCGTCGACAAGGTCGTCGGGTGGGCCGTGAAGGAAGGACGGCTGCCCCTGCGCGGCACGGTCCTCATGGTCTCCGGCCGGGCGAGCTTCGAGCTGACGCAGAAGGCCTCGATGGCCGGGATCCCGGTGCTCGCCGCCGTGTCCGCGCCGTCGTCGCTCGCGGTCGACCTGGCGAAGGAGGTCGGCATCACGATCGTCGGCTTCCTGCGCGGCCAGAGCATGGTCGTCTACAGCCGCCCCGAACGCATCACCGAACCAGCACCAGCCCCTCGAGAGACCGTGAGCGCACCGTGACCGAACAGCCCCCGAAGGACGACGTGACCGACGCCGAGATGACGGTCGGCGAACCGAAGGAGTGGGCCGCAGGCGTCCCCGGCGTCCTGCACTCGATGGCCCCGGCGATCGAGCAGCTGGGCGTGGCCCGCACCGCCAAGCTCATGCTGAACCTGAACCAGAAGGGCGGGTTCGACTGCATGAGCTGCGCCTGGCCGGACCCGGACAAGCGCAAGACCGCCGAGTTCTGCGAGAACGGCGCCAAGGCGGTCGTGTGGGAGGCCACCCCGCTGCTCGTGCCGCGCACGTTCTGGTCCGAGCACTCGGTCCACGACCTCGCCGACAAGACCGAGTACTGGCTCGGACAGCAGGGCCGCATCACCGAACCCGTGTGGAAGCCCGCGGGGAAGGACCACTACGAGCCGGTCAGCTGGGAGCGGGCGTTCGGGATCATCGCGGACAAGCTGAACGGGCTCGACTCCCCCGACCAGGCGTCGTTCTACACCTCCGGGCGCACCTCGAACGAGGCGGCCTTCGTCTACCAGCTCTTCGTGCGCGCCTTCGGCACGAACAACCTGCCCGACTGCTCGAACATGTGCCACGAGTCGACGAGCCTCGCGATGGCGGAGGTCGTCGGTATCGGCAAGTCGACCATCGCCTACGACGACTTCGAGGAGACCGAGCTCATCATCGTGATGGGCCAGAACCCCGGCACGAACCACCCCCGGATGCTCACCGCGCTCGAGGACGCCAAGGAGAACGGCGCCGAGATCGTCGCCGTCAACCCGCTCCCCGAGTCGAGCCTGAAGCGCTACAAGAACCCGCAGAAGGTCCGGGGCATCGTCGGCCGCGGGACCGAGATCGCCGACCAGTTCGTGCAGATCCGGCTCGGCGGTGACATGGCCCTGCTGCAGGCGCTCGCGAAGCGCGTCGTGCAGGCCGAGCTCGCTGCCCCCGGCACGGTCGTCGACCACGCCTTCATCGCCGAGCACACCAGCGGGTACGAGGCGTTCGTCGAGCACGTCCTGCGGGTCGACGACGACGAGGTCCTCCGCGCCACCGGCCTGACCACCGAGGAGATCGACGAGCTCGCCGAGCGCTACATGCGCTCCGAGCGGACGATCATCACGTGGGCGATGGGCATCACGCAGCACACCAAGGCCGTCGACACGATCAAGGAGATCATCAACCTCCTGCTCCTCCGCGGGAACATCGGTCGACCCGGCGCCGGTGCCTCGCCGATCCGCGGGCACAGCAACGTGCAGGGCGACCGGACGATGGGCATCTGGGAGCAGATGCCGGACTCGTTCCTCGACGCCCTGGCGGAGGAGTTCCACTTCGAGCCGCCCCGCGAGCACGGGGTCGACGCGCTGAAGGGCATCACGGCCATGCAGCGCGGCGAGATCAAGTTCTGGATGGGGATGGGCGGCAACCTCGTCGCCGCGATCTCCGACAGCCAGCTCGCCGAGGCGGCGTTCCGCGGCACCGAGATGACGGTGCAGGTGTCGACGAAGCTGAACCGGTCGCACGCCGTCGTGGGCGAGGAAGCCCTGATCCTGCCGACGATGGGCCGCACCGAGATCGACGTGCAGGCTGCGGGTCCGCAGTTCGTCTCGGTCGAGGACACCGTGTGCTCCGTGCACGGCAGCCACGGGCAGGTCCCGCCGGTCGCCCCCGGGCTGCTGTCCGAGGTCGCGATCGTCTGCGAGCTGGCGAAGGCCACGCTCGGCGACCGCGTCGCCGTCGACTGGCAGGGCATGCGGGACGACTACGACGTGATCCGCGACCACATCAGCCACGTCGTCCCCGGCTTCGACGACTACTCCCGCCGCGCCGCGAGCAAGGAGGGCTTCGTCCTGCCGAACGGTCCCCGCGACTCCCGGACCTTCGCCACGAAGACCGGCAAGGCGATGATCACCCTGAACGAGCTCGAGCACGTGGAGCGCCCCGAGGGCACCCTGCTGCTGCAGACGCTGCGGTCGCACGACCAGTACAACACGACGATCTACAGCCTGAACGACCGGTACCGCGGCATCAAGAAGGGCCGCCACGTCGTCTTCGTGAACCCGGACGACCTGGTCGAGCTCCGGCTGCAGGACGGCGACCGGGTGGACGTCGCGACGGTGTGGGACGACGACGTCGAGCGCGTGCTGCGCGACTACCGGGTCGTCGCGTACCCGAGTGCTCGCGGGTGTGCGGCGGCGTACTTCCCCGAGGCGAACGTGCTCGTGCCGCTCGACAGCGCGGCGAAGGGCAGCAACACCCCGGTGTCCAAGGCCGTGCCGGTGCGGCTGACGCGGGTGGCGGTGCCCGCGGGCGTGTGAGGCACGCGGACGGCGGCTCGTGACACGCGTCCTGCGACGAGACCGCTGTCGTTCGACAGCCGCGACGTCGCGGAACGCGCACCGCTGACGGACGGGAGGCACGGTGCCAGCCGGCGCCGTGCCTCCCGTCCGCCGCGGTGCCGGGTCAGGGCTCCGGGTGCTCGCCCTGCCAGATCGTGTCGACGGCCTCGAACTCGCGCGGGTAGCACTGGGTGTCGTAGACCTCGATGCTCTCCGACGCGATGCCGTACCGGTACCAGGGCCCGTCGCCGCCCGGTGTCGAGCGCGACAGGCCGTCCGCGGCGTACGTGAGCGGGACGACGGCCATCGGGTGGCCGGCCTGCGCCATGCACGCCTGCAGCCGGTTGAACGCCGTCGTGTACTCCTGCAACGTGACGACCCCGTCGTCGGTCTCGGCGTCCTGCTGCGGCGACGGTCCCGCGATCGTCGCCCGCTCCGTCCACGACGTCCACAGCGCCCACCGTGCCGATCCCGAGGCCGCGACCGTCACCCGCACCGCCCCGTCGTCGACCGGCAGGAGGCCCACCGTGACCGGATCGCGGCCGTCGCGCGCGGGGGTGCAGGACTCGCCGCCGACCGGGGTGCCGTCGACCTCGACGCGGAAGCTCCCGGCATCGAGGCAGGTCCACGCGACGGTGAGTGCGTCCGCACCGCGGGGCGGATCGACGACCGTCGTCGTCCGGTCCCCGTGCGCCACGAGGAAGACCGGGTCCCCGAGCACGCGCGCGTGGTCGCCCTCCTCGACCTGGTACCGGGCGGAGATCGCCAGCCCGGTCTCGACCGCGGCGTCGGGGTCCGCGCCCGGCAGCGCCGCTGCGGTGAGGCCGCCGGTCAGCCCGCCGCCGACCACGAACGCGGCGAGGACGGCGAGCACGGTGGCACGCGTCGGGCGTCGGTGACGGGCCGGGGCCGTCCGCGGAGCACCGGTGCGGTCGACCTCCGCGACGAGCGCGTCGCGCATGGCGGTCAGGCGGGGGGAGAAGTCGTCGTTCACAGTGCGCCTCCGAGGGGTTCCGCTGTGGCTGTGTACCGCTTGTGGAGCCGGGCCTTCGCCCGGTGGAGTCGGGACTTGACGGTCCCGGGGGCGACGCCGAGCACCGCCGACGCCTCGCGCTCGCTGAGTCCCTCGAGCACGCAGAGGGTCAGGACGCGCTGGTCGTCGAGCGACAGCCGCCCCATGGCCGCGACCGCACCGCCGTCGCCGAACTGCTCCGCTGGGTCGGGCGCCGGCTCGGGTGCCGGGAACCGGCCGAGGAACGCCCGGTGCCGGTGCGCCGACCGGGTGACGTTGTGCGCGGTGTTCGTCGCCGTGACGAGGAGCCACGGCAGGAGCGAGTCGTCGACGAAGCGGACGTGGTCGCGGCGCCGCCAGGCCTCGAGGAAGGTCATCGCGACGACGTCGTCCGCGTCGGCCGGTGCTGCTGCCGGGACGAGGCCGACGGCATGTCGCCGGAGCCTCGCGGCGTGCCGGTCGAAGACCCTGCCGAAGGCCTGCCCGTCCCCCGCGAGGCTCAGGGCCCAGTCGACCCGGTCCCCCGTGATCTGGTTCATGTCAGGTGGTGTCCGCACCGGCGCGATCGGTTCCCGGCTCGGCGTGTCGCGCGCTGGCGCTGCGTGATCAGCGCTGGTCGGCGGCCTCGCGCGGCTCCGTGATCCGCTCCCCGGTCTGCGGGTCCCAGCCGATGGTCCTCGGTTCCTGCGCACGCGGGCGTCGCTCCCAGCGAGGGAACCACGGGCGTGCCGACGGCAGGGACAGCAGCACGGCAGCGGCGACGACGGCGACCGGCTCGAGCGTGGGCCAGTCCGCGCTCCCGACGGCCACGGCGATCACGACGTCCACCAGGGCGAAGGCACCCAGCACCCCGAGCCACACCCGTGCGGTGCCGGAACCGCGCCACGTGAGCAGGGCCGCCCAGGCGAGCAGCGCGCAGATGCCGATGCCGAGCACCCCGCCGACGAGTGCCGCGGGCAGCGCACCGGGTTCGTCCTGCGCCAGACGCACCGCACCGATCGCGACGGTGACGATCCGCACGACGAGCACGACCGCCCAGATCGCCACGGCCGCGGTGACCACCGTCGGTCGGCGCCCCGGTCGTCCAGCACCCTGCACTCGTTGCTCCGTCATCTCGGGTCCTCCGGTCGCGTCCGTGCTCGTCACTTCCGCACCGTGACGGTACCGGACCCGGTCCGGAGCGAGCCAGCCCCCGAGACGGTCACCGCGCGCGGACCGGTCGTCGACGACCGGGACACCGACCAGGCGAACGCGGCGCGTCCCTGCCCGTCCGCCGTCGCGCGGCCGACCTGACGACCGTCCACGCGGAAGGACACGGACTCGCCGACGCGGAACCCGCTCGACACGAGGGTGACGCGCTTCCCCCGCTGCACGGTCGCGCTGGTCGCCCGGACGGTGGTCGGGGCGGCGAGCGCCTCGGCGCACGCGTCACCGGCCTTGCCGACAGCAGGTGCCGACGCGAGGACACGACCACGCTCGTCCACCACACCGTCGTCCTCGCGCACGGTGAGCGTGCCGGTCACGTCGCCGAGCACCGCTCCGCCCCGGGTGTTGCTGACGGTCATCGGGTAGTCGGTCGTGCGGTCGCTGGACGCGCGCCGGTCGCCGAGGACCGGCACCGCGACGGTCCGGCACTGCTCCCCGGGGCGGAACGTCACGCGCCGCATCGTCGGGACGACGTGGTCGTCGTACGCCTCGGCGAGGTCGAAGTACGCCGTCGTCGACCGCTCGGCCGGGCGGGACAGCACGACGGCCGCGCGGACGGTACCGCGTCGGGACCCCTCGTCGACGACGCGGTCGGCGATCCGGACCGTCGGGCGGTCGACGACCCGCGGGGCGCCGAGCGAGGAGGCGGGCAGTGCGGACAGGTCGCTGAGGAGCACACCGCCGTTGCCGGACGGCACGTCGACGGTGACCTCGCGGACGGCGGTCAGGTCGACGCCGGCGAAGGCCGCGAGCGGCACCTGCGCCTGCTGGAGCAGGGTCTTGCGCGGTGCGTTCCGCGTCCCCGGCAGGCGCTGCCCGGCGCGGCTGACGTCCGCGAGCCGCTGCGTCGCGACGTGCCCGGCAGCGTCACGGACGCTGAGCGACACGTCCGCGTTCGTCCGCGAGGTGTCGTCGGGCGCGATCCGCACCGACAGGGCCGAGAGGCCGCTGAGGTCGCCCCGTGATGCCGGCACGGCGACGTGCACCTGACCGCCGGTGGGCGTCCGCGTCGGGGCCACGTGCAGCGACGGTGTCGCGGGGACCGCCGGAGCGAGCCACGCGGGCGTGAAGTCGGGGGCGTTCGACGACGAGGAGACGCACGCGGGCAGCGCCGGCCGGGACTCGACGTCGGTGACGCTCGCGCACGTGACGGCGGTGACCTGCCCGGTCGTCGTGACGCCCGCCGCCGCGGACTCGAACAGCGCGAGGTCACGGCGTCCGGCGCCGGGCAGCGACGCCGACACGCGGATGTCCGCCGTCCCCAGCGCGGCGGGCTTCCGTCCACTGCCGTCGAAGTACGGCAGGAACTGCTGCTCGTCACCCAGCGTGAGGCGGAAGAACCCGCTCACCAGGCTCGCGCCCACGGCGGACTGGGCGTCGGCCGACAACCGCGTCGTGTGCTCCGCCTCCGGCCCGCACACCGCGTCGGCGTCGTCCCACCAGTCGTCGGACGACGCGAGCGGGTACTTGCCGGGCGTCCACGTGGTGTTGAAGAAGTTGTGGTTCGCGCCCATGACGAGGATCGATGCGCGCAGGACGTCGTCGCCGTAGGACGTGCGGGAATCGTCGAAGAAGTGCTGGCCCTGCAGGTCGGAGACGTCGCCGTCACAGTACGGCAGCACGACGGCGGTGTCGGTGTCCGGCAGCGTCATGCGTCCGAAGTCGGTGGGCGCGAGGGGCATGACGGCCCTGATGCCGAACGGCGCCGGACGCTGCTGGTTCAGCAGGGCGGCCCGCACGACGCCGTCCCCGCCGCGGGAGTGCCCCATCAGCCCGACGTCGTCCAGGTCGAGCCGACCCACGAGCAGCGGCGACAGTCGGGGCTCCTGCCCGGCGTCCGCCCGTCGGAGCAGGTCCAGGTGGTCGAGCACGAGCTGCCCCCGGGCCAGTGCACCGCCGTCGTCGGCGTACGTGCCGTCGAGTGCGTTGACCGCGTTCGCCGAGATCGACACGACGACGTACCCGTTGCTCGCCAACGCGTTGCCGGCCGCGTCGTACCCGAGGTGGCTGGGGATGTCGGTCTGCCCGCGGCCGCACGGCCAGCCGGCGTCGGTCGGGGTTCCGCCCACGCATGCCTCGTGGCGTCCGTGCAGGAAGACCACGACCGGTCGCTTCCCCGTGGCGCCCTCCGGCACGTACACCGCGGCACGCATCTCGCCCTTGCGTCCGCCGAGTCCGCGCAGCCGGACCGCCTGGTCGCCGAGGTCGTAGTCCGCCCGGGCGACGGCGTACGGTCCGGCCGCGGCGGGATCGGCGTCGATCGGTGCCGGTGCATCGGTCGGGGCGGCCTGCGGCGCGACGGCCTGCTCGGTCGCGGCGGGGGCGGAGGCGTCGACGTCGCTCGTCCAGGCGAGTGCGACGTCCGACGCCCGCGCGACCGCCGGATCGGTCGTCGTGACGGAGACCTGCCGCTGGTCGAGGCTCGTGCGGGCGACGCCGATCTCCTGACCGTCGACCACCAGGACCGGTGCCGCTGCCCGGACCGGCAGGGGTGCGTCGAGGTCGAGCGTGACGTCGTACCCGCCGGCAGCGGGCGTGACCGCCCAGTCCTCGCCCTGCGCGACGGGGGCGGCAGCTGCGGGGCCAGCGGGGTCGGCGTGCGCGGGCGTCACGAACGCGCCGCCCAGGACGGTGGCGATCGCCAGCACGGCGGCGGCGCGGACCGCGGACGGTCGCTTCGGGTGTCGGGTCACGGATTCCCCCAGGTTCGGCTGCGGGGAGCGCCCCGCTGCTCGAAACCTAGGGCCGCGGGGCGTCCGGGCGGATCATCCTGCGGGATGACGCGCGGTCGTCGTCCGGCCACCGTCGGCGGGGCCGCACGGGATGACGGACGGGAGGCGCGGTGCTCGCTGGCACCGCGCCTCCCGTCCGTCGGTCAGGCACCACGTGGCGGTCGCGTCCGTTCAGACGGATGCCTCCGTCCCGCGCACCTTCCCCACCACGACGTCGACGATCCCCGCGACGAGCGCCGCCGCGACGAAGACCAGGGAGACCCCGAGGCCGAGCGGCAGGCCCTGCGAGTAGTCGCCCTTCGTGCTCGCGAGCGACGAGTAGAACACGCTGCCGACCGCGGCGATGCCGATCGCCGAGCCGACGCGGGCTCCGACCTGGATCAGGCCACCGGCGGACCCGCCCTGCTGGACCGGTACCTCGGAGAGCGTGAGCGTCTGGTTCGGCGAGATGGTCAGGCCCGACCCGATGCCGGCGACGAGCAGCGGCAGCACGAGCCACCAGCCGAGGTCCGGCCCGTAGTGGTCCGCGACGACCCAGATGACCGCGCCGAGGCCGATGAGCACCAGCACGGTGCCGACCACGATGAGCTGCCGACCGAAGCGGTGCACGATCCGGCCGCCGACGGTCGACGCGATGCCCGAGCCGATGGCGAACGGCACCGAGGCGACACCCGCGAGCAGCGCGGAGTACTGCAGGCCCGACTGCAGCGCCAGGGTCAGGACGAAGAACAGCGGGGTGAACCCGGCGAAGTAGACCGTGGCGAGACCGACCCCGAGCGAGAACGACCGACGGCGGAACAGCCGCAGGTCGACCACGGGCTCGTGGTCCCGGCCGTAGCGGCGCTCCCAGACCACGAACAACACCGCGAACACGACCGCGGCGACGATGAGCCACCACTTGGCGTTGCTCTTCCACTGCTCCGACTGCACGAAGGGCAGCAGCAGCGCGACGACCGCGGCGCCGAGCAGGACGATCCCGACCGGGTCGAAGTCGTGCTTCTGGCCGCGCTCCGCCTTCGGCGTGGTGGGCAGGTAGCGGAAGGCGAGCAGGATCGTGACGAGCCCGACGGGCAGGTTCACGAAGAAGACGAAGCGCCACCCGTTCTCGGTGCCGAACGCCGTGATGAGCAGGCCGCCCACGAGCGGACCGATCGCGGTGGCGATGCCGACGGTCGCGCCGAACAGGCCGAAGGCGGTGCCGCGCTCCTTGCCGCGGAACAGCTGCTGGATGAGCGCGGTGACCTGCGGGGTGAGCAGACCGCCGGCCAGGCCCTGCACCAGGCGGGCGACGACGAGCACGAACCCGTTCGGGGCGAAGCCGCAGAGCGCGCTCGCCACCGTGAAGAGTGCGACACCGACGACGAACATGCGGCGACGGCCGACGGCGTCACCGAGCCGGCCGCCGGGCACGAGCAGCAGTCCGAACGCCAGGGCGTACCCGGACAGGATCCACTGGACGGCCTCGGGGGTCGCGCCGCTCAGGCCGCTCGAGATGGACTGGAGTGCGACGTTGACGATCGACACGTCGAGCAGGACGATGCCGCCGCCGAGCAGGCAGATGACGAGTGCCTTCCACCGGTTCGGGTCCGGGGCGTCGTCCTGCTGCTGCGCCGGTCGTCCGCCGGTCGGCTGCTGCTGGTCGGGGTGCTGCTCGGGGTGTTGCTCGGCCTGCGGTCCCGAGGGCTGCTCGGCGCTCGCGGCGTGGTGCGCGGTGTGGTGCGCGACGGTGGGAGCCGCATCGGGCTCGACGGGTCTGCGGTGTTCGGCTGCCATGACGATGCCACGCTAGGCCGGGCCCTCGGGGCGATCCGCAGGCTGTGCGGTTCTTGTCCCCCGATCCGACCCGCGGACGCCGAGGACACCGCGAACACCTCGGACACCTCGGACACCTCGGACGCCCCGGACGGGCCGGAGGGGCCGGAAGGTCAGCGCCCCGTGCGCTGCAGGCCGTCCGCCGCCCTCCCCAGGAGCCAGTTGAGCGCCCAACCGAGCACACCGACGACCGGCACCAGGACGATGACGAGCGTCCAGACGATCTTCACCGCGTCGCTCCGGCGTCGGTCGCGCCAGACCTGCACCAGCGCCAGCACGTCCAGGGTCAGCAGCAGCACGAGCACCAGCACGTGGGCACCAGCGAGGTTCTCGAACACGTCGTCCTCCTTCGTCGTCGGAGGTCCCACGCTAGGACGCGCCCCGTGTCGGTCGCGTCCTCCGCGAGGACGACCTCACTCCACCCTGGTCGGCGTCGACCAGACTGGAGCGATGGAGTCGTGCACGTTCTGCAGCATCATCGCCGGCGGGGAACCGGTCACCTGGGTCGAACGCGAGGAGCACGCCGTCGCCTTCGCTCCGCTCCCGGCGTCGGCGCTGGCGCCCGGGCACACGCTGGTCGTCCCGGTCGCCCACACCGCGGACCTGCTCAGCGCCGACCCCACCTCGCTCGCAGCCTGCACGGCGCTGGCGCGACGGGTCGGCCTCGCCCTGCGGGGTGCCCTCGGCGCGACCGGGACCGTCCTCCTGCAGGCCTCCGGCACCGACGCCGGGCAGAGCGTGCCGCACCTGCACTTCCACGTGGTGCCCTGCTGGCCGGACGACGGCACGACGCACTGGCCGGAGCCGCCGTCGGCGCACGTGCACGACGGCGATCCGTACGCCGACCTGCGGGCGATGTTCGAGTAGGCGCGGCACCGGATGTCATCCCGGAGGAGCACGTCGGTCCTCCGCTGTGCCGATCCCGCCGTGGGCCGCGGTGCGCTGTGATCGTCCCAGACACGAAAGGCTCGACATGCCCCGCTCCACGATCACCGCTCCCCTCGCCGTCGGCGTGCTCGCCCTCGGCGCCCTGACGCTCACCGGCTGCTCGGCCCTCGGCGACCTCGCCCACGACCGGGTGACCTCCGAGGCCTCGACCCGCGCCGACCTCGACTCCGCACCCGACTGGCTGCCCTCGGACGCCAGCGACATCACCTCGGTCGCGGGCACCGGCGGGAAGGGCTCCGACGCGACCCCGACCACGCTGGTCTTCACGAGCACCGACGGTGTCACCGACGACGCCTGCCGCACGACGCCCCGGCAGTCCGCGCCGACGATGGACGTCGACGGTGCGCCGGACGTGTACGAGGCCACCTCGGTACTGCGGTGCGGCCCGTGGTCGATGACGTCGACGGGTGACCGCTGGGTCGCCTGGACGCCGAACCCGGGCGACGGCGGGTCCTGACGTGCCCCGTCGCCGCGGCCGCCACCGACGCACGAGGACGCGGCGCGCCCGTCCGTTCGGCGAGCACCGCGCCACGGTCGCCGTCGCGGCCCTCTCCGCCGGCCTCGGCGCCCTCGTCGTCACCGGCGCCGAGGCCGCGCACCGGATCGTCGAGCTCGGCGAACGCACCGGGTCGAGCGCCACGGTGGCCGCGATCCTGCCCGTCGTGGCGTGGGTCTTCATCGGGATCGCCCTGTACGTCAGCGCCGTGGTCGCGTCCAACACCTGCGCGACCGTCATCGCCGGCCGCACCCGCTCGCTCGGACTGCACCGTGTCCTCGGTGCCACCGGTCAGCAGCTCCGCTGGCAGGTCACCCGGACCGGGGCGACCTGCGGGATCGTCGGCGCCGCCGTCGGCACCGTCCTCGGCGCGGTCGTCGCGGACGCCGCGCTCGCCGTCGCCGCGGCCGCGGACGTGCTCCCGCCGCTCGGCGTCGTCGCCCCGCCGTCCCTGGTCCCGATCGGGCTCCTGGTCGCGGTCATCACGACGGTCGCGTTCCGCATCGGCTCCCGCGCCGTCCTCACCATCTCCCCGCTCCGCGCGCTCGAGGCCGGCGTCGAGGCCGCTCCCGGCACGACCCGTTCCGTCGGCCGCACGGTGACCGCGAGCACGCTCTCCCTGCTCGGCACGGCGGGGCTCGGCGTCGCCGTGGTGCTCGGCGCGACGAGCGTCGACTCCCTGCTGCTCGCGGTGGCCTGCGGTGCCCTGTCGTTCACGGGCGTCGTGGTCGCCGCCCCGGTGCTGCTCCCCGCCGTCCTGCGGATCGCGGCCGCCGCGTCCGCCCGGTCGGTCGTGCCGGCGATGGCCGCACGGAACTCGCTCCGGGCGCCGAAGCGCACCGCCCGCGCGACGGTGGGGCTGCTCATCGCGGTGACGCTCATGGCCACGTTCGCCGTCGGGTTCTCGACCTACGCCAGCATGCTCCAGGGCCAGGCCGCGGACGACCCCGAGTACTACCGCGGGATCCAGGAGCAGTTCGACCAGCTCGCGGTCATGTTCACCGGCCTCGTCGGCGCCGCCGGGGTCATCGCCGCCGCCGGGGTCGTCGCCGTCACGGCCCTGACGACCGCGCAGCGGGGACGTGAGCTCGGACTGCTCCGGGTGGTGGGCGCGACGCGGCAGCAGGTCCGCGCGCTCGTCCTCGCGGAGACGGCGATCACGGTCGCGGTCGCGGTCGTGCTCGGCGGGCTGCTCGGCACCGCGTACGGCTGGGCCGGGGCGTACACCCTGCTCGGCGCGACGAAGGGTGCGGAACTCATCGCGCCCGTCGTGCCGCTCTGGCTCGTGGTCGTCGTGGCGGTCGGCGCTGCGGGCACCGGGCTCGCCGCTGCGCTCGGCCCGGCGGCACGAGCCGTGCGGGCGGCCCCGGTGACCGCGCTCCGGTACGAGTAGCGCCCGACGGGGCCGGGGGGGTCGCGGGATCAGACGGCCGCCCGGCGCACGAGCTCCCGGAGCCGCTGCTCGACCTCGTCGGTCCACTCGACGACGGCGAACGAGGTCGCCCACATCGCGCCGTCGTCGAGCGTGGCGTCCTCCTGGAACCCGACGGTCGCGTAGCGCGCACCGAACTTCGAGGCCGGCTGCACGAAGGTGACGACCTTGCCGTCCCGCGCGTACGACGGGAACCCGTACCAGGTCTTCGGGTCGAGCTCCGGAGCGACCTCGGTCACGAGCACGTGGTAGCGCGCGGCCAGGACCTGGTCGAAGCCCTCGAGTGCCTCGATCGCGGCCGTGCACGCCTCGCGCTCGGCCTCGCGCTTCGCGGCGCCCTTCAGCCCGCGCGTCGCCTTCCGTTCCGCTGCTGCCTGCTGCATCGCGGCTCGCTCCGCGTCGCTGAACACCTCGGCCATGCCCGTCTCCCTCACCGATCCGCCCGGTCCGCGACCGGTGCTGACGGCATCCTGGCACCGCCGGTGCGGACCGCGCCACCCGGCGGACGGGAGGCACGGTGCGGGTCGACCACGAGCCTCCCGTCCGTCCCGGCGCACGCCCGTGGCCCACGGACGACAGGAGCGCGCCGGTCCGAGGACCGACGCGCTCCTGTCTGCGCTGGGCTGGGTGTCAGCGGGTGGTGCGTCCGGCGCGGGGCAGGAGCACGCCGAGGACGATCATCGCGACGGCGAGGAAGGCGTGCAGGACGTTGTCGGCGCTGTTCAGCGGGACGAAGTTCGCAGCCCCGGCCATGCCGGCGACGAAGAGGCCGAAGACGAACAGCACGGCGTAGACGATGCCGCCGATGAGCAGGTACGAGCGCGAGCCCGCGGCCGAACGGGCGGCGAGCAGGCCGACGATGCCGAACAGCAGGTGCACGATGTTGTGGAGCACCGACACCTGGAACAGGCCGAGGAGCATGGCCATCGAGCTGTTGCCGGCGAAGGACAGCGTGCCCATGTCCATCGTGAGTCCGGGGATGAAGCCGGCGATGCCGACGATGAGGAAGACGATCCCGAAGAGCAGTGCGCCCTTCTGGACGAGGGTCGAACCGGTACGGGGGGTTGCTGCGCTGGACATGTGGTCTCTCCTTGTGTGCGAGGACCGGGTCGTGGTTCCGGTCGGGGACGTGACGCGTGTCACGCTCGGTTGCCTTTCACGGTAGACATGCAGCCTGCTCTCGGTTTCCCCCCGTCCGGGGGCACGCGCCGAACGGACTGGACCCGTCGTACGGTGGGAGGGTGCGTGGACTCGACTGGGACGGCTACCGGAACGTGCGGGACCTCGGCGGGCTCCCCACCCCGTCGTCCCCGACCGGTGCGACGCAACTCGGCCGGATCGCACGCGGTCCGCGCCGCGAACTGCTCACGGACCGGGGCTGGCAGGACGCACGCGTGTGGGGGCTCCGGTCGGTGGTCGACCTGCGGTGCGCCGACGAGGTGGGGCGTCGCGACGGCGATCCCCTCGTCGCTCCGGACGCCCTCACCGGCATCACCGTCGTCGCGGCCCCGACCGAGGACCAGGACGACCCGGAGTTCCGCGAGGTGTGCTTCCCGATCCTCGATTCCCCGGAGTACTGGCGGCACAACTGGCGGATCCTGCCCGACCTGGTGCTCGGTGCGCTGCGGGCGATCGCGGACGCGCCGTCCGGGGTGCTCGTGCACTGCAGTGCCGGGCGCGACCGGACGGGCATGATCAGCACGCTGCTGCTCGCGAACGCCGGCGTCCCGCCGACGGTCGTCGCCGAGGACCACGCAGCCTCCGTCCGCGCGATGGCCGGCACCGGGACCCACGCTCCGGGTGACCGCCAGGCGACCTGGGATGCGGACCAGGTGACCGAGTGGCTCGCCACCGTCACACCGATCGTCGAGGACGTCGCCGCCGACGTCGACGCGGCGTTCGTCGCCGTCGGTGCCGACGACGACCTGCGCGCACGGTTGCGCGCCCGACTCACCACGCCCTGACCACGCGGGAGCCGTCGGACGGGAGGCACGGTGCCGGCCCGCACCGCGCCTCCCGTCCGTCAGCTGCGCCCCGCCGTCGACTGCTCAGGTCGGTCGTGCGGTCACGGTCCGGGGACGGTGACGCGGACGGCGCTGATCCGCCCGGCGCGCGTGCGCGCCGTGGTGTCCGGGTCGTAGCTGTCGGCGGTGGCGAGGTAGAGGGTGCGACCGTCCTCGCCACCGAGCGCGCAGTCGATCGCGCACAGGCCGGGGGCGTCGATGCGGTCGGTGACCTCGCCGCCCTCGACGACGCGGAGGAACTCCCCCGTGTCCACCGAGCAGACCCAGATCGCGCCCTCGGCATCGACCGTGCTGCCGTCCGGCGTGACGCCCTCGGGTAGTGCCGCCCACTCGCGGCGGCCGGTGAGCGACCCGTCCGGCTCGATGTCGAACGCGGTCAGTCGACCACCCCAGGTCTCGCTGACCACCAGGGTCCGCGTGCCGGGGAGCACGTTCGCGCTGTTCGGGAACACCAGGCCGTCGGCGGCGAGCCGAGCGGAGCCGTCCTGGTCGACGACGTAGAGCGGTCCCGGACGGAGCTCCTCGCCGCCGTACAGGTCGTAGCCGAACGCGCCGACGTACGTCCGGCCGGTCGCCTCGTCGACGACCAGGTCGTTGAGGAGCGAGGGTTCGGTCGACGACAGGTCGGCGAACGGCTCGTTCGAGCCGTCGGGACGCACGACCTGGATCGTCCGGGCGTTCATGGCACTGACGATCAGCCGGCCGTCGGCGAGCCACCCGAGGCCGGACGACTGGCCGGCGATGGTCGTCTCGAGGCGCGGTCGCGCGTCCGCCGCACCGGGGTCGACCGAGAAGACCTCGCCCGTGTGCATGTCGGAGTACCAGAGCCGGCCGTCGTGCCAGCGGTTGCCCTCGGGGAAGCGGATGCCGGAGACGACCTCGGTCGCGGAGTCGATGGTGGTGTGCACCCGTCCAACCTGCCACTCGGGACTGGCGGTCACCTGGCGCTCGTGGCCGGGGTCCAGCCGAGCTCGGGGCCGAGCCGACCGGCCATGTCCTCGATGATCTGCGCGTAGTCGTCGGGTGCGAACGAGAACGGCAGCGCGAAGGCCACCTCCGTCGCCACCTGGTACCCGGCGTCGGCGCGGAGTCGATCGGCGATCTCGGCCGAGCTCCCGACGAGGTCGGCGGCGAACAGCAGCTTCCCCGGCCCCTGCGGGACCCCGACCCGACCGGCTCGCGCCGCGGCGTAGGCCCGGTACCGCTCGACCTGCTCCGGCGTCGCCGAGTCGGTCGGGATGACCACGAGGCCCTGCGAGACCCGTGCCGCAGCAGGGTCCGGGTGCGCGTCGAGGTAGGCGTCGACCTGCGCGCGCTGGTTCGCGGCGAAGTCGGTGCCGACCTCGCTCCGGGTCACGCTCGAGGTGAGCAGGTGGAAGCCGTGCTCGGCCGCCCACACCGCGGACCGCGTGCTGCCGGTGCCGTACCAGATCCGGTCGGCGAGCCCCGGGCTCTGCGGTTGGACGGTCGTGGCGAACTCCTCGATCCCCCGGCGCTCCACGGTCGCCGTGACGTGGTCGCCGCGCACGAGGTCCCGGAATCGCAGGAGTCGGTCGTTGCCGAGGTCCTCGTGCTCGGCGGTGTCCGGGTGGATCGCGTCACGGTAGAGGTCGTAGTGCATGGGCGTCCCCACGGAGAAGCCGGGCTGCAGCCGACCGCCGAGCAGCACGTCCACGGTGCCGAGGTCCTCGGCGAGGCGGAACGGGTTCTCGGCGCCGATCGGGGTGACCGCGGTGCCCAGGGCGATCCGCGAGGTGCGCTGCGAGGCGGCGGCCGTGATCGCCACGGGCGACGAGATGCCGTGCTGCAGGTGGCGGTGCCGGAGCCAGGCACTGTCGAAGCCGAGGGCCTCGGCTCGCTCGATCACGCGGAGCGTCTCCTCGTGGCCGTCGGCCGGGCGCACGGGGTCGAACGAGCCGATGGTCAGGAAGCCGAGGCGCTCGAGGGGCCGGTCGTCGGAGGGCATGCTCCGATCGTCGCAGACCGGGGCGCGGGGCGTCGGTGGTCCCGACGTATCCTGGCTGCATGAGCATGGAAGGCGCTGCCTGGAGCTCGCTGTACAAGATCTCGTCCGCGAAGGACGCCGGGCGGGGCTTCTCCCGCGAGTCGCTCCGACGGATCATGACGTTCGCCGTGCCCTACAAGGTGCAGCTCGTGGTGTTCATCGCACTGTCCGTCGTGGGGGCGTTCCTCGCGGTCGCGACGCCGGTGCTCGCCGGTCAGGTCGTCGACGTCATCGCGGCCCGCGGCGCCGTGTCGACGATCGTCTGGTTGGCCCTGGTCATCGCGCTCGTGGCCGTCGCCGACGCCGCGTCGTCGCTGCTCACCCGCTGGTACTCGGCGCGGATCGGCGAGGGCGTCATCCTCGACCTCCGCACCGCGGTGTTCAACCACGTGCAGAAGATGCCGATCGCGTTCTTCACCCGCACCCGCACCGGCGCCCTGGTCAGCCGGCTCAACAACGACGTCATCGGCGCGCAGCAGGCCTTCAGCGGGACGCTCTCCGGCGTCGTCACGAACTCCGTGGCACTCGTGCTGACCCTCGTCGTCATGCTCAGCACCTCGTGGCTGGTGACGGTCATCGCCGTCGTCATGCTCCCGGTGTTCCTCGTCCCCGCACGCCGGATGGGCAGCCGCCTCGCCGCACTCCGCCGCGAGGCCGCCGACCACAACTCCGCCATGAGCACGCAGATGACCGAGCGGTTCTCCGCACCCGGCGCGACGCTCGTCAAGCTGTTCGGGCGCCCCGACGAAGAGGCCGAGGAGTTCCGCGTCCGCGCCGCCCGCGTGCGGGACATCGGCGTCCGCACCGCGATGCTGCAGTTCGTCTTCGTCACCGCGCTCATGCTCGTCTCGGCGCTCGCGCTCGCACTCGTGTACGGGCTCGGCGGCACGCTCGCCCTCGGTGGCCAGCTGAACACCGGCGACGTCGTCACCCTCGCACTCCTGCTCACCCGCCTCTACGCACCGCTCACCAGCCTGGCGAACGCGCGCGTCGAGATCATGAGCGCCGTCGTGAGCTTCGAGCGCGTCTTCGAGGTGCTCGACCTCCGGCCGCTCATCCAGGAGAAGCCCGACGCCGTCACCCTGCCCGACGGTCCCGTCGCGGTCGAGTTCGACGACGTCCGCTTCGCCTACCCGTCCGCCGACAAGGTCTCCCTCGCCTCGCTGGAGGAGGTCTCCACGCTCGACACCCGCGGCGGTGACGAGGTCCTGCACGGTGTCTCGTTCCGGATCGAGCCCGGGCAGACCGTCGCCCTGGTCGGGTCCTCCGGCGCGGGCAAGTCCACGATCGCGCAGCTGCTCTCCCGCCTGTACGACGTCGACAGCGGTGCCGTCCGACTCGCCGGTACGGACGTGCGCGACGTCACCTTCGCGTCACTGCGGCACACGATGGGCATGGTCACGCAGGACGGGCACCTGTTCCACGAGACGATCGGCGCCAACCTGCGCCTGGCCCGACCCGAGGCCACCGACGACGAGGTGTGGGACGCCGTCCGACGTGCGCGCCTCGAACCGCTCATCCGGTCGCTGCCCGACCAGCTCGACACCATGGTCGGCGAGCGGGGCTACCGACTGTCCGGCGGCGAGCGCCAGCGCATGACGATCGCCCGGCTCCTGCTCGCGCAGCCCCGCGTCGTGATCCTCGACGAGGCGACCGCCGCGCTCGACTCCACGTCCGAGGCCGCCGTGCAGGCCGCCCTGAGCGAGGCACTCGACGGTCGCACGGCGATGGTCATCGCGCACCGGCTGTCGACCATCCGGAGCGCGGACCTCATCCTGGTCATCGAGGACGGCTCCGTCGTCGAGCGCGGCACGCACGAGGAACTCCTCGCTGCCGGCGGGCGGTACGAGGAACTGCACCGGACCCAGTTCGCGGTCCAGGCGGACCAGGCGCCGGACCCCGCTCCGCTGCGCGGGAGCGGCATCCGCTGACGGCGCGACCGCAGCGTCCTGTGACGGGCTGCGGGCGGACGAGCGGTCGCGCCCAGCGCCGGTCCGGAGGCGCGTGGTGCGCGCGCCCCGCGCCTCCCGTCCAGCGGCGCCGCGGTCCGCGGCCGTCAGCCGCTCCGTGCCCGGGACCGTGTTCGGGGCACGTCGGTGACGATCGCGGTGAACGAACCGCGGCATCCGTGCACCGGGATCGTCACGCGGCCGACGGAACGTGGCCGCCCCGTACTCGGCTCCCGGCTCGCTCGGTGCGACGAGGCGCAGGATGGCGCCGTGTCGTCGCTCACACCACGGGGACGCCGTCGAGATGCAGGGCAACGGGGAGTGACGAGCGGCGGAGATCCTCGACGGATCAGTGCGGCCCGAGCAGCTCGACCCCGTAGCTGACGACGACCGCCCGCAACTCCTCCAGGTACGTCTGCGCCTGTTCCGTCAGGGGCACCGAGGAGTGCGCGATCCACCCGATCTCGATGCGCTCGTCGACGTCGAGCGGGATGGCGACGATCTCCGGGTCGAGGTCGTCGCTGATGAGCCCGGTCGAGATCGTGTACCCGCCGAGACCGATCATGAGGTTGAAGATCGTCGCCCGGTCCGACACCCGGATCTCCCGCTTGCTCGACATCGTCGACAGGATCTCCTCGGCCAGGTAGAAGGAGTTGTTCGCACCCTGGTCGAACGTCAACCGCGGCAGTTCGGCCAGGTCGTCGAGCGTCGCCCGCTCCTGCGACGCCAGCGGGTTCCGTCGGGCGACGAAGACGTGCGGCTGCGCGACGAAGAGCGGCGTGAACACGACCCCGGCGTCCCGCATGAGCTTGCCGAGGACCTGCCGGTTGAAGTCGTTGCGGTAGAGGATGCCGAGCTCGCTCCGCAGCGTCCGGACGTCCTCGATGATGTCCCACGTGCGGGTCTCGCGCAGCGAGAACTCGTACTGGTCGGCGTCGGCGCCCTCGACCATCCGCACGAAGGCCTCGACCGCGAACGAGTAGTGCTGGGCCGACACCCCGAGCAGCCGGCGCGACGCCTGGCGCCCGACGTACCGCTGCTCGAGCAACGACACCTGCTCGACGACCTGGCGGGCGTACCCGAGGAACTCGACGCCGTCGACGGTGAGCACGACCCCACGGGCGGACCGAGTGAAGAGCGGCCGGCCGATGCGCGCCTCCAGGTCCTTCATCGCAGCCGACATGGTCGGCTGCGAGACGTAGAGCAGGTCTGCGGCCGCGCTGATCGATCCTTCGGAGGCGACCTCGATGAAGTACCGCAGCTGCTGCAGGGTGATGTCGTTCGCAACGCGAGCCATAGGAACAGACTATGCGACCGCATAGCGTCTCGGTATTACCTGATGACCCGCGCCTCCCGTCATGATCGGAGGACCCTTCCCACAGTGCCCGCGGGCGCTCGACGACCGGACTGCGGACCATGGCGAACGACATCACCTTCAGCATCAGCAGGACACGCTTCGACGAGGACTACTCCCCCGCCGAGAGCTCGCGTCTGACGACGAACTTCGCGAACCTGGCTCGCGGTGCGCACCGGCAGCAGAACCTCCGCAACGCGCTCGCGCTCATCGACGGGCGCTGCAACGACCTCGCCGGCGACGCGGACGGCGACCGCTACCGGGTCGAGCTCGACATCGTGTCGGTCACGATGCAGTTCGAGGACCGCGGACAGGTCGAGCACTTCCCGCTGATCGAGGTGCTCGATGTCACGATCGTCGACCAGCACTCCGGCGAGCGCCACCAGGGCATCGTCGGCAACAACCTCTCATCGTACCTGCGGGACCACGACTTCGCCGTCCGCCTGCCGTCGGCGCCCTCGCTCCCCGCCGACTTCGGCCAGCTGCACGGGCAGCTCTTCCAGCACTTCCTGCGGTCGGACGCGTTCCGGTCGGAGTTCGACGCGGAGCCCGTCGTCTGCATCAGCGTCTCGACGAGCCAGACCTACCGGCAGACCGGGTTCGTCCACCCGGTCCTCGGCGCGGAGTACGAGCACGAGCACTCGTCGCTCACCGACGACTACTTCGGCCGCATGGGCATGCAGGTCCGGTACTGCATGCCGCCGGGGTCCACGGCACCGCTCGCCTTCTACTCGCGCGGCGACGTCCTCACCGACTACTCGGACCTGCAGCTCATCGGCACGATCGCCACCATGGAGACGTTCCAGAAGATCTACCGGCCGGAGATCTACAACGCGAACGAGGTCGCGCCGAGCACGTTCCGCCCGACACTCGAGCACCACGACTGGACGTCGACCGGCATCGCCTACGACCGCGAGGAACGCAGCCGCCTCGGTGTCACGCAGGGCCGGTGGAGCGAGGAGCACCTCGTCACACCGCACCGCGACTTCCTCGATCGATGGCTCGCCGAGCAGACCACCCTCACCGGCGGGACCGCACCCGCCGCCCTCGCCCACTGACCGACTGGACCCCCACGCGCATGAGCACGCTCCTCCCCACCTCGATCGTCGGCAGCCTGCCGAAGCCCTCCTGGCTCGCCGAGCCCGAGCGACTCTGGTCCCCCTGGCTGCTCGAGGGTGACGCCCTCGTCGAGGGCAAGCAGGACGCGCTCCGCTCCGCTGTCCACGAGCAGGAGCGCAACGGCATCGACATCGTCAGCGACGGCGAGCAGACCCGGCAGCACTTCGTCACCACCTTCATCGAGCACCTCGACGGCATCGACCAGGAGCGCAAGGAGACCGTGCGCATCCGCGACCGCTACGACGCCGCCGTGCCCACGGTCGTCGGCGCGGTGAGCCGCCCGGAGCCGGTGTTCGTCGAGGACGCGAAGTTCCTCCGCGCGCAGACCGACCGCCCGATCAAGTGGGCGCTCCCCGGCCCGATGACCATGATCGACACCCTCTCCGACCAGCACTACAAGAGCCGCGAGAAGTTGGCGTGGGAGTTCGCGACGATCCTCAACCAAGAGGCACTCGAGCTCCAGGAGGCCGGCGTCGACGTCATCCAGTTCGACGAGCCCGCGTTCACCGTGTTCCACGACGAGGTGCAGGACTGGGGCGTCGCCGCACTCGAACGCGCCGCTGAGGGCCTCAGCGCCGAGACCGCCGTGCACATCTGCTACGGCTACGGCATCGAGGCGAACAACCGGTGGAAGGAGACCCTCGGCGCCGAGTGGCGGCAGTACGAGCGGTCCTTCCCGCTCCTGCAGCAGTCCTCGATCGACATCGTCTCCCTCGAGTGCATCCACTCCCACGTCCCGCTCGAACTCGTCGAACTCATCCGCGGCAAGAAGGTCATGCTCGGCGCGATCGACGTCGCCACCGAGCAGGTCGAGACGCCGGAAGAGGTCGCCGCAGTCCTCCGCCGCGCCCTTGACCACGTCGACGCCGACAAGCTCATCCCGAGCACGAACTGTGGCATGGCGCCGCTGGCGCGCGGAGCGGCCCTGCAGAAGCTCGGTGCGCTCTCGGCCGGCGCGGACATCGTGCGAGCCGAGCTCGCGAGCGTCGCGGTGCCGGCAGTGCGGTAGCGGCGCGGCTCCAGACCGGTCTGGAGGCACGGCTCGGTCCCTCGACGAACGTGACGATCGACTGCTTCGCCTGCTCAGGGCTCTTCCCGCAGCGCTCGGGCCCGCCGCGCGACCACTGACACAAGCAGGTCAGGCTGGGAGCGTTGACTACGCCCATGATCACCAAGAGCACGATCCACGAGGTCGAGAACGCGCCCGTCAAGGACCGCGACGGCGCATCCGTCGGCAAGGTCGCGCAGGTGTTCCCCTCCGCCGAGGACGGCAGCGCCGCGTTCGTCAGCGTCGCGACCGGACTCCTCGGGGGTCACACCGTGCTCGTCCCGGTCGAGGACGCCACGTTCGACGGCACCGACCTGCACGTCGGCTACTCGAAGAGCGCGATCAAGGATGCCCCCTCCCCGGGAGCAGGGAACAGCGTGACCGACACCCAGGCGAATGCCGTCCGCAAGCACTTCGGGCTGTCCCCGGCGGGCAAGGCGACCGGCGACATGGGCGACCCGCACGAGAACCTCGACCAGGCCGGTACCGGTCCGGCGGGCGCTGACGACACCGAGGGCGCGGGAGCGACGCCGCCGGCATGAGCCGCACCAGGACGAGCGACGACCGCGACGCCTTCGCATCGGAGGTGCGTGGCACCTTCTTCCGCGCGGTGGATCCACGCTTCCGCGCATCCGTCATCGCAGGGTCACGGTCCGCAGGTCGGTACTCACGACCTGACGAGCCCACGCTGTACCTCAGCTCGTCCGTCGCGGGCGTGGAGGCAGCGCTCGTGGCGCATCCGGACACGCGCGCCACGGAGCCGGTGATCGTCGAGGTGGACGTGGTGGCGCCCCGGATCGTCGACCTTCGCGACGCGACCGCTCGTGCTGCGGCCGGGGTCGACCTCGAGGACGCGACCGCGCCGTGGCAGCAGGTCGTGGCCGACGGAGGCGTCCCGGCCTCGTGGAGCGTCCGAGACCGCATCGTGGCGCTCGGCGCTGACGGCCTCATCGATCCGTCGCGGAAGCGCCCGGGTCTCTGGCACCTCGTGTTGTTCCGCTGGAACACCGACGACGCACCCCAGGTCCAGGTCAGCGGTGCCACCGGTGCGGCCGACGCTGCAGCGCTCTGACACCCGCTCACCCCGGCTGGGTACGGTCGAACGATGCTGTGCACGTGGGTGTCCCATCCCGAGGTGACCGTCGACGCAACCGTCCGGATCCAGGACTGGGGCCTGTCGCAGGTCGGACGCGCCCGCGCCGCACGCATCGCGACGCTGTTCCCCCAGCCCCTCCGCATCGTCAGCAGCAGCGAGCGGAAGGCCCTGGACACCGCGGAGATCATCGCCGGACAGTCGGACTCGGAGTTCGAGATCGACGAGGACCTCGGCGAGATGGACCGCAGCGCGACCGGCTACCTCGACCCGAGCGAGTTCGAACCGACCGTCGACGCGTTCTTCGCCGAACCGCAGCGGTCCGTCCGTGGTTGGGAACGCGCGATCGACGCCCAGAGCCGTGTCGAGCGCGCGGTCCGACGCATCGCGGCACAGACACCCGAGCGGAGCATCGCGTTCATCGCTCACGGCGGGGTCGGCGCACTCCTGCTGGCGAGCCTCCGACGCGAGCCCATCAGCCGCGCACTCGACCAGACCGCGATGGGCAGCTCCTTCGCCTTCGACCCGCAGGACTGGACGGCGCTGTCGTCGTGGGAGCACATCCGCTGAAGCAGGCCGACGGGGCAGGTCCGGCGGCGGCAGATCAGGTCGAGAGCAGTACGCTGCCGTCAGGGGAACGCGAGGGGGGAACCGTGACCACAGATCATCGGGAACGAGCGACGGCCGGGCAGCTCGAGTGGCCCGCGGTGTCCTGGCCGGGGCTGCCGTAGATGGACCACAAGGACACGCGCTCAGGCCTCCCGTACGACTCATGGCCGGAGTCGGAGGTCGACGACCAGCGCACCATCGCCCAGGTCAACAGCAGCCGGAAGGCCTTCCGCACCACGGCCAGGGCCGGCTTCATCATCGCGCCGGCGATGTTCCTCCTCCCGCTCGTCTACCCGCTGCTCGGCCTCGGGTGGCACTTCCTGCCGATCATCTGCATGACGGCGGCGTGGGCGGTGCTCGTCTCCGCGTGCTCGTTCGCCGCGATGACCACCACGGAGCCAGCAGGTCACCCCTGGGTGCACCAGGTGTGGGCGGTACCCGCGGCCGTCCTCGCGATGTTCCCCGGCGGCATCGCCGCCTTCGCGCTGTACGGGTCGGTCGTCGCAACGGTCCACCAGGCAACGAAGTGACGGGCGGGCGCCGCTGCACCCGCAGGACCCGCGCCTCCCGGCCTGGACCGGAGGCGCGCGAGCGCCGCTGACCCGAACGGTGTGCTGCACCAACCGTTGCTCGGTCGACGTGGACGCTGCTGGCGTTCGTCGGTCTGGTCCGACGACGGGGAAGGTGGCGACGATGCCGCTCAGTGCCCCTCGTGGACTGTTCCCCACGAAAGCCGCCCCCGAGCTCGTCGGACCGCGGCCCGTCCTTCCCGGAGTCATGGCAACGCAGCACTGAGCTGACCGACACGGCCGAGCGATCGGGGTGTTCCTGACCGCGAGCTCGATCGGGACAGCACTCTTCCCGCTCACCCTCGGACTGCCGCGACCATGAGGACATGGAACCGTCCGGCGCCCGTGGCTCGGGAGGGTTCTGTCCGATCAGCAAGTGCTTGCCAAAGTGGCAAGCGTGTGCCAGGTTGGAACCGAGAGGGGAACACCATGGACAACCAGCACAGCATCAGCCCGGCAGAGGCGCGGACGCTCCTCGACACCGCCGATCGCCTCAGTCGACGAGCGCACGAGTCCACCCGGTGGCCGTACGTGACGTTCATCCTCGCGCTCGGCTTGGTGACCTCGTTCGGGACCCTCGGGATGGGCCTGACGACCGGCTCGGCCTTCGGCCTCACCTACGTCGGCACACTCGCCGCCTTCTTCGCGTTGATCGTGTTCTTCGCGGTGTCCATCCGCGGGCGAGCGGCCTTCGCGCGGAGCCGTCGATGGACGATCTACATCGCGAGCTGGTTCGTCACCTACGGGGCTGCGATCGCCGTCGTCGCCTGGGCGCACGGATCCGTCCTGTGGTCCGGGATCACGTCCGGAGCGATCCTGGCGGTCACGATGGCCTGCGCGTCGTACGAGGCACGACGATGACGACGACGAACCAGGCACCGGTCCATCCCCGTCACCGGCTCGACGGGCACTTGCTGAACCCGGTCCGCTTCTCGATCATGGCCGCACTCGACCGTGCCACCACGCTGGGGTTCCGCGAGGTCCGCGACGCCGTCGAGGTCACCGACTCGGCGCTGAGCAAGCAGGTCGCGCTCCTCGAGACGGCGGGGTACGTCGCCGTCGGGAAGGCCTTCACGGGGAAGACCCCCCGGACGTCGCTCACCGTCACACGCGAGGGCCGGACGGCGTGGCGTACGCACCTCGCAGCGCTCCAGGAGATCGCCGACCCGTCCTGATCCCTGCGGTCGTCGCTCACGCGGCACGGGACGAACCTCCTGGAGCGGCCGTCCGCTCCGCTACTGTCGGTGCGGACGGCGGGGAGGCCAGAGTGCACCGAGAAGCGGTCGACACGTTGCGGAACGACGGGGTGTACTTCGACCCACTGTGGCGGATCGAGGTGCGCCTCACGACGACCGAACAGCGTCTCCTCCACACCTGGCCGGTGCGGCGTCTCGCCTTCATCGCCCACGCAGGAGCCGCGTCGATCACGACGGTACAGACGTACTCCCGCCTCGAGCACTCGCTCGGCGTACTCGCACTCGTGGCCCACTTCGCGCCCGAGCACCAGCCCGCACGCACCGCTGCGTTGCTGCACGACGTCGGCCACCTCCCGTTCAGCCACACGCTCGAGGGCCTCGCAGGTCTCGACCACCACGACCTCACCCGACAGCGGATCACCGCGTTGTTCGCCACCGATGCAGCACTCGGCGGCGATGCCGGGACGATCATCGCACTCGACGACGGCAGCATCCCCTCGCCGCTCACGGCGTCGCACGGCGGCCTGAAGCTGGACCACCTCGACTCGTTCCTCCGCAGCGGACAGGCCCACGGGCGCACACGATCAGCACCGCACGAACTCCTGCGACGGCTACATCTGCGCGACGGTGCCGTCGATGCCGATCCGGTCGATGCGGTCGAACTGGCGGACCTCGCGATCAGCGAAGCACTCGCCCGGAGGAGCGCGGCGAACCTCGTGCCCGTCGCCGTCATGCGGGGCCTGGTGAGCCGCCTCTTCGACACGGGAGCCCTCGAACCGACCGAGTTGGCCAGCATGACCGACGACGAACTGTGGTCAGTGCTCCTCTCCACCGCTGTGACCCGTGCCGACGCAGCGTCGTTGCGACGGCATCCTCAGCGGTGGCAGCTTCGCCATCACAGCGACGACAGTTGCGGCGAACCCTTCTCGCACGTGGTCCGACGCAGCTACCTCGACCTCCCCAGGAGTGGCGGTCGCATCACCTCCGACCCGCGCGTCGCCGCCTTGCAGGAGGACCTCCCGATGTGGGTGAGCGCGAAGCGGAGCGACGATCGGACCCACGTCGCCTGAGCCGAACCGCGCCCGGTGGTGGATCGGCCGCGGACGGACCGGCTGTGCGCCTCGTGCAGTACGGGTGGGAGCCGACACGAGCCACGGGCCCCCACCGGTAGGGCGTCCCGCAGATCCGCGCCGCCTAGACTCCCCGATCGTCGTCGCGGTCCCCGTCAGGACAGTCACCGGACGGGCTGCGGAGGAGGCTTCCGGTCAGTCCGACGATGAACGGACGAAGAGGTAGTCGGGACGTGGCACATCGAGTGATCCGCTGTAGAAACCGAGTGCTCCGTTGGTCGGGTAGCCCTGGCGCACGAAGTGGTCATCGAAGTAGAACCGGATGCCGGGCGAGTCACCGTCGGCCACCGTCCATCGTCCGGAGAAGCTCGCCGAGTCCTCGCCGTTCGCACAACCCGGAGGGCTCGTCGCAGCGTTGCCGGTTCGGCACGCGAGGTCGATCGGGATGTTGCGCGCTGTGTACGTCCGGTCCGCCGACACGGTGAACTCCGTCGCTCCGTCGCCGTCTGCACCCTCGAGCACCCAGGTGCCGGTGTAGTCCTCCGGCTCGGGCTGTGCCATGACGGTGCAACCGGTCAACAACAGCGTCAGCACCGCGATCGACGTCGCGATGCCCGCCGAGTGTCTCGTCACCACTTCACCTTCTCCTTCCACGTGAACCGCTCCGTCACCCGTGAGAACGGCCCGTGGTCTCCAGCGGCTCGGTTCAACGCGTCGTAGTCGAGCCCGGGGATCCGCAGGGCCGAGCCGAGCGTGGTCTCGTTCGTTGCCGTGTACTCGACCACGGCGGTCCCGTCGTCGCCCTTCGACACGACCCTCGCATCCACGTCGTACGTCCCGAGGGCAAGGAGAGTCCGGTCCCGTTCGGACGCCACCGGCCAGGTGACGACTGTGCGGATGTCTCGCAGGAGGTTCTGGTTCGTCAACGACGCGGGTCCCGCCTGGTAGCCGTACCCGGTCGCGACGCCTGTCTCCTTCAAGTCGTCGAGGATGTCCCTGCGCTGGTCACCCGGCAGCTCGTTCTTCACGACCTGCGTCATCTTGCTGTCCGATCCGTAGAGCAATGTCCGGGGTGACGTGCCAGTCGCCCACCCGAACAGCATCTCGCCCTGCCCACTCGTCAGGACGGTCCCGGCGTAGAAGTCCGCCGCCATGCCGACGGGGATGCCGACCATCGGGAGCGGACTGAGCGCGCCGAGGACGACGCCGGGACCTGGCCTGCGTGGGTCGAGGAGTGACATGCCGAGCAGCCATGACAATGCGTGTGAGGCGTGCAGGTCCCCGTCCATGGAGAAGGCACCGTTGTTCGACAAGTGGTACGAGATCCCGAGCAAGCCTTGCCGGCCAGCTGCGTACGCCGCGAGTTCAGCGTCCGTGATCGGTCGGAGTCCGGTCGGGTCGGTCTGGTTGACCGGATCGTTACCAGCGAAGGCGTACGGGTTGTCGGCCCAGGCCGCACCTGCCACCGGGGGCAGGGGATCTGGGGACAGGAACGACCGTGCCGACGGGTCGTACGCTCGCGCTCCGCTCAGTTCGAGCCCAGCGACCATGACGGTGCCGGTCTGGCTGACCTCGATGCCGTCGGGGAGGCTCGGTGACGTCGCGACGTCGGCCGAGGACCACGGGTCGTGCATCTGCGCAGAGCGCGCCTGGCGCCAGCCTGAAGTCGACCAGATCCCGTCGACACCGAGCATCCCCGGTACGGAGACGATCGGAACCTCACCGATCGACAGCAGGGTGGGCACGGGGGCCGTCGGGTCCCAGCAGAGCGTCGTTCCGTCGACCTCGGCGAGTTCACCGAGAGCGTTCACCCACAGGTCGAAGCGCTTCACGCCTGCCCCGTCTTCACGCACGACGGCGCGGAGCTGACCGAGCTCGTCCCACTCGTACGTCGTGGTGCCGTCGTCGGTTGCGGCGAGGACACGCCTGCCCGAGCCGTCGTACTCGAACCGGACGACCGCGGTCCCATCGCCGCGGCGTTCGGCCCGCAGGAGCGCTCCGGCAGGATCGTGCAGGTACGAGGTGTTCCCGGACGCGCTTCGCTCCTCGAGCATCCGGCCGGACCGGTCGTAGGTCCAGGTCGACGCAGTCGTCCCGGTCGCGGCCACCAACTGCGACGCCTCGTCGTACTCGTACGTCACGGTCTTGCCGTCCGGATCGCGCACAGCCGTGACACGCCCTCGGCTGTCGCGCTCGAGCGTGGTCGCCCGCCCGCCTGACGTGTGCCCGACGACGAAGCCATCGCGGTACTGCCACGACTGACCCACGGACCCGGCGACGACCTCGGTCAGTCGGCCGTCACCGTCGTGTCGGAACGAGGCGTCGGGGAAGCCGGGTCGCCTGATGCCGGTCAGGATGCCCGCACGACCGCGGTCGTACTCGGTCCTGACTCCGTCTGGCGTGGTCATCGCGCGCTGATTGCCAGCGGCGTCGTACTCCCATCGGGTCGTCGTGCTCCGCCCGGCACGACTCGTCGTGCGCCGGACCAACTCCTGCCGGGCGCCGTACTCCAGCCGGTGCACGGTCTGCTCACCGTCGGGGTGGGTCATGTCGGTGATCGTGACCGATCGGCCGGACTCGTTCCGCGCGACTGCCGCAACGAGTCGGCCGTCCTGACGAACCTCGGCCAGCCGCCCAGCTGGGTCGTGCCCCCAGGTGGTCGTGTGGCCATCGGGATCCCTGCGGGCTGTCGGCCGGCCGGCCGCATCCCGCGTCCACGCCACGGCGCGGCTCATCGAGTCGGTCGTGGATGAGACGTCACCGCACCCGGTCCAGGTGGTCAGCGTGCGCCCGCCAGAGGGGCTGATCTCCTGTGTCACTCGTCCGAGGACGTCTCGGTGGAAGGTCGTGGAGTGCCCGAGCGCGTCGTCGACCGCGACCGCCTGCCCGGCAAGGTCCCGGGTGATCGTCCGTCGACCGTTGGTCGGGTCGTCGACAGTGACCAGGCGTCCGGCAGGGTCGTGACCGTACCGCGTCGTCCCGATGCCGGGCACTCGTTCCGCAACCAGCCGTGAACAGGCGTCGTACTCGAACGTCGTGACGGCGCCCGAGGGCTCGATGCGTTCCACGATCCGCGAGTCCGCATCGTACCGGAGCATCGTCCGGCCACCATCTGAGTCGGTCCACGCCGAGAGCCGGCCGCAGACGTCGTACTCGATGGTCGCACGGTCACCGAGCGGTGAGGCCCCGGCGACGACGCGGCCCGCGAGGTCGAGGTCCAAGAACGGTACTGACGCACGACGGTCTGTCTGCTCGACGACGGAGCGGACACCGGTGGGATCGATCCGGGCCGTGGGGCGCCCGATGGCGTCGTACTCCCGGAGCCATCGCCCACCTTCCGGATCCGTGACCTCCTGCAGTCGCGAGAGCCCATCGTGGAGCATCGTCCAGCGGGTACCGTCTGGCTGGAGGAGTTCGTGCACGTTCCCCAGACGGTCGTACTGGATGTCGCTCGCCCGTCCGAGCGGATCCGTGGCGCGCGTGAGGCTTCCACTCGCTCCGTACTCGTAGGTCGTCTGCCCACCAACCGGATCGACGACCGAGGTGACACGACCACCAGCGTCGCGTTCGAGCTTCCACACGGACCCATCCGGGGCCTCACATGACGTCACGCGGCCCGCAGGATCACGCTTGAAGCGCGTTCGGTGTCCCATGGGTGTGGTGGTCGTGACGACGTGACCAGCGTCGTCCCGCGTGTACCGAGTCGTCGCGCCCAGCGCGTCCCTGACGGCAACGAGATCACCCGAACGGTCGTAGTCGTACGTCAGCACGACACCTGCCGGATCCTCGACGCGGACGAGCAGGTCGTCCACCCATGCCAACGTGAAGCGGGCACCCCGTTCGTCGACGACGTGCGAGGGCGACGTCGCAGAAGAGTCGGCGTACTCGTACGAAACCCTTCCCCCATGGCGCTCGACGCGGTGCACGCGGTCGTGATCGTCGTGGGCCACGAGCGTGTCGGTCCCGTCCTCGGCCAGGGTCCGAGTGAGGCGTCCACGGTCGTCGTACGTGTGGACCGTGACTGACCCGTCACGCGCGGTCGAGGCAACCAGGTTCCCGTGCTCGTCGTGGCTCAACGATTGTCGTCGACCATCTGAGTCGGTGATCGAGACCACACGACCGTGACGATCGGACGTCCATGTGTTCGAGCGCGTGCCGTCCTCGTCGGCGACGGACGTGACTCGTCCGGGGAGGTACGCGAACCGGATCGTGCGCCCCTGCGGCGTCGTCTGCAGGACCACCCGACCGTGCTCGTCGTAGGTGTTCGCACACTCGACGACGCCGTCCGCAGCGGTCACCCGCTCGATCCGACCGTCGACGTCCCACGAGTACGTCCGTGTTCCGCCGGGACCCGTCACCGTTCTGAGTGCACCGTCGTCGGCGTACTCGTACGTGACCGTCCGGCCGTCGGACGAGCGCGCCGAACGGACCAGCCCGTCGAGGTGCAGGAGGTCGATGAACCGTCCGCGTCGGTGCTGGAGCCGCACGAGCCTCTCGTCGCCGTCCCGCACGGCTCTGGTGGTCGCCGCGGTCCCGGTACCGGTCGCGATCCACAGCCCGCTGGTCGTGAACGACCACCAGGAGCCGGCATTGTCGCGGACGACGAGGAGTACCTCACGGTCGGCCGTCGAACCCGCCGAAGGGTCGGGTTCTGGTGCCAGCCACAGGTTCTCTCCGACGGCACGGACCGCTGTGTCGCCCCGGGTCGGGAACGTGCTCCGTCGTCCGTCGTGGTGGACCAACTCGACGTGGTCGGCGAGGACTTCGAGGCGCTGGTCGAGGACCGAGGACCAGCCGCGACCGAAGGACCCACCGACGACGTCGAACGAGTTGTACATCCGCGTGAGCTCGAAGCCCTCAGCGCCTCCGGCGAAGGAGAGGTCACGCTCCAGCTCGACGAAGTTGCCGGTCGCCGTGTTCACGGGGTCGGCTGCGAAGCCACTGGTGGGGACCGCGCCGAGCAACGAGGGCTTGCCGAAGGCGAGGTCGGTCCGCGTCCTGCCCACCCCTGCCGCCAGGAGCGCGGCCAGGAGCGAACTGTCGTTCAGCGAGACGACATCGCCGCTCGCCCCGGCTGCCTCGAAGGCGGCTGCGACCGTGTTCGCCCAGTCCACGTCGCCTTCGTTCGCGGCCGACCAGGCCCGGAAGCCCGCGAGGAGCGGCGACAGGTCGACGCGGCCGAAGTCGCACCTCTGGGTGAAGCCCGCCAGGGCAGCCGCTATCCGCCCCGGCAGCGCCTGCACGCTGCCGTTGAGGGAGCTGGTTCCGGAGGCGAACGATCGGAGATGGTCCGGTCGCGCAGACGAGACACTGCCCCCGGTACCCGGACCGGCGCCCGGCGGCGGCGTGCTCCTCGTGCGCGCCTTGTAGCTCGTACTCGGGAAGGCCGGAACGTCGACCCTGCCACTGCTCGGCGGGGGTTCCTCACCGAAGATCTGGTCCCATGTGCTGTCGACGATGTCGGCCCGGCGAGCCATCACGCGATCCCGCCAGGCACGGGCCTCGCGACGACGGGTGTTCTCGGCGCGCGCGGCATCGCTCAGCGCACGGATGCCGCTCGCGACCTCGCCGAGCTTCGTGGTGAGCTCGCGCGCATCCTCCTGGGCGATCTCCGCGTTCGACCGGAACGTCTCTGCGAAACCGCCTGCGAAGTCGGTGCCGGCCAGCACGACGAGCGCCGCGCGCGACGGAGACTGAAGCTCCACCGTTGTCTTCGCCAGGTCGCACTGCCGTGCGAGGTCGTCGGCCGCGGCGAAGTCGTACGTCAGGTCCGGCAGCGCGTACGCGGTCAGGTCTGTCGGTCCAGTCACCGTTGTGTCCCCCCATGGAATCCGGTGTTGTCTCAGTCGAACCTAACGCAGGCTTGTCGCCCGTGCCGCTGATCCTCGAGGGAACCGGCCCGATGGATCGGACCACCTGACTACGGTGCTCGTACCGTGGCGAGGACCGGCTTCATCGTCGGGACGGTGATGGTCCCCCTCCCGCTCGCCAACGCCCTGCTCGACCGCGGGTGGGACTCCCTGCCGATCATCGCTATGACGGCCGCGTGGGCCGTGCTGGTGTCCGCGTCCTCGTTCGCGGCGGCGGCCACGAAGCCGGGTGGCCATCCCTGAGTGCACCAGCTGTGGCCCGTCCCCGTCGCGGTCATCGCGATGGTCCCCGGCGTCGCGATCACACTCCTGCTGGACGGGTGGCTCGCGTCGACGGCCCAGCACGCGACCAGGCGACGGGCGGATGCGGTCGCGCCTGCGGGATGCGCGCCTCCAGGTCCGGACGGGAGGCGCGGTGGCGGTCAGTCCCGCCGCTCGCGTCGCCGCGCGTAACCCTGGTACCGGGCGTTGATCAGTCCCAGGGACCGTCCGCGGTTCCGAGGTGCTCTGCACCGAGCGGTGTGATCGGCAGTGCCGCGAGGCTCGCGATCCCCACCTGCAGGAGCGCCGCTCGTGAGGTCCCGACGCGTCCGATCGCCCCCATCCCCTCGATGACCGCGCAGAAGTAGGTGCCGAGCGCCTCGGCGTCGGCGTCGGCCTCGACCTCGCCGGCCGCCTGCGCGTCCACGATGCAGGCCGTGTAGCCAGCGCGGATGGTGTCGAAGGCCTCGGTCACGGTGGCGGCCACCTCGGGGTCCCGAGCCGACAGCTCCACCGCCGCGCGGAGCAGCAGGGACGGCGGAGCCTGCGCAGCCCCGTGCTCGACCGCAGCGGAGACCAGCTGCGTCCGGATCCGCGCGATCGGGTGCTCGGCGCTCCGCAGGACGGACTGCACGACCTCGACGGCGTCGGCGGTGTCGCTGAGGAACGCGCGCATGAAGAGTTCCTTCTTGCCGCCGAACGTGTTGTACAGGCTCTGCCGACCGAGCCCCGTCGCCGCGAGCAGGTCGTCGAGCGACGTGCCGTCGAACCCGGACTCCGCGAACGTGCGCCGGGCGCGCTCGACCACGTCGGCCTCGTCGAACTTGCGCGGTCGGGGCATGCGGACTCCTCGGAAGTCGTTGTTGACTGATCAGTCAAGCACGGCGTACCGTTCTGGACCAAGCAGTCAACAACACGTTCAGGAGGTCATCATGACAGGAACACTGCAGGACAAGACCGCACTCGTCACGGGCGGGACGTCGGGCATCGGACTCGCGGTCGTGCGCCGCTTCGTCGCCGAAGGAGCTCACGTCTTCATCACTGGCCGGCGGCAGGAGGCGCTCGACGCACTGCGCGAGGAGTTCGGCGACGCGGTCACGCCGATCCGGGCGGACGCTGCCCAGCCGACTGACATCGCGACGGTCTTCGCCGCGGTCGCCGAGCGTGGTCGCGGTCTGGACGCCGTGCACGCGAACGCCGGCGGCGGGGAGTTCAAGGCACTGGACGCCGTCACCGCCGAGGACTTCGAGGCGACGTTCGGCACCAACGTCCGCGGGACCACCTTCACCGTCCAGGGCGCGCTGCCGTTCCTGCGCGAGGGCTCGGCCGTCGTGGTCACCGGTTCGACGGCGGCGTCCGGCACCGAGCCGTCGTTCGGCCTGTACGGGGCGTCGAAGGCAGCGATCGCGACCCTCACCCGCACGTGGGCGGCCGAGCTCGCACCGCGCGGCGTCCGGATCAACACCGTCGTCCCCGGGCCGACGGAGACGCCGGGTCTCGCGGGCCTCGCCACGGGCAGCCCGGACGCGATGCTCCAGCAGATGGCGAGCGGGATGCCGTTCGGTCGACTCCTCCGTCCCGAGGAGGTCGCCGCCACGGTGCTCTTCCTCGTGTCCGACCAGAGCTCGGGGATGACGGGGAGCGAGCTCCTCGTCGACGGCGGCAGCAGCATCGCCTGATCCACGGGTCGGCCGGGTTCCGGGCCGCCGGTCAGGACCGAGACGGATGCGCCGTCTCCTCGGTCAGTTCGATGTAGTCGACGGCGAGCCGTTCGACCGCTCGACGGAACGAAGGACCGGGCCCGGCGCCTCGTGCGTCGAGTTCATCGAGCTCGTCGTCGACGAGTGCGAGCTGCTGTGCACCCTGGGGCCCCTCGTGGCCGATCTCCCGGTGCACCCAGGACGCGAAGGTGCGGAGCGTCCAGTGCCCGAGGAGGAACCGGTGACTCGCGACACGCAGCGCGAGGAGCGGCACGTCGTCACCCGTGAGGTCCACGGGGCGCACCCCGGCCTCGACGAGTGCCGCCTGACCGAGCTCGACCGCGTCGGAGGTGGCGGCGCCGGAGTACAGGGAAGCGAGTGCGACGAGCGCGTCACCGTCGTGTCCTGACGCCACGAGCTCAGCCGCGAGGGCGCTCACCTCGTCGGTCGAGACCATCCCGAAGGCGAGAGCCGCATTCGCTTCCCGCAAGCTCGAGATCGTCGGACGGAACAACCCGCCGGTGCTTGACGTCGCGGGCCCTCCCCGATCGACCGGTCGGTCGTCGCTCGGAGGAGTGCGCAGCACTGCTGACCGAGGCTCCACCAGACCGCGAGGGACCTGAGCGAAACAGACCGTCGCCCCCGTGGATGGCTGGCCGTGACCGTGCTCGTGGGCGCACTCGCTGCACATCGTCAGCGATTCGTCCGGGTCCATCGAGTGTTCAGCCCACGGGTGCTCGCACTCCGGACAGGCCGTGGTCCGCAGCCGCTTGACGGCGTACCGGTGGTCGAGGACCACCGGTGCGGCCGTGCTCCAGGGCCGCCAGCGCCCCCAGCGACGCACCGCGATCGGTGTCGTCCCGACCTCGAGCAGCGCCTGGCTCTGCACCGACGTCGTCACGACGATCCGGGCGGGGGCGACCCCGACGAGCGTCACGGTCGTCGGGGTCACCTCGACCCGGTCGAGCACGAGCTCACCGGTCCCACCGACGGAGTCAGCGGAGACGTCGACCGCGTTGGGGACCGTCAGCGTCACCGGCAGACGAGCCGTCCCCACGCTCGTGCCGTGTTCGACGGCCCAGCCGCGCAGCACCACCCGCCCGTCGGTCACCTGCGCGTCGCCGACGTCGAAGGTCCCATCATCGAGCATCGCGAGGTCACGCAGGGGCACGGCGCGATCCTCCCATCGTGACGCCGGTCGCGACAGAGCGGTGCCGGTCGCGCGTCACGCGGGCGGCTACGGTGTGCGCGAGCTTCTCCGGCCGTACGCGGAACCCCCTCCTTCGCTGCCGGCGGGCATCGAAGCGAGTCGCCACCTGCTGCGCCTGCCGGATGAACCGGGAGATCTCGTGGGGCACCTGTCCCTCCACCCCGACCGCGTGTACGACGTGGAAGGGCCGTGAAGGCAGCGGCGTCGGGTCCGTCCCCGTCCAGGGGTTGCGGGCGTTGAGCGTCCGGTTGGGGATCCCCTACCGGGACGCGATCGCGACTCAGAGCGAAGTCAGGAGGACGACACGGAGCGACGCTGCTCACAGCACGGGTCGATGAGCGTCTCGTGAACGACCGTCTGTGAACAGGTACTCCTGATATCACGAGTTGCCCATTGAGCAACATTGCCCAATGGGCAACTGTGCTCTAGGTTGGTGTCATGACAGACGAGGTCTCGCTCCGTGAGCAGAAGAAGGCAGCGATCCGTGACGCGTTGAGCGTGACCACCGTGCTGCTCGCCCGGGAGCGGGGGCTCGACAACATCCGTGTCGAGGACATCGTCGGTCGGGTCGGAGTGTCGAGGCGGACGTTCGGGAACTACTTCTCGAGCAAGGAAGACGCGATCGCGGACCGCCACGTGCAACGCGTGCGCAAGGCAGCCGACGATCTGCTCCAGCGGCCACGCGAGGAGCCGTTGTGGACTGCCATCACGGAGGCGCTGCTCGCGCCGTACGAGGCAGGAGAGACGACGACCCCGTCCCGGGAGGAGCAGAGCGGGCTGCTTGCAGTGCTGTCGACGCCGGGCATGCAGTCAGCCGTCGACCGAGGTGCTCGCGCAGCGAACGCAGTGTTCGCGGCCGCCGTCGCGGCCCGCTCAGACGCAGCACCGGAAGATCCCGTTCCTGGTCTGGTGTCCGCCGCTGCGCTTTCGACCTTGTTGACAACGCTGGAGTCCTGGGCGGCGCGCCCGGAGCCACACCCCCTCCAGCCGTTCCTCCGAGCTGCGTTCCAACTCCTCGGCGACGGTTTCGGCCACCTCCGCTGACCACTGATCCCACACTCTTCGTCAGAAGGAAGACCATCATGTACGACGTCGTCATCGTCGGAGGCGGACCCGTGGGCATCTTCGTCGCCTGCGAGCTGAAGCTCGCGGGTGTGAACCCCCTCGTCCTCGAACGCCTCCCCGAGATCAACCAATGGGACAAGGCGCACGGCTTGACCGGGCAGGTCGTCCGACTACTGGATCACCGCGGCTTGTTCGAGCGGTGCGCTGGGAGGGCCGTCCCGGAGCCGGCTCCGAGCTTCTTCTTCGGAGCGCTGCCGTTGCCGCTCCACACGCTCGGCGACCGCAACCCGATGTACCTGCTCCACATCAACCAGCGCGACCTCGAGAGCGTGCTCAACGACCGCGCAGCAGAACTCGGCGTCGAGATCCGTCGCGGCGTCGAGATGTGCTCCTTCACCCAACACGACGACTCCGTCATCGTCGACCTTGTCGACGTCGCGAGCGGAGCAGAGAGCACCGTGTCGGCGCAGTACCTCGTTGGTAGTGACGGGGCGCGGAGCACTGTGCGGAAGCTCTCCGGTATCCGCTTCCCCGGCAACACCGACCACCACGTCGTGGATCGCACAGCCCTGATCGCACCAACTGAGCAGCTGACGCCCGCCAGCCCCGGGAAAGTGCATGTTGCGGGTCTGGGAGCGATCGCGGACAGCTTCCACCGGACCGAAACCGGCGTCGTCACCATCGCCCTCCGTGACCCGGAGCACCCGCTGGTCTACACCGCGGAATGGGAGGACCAGCCTGACCGCAGCTTCCCCGGTGAGGGAGCAGCCATGACGTTGACCGAGATGGAGGACAGCCTCGAGCGCGTCCTCGGCGTCCGCCTCGACCTCCACGCGCCAGCCGACGGTGAGCCGACGTTGCTGCGTCGTCTGACCGGTCGGAACACCCGCGTCGCGGACCGCTACCGCGACCGGCGGATCTTCCTCCTCGGCGATGCCGCACACGTGCACTCCGCCGCCGGCGGACCCGGCCTGAACCTCGCGCTGCAAGACGCGGCGAACCTCGCCTGGAAACTCGCCGCCAGCCTCCACGGCTGGGCCCCCGCGGGCTTGCTCGACACCTACGAGACAGAGCGCCGCCCGCTCGGGCAACGCGTCTTCATGCAGACCCAAGCGCAGACCGCGCTGATGGCGCCCGGCTCGGATGTCACAGCCCTCCGCGACCTCTTCGCCGAGATGCTCGCCGACACGACCACCGTGCAGCGCGTCGCAGATCTCCTCGCCGGCTCGGACGTCCGCTACGACATGGGTCCCGCGAACCCCGACGGCCCTACCGGATGGTTGGCACCGTCAACACAGGTCGAACTCGCCGACGGGACCCTCCGCAGGATCCCGGAACTGCTCCGCACCGCCCACCCCATCGTGCTCGACGCGACCGGCGGACTCCGCCACGCCATCGCCCCATGGAACGACCGCGTGGACTACGTGCCGCTGGCCGCAACGAACGAACAGACCTCGATCCTGATCCGACCCGACGGATTCATCGCCTGGTCCCACACCGATCCCGCCTCCCTCACAGAGGCACTTGCCGCATGGTTCGGAACACCCGACCACGGCTCTGCTGGAACGGTGTGAAGCGTGAACCTCGACGTGATCGGAGCCGCGATCGTCTCGATCAGCGGCGCGCTCTTCGCGACCGCTTCGAGCTGGTGTCTGATCGGTCTCTTCCTCGGAACACGAGCAAAGCCTGTGCTCCCAGCAGCTTCCAGAGCCCACCTGTTCACGTCGGCATCGACGGTCTTCGCCGGGCTCGTGGTCCACATCATCGGATTCTTCCCCGAAGCCTTCGTGCTCATCTACGCGGGTGCAACGTCAACGCTTGTCGCCGTCTTCGTCGCACGTACGACGGAACGCACTACTCCCCGCCGGGTCACGGGACCAGCACTACTCACCGCAAGCGGGATCGTCGCGCTCACCATCGGGCTGCTCATCTGACCGCTGAACAGTCCCAGGGCGAAGGCACGTACGCATGAACGCGTCGTTCGGCGTCCTCACCTACACCCGTCTCTCCGCGGAGCGAGTCCGCCCCGTCGTCGTCCGTCCGACGATCGATCATCGGACGCTCGAGGGCGTGAGTTCTCTGGCGCTCGGGCTTTGACACCGATACCGTGCTCGACCTGACTGCGACGGGCATCGGCGGGCTCTTCTTCCGGAGTCGAGATCCGGAAGCCCGCGCCGCGTGGTACCGGAAGCACCTCGGCATCGACGCCGGCGCGGACACCTTCTGGCGGCAAGCAGCCGGTGTGACGGTCTTCGCACCGTTGCCTGCTGACAGCGACTACTTCGCCGCCGACCAGCCCCTCATGCTCAACATCAGGGTGACGGCACTCGACGAACTGATCCGCCGTCTCGAAGCGGACGGCATCGCGGTCGAGCGCCGCGCCGAGTGGGAGACAGAGTACGGGCGCTTCGTCCGTGTGCACGATCCAGAGGGACTGCCGCTCGAGCTGTGGGAAGAGAACAGTTAGCGTCTGCCCTGGTGGAGTTCGGTTGCATGGTTCCTCTGGAGTCGACCATGTGGCCCTGATCAGGGGAGCGACTGCCCGGTTGGCGATCGTCTACCGGTCGATGCGTGCGAGCCAGTCGCGGATCAGGGCGGCGGTGATTCCGGGTTGTTCGAGGTGCACGTTGTGTCCAGCACCGTCGAGGACGACGAAGCTCCCTCGCGGGTAGTGGTCCCGGAGTGCGAGCCCGTCCTCGTAGCCGACGACGTCGTCCTGCCGACCGAACAGGTGCAGCGCCGGAGCGGTGAACGGTTCCGGGTGGCGCTCCTCCGGCACGGCATCGAGTGCGTAGTCGGCGGCGATACGGTCCATCACAGCAGGGTCGGCACCACGGAGACCCGGCAGCACGTACCGCTCGAACGCTCTGAACGCGGCGGCGTCCTGGATGACGCTGACCTCCTCGAATGCTGCTCGCGCATCGCCGGCGGCCTCGAGGACGGACGGTTCGGTGTACAGCACGGTGCGCTCGGGGACAGCACGGTCTGCGTGTGCCGGATGCACCACACCCGCCAGGGTCGCGATGCCGAGGACGTGGTCTCGGCGTTCGTGGGCGACGTGTCGGGCGATCATGCCGCCGAAGGAGTTCCCGATGACAGCGAAGGGCTCGTCGCCGAGGTGGTCGTCGATGTCGGCGAGGACCTCGGCGGCCACGTCGACCGCGCTCGTCGCGGTCGCGGTCACAGCGGCGGCTTCAGCCCACGGCAGGTCGAGGAACACCAGCCGCCACGGCAGACCCTGCACCGCGTCCGCCAGCGGCAGCATGATGCGGTGGTCCACCCCGAAGCCGTGGAGGGCGACGAGCGGACGACCAGAACCAAGGACTCGCGCGATCACCCAGCAAGCCTACGAGTAGCCAGTACCGACAGTTGATCGGTGAGCGAAGCGGACTCCGGAGCGGATCGCGGAGCGCCGCACCCGCGCCGCCCCGTGCTGCTCGACCGCTTCGAGCGTCGCCCCGTGGCGTTCGAGCGTCGCGACCGACCCCGCATTGTCTTCGAGACAGAACGCCACCACGGGATCGATCCCCAGTGAAGCGGCGCGAAGCAACACTTCACCGAGCGCCCACGTCGCGACACCTCGCCCGCGGGCGGACGGCCGGATCCCGTACCCGATGTGACCGACGCTCTGCACGCGCTCGTCATCAGCAGCACGGAGCGCGATCCCACCGAGGACTTCCCCGTCTTCGACGATCCACCACAGCTCGGTCGGGCCGTGCTCGATCCGAGCGACCCAGTCGCGGAAGCCGTCGACCGTGTTCACCTCATCGTCCGAGGTGATTCCGAAGCCGTCTTCGTGCAGCCCGGGACCCCACTCGCGACGTGCTTCGCTCCGCTCCTGGAACAACTCCGCACGCGGTCTCACCAGCTCGAACACACCTCATCCTTGCAACCAGACAGGGCGGACACCAGAAGCGCAGTGGTGCGATGGGGAGCACGCACCGTGACCGACAGACGGTCCTGGACCGGACTCGATCGCACGTGTGGGCAGCTTCGCTCCGTGTCGTCGGAATCGCTTCCTTCGGTGTCGGGACGTCGCGGGTGCGCGAGACGGCCCGCGTGACTTGGGGTTCGGGTGCATAATGGTGGTGTCTTCGGACCCGGTAGTGGGGCTTGCCGGACCCAACCTCGACAGTTGTCGACAACAGTCCCTATCTCAGCTGGTCGCGCTTCTGCGCGCCTGAGGTAGGGAGTGTCATGACAGCACCAATCGGTTCCGGACCGGTCGTCGTCGGCGTCCTGCCCGGCCTCGCTCCGGGGGTCATCGAGGTTGCGTCGTCTATCGCGCGGCGCTTCGGTACGACGCTGGTGTGCGTCAGCGTGGATGCATCGCTCTTCGATGCCGGTACGCGCTCGGACGGGTCGGTGATGGTGGAACCGATCGACCCTGACACCGCTGACACGACACCGCAGGGCTTGTCGGACAGTGACAAGGCGGCAGTACGTGCTGCCGCAACGACCTACGGCGTCGACGTCACGTTCGTCCCGGGTGTCGGGGATCCGAGCCGGGCACTGTCGCAGGTGGCCGAAGACCGCGACGCGGCGATGCTGGTCGTCGGGGCCAGGACGGGAGCGGGTCGAATCGCGGAGTTCTTCACGGGGTCGGTCGCGGTACGGCTGACCCATCAGCAGCACCGTTCAGTGCTCGTAGTGCCCGTTGATCCGGTCGGGTTCGATGCCCCACTGCCGTGGGACACCCCGTGACCGGCCAGCTTGTTCTGCTCCGCCACGGACAGAGCACTGCGAACGCTGCCGGTACCTTCACCGGCTTGCGAGACGTCGCGCTGACCGAACAGGGCAGCGCCGAAGCGAATCGGGCTGGGTTGCTACTTCTGCATGCCGGCATCCGACCGGACCTCGTGCTCACGTCGACGCTCGAGCGGGCGCTCCACACGGCGGAGCTCGTCACCGACGTCCTCGGACGTGATGCGCCGATCGAGTCGACGTGGCGGTTGAACGAGCGGAACTACGGCGCCCTCACCGGCATGTCCAAGCAGAATGCGCAAGCGGCGTTGGGGGCGGAGCAGTTCTTCGCTGTTCGTCGGACCCGCACGGGACGGCCACCACGCATGTCGATCCGCGCGTGGCTGGCGCTCCGGCGGACGCCGGCGCTTCGTGGACTGCCGTGGGCGGCACTTCGTCGAACCGAAACACTCTCCGACGTCATCCGCCGGGTCCAACCCGTCCTGTCGCACAGCATCACCCCGGCACTCCGCGACGGGCAGACAGTGCTCGTCGTCGCGCACGGCAACTCACTGCGGGCACTGTGTGCCTGCATGGACGGCCTAACTGACGGTGAGCTCGCGGACCTGAACCTCCCCACGGGCGAACCCCTGATCTACCGGTTCGACGGCGACGGTGGGTTCTGTCCGCGGGGTGGGGAGTACCTGCATCCGGCAGCACGAGCAGCAGCGGCAGCGGTCGCTGCGGAAGGTGGAACATGACCTCCCGAACGGACACGCAGCTGCCCGATGGGCAGCTCCCGCCCGACCCAGACATCGACGCCAACGACCCGGAACGTATCGACCGGCCAGTGCATCTGCGGTGGCGGTACCTCGGTGTCGTCGCACTCGGCGGCGCCATCGGTACCGCCGCACGCGACGGACTCAGCACCGCGTTCCCCGCTCAGCAGGAGGTGTCCTGGGCGATCTTCTGGATCAACATCGCCGGCGCGCTCCTACTGGGTGTGCTGCTGGAACACCTCGCGCATCGCGGACCTGACGAGGGTCGCCGCCGGACACTGCGCCTGCTTCTGGGAACCGGTGTCCTCGGCGGGTTCACCACCTACAGCACCCTCGCGACCAGCACCGCGGTGTTGTTCCTCGCTGGCCGCGGGTTGGCCGGCACCGGGTACGCGCTCCTGACGGTCCTCGCCGGCGCGATCGCCACCGGTAGCGGCCTCGCGATCGCGGGTTTGGTCCGACCGAACGGGGCCACATCATGAGCGCCCTGGCCTTCCTCAGCGTCGCGGTCGCTGGCGGTGTCGGCGCGGCCGCACGGTTCTTCGTGGATGGTGCGATCAACCGGGGTCGGCAGTTCCGGCTCCCGGTCGGGACGCTGACGATCAACATCACCGGCTCGTTCCTGCTGGGCTTGATCACCGGCGCCGCCGGTCACCTCGGCGCCACCCCCGTCGCGGTGCTCGGAACAGGGCTCATGGGTGGCTACACCACGTTCAGCACCGCCAGCTTCGAGACCGTCCGCCTCGCACGCACTGGCCGCACCACCGCGGCTGCCGTGAACGGGCTCGGGATGCTCGTCGTCTCCGTCGCCGCAGCCGCCGGGGGCGTCACCCTCGGCACCCTCACTTGACCATCCGACTGGGAGACGAACAGCTCATGCACTTCGACATCACGATCGAGATCCCCCGCGGCAGCGGCAACAAGTACGAGGTCGACCACGCCACCGGACGGATCCGCCTGGACCGGGCGGTGTTCACCAGCATGGTGTTCCCGCAGGACTACGGCTCGATCGACGACACTCTCGGCGATGACGGCGACCCCCTCGACGCGCTCGTGCTGCTGCCCCGGCCCACGTTCCCCGGCGTCGTCATCGACGTCCGCCCGGTCGGGATGCTCCGCATGGTCGACGAGAACGGCGGCGATGACAAGATCCTCACCGTCCCCGCCGGAGACGTCCGCTTCGACCACGTCCAGGACATCTCCGACGTCGCCGAGCCGGTCCTGGCGGAGATCGAGCACTTCTTCGCCCACTACAAGGAGATCGAGCACGGCAAGCACGTCACCACCAACGGGTGGGCGAACCGTGTCGACGCCGAAGCCATCATCCGCGCCGCACAGGAACGGTTCACCCCGCACCCCTGACCGGCACCCGCGCACCCGACACCATCCAGTGCGCGCCCTGAACCGCCGTGGGGAGGCAACTGGCGCCCAGTGATCGCCAGGAGGTCGTCCCTCCGCCTCCCCGCGGCCCACACCCGCACGACCAACCCGAAAGGCGACAACCGCCGTGAACGACTACATCAGCAACGTCCACCACACCACCCACCATCAGGGCGAGTACGTGACCCACACCAGCCGCCCCGTCACCATCAGCAGCCTGCACGGCTCCCGGATCCTCGACTCCCGCGGCTACCCGACGATCCAGGTGCGTCTCGAGCTCGAGGACGGCACCGTCGTCACCGGTGACGCCCCCGCAGGCGCATCCACTGGCGCGCATGAGGCTGTCGAGCTTCGCGACGGCGGCAGCAGCTACGGCGGCCGCGACGTGAGCCAGGCACTGCACCTCATCACGACGGACGTCGCACCGATGATCACCGGCCAGTCGTGGACCTCGATCGGGCAGGCCGACGCCGCCCTCGCTGCCCTCGACGGCACCCCGAACCACCGCCGGCTCGGCGCGAACAGTGTCGTCGCGACCTCGATCGCGATGGCACGCGCTCTCGCCGCCGCAGCGGAGCTGCCGCTCTGGCGTTGGATCGCAGACGTCACCGGCAGCACGCCCCGCCTGCCCGTCCCGCACTTCAACGTGCTCAACGGCGGAGCGCACGCAGCGAACGCGCTCGACTTCCAGGAGTTCATGATCGCCCCGGTGAACGCCGAGACCATGACCGACGCGGTTCGGATCGGATCGGACGTCTACCACGCGCTGGCGGCACTGGTCCGGGAACGGTTCGGCAGTCTCGGTCTCGGGGACGAAGGCGGCTTCGCCCCGTCGATCGCCGCGCCCGAGGAGGCCCTCGACCTCCTCGTCGCCGCGATCAGTGCCGCCGGTTACGAGCCCGGCGTGGACACCGTCGCGATCGCACTCGACCCGGCGGCGAACGAGTTCGCGCTCGGTGACGGTAGCTACCGGGTCGTGGACCGCCGGCTCGACCGCGCAGGCATGGTCGACTACTACCGCGACCTCATCAGCCGGTATCCGATCCGGAGCATCGAAGACGGCTTCTCCGAAGATGACCACGGCGGCTGGAAGGCGATGTCGTTCGCGCTCGGCGACATGCTCCAGATCGTCGGCGATGATCTCTACGTCACCGATCCGCAGCGCATCCGCGACGGTGGGAAGGACGGGCTCTCGAACGCGGCGCTCATCAAGCCGAACCAGATCGGCACCGTCTCCCAGACCCTCGACGCGATCGGCGTCGCACGCTCGCTCGGGATGCGGAGCATGGTGTCGCACCGGTCCGGCGAGACCACCGACACGTTCATCGCGGACCTCGTCGTCGGCACCGGAACCGGACAGATCAAGTCCGGCGCACCCGCCCGCGGAGAACGCGTCGCCAAGTACAACCGGCTCACCGAGATCGCGGAGAACAATCCGGAGCTGCCCTACGGGCTGCGCTGACCCCGACCGGTCACCTCGTGGGCGACGCGCAGGAAAGCAGAACCAGCTGGCTGAGGCTCTCCCGACCAGATCGCCCGCAACGGCCGGGCAAGTGGCGGCCCAGCGAGCGGGACCCGCACCAGCGACCCGTCGTTGATGTCGGCGGCGACCGTGCGAAGGCTCATCACCGCCGGTGCAATTCCAGCCTGCGCGTTCGCCCGGATGATGCTCGTGGTCTCCAGCACCGCGGCCGGAACCGACATGCTCAAACCGGCCTCCCTGAGCCATGCGGCGAGGGTCGCGCGAGTTCCGGAACCTTCTTCCCGCAGGAGCAGAGCCGTCGCCGCCAGGACCTCCGCAGTGATCCCGGTCGACCGAGCCCAGGGATGTTCCGGCGCAACGACGACCGCGAGCTCATCGTCCGCGATCACCTGCGCGGACACACCTGCCGCCGTCACCGGGGTCTCCGTGAACCCGAGGTTCGCGCCACCCGACTGCACGAGGTCCGTCACCGCGGCGGAGTTGCCCGCGATCAGGCGCACCCGCACGTCGGGTTCGCGGCGGCGGAATTCGAGCAGCCAGCCCGGCAGCAGCAGCTCCGCGATCGTCTGTGACGCTGCGACGACGAGCGAACCCGTGGGAGTCCGCAGCGCAGCCACTCCTGCTTCGAGGTGGCGAGACGCGTCGAGGACCGGTCCGGCCAGCCCGACGACGAGCCTGCCGGTCTCGGTCAGCACCGACCCCGTGGTCGAGCGGTGCACCAACAAGTGACCGACCATGCGCTCGGCGACCCGGATCCGAGCAGACACTGCCTGTTGCGTGACGCCGAGCGCTCCAGCGGCAGCGGAGAGGGAGCCGGTCTCGGCGACGCGTGCGAGCACGTCGAGTGTGTCGAGGTCGAGGGTTCGGTCCGTGAGTCGCCGTAGTGCCACAATCATTGATTGTGCCCTGCCAAGAGGTTCCGGGTACCGCCAGAGGCAGGATTCGCGCAGGCTTGGCCCATGACAACGCTCCGCACGGACCCTGCACCCGCGAACGGTAGCCAGCTGCCCCAACGGCCGCAGACGGCGTTGTTCCGTGACCTGGAGCGGCCAGGCCTGATCGTGTCGAATCTCACACCGAACTGGTTCGCGTCGATCATGGGCACGGGGATCGTCGCTGTCGCAGCTGCGTCACTGCCGCTGCAGTTCCCCGGGCTGCGCCTCGCGGCGACGGTCGTGTGGGCGATCGCCGCGGTGCTCCTCGTCGCCCTCACGACCGCGACGGTGCTGCACTGGATCCGCTACCGGAGCACTGCAGCCGGGCACCAGCTCAACCCGGTGATCTCGCACTTCTACGGCGCACCACCGATGGCGTTCCTCACCGTCGGCGCCGGGACACTCCTGCTCGGCAAGGACTGGGTCGGCCTGCCCGCCGCCGTCACCATCGACTGGGTCCTGTGGACCATCGGCACCATCGGAGGACTGCTCACGGCAGTGCTCGTGCCGTACCTGGCGTTCACCCGCCACGAGAACAAGCCCGACTCCGCGTTCGGCGGCTGGCTGATGCCGATCGTCCCGCCGATGGTGTCCGCCTCCACCGGTGCGCTCCTGCTGCCGTACGCCCCCGCCGGGCAGGCGCGGGAGACGCTGCTGTGGTCCTGCTACGGCTTCTTCGGCCTCAGCCTCATCACGTCGCTGGTCGTGATCACGCTGATCTGGAACCGTCTCGCGCAGCACAAGGTCGGGGCCGCCGGCATGGTCCCGACTCTGTGGATCGTCCTCGGGCCGGTCGGACAGTCGATCACCGCGGTGAACCTCCTCGCATCGAACGCCCCCACCGTTGTCGATGCGAGTACCGCGCATGCCCTGCTGGTCGTGGCGCTGGTGTACGGGTTCGCGATGCTCGGCTTCGCGCTGCTGTGGACCGTCATCGCCCTCGCGATCACCATCCGCACTGCCCGCGAACACTTGCCGTTCAGCCTGACTTGGTGGTCCTTCACGTTCCCCGTCGGGACCTGCGTCACCGGCCTGAACGGGCTCGCCCTGCACTCAGGCCTGACCGTCGTTGCCGTCCTCGCCGTCATCTACTACGCCGGCCTCGTCGCCGCATGGATCACCGTTGCCCTTCGCACCTTTCACGGATCCGTCATCCGTGGCACCCTGCTGGCACCGCCACAGCCGGCATGAGTACCCCCGAGGAACTCGCTGACGTTCGATCGCTGAACGGTCTCGCGGAGACGTGGCGGACCGCGCCCGACGGCAGCCGACGGTTCGTCCCGAGCTTCGACCCACGATCCGGCGGCAGATTCAGCCGTGTCCTGGTCCTGATGCAGTCGCCTGGCCCCCAGACCATCGCCGCAGCGCACGCAGCGATCTGCAGCGAGGACAACCCGGGCCCGACCGCGGCCGCGTTCCGAGCAGCCCGTATCGAGTCCGGACTCGCACGCGGCGAGTACGTCCGCTGGAACCTTGTCCCATGGGAACTGCCCGACCGCGTGCGACTCGAGGACATCGACGAGGGGCGGCATGCCCTCGCCACACTGCTCGCGGCCCTCCCCGCTCTCACTGCGATCGTCACGTACGGGGCCGTTGCCCTCGACGGCGTCATGCGACACTTCACCCTGGACGAGCACCCCCGACTCCTTCCGGTCATCGCAGCACCACATCCGTCTCCCGCCAACGGCCGCCACCGATCGGAACAACACCTCCGTTCCGTGCAAGCACTCCGGCTCGCCGCGCGAGCGCGGCAGACGTAACAAATACGAACGATTCCGCTACAACTATCCGTACCGGCGCTCAGTCCGGGTGCGAGGCGCCGTGTCTTGTAGCGGAACCCAGTCCCAGAATCTACGTGCCGCCACTACCCCTCCTGGTCGAGTTTCGCTACGTTCTCTTCATGGGTCACCTTCTCGGGTATGCGCGCGTGTCCACCACAGACCAGGACGCGTCGCTGCAGATCGACGCGCTCAACGCCGCTGGCTGCTACCGCGTGTTCGTCGACACCATGTCCGGGTCGCTCCAACACCGGCCCGAGCTCGACAAGCTCCTCGACCAGCTCCGCCCCGGCGACACTCTCGTCGTCTGGCGACTCGACCGGCTCGGCCGGTCCATCCGGCACCTCATCGATCAGCTGCACGCTCTCGCCGAGCGCGGCATCGGGTTCCGGTCCCTGCAGGAGACCATCGACACCACCTCGCCCGGCGGCCGGCTCGTGTTCCACGTCTTCGCCGCGTTGGCGGAGTTCGAACGGGACCTCATCAAGGAACGCACCAACGCCGGCCTCGCCGCCGCTCGAGCCCGCGGCCGCACCGGCGGCCGACCATCTCGGCTCTCCGCGGACCAGGTGCGCACCGCACGCCGGCTCTACGAACAGCAGGACATGACCGTCGCGCAGATCGGCGACGTGCTCGGCGTTAGCCGCACCACCATCTACCGTGCACTCGCGAAGCACGCCGAGCCCGTCGCGGCGCGACGAACCAAGCCTTCCCCAACGATGTAGCTGGCTATGGACGCGAGCGAGCGGTGGGGCATCCTTCGACTGCACGTCGAGGACGCCATCCCGCTCGCCACCCTGGCCCGCACCACGGGCGTCGCTGAGCGCACCCTGCAACGCTGGTTGGCCCGCTACCGAACCGGCGGATACCCGGCTCTCGCCGACGGCACCCGCACCGATCACGGCGCCCGACGGACGGCACCGGAACTGGTGCGCCTGATTGAGGGGCTCGCACTCACCAAGCCACGACCTTCGATCGCCACGATTCACCGCCAGGTCGACAATTACTGCACCAAACGAGGTCTCTCAGCGCCGTCGTACTCCGTTGTGCGGTCGATCGTGAACGGGCTTGATCCCGGGATGGTGACGCTCGCGCTTGAGGGGCCCGCGTCATATCGGGACAAGCACGAACTGCTGCTCCGACGTCGTGCGGATCGCCCCAACGCGATCTGGCAGGCGGACCACACGATGCTCGATCTGCTCATCGTCGGACCCGACGGCAAGCCCGAACGGCCGTGGTTGACGGTGATCCTCGACGACTACTCCCGCGCGGTCTGCGGGTACATGGTGTTCCTCGGCGCCCCATCCGCCGCGAACACCGCGCTCGCGCTCCGGCAAGCGATCTGGCACAAGCCGGAACCGGACTGGCCTGTCTGCGGGATCCCAGACGTGCTCTACACAGACCACGGGTCCGACTTCACCAGCCACCGAATCGGCGACACCGCCGCCGTGCTGCACCTCCGCATCATCCACTCGCAGGTCGCTCGCCCCCAGGGCCGCGGGAAGATCGAGCGGTTCTTCGGCACCATCAACACCGAGCTGCTCCCAACGCTCCCCGGCCACCTCGCACCCGGATCCTCGGCGCCGGCGCCGACGCCGGCGCTGGATCTCGCCGGTGTCGACAGTGCCATCAACACGTTCATCCGCCGCTACAACGCCCGCATCCACCGCGAGCTCCGGAAGAGCCCACTGGAAGCGTGGATCGCAGACGGGTGGCTGCCACGAATGCCGGACTCCCTCGAGCAGCTCGACGGGTTCCTGCTCACCGTCCCGACCACGCGTGTCGTGCAACGAGACGGCATCCACTTCGAAGGGCTCCGCTACACCGCAACCACTCTCGCACCCTTCGTGGGCAGCACCGTCAGCGTCCGGTACGACCCCCGCGACGTCACCGAGATCCGTGTCTTTCACCGCGACGCGTTCCTGTGCACCGCGATCAGTACCGCGCATCAGACCGAGACCATCAGTCTCAAGCAGATCCAGGCCGCCCGGAACGCGCAACGAAGAGCCCTGCGCGGGCAGATCCGCGAACGCATCGCGATCGTCCGCCCCACACCCGATGATCACACCCCACCAGCACCCGCACCGGCACCGGATCAACCGCGACTGATGACCTACGAGGAGGACCGGTCATGACGAGCCAGTTCATCATCACGAAGGAACACCGTCGGTTCGCGGAGTTCGCCGACGCCGTCCGGAAGCAGAACACCATCGGCGTCTGCTTCGGCCCCGCTGGCGTCGGCAAGACCCTCTCCGCACGCCGCTACGCCCACTGGGACAGCATCGGCCCGTTCATCGCCAGATGGGCCGCACGCAGCGAAGACGACACGAAGATCTACGCCGCCGCCCACCGAGCCCGCACCGTCTTCTACACGCCCGAGGTCTCCGCCACGATGCGCGCCCTGCAGGACGACCTCCGGCACGACATGCTCCGCACCGAACGCTGCATCGAGGAACACCTCCTGCTCCAGGGTCGCCACTTCGACCACGCACACGGCCCCAACCCGTCCCTGCTCGAGCTGATCATCATCGACGAGTCCGAACGCCTCACCGGCAACGCGATCGAGTGGCTCCGCGACCAGTACGACCGCACCGGCATAGCGATGATCCTCATCGGCATGCCCGGCATCGAGAAGCAGTTCAGCCACTACCCGCAGCTCTACAGCCGCCTCGGTTTCGCCCACCAGTACCGTCCGCTCGGCCACGACGAGCTGCTCTTCGTCCTCGAACGTCAATGGCGCAAGCTCGGCAAGACGCTCGACCCCGACGACTTCACCGACGCGCAAGCCATCGCCGCCGTCGAACGCATCACCCGCGGCAACTTCCGGCTCCTTGAGCGCCTCCTCCCTCAGATCCAACGCGTCCTGAAGATCAACGAGCTCGACGTCATCACCAACGACGTCGTCGAGGCCGCCCGCAGCACCCTCGTCATCGGCACCACCTGACCCGACACCGATCGCAGCGAAAACGACGACACAGAGCGAGGCTGCTCACAATCGCACGCGAGACACGCTCAGTGACCGCCTGTCTCACTCGACCCGTCCGGAATCGTTCTCGGTGGAGGGGCGCCTTCCGGACACGTTCGCGGCGCGGGAAGAACGAGAACGCCCCGCCGGCCGGAGCCAGCGGGGCGTCCTCACGAGTCAGACCGGGATCAGAAGTCCCAGTCCTCGTCCTCCGTCACGACGGCCTTGCCGATGACGTACGACGAGCCCGACCCCGAGAAGAAGTCGTGGTTCTCGTCCGCGTTCGGCGACAGCGCCGACAGGATCGCCGGGTTCACGTCCGTCGTCTCCTTGGGGAACATCGGCTCGTAGCCCAGGTTCATCAGCGCCTTGTTGGCGTTGTAGTGCAGGAACTTCTTGACGTCCTCGGTCAGCCCGACACCGTCGTAGAGGTCCTGCGTGTACTGCACCTCGTTCTCGTAGAGCTCGAAGAGCAGGTTGAACGTGTAGTCCTTGATCTCCTGCTTGCGCTCCTCGGAAGCGCCCTCGAGGCCCTTCTGGAACTTGTACCCGATGTAGTACCCGTGCACGGCCTCGTCGCGGATGATCAGGCGGATCAGGTCGGCGGTGTTGGTGAGCTTCGCCCGGCTGGACCAGTACATCGGCAGGTAGAAGCCGGAGTAGAACAGGAACGACTCGAGCAGCGTCGAGGCGACCTTGCGCTTCAGGGGGTCGTCACCCGTGTAGTAGTCGAGGACGATCTGGGCCTTCTTCTGCAGGTTCGGGTTCTCCGTGGACCAGCGGAAGGCGTCGTCGATCTCCGGCGTCGAGGCGAGCGTCGAGAAGATCGACGAGTAGCTCTTCGCGTGCACCGACTCCATGAACGCGATGTTCGTGTAGACGGCCTCTTCGTGCGGGGTGATCGCGTCGGGGATCAGGCTGATCGCGCCGACGGTGCCCTGGATCGTGTCGAGCAGCGTCAGGCCGGTGAAGACCCGCATGGTGAGCTGCTGCTCCTCCGGCGTGAGCGTGTTCCACGACTGCACGTCGTTCGACAGCGGCACCTTCTCGGGCAGCCAGAAGTTGTTGACCAGCCGGTTCCAGACCTCGACGTCCTTGTCGTCCTGGATGCGGTTCCAGTTGATGGCACTGACCGCGCTGATCAGCGGGATGGACTTGCCCGTGGCGTGGACCGGGTCGGTGAGGGTCATGGCTTTCTTCCGGGTGGTGGTGGACAGGACGATCGGACGGACTGGAGGCGCGGGGCGGGGCCCGCCCCGCGCCTCCAGGAAGAGAGCAGCAGCTCTACAGCATGCAGCTGACGCAGCCCTCGACCTCGGTGCCCTCGAGGGCGAGCTGGCGCAGACGGATGTAGTAGATCGTCTTGATGCCCTTGCGCCATGCGTAGATCTGGGCCTTGTTGATGTCGCGCGTGGTGGCGGTGTCCTTGAAGAACAGCGTCAGCGACAGGCCCTGGTCGACGTGCTGGGTGGCAGCCGCGTAGGTGTCGATGATCTTCTCGGCACCGATCTCGTACGCGTCCTGGTAGTAGTCCAGGTTGTCGTTCGTCATGAACGGCGCCGGGTAGTAGACGCGGCCGAGCTTGCCTTCCTTGCGGATCTCGATCTTCGACGCGATCGGGTGGATCGACGACGTCGAGTGGTTGATGTACGAGATCGACCCGGTCGGCGGGACGGCCTGCAGGTTCTGGTTGTAGATGCCGTGCTCCTGGATGGACGCCTTCAGCGCCTTCCAGTCGTCCTGCGTCGGGATCGTGATGTTCGCGTCGTCGAACAGCGAGGCGACGCGCTGGGTCGCCGGCGTCCAGGCCTGGTCGGTGTACTTGTCGAAGAACTCACCCGACGCGTACTTCGAGTCGCGGAAGCCGTCGAACGTCTCCCCCGTCTCGATCGCGATGTTGTTCGAGGCGCGCAGGGCGTGGAACAGCACCGTGTAGAAGTAGATGTTCGTGAAGTCGATGCCCTCTTCGGAGCCGTAGAAGACGCGCTCACGAGCGAGGTAGCCGTGCAGGTTCATCTGGCCGAGGCCGATGGCGTGCGACTTGTCGTTGCCGTCCTCGACGGAGCGGACCGACGAGATGTGCGACATCTGCGAGACCGAGGTCAGGCCGCGGATCGCAGTCTCGATGGTCTTGCCGAAGTCCGGCGAGTCCATCGTCAGCGCGATGTTCAGCGAGCCGAGGTTGCAGGAGATGTCCTTGCCGATCTCCTTGTAGGACAGGTCCTCGTTGAAGGTCGTCGGGGTGTTGACCTGCAGGATCTCCGAGCACAGGTTGGACATGTTGATCCGACCCTTGATCGGGTTGGCCTTGTTCACCGTGTCCTCGAACACGATGTACGGGTAGCCCGACTCGAACTGGATCTCGGCGATGGTCGTGAAGAAGTCACGCGCCTTGATCTTCGTCTTCTTGATGCGCGAGTCGTCGACCATCGCGCGGTAGTTCTCGGAGATCGGGACGTCGCCGAAGGGCATCCCGTAGACCTTCTCGACGTCGTACGGCGAGAACAGGTACATGTCCTCGTTGTTCTTCGCGAGCTCGAACGTGATGTCCGGCACGACGACACCGAGCGACAGCGTCTTGATGCGGATCTTCTCGTCCGCGTTCTCACGCTTGGTGTCGAGGAACTTCATGATGTCGGGGTGGTGCGCCGACAGGTAGACGGCACCGGCACCCTGACGCGCGCCGAGCTGGTTCGCGTACGAGAAGGAGTCTTCCAGCAGCTTCATCACGGGGATGATGCCCGACGACTGGTTCTCGATCTGCTTGATCGGGGCGCCGGCCTCGCGGATGTTGGAGAGCAGCAGGGCCACGCCACCGCCGCGCTTGGAGAGCTGCAGCGACGAGTTGATGCCGCGCGAGATCGACTCCATGTTGTCCTCGATGCGGAGGAGGAAGCAGGAGACGAGCTCGCCGCGCTGGGCCTTCGCGGTGTTGAGGAACGTCGGGGTCGCGGGCTGGAAGCGGCCGGCGATGATCTCCTCGACGAGGTCGATCGCGAGCTGCTCGTTGCCCTGCGCGAGGCCGAGGGCGGTCATCACGACGCGGTCCTCGAAGCGCTCGAGGTAGCGCTTGCCGTCGAACGTCTTGAGCGTGTAGCTCGTGTAGTACTTGAACGCACCGAGGAACGTCTGGAACCGGAACTTCTTGGAGTACGCCAGGTCGTTGAGCTGCTGGATGAAGTCGAGCGAGTACTGCTCGATCGTCGCGGCTTCGTAGTACTCGTTCTCGACCAGGTAGTCGAGCCGCTCCTTCAGGTTGTGGAAGAAGACGGTGTTCTGGTTGACGTGCTGCAGGAAGAACTGCTTGGCGGCCTCACGATCCTTGTCGAACTGGATGTTCCCGTCCGCGTCGTAGAGGTTGAGCATCGCGTTGAGGGAGTGGTAGTCCATCCCCGTCTGCGGCGACGTCAGATCGACGTCTGCAACTGCTGCGTCCAAAATGCATCCAATCCTGAGTTGACCGCCTGCACGTCGTCAGGCGTTCCGAAGAGTTCGAAGCGGTACAAGAGCGGGACGCCGCACTTCTCGGCGATGACGTCCCCGGCGAGGCCGTAGGCCGCGCCGAAGTTCGTGTTCCCTCCGACGATCACACCGCGGATGAGCGAGCGGTTGCGTTCGTCGTTGAGGAACTTGATGACCTGCTTGGGGACCGCGCCCTGACCGTTGCCGCCACCGTAGGTGGGCAGCACGAGTACGTACGGCTCGTCCGCGTGGAGGAACGGGTCGCTCGGGAGGAGCGGGATGCGGTCCGCGTCACGGCCGAGCTTCTCGACGAAGCGGGCCGTGTAACCGGACACGCTCGAGAAGTAGACGAGGCGACTCATGTGCGCGCTCCTTGTGAGAGGTGCGGACAGCAGATCAGGGGTGGCCCGTCGGAGGTGCTGCGCGCCTCCCGGCCGGCGGAGCTGCGGGCCCCGGTGACGGGACCCGCACGGCTCACGCGAGTTCGGCGCTGAGCGTCGCGATCTTGTCGGGACGGAAGCCCGACCAGTGGTCGTCGTCGGTCACGACGACGGGGGCCTGCATGTAACCGAGGCTCTTGACGTGCTCGAGCGCCGCTTCGTCGGCGGAGACGTCGAGCACCTCGTACTGGATGCCCTTGTTGTCGAGCGCGCGGTACGTCGCGGTGCACTGGACGCAGGACGGCTTGGTGTAGACGGTGACGGCCATGATCTCCCCTGGTTCTTGCTGGGTGTTTCGTGCTGTGGAGGGTGGTGCTGATGCCTGTGCGCAGACGAGTCCGGGAGGGGCCGCTGCGATGGCATCCACACTACATCTAGTGGCTGGCTGCGTCACCGACCACAAGAGGAAGTGTTACAGCCGTGTAGTTCTCCACAAGCCCCTCCACAATGTGAACACCTCGGGGAGGCCCGTGATTCCGCCAGTCTGCGACCGACCACCGACACTTGCCCACACCCGTGGACAGCGTCGATCCACATGTGTGGAATCGGCGCGTCGGCGTGTCGCGGGAGCGTCCACCGAGCACCGCGAGCAGCCGGTCTGTCCACAGCACCCCCGGACGGGTGACGGCCCGATCCGTCCGGTCGGTACGCTCGTCCCGTGAGCGCCTACGGACCCCTGCTGAAGACCCCCGGAGTCGGTCGCGTCATCGCAGCACAGCTCACCGCGCGCTTCCCGTTCGGCATGCTGTCGCTCGCCTACCTGCTGCACGTCGAGCACGTGTTCCACTCCTACGGCGCCGCGGGGCTCGTCCTCGCGACGACGAGCATCGGCCAGGCGATCGCCGGTCCGCTCACCAGCCGCTGGATGGGCAGCTGGGGCATGCGGCCGGTGCTGGTCCTGACGAGCGCCGTCGCCCTGGCGAGCATGGTCGTGATCGCGTTCGTCACGATGCCGCTCTGGGGGTACGTCGTCGTCGGGTTCCTCGGCGGTCTGGCGGTCCCGCCCGTGCAGCCCGCGGTGCGCACCATCTACCCGAAGATGGTGACCTCGTCGCAGCTCACCCCCCTGTTCTCGCTCGACGCCAGTGCGCAGGAGCTCATCTGGGTCGCCGGCCCGGTCATCACCACGTTCGTCGCGACGCAGGTCGGCACGGTGCAGGCGATCGTCGTCGCCATGGTGTTCCTGGTCGTGGGCGGCGTGTGGTTCATCGCCTCCCCCGAGCTCGGTCGCGTCCGCATCCCCCGGTCGAAGCGGGCGTTCGGTGTCGTGCTGAAGCGGCCGTCGGTGATCGTCGCGACGCTGACCGGCCTGCTGCTCATCGGCGCGTGCTCGGCGGTCGAGGCGAGCGTCACCAGCGTCTTCGGAGAGGGCAGTCCGAACGCCGGCATCGTCCTCGCGGTGTTCGCGGTCGGGTCGCTCGCCGGCGGCCTCGCGCTCGGGCACCGACCGATCTCGAAGAACACGCTCTGGGCGCGCATGTCGATCGTCTTCGTCGGGCTCGCGCTCGCGGTCGGCGGCACCGACTTCTGGTGGCTCTGCCTGGCCCTCGTCATCGCCGGCGCCGGCATCGCACCGGCACTCGCGGTCATGTTCGGCTCGGTGTCCGCGACGGTCAAGTTCTCCGACACGGCCGAGGCCTACGGCTGGATGGGCACCGGCCAGCTCATCGGCGCCGCGGGCGGGTCCGCCGTCGCGGGCTTCCTCATCGACGCGAACGGCCCGACCGGCGGCATGACCGTCGGAGCGGTGATGGCGGCGGCGGGGGTCGTCCTGCCGCTCGTGACGAAGCGGTGGTTGCCCGACCTGCGCGGCCGCGACGCGAGCCCCCTCCCCGACACCGAGCCGGTCACGCTGCCGAGCTGACGGCCGGGAGGCACGACGCACCCCCGCCCCGATGGGCAGGATGGGTGCATGGTCACCTCCTTCCCCCTCCGCGACGGCCGGTCGATCCCCGCGATCGGGTTCGGCGTCTACAAGGTCGACGACGCCGAGGCGGAGACCGCCGTCCGCCTGGCGCTCGACGCCGGGTACCGCCACGTCGACACGGCCGAGATGTACGGCAACGAAGCCGGCGTCGGGAAGGCGATCCGTGCCTCCCGGCTGGACCGCGACGACGTCTTCGTGACCACCAAGGTGTGGAACGACCACCAGGGGCGCGACGCGACCCTGCGGGCGTTCGACGCGAGCCTCGAGCGGCTCGGACTCGACGCCGTCGACCTGTACCTCATCCACTGGCCGGCGGCGGCGAACGGCCGGTACGTCGAGACGTGGCGGACGCTCGTCGAGCTGCGCGAGCAGGGTCGGGCGCGGAGCGTGGGCGTCTCGAACTTCCAGGTGCCGCACCTGCAGCGGGTGGTCGACGAGACGGGCGAGGTGCCGGCCGTCAACCAGGTCGAGCGCCACCCGTGGCTGCCGCAGCGCGAGCTGATCGAGTTCCACGAGGAGCACGGCATCCGGACCGAGGCGTGGTCGCCGCTCGGACGTGGGCGGCTCGTCGACGACCCGGTGCTCACGCGGATCGCGGACGCGCACGGGGTGAGCGTGGCGCAGGTGCTCGTGCGGTGGAACGTGCAGCAGGGGGTCGTCGTGCTGCCGAAGTCGGTGACGCCGTCGCGCATCCGGGCGAACATCGACGTCGACGGGTTCGAGCTGACCGACGAGGACCTGACCGCGATCGCCGGTCTCGAGAACGGACAGCGGACCGGGTCGCACCCGGACTCGGTGTCCTGATGCCGTCGCCGTCGCCGTCGCCGGGGATCTAGAGCGTGTCTCCTGAATGGTGGGTCCAGGCGATGACGGCGTTGAGCACGACGGCTGAGCGGTAGACGATCGCGAGGTCGTCGTACCTCGTCGCCAGGGCTCGCCATTGCTTGAGGCGACAGAAGCCACGCTCGACGACGTTCCGGTTCCTGTAGTCGATGCGGTCGTAGGTCACGGGTCTCCCGCCGCGGGAACCACGCCGTTTCCGGTGTCCTTGCTGGTCGCGAGGCTCGGGGATCACGGACTCGATACCGCGGTCGCGCAGGTGTTGCCGGATCGCGTTGGATGAGTACGCCTTGTCACCGCGGAGCCGGTCCGGTCGGGTCCGCGGCCTGCCGACCGGACGGGCCACTTCGAGCGCTGCCAGCAGCGGCAGCAGCATCGGTGAGTCGCCGGCTTGTCCGGGCGTGATCAGGGTGACCAGGGGCAGCCCGTGGCCGTCGACGAGCTGGTGGACCTTCGTGGACAGGCCGCCGCGGGAGCGGCCGCATCCGTGATCAGGCGGCTCGAGCGTCCGCAACCGGACGGCCACGTTTGCCTGTCGGACTCGGCATGAACGACTGGATCGAAGACCACTGAGCATCGGAGAGCAGCTGGAATCATGTCACCACTACAGCGCGCCAGCGCTCTACCTGATCTTCAGCAGACACGCCCTAGTGCGTTGCAGCGGGAGTACTGGCGTGGGCTTCTTCCGATGTGGGGTCTTCGCTCTGCGCTCGCTTGCCGGAATTCCGGGTCAGGAGACCGGCGATCGTCGCGGCGAGGAAGAGCGCGGCGGACACCAGGAAAGCGGTCTGGTAGGCGGCAAGCGTCGTCGCACCTGTCGGTGTTCCCGAACCCTCTGTGAGGAGAGCAGTGGCGTAGACGGTGTTCAGCAGCGCGACGCCGAGAGCTCCGCCCAGCTGCTGCGTCGTGTTGATCGTGGCGCTGGCGACTCCGGAGTCAGCGTCCGTGACGCCGTTCAGCGCGGCGTTGTTGATCGCAACGTACGTCACACCGAGTCCGAGGCCCATCAGGATCTGGGAGGGCAGCACAACGGTGATCCAGGATGACGGGCCGATCGTGGTCAGCCACGCCATGCCTGCGGTAGCGAGGATGAGGCCGCCGACGATGAGGGGCTTGGCTCCGATGCGGGGCAAGAGGGATGAGGACAGCGTGGCACTCGCGACGATGCCGATGCTGAAGGGGAGGAACGCAAAGCCGGTCTGCAGCGGTGTGAAGCCGAGGGAGAGCTGCAGGTAGTAGGTGAGGAACAGGAACATACCGAACACCGCCGCGTTGGCAAGGAAGCCGGCAGAGAGCGCGCTGGCGCGGGTGCGGTTCGTCAGGATCCGTAGTGGGAGCATCGGGTTCTTCACCTTCGCCTGCACGAACACGAAGGCTGCGAGAAGCACGACGGCGCCGATGAGCGAGGCGATCGTGACGGCGCTGGTCCAGCCCGCGCCGGGTTCGGCGGCGTAGGTGAACCCGACGACGAGGAGAGCGGATCCGGCGGTGACGAGCACCGCGCCGAGAACGTCCAGGCGGCGCGAGCTCCCGGCGTGGCTCTCCCGAACGGCCCACATCGCCGTGATCACGGCGACGAGGGAGATCGGCACGTTGATGAACAGCGTCCAGCGCCAGTTGACGAATTCGGTCAGGACCCCGCCGAGGAGCAGACCGACTGCACCGCCAGCCCCCTGAACGGCCCCGTACGCGGCAAACGCCCGTGCTCGCTCACGCGGGTTGGTGAACGTGACGTTCAGCAAGGACAAGGCTGCGGGTGCGAGGGCTGCGGCGAACACACCCTGGGCGGCGCGAGCGGCGAACAGCATCTCTGGCGTTGAAGAGAGACCACCGATGGCGGACACGATCGCGAAGCCGATGAGCGAGATGACCAGGGTCTTCTTGCGCCCGACGATGTCCGCGATCCGACCGCCGAGCATCAGGAGCCCGCCGAAGGTGATGGCGTAGGCGGTCACGGCCCAGACGCGGTCAGCGTCCGAGATCCCGAGTTCCTGCTGCGCCTCCGGCAAGACGATGTTGATGATGGAGGCGTCGAGCACGACCATGAGGCTGGCCAGTGTGATCGCGACGAGGGCGAACCACTTCCGTGGGTTCTCCGGTGCGGACGGCGGCGGGGCGGTGACGGGTGAATCTGACACGTGGTGGTCCACTACTTTCGGGCAGGCCAAGGAGGCCCGAGGTGACGGGGAGGGTGGGGCAAGCACGAAGCACGAACCGGCTTCGGTTGGTCGGTCAAGGACGCTGGGCGAAGATGACGTTGTCAGCGACGTCGGCGCGCTGCCCGTCAGGGCCGGACGCCTCACGCCACGCGGTCTCCTGCCGCACGATGCGCAGGTCTTCACCGAGGCCCAGCCGGGTCACCGCCTCGTTCGCGGTGGGGAACTCCTGGTCGTGGGCACCCCAGGACCATGGTGCCGATGACGCGTGGTCGATGACGACGAGGTACCCGCCCGGGGACAGGACTTCGGATGTGCGACCGATGATCGCGTTCCGGTCGATGTCCACTGGCGTGTGGAAGTAACAGGCGTACACCAGGTCGAACGGGCCGGCGGGGATGTCTCGAGCAAGATCCTTCCGGAAGGCACTCAGGCGCGGGCCCAACTCACTGCGCTGCGCTGCGTCGGTGACGCGTGCAATGGCGGTCGCGGAGACGTCTACCGCAGTGACGTGCCAGCCGTTGGAGGCGAGCCAGAGCGCATCCCCACCGTGTCCGCATCCGAGGTCCAGAGCACGAGCCGGGACAGGAGCCAGGTCATCCAGGACTGCAGCGAGGACTGCGTTCGGCCGGGTCCCCCAAGACGGGTCCATGCCCTGGTAGTGGGATTCCCAGAACCGCTCGCTCGGCGTGGTGTCCTCGCTCATCGCGTCTCCGCCTTCGCGCTGCCGCGGAGTGCGAGGCGGACGTCGTCGAGGACGAGAGCGTGGTTCACCGCGCCTGCGGCGAGGGCCGCGGTGCCGATGGAGACAGGGACGTTGGCCATCGCGTTGACCACGTTCCCGGCCGCCCACACCCCGTCGACGCTCGTCCTCCCGCTGGGGTCGACGGTGGCGAAGGACCCCCAGGGGTGTTCAGTGCGCTCGACCTCCAGCTGTCGCAGTGCCGCGTCCTGTGGGATCAGACGCGGTGCGGTGAAGATCGCGTCGAGCTCGATGGTCCGTCCATCGTCGAACTCCACGCCGGACAGCTGGTCACCTCGGGACAGCACACGCGTGACTCGCCCATCCTCGATCTGGATGCCGCGGGCGTCGAACGCCGCCTGGTCCTCACCGGTCGGCGCATCCGTGTCGTGTGCGAGGTAGATGATCTGGTCGGACCACTGTCGCAACAGTTGCGCTTGGAAGATGCTGCCGGGGCCGGTAGCCAGGATCCCGATCCGTCGGTCGCGCACTTCGTACCCGTCGCAGTACGGGCACGCCGCGACACCGCTGCCCCAACGCTCGGCGAGGCCATCAACGTCAGGCAGTTCATCGCTGGCACCCGTCGCCACAAGGAGCGCCCGCGCCAGCACGGTCCGGGAGTCATCGGTCTCCACCGCGAACCCGTCGCCCTCGTGACGGGTCGTCACAGCCGGAGTGTCCCAGATGGCACCGCCGTGGGCTTCGACTTCGGCCCGACCTACCGCGAGAAGCTCCAGCGGAGGTTTCCCGTCATGACCGAGGACACCGTGCATGTGGGCGGCGAACCTGTTCCGGGGTGCCCCCGCATCGAGCACAAGCACCTTGCGGCGCGCACGTCCGAGCATCAGCGCTGCGCTGAGGCCAGCACTACCGCCACCGAGTACCACGACATCCCACTCGAATCTGCTCACGTGATGACCCTGCAACACGGTGACCAGAACCTCAAACTGATTTGCGAGAATCGCAAAGGCGGGAGAGGCTGTACGGTATGGGACACGACGACCTCGATGCGGTGATGGACGGGCTCGGCGCGCGGCTGAGGGAGCAGCGGACGAGACGGGGCCTCCGGCTCGCCGACGTGAGCGAGATCACGGGAGTCTCGATCAGCATCCTGTCCAGGCTCGAATCAGGGGTCCGCGCTCCAAGCCTCGACGTGCTGCTGAAGATCGCCCGCGTCTTCCAGGTTCCTCTCGACGAGCTCGTCGGCGCGCCCGCATCCGGTGATCCACGTGTGCACCCCAAACCGGTCCGTCGCCACGGGATGATCTACCTTCCCCTCACCACGAGGCCGATCGGGGTTCAGGCCTTCAAGGTGATCCTGCCGGGTCGTGAGCCGGACGCGCGGATCTGCCAGAAGACCCATGTCGGCTACGAGTGGGTGTTCGTTCTCACTGGGACGCTGCACCTGCAGATCGGCTCGACACTCACGGTGCTCGATGCTGGAGAGGTGGCCGAGTTCGACACGGCAGCGCCGCACGGCATGGCCAGCGGCACGACGAACCCGGTCGAGGTCCTGACCCTCTTCAGCGCACAGGGCGAGCAGCTGCACATCCGCGACGCCTGACCGTCGAGACTGCTCGCCAGGGTTGACGGTCGAACACAGAGAACCCGCGGTGTGGCGCCTTGCCGACCGCGTCACCTACGAGCGCGGGGCAGGGTTCCCAGGAGCGCCGAAGTTGATGAGCTCAGGAGGGCGTCCCAGAGACAGAGATGCCGCACCGCAATCTCCGGTTGGTCGGCCTACGCGGTGTGACCTGCAACGCGGAGTGGGCACAGGGCAGAGCTGCCCTGTGCGGACACCCTCCGTGCGGCGTGTGCCGTCGGGGCCGGCGTTGTGCTCCACGAGTCGAGCCAACCGCCGTTTCGTCACCTGTCAACGTATGTTGACGTGCCGTATCGGGCCGCGCCTCCGCGTCCCCTGACAAGAGCTCCTTCCGGTCAGCGAACTTCGTTGAAGCGAGGTCTGCTGGCCGAACCCGCGTTCACGACGCCACACGCGGCAGCCCCGAGTGGGCGCAAGTCGGACCCGTCACCCGACGACATCAACGCCGTTGTGCAACGGCGATCGTCGCTGCACCCGCACCCGAGCGGACGGCCAGTCGACGCCGCCGGCGCTACAGACAGGATCGGTCCGACCTACCAAGACTTCTTCACCAACGGAGATGCCAGTGGTACGCGCGTCCGTTCGGCTGGGGTCCAGAGAAATCGCACCGGACTGATCTGCCGACGACTCGGTTTGAACATGCGCTTGACTCCCGGCTCGGCGGGCGGGCCCCGTTCCCGAGTGACCAGGGCCTGCGTGCCTACTGCTTCGGCGTCCTGCCGGTCATCTGCCGACGGCAAAGTGTTCCTGCACCGCGGCCGCCGGCAGCGTGTCTTCATATACGGCGACGTTGTCGAGGTTGCCCTTGAAGTGGAATGTCGTGTGGTTGCCGGGCCAGCCGTTGAGGTTGTCGAAGCCGATCCGCCACCACCCGGTGCTGACCTCTGCTCTGGCGTTCGAGCTCGCGGCGACCTGTTCGCCGTCGACGTACAGCCGCATGCCCGACGCGTCCATGGTCGCGGTGGCGAGGTGCCAGACGCCGTCGTTCAGGCCGGCTGCGGAGCTGATCGCGATGTTGGTGCCGTTGTAGGCGCCGAAGTGCACGGCGCCCTCGTCGGAGAGGTAGAGCTGTCGGTCGTACTTGGTGGACTGGTCCGAGCGGAGGTTGCCGAAGCCGAGGAGCATCCCGCCGGTCGTCGTCGTGGTCCGGAACCACGTTTCGATCGCGAAGATCTGCGGTGCATCGACCGCCGCGTCCGTGATCACCTGCCCCCGCACCCCGCCCGTCAGCAGGGACGGACTGTCCCCGGCTCGGCAGGTGCCCGGGGCGAGCGAGACTCCCGAGGTGAGGGTGCCGTGGCGACCGTTCCCGGATCCGTCGGCCGCGGAGGTGCCGGGGGCGTCGTCGAACCGGTAGGTCAGGTACGTGTGTGCGAACGGCGCTCGCTGCAGACACGGGAACGTCGCGGTGGCGAGCCGGGTACCCGTGTTCGCCGCGGTGGCCGTGAACGCTGCGCGAGCGGCATCGTCCACCACGATCACCACGGCGAGGACGGCGGCGAGTGCACCGACGAAGACCACGCTCCGGGCACGTTCCGCGCGGACGGACCGCCGTCGTCGCCGACCGTGCCCGACCGCACGGGTCACCTCGGGTCCGCCTGGGCTGCCCAGGCGGGACGAGAGCACGAGGGCGCCCCCGAGTCCGAGCGTCGCCGCGGCGAGCCTGCCGACGTCGTGCTCGCGGACCCACAGTGCAGGGAGACCGACCAGCGGGACCCGGAGCACACCGACCCCGCGGACGTCCTCCGGCTCCACCGTCCGGGCATCGGGCGTGGGGTTCGCGTCACCGCGGAGTTGCAGGGAACCCGACGGCGTCCGCGCGACGAGTCGGTGCAGCAGCAGCGCTTCCGGGTGGTCGGGGTCCTCGACCAGCAGCACCTGCCCGATCGTCACCTCCCGATCGTGGACCGGCATCGCGACGACCACGTCACCTGGGAGGATCTTCGGCGCCATGGATCCCGACACCACCGTCGTGGGGGTCCACGCCCATGACGCAGGCAGCGCTGCCCAGAGCAGGAGGCTCACGGTGACCACGAGGACCGTGCGGCCGAGCAGTGCCGCAGCGAACACCACCCAGGTCGAGGCGGAGGCGTGCCCGGATCGTGTCACCGCGACAGCCGAGGGCTGTTCGCGTCGTCCGTCCGGACGCAGGGTGACGTCGGCCACGGCCGGGCTCAGGAACTCTGCGCTTCCCAGGTGAGACCGATGCGCGCGGTCCCGTTCTGGGCAGAGTTCGGCGTCGCGGCGTCGAGCGCGACCGTCACCTGGTACGTGCGCGACTCGGAGGAACCGCCGGCGGTGCGCCAGGTGCCGATGCCGTTCGAGAACCTCGTGGCGGTCGATCCGAGGTCGGCGAGGGAGCCCGACCAGACCGCGGCGGGCGAGAGCGGGGTGAAGCCGCTGCACTTGCCGAAGGACCCGCCGGTGCCCTCGGTGACGGTGACGTGCAAGGAGCTCGACAGTGCGTTGGTGGTCGCCGGGTCCGTGCCGTACAGCTTCACCGTCGAGGGGAGTGAGCCGGTCGACGTGACGACGATGCACGATGTCCGCGTGTCACCGGGCTGCAGCCCGGAGGCCGTGAAGAGCGCGGTGTCGGAATCGTCGTCACTGAGCGAGACGGACCCGGCAGACCAGGTGTTCGGGGCGTTGCTCGTCGTGGCCGAGAAGGCGGCGTAGGACGCCTGGGCGATGACGAGGCCGGAGGCCAGGACAGCCGTCGGGACGACGGCGAGGGCGATGGTGCGGCGTGCTCGAGACGTGAGGTGCACGGGGTTCCTTCGGGGAGGGCGCCACACCGTCGTCGGTGGACGCGAGCATGTGCAGGACGAGGGAGCGCGGATCGACTCCCGGTGCGGGGCGCGGCGGGGCCGTGCTGTCGGTCCCCGCCGCGCCCGGAGATGGTCAGACGCGGCCGAGCATCGCCTCGTTGAGGATGGTGCCGCCGAGCATCCAGCCGCCGTCGGCGACCTCGTCGAGGATGACGAGCGTCGTGGGTCGGGCTCGCTCGCCGTAGACGTCGACGATGGCGTCGGTGACGGCGTCCTGCAGCTTCTTCTTCGACTCCGGGGTCAGGGTGTCAGCGGGGACCTTGATGTTGGCGAAGGGCATGGTGTTCCTCTCGGTGGGGTGTCCCGGACGTTCCGGGGGTCAGAGCGCGGCGTTCGGGGACAGGAGGTCCTCGATGCCGACGCGGTGGTAGAACTCGGATCGGATGCGGTCGGCGACCGCCGAGACGACCTCGCTGCCGTCACGGGAGGGGTCGACGTGGGTCCGGAACGGGCGGGCGCCGTCGGCCAGGCCGACCACGCGCACGATCTCGTCGGCGACGTCCTGCACGTCGGCGTCGGCCGGCACGATCGCGGCGAGGCGGTCGGTCAGGTCGCGCCGGAGCGCCCCGTACTCCGTGTCGTGTTCGTCGACGCGGGCGGTGTCCGTCGGGACGGCGGCGTTCGTGAAGTGGTTCGTGCCCGAGGTGAAGGCGCCCGGGACCACGATCGTGGTGTCGATGCCGAAGCGGATCAGTTCCGCCGCGTAGCTCTCGGCCAGGGCGTCCATGCCGGCCTTCGCCGCGAAGTACGGCGCCAGGAACGGCGGGTGGCCGCCGCGGGTGGCCGAGCTGCCGACCCAGACGACGAGTCCGGACCGGCGCGCCCGCAGGTGTGGCAGGACGGCACGTGCGACGCGCTGGGCGCCGACGACGTTGACGTCGTACAGGGCGGCGAACTGTTCCGGCGTGAACGCCTCGGCCGGACCGTAGGCCATGTGGCCGGCGTTCTGCACCAGCACGTCGATGCGCCCGTGCGCACGGATCACGGTGCTGACCGCCTCGTCGACGGACTGCTCCGACTGCACGTCGAGCTCGACCGCGCCGAGCTGCAGGCCCTCGCGCACGGCGAGGTCGTCGAGCGCGGCACGGGCGGGCGCGTTCCGGCCGTCGACCGCACGCATCCCGGCGACGACGACGTGCCCCGCCCGCGCGAGCGACTCCGCCGTCAGCCGGCCGAAGCCGCTCGACGCGCCCGTGACGAGGACGACCCGCGGCGTCGGCATCAGACCATCCCGCCGTTGGCGCGGATGGTCTGGCCGTTGACCCAGTGCCCGTCGGGCCCGGCGAGGAACGCGACGACACCGGCGATGTCCTCCGGCATGCCGAGCCGTTCGAGGGGCGGGACCTTCGCCAGGGTGTCGATCTGGTCCTGCGTCTTGCCGTCGAGGAACAGCTCGGTCGCCGTCGGCCCCGGGGCCACCACGTTCGCCGTGACGTCCCGGCCGCGGAGCTCCTTCGCGAGGATCATCGTCATGCCCTCGACCGCGCTCTTGCTCGCGACGTAGGCGCCGTAGGTCGGGAACTGCGTCCCCACGACCGACGTCGACATGCCGACGAACGCCCCGCCGGCCCGGAGACGACGGGCAGCCTGCTGCGCGACGACGAAGGTGCCGCGGATGTTCGTCCGGTGCAGTGCGTCGAGGACGTCGAGGTCCTGGTCGGCGATCGTCGACAGCGCAAGGCGGCCGGCGGAGTGCACGACGACGTCGACGCCGCCGTGTTCGGCCTCGACCCGGTCGAACATCGCGGCCACGGCGTGCTCGTCCGCGACGTCGGCCTGCACGGCGACGCCACGGCCGCCCGTCCGCTCGATCTCGGCGACGGTGTCCTCGGCGGCGGCCGTCCCGCTGGCGTGGTTGACGACGACCGTGAAGCCGTCCGCGGCGAGCCGGATCGAGACGGCGCGGCCGATGCCGCGAGAGCCGCCGGTGACCAGGGCGACGCGGCGAGGAGTGGTGCTCATCGTCTGTCCTTTCAGTGATACGCGCAGAGCATTTCGGCGCTACGGCAGAACGTAGCACGGTTACGATCATCGATACAACCTGCGCTACGATCACTGCATGGCCCGATCTGACGAAGCGCTCCGCAGCGCCCTGCTCCGCGCAGCGGAGGACCAGCTGGTCACTGCCCCCGACGGGGACGTCGCCACCCGAGCGGTCTGCGAAGCGGCCGGCGTGACCCAGCCCGTGCTCTACCGGATCTTCGGCGACAAGCGCGGGCTCCTCGACGCCCTCGCCGAGACGGGCCTGCAGCGGTACACCGCTCGGAAGGCCGAGCTCGAGGTGTCCGACGACCCGGCAGCGGACCTGCGCCACGGATGGGACGACCACCTCGCGTTCGCTCGGGAACACGCCGCCCTCTACCGGCTGATGTTCGCCCCACGGCCGTGGGCGAGCAGTTCCGCGCGGGACGGCCTGACCGCGCTGCTCGAACGGACGCTGACCCGGTGCGCGGCCGCGGGCCTGCTCCGCGTCGACGTCCCCGTCGCAGCGACCATGCTGCTCGCCGCCAACGTCGGACTCGCACTCCACCAGATGACCACGACGGCTCCGGACACTGCCGACGACGACGCACTCCGGGACGCGGTCCTCGACGCCGTCCTCATCGAGGCGTCCGCCCGCGACCAGGACGACCTCGACGCGGCTGCTCGTCGCCAGCTCCGCGCCCGGCTCGACGACGACGGGTCGGACGCGTTGCTCCCCGAGGAGACCGCACTCATGCGGATCTGGCTCGACCGACTCGACCACGAGGCCGACCACGAGGCCGACCACGAGGCCGACCACGGCCACGAAACCGACCACCACCAGGACCACGAAGGCACCCGATGATCTCCACGTTCCTCGCCGAACACGCCCCCCTCGTCCCCATCGGGTTCTGGGTCGCCCTCGCCGTCGCCACGGGGGTCGCCTGGCTGCTCCACCGTCTGCGGCTCCGCGGCGTCCTGCTCGGCCTCTCCGGCCTGTCGTTCGTCGCCGCCCTCGTGCTCACCCTGCTCCCCGACGGTGCCCGCTCTGGCGGCGTCACCTGCACCGTGCAGTTCTCGGTCCCGTTCCAGGGCATCGACACCCTCGCCAACATCGCGCTGCTGCTGCCGCTCGCGCTCTTCCTCAGCGTGGCGACGAACCGGCCACTCACCGTCCTCGCCGGCACGGTCGCCCTCTCCGTCGCCATCGAGGTCGTGCAGGCCCTCGCACCGGCACTCGGCCGGCGATGCGACACCAACGACTGGTTCATGAACACCGTCGGAGCACTGCTGGGCGCGGTCATTGCTCTGACCATCCATGCGATCGACCGGCGGCGGCGCGCCGCTTTCGTCCTGGACTGAACCGCTGCCGGATCACGACAGGCGCTGACCGGTCGATGTCCGTCCTCGATCAGGGTGCGATGTGCGCGTGCTCACCTGCCGCAGCAAGAATGGTGAGCCCCCCCGACAGGCCTGCCGTCAGCTGCACCGATCGTGTGCGGGATCATCCTCGGCCGAGTCCCTGCCACTTGCGGAACCCGGCGACGCGCGACGCGTCGGGGCGCTGACCGAGGATCAACAACACGTTGCCCAGGCTGTAGGCGTGGAACGCGGACGCGCACGCGAGGAACGCCGTCCACCGTTCCGCGTCGCGCAAGCTCTCAACCTGCGTCGCGATCGACTCGTGGAGTGCGGCGGCCTGCGCCTTCTTCTCCTCGATGGTGCGGCGGGGCGTCGAGGTCTTCTCGGCCGGACGGCGGGCCGCGGTCTTGGTGGTGCGTGTCGTGGTGATCATGGTTCCTGCTCCTGGGTCGATCGGGGATGATGGGCGGAGCGGGAGGGACCTAGAGCGTGTCTCCTGAATGGTGGGTCCAGGCGATGACGGCGTTGAGCACGACGGCTGAGCGGTGGACGATCGCGAGGTCGTCGTACCTCGTCGCCAGGGCTCGCCATTGCTTGAGGCGACAGAAGCCACGCTCGACGACGTTCCGGTTCCTGTAGTCGATGCGGTCGTAGGTCACGGGTCTCCCGCCGCGGGAACCACGCCGTTTCCGGTGTCCTTGCTGGTCGCGAGGCTCGGGGATCACGGACTCGATACCGCGGTCGCGCAGGTGTTGCCGGATCGCTTTGGATGAGTACGCCTTGTCACCGCGGAGCCGGTCCGGTCGGGTCCGCGGCCTGCCGACCGGACGGGCCACTTCGAGCGCTGCCAGCAGCGGCAGCAGCATCGGTGAGTCGCCGGCTTGTCCGGGCGTGATCAGGGTGACCAGGGGCAGCCCGTGGCCGTCGACGAGCTGGTGGACCTTCGTGGACAGGCCGCCGCGGGAGCGGCCGAATCCGTGATCAGGCGGCTCGAGTCCCGAATCCGTGTGATTCGATGGTTCCCCCTGTGGTGCGGGCGATGTTCGTGGCGTGCTGATGCGCGCGAGCGATCGTGGAGTCCACTGACAACGACCGGTCCACCGCCCCAGCCTGGTCCGCGGACGCTGTCACCGCGGCGAGGACCCTGTCCCACGTGCCGTCGCCTGCCATCCGGCGATGCCACTTCCACACCGTCTGCCACGGCCCGAACACCTCGGGCAGGTCACGCCACGCGATCCCGGTCCGATACCGGTACACGATCCCCTCGACCATGCTCCGAGCGTCCGCAAACGGACGGCCACGTTTGCCTGTCGGACCCGGCATGAACGACTGGATCGAAGACCACTGAGCATCGGAGAGCAGCTGGAATCATGTCACCACTACAGCGCGCCAGCGCACTACCTGATCTTCAGGAGACACGCCCTAGCCCCGGCGGTCCTCCTCGGACTGCCACGGCAGGTTCAGGTCGCCCGGCTCGGGCTCGACGTCGCCCGCGTCGTCCGCACCGCCGGTGCCGGGTGCCGCCACCACGCGGGACGGGTCGATGCCGTCCTGCTCGAGGTCCTCGCGGCTGCGCTGCTGCGTCTGGGACGCGACCGTCTCCCGTTCGCTCGACGGGCTGTAGGACGTGTCGGCGGCACGCTGCTCGCGGTCGCTCACGCCGTCGACGTCGTCGCTGTGCGCCGCGTCGCGGAGTTCGTCGTTGCGGGCGCGGTCGTCGGACTCGTCGGGGCCGGGCACGTTCGGGATGCTGTCGCTCATGCCCCGCACAGTAGGCCGGGGCTCCTGGTACCGGTTCGGTCACGACGGCCGTGATCCGGTTCGCGCTCGGGTACCGTCGTCCCGACGAAGGGGGTCGGACGATGGGTCGGACGAGGGCACGGGGCACGGCGGCCGTCGCACTGGTGGGGATGAGCACGCTGCTGTTGGCTGGCTGCTCGCTGTTCGGCGACGACGCCCCGCTGCCGGCGCCGACCGGCCACGCTGCGCCGAGCGCCTCCGCGACGCCGGGGCCGTCGGCGGGTCGGCTGCCGCGGACGACACCGCCCAGCCCGTCGCGGCGCCGCAGGCGGTGCCGGCCGGCACGGTGGTCGCGGAGACCGACGCGGTGTCGAAGACCGGCGACACGTCGATCCACGTCCGGGTCGTCGCGAACGACCACGGCACGTTCGACGCGGAGCTCTCCGGCTACCGCACCACCCAGCCGCAGCCGATGTCGGTGGAGTTCCGGCGCACGGCGCAGTACGGGGACGGCTACGACGCCCGAGCCGTGGGCACGACGAGGTGGGGCGCGCAGGCCCAGCCCCCGGCCACCGTCAGCCTGTCCGGAGCAGGGGCGGACCCGGACTGGCTGCGCACCGTCGTCCTCGTGCCGGACCAGTCCGACGGTGACGACAGCGACCGCCCGTGGGTCCACAAGGTGCTCGCGATCGGCACGCTGTCCTGGTCGATCCCGGATCCGGAGCCGGGTCTCCACGTCACGCTCGGCACCGCTCGCCCGGGTGCCTACGGCTACGCGTTCGACGCCGCCGACGAGACCCTCCGCGGCACCACCGGCACCCCGGTCAGCTACCGCGTCAACCAGGGTGACGACCTGACCACGATCGCGAAGCGCTTCGGGATCACCGTCGCCCAGTTGCGGTGGCTGAACCCGCAGATGGAGACGGAGGGCGACGACTGGGTGATCAAGGGGACCCTACTCAACCTCGACCCCGCCACGCGCTGATCTGGTGTGCGTCCGTCGGTCGGCTACGCTCGACCAGCACCCCGCACCACCCAGGAGGCCACATCGTGACCATCGTCGCCGCCGCAGACGGCTCCGCCCTCGGCAATCCCGGACCGGCCGGCTGGGCCTGGTACGTCGATGACGACCGCTGGGCAGCCGGTGGATGGCCGCGGGCGACGAACAACATCGGCGAGCTCACGGCCGTGCTGCAGCTGCTCCGCGCCACGAAGGACACCGGCGAGCCGCTGCACATCCTCTGCGACAGCCAGTACGCGATCAAGGCGTGCACGGAGTGGCTGGCCGGGTGGAAGCGCAAGGGCTGGCGGAAGGCCGACGGCAAGCCCGTGCTGAACGTCGAGATCATCAAGGAGCTCGACGCCGAGCTGCAGGGCCGCAAGGTCACCTTCGAGTGGGTCCGCGGTCACGTCGGCCACGAGATGAACGAGGCCGCGGACGTCCGTGCCCGCGGCGCTGCGACCGCCTTCCAGAACCGCACCGAGGTACCGACCGGTCCGGGTTGGCCGGACACCGTCGTCCCGCCCGCTCCGGAGCCGGTGCAGGTCGAACCGCCCGCCACCCTGTTCTGACGAGCCACACGCCCTGTCGGGCTGCACGACGACGGGCCGCACGACGACGGGCCGCACGACGACGGGCCCGGGCGATGTCCTCGCCCGGGCCCGTCGTCCGCTCGGGACGTGCGCTCAGTAGGTGCCGTCGCGACGGTCCTGCCGGGTGATCTGCTCCCCCGACGCCGGGTCGACGCCCGACCGGGTGGTGGTCGTGGTCCGACGCCCGCCGAACCCGACCGCCAGGCTGATGATGAGCAGCACGACGCCGGCGGCCATCAGGATGTAGCCGATCAGGCGCAGGTCGATGCCGGCGATCTGGTAGTCGACCGCGAAGGCGACGATCGCTCCGATGACGATCAGGGCGATGCTCGATCCGATGCGCATGACGGGTCCTTCCGTGGTGCCCCGTCCCGGGTGTCCGGGGCTGGCGTCGAAGGTACCCGGACCGCGGCGGCGAGGTTCCGTGTGACCGCCGAGCGAGGCCGCCCTCAGTCGACGTCGACCTCGGCCCAGCCGTCGAACCGGCCGATCTCGGTGACGCGCACCACGGCTTCGCCGGTCTCGTCGGACGCGTCCAGGTCGATCGTCGCCGAGAACCCGAAGTCCTTGTCGCCCTCGGGGTCGGCGAAGATCTGCCGTGCCCGCCAGGTCCGACCCGGCCCGTGCTCGTCGAGCACCAGGTACGCCATCGACCGGGCGTCCCCGTCGGTCCCGATCGCGTCGTGCTCCTCGTAGTACTCCTCGAGCACGGCGTCCCACTCCTCCTGCCCGAACCCTGCGGCCCCGTCGAGCGCGGCGAGCCCGGCAACGTCGTCCGCCGCCGCGAGCAGCACCCGCTGGAACAGGGCGTTCCGCACGAGCACCCGGAACGCCCTCGGGTTGCCGGTGAGCCGGGCGGGCTGCGGCGGCGCGATCTCGTCGTGTTCCGCGGCGGCCTCCGCGACGGAGCCGTTGACCAGCGCCTCCCACTCGTCGACGAGCGAGGAGTCGGTCTGCCGCACGACCTCGCCGAGCCACTCGATCAGGTCGTCGAGCTCGGGCGTGCGCTGTTCCTCGGAGATGGTCTGGCGCATGGTGCGGTAGGCGTCGGACAGGTACCGGAGCACGAGTCCCTCGGAGCGGGTCAGCTGGTAGAACCGCACGAAGTCGCCGAAGGTCATCGCCCGCTCGTACACGTCGCGCACCACGGCCTTGGGCGACAGCGTGAAGTCGAGCACCCACGGCTGTTCGGCCGCGTAGGCCTCGTACGCGGCGGTCAGCAGTTCGTCGAGCGGCTTGGGCCAGGTGACCTCCTCGAGCAGCTCCATCCGCTCCTCGTACTCGATGCCCTCGCGCTTCATCCGGGCGACCTCCTCGCCGCGCTCCTTGAACTGCTGCTGCGCGAGGACGGCGCGCGGGTCGTCGAGGGTCGCCTCGACGACCGACACCATGTCGAGCGCGTACGTCGGGGACTCGGGGTCGAGCAGTTCGAAGGCGGCGAGTGCGAACGGCGACAGCGGCTGGTTGAGCGCGAAGTTCACGGGCAGGTCGACGGTCATGCGGTAGCGCCCGTCGACCTTCTCGATCACGCGGGCGTTGATCAGCGTGCGGGCGATCGACAGCGCGCGTCGGGCCATCGCGAGCTGCCGGGAGCGCGGCTCGTGGTTCTCGAACACGAGCGAGCGGACGTCGGCGAAGGCGTCACCCCCGCGGGCGACGACGGCGAGCACCATCGCGTGCGTGATCCGCATCCGGGACACCATCGGCTCGGGCTCGGCGGCGATGAGCCGGTCGAACGACGCCGGCCCCCACGAGACGAACCCCTCCGGCGCCTTCTTCTTCTTGACCTTGTTCTTCTTCTTCGGGTCGTCCCCGGCCTTGGCGACGGCCCGGGCGTTCTCGATCTCGTGCTCCGGCGCCTCGGCCACGACGTCGCCCTCGGTGTCGTAGCCGGCTCGTCCGGCTCGTCCGGCGATCTGGTGGAACTCGCGGGCGGACAGCTGCCGCATCCGGGAGCCGTCGAACTTCGTCAGCCCGGTGAGCAGCACGGAGCGGATCGGCACGTTGATCCCGACCCCCAGGGTGTCGGTGCCGCAGATCACCGGCAGCAGGCCGCGCTGGGCGAGCTGCTCGACGAGCCGGCGGTACTTCGGCAGCATGCCCGCGTGGTGCACGCCGATGCCGGCCCGGATGAGTCGTGACAGCGTCTGCCCGAACCCGGCGCTGAAGCGGAACCCGGCGATCGCGGCGGCGATCTCGTCCCGGCGTTCGCGCGACGCCACCTTCACGGACATGAGCGCCTGCGCCCGTTCGAGCGCAGCGGCCTGGGCGAAGTGCACGATGTAGACCGGCGCCTTCCCCTCCTCGAGCAGACGTTCGACCGTCTCCTGCACCGGGGTCAGCACGTACTCGTACGACAACGGCACGGGCCGCGAGACGCCGGTGACCCGTGCGGTCGGGCGCCCGGTCCGGCGCGACAGGTCGTCGGCGATGGTCGTGACGTCGCCGAGCGTCGCCGACATGAGCAGGAACTGCGCGCGCTCGAGCACGAGCAGCGGCACCTGCCACGCCCAGCCGCGGTCGGGGTCGCCGTAGAAGTGGAACTCGTCCATCACCACGACGTCGACCTCGGCGTCCGGGCCCTGGCGGAGCGCGGTGTTCGCGAGGATCTCGGCGGTGCAGCAGATGATCGGGGCGTCCGCGTTGACGCTCGAGTCACCGGTCACCATGCCGACGTTCTGCGCGCCGAACAGGTCCACGAGCTGGAAGAACTTCTCGGAGACGAGGGCCTTGATGGGCGCCGTGTAGTAGCTGCGCTTGCCCTCGGCGAGCGCGGCGAAGTGCGCCCCGGCCGCGACGAGGGACTTGCCGGTGCCGGTCGGCGTGCTGAGGACGACGTTCGCGCCGGAGACGAGCTCGATGAGCGCTTCGTCCTGCGCCGGGTAGAGCGGTCGTCCGCCCGCCTCGGCCCAGTCGGCGAACGCCTGGTAGACCGCGTCGGGGTCGACGGCGCCGTCGACCGCCGCCGGCAGGGCGGCGAGGAGCGGCGGGGTGGTGGTGACGTCGGTCATGCGCCCATCCTCCCAGGTGGGCGGTGACCGGCAGACGAGCCGGCGGCGGACGGGAGGCACGGGGCCGCTCCGCCACGCATCCGGCGTCCGCACGCACCGACCGCAGGTCGCAGGCCGGAGACGAGTCGCGCCTCCCGTCCGGCGCCCTGTCGGGAATCGATGCGCGCGCATAGACTCAGACCGTGCGCGAACTCGGCTTCCTCTCCTTCGTCCCCAACCACGGCGGCACCGCCGGTGCTGCTGCCGCCCTGGAGGACGGTCTCCGCCTGTTCGAGACGGCCGAGTCGCTCGGGTACGGCACCGGCTGGGTCCGGGGCCGCCACTTCGAGCCCTTCCTGACCAGCCCGATGACGTTCTTCGCGGCGGCCGCCCAGCGCACGAGCACCATCGGTTTCGGCACCGCCGTCCTCGGCATGCGGTACGAGGACCCGATCCGTCTCGCCGAGGACGCCAGCACCGTCGACCTGCTCAGCGACGGTCGGGTGCAGCTCGGCATCAGCACCGGGATCGCCGGGTACGGCCCGATCCTCGACCCGGTGTTCGGCGGGTCGGAACGCAGCTTCCGCGACGAGGCCGAGGTGCGTGCGGCGCGGCTGCTCGAGGTCCTGCAGGGCGAGCCGCTCGGCACCGCGGGGAAGGGCTACGAGAGCATCCCCGCCGGTGCCGACCTGGCCCTCCAGCCGCTGTCGCCCGGCCTGCGCGACCGCGTCTGGTGGGGCGGCGGCAGCAGGGGCACCGCGGTCCGCACGGCCGAGAAGGGCCTGCTGCTGCACTGCTCGACGCTCAACACCGAGGACACGGGCGCCCCGTTCGCCCAGGCACAGGCGGACCAGCTCGCCGCGTACCGCGACCGCTTTGACGAGCTGCAGGCCGCCGGCGAGCACCCCGGCCGCACGCCGAAGGTGGCGGTCGGTCGGATCGTCGTCCCGCTGCTCGACGACCGCGACCGCCGGGTGCACGAGGAGTTCCTCACCGCTTACGCGAGCGGGATGGACGACGAGGGGCGCCCCCTGAGCGGTCCGCCGTTCCGGTTCAGCAGGATCGTGTCGGGCGGTGTGGACGAGATCGTCGACACCCTGGCGGCAGACCCCGCGGTCCAGGCGACCGACGAGCTGGTGATCACCCTGCCGGCGAACGGTGACGCCGCGGCGCACGAACGCATCCTGCGGGTCGTTGCCGAGGAGATCGCCCCACGGCTGCCCTGAAGCGCGCCGACCGCTGGAGCCAGGCACCCGGCCGGGGCTCGAGTCGGGGTGGTGAGGTCCGACGAGCCCCGGGCCGGATGACCATCTCGTCCCTGATCCGTACGGGATGGTGGCACTACTCTTTCACTTTCTGAAGGATTTGTCATCATCACTTCCCCGGGAACGGGCACATGGCCAGTTGCGCACGACAACCCCTGGTCAGAAGCGGAAAGGTACGCTCTCGTACCTTTGCCCACAGGACGACGAATGCGCCCCCGCGCGGACGCGGGGACGCATTCTGGACGCACCGGGATCGACGGGGTTCCACGGCCGGATCAGGAGGCCGCTTCGCTCACACGACGATCCCTCGGTGGTGCGCGCGCCGACGGTAACCAGCCGACTGGCGCGGATTCATGCTACTGAACGCATCCACGACCGTGCGGAAATCGGCTCACTCCAGTTCGAGGGCCGCGGAACCGGCCAGGTCCGCGACCGAGGCACCGACGTGGAGCTCGAACGTCCCGGGCTCGTAGCGCCAGGCGCCGTCCCAGTGTGCGAACGCCCGGGCCGGAACCTCGATCGACACCTCGGTGGACTCCCCTGCCCCGAGCCGGACGGGCGCGAAGCCGACGAGCCAGCGAACGGGACGGTCGACCGACGACTCCGTCCGCGAGGCGTAGACCTGCACGACGTGCTTCCCGGCACGGTCGCCCGTGTTCGCCACGGTCGCGGTGACGATCGCGGCGTCACCCTCCGTCACGGTCGGCGACGCGGCCACGCCGTCGATCGTCCAGGTGGTGTAGCCCAGGCCGTGACCGAACGGGTAGGCGGGCTCGGTGCCGGCGCGCAGCCAGGCACGGTAGCCCACGTGCACGCCCTCGTCGTAGGCGACCTTGCCGTCGACCGGCGTGACGTCCTGCACCGGGACGTCGGCGAGGGTCGCCGGCCAGGTGGTGGGCAGGCGCCCGCCGGGCTCCGCGGCACCGGTCAGGACGTCGGCCAGCGCGTTGCCGTACTCCTGCCCGCCGAACCAGGTCAGGAGCACCGCGGCGACGTCGTTCCGCCAGGGCATCTCGACCGGCGAACCGGAGTTCACCACGACGACCGTGTTCGGGTTCACGGCGGCGACGGCACGGACCAGCTCGTCCTGGTGGCCCGGCAGCGCGAGCGACGAGCGGTCGTAGCCCTCGGACTCGACCTTGCTGTTCGTCCCGACGACGACGATCGCCACGTCGGCGTCGCGGGCCGTCGCGACCGCGGCCTCGACGAGTGCGGCGGGGTCGGCGTCGCTCGGCTCGGTACCGAACTGGTAGGCGAGCACACCGCCCAGCGCCTCGTCCTGCACGATGTCGTGCTCGATCCGGATCGCGAGCTGCTGCCCGGCCTCGACCGACACCGGCACCGAGCGCGCCGGCGGGTTGAGGAACGCCGCACCGAGCTGGTCCCCCTCGACCGGCACGGTCTCGTCGAGCAGGAGCTCGCCGTCGATCCACATGCGCGAGCGGCCGGCGGCACCGATGCCGATCCGTACGGTCCCCGTCGTCTCGGCGGTGTACGTCGTGGTGACGTCGAGTCGGTCGGACTCCCGGATCGGGGCGTCGCCGCCGAACCAGAACAGCGCGGTGGCACGGCGGTCCTCGACGAACAGCTCCTCGCCGCCCTTGACGAACGCCACCCGTGCGCCGGGCTCCCCCGTGGCCGGGTTCGTGATGCTGGACAGCGGGAACTCCGCGATGCCCTCCTGCACCACGGCGCCGATGGCGTGGTCGACCGTCGCGCCGGGGAAGGCCGCTCGGATGCCCTCGATGGGCGTGACGACGTGCTCCGGCACCACCGTCGCAGAACCGCCGCCCTGCGTGCGGGCCTGGTCGGCGTTGTGCCCGAGGAGCGCGATCCGCGACACCCCGGACGCATCGAGCGGCAGGATCCCGGTGTTGCGGACGAGGACGGTGCCCTCGGCCTCGGCCGTCCGCACGAACGCGACGCCGTCCTCGACGTGCACCGGCTGCGCGGCCACGGGCTCGAAGCCCTCGAGCGCGCCGACGCGGGCGGCGAGGGTCAGGATGCGGCGGACCTTGCGGTCGACGGCCTCCATCGGGACCTCGCCCGACTCGACCGCCTGCAGCAGGGGCCCCTGGCTCCACCAGGGGTTCGGCCCGGGCATCGCGACGTCCTGCGACGCCTTCGCCGACTCCACCGAGCGGACGCCGGTCCAGTCGGACACGACGATGCCGTCGAAGCCCCACTCCGAGTTGAGCGGTGTCTCGAGCAGGTCGTTCTCGGACGCGGTGACGCCGTTGATCGCGTTGTAGGACGACATGACCGCCCAGGCGTGCGCCTCGGTCACGGCCTTCTCGAACGCGAGCAGGTACAGCTCACGGAGTGCACGGTCCGACACCTCCGTCGACGCGGTGAACCGGTCGGTCTCGTAGTCGTTCGCGATGTAGTGCTTCGGGGTCGCGGCGACGCCGTTCTCCTGCACGCCGTCGACGTAGGACGCGGCGAGGTCGCCGGTCAGCAGCGGGTCCTCGCTGAACGCCTCGAAGTGGCGACCACCGAGGGGCGAGCGGTGCAGGTTGATCGTCGGGCCGAGGACGACGTCGACGCCCTTCCGGCGGGCCTCGACCGCCGCGGCGGCACCGTAGCGCTTCGCGATCGCGCGGTCCCAGCTCGCCGACAGGGCGGTGGCGGACGGCAGGTTGAGCGACGGATCGCGCTCGTCCCAGACCTCGCCGCGCACGCCGGACGGACCGTCGGACATCAGGATGCGGCGCAGCCCGATCTTCTCGACCGGCCAGGTCGTCCAGAAGTCGCGCCCGGTCAGCAGCTGGACCTTCTCCGCGGTCGTCAGCTGTCCGACGAGCGCGGCGATGCGCTCGTCCAGCGGCGACGCGGCGGTCGGCCGGGAGGCGCGGGTGGTGTCGTCCACGGTGGTCACGATGGTCGGTCCCTTCGTTGTGCGACGCAGGCGACGGGGCAGGACCTCCGCGCGCCATCGTCGGCGGCTGCGGGCAGCGTAGCACCCAAAACCTATCGGGAGTAGGTTTGTTGGGTCTCGAACCCGCTGTACGCTCGCGCCATGGCACGACGGGGTTCGTACGCGAAGGGGATCGCGAAGCGCGAGGAGATCCTCACGGTCGCGCTCGACCTCGTCGCGCAGCAGGGGTTCCGGCGCACGAGCATCAAGGACATCGCCGACGCGGTCGGGCTCACCCAGGCCGGGCTGCTGCACTACTTCGACTCGAAGGACGACCTCTGGGTGGAGATCCTCCGTCGCCGCGACGAGGTCGACCTGGCGCACGACTGGGGCACCGCCGCCGAGGACCCCGGTGCGTTCCTCGCGGCGATCGTCCGGCACAACACCGAGGTCCCGGGCCTCGTGCAGATGTTCGTCAACCTGTCCGCCGCCGCGGCCACCGACGACGAGCACCCCGCGCACGAGTACTTCCGCGAGCGCTACGAGCGCAGCCGGAGCGACTTCGCCCGGGACTTCCGCACCATGCAGCAGGACGGCCGGCTCCGCTCCGACGTGGACACCGAGCAGCTGGCGAGCGTGCTCCTGGCGATCTCCGACGGCATGCAGATCCAGTGGCTGTACGACCCGTCGCGGGATATGGCCGACCACGTCGAGCTCGTCGCACGGCTCGCGGTCGCACAGTCCGTCACGCCCGCCCCGGCCTGACGCCGGCACCCCGGCCCGCCGCGCTCCCGCCGCGCTCGACCGCTCCGGCCCCGGGCTGCGTCGGCCGCATCGCCTGCGTCGCCTGCTTCGCCTGCTTCGCCTGCGCCGCCCGGACAGGTACCGCCAGTGCCTGGTCCCCGCTCGGGCGCGCACGGCAGGATGGGGTCCGGCCGACCAGGCCGTCCGACGACGATGTGGAGTGACGCGATGACGCGTGTTGTGGTGACCGGAGGCAGCGGGAAGCTCGGACGGGCGGTCGTCCGCGACCTCGACGAGCACGGGTACGACGTGGTCCTGCTCGACCGGGTGCCCTCCCCCGACAAGCCGGAGCGGGTGCCCTTCGTCCGCATCGACCTGAGCGACTACGGCCAGGTGCTCGGGGCGCTCACGGGCATCGACGACCGCTACGACCGCGTCGACGCCGTGGTGCACCTCGCCGCCGTACCGGCCCCCGGACAGGTGCCCGACGTCGCCCTCATCACGAACAACGTGACCGCGTCGATCAACGTCTTCCACGCCGCCCGTGTCGCCCGGATCAAGAACGTCGTGTGGGCGTCGAGCGAGACCCTGCTCGGCATCCCGATGGGCGAGCACCACCCGCCGTACCTGCCCGTCGACGAGGAGTTCGCGGTCCGCCCGCAGTCCTCGTACTCGCTCGGCAAGGCGGTCGAGGAGGAGATGGCCCGCCACTTCACCCGCTGGGACCCGGAGCTCAAGATGATCGGGCTGCGCTTCTCGAACGTCATGGACGAGACCGACTACCCGTCGTTCCCGTGGGACGCCTCCCCCGAGGCGAAGACCTTCAACCTGTGGTCGTACATCGACTCGCGCGACGGTGCGCTTGCCGTGCGGCGGTCGCTCGAGGCCGAGCTCACCGGGTTCGAGGCGTTCGTGATCGCAAGCCCCGACACCGTGATGGACACCCCGACGATCGAGCTCGTGGAGCGCTTCGTGCCGGACATCGAGCGCCGTGCGGACATCGACGGCACGAGCTCCCTGCTCTCGAGCGAGAAGGCCCGCGAGCTCCTCGGCTACGCCCCCGAGCACACCTGGCGGAACCACCGCTCGCGCTGACCGGAGGGAGGCGCGGGGCGGCCTCAGGACGTCGGCGCGAGCAGCAGGCCGTCCAGCACCAGGTCGCGCACGCGCGGCAGCAGGTCTGCCACGAGCGCGTCCTCGTCCACGCCGGTGATCTGCGCGATGGCGCCGACGATCGCCGCGACCGACAGCTCCCCGTCGCAGGCACCCACGAACGCGGCGAGCGCCGTGTCCGCGTCCACCCGACGGCCGAAGCCACCGCCCTGCACGAGCGTGATCACGGTCGGGTCGTCGTTCCCGGGCCAGTAGTGCCGCTCCTCGGTCACGTCACCGGCGACCCGCAGATGGGCGGCGGCGAGCGCCTCGTCGTCGTGCGCCTCGAGCCACCCGGTGGCGTCGAGCACCCGTGCGACCGTCGCGCCGAGCCCCACGGGGTTGGAACCGAGCGCCTCGGGGACCCGCTCGGTGCGGCGGAGGCGAGCCGTACCTCCCGGCCGACCGATCTCCGTTGCCGACGCCGACGCACGCCGGACGACCACGTACCCGAAACCGACCCCGGTGACCCGCCGGGTCGCGAAGTCGTCGAGCCAGGCGTCCACGAGCCGGTCGAACCCGTCCGTGCCGGGCTTCGTGCCGCCGTCGCGGATCCAGGTCTCGGCGTAGGCGGGCGGGTCCTCGCGCTCCCGCTCGACGACCCACAGGTCGAGGTCCTCGGCGTCCGCGAACCACGAGCGCACCCGGTCGAGCCCGTCGACGCCCCAGCGGTACTCCCAGTTGCCGAGCAGCTGCGCGGTCCCGCCGGGTGCGAGGTGGTCGGCGAGCCCGCGGAGCACGGTCTCGACGAGCGCGTCGCCGACCATGCCGCCGTCGCGGTACTCGTAGGAGGGCACGTCGTCGCGACGCGGGGTGATGACGAACGGCGGGTTCGACACGATCCGGTCGAACCGCTCGCCCGCCACCGGCTCGTACAGCGACCCGAGCCGGAACTCGATGCCGTCGATGCCGTTGAGCGCCGCGTTGAACCGGGCGATGTCGAGCGCACGGCGGGAGATGTCCGTGGCGACGACCTCGTCGGCGAAGCGACGGGCGTGCATGGCCTGGATCCCGCACCCGGTCCCGAGGTCGAGCACCCGTCGGACCGGCACCGGGACCTGGAGCCCGGAGAGCGTGGTGGTCGCGCCGCCGATGCCGAGCACGTGTTCCTCGCCCAGTGCGGTGCCGAGCGCGAGCTCCCCGAGGTCGGAGACGATCCACCAGCTGCCGGCGCCGAGGTCGTCGACGAAGGCGTAGGGCCGCAGGTCGACGGTCGGGTGGACCAGGAGGTGGTCGGCGTCGGGAGCACCGGCGTCGTCCGTGTCGTCGTCGATCCGGAGCAGACCGGCCGCGAGCACCGCGTCGAGCCCGGCCGTCGGGAACGCCTGCTCGGCATCGCTCCGGTCGACCGGCAGGCCGAGCACGAACAGCGTCGCGAGCGTGGTCAGCGGCGTGGTGTCCCGCGCGGCGAGCGCCCGCAGCGCGGCGACCCGGGAACCGCGGTGCAGCGATGCAGCGGCCTCGGTGCCCCAGAGTGCGTCGATGCGGTCGACGGTGAAGCCCGCGGCGTCGAGGTCGGCGGCGAGCGCCGTCGTCACCGCGGGGACGGTCGTGATCGTCGGGAGCTCGTGGGCGATCGGACCGCGGGGCCGGCCGGTCACGCGGGGACCTCCTCGCGCATGACGGTCGCGGGGACCTGCCACGCGGCCACCAGGTCGAGGAGCCCGGGGAAGCGCTGCTGCACGTCCTCGACCCGGACCCGGCTCGACCGCGTCAGTCCCTCCTGGTGCTGCTCGAGCAGGCCGGCCTCGCGCAGGACGCGGAAGTGGTGCGTCAGCGTCGACTTCGGTCGGTCGACCCCGACCCACCCGCAGCTGCGGACGCCACCGGCGGCGTCGACCAGGTAGCGGTGCAGGATCGTCAGCCGGATCGGGTCGCTCAGTGCGTCGAGCACGACGGGCAGGTCCATCTCGGCGACGGTCGGCTGCGGCAGGCGTTCTGGGGCGACGACGGAGTCCACGGGCGCGGCGGGCATGCGACGACGGTAGCACCGCGCTGGCAGTAGTACGACTTGCGTCGTACTGGTGCACTGCTGTACGAATGCTGTCGTACAGCAGTCGATCCGGCCGGAAGGTGCCACCATGCAGTCAGCACGCGGAGTCGCGGGGTTCTGGATCCTCGCCGCCATGCTCTTCGTGGCGATGGCCTCGTCCTCGGTCCCGTCGCCGATCTACCCCGTCTACGCCGCCGAGTGGGACCTCACGCCGCTCATGCTCACGGGGGTGTTCGCGATCTACGTCGCCGGACTCCTCGTCACCATGCTCGTCGCCGGTCGGCTGTCCGACCACGTCGGCCGGAAGCCCGTGCTCGTCGCCGGCGGACTGCTGCTCGTCGTGTCGCTCGTGCTGTTCACCGGCGCCGACGGGTTCACGGCCCTCGTGGTCGACCGGATCGTGCAGGGCGTCGCGGTCGGGCTGCTCATCGGCGCCCTCGGTGCAGCGCTCATCGACAACTCGCTCGAGCGCTTCCCCTCGCTCGCGGGCGTGCTGAACGGTGCCGTCCCACCCTTCGCCCTGGCGACCGGCGCGGTGTCGAGCGGCGCCCTCGTGGAGTGGGGCCCGGCACCGGAGCAGCTCGTCTACGTGCTCTTCGGTGCGCTCCTGCTGCTGCTCGTCGCCGCCCTGGTCGTCGTGCCCGAGCGGGTCACGCGCCGACCGGGTGCACTCCGCTCCCTCCGCCCGACCGTGTCCGTCCCGCGGGCGTCGCGGGCGCTCTTCCGCGGCGTCGCCGGGGCGCTCGTCGCCAGCTGGGCACTGGGCGGGCTGTTCCTGTCGCTCGTGCCGTCGGCCCTCGGCGCGGTGTTCGGCATCCACGACCACTTCGCAGCCGGGGCTCTCATCGCCGTCGTCACCGGCGTCGGCGGACTCACCGGTCTCGCCATCCAGCGCCTCGACACACGTCGGAGCCTGTTCCTCGGGCTCGTCGCGCTCATCGTCGGCCCGGTCGTCACCGTGACGTTCGTGTTCGCGCACTCGCTGCCCGGGCTCGTCGTCGGCAGCGCGATCGCGGGCGTCGGCTTCGGCGCGGGCTTCCAGGCACCCCTGCGGATGCTGCTCGCCACCGCGGCGCCGACGCACCGCGCCGGACTCCTGTCGTCGGTCTACATCGTCAGCTACCTGGCGTTCGGCGTACCCGCCGTCGTCGCGGGACTCGTCGAACCGGCGTTCGGCTTCGTGCCGGTGCTCGCCGGCTACGGCGCCTTCATCGTCCTCGCCGCGGCGATCGCCCTCGTGCTGCAGCTCGCGTCACGCAGCGCGGCCGGGGTCGAGGAGCGCGCCGCCGAGGCCGTCGAGCGCACCGCGACCGGTTCCGTCCGGACCGTCGCCGAGTAGCGCTGCGCGAGGGCTAGTGCCCGGCCCGCGCCCGGTTCGGTCGCTGTGCGCGGACCCCGGTGCTGCGGTGTGCGTCGGCGTGCGCCGCGTCGACGTCGGCCTTGCCGCGGTCGGCCGCCCTCCGCAGCCACTGCGGTCCGTGCGCCTTCGCCCAGTCCCAGAAGCGGTGGAGCTGCGCGCGCAGCCACGTGATGATGCGGTGGAAGAAGTGGAACTCGCTCGCCAGGATCGTCAGGCCGATGAAGACCACGAGCCACCCCGGACCGGGCAGCGGCACGAGGATGAGCCCGATCACCACGACGAGTCCGCCGACGATCCCGACGAGCACCTTGTAGAACAGGTGCCACCCCGGCCGCGCGTGGATCCAGGCGCGCATCCGACGGAACCACCGGAAGCGGTGGTGCCGGTCGTCGGCGTCGGTCTCGGGAGCCGTGGTGTCGGCACGCACGACCGCGTCGGGTCGCTCGTGGGTGTCGTCCATGGCGGCAACCTAGGGCGCGCGGCTGGGAAACGGCGGCGCAACCGGTCCACGCGACGTGAGCGGTGGGACGGGCGGACACCGCGCCTCCCGGCCGTCACGGGCCTCGACCCACCGGCGCCCTCGTTCCGTCGAGACGCCGCGGTCTCGTCGCGACGGCGTCGGATGCAACGGCGTTCTGCGCGCCCCGCGGCGTCTCGCGCAGCCGGGGCCGTGTCGCGCACGCCGCTGCCCCGTCAGCGGGCCCCGTCTGCCTGGAGGCTCGTCACGCGTGCGCGACGCACGTCGCGGCCCACGGGACCGCGGCGAGACGGGCCTCCGGGATCGGTTCGCCGCCGACGGCGCACCGCCCGTAGGTGCCGGCGTCGAGCCGCGCGAGCGCGGCGTCGACCAGGCGTATGCGTTCCCGGGCGTCGTCGCGCACCGCACCGAGCGACCCGCGCTCCCAGGCGAGGGTCGCACCCTCGGGGTCGTGCTCGTCGTCCGCGTTGGCGTCCTGGCGCGCGTCGCTGACGTCCCGCATGCTGCGCTCGACGTCGGCGAGCAGCCGCTCGTTGCGCCGCCGTTCGTCGGTGAGCGCGGTGCGGGGGTCGTCCATGCCGACGACCGTAGTCGCGTCGGAATGCGGCCGCAGCAGCATGCGTTCGCATCGGCATGACGAAGATCGGGTTCCTGTCCTTCGGGCACTGGCGCGACGTGCCGGGCTCGCGTGTGCGCAGCGGCCGCGAGGCCCTCGTGCAGGCGATCGACCTCGCCGTCGCGGCCGAGGAAGCGGGCGTCGACGGCGCGTACTTCCGCGTGCACCACTTCGCTCCGCAGCAGGCGGCGCCGTTCCCCCTGCTCTCGGCGATCGCCGCCCGGACCAGCCGCATCGAGATCGGCACCGGCGTGATCGACATGCGCTACGAGAACCCGCTCTACATGGCCGAGGAAGCCGCGGCCACCGATCTCATCTCGGGCGGCCGACTGCAGCTCGGTGTCTCGCGGGGATCACCCGAGACCGCCCTCGCCGGCTACCAGCAGTTCGGCTACGTGCCCGAGGCGCACGACACCAGCGGCGGCGACATGGCACGCTCCCACACCGACGTGTTCCGTCGTGCGATCGCCGGCGAGCCGATGGCACACGCGAACCCGCAGATGACCGGGTCGGCCGGGTCGCTGTCGGTGTCCCCGCTGTCGGACACGCTGCCCGACCGGATCTGGTGGGGTGCCGGGACCCGCGCGACCGCCGAGTGGACGGCCGAGCAGGGCATGAACCTCATGTCGTCGACCCTGCTCACCGAGGACACCGGCGTGCCGTTCGACCAGCTGCAGGCCGAGCAGATCGAGCGATTCCGGACGACGTGGCGCGAGATGGGCTGGGAGCGGACGCCCCGGGTCTCGGTGTCGCGCAGCATCATCCCGATCACCGACGACGAGTCGCGGCACTACTTCGGCGTGCGGGCGCAGGTCGAGGGGCAGGACCAGGTCGGGCACCTCGACGGCGGGCTCGCCCGCTTCGGTCGCTCCTACATCGGGGAGCCGGAGCAGCTCGTGGCCGAACTCGCCGCCGACGCCGCGGTCCGGGCTGCCGACACCGTGCTCGTCACCGTGCCGAACCAGCTCGGCGTGGACTTCAACGCCCGGCTGCTCGCAGCGACGAAGGCCGTCATGGACGAGGTCGACGCCGCGACCGTCCCCGCGTAGGTCGGGTCGTCCGGCTCACGCCCCGGCGGGCGCTTCCGGCCAGAGCATGCGGAAGCGCTCGCACAGCACCGGCATGTCCGGTTCGTACCCGCGCGGGTTCTCGGAGTGCTCACGCCAGTAGCGCTCGTGCGCCGCGCGCCAGTACGCGAGGGTGCGGTCCCCCTCGCCCTCGGCGCGGGCGTGCTCCTCGCCGACCTGGTCGAACGGGACGACCCGCAGGTCCGTCGTCTCGATCACGGCCCGGGGCTCGCCCCGCCCGTCGAGGATGACGCTGAGCTCGCCGACCTCGGGCAGCGGGTCGCCCGTCGCCTCGTAGTCCCACATCGACGACGCCGTGCCGTCCTTGATCCCGCGGAGCACCAGGTCGAGCAGTCCGTCGGCGTGGTCCGGCGTCGCGCCGAACGCCCACGCCTCCGGCACGGCCTCGGGCAGCTCCGGTGCCTCGTCGCGGCGGGCGGCCCAGAAGGCGGACAGGGTCTCGGCGTCGGCGGTGATCACCGCACGACCGTAGCGCAGGTGCGACCGGTCCCCCTTGTTGCCGACACCCGCTGTGGGACTGTGGCCCTGCCTCCCGGCTGCGTAGCGTCGACCTGCACCATCCACCGCACCCTCGAGGAGCACCCCGTGACGCTGCCGGCCGCCGGCTGGTTCCCGGACCCCCAGGACGCCCACCGCCTCCGGTGGTGGGACGGCCACGCGTGGGGCGGGGCGACGCGGGTGCTCCCGGCACGGCAGGAGCCCGTCGCACCGGTCGTCGTCGCACCGGTCGGGCCGTCGTTCTCCGTCGAGGGTGCAGCGGTGCGCACCGGGTCGTGGGCGTCCGGCGGGTCCGTGCAGCGGGTCGGGGCGGCGGCGCTCGTGGCGGTCCTGCTCGCGGTCGTGTCGATCGTCTGGAACCCGGTCGGCATCGCGAGCACGCTGGCCGTCGTCACGGGCGTCCTCGCGATCGTGCGTCCCGGCGCGACCGGCGGCTGGCGGGCGCTGTGGCGGAGCGCCGCGGCGAGCGCCCTCGTGGTCGCGGTCGCCACGGGCGTGGTCGCTGCGTCCGCGCAGTTCCACCTGTTCTGAGCGCTGCGGGCGCAGCGCTACCGCCGCGCCCGCGGCGCTCGCGCGCTCGGCGCTCGGCGCTCGGCGCGCCGCGCGCCGCACCACGGGAAGCACGTCGCGCCAGGGTTCTCCATGGCGCGACGTGCTTCCGGTTGTGCCCGAGCACGTCGCGCCGCACGTCACCCCGGCCCCGCCTCCGGCCCCGGTCGGCCGCCCGGCAGGCCGGCCGGCAGGCCGGCAGGCCGGCCGCAGCGCTACCGCCGCGCCCGCGGCGCTCGGCGCGCCGCACCACGGGAAGCACGTCGCGCCACGGTTCTCCATGGCGCGACGTGCTTCCGGTTGTGCCCGAGCACGTCGCGCCGCACGTCACCCCGACCCCGCCTCCGGCCCCGCCCGGCCGGCCCCGGCCCCGCCCGGGCGCAGCGCTACCGCCGCGCCCGCGGGTGCGCCGTCTGGTAGACGTCGCGCAGCATGTCGGCCGTGACGAGCGTGTAGATCTGCGTCGTCGCGACGCTCGCGTGCCCGAGCAGCTCCTGCACGACCCGCACGTCCGCGCCGCCCTCGAGCAGGTGCGTCGCGAACGAGTGCCGGAACGTGTGCGGTGACACGTGCGCCGCCAGTCCGGCCCGCTCCGCCGCCGCCTGGATCACGAGCCAGGCGCTCTGCCGCGACAGCCGCGCACCACGGGCGCCGAGGAACAGCGCCGGGGTCGACGGCCCACGCGCCGCGAACACCGGCCGGGCCCGGACGAGGTAGGCGTCGACCGCGGCCCGCGCGAAGCTGCCGAGCGGCACGATGCGCTGCTTGTTCCCCTTGCCGGTGACCTTCACGACCGCGAGCCCGTCGCCCTCGTCGTCCTCGGGGTCGGACAGCGTCGCGACGTCGTCCACCGACAACCCGACGGCCTCGGAGATGCGCGCTCCCGTGGCGTAGAGCAGCTCGAGGAGCGCCCGGTCCCGCAGCTGCACGGGGTCGTCGTCCGCCGAACCCGCGGCGCCGAGCAGTCGCTCCATGTCGTGCACCGAGATCGCCTTCGGCAGCCGTGACGGCGCCTTCGGTGGCCGGACGGCCGTGGCGGGGTCGAGCGGCAGCCAGCCCTCGGCGGCCGCGAACGCGGTGAAGGACCGCACCGAGCTGAGCATCCGGGCGACCGACCGGGGCGCGAGCGGTTGCTCCGGTCGCGAGGTCAGGTGCGTGACGAACCCGGCGACGTCCGCGCGGGCGAGGCGTGCGACGTCCGTCAGCGCCTCCGCTCCCCCGGCCCGGTCCGCGCCCGCGGAGTCGACCGCCGGCGTCGAGGCGAGCCACTCCGCGAAGACCGCCAGGTCCCGCCGGTAGGCCGCCACCGTGTGCTGCGACAGTCCCCGCTCGACGGCGACGTGCCGCAGGTAGGTGTCGGTGGCACGGTCGAGGGGGATCACCCGACAAAACTAGTGCGGGACCGCCCTGCGGAGTTCGTCAGTGCAGCCCGGCGTCCGGCTCGCCGAAGCGGCAGGCGGTGAAGGTCACCGTGAGCCCGGCCCGGGTGGGTGCGGCGCAGAACAGGCCGGCCGACACGACGGCGTCCGGGTCGAGGTGCGCGACCCGCACCAGCCGGGGCTCCTCGCCGTCGGCCCAGGCCCGGACCGTCACGGCGTCACCGGAGCGGCTCGCGCGCACCGTCACGACCCGCCCGGTCCAGGACGGCACGGGCGCGACGGACCAGTCGGACGTCCCGTGCGTCACGACGGCCCCGACCTGCGGCAGCCCGTCGGAGAACTCCACGCCCGCCTTCACCCACTCCTGCTCGTCGACCCGCAGGAACACCCCGGCCTGGTCGAACTGCTCCGCGAAGTCGAGGACGAACGAGACCTCCACGGCGAACGCGCCGTCGGTGGGTCGGAGGAGCGCGTGCTCCGAGTCGTGGACGAACCCGTACGAGGTCGTCCGCCAGGCATCGCTGCCCTCCTCCGCGGTCACGAGCAGGGCGGCACGATCGACGACGGGTTCGACGGCGACGGGCTCGTGCGTCCAGAGCCCGTCCCGCAGCAGGGCACCGAGCCCGCTGTCGGCCGTCACGCCGTCGCGTCCCGCTCGACCGCGTCCCGCTCGACCGCGCCGCGCTCGACCGCGCCCCGCTCGATCGCATCGACCGCGAGGGTCGCGACGACGAGCGCCGAGTTCTGCAGGCGGCCCGCGAGGATCCCCTCGACGAGCTCCGCCCGCGGCACCCATCGGGTCACGATGTCCGCCTCCTCGGCCTCACGCTCGAACGCGGACGCCGTCGCACGGACCCCACGGGCCCGGTAGACCTGGATGAACTCGTCGCTGCCGCCCGACGAGGTGTTGTACCGGACGAGGGGCTCCCAGTGGTCCGCCTCGAGGTCGGCCTCTTCCCCGAGCTCCCGCTGCGCGGCGGTGAGGTGGTCCTCGCCCTCGTGGTCGAGGAGCCCGGCCGGCAGCTCCCAGTCGCGCAGCTGCACGGGGTGGCGGTACTGCTGGATGACGAGCACACGGCCCTCGTCGTCCTCCGCGAAGACGGCGACGGCGCCCGTGTGGTCGATGTACTCGCGGACCATGTCGTGCCCGTCGTAGTCGACGTGGTCACGGCGGACGTCCCAGACGGCACCCTCGTACACGACGGTGGAGTCGGTGACCTCGTACGAGGCGTGTTCGTCGGCGATCGGTGCGTCAGCGGCAGTCACCAGCCCATCCTGGCACGCGGCTCCGTCAGCCCTCCCCGGGACGGACGGGAGGCGCGGTGCCAGCTGGCACCGCGCCTCCCGTCAGCGACAGCGCGCGTTCAGCGACAGCGCGCGTTACGCGACGACCTCCGCCGACTCCTCGGCCGGGTCGAACAGGCTGGACGCCTCGTGGCGCGCGATCGCCGCGTCCACCAGCCCGGCGAACAGCGGGTGCGCGTTCGTCGGACGCGAGCGCAGCTCCGGGTGTGCCTGCGTGGCGATGTAGAACGGGTGCACGTCGCGCGGCAGCTCGACGTACTCGACCAGGGTGCCGTCGGGCGAGGTACCCGAGAACACCAGGCCGGCGTCCGCGATCTGCTGACGGTAGGTGTTGTTCACCTCGTAGCGGTGACGGTGGCGCTCCGAGGCCTCGGACGCACCGTAGAGCTCGGCCGCGAGCGACCCGTCGGTGAAGTGCGCCGGGTACAGGCCGAGGCGCATCGTGCCGCCCATGTCGCCACCGGCGATGATGTCGACCTGCTCCGCCATGGTCGCGATGACCGGCGTCGAGGTCTCCGGGTCGAACTCGGTGCTCGACGCGTCGGTCAGGCCGGCCTCGTGGCGGGCGTACTCGATGACCATGCACTGCAGGCCGAGGCACAGGCCGAGCGTCGGGATGCCCTGCTCACGCGCGAACCTGAGCGCGCCGAGCTTGCCCTCGATGCCGCGGACTCCGAAGCCGCCGGGGACGCAGATGCCGTCGACGTCACCGAGCTGCTTCGCGGCACCCTCGGGCGTCGTGCAGTCGTCGGACACGACCCACTTCAGCGTGACCTTCGCATTATGGGCGAAGCCACCGGCGCGCAGGGCCTCGGTGACCGACAGGTAGGCGTCCGGCAGGTCGATGTACTTGCCGACCAGGGCGATCGTCACGTGCTTCTTCGGCTCGTGCACCGCGTCGAGGACCGGGTTCCACGCCGACCAGTCGACGTCGTGCGCGTCGAGCTTCAGCGCGTCGATGATGACCTGGTCGAGGCCCTGGTCGTGCAGCAGCGTCGGCAGGTCGTAGATCGAGGGGACGTCGACCGCGTTCACCACGGCGTCCTCGTCCACGTCGCACATGAGGGCGATCTTGCGCTTGTTCGACTCCGACACCGGGCGGTCCGAGCGGAGCACGAGGGCGTCCGGCTGGATGCCGATCGAGCGGAGCGCGGCGACGGAGTGCTGCGTCGGCTTGGTCTTCTGCTCGCCCGAGGCGCTCATGAACGGCACGAGCGACACGTGCACGAAGAACACGTTGTTGCGGCCGAGCTCGTGGCGGACCTGGCGGGCGGACTCGATGAACGGCTGGGACTCGATGTCACCGACCGTGCCGCCGACCTCGGTGATGATGACGTCGGGCTGCGGGTCGTTCTCGGCCTGCTCGCGCATCCGACGCTTGATCTCGTCGGTGATGTGCGGGATGACCTGGACGGTGTCGCCGAGGTACTCGCCGCGCCGCTCCTTGGCGATCACGCTGGAGTACACCTGACCGGTCGTGACGTTCGCGGCCTGCGACAGGTTGATGTCGAGGAAGCGCTCGTAGTGCCCGATGTCGAGGTCCGTCTCGGCACCGTCGTCGGTCACGAAGACCTCGCCGTGCTGGAACGGGTTCATGGTGCCCGGGTCCACGTTGAGGTACGGGTCGAGCTTCTGCATGACGACCTTGAGGCCGCGCGCCGTGAGCAGGTTGCCGAGGCTGGCCGCCGTCAGGCCCTTGCCGAGGGACGAGACGACCCCGCCGGTCACGAAGATCTGCTTCGTGACCTTCGGGGTCGAGGTCGAAGAATTGGTTCCGCCGCTGAGAGTGTCCGCCACGGGGTTCCATCGTACGTCAGAACTGCCGGGAGGCGCGACCCGCGTTCGCCGCGGGCGTTGCGCCCGCCGACCGGTCACCCCCGCCGTCCCCGCAGGACGCAACGTCGGCGACTGTGCGCAGCGCTGTACCGCTGCGCGGAGCCGCCCTCGTTGCGTGTTGCGGACGAGGGCGGAGGGACGGGGCGGGGCGTGCCTCCAGGCCGGACCGTTGGCTAGGCGCGCTGGCCGGCGACGTCGAGGAGCTCGCGCGCGTGCTCGATGCCGCTCGCGCTGTCGCCCAGGCCGGAGAGCAGGCGGGCCATCTCCTGGAGCCGGTCCTCGCCCTCGAGCCGGCGCACGCTCGACGAGGTCACGGCGCCGCTGGCGTCCTTGACGACGTTGAGGTGGTTGTTCGCGAACGCGGCGACCTGGGCGAGGTGCGTGACGACGATGACCTGCGTCCGCTCGGCGAGCTTCGCGAGCCGCCGACCGATCTCGATCGCCGCGGCTCCGCCGACGCCGGCGTCGACCTCGTCGAACACGAAGGTCGGGACGGTCGTGCTGCCGGCCATGACGACCTCGATCGCGAGCATCACGCGCGAGAGCTCGCCGCCGGACGCGCCCTTGCCGATCGGGCGGGGGTCGGTGCCGGAGTGCGGCTGGAGCAGGATCGCGACCTGGTCGCGCCCGTGTCGGCGGTACTCGCCGCCGTCGGTGACCTCGACCACCAGGGTCGCGCCGGCCATCGCCAGCGTCCGGAGTTCCGCGGTGACCCGCTTCGCGAGGTCGCCCGCGGCCTTCGTGCGGGCCGCGGTCAGCGCGGCGGCCGTCTGCGCGAGGGCCTGCTCGTCCTGCTCGACGCTCTGCTGCAGCGCGACGATGCGGTCGTCGTCACCGTCCAGCTCCAGCAACCGGTCGCTCGCCCGCTGGCCGTACGCGATCACGTCGTCGACCGTCTCGCCGTACTTGCGCGTCAGGTTCGCCAGGAGTGCCCGGCGTTCGTTGACGAGCTCGAGGTCGTGCCCGGCGTCCGGCTCCAACGAGCCGAGGTAGCTGGACAGGCCGGCGGATGCGTCCGAGGCCTGGATCCCGAGTTCGGTCAGCTGCTCGAGCACGGGCTGGAGGGCCGGGTCGGACCCGGCGACGCGCTCGACGGCCCGGCGTGCCGCCTCGACCAGTCCGACGACGTCGGCGACCCCGTCGAGGGACTCGCTGGACAGTGCCTCGTGGGCGGTGCCGGCGGCCAGGCGGAGCTCCTCGAGGTTGCCGAGGCGTTCGGCGCGTTCGGCGAGCTCGACGTCCTCGCCGGGCTGCGGGTCGACCGACTCGATCTCGTCCGACGCGGCGCGGATGCGTTCGGCCTCGGCGACGCGGTCGTCGCGGTCCCGCACGAGCGTCTCGAGCTCGCCGGCGTGCGCCTGCCAGGTGTCGTAGGCGGCGACGTAGGCACCGAGTGCCCGCTGCACAGCCCTGCCGCCGAAGCCGTCGAGGGCGGCGCGCTGCGCCGAGGCCGACGTCAGGCGGATCTGGTCCGACTGCCCGTGCACGGTCACCAGCTGGTCGGCGAGCTCGCCGAGCACCGCGACCGGGGCACTGCGGCCACCGACCGTCGCACGGCTGCGGCCCTCCGCCGAGACCGTGCGGGTCAGGATGAGCTCGCCGTCCTCGACGGTCCCGCCCGCGTCCTCGACACGCTCCGCGACGGCGGCGTGGTCCGGGACGTGCCAACGCCCCTCGACCACCGCGCTGGAGGCGCCGCGGCGCACGGAGCCGGCATCCGCCCGGGCACCGAGCAGCAGCCCGAGCGCCGTGACGATCATGGTCTTGCCCGCACCGGTCTCGCCGGTGACGACGGTGAAGCCGGGTCCGAGCTCGAGCGTGGTCTCGCCGATGACGCCGAGGTCGGAGATGACGATCTCCTCGATCATGCGTCGTCCTCGGTCGCCGGACCGCGCCAGCCCGCGACGGGCAACTGGAACTTGGCGACCAGCCGGTCGGTGAAGGGCGCGTCCTTCAGCCGGGCGACCCGGACGGGGTCGGGCGATCGACGGACCTCGACCCGGGCACCCGGCGGCAGGTCGTGGGTGCGACGGCCGTCGCACCACAGGACACCGACGCCGCTCGTGCGCCGGAGGACCTCGATCGCGAGGGTGCAGTCCGGCCCGACGACGATCGGACGCGAGAACAGGGCGTGCGCGCTGAGCGGCACCATGAGCAGGGCGTCGACGTCCGGCCAGACGATCGGGCCGCCGCCGGAGAACGAGTAGGCCGTGGACCCCGTGGGGGTGGCGACGACGACGCCGTCGCAGCCGAAGGACGACAGCGGCCGACCGTCGACCTCGGTGACGACCTCGAGCATGCGCTCGCGGGAGGCCTTCTCGATCGTCGCCTCGTTCAGCGCCCACGACGAGTAGACGACCTCGTGCCCGACGACCACGTCGACCTGGAGCGTCACACGCTCCTCGACCTTGTAGTCGCCGACGAGGGCACGCTCGACCGTGGCCCGCAGCCCGTCGCGCTCGCTCTCGGCCAGGAAGCCGACGTGTCCGAGGTTCACGCCCACGATCGGGGCGCGCGTCCCCCGCACGAGTTCGGCGGCACGGAGGATCGTGCCGTCCCCGCCGAGGACGATGACGATCTCGAGGGCGTCGGCCTGCACGTCGACACCCAGGATGTCGACCTGGCCGACCGAGGCCTCGGCCCGTCGGACGTCGGCGTACTCGTCGAACGGCATCACCGGGGTGAGTCCGGCGGCGTGCAGCAGGTCGCAGACCTCGACGGCGGCGTCGATGGAGTCCTGTCGGCCCGTGTGGGAGACGAGCAGGATGTGCCGGTCGTCGTCGCTCATGCAGCCCCTTCGGTGAGTTCGGTGGCCCGACCGATCCACGCTGTCGGGTTCCCCCATCCTGCCGGATGACCCCCGACACCACGCTGGAAGTGCGCGAGGTACTCGTGGTTGCCGTGCGTGCCGACGATCGGCGATGCGGTCAGCCCGACCGTCCCGAGGCCCGCGTCCCACGCCGACCAGAGCACGTTCATGAGCGCGTCGTTCCGCAGGGCGGGGTCGCGCACGATGCCCTCGCGCACACCACCACGGCCGACCTCGAACTGCGGCTTCACGAGCAGCACGAAGTCGTCCGCGGGCACGGCGACCGCCAGCACGGGCAGGACGATGCGCAGGGAGATGAAGGACAGGTCCCCGACGACCAGGCTCGTGCGGGGCGCTGCGTCGTCGAGCGCCGCGTAGGTGTCCGGCGTGAGGTCACGGGCGTTGCACCCCTCGACCACACGCACCCGCTCGTCGATGGCGACCACCGGGTCGAGCTGACCGTGCCCGACGTCGAGGGCGACGACGCGGGCGGCTCCGTGGTGGAGCAGCACCTGCGTGAATCCTCCGGTACTGGCGCCCACGTCGAGCACGACGCGCCCGCTCGGGTCGACGTCGAAGGCCTCGAGGGCACGGACGAGCTTCCGCGCCGCACGCGACACCCACTCGTCCTCGGTGTCGACGACGAGCTCGGCGTCCGGCGCGACCGGGGCCGACGGCTTCACGACCGCCGTGCCCCCGACCGTCACGCGGCCGGCCTGGACCAGCTTCGCCGCGGCAGTCCGTGACCTGACCAGCCCGCGGGCGGCGAGCAGTGCGTCCAACCGGACCGGGCGGGCCTCGTCGTGCTCAGGCACCGGCACCGCCGTCTCCTCGTCCGCTCCCCCACACCTGCGTGGCGCCGGCAGCGCGACCCGAGCTGTGCCCCTGCGGTGCCTGGCCGCTCTCGAGGCGGGTGCGCAGGTCGTCGTGCAGCGCGGCGAAGGCGTCGGCGCGCTCGGGCAGGGGCAGCGCCTCGGCAGCCGCGGTGCGTTCCGCGAAGCCATCCGGCTGCTGCGCGGGCAGTCGGTGCTCGCCCGGCTGCTGCTGCTCGCCCGGTTGCTGCTGCTCACCCTGCTCCTGCTCGGGCGGCTGCTGCGGGTGGGGCACGTCGGTCACGCTACTCGCCGCCGTACAGCTTCGGGTCGACGTCGAGGCCGTAGATCGCCAGTCCGGACTCCCAGATCAGCGCCGCTCCGGCGCGGAGCAGGTCGATCGGGGTCCCGCTGTCGAGCACCCGGACGACGTGCCCGTGCATCGCGACCGTGGCGCCGCCGACCGTGACGTACCGGGTGCCGTCCGGGTCCTGCCGCCGCACCGTCACCGGGTACGGCTCGGACAGCCCACGGAGGTCCTGCAGGACGTACGTCGGACGCGAGCGCTGGTCGGCCGCGAGCACCTGCTTCGCCTGGTCGATGCCCGTCAGTACGAGCACGCTCGGGATGCCGGCGTCGTTCGCGCCCTTGATGTCCGTGTCGAGCCGGTCGCCGATGAACAGCGGGTGCTCGCCGCCGAAGCGGGCGATCGCGGCGTCGAAGATCGGTCGCTCCGGCTTGCCCGCCACCACCGGCATCCGCCCGACGGCCTGGTGCACCGCGGACACGAGCGTGCCGTTGCCGGGCGCGATGCCACGCTCGACCGGGATCGACCAGTCCATGTTCGTCGCCACCCACGGCACGTCCGGATCGGCGAGGGCGAAGGAGGCCTCTGCCAGGTGCGTCCACCCGAGGTCCGGCGAGAACCCCTGGATGACCGCTGCCGGAGCGTCGTCGGCGCTCGTCGTCACGGTGAAGCCCGCCTCCTCGACGATGCTCGTCAGCCCGAGGCCGCCGGTGACCAGCACGGTGGACCCGGCCGGCACCAGCGTCTCGAGCAGCCGCACGCCCGCCTGCGACGAGGTCACGACGTCGTCGGCGGTCACCTCGAGGCCGTAGCCCTCCAGGTGCTCCGCGACGTCGGACGGCCGACGAGAGGCGTTGTTCGTGATGTAGCCGACCCGAGCCGTCAGCGACGCCCGTGTCAGGGCCTCGACAGCGTGCGGGATCGCGTTGCGTCCGCGGTACACGACACCGTCGAGGTCGGTGAGGACGACGTCCACACCGTCCGTCGGCGGCCTCGGGACGTCAGTCGGCTGCGGAGCCGTCGACGTCGCGGGGGTTGTCGTCGTCGATCTCGCCGAGGTCGTCGTCGGGGTCGACGTCGTCGCCGAGCTGGTCGGTGTCGTCGAGCGCTCCGGTCCCGTGCTCGTCACCGGCGACGGACTCGTCACCGACGACGGCGTCGTGCTCGTCGTGTCCTTCGACTTCTTCCTCGACCACATCGACAGTCTCCCATGCGTTCTCGTCGGCGATCTCGGCCAGGGCGGCGGCAGCCCGGTCGACCCGCGCCCACCACTCGTCGGCCTCGTCCTGGCGGCCGAGCTCCTCGAGCGTGGCCGCGTAAGCACTGTAGAGGGCCGGCGACCAGCTGTACGCCGTGGTCGGGTCGAGCTGCGGGATCTCGAGCTCGCCGAGCGCGGCCGTCGGGTTGCCCAGGTCGATCCGGGCACCGGACATCGCGATCGCGAGCTCCACCTGCACCGCCGTGTCCAGCGCGGCGCGGTCGACCGACCGGCCGAGCTCGAGCGCCCGCTCCGGACGTCCGAGACCCCGCTCGCAGTCGACCATCATCGGCAGCTGGTCGTTCTTGCCGGAGATGCGACGGTAGGTGCGCAGCTCACGGAGCGCCGTGGCGAAGTCGCCCGTCCGGTACGCGGTGATCGCCGCGGTCTCGCGGACGACCGCCACACGACCGGCTCGACGCGCAGCGCTCAGCGCGTGCAGGTTGGCCGTCTCCGGGTCCTCGTCGACGAGCAGCGCCGCCATGACGAGGTGCTTCGCGACCCACTCGGCGTTGTCCTTGCTGAGCGTCTTGAGCTCGGCGCGGGCAGCCGGGTCGAGGTCCCGCGGCGAGACGCTCTCGTCGATCTCGGGGTCCTCGTGTCGCGGACGGACGGAACGCGTGCCGTACGGGTCACGGTCCTCCCAGTCGTCACGGGCAGCCTCGCCGAAGCGTGCGCCGGCATGACGGGAGCCATCGCCGAACCGAGGGCGGTCGCCCCGGTCGTCGTCGCGGCGGGGGCGGTCGTCGCCACCGCGGAACGGACGACGCTCACCACCGTCACGCTGCGGACGACGGTCATCGCCACCACGGAACGGACGACGGTCATCGCCGTCACGCTGCGGACGGCGATCGTCGCCACCACGGAACGGACGACGGTCATCACCGTCACGCTGCGGACGGCGATCGTCGCCACCACGGAACGGACGACGCTCGCCACCGTCACGCTGCGGACGACGGTCGTCGCCACCACGGAACGGACGACGCTCGCCACCGTCACGCTGCGGACGACGGTCATCGCCGCCACGGAACGGACGACGGTCGTCGCCACCGTCACGCTGCGGCCGACGGTCGTCGCCACCACGGAAGGGCGCGCGGTCGTCACGACCACGGAAGGGACGATCACCATCACGCTGCGGACGACGGTCGCCACCGTCACGCTGCGGACGACGGTCGTCGCCACCACGGAAGGGCGCGCGGTCATCGCGACCGCGGAAGGGACGATCACCATCACGCTGCGGACCACGGTCGCCACCGTCACGCTGCGGACGACGGTCGTCGCCACCACGGAAGGGCGCGCGGTCATCGCGACCACGGAAGGGACGATCACCATCACGCTGCGGACGACGGTCGTCGCCGCCACGGAACGGACGGCGGTCACCATCACGGCCCGGGCGGTCAGCGCCTCGAGGACCGTCACCGCGGGGCGGACGCCCCGTACCGTCGCGGTCACCCTGCCGAGCCGGCCGACGGCCACCGTCACTGAAGGACCGGTCGCCCTCGCGGAAGCCCCGACGGTCGTCACGATCACTCCGGCCGGCGTCGCGGGCTGGACGGTCACCGTCCCGTCGCGCACGATCCCCCTCGCGACGCTCGAAGTCGCGCGGCCCGGACGACCAGCGGCTGCCTTCGCGCCGCTCCCCGCGATCCCGGTCGTTGCGCTGCTGCTCGTCGTCGTTCGCCACCGTTGCTCCTCATCGCGTGCCCGTGCTCGAATGCGCCGGGCGATCGTCCGCTGTGTCGTTGTGGGGGGGTGCCGCACGGTCGTCCGTGCCCACTGCTGGGCCCAGTCCATCACGAACCGGACCGCGAGTCGAGCGACCTACGGCGGAAACAGATGTGGCCACCGGCCTCCACGAGAACGAGGGTCTCCCCTACGAGTTCTCGATGGAGGGCCGATGGCCACATCACTTACGTTGAGTCCGGCGGCGTCCTACTCTCCCACAAGGTCCCCCTTGCAGTACCATCGGCGCTGAGAGGCTTAGCTTCCGGGTTCGGAATGTGACCGGG